>JAJPHN010000049.1 GCA_021325235.1 Terriglobia bacterium | reverse complement strand
GCTTAACAGAGTAGACGGAGTACAGGATTTTCCGCTGACCGTTGCCGTAGCTATAAGAGCATTGGAGCGGGAGACGGGGATCGAACCCGCGACGTCCAGCTTGGGAAGCTGGCATTCTACCGCTGAATTACTCCCGCTGCTTTCCGATTCAGTTTAACTCATTCCGCATCGCCTGTCCTTTCTGCCCGTGTGGCCCACATTTTTCATCGATCCGAAGCGTACATCCAGTCGCAATCGATACCCTGGATATCGAGAATCACACGCGCGAAGATCATTGCATTATGCCTCTCCTGCGACCCGTTCACCACATCGTGAAGGCTATCGAACAAAAGCGAATGATTCGCCTGATCTATCACGATAAGGAACGAATTCTCGAACCACACGATCACGGCATCCTCAACGGCTCCATCCAACTCCTGGGGTATCAAACTGGTGGCTTAAGCAGTCGTCCACTCCCTAATTGGGTGCTGATCAAAACGGACGAGATCTCTGGTCTGACACTACTGGATCAAACGTTTCCAGGTGGACGCCCCACGTCCAGAGCCAGGCATTTCAGTGGGACGTGCTCTACATCAGAGTCAAGCCGCCTAATCAGGCTTTGGCCGCCGGCGCCTTTTTATTTCTCCGTTCGTTCCCAGCCGATTCTAGATGGCTCGGCTATATCACGGCCGCAACCAACCATGTTCAGCCGGACCGCGTTTCAGTGCAGCACTTCGAAAGACCGAGTCCCAATCACGGCCGAGCAGCCGTTCGTCAATCGTGCTCGCGAAGCAACCTCGTGTTTGCCGGCAGAAAGTTTCGCCGTGTCGACCGATCCTTCCCAGCCTTTCAACCTATTGAGACTACCCGGATATTCCGAATCGACATCGGGCCGCGCGATCGATGGAACCACATCGGCCACTTCTTTCTTGTCCAGCAGAATCTCCACATCTTTCACGGGAGCCGCAGCATTCGCCCAGCCGCGCACCGAAATCACGCCGCCTGAAACGCGCTGGCCCTCTCCGGGCGTGTCGATCGCCCCAAACGGAGCACTCTGGCATTTCGTCCCCTTCACCAGCTGCATGGTCCAACCATCAGGAAACAGTGGAAACGCTAATGCTTCGCCGGGCGGCAGAGCTTCGAACCGAGCCACGTATTGCGGGAAATTACGATCCGGAAAAGGAGGATAGCGCCAATCTCGCGCCATTCCGGCAATCGAAAGCACCAGAAGCGCAATCGCGCTCAGGCGCAAGATTCGCTTGCGGCTCGCGGTGGCGAACCAGACCACCGACCAAAGAAACGCCAGCATGGGAAAGAACCAGTAGCGGATGCCATTAGCCTGATTGAGCACCTGCCATTGCGGCTCAGTGCGGCTGACGAGCGGCGATTTCAAAGTTGCGGCAAAAACAAGCACGCAGAACAGGATCACGACGCGAAACTCCCAGCGCGCTTTGATCACTGCCGCAGCAACGACACCAGCGCCGGCAACGGCGGCGAGCAACAGTGCTGCGAAACCAAGCCGAGCGGTGTAATTGCTCGATCCGAAAATGGCGGCCAGGAATACGTGACTGGAAATAATGTCGACGAGTAGCCGCAGCGACGCCCCGAGTGGAGCCTTGTAACGAATAGCAGGATCGGCCTGCAGCATCACGGCAATTTGCAGGGACGCGCAAATCGCCAGAATTGTCAGGCTGACGAGTTGCCAGCGTCTACGCCGAAACCAGCATAAGATCGCATCAAGCGCAAGCAGAATCACGCAAAACGGCCCGGTCAATCCGCTCAGCACCAGCAGGAATACATCAACGCTACGCGCAACGAAATTTCGCGGCGGATTCGCAACCATAATCAGGCACGCAATCAGTGCCAAATGCCACTGCGCATTTGTAATCACGACGTCCAATTCACGCGAATTCGGCAAGGCAAGATAAATGAAGGCCAGCAGCATGCGAGCACCAAGACTGCCGAGACTCGCGAGCCGTGCGGACGCAAGTAGATTAACCGGCAAGACCTGGACCGCGATACCGACAATGTTCATCAGCAGCGGCGCATAGAGCAGCGGGACGAGAGTCGCCAGGCCCGCGATTAGCCGGGGAAAGGTCTGAAGGTAGCCGGCGTCCGGCAAGAGCAGGGTGTGCCAGAAACCAAAACGATACGCGTCGGCAAACCAGACGCTACCATCTTCAGCAAAAAATTGCGGCGTGGTCAGCGCGTCCGGACGGCGCGAGATGACCAGCAGCGCGCCCAGAACGAACAGAAAGATCTGCATGCCCCAGCTAACTCCGTCCGTTGCCCGAACAGGAGGCGCCGGGGGAAGCCGGAAATAATCACTGTTCGCCGAAGCAGGTGTTTCGACGCGATCTTCAGGGCCGGGCAGCGGCACTTACCACAATCCAGGGATTTGCTTTGAGATCTTCGAGCGCGGGTGCTTGCCAGGCGAACTCTTTATGTTTCGCGAGAAATTCCCTAGCGTGGAACTCGACGCCGCAGGGCTTCCCTGCACCCGCCACAAACGACATCTTCTCGGCCATTGCGCTATCGGCTACCTTCGCTTCGACTGCTCCGGCCGGCCCGTACGGATCCTGCCAGCCTTTCATGCCGCGCGGAGAACGGTCGATATGACCGCAAATCGTGCGCTCGTTTGGATCGATTTCTTTTGTGATCACGTCGTAATGATCGGTCTCGAATTTCTTACCCGTTTGCACATCGATCTTGCCCTTATTCTCTGCCATCAACTGATCCCAGCGGCGTTTCCGAACCAGGTTCGGCGTATTCGGATCGTTGATTGGAAAATCGGTTTCTTCCGCAATCAGCTTCGGGTTGATCGGAAAGTTCGAACCCACATAGTAGCCGTCGCTTGTCCGCTCGAGCGTAACGTTCTTGAGGCCCAGTTCAAGCCGTGCGATTTCATTCGTCTTGCGATCGCCCACCAGCCACGTATTCGCGTAGCCGCCGTTGTTTCCCTGCTCCATCAGGTGCGCGAAATCATCAATCGATTCCGAGTACTGCATCGCCTTGCGGGCGCGTGCGAATTCCGGAACTCCGTTTCTGTTGAATCCGTGGAAATTGCCGATTGTCGTTTCCGTGATCATGATTCCCGCGTCGTTGATGCCAAAATCATCCGCGCTGTGGATGAGCCCGGGCACGCCATCCATGATCAGATGATGCCCGCGTGCCGGTACGATGTCGAAGATCATCTTCCACCGGCTGCCGCTCAGATAGTCGCTCCAGTTGTTGTGTCCGATCACAATGCGACCGTCTTTGGTATAGCTTCCGGTCGCCACAAACGCGCTGCAATGGTCGCCCACGCTTGCCGCCACCCCGCGCGCCTGTTTTTTCTCCGACTCGCCATAGTAATACGAGAACTCCATGTAGGCATTCATAGCGACGAGATCCAGTGTGTCGAGCTTCGAGCCGTGCGATTTCAGGCCTTGCGCGATGCCTTCAATCTCCTGCTGATATTCTTCCGGTACCTTCGGCCAGAAATACCTTTCCGCAACATCGCGCAGTGTGCTCCAGTCGTGTTTAACATCGTGCGTTACGCTCAGCTCGATGGCCCGCTTGGCATCTTCTATCTCCGGCGTGAGCAGGTAGCCATGCTGGTAACCGATTGCCTGCGGAGTGCCTTCGAGGTGAACGAAGATCCAGCCCGCCTTTTCCGGATTTCGAAAGGCGCCCCCCAGTTCGGGAGGACTGTTCTGCCCAGCCAACGAAGCGCCTGCCGCAATCAAGAAAGAAAGAACTTTCAGCCACGAATGCGCCATAACTCCTCTACTCTAACGAAAAATGACGTCGGTACGTCAGGCCGCTTTTTCACGCAGACTCTTCTCAATTGCATCCGCAATCACCTTCCCGTGAAAGCGTCCGTTCTCGATGAAGATTTCGTTGGTATGCGTGCCGGCCACGATCACGCCTGCCAGATACACGCCTTTGCGCTCGCTCTCGAGCGTAGCGGGATTTGTGATGGGCTTGGAACTCGCCGGATCCAGATGAATGCCGTGTTCCGCCATGAACTCGAAGTCAGGACGATATCCCGTCATCGCGAAAACAAAATCGTTCCTGAGCGTCACTTCGCCTTCGGGCGTCTGAAGCAGCACTTCGTGCGGCCGGATCTCTTTCACGGTTGAATGAAAATACGCCTTGATCTCGCCGTTTTTGATCCGGTTCTCGATATTGGGCTTGATCCAGTATTTGACGTTGTTCGAAATGCCGGCTCCGCGATGCACCATGGTCACGCGCGCACCCGTCCAGTAGAGCTCGAGTGCGCCGATACAGGCCGAATTCTTCGCTCCGATGATCAGCACGTCCTGGTTGTAAAACGGATGCGCTTCGCGATAGTAGTGGATGACCTTTTTTAGACCCTCGCCCGGAACGTTCAGCCGGTTCGGGATGTCGTAATAGCCCGTCGCCAGGATGATCTTCTTGGCCTGATAGCAACAGCGCTCGCCCGTGCTCATTTCCGTGCGCACTACAAAATGCTCGTCCGCGCCGTCAAAGCCGAGCACCTTTTCGTACTGATGAACATCGAGCTTGTAGTGCTCGGCGACGCGCCGATAATATTTGAGCGCTTCCGTCCTTCCGGGTTTCTCATTCAGCGAAGTCATCGGAATATCGCCGATTTCAAGCAGTTCAGGCGTAGTGAAAAAAACGAGATTGGTCGGGTAATGATAGATGGAGTTGACCACGCAGCCTTTGTCAAACAGCACGGGCTTCAGTCCGCGCTTCTGCAGTTCTATACCGCAGGCAAGGCCAGTGGGTCCCGCACCGACGATCGCGACGTCGAACTGCTCCATCATTTCGCCTCGCTGCCGTTGAGTGCCTGCGCAGCTGTCTCATACACGCCGGCCAGCGCGGCTGGTAAGCGGCTCGCATCTTTGCCCGCGCCTTCTGCCATATCCGGACGCCCGCCGCCTTTGCCCCCCACCGCACTTGCGACCGCGCCTACTAGTTTGCCCGCCTGCACCTTTTGCGTCAGGTCTTTGCTCACTGCCGCCACAATCGGAATTTGCTCGCCATTTACCGAAGCCAGCACGATCACAGCGCTTTTCCAGCGGTTGCGCAGCGAATCTACGATGGAGCGTAGCTGTTTCGCCTCGAGCCCTTCAAGCTTTTCGGCGACCACGGTCACGCCCGCCACTTCGCGCCCCCGCAATTTATCGACTTGCTGGTTCGCGAACCGGTCCTTGAGCTGATCCAGCTGCCGTTGCAAGGCACGCTGCGCTTCGAGTGTCTTTTCGAGAGGCGTCACTACGTCCGCGTCAGACGCATGCAGCAGTTCCGCGACGCGCGCGAGTTGTGCCGATGCCTCGCCGAAGCGCTCGAGCGCCCCCTCGCCTGTAACCGCCTCAATCCGTCGCACACCCGCCGAGATGCTCCCCTCGTACGTGATCTTGAACAACCCGATATCGCCGGTGCGCACCACATGCGTTCCGCCGCAAAGTTCGCGGCTGAAGCCCGGAATGCTGACCACACGCACACTCTCGCCGTATTTCTCGCCGAACAAGGCCATCGCACCGGTCGCCAGCGCACTTTCCAGGTTCATGATGTCCGTCGCGACTTCGACATTGGCGAGAATCTGCTGATTCACGAGCCGCTCTACTTCGTTCCTCTCATCGTCGGTAAGGCCGGTGTAGTGGCTGAAATCGAAACGCAGGCGCTCGGGCTCAACCACGCTGCCGGCCTGCTTCACATGTGTCCCCAGTACCTGGCGCAGCGCGGCGTGGAGCAGATGAGTGGCGGTATGATTGCGCATCGTCGCTTTGCGTAAGACGCGGTCTACCACGGCAACGACTCGATCTCCGGCGCGAATCGGTTTGAGTACATCGATCTGCTGCACCGTGAGCGTCGGTGTCGCTTTGTATGTATTTCGAACGATCGCCAGGCGCTCGCGCGTTTCGGGGTCGAGCAGCGCCCCCGTATCGCCCACCTGCCCGCCCGATTCCGCATAGAAGGGCGTTTTGAGTAAAACTACTTCCGCCTTGCCGTGTTCCACGTGCTCCACAGCGCTCTTGTTCACGATCAGTTGCTCGAGCTCGACCGTCGTTTCAAGCGTTTCGCGCCCGATGAACTCGACGGCCGGAAGCGCTTTGTAAACTTCCGGAATCTGCGCCTGGTCAGCGCCTTTCCAGCTGGCACGCGCCCGGCTCCTCTGCTTTTCCATTTCGGCCGCAAAATTTTCGCGGTCGATGCGCAGCCCGAACTCGCGCGCCATCTCTTCCTGTTCGTCGAGCGCGAGCCCATAGGTGTCATACAACTTGAAAGCCGCCGCGCCGGGCAGCACGCCGTCTCTTGCCGACTTCGCTTCCTCCTGAAAGAACCGCTCGGCGATCTGGAACGTCTGCGAATAGCGGCTTTCCTCGTCGCGCACCACGCGCGCCACTCTATCTTTGCTCTCCTGCAGTTCCGGATACGCCTCGCGCATCAGGTCCGCCACAAACCCGGTGAGTTCGTGCAGGTAGGCGCCGGTAGCGCCTGCCAGACGTCCATTGCGTAGCGCCCGCCGCATGATTTTGCGCAGCACGTAGCCGCGGCCTTCGTTCGATGGCATAACCCCGTCGTGAATGAGGAACGCCGTCGCACGCGCATGATCCGCATTGATGCGTAAGGCCGTACGCGCGCGCTCGCCGGCGTCCGGCTTTACATGAAGCAGGTCTGCGGCTCTGTCGACGATAGGCGCGAGTAAATCCGTTTCAAACACCGATAAGCGGCCCTGCAGCACCGCCGCCGTACGCTCCAGTCCCATGCCTGTATCGATCGAGGGGCGCGGCAGCGGTGTGAGCCTTCCGCCCGCGTCGCGATCGTATTGCATAAAGACCAGATTCCAGATCTCGACAAACCGGTCGCCGCTGCTCGAGGGAAATGGCTCGTGCTCTCGCCCTTTTTCGGCCGCTTCGGGTCCCATATCGTAAAAAATCTCCGAGCATGGTCCGCACGGCCCGGTTTCGCCCATTTGCCAGAAGTTATCTTTTTCGTCCAGCCGGAAAATCCGCTCGCGTGGCACGCCGGCGACCTTGATCCACAGATCTTCGGCCTGGTCATCTTCGCGGAACACCGTAACGTAAAGCTTCTCCTTTGGAATGGCCAGCCAGTTTGGGCTGGTGACCAACTCCCAGGCGTAGGCGATCGCGTCCCGTTTGAAATAATCTCCGAACGAGAAATTACCCAGCATCTGAAAAAAGGTCAGGTGCCGGCGCGTATAGCCGACGTTTTCGAGATCGTTGTGTTTCCCGCCCGCGCGTACGCATTTCTGCAATGAGGCCGCACGCGTATAGTCGCGCTTCTCGAGACCGAGAAAAACGTCCTTGAACTGATTCATTCCCGCGTTTGCGAACAGAAGCGTAGGATCGTCAGCGGGAACCAGAGACGAGCTGCGGACCACGCGATGACCGTGTCCGGCGAAGTACTCCAGAAACTTCGCGCGAAGTGCGTTGCCTGTCATTGTGTAATTCTAGTTTCGCATCGGGATTTGCCTGCTGTCTTCCTCTAACTTGCAAAGCGCTCAGATGTACGCTTATCGAGAATGCGTTTATCGATTATTCTTCTTTCGCTCGCGCTCATCGCCGTAGGTGGCGCGATCTGGGTGAATTGGAGTTCCCCAACACCAATCTTTTACGGTGCGGTGGTTAGTTCTTCGCGCGGACCCGCCGTGTTATTGCAGTACAAAAAGCTGATCGAGGTCAGCGTTTCGATTGCGGCGGTAGTTCTTTCACTGATTGCGTTCGCGCGCGTGCGTTCCCATCAGGCTCCGCGATACGTCGCCTGTGCTGTCATCGGAATTGAGATTGGGTTCTGGTCACATCATGATCTTATTTATCTTCTGAAGTACTGAAACCCGATGGCAGACGTATCATGGGCACAAATGCGCCGCCTCGCTTTTTCGCTTCTGCTGTTCGCATTCGTGCCCACCGCGCGGGCTGAAGACGTTACCTACCAAAATCCGAAGGCGTCCGGCGTCGAGCTTGCGGCTACTTTCTCTCGTCCGCCGGGCGAGACGCCCATTCCCGCCGTGCTCTTACTGCCCGGTGCCGGTCCGCAGGATCGCGACGAAACTACTGCCGGCATCAAGCCGCTCAAGACGCTTTCCGATTACCTGAACGCGCACAATATCGCCACACTGCGCGCCGACGACCGCGGCGTGGGCGCTTCGACCGGTGATTTCAAAAGCGCCACCCTGCAGGATTTCGCTTCCGATGCGCAGGCTGGGCTTGCCTACCTTCTCCAGCGCCGCGATGTGGATCCCAGACGCATCGGCATCATCGGGCACGGGCAGGGCGCGATCCTTGCAGCGATTGTCGCGGCGGAAATGCCTCAGCAGGTCTCCTTCGTGGTTCTGTTAAGCGGAACTGCAGTTACGGGTGAGAAGGTACTGCTCGGCCAGACTGCTCGGGCCGAGATGGCGGCCGGATTGCCCGACGAGCAGGTACAGGCGGATCTCCGCATCGGCACCGTGATGTATCGAATGGCCATGGCTGGACGCCCCGGCGCCGAAATGCAGCACGTACTCGCAGGCGCGCCGGAGGAATGGGCGCCTTTTACCGTTGCCTGGCGCAAACAGATTCCACGCCTCCAATCGCCTTGGCTCAAATCCTTCCTGAGCTATGATCCGAGCGTCGCACTCGAGCAGCTGAAATGCCCTGTACTCGCCCTCTTCGGCGAAAAGGACATGACCATCGATCCCGAACAGAACGCTGCTGCGATGAAGCGCGCTTTCTCGAAGGGCCACAATCATGAGGCAAAGGTGAAGCTGCTGCCCGGCCTTAACTATCTGTTCCAAAAGGCCAAAACGGGCATGCCGAACGAGTACGAAGCCCTGCACGAGAGTTTCGATCCGAGCGTTCTCGAAGAAATACAGGGTTGGATCGCAAAAGTGATCCAGCCCTAGCGGTCTTCACGAGCCGGAAGCGATCAGGCGCAGCAGCGCACGCCGACTCCGAACTTTTTCCGGATCAATTTTGCGCCCCAGCAACTCGCGAAATACGGTTGCGTATTCGGCGGCCGCATCGGACCAGCGGCGTACCTGCATCGGGCGCCGGACTGGCGTGCTCATGAGCTGATTCAGCAGCACCGGGAGTTCTTCGAAGTTCGCAACACGATGGAGGTTCGGATCGCTCAGCAGATTCTGCAGTTCACGATTGATCTCCGTATCCAGAACCACAACTGGTTTACCGAGGGCCAGCGCATCGATTACGGGCAATCCGAAGCCTTCGTAGTAACTCGGATAAATCACCACGCTCGCGCGCGAGAACAAATCGCGCAAATGCTGCCGGCTCGCGCTGCCGCTCGGGATCGATCGCACCGAAACTGGCACGTCACCAACTACGCTGCCCAGGACAACGAGGGGCAGTTCGTCCGGCACATACCGCAGCACATCGGCAAGCCCCTTGTGCGCGAATTCGTTCCCAACCACCAGCACGTGCTCACCGGCCAGCGATTCCTCTTGCCGATACCCATAGTTCGTGCCGTGATAGATCGTCCGGAAAGCAGGTTGTTGGCCGAAGCGCGCTGCGAAATCGCTGCTGCTGAAATTACTGATACTGAAAACGCAGTCAGCCATTTCGACGGCCTGCTCGACCACGAATTGACGTTCCGGCGCATTCAGGTAATCGCAGCGAATGCCAATGATGTCCTGCAGGGTGAAAGCCATGCGCGGCGCAAGGCTGTCGAGCCGCCGGAAATCGGCCCAGGAAAGCAACTGGCATGGCTTGAACGCGAGATCGAAAACTTCCGCCTGTCCGCCTGTCTCGTCATAGATCCGGTAGCCGGCCAGCTCCGGCAAGAAGAAACGATTTGAAAGATGAGCGCCGACAACCAAATCCGCGAAGCTCTCGAGCTGATGCGCGAGTGCGGCCAGCAGGCTGAGCCCGAATTCCGAGGTGCCGCTGTGCTTATCGCTCAAGTGGAAAAGATCGTACAGGATTCGGGGCCGGTGAGCCGTATACAATGCCGCAAATCGCTCGAGCGGATCGCGCTCGAAGTCGTCGAACCGCGCAAACTTGTATTCATACTCCGGATATCGGTAAAGAAGCGTATCCCCGTCTCTCTCGCTCGAACCCGGACGAGCACCACTCGAAACGAATGCGCGATTAGCCACAACAGCGGAGAAACCGCGCCGGTTCATGCGGCACACGAAATCCTCGAGCGCACCCGTAAACGAATCAAAGGACTGATCGAATCCGCCGATCCATTCGAGAGCCCGCGATTTGATCAGTGTGCATTCCGGAGCCACCGACGGAACCACCTGGTAGCGCGCAAGCATACCCCCCACGCGTTGCCAAATTTCGAAAGCAGTCTCCTTGCTCAAATTCGATTTATCGGGAGGAAGCGAAAGCAGCCCTGAACTGGAACTGCGCGGCGAAACGGCGCCATGCCGTTCGTGCAGGTGAAGAACATCCTGCATCTCGGCAATTGATTCCGGCGCAATCTCAGCGTTTTCCGCCACCAGCAGTAGATCGCTACCGGGACGCCACTGCTCATCCCATGCCGGGCCGGCGTTCACCGCGATCTTTACTCTGGTTATGCCCGGTAGCGGCAACGCACTCATTTGCCGCGGACCAGCCGCATGCACGCTCGCAGCGGACGAGTCAATCTCCACGATAGTGAATTGAGCAGTTCCGTCTGCAAACGTTCCTGCTCTTTCAGCTCTCTTTCCAGATCTTCGACGCGCGCTTTCCAATCGGTGCAGCGCGTCTTCTCCAGCCGCTGGAGTTCCTCGCGTGTATTCGCAAGTTCCCGCCGCAAATAGTTGCGTTCACTCGCCATCTGCTCCAGTGTCTCGCCGCCCCCCGGTTGGTTTTCCGCCATCGCTTCCTCGCTCATCATGTCAAAGGTGGCAATCGCATAGGGTGTCACCAGAGTACGCAGTCCGGACGCGGCGGCAATCGTCGTGCCGCTTTGCAATGCGGAAAGCTGATCGCGGCGCACCGCGAAGAAGTACGGCACGATAGCATCCGCCGAGCGCACGACGCTCGACTCGCGCGGAAGATCCGGATCGGCAAACCGCAAGCCTACAAACGCATCCTGTAGCTCGCCCTTCGCATTTCGCCGCAGGCCAGAGCTCAGAATCCGCCCTTGCCGGTCGAGGGCGATCCCCGTGACCAGACCAACATCAGGACGCAGCGCCTGCCCGGCGAGTTCCTCGAGGAAGCTATGGTTCACGCTTTCGAGCGGGCCATTAATAAAGATGACCACGTTCTCGCGGATCGCAGCCGTGCGCTCCCGGTACACGCGGCTCATCCCTCGGTCCAGGACAGGAGCCAGTACCGCTTCTTGAAAAAGGCCATCTTGCGGCCGCAGGATCAGTGCAATGGTACAACCCGGCGGCAGGGCGTGGCGAATCCTCACCGAGCCCGGAAACAGACCCCCTTCGACGCTCTCGTCCGTGGATTCGCGCACCCATGCTGCGTTGTCTCCGGACCGCGAGTAGTAGAGTACGCGCGCGATGTGCCGAATGTGCTTCGGATCTATGGAGCCGAGCAATTCCCGCGTGGCTTGCAGCGGCCCGGGCGCCCGCCCCTCCAACAGACTGCGCCGCAATACAACTCCCCGGCCAATGAAGTTCCAGCTCCTGTATGCTTCTGCATCAAAATCAGGCTTTGCCCAGATTCTCCCGCGCTCTCCATACACATCGATTTGACACTCGTCGGAATAGACGATGTCCGCTCCACCTTCGAGCGCGGAAACGTATTGAGCCAGAGCACCCGGTCCCAGCTCGTCGCCCGCGTCCATATATAAGATGAATTTCCCGTTCGCCTGAGCAGCCTCTTCGCCGAAAGCGATTCGCGGTTCGGAGCGAAAAATTTCCGGTATCTCCTTAAAGGAATCGGGTGTTTGGCCGATGAGACAAATTTGCCAGCGGGAATAGGATTGGCGCCGGACCGACTCGACACTGCGCGTTACCGGGTAGATACTCCCGCCGCGCATGGGAATAAGGAGGGTAATAAGCGAATCATCAGGCAGAGTTAGAGGATTCTCCGAAGCAGGTTCCGCTGCTGCCGGGGGAACCGCAATGTCTTCGGCTAGCACAAATTCAAATTGCTCGCCGCGCGCGAAGAGTCTCGCTGTTACTGGATTTGAGCGGCGTGCCAGATGCGCTACAAATCCGGAGTATTTGAAAACCGGATTGTTTGCGTAGTGGCGGGCCACGTCCTGGCGCCGAAGGCCGGTAAATACCGGAATGCGTTCGTTCTCGAGCTGCACCTCCAGCTCGCAACCCATTCCAGCGGGAGGGATAAACCAGCCGCGGATATACGCCTCATCGGGGCTAATGGGTACAGCGACTGGTGTGTCCAGTGCAAACAGCAGATCGCGAGGAACGGGCTTTGCAGGCGCGGCCACCATTCACATTTACCAAGCCGCCTCAAAAAAAGTGCTGGATCATGCCGTCTGCCTATAAAGTCAAAATCCTGACATGCCGATGATCTCTTCGTAGCCGCTGCCTGCTCGGCGGGTGCGGCGCGCAGATATCGATAGAATTTATGCGGCAATCCTTCACAAAATCTTCAGCTTCCGTCGTCTTTTCGGTCTTCTCCGGAATTTTCCTCTGCATCGCAGGCGCACAAGCCCAGACGCCTGTACAGGTTCCGACCAGCCAGGGTTTTGGCCAGGTCGCGCTGGGATCCAATCCGGCAACCAGTGTTATGAATTTCAGCTTCTCGGGTTATGCTACCCCGGGATTTAGCCTGGCATACAGCACCGACTACACTCTGCAGTCGGTTTCGTGCAGTGGCTCCGGAACGGTGACCTGTTCGGCAACAGTTTCTTTTCTGCCCGCTTTGCCCGGCCTGCGCCGCAATGCCCTGCTGGTGAAGGATGTCAATCAAAAACTGATTGCCACGACGCTACTCTATGGGACCGGGCTCGCCCCGCAGGCAGTCCTGTACCCCGGCGTGATCTCAACGGTCGCAGGCAAGCCGGGCGTGATGGGAATCGGCAGCTATGTGAACGGCGATGGCGGCCTCGCGACCCAGGGACAGCTCTTCAACCCGCAGGGACTCGCGATCGACAATGCCGGCAATCTCTACATCGCTGACTCTATGGATCAGGTGATTCGAAAAGTGAATGCCACGAACGGCACCATCACGACCGTGGCGGGTCGCATGGCTGTTCCCGGAGCAACGGGCGATGGCGGCCTGGCCACCAGCGCGACCCTCAACAATCCGGTCGCAGTCAGCGTGGATGGTGCCGGTAATCTCTTTATCGCCGATCAAGGCAACAATCGTATCCGCAAAGTAACCGCTGCTTCCGGGCTTATCTCCACCGTGGCGGGCACTTCCACTCCCGGCAGCAGTTCAAACGGGATCGGCGACGGTGGTCTCGCCACTAATGCTCTCCTGAATGGTCCGACCGATGTCGCCCTTGACGGAGCGGGCAACCTCTATATCGTCGATTCCTATAACGGCCTGATCCGCAAAGTGAGCGCCACGACCGGTATCATCACGACCGTCGTTGCAGGTTTGAGCAATCCGCGTAACCTGGACATCGATGCCGCCGGGAATCTCTATCTTTCAGTTGCTGGCGCGGTCGAAAAGATCGACAGTACCGGGAAAGTCACCCTGCTCGCGCAGCCTGGCAATCCCATGGGCGTTCGCGTCGATAGCGCCGGGAACGTGTATATCGCCGACCAGGCCAAGAATCAGATTTGGCAGGTGAACGCGCAGACGCAGGCCATCACCGTCCTTGCCGGAAACGGCGCATCGGGCTACATCGGCGATAACATGCTGGCCACCAGCACCACTCTGAATGGCCCGCAGGGACTGGTCCTCGACACCGCCGGTAATCTGTACGTAGCCGATTCGGTCAATAGCATCGTCCGCAGAATCGTCGCCCTCGGCTCCCTCAGCTTCCCCAACACGCTCGTTCAGGAAATCAGCCAGAGCCAGACCGTGACCCTGGCGAATATTGGAAATCAGCCGCTAACGTTCAGCAGCCTGAACGTGAATGCCAATTTTCAGCAGCAGAGCATTGCGGGCGCAAGCTGCACCGGATCAACCGTCCTCCAGGCCGGGACAAGCTGTGCCCTCACGCTCGCCTTTGCACCCTCGACAGCCGGAGTTATCAACGGGACCGCCGTCTTCACCAACAACAACCTCAACCGGACCGGCTCTACACAATCCATTGGTCTAACCGGAACGGGCGTAAGCGGCGCAGCGCCACAGCTGTCCATCAGCCCAGCGAGCCTGACATTTGGTCCGCAGACACTGAACGGCGCGAGCACACCTCAGACTCTCACGCTCGGCAACACCGGAACCGCCGCGCTGCTCATCTCCAGCATCCGCCTGGAGGGCGTGAATGCGTCTGACTTCCGAGTCTCGGGTACTACTTGCGGTATTACCCTGTCAGCCGGCACGAGCTGCACGATTTCAATTGCATTTTCTCCGTCGGGCAGCGGCTCGCGTTCAGCTGCGCTCGCGCTGGTAGACAATCTGGCCAGTTCGCCGCAGGTATCGCTCAGCGGGACCGGCGGAGCACCCCAGATTTCCATAAGCACCACGGCACTGACGTTTGCCAATCAAACCGTCGGCAGCGCCAGCAACGGAGCCGCTATTACGATTTCCAATACCGGCTCGGCGCCTCTCAATATCGCCAGTATGGCCGTGGCGGGTGCAAATGCCGGCGATTACAACGTCGCCTCGAACGGCTGCGGAGCCTCGGTTGCGGCTGGCGCCAGTTGCTCGATCAAACTTACCTTCGCGCCTAAAGCTTTCGGTTTGAGAACAGCCTCTCTTACGCTCTCCAGCAATGCGGCTGGCACACAATCGCTTAATATCGCCGGCAAAGGCACCGCGCTCAGCTTCCCGCTGCTGTGGCGCTCTTCCAGTGCAACCTGGTATGCGCTTCCTCCTCCGAGCAACGTATCCATCATCCAGCAGGGCCAATCCAGCGACGTACCGGTGGTTGGCGATTTCGACGGCGACGGCAAACCTGATTACGCTGTCTGGCGTCCCTCAAACGGCAATTGGTATGTGATTCCTAGCAGCACCGGTCAGCCCTACGTGCATCAGTGGGGCGCTCCAGGAGACATTCCGGTGCCCGGCGACTACGATGGCGACGGCAAAACCGATTTCGCCGTCTGGCGGCCCTCCACCGGTACGTGGTGGGTCATTCCCAGCAGCACGGGTTACGCCTATGCGCATCAATGGGGTGCTCCGGGCCACATCCCGGTACCCGGCGATTACGATGGCGACGGCAAGACTGATTTCGCCGTCTGGCAGCCGAACGGAGGGCTTTGGTTTGTGATTCCGTCCAGCACCGGCGCCGCCTACGTTCATCAGTGGGGCGCGCAGGGCGATATTCCGGTGGCGGGCGATTACGATGGCGACGGCAAGACAGATTTCGCAGTGTGGCGTCCAAACGGCGGCAACTGGTTCATCATCCCCTCCAGCACGGGTCTCGCTTACATCCACCAGTGGGGTGCGCAAGGCGATATTCCGGTGCCGGGCGACTACGACGGCGACGGCAAGACCGATTTCGCCGTCTGGCGTCCGAACGGGGGCAACTGGTTCATCATCCCGTCCAGCACCGGTTTCGCTTACATCCATCAATGGGGTCTCTCGGGTGATACACCCATGGCGATGCCCGCGAACTAACCTGGAATCCACCTTGCAGACGGCGGGAGTTTCGGCTCCCGCCTTTCGGCTTTTCAGACCGCGCGGGTTGGATGACTTGAAACCGGCGATTCAAACATGATGAAATAAACTGCTAGCCCCCCAATGCGTGCCCTGTCGGCCCTCCTTTGTTTACCGTTCGCTGTTTCTACGCTGTTAGCTGCGACCGCGCCCACAGTCGATTTTGATCGCCAGATTCGTCCCATACTCTCCGATAACTGCTTCACCTGCCATGGTCCCGATGAGAAACACCGCATGGCCGGTCTGCATTTCGACACCAAGGATGGAGCCTTCGGCAAGCCCGGCGTGATCGTGCCCGGCAATTCGGCTGCGAGCAAGATGTATCAGAAAATCAGCAATCCGAATCCGGCGCTGCGCATGCCCCCGCCGTATGCAAACCGGAAACTGACCGCTGCTCAGATCGAAACCATCAGGAACTGGATCGATAGCGGCGCCACATGGGAGACACACTGGTCCTTTACTCCGCCCAAACGCCCCGAACTCCCGCCCGTCGCAGATGAAAAGTGGGTGCGCAATCCGATCGACCGCTTCGTGCTGGCTAAGCTCCAGAAGGAAGGTCTCAAACCCACACCGGAGGCTGACAAGGTCACACTGCTGCGCCGGGTGACCTTTGATCTCACGGGGCTTCCGCCCACACCCGCCGAACTGGACGCCTTCCTTAAAGACAAATCGCTCAACGCCTACGAAAAAGTTGTCGACCGCCTGCTCGCCTCGCCGCACTATGGCGAACGCATGGCGATGCAGTGGCTCGATTTCGCGCGCTATGCCGATACCCACGGCTATCACATCGATAGCGCCCGCGAGATGTGGCCGTGGCGGGATTGGGTGATCCGGGCCTTCAACGCCAACCTGCCGTACGATGAATTCACCATCGAGCAATTGGCCGGCGACCTTCTTCCGCACCCCACCGAATCGCAGATCATTGCCACCGGTTTCAACCGCAATCACATGATCAATTTCGAGGGCGGCGCGATTCCCGAGGAATACCAGAACGAGTACATCGTCGACCGCATTGAAGCCACCGCTACCACCTGGCTTGGTATCACCCTCGGCTGCGCGCGTTGCCACGATCACAAATACGACCCGCTCCGGCAGAAAGACTTCTACAGCTTCGGCGCATTCTTTAACAGCGTTGCCGAAAAGGGCCTCGACGGCAAGAAAGGCAACGCCGTTCCCTTCCTGCAATTGCCAAGCAAAGAGCAGGCCGAGATGAAAGCGCGCCTGATCGATGCGATTGACAAGAAGGATGCTGAAATCCGCGCAGCGCAGACGGATTGGGAACAGCATCAGCGGCAACTCGCAGCACCGGATGTCACCGACGGCCTCGTCTCGGAGTTCCAGTTCGACGATCCCGCAAAGAGCGGCAAAGTCCTCAGCGGCAAGCCTGCTTTTGTGGATGGCCGTTACGGTCGAGCGATCGACTTGATGCAGGAGGCGCAGATCAGCTTCGGCGAAACCGGCGCGCTCGACTCCGCCCGGCCCTTTACCATCGCATTCTGGGTGCGTGCGGGCGGCCCTTCGGGCATGGCGATTCTCCAGCATTACGAAAAGTCGCCCAAAGACAGCGCTGGTTACGAAATCGCCCTCGATTACTGCTCGCGGGGCAGTTGCAGCGTCATCGTACGCATGCGCGGTGCGGATTCCCATTCCTTGCTCGAAGTCAGATCCAAAGATGGCGTTCGCTTTGAAGAAGATGATAACGGCGAACCGGTCGAGCACTGGAACCACGTCGCTGTCTCGTATGACGGCTCGGGCCGCGCCAAGGCAATACAGATTTATATCGATGGCCGCAGTGTAAAGACCACCGTCGGCGAGGACCATCTCGGCGCTGTCTCGTTTGCCAAAGGCGATCTGCAGATCGGCAATAAAGACTGGGGTACGCCGTTCAAAGGTTCTCTCGGCGACCTGCGTTTCTACAATCGCCGTCTGTACGCGACCGAAGCCTACCAGCTCGGTCTGCTGCATCCGCTCTCGAATATCCTTGCCATTCCGGAAGAGAAGCGCACCGCCGAGCAGAAGCGATGGCTCCGCGCTTATTTTCTCAAGGAAGGCGGCAATCCCGCCGAGCAGCAGCTGAGTGTCGATTACCGGGAGTTCGAGCGCGGTCTCGACGAGATCAATCAGGAAATCCCGTCGACCATGGTGATGCGCGAAATGGAGAAGCCGCGCGAAACTTACGTCCTCGCTCGCGGCGATTATCGCAACAAGGGCGAAAAGGTCGAACCAAATACGCCCGCCATCCTGCCGCCGCTTCCCAAGGATGCGCCGCGCAATCGCCTGACGCTCGCGAAATGGCTGGTCGATCCGGCGAATCCCTTAACCGCGCGCGTAGCCGTGAATCATTTCTGGCAGATCTATTTCGGCCTCGGGATCGTCAAAACCAGCGAAGATTTCGGCTCCCAGGGCGATCCGCCGAGCAACCAGGAACTACTCGACTGGCTCGCCACTGAGTTCGTCGCCCAGCATTGGAACGTGAAAGCCATGCAGCGGCTGATCGTTACATCCGCCACGTATCGCCAGGGCTCGGAAGTCACGCCCGAGCTGCTCGAAAAGGATCCGGAGAACCGGCTTCTCGCTCATGGTCCTCGTTTCCGTCTGGATGCTGAAATGGTCCGCGACAATGCGCTCGCCGTCAGCGGTCTCATCAACGAAAAAATCGGCGGCCCGAGCGTCTCGCCGTATCAGCCGAAAGGCCTCTGGGAAGAGATGGCCTTCGGCGGCGGCTTTTCTGCTCAGACGTATGACCAGAGCCACGGCGCCGATCTCTACCGCCGCAGCCTGTACACCTTCTGGAAACGCACTGTGCCGTATCCCACGCTGAATATCTTCGATGCACCATCGCGCGAAAAGTGCACCGCCCGCCGCGGCGTCACTAACACGCCGCTACAGGCGCTCGTGCTGATGAACGATCCCACCTATGTCGAAGCCGCTCGTGCATTGGCCGAGCGCGACCTCCGCGAAGCCGGGCCGACTCCCGAAGCACGTATCCGGCACGCCTTCCGGCTGGCGACCGATCGCGAGCCAACCGCCCAGGAAATCGAAATCCTGGATGGTCTGTACAAGAAAGAAATGGCGCACTACGATTCCAACCCCAAAGCCGCCGAAAAACTGCTGGCAGTGGGCGAATCGAAGCGGGACCCGAAACGCAATCCGAGTGAGCTCGCCGCCTGGACCATGGTGTCGAGCACCATCCTGAACATGGATGAAACCATTACCAAGAACTAGAGCCCAGAATCATGAATCCCGCCCTCGAAGAACAAATCCAACTCACCCGCCGTCAGCTGTTCGGCCGCGCCAGCAAGGGCATCGGGGTGATGGCTCTCGCCTCGCTGTTGAATCCTGAAATCTTCGCCGATGAAGCCGCACCCAAGCTCGAAAGCGCCGCGAAATTTGGCGGTCTGCCCGATCTGCCACACTTTGCTCCCAAAGCCAAGCGCGTCATCTATCTCCACCAATCCGGTGCGCCTTCGCAGATCGACCTTTTCGACTACAAGCCGAAACTCGCCGCGCTTTCCGGCACCGAACTGCCCGACTCCGTCCGTCAAGGTCAGCGCATCACCGGCATGACCTCGGGCCAAAACTCGCTGCCGGTGGCGCCCTCGATCTTCAAATTCCATCAGGCCGGGCAAAATGGCCTCTGGGTCAGCGAGCTGCTGCCCCACACGGCGAAAATCGTGGACGAACTCACCGTCGTCAAGACCGTCAACACCGACGCCATCAACCACGATCCCGCCATCACCTTCATCCAGACCGGCTTCATGCAGCCCGGCCGCCCCAGCATGGGTTCGTGGGTAACGTACGGGCTCGGCAGCGAGAACCAGAACATGCCCGCCTTCGTCGTGCTCATCTCACAGGCGCAGGCGCTCAACCGCGATCAGCCTCTATTTACCCGCCTCTGGTCCAGCGGCTTTCTGCCCTCGAAGTATCAGGGCGTGCGCTTCCGCGCCTCGGGCGACCCCGTGCTCTTCCTCGCGAATCCGGAAGGCGTCGATGCCGAAACGCGCCGCGCCATGCTCGATACTCTCTCCGAACTCAACCACAT
Source organism: Terriglobia bacterium (assembly GCA_021325235.1). Taxonomy (GTDB): domain Bacteria; phylum Acidobacteriota; class Terriglobia; order Bryobacterales; family Bryobacteraceae; genus Bog-105. The sequence goes on along the minus strand of JAJPHN010000049.1, from coordinate 117,903 downwards.
CACCGAACAGAAATACGGGGATCCCGAAATCACCACCCGCATCTCGCAGTACGAGATGGCGTATCGGATGCAATCCTCCATCCCGGAGCTGACCGATCTCTCCAAGGAGCCCGCCAGCACGTTCGAGCTCTACGGCCCCGATTCCCGTAAGCCCGGCACGTATGCCGCGAACTGCCTCATGGCGCGGCGGCTGGCGGAACGTGGCGTGCGTTTTATCCAGCTTTACCACCGCGGCTGGGATCAACACAACGACCTGCCCCGCGACCTCGCACTGCAATGCGGCGGCACCGACCAGGCCTCGGCTGCTCTCGTCACCGATCTCAAACAGCGCGGGCTTCTCGACGACACGCTCGTCATCTGGGGCGGGGAATTCGGCCGAACCGTGTACTGCCAGGGCCATCTCACGAAGGACAATTACGGCCGCGACCACCATCCCCGCTGCTTCACCATGTGGTTTGCCGGCGGCGGCATCAAGCGCGGCGCCGTCATCGGCGAGACCGACGATTTCTCCTATAACGTTGTCAAGGATCCCGTGCCGATCCATGATGTCCAGGCGACCGTGCTGAACTGCCTGGGTATTGACCACACCCGGCTCACCTACAAATTCCAGGGCCGTCACTTCCGGCTAACCGATGTCGCGGGCAACGTGAACCGCGACATGCTCGCCTGAGCTTTACTCGTCAACAGGGCCGTTCACCGGGCCAAGATACCGGTCGAACCAGTCGAGTGTGTCCCTGATGTACTGCTGCACCGGACCGGCGTGCCCGCCATCAAACAGCACGTACCGCTTGTCTTTCTCCGCCGTGCCCAGCAGCCGAAACGTGGGAATCTGGTCCGTTTCCACCGGATGCGGAAAGTCGTAACGGCCGTTCAGCATGAGCACCGGCGTCCTCACGCGCGGCGCAAAGTTGATCTCGTCAATCTCCGGCGGTTTACTCTCCGACGAGAGCCCGCCTTCGGCTAGACTCGCCGCTCTGATCCGCGAATCCTGCGCCAGGAAAATCAGCGCCAGCCGCGCGCCGCCGCTGATACCGAAATAACCAAGCCGGTCCAGCGCGATATCCTTACGCGTCTCCAGGTAATCGAGAGCGCGCGCAAAATCCTTGAACTGCTGAATGATGCTGTCTCGCTCGGCGCTTGGTCCTAAGGGCTTCGCAGGTTCGCGCTGATACGTTCGCAAGAAGATCGGAAAGGAGACCGGCACGCCGGGCATCGGTTCGCGGCTGGCGGTGCGGCGCTCATAAGTCCCGTGATAAATCGGGAACAGCACGGCCCGCCCGCTCTTCATCAGGAAATCGAAGCGGTGAATCTCCGCCTCGTCAATGGCCGGCATCAGGTACGCCGCGCCCGCCGGGAAGTACACCACCGTCTGATACGGCGGCTTCGAATTCTTCGGCAGGTATAGCCACGCGGCGAATCGTTCGTGAGCGTAGGCGGCGTTCAGCCCAATCTTCTCCGCTCGCCAGCCCGGCGCGCTCTCATCGAGCGCTTCCCGAACCGGATCGAGCGCCGTTCGATCGTAGGTGTAGAAACCCTGCAGCACCCGAAACACGGAATCGGATACGGGCTTCTCGCGGCGATGGTCGCGCGAGTTGTTTTCCACTGGTCCGGCGAGAGCAGCAGGCGGTGGACCGGCCGGATTCCGCACGCAGCGGAAACCGTTCAGCGGAGAGCGGTCGAAAGGCGTTACCGCATCCGGCGTCAGATAGTACGAGCGGCCCTCATTCCAGCCACCGCCCAGAATATAGCGACGGCTACCGGTCGCATTCCAGCACCACTCCTTCGCATTTCCCGCCAGATCGTAAGTCCCAAACGCGCCCAGCCCGCGCATGCTTCCGGCCGGCACCGGTCCTTGACCATTGAAGTTGCTGAAGAGCAGGAAATCGGAGTAAATTCCCGGGCTCGCGGTGCGCTGCCACTGATACACCGTCGGCAGCTGCTTGTTGGCAAACGCCGCGTAGGCCATCGCTTCAAACCAGCTCACGCCGGTCACAGGAAAATCCTCGCGGCCGCCCGCGTAATGGCTCACTTCCCAGCCTGCCGGGCCAGGGCGACCCGTTGCATCGCGAAATATCTGCATCGCTTCTTCCCACGAGAGCTCTCGCCCATCCTCCAGGAACGGCTCACGCCAGAATCGGCGGTCCCGATAGCCGCCCGCATCGACGAATTCCTGAAACTCCCGGTTCGTTACTTCGTATTTATCCACCCAGAAATCCGGCAGCCAGACCGGGGCGTGCCCGAACATCTCGACATTGCCGGAGGGCACGTGCACCATGCCGCCCGGACCGCTTCCCTGCCGGTGAAGCGCAAACTCGATCGGACCCTGCAGGCCGGCCGCCACCTCGAGCGTCTCGTAACCCGGCTTGGTCACTTTCCAGCGGAAATACCCGACTGGCAGCAGAAAATTTCCGAGCGGCGACTGCCCGACATGCAGCCACTCCGCATCGGGCTGGGCATATGGCTTGAGATAAATGCTCGCACCGTCCGGTGTTACGCGAATTGGAACGAGATACGAGATCTCGCGGCGAATCTTGTTTAACCGCGCATCGTGCGGCAGAATCTGCTGGCTGCGATACAGCAAGGGAAACCCGCGCGCATACTCACCCTTGTCGACCAGGCGTTGAATCTCGGGAAGCGCCTCGTTTCGGACCCAGCGCGCCGGAGCGGTGCGCCGGTACCAGAGGGCGAATACCGCCAGCAGCAATGCCAGGCCGGCCGCTAGCGGGATCCAGAGCCAGCCTGGCGCTTGCCGGCTCGGCTGAAGGGTCGATGGAACAATGCGCTCCACGGCCTCACCGCTATCTTTCAAGAATCCCGGCGGAGAAGGTGCCTGAATCTGCCCGATAAACCGATACCCTCGGCGCGCGACGGTCTCAATGTAGCGCGGATTTTCCGCTGAATCGCGCAGCGTGTCGCGCAGCCGCTTCACGGCGGCATTGATACTGTGATCGAACTCGACGGCGATATTATCCGGCCAGAGTTTCCGGCGAAGTTCTTCGCGCGTTACCACCTCTCCCGGGCGCGCGAGCAATTCGGTCAGGATCTGAAACGGCTGCTCCTGTAACCGGATCCGGTGCCCGTTCTTGCGAAGCTCCGCCGCGCGCAGATCCAGCTCGAATGGACCGAAAACGATGGTGGCGGGCCCAGAACCCTCCCGGCCCGAATGTAATTCCTGCTCCACCTGCTCCCCCAGGCCGCTCTCCGCTTAGCAGGCGAGTGTATCACGTTCCCGGTTCGCCCCATAGCGGATCGTACAAGCCCTGTCTTAACAACTACATAGCTCGTGACCTACGGGTAGCTCGCGTTTCATTGCGCTTGCATCGACTTGCGCTCACCTTCGCATTACCTTGAGGCCACTCGCCATGACTCGCAGCCAAACCGTTTTGCTCACCGCTTTCTTTTTCGTGTCTGGGGCTCGCGCAGCCGGGGTCGCTGGCCCTCCGGCGCCCGCGATTCGAATCTACGTCTACAGCTCGTCCGACGTTCGGGCTTCCCTGCTCGAATACTCCGAGAGCGAAGCTGCGCGGATCCTCCGTCCCGCACAGCTTCGCCTGGAGTGGATCAACTGCCTCCCGGAGGCAAGCGTTCAGCCGTGCCTTTCACCGCACTTTCCCGGCGAGATGATCTTACGCCTGGTTCCGAAAGCCTGGCCGGAGGTGAAGCCGAACGTATTCGGATTCGCCGACAGCTCCTCCGGCCGGCCAGCGGCCTTTGTTTTTTACGATCGCGCACTAAGCCTCCAAGGGGCCAACCGGTTCTTATTCATCATTCTGGGCCGTATCCTGGCGCATGAGATCACGCATCTCCTGCTTCCGCAAGAAGGCCATAGGTCGCAGGGCCTGATGCGTGCCCGCTGGACCACCAGCGATCTTGACTTTTCCAACACCGACCAACTTCGTCTTTCCGCCCGAGCCATTCAGTTGATGCACACCCAAGCGAGTCGTGGGACCGACGCGCATTGATGGGTTCTAACTGTTACCCACTAGGCCGTTGTGTGCAGCTGTATGTAGTACAAAAGAATACTAGTAAGTACCTTTAACTCCGTGTATTCTGATCTCCTCAGGGGAGTTCTAGTACGCCCGTTACTGGGTGCCCTTATTCCGACCCTTGAAAATCCATCAGGAGATCACATGCCTATTACCGCTAAGGAAACCCCTGGCATCGTACCCCGATTCGGAGTGGCCCTGCTGCTTGCCGTGCCGCTGGTTGCCGCTCCGCCCGCCTCAGTCCCCGGTCAATTGATCGCCGGCAACACGCCGTCGTTCGTGGCCGAGTCCAAACTCGCCGGCCCCGTCGATCCGGCCCAGACGATCGATGTCAGTATCTGGCTCAATCCGCACAATCGGGGTGAGCTCGATCAGCTGGCGCAGGACTTATACAACCCCAATTCTCCGAATTATCATCGCTGGCTCACCAAAGCCGAGTTCTCCGCCCGCTTCGCACCCACGAAAGACGAAGCCGAAACCGTGAAAACCTTCTTTGTCTCCCACGGTTTGCAGGTCGTCAGCACCGGCCCCGACAACATGTTCGTGCGCGCCCGCGGCACAGTCGCCAACGTGCAGCGTGCTTTCCATACGACGCTCAATAACTACCAGGTGTCGGGTAAGACGTTCCGCGCCAACGCCACTGAACCCTTCGTCGAGGGTCCAGCAGCCGCGCTGGTCCAATCCGTAGCCGGTCTCGATAATCTCGAATACCAGCATCCGTACGTGCAGCGCGCTCTCAAGCCCGTGCGAAACGGCATCGGTCCGAAGCCCGCTGTAACAGCCGACGATACCAGCGGCAACTTCTTCACCAATGCCTGCTTCAACGGAACCACCACTCAAACGTTCGCCAACAGCACCACTGTCGCCACCTATAAGGGCAACAGCTACGTGCTCGATCCCACCATTCCGGGCTGCGGATACGCGCCCCAGGATGTCTGGGGCGCCTACAATCTGAGCGGTCTTTATAAAGCCGGTCACGACGGCACCGGACAGACGATCGTCATCATCGATTGGTGCGGCTCGCCGACCATTACGCAGGACGCCAACGCCTTCTCTGCCCGCTATGGCCTTCCGCCGCTGACCCCGTCGAATTTCAGCATCATTAACTATCCCGTTGCGTCCGGCTGCGCGGGAGAAGATCCCGAGATCAACATTGATGTCGAATGGGCACATGCCATCGCACCCGGCGCGAACATCGCTTTGGTCGTGCCGCCGTCTGCCAGCTTCCAGGACGTCAATCAGGCACAGTACTACGCAGAGAACTACGGCCTCGGCAACGTCATCTCGGGCAGCTACGGCGCCGAAGAAGCTTTCGTGCCGAGAAGCATCCTCTTGAATGAGGATCTGCTCAACGAAATCGCCGCGGTGCTGGGTATCTCGGCGAATTTCTCCACCGGCGACAGTGGCGACTTCACCTATGATCTGAACGGCATCACAGCGTCCGTTTCAGCTCCGGCCGACAGTCCTCATGCCACCGCGGTCGGCGGGGTTAGTCTCGCCCTGAAAAGCAATGGTTCGATTGCCTGGCAGACCGGTTGGGGCACCAACGAAACCTACCTTGATATTCAGGGGACCATCTTTAATCCTCCTGTGAACACCGGCTTCTTCTTCGGTTCCGGGGGCGGCCCGAGCGCGGTCTTCAGCAAGCCGGCGTTTCAGGCGCATCTGCCGGGTACCGCCCGCCAGTTGCCCGATATCTCGTGGCTTGCCGATCCGTTTACGGGCGGCGTGATCGCCATAACCGTTCCCGGCACCTATCCAGCTCCGACCTGGCAAGTGTACGGCGGCACGAGCCTGGCCTGTCCGATGTTCTCCGCACTCTGGGCCATCGCCAATCAGGAAGCCGGTGCGCCGCTCGGCCAGGCCGCGAAGTATCTCTACTCTATGCCCTACGGAAGCATCACGGATGTTCGTCCGGTCACCTCGACAACGAACGTAACGGGTTCGATCCTTAACATTACATCCGGCACAACGACCAACTACACCGCAGCTCAGTTGGCCGCACCGCTGGGGAACACGACGCAGTTCTATAGTGCTCTCTGGACACCGCAATACTCGGGTGAAACCCTTGTGGTCACCTTCGGCACCGATACGGGCCTCAAGACAACCAATGGCTGGGACAACGTAACCGGTCTTGGCACGCCCAATGGCCAGGCGTTCGCGGATTACTTCAATCCCGCCTCGCCCAAACCGTAGTAGCCATAACCAGTACCGGGCCGCCGAATTCTCTTTGGCGGCCCGGTCTTTCCATTGCGGTTGAAGAATTGCCGAAATATCAGGCTACTTTTTGAGTGCCACCAGTTCACGCAGGCTCTGCTCGTACGGCGCACGCGCCACGCCGCGCTCCGTGATAATCGCACTCACGTACCGGTTCGGGGTGACATCAAAGGCGGGGTTAGCCACCTTGATGCCCTCGGGCGCTATCGCCACACCCTGCACTTCGATCACTTCCCTGGCCGCGCGCTCCTCGATCGGGATCTGATCGCCGGATACAAGCGTCAGATCGAGCGTCGAAATCGGCGCCGCCACGTAGAACGGGACGTTATTCTCTTTCGCGAGCACAGCCACGCCGTACGTGCCGACCTTATTCGCGACATCGCCATTCGCCGCAATCCGGTCCGCTCCCACCACAACACACCCGATACGCCCGCTTTTCAGAAAATGACCGGCCATGTTGTCGGTGATCAGCGTTGTTTCGATGCCGTCGCGCTGGAGTTCCCAGGCAGTCAGCCGCGCACCCTGCAAAAACGGCCGCGTCTCATCCGCGAATACGTCAACTTTCTTTCCCGCCTGCACCGCGGCGCGAATCACACCGAGCGCCGTACCGAACCCGGCTGTTGCCAGCGCGCCCGCATTACAATGCGTGAGCACTGTCTTTCCATCCGGCACCAGCGGCGCGCCGTTCCGCCCGATGGCTTCGTTAATCGCGATATCTTCGTTGCGAATCGCTTGCGCTTCTTCGACCAGACGTTCGCGAATCCGCGCAAGCGGCGCTCCCTGAACTTCGGCAAAGACGCGCTTCATACGGTCGATGGCCCAGAACAGATTCACAGCAGTCGGACGCGTCTTGGACAGTGTTTCGCAGATCACCGGCATTTCCCGCGCCGGGTCGTCCGATTGCAAAACGCCCAGCGCCACACCCATCGCCGCCGCGACTCCGATTGCCGGAGCGCCGCGGATAACCATACTCCGGATCGCTTCGGCTACTTCGCGGTAATCGCGGCAAGTCACAAAAACGACTTCGCGCGGTAGCCGAGTCTGGTCGATCATTACGACGCCCTCGGGCGTCCATTCGATTGTTTCTATCGTGCTCTGCGCGAGCACTGCCGTTTCTGACATTAGATATTCTTTCCGAAAGCCAGCGCCACCACCGACACGGCGTTAAAAGCGCCGTGCATCACGGTTGACGGGATAATCGATCCCGTGCGCGCGCGCAGCCAGCCAAAGATCGCACCTGCAAGCGAGATGAAGACCGCGTACTGCCACGCCCACTTGTACTCCATCAGATGCAGTGAGCCGAACATCACCGCGGTAATCAGCACTCCGGCAATCACACCGAACGTGCGCGAAAGGAGCGGCTGTATAAATCCTCGAAAAAACAACTCTTCAAAAATCGGCGCGAATACAATCGCGGTCAACGCAAACAGCGCGAAATTGAACCGCGATTCGGTCATCTGATCGAAGGGCGTGGGAATCTTGGGCGTATGCAGGGCGGCCGCGCCGACCGATATCAAGAATGCCAGCAAGATTCCTCCCAGAATCAGCAGCAGCGGATTGGAGCCTGTCCAGCGCCAGCCTAGGGACCGAAACACTGGCCGTCCATAGCGCAGTTGCAGCGCCCCCCGTAGACAGAAATAGAGCGCGCCGTAAACAACCAGATTCATCGGAATCATCAACGGCGTTGGATCGGCGCGTAGCTTAGGATTGTAAAACATAATCGCGCCCGCAACGACTCCGATGACAATCACAGATGCCACGAGCAAACCGACCACCAGCGCAAGATCCAGATAACTCCAGAATGGCTCGCGCTGCTCCGCCGGCCCGATCTGTTCAATCGGTGGTTCGCCCGTCTGCGATTCCAAAGGCCCGTTCACTTCTTCAGGCTGCATTCTCGGCCTTCAACGCTTTTCGCAAAGCTGCTGCGGTATGACTCTGGCGGTTTCGCATCACCTCTTCCGGCGTACCCGTTGCAACGATCCGACCACCGCCTTCGCCGCCTTCCGGCCCCAGATCGATCAGATAATCCGCGCTCTTGATCACATCCAGCTGGTGCTCGATCACCACCACCGTATTGCCCAGATCGACCAGCCGCTGCAAAACATCCAGCAAATGGCGCACATCTTCGAAATGCAATCCGGTCGTCGGTTCATCGAGCAGATAGAAGGTGCGCCCGGTCTGCCGTTTACTCAGTTCTTTCGCGAGTTTGATGCGCTGCGCCTCGCCGCCCGAAAGCGTTGTTGACGACTGCCCGAGATGCAGGTAGCCCAGACCGACCTCCGTCAGTGTTTTGAGCTTCGCATGCACCTGCGGAATGTTCTGCAGAATCTCGAGTGCTTCGTCTACGCTCGATTCCAGCAGATCGGCGATACTCTTGCCGCGGTACTTCACCTGTAACGTTTCGACGTTATAGCGGCGCCCGCGGCAGACGTCACACGTCACATACACATCGGGCAGAAAATTCATTTCGATGCGCTTTAGCCCGTCTCCCTGGCACGCTTCGCAACGGCCGCCCTTCACGTTGAAGCTGAAGCGCCCCGCCTTGTAACCGCGTTCGCGCGCTTCGGGCAGCATGGCATAGATCTCACGAATCGGCCCAAACACTCCGGTGTACGTCGCCGGATTGGAGCGCGGCGTGCGCCCGATAGGGGATTGATCAATCGCGATCACTTTATCGATATGCTCAAGCCCCAGCACCGCATCATGCGCTCCGGGCGCCTGGGTCGAGCCGTAGACTTCTCGAGCGAGCGCGCGATAAAGAATGTCGTGCACCAGCGTCGATTTCCCGCTGCCTGAAACACCAGTCACAACCGTCAGCGTGCCCAGCGGAAAGTCAACATCGACATTCTTCAGGTTGTGCTCGCGCGCGCCTCTCACCGAAATCGCGTTTCCGTTACCCGGCCGCCGTACGAGCGGAGCCGGAATTTCCATCTGGCCCGAGAGATACGCGCCTGTCAGCGATTTCGGAGCATGCATGATCTGCGCCGGAGTGCCCTGCGCCATCAGATCGCCGCCCAGCCGCCCTGCACGGGGTCCGAGATCGATCACATAATCCGCGCGTTCGATCGTTTCCGCATCATGCTCCACGACCAGTACGGTGTTGCCCAGATCGCGCAGGTGATGCAGCGTGTCGAGCAGTCGCCCGTTATCGCGTGGATGCAAACCAATCGAAGGTTCATCGAGCACATACAGAACCCCGCGCAGCTTCGAACCGATCTGTGTTGCCAGCCGAATGCGCTGCGCCTCTCCGCCCGAAAGCGTAGCCGACGAGCGCTCCAGGCTCAGATAATCCAGCCCCACCGCGCACAAAAACTCGAGCCGGTTGCCAATCTCATCGAGCACGCGGCCGACAATCTGCATCTCGCGCTCGCTGAACTTCCAGCCGCGCAGCATCGGCAGCGCCCGCGCAATCGGCATAGCCGTAAAATCTGCAATGGAAATCCCTTTGACCTGCACCGCTAGGCTTGCCGGTTTCAATCGCTTCCCCTTGCAATCCGGGCATTCCGTCGGCGACATGTACTCCATCAGCCATTCGCGATAGCCCTCGCTCGCTCGCGCATAGTTTTCGTCGAGCGTTTTCATGATGCCCGGGAACGTGCTGTTGCCGTAAACCAACAAATGCCGCGTCTTTTTCGGCAACTCCTCAAATGGCGTGCTGAGGTCGATCCTGCACTCTTCCGCCACTTCCTGCAGCGCGGTGATCATATAGGACGAGCTCGAGCCAGGTCCGAGACCGCCTTCGAGAAGCGGCTTCGACGGATCGCAAATCACCTTAACCGGATCGAATGCCCACGTACTCCCCACTCCGCGACAGGTTTCGCATGCGCCATACGGACTGTTGAACGAAAACGAGCGCGGCTCGAGCTGTGGAATACTCGTGCCGTCGTTCGGACACGCCAGCTTCTCCGAATACAGACGCTCATCGCCATTCACGACCGCGACAATCACCAGCCCGCTCGCCCATTTGAGCGCTGTCTGAATCGAGCTTTCCAGACGCGCCTGAATGCCGTCTTTCACAACCAGTCGGTCGATTACGACTTCAATCGTGTGATTCTTGCGTTTGTCCAGCTTCGGAATCTCATCGAGCGTGCGCAGTTCGCCGTCGATACGCGCGCGAAACCCGCCTTTGGCGATCGCTTCCAGCTCTTTCTTGTATTCGCCTTTACGACCGCGCGCGATGGGCGCCAGAATCATGATCCGCTCGCCCTGATGCAGCGCGAACACCTGCTCCAGAATCTGATTCGGCGACTGTTTCGCAATCTCGGTACCGCACACCGGGCAATGCGGCACGCCAACCGATGCGTACAGCAGCCGCAGATAATCGTAAATCTCAGTAACGGTTCCGACCGTCGAGCGCGGACTCCGGGTCGTAGTCTTCTGCTCAATCGAAATTGCCGGACTCAGTCCGTCGATCGAATCGACTTCGGGCCGCTCCATCTGATCCAGAAACTGCCGCGCATACGGCGACAGCGTCTCCACGTAGCGTCGCTGCCCCTCGGCATAGATGGTGTCGAAGGCGAGCGAACTCTTGCCCGACCCGCTCAGCCCCGTGATAACCGTGAACGTATTCCTCGGAATTTCGACGCTGACGTTCTTGAGATTATGCTGGCGCGCGCCATGCACGGAGATACGGTCCAACATGGGAGGGGTGCTCTTATATTGTGACGCACCAGCAGGGCCGCACTTGCTCGTTGAAACGATCATGGTGAAAACTGAAACGGGAGCAATCCCGGCTCAACCGGACAGGCGAGTCCAGGACCGCTTCCACGCGCGCGCGAGTCGAAGCGTTGACGTTTCCACTGCAATTGAGCACGCGCGACACGGTGGTGACCGATACCTACGCTCGTTGGCGACATCTGCCAGCTTCACGCCTCCTCAGAATAGCGTCCGCGATTCGAATTCGACAGCCGTTTCAGGCCTCGTGCCGTGCCATATGCAGGAACATGGCGGCCGTCCAGTTGTACAGCGAGTCGCCGGCCGGGGTGCCCGTTTTCGCATCGAAATGCTCGCTCATGCCCTGTCGAAGACAATTGCTCAGAAATGCATGGCGAATGCGAGAGGCGAGCGCGGTCTGACCGATGGCATCCAGACCTTCGGCAATGAAAACGTTCGGCGGCGCCCAGACCGGGCCTTTGACGTACGAATCGGGATCGTAGCGCGGGCTGGTCAGAGCTTCGGACGCAAGGCCATACGAAGTCAGGAATCGGCCTGGTTGCGACAGCGCGCGAGTGAGCGTTTCCGCGATGCTGGCAGGCAGACGCTTGCCCAGCACGATAGGCACATAGCTGAAAATGCAATCGCCGGAACCGGTCTTCCCGTCGGGAACACGGCGCGCAACAAACTTCCCGGCTTGCGGATCCCAGAGCTTCTGAACCAGAGCATGGGTGAGCGTGTGAGCGCGTTGGGACCAGTCAGCGGCATCCTGAGCGTGCCCGAGTTTGCTTGCGACCGTGCTCAGTGCCTCCAGCTGAAGAACGAGATAGCTGGCAGTCTCGGGCGCCTGCACCGGCCCGAAGAGCGTATTGCCAGTTGTGTTATCGAAGCTCTCGTTCGGATTAAGCAGGCAGGGCAGGCCATCGCCGGCAAGGTCGCGATCGCGCAGCCAGTAGTTGGTCCATTTAACCAGCGGCTCATAAATTTCGACGAGCTGGCCACGGCTGAGTTCGGTCGCCCGCATGAGATGCGAGAGCGCCCATCCATGAATGGGCGGCTTGGTGCAGAGCCAGCTGCGCTGGATGTTACTCATGGAATCGGCGAGCACCCCGGAGCGTGGATCCTGCATGTCTCTGAAGAGAATAAGCTGCTGCCAGGCAACTTCGGGCAGGTAGGGGGCGAGGCCGACCGTTACGAAACAATGATCCCAGGACCATATGCGGTTCATCCAGTTCTTGCTGCACCAGATCACCGGGTTTCGATACAGTCCGCGCGCGGCGACCGTGCTCGACCACAGGACCCAGGCCGCAAGAGGCCGAGCGGGTTCCCAGTGTGCGGCCAGGGGCTGAATGGCATTGCAGAACCGGTTGAAATCCTCGCGGGTGTGCTCGACGGCATCCTCGAAGGGGGCAGGATGCGCGCTGTATGGAGGCGTGCCGTCGTAATACTCGAACGTGCAATCGAAGCGGCCCTCCGAATCGGGTGCGATGTCGATCGTCACTTCCGAGCAGGAGGCTTTCAACTTTTCATCGGCCCACTTGGCGTCCAGTTTGAGCGTGCCGCGCTGGGCTTTCACCAGTACCCGCGGAATATTCACCGAGCAGAATTCGCAGGCATTCGGGCCGTGCGGAACGGCGTAGGAATAGGAGCTGAGGATGCCGTGTAGCCGAAGCATACAGCCGTTGCCGCGCACCTGAAGAAGATCGTTGGCAGCTATGGCGAATGCTACCGAACCGAAGCGGAGCGTTGAGGGCGTGAGCGTCGGCGTGAACGACTGCAGGTTGCCGTCGCGCAGCAGTTCAAACCGAAAGATTTCGTTGGGATTGGCGTCGTCGGCCAGCAGGCGGATGTACCAGCTGTCGAGCGGGATCTGTGAGCTTGCGCCGAAAGGCCACCAGACCTTGGAGACGGCCCAGTACGAACCGGCCCGGCTGAACGGCAGCCGCTGGGCATCGAAGGCGGCTTCCACAGTCGGCGTAGAAAACCGCACCAGCGGCGCAGCGGCGGCAAGCTCGAGTATTTGGCGGCGGCTGATTCTCATGTATGCGGCGGATTCCAGTGGGCGGCGATTTCTTCGAGTGTGCGGTTCTTGGTTTCCGGTACGTAGCGGATCGTAAAAAGGGCCTGGCCGAGCGCCGCAATCGCGAGAACGCTGAACGTTGCCGCTTTCCCCAGATGGTGGAAGGCGTGCGGAAAAAGCAGCACGACCACGGCATTGGCGACCCACTGTGTGAGCACAGGAACGGTCATCGCGGTGCCCCGAATGTGGTTGGGAAAGATTTCGGGAACGAGTGTCCAAAAGACCGGACCGATGCAGGAGGCAAAGCAGGCAAGATAAGCCAGAATGAGCACCAGCACGATGGTGCCGCTGAAGAGATCGTAGTGGCAGACGATCACGAGCCCGATGAGAGCGGCGGTCATCCCAAATGACCCCGTGATATAGAGCGGTCGACGGCCAAAGCGGTCGATCATCCAGAACGAGGCGACCGTGAATACGAAGTTCGTCGCGCCCACAATCAGCGTGGAGAAGAGCGCGGCGTCGATGTTCCAGCCGGCCGCCGTAAAGATCGCGGGCGCGTAGTCGATGATGGTGTTGATTCCCGAGAAGTGGATCAGGATCGCGAGGCAGAAGCCGACCACGAGCGCCGGGCGAATTTTCGGATCGAGCAGATCGCGCCAGCGGCTCTGGGTGTGCGCAAGGCTGGCCTGAATCTCGTCCAGTTCGATTTGTGCTTCGCGCGGGCCGACCAGCCGGGTGAGCAATTTCAACGCTTCGGGTGTGCGGTGCGCAATGGCAAGAAAGCGCGGTGTCTCGGGCGCGGAGAGTAGCAGCACCCAGAACAGAACCGATGGCACGGCGCCCGTGGCAAACATGAAGCGCCAGTTAGCAGGGCCCGAGTTGCGCAGCAGATAGTTAATGGCGTAAGAGCCGAGAATGCCTAGAATGATCGAGAACTGATACAGTGCGCCGAGCCGGCCGCGTAGATGGGGCGGCGCGATCTCGGAGACGTACATCGGCGAAAGCACCGACGCACCTCCGACTGCAATGCCGCCCAGAAAACGTGCGATCAGGAAAAGAGTGAAACTCGGCGCAAGGCCTGTAGCAATTGAGGTCAGCGCAAACAGTAGCGCGACCCAAAGCAGCAGCCGCCGGCGTCCGAGAAAATCCGTGACGCGGCCGGCGATAGCCGAACCGAGCACGCAACCGAAGAGCAGGGAACTGAAGGCGACCCCGAGATTCCAGTCGCTCAGGTGGAAGTGCGTCGTTAAAAACGGGCCCGCACCGGTAATAATCGCAATGTCGAAACCGAACAACAGCCCGCCCAGCGCTGCTGTGGCGGCCAGACGCAGAAGATACGGAAGATCAAGACGAGGAGCGGTTTCGGCCAACGTTGCCGGCATCAGCGCAGCGTATCACCAGAGATTGTCAGCCTATTGCTGGACGGTCTGCGAAAGGCTAGCCGCGCTCGCGTCCTTGGCGGGATCAAGCCAGCCGCTATCGTCGCCGGCTTCGGAAAAGCGCTTGAGTCCGGCTTCCAGAATCGCCGAATCGGGCAGCTTGTGTAGCTTCGTGTAACGCGGATGGTGCGATTCCTTGTAAGGATCGTTGCGCGCGGCGTTATAGCAGCAGATCATCGACCAGCGCGAGTGATCGGACTTGTTCTGATCGGAGCGATGGAGCAGATTGGCGTCAAAGAAGAGCGCGTCGCCCGGATCCATTTCGACATACACAAGCGGAAGGCGCTTAAGGATTTCATCCACTCGCTCGCGATCAGCGCCCGCCTGGTCGCCGGTCAGCACATGCTCGATACGGCCGAGTTTGTGTGAGCCTTCGATCACCTGCAGGCAGCCGTTTTCTCGAGTAGCGGGATCCACCGCGATGAACGCGCTGGTGAGCAGTGGCCAAAGCACGCCATTTTGATACCAGTAGCCGTAATCCTGATGCCACGCCCACGCGCCCCCGACCTTGGCGTCCTTCATGATCATCTTCGAATGATAGTGATACACTTCGCCGCCCAGCAGCGTTTCGGCTGAATTTACGATGCTTTCGCAGCGGGCGATCGCGCCATAAATGGTGTCGGTCGGGTGGTTCCAGAGTGAAAGCCGGATGCTGCCCCCTTCGCCGTCGCCTTTGCCGAAGGAGTGCTGGTCAAGTACGCGGTCTTCGTGCGCGGCCCGGCTTAGTAGCGATACTTCCTGAGGTTCCAACATGCCTTTGACGAGAATGAAGCCGCGCTCCTGGTATTCGGCGGCCTGCGCCTGCGAGATAGGGCCTTTTGCCATGAGTCCTCCTGCTGTGCTCCGAGGCGATTTGTTTCTCAAAACCTGGGAGCGTTTCCAGACACAGGTTATGCCCGTTTCCTGACCCTGTCAATAGAAATTTGCTTACGAGAGATAAATTGTGGGAACGATTGCAGACGATTGCGGTTATGCTGGATCACGTGAAACTTCTGGACGTGGCCAAAGCCGCCGGTGTTTCGGTGAGCACCGTGTCCCGTGTTGTAAACGGCGACGAGAACGTGCGCGCTTCTACCCGGGAGCGAGTCGAGAAGGTGATGGAGCGCCTCAGGTATCACCCCAATCTGCACGCGCGCTCGCTGGTCGAGGGTTCCAGCCGGATTCTGGGCGTTATCGTCTCCAATCTGGATAATCCATTCTTCCTTGACGTGTACCGCAGGCTCGAGACGCTGGCGTATGCAAACGGCTTCGAGACGCTTCTTCTGGCCAGTCATTACGACGCTGCGCGTCTCCGCGAAGGGATCCGCTCGCTCATCGGTCAGAGGGTCGCGGGCATCGCCGCGATTGTCTCCGAGATGCAGGATGATGTGCTCGATGAACTCGACGGCACCGGTATTCCCGTAGTCTGCTACGACTTCACCTCGCAGCGCGGGTTGACCAACATTCGCTCGAACTACGGCAAGGGCATGCGCCAGTTGGTCGAGTATCTCTACAGTCTCGGGCATCGCCGCATGGCGCTGGTGGCGTATCGCATCGCGCTGGGCTCTACCGAGGACCGGAGGCGAGCCTTTCTCGAGACCATGGCCTCCCACAAAGCTCCGGCACACGTGTTCTCGCCTGCAGCAGACGGGCCGCAGGGTGGGCGGGAAGCAGTAGCCGAACTGCTCGAATCGGGTTTCGATGCGACCGCGATCATCTGCATCAACGACGTGACAGCCGTGGGGGTTCTGAAGGAATTGGCTGAGCGGCGGATCGCAGTACCGCGCGAATTGTCGGTCGCGGGCTTCGACAATATTCAGCTCGGGCAGTATACGATTCCATCGCTTACCACCGTAAATGTGCCGCGCGACCGCATCGCAGAGCTGGCCTTCGAAGCTTTGCGAAAGCACGCTCGAGGCGATACGGAGCGGGGCCGGGAATTCGTGCTCGAGCCGGACTTGATTGTGCGCGGGTCCACCGGTATATGCGCGAGGAAAGGATAATCACGGGATGCGTTGTGCATGGGTTTGTGTGCTGGTGTTTGGATCTGTCGCCCTTATGCCAGCTCAGAGCTGGAGCATCGGGAACGACCAGATCTCCCGTCGCGTTGTGTTCGACGCGCGGGGTCTGCATACGGATTCGCTGCAACTGCGTGCAACCGGCACGGAGTATGTCCGCGGGCGCGCCGAAGAGTTTTCATTTCAGGCCGGCACGCGGCAGTTTTCGGGCAATTCGGGCTGGCTGGTACAGTCTGCCAGGCGGAGCGAGAACTCGGGCGCTCAAATCCTCGCGATCGAACTGAAAGACAAGCAGAACGCGTTCGGCGTGACGGTGCATTACGCCGTCTACGCGGGTGAGCCAGCAATTCGCCAGTGGCTCACGATCACGAATACCGCCGGCCGGCTGCAGACGCTGACGCACCTGGCCTTCACGCGTTTGAACGCCAGCCCCTGCGAACCGCACGATTGCGTCCTCACCGGCGGCTACGGTACCATTCCGCGCGAGCTCTTCATGACCGGGCGCGTATCCGACGCCGCCATTTTTCTACGCAGTGTGCGGACGGGTGAAGGCATGGCGGTCATTAACGAGGCGCCCGGATATCTGAAGCGCACCGAAATGGGGGAAGGATGGGGAACAGGTTTATCGGTCATGTACGACACCGATCTCTTTCCCTTCGCTCGGAGTCTTGCACCGGGGGAAACGTTTGAATCAGCTCGGAGCTCAATCGTGTTTTTCAAAGACGGCGCCGGTCTTCTCGATCCACACTGGGCGATACCCGGCTATATGTCGCGAATAGTGATGCGACGCGGTCCGGATTTCAAGCCGGCATGGCTCTACAACACGTGGGAGCCATTCGAGCGGCGTATCAATGAATCGCTCGTGAACGAGCTCACCCCAATCGCAGCCCGCATGAAGTTTGATGTGTTCACGATCGACGATGGCTGGCAGCCTCGTTACGGCGAAAACGAAATCAACCGCACGAGCTTCCCGAGCGGTGTGGATGCGGTGGCGGCGAAGCTCAAAGCACAAGGTGTCCGGCTTGGCCTTTGGGTGCCGCTGGCGGCGATCGGCGTCGATACCGCCGATTACAAAGCGCATCCTGAGTGGGCTTGTCTCGACGCGCGGCAGCGCCCGAAAATCACCATGACGGCTTCGGGTCCATCTGGCCTCATGTGCCTGGCGAGCGGCTATCGCGAATTCGCTCTAAAGCGGATTTCGGATCTGATCGCCAAATACCAGCTTGCCTATGTAAAGGTCGATTTGACGACCGTTTTCAATGCTTACGGCGAGGAGCCCGGCTGCCATGCAGAAGGGCATTTTCATCGCTCGTGGGCCGAATCGCTGGATCGAATTTATGAAGGGCTGGAATATATCGGGCGGAAGCTGCATGAAGAGCATCCCGACGTGCTGGTCGACTACACCTTTGAGCTCTGGGGCGAGAAGCATCTGATCGATGCAGCGCTGCTTGGGGTGGCCGATCTCGATTGGCTGAGCAATGTGGAAGATCGCGATCCGAAATCCGCCGGTCCGCGGCAAGCTCGCATGCTGCTGTATCAGCGTGCCGCCTCAATCCCGGTAGAGACGATGCTGATCGGCAATCTGCACGCCGATACCGCGCCTTTCGAAGAGCGCCTGGCGGTTGCTTTCGGCTCGGGTCCGGTGTTGCTGGGCGATCTGCGCAAACTGAGTGCGGAGCAACAACAGTGGTGGGGCGAGCAGGTCGCCTGGTATCGGACCCTGCGCGCGCGGGCCTCTCTGCTCGATTCTTTTTTCCCATTGGGCGCATGGCAGCAGCCGGGCAGCGGCGCCTGGGATGGCTTTGTACGTCTGAGCCGCGAAAGCGACGGCATGGTCGCGATTTTCCGCAACACCGCAACGGAAGCCGAAGTGAAGCTGGTTGCGCCGGGAAGCGCCACCTACCGCGCGCGTTCCGTGTTCGAGAACAAAGATTTGGGGACCGTCACGAGCGCGCAGCTAAGTTCGGGCTGGCAGATTCCGCTCGATGCGCATCGATCCGTAACCATAATCGAACTGCACCGGGTTCAACAGCGCTCTCAGTAATGCGCGGCGATCGTCCGCCAACTAACGACATCCAGCCCGCGGTTCAACTGCACTTTGAGCAGAAATTCGAAGTAGGGCGGCCACGTTCCGTGCGCACCTGGCAACCGGTGCTGCATTGCAAGCAGATCTTCCGGTGAACTCGCGCAGCGCGCGGCAGCAGCCGTCCCGCTGGTCGTGAGTCCGGCCAGAATCAGGATGCGGCGGTTGGGTTTGAGTCCTGGCAAGCCGGTGATAATGGCGTAATCGGAAACAATTGTGCCGCTCTCCGGCGCGCGCTCGATGGAGTAGAATTCAGGCGCGTTTCGAGCATGGGCTGTATCCTCGATCCGGGCGCTCCAGAGGCGATGGTTGGCGTCGTTTCGTGTAAACAAGAAGCGAGGCCGGTTCGGAAGATCGTCCATCACTTCATTGACAAACGGCGATCCGATGAAAACCACATTGTGAGTTTCAAGATCATACGTGGTGAGCAGACGGCCGCGCTTGAACATTGGTTTGCCGCCCGCGCGCGTGATCGCGTTTTGCACGGACAATGCGGCAAGCAAATCACTGACACCGGTTACATCATCGGCGAAATACAGCGGTTCGCCCGGCGGCACATTGCGGTCATTGAGCACACGGCGTGTGGTCTCCGGGTCGGCCAGGGCACCTCGATCGCCCGATACGCCTTTTCGAAACACGAACAAGTCTCCATAGCCGTCAGCCAGATAAAGCGGATTCGTGTAAGCGACGATGGGCTCTTTATCCGAGCGGAGAAAACTCGTCCAAAAGAGATCCGTAGCCGGAACTTCCGCACTCTGCACCTTTTCGCGATGAAATAGCAGGGAGAATAAGGCGCCCAGCAGAAAAGCGGCCGCAGTCGTGAGCGGTAGAATCCACCACCCTCGACTCGGCCGCCTGGCAACGAAATCCTGCTCGACAGGGGCCGGCGCCTCGCTGACCTCACGAGCGCTGAATGAGGGAACGTAATGCCCCTTCGGAATTGCAATGAGAATGGCGTCCGCGCGACCCTCTGACTCGTAGTAATCACTCAGTTTCTGCCGTAGACGATACGCCTGTGTGCGGACGATCGTGTCGACTGAAGGATTGAAGTCTGGCGCGCGTCCAAAAACCTGAGTGGCAATGCTGTACTCGTTGATCTCCGAAGCGTGGCCCGCGACTGTTTTCTCGGTTATGTAACGCAGGAATTGTTGCAGGAGCGCAGAGCCGCGGAAGGCCTGGGAATGAGTCACTCGCGCGAGTTGATCCTCCACCTCAGCCGGGCTGAATTCCACAGGCAACAGAACGGATCCAGCATCGCGCAGCGGCATCTTTTTCGAACGTGCAACGAACATATCACAACTCGTGGCATTTGCCCGTTAACTGCCGATTTTAACGGTGAATTCACTGCCCGATAACTGGAAGAAGGGCTTAAACAATGCCAAAGTGGCAGTACAGCAGGGAGGTCTCGCACTTATGACGCTTTGTAAGAGGATGCTGCTTCTGGCCGCGCTGAGCCTGCCGGCCGCGTGGGCACAAGTGGTCACCGGCACGCTGACCGGAACGATCACGGATTCCACCGGCGCGACTGTGCCAAACGCAACCGTAATCGCGACGGACCAGGCAACCGGCGTGAGTCAATCCACCACGACCACCGGCAACGGCATCTACAATTTTTCCTATCTGGCACCCGCAACCTACCGGGTGACCGTCGAGGCGCAGGGCTTCAAACGCGCCGTGCAGGAAAACGTGGTGCTGAACGTCTCGGCATCGCAGCGTGTGGACCTGGTGCTCAGTCCCGGCAATGTGCAGGAGACGGTAACCGTGACCGGCGAGGCCCCGCTGCTCCAGACCGAGAGCGCGCAAGTGGCCAGAAACTTCGGCACGCAGGAAGTACGCGAACTGCCGGTCGCCAACCGTAATTTCCAGGCGCTTGCCGGGCTGGTCGCGGGCGTTTCGCCGCCCGTGCAAAATTTTACTTCGCTCGAAGATCCGCAGGGCACCACCTTCTTCAATGCGAACGGCCAGGGTAACTCAGCCAACAACACGATTGTCGATGGCGTAGACAACACAAATCCCACGCTCGGCCTGAGCATCTATCTTCCGAACCCGGAAGTCGTGGAGGAAGTGAACGTCACCACCAGCAACTACAGCGCGGAATTCGGGCGTGTGGGCGGTGCCGTCGTGAATGTGATCACACGTTCCGGAAGCAACGATTTTCACGCCACCGCCTGGGAGTTCAATCGCGTTGCGGCGCTTGCCGCCCGCGACTTCTTCAACCAGAGCGGCCAGCCCAAGCCCGGCCTGACTCGTAATGAGTTTGGTCTCACGCTCGGCGGACCCATAAAGAAAGACAAAGCTTTCTTCTTCTTCGGATATCAGGGCCGCTATTTGCGACAATCCAGCACCACCACCACTACTGTTCCTGCACCCGGCTACTTCACAGGTAACTTCAGTTCGGTGCCGGGTCTGGTGCTGTACGATCCGGCAACCGGCAATCCCGACGGCACTGGCCGCACGCGCTTTTTGAACAACAAAATTCCGGCCTTCCGTATCAGCCCCATCGCGCAAAAGATCGATTCGTACCTTCCTGCTCCCAATCTGCCCGGCTTCGAAAACAACTATGTAACCAACGTGCCCAACAGTTATGACGGCAATCAGTACGACGCGCGCGTAGACTACAACTTCACCGAGCAGACGAAGTTGTTCGCCATCATGAACACCTCGCACTACACCGTGCAACAGAATGGCGTCCTCGGCAACGTGGTGAGCGACAGCGATATTGGACACGACTACACGGTTACGGGCATCGTGAACCTCACGCACGGTTTCAGCCCGACGCTGTTGACGGAGTTACGCCTCGGCTACAATCGCTATCGCACTAACGTCAACGGGGTGGATCTGAAGACACTGACGAATGCCAAGCTGGGCATCGCGAATCCGAACCCCGATCCGATCTCGGCCGCGGGCTTCGCCAACATCGATATCAACGGCATGCCCGAGCTTGGAAACACGCAGTTTTATTACCCGCTCGTGAACACCGACAACTTGATGGAAGCGGTCGATACCTGGAGCAAAACGCTCGCGCGCCACACGCTGAAGTGGGGCGGGGAAGTGCATCGCAATCGAATGGATCGCTTTCAGCCGCAAGGCCTGAATCTCGGACCGCGCGGACTCTTCTACTTCAATCCCGGCACCACACAGACCAAAGAAAACCCGGTGCTCGGGCCTTACGGCACGCTGTTCAATTCGCTTGCTTCCTATCTGCTCGGCGCGCCTGACCAGTCCAGCCGTACCTACATGCCAATCACTCCGACCAACCGGCAGTGGCAGATAGCGGGATTCGTGCAGGACACCTATCAGATGAGCTCGAAGCTCACACTCGATCTCGGCCTGCGCTTCGAATTCTACTCACCTATCGTGCCGCGCTACAAAGGCGGTGCTTCCAACTTCGATCCAGCGACGAACACGCTGCTGGTGGCGGGTTACGGCGGAGTCGACCTGGCAACCGGCGTCAGCTCGCAATGGATACCCGAGCCGCGCGTCGGCTTTGCCTATCGCGTGAACGACAAGAACGTGGTCCGCGGTGGCTTTGCGATTAGCGGCTGGACCGGGCGCTTCGGTTTTACGGGTGGCACGCTTTCTACTCAGTTCCCGGTCATCTATAACGTGCAGGACGGCGTTACCGGCGATTACCGCGTCGATGGCTCGCTCAGCAGTCTTCCTGTCGTGCCTTTTGTTGCGATTCCGGCAAGCGGCCGGATCACCCCTGCCCCTAACCAGGCCTTCTTCGTCATCCCATTCAACAATCGGCTGCCTTATGTAGAAAATTACAATTTCACCTACGAACGCCAGCTCCTGTCGACTCTCTCCTTCAACGTCGGCTACGTCGGCGCGCTCGGACACGAGTTGCCGTACTATCGCGAGCTGAATGCCGCCGCGCCGGGCACCGGCAGCGCGGGTCTGCCTTTAAATGCGCTCTACGGACGCACAGCCAGCACGCAGTTGCGCGGCGATGGAGCCAACAGCAACTACAACGCGCTACAGGCGAACGCGACCAAGCGCTTCTCCTCCGGTTACAGCTTCACGATCGGCTATGCCTACAGCAAGAGTCTCGATACCGGGAGCAATCAGCCGGGGCTCACTGACAATCTGGATCTCCATCGCCAGTACGGGCCTTCCGATTTCGATCAGACGCACATCCTGACCATCAGCCATATCTACGAATTTCCGTTCGGAAAAGGGAAGCCATTCCTCAACAACGGCGGAATTGCTGCGCATATCCTTTCCAATTGGCAACTCAACGGAATTTTTCGACTTGCCACAGGCATGCCCTTCACCGCGAGCGCCGACGCGACTTCCTGCAACTGTCCGGGCAACGGCAACTATGCCGATGCGATCTCGCCGGTACACCTCCTGAACGGAATCGGACCGGGCCAGCCGTGGTTCACAACTTCCTCGTTCGCCACGCCCTCGCCCAATCGTTTCGGCAACGCCGGCCGTAACACGATTCGCGGCCCCGGTTTCAAGAACTACGACTTCTCCCTGTTTCGCCGGTTCTCGCTCACCGAGCGATTCAAACTGGAGTTCCGTGGCGAGTTCTACAATCTCACGAACACGCCGCACTTCGGCAACCCCGACGGCAACGTGAACGACAGCACCTTCGGCATCATCTCCAGTACGCTCAACGGTTACGGAAACCGTCAGATCCAGACAGCAGTGCGGCTTCTGTTTTAATGACGGGCTAATCGAAAAAGCCGCGGTCTTCGTCTGCAAGGTGCGCTTTGGCGGCGCGGACATTAAACGTGATACCCAGACCCGGCTTGTCCCACACGTCGATGTAGCCGTTTTTCACAATCGGGTTCGGCAGGCCGTCCACAATGTCGTACCACCATTCCGGCTGACCCTTTGCATATTCGAAAGCGACATAATTCTGCGGGCAGACCGCGCCAAGATGCACCTGCGCGGCAACTCCGAACAACCCGTCGAAAATCCCGTGGGGAGCGACCAGAATGCCGTGCAGGTCGGCGTATTCGGCGATCCACTTCAGTTCGGCGATGCCGCCCACATCTTCCGGATCCGGTCCGACCACATCGACAGCCTGCATCTCGATGAGATCTTTGAAATTCTCCCGCAGATAGATCTCTTCTCCCGTATGAATGGGAGTCACCGTGCTGTCTTTCACCTCTTTGTAGACCTGCGCATTCGGATACGGCGTGTAGTCGCCGGTAATAATGTCTTCCAGCCAGGCGAGGTGAAACGGTTCTACCGCGCGTGCAAAGCGGATCGCGTCTTTCGGCGTCCACCCGGGCCCGCAGTCGAGCGCCAGATTGACTTCATCTCCGAGCACTTTCTTAGCTGCTTCCACACACGAGATCACGTACTCGAGCCCGCGCTCCGTCATCGGCCCGCGATTCATGTACGGCGGGTTCGGCCCGGTCCAGCGTTGGCCATACCAGCTGTCCGGGGTGGCATTCATCATCGGCCCATTGTGGAAGCCCACCGGCATCTTGATCAGCTTGAAGCCTTCCTTCGCCTCCTTCGTCTTCTGCGCCATCTCGGCCATCTCCTGCGGTGAGCGTGGAGAAAATACCGGAGTCATATTCTCCGAATTGCCGTACGCGCAGACTCGATCGTGAATCTTCCCGCCGAGCAGTTCGTACACCGGCAATCCCGTTACCTGCCCCGCAATGTCCCAGAGCGCAATCTCGATGGAGCTGACCGCCGCGCCCCACGGCTTCATCGCGCCCATGCGCCGCAAACGAAGCAGGATCCGCCCCACATCGGTTGGATCCTGTCCGATCAGCCATGATTTATAGTGCTCCACCAGCGGCTTTAGATACGGTTTAGCGGACTCGCCCTGCGCGTATCCCGATACACCCTGATCGGTGACAATGCGAATCACCGGATTGCGTCCAATAACCGCGCACCTCACATCGGTGATTTTAATCGCCCGACTCCCCGGCCGCTTCTCGGCCTGCATGTAGCCCGCGCCCTTCCCAAACCCATAACGGCTGAGAAGTCCTCCCGAGAGTGCGCCGGCCGTGGACTGCAGCATCCGGCGGCGGTTAACTTTGGATCTGAGAAGATCAGTCATTCTGATTTATTCCTTTGCCCAAACGGATGAGAAAGACGTGAGCAGTTACCTGGAGCATCCGCTGATCAAAGCCGCCGAACACTCGAGCCAGTAGCTTCGATCTCGCTTTCTCAATACTCTTTGTGGGATCGAACGGCCTCGGACACCAGAGAATCAAACTCGCTTCGCGGCATCTTCAGGCGATCCGGGTGCGCGTACACCCATTTCGAGAACGCCGCATATTTCGCCTCATTCCAGCCGCCTTCAAACTGCGCCCCGTTCGTGCCTTTTTGGTTCAGCTCGAAATTGTAAGCGTCCTTTAGATTGGTGAATTCGGCCGCGCTCACGGCTTGTTCGGCCAGTATGGCGGGAATAAACAGCACCCCGTCCTTGTTGGCCATAACGAGGTCTCCCGGCAGCACCACGGCTCGTCCGATCCGGATCGGCGCATTGATCGCCGTCAGCGTCATATCCGCCCAGGCCGACGGATCGTAGCCTCGATAGAAGCCGTTGAAATTGGGAATTTCGCGATTCTCTTCCTGATCTCGAATCCCGGCGTTGAATATGAATCCAACGTGCGTATGGGCCGCGATCGCGTTCCCCAGATTCGAGCCGATCAGGGTGCCTTCTATGATTTTTCCAAAGCCATCGGCCACGTACACGTCGCCAACCTGCAATTCTGCAATCGGCCAGCTGTTATTACTTCCCACCCTCCCTTCAGCTTTGCCTTCCGCATAGATCGGCTTCGTCATATCCGGTCGCGAGGGCATGTACTGCGCTGTGAGCGCCCGGCCGGCGAACGGCTTATCCATGTGAAGCGCTTCCCATCCACCCTCGTATTGATTTCGGTAGCCGTGTCCCCGAAGATATTCCCAAACGTCCTCAATCGAGAGATCCTGAACCCGTTTCAGCAGATCATCCGAAACTTTCGGCCGACCATCCGGAAAGCGCTCGCCCTTCCATTCCGACGTGTAGAACATCATCTGTTCCTTCGTCATCCTGACTTGAGAAACGGCAGGCAATGTCCCCAGCAAAATACATCCAGCCACGATGAGAATCGTCGTTTTCATGCTTATCGGCGTCCGAAACACGTCCACTTGTTTTAACTCGCTGTCCGTCCTGAATGCCTTTCCTTCACTCCCTACTCACTTCCACAGCGCGTGAATACGGTCAAACATTCAGGTCGACACTCTCAATAATCTACACCCTGCCTCCACGCTGATGATTCTCGAGATTTGATGCCCCGCTAGCATCGGCACCTCGGAATATCTATCCTGGACCGAAGCCGTATATTCGTCGTATCAGTCAAGACTATGGATCGAGACACAATCACACGCACCTACACCGAGAACGTGGGCAGGTGGGTTCGGGTCCGCTATACAGACGGAGTGGATCAGTTTGTATACATCATCAATGTCGATGAGGAAGGTTACGTTCACAAACTCAACAATGATGACGACATGCAATTTTGGACGACCTTCGATGACGTTGAGTCCGTCTGCGTTCTCAGCGACCACGACATTGCTGAGCAAGGATTGGGAACTTCGCCCTGAAATGCGCCGTTCACGCAATATCCGAACTCGCAGGTGCTTTGCTCGACGCTGCTGCAATTCCGCGATTCACGATCTGAGCAATATCCAGCAGTTGCGGCGGCTTCTCGGCGACAGCCGTCAGCGCATCGCGAAACATGCTGTTGCAGAACGGGCATGCCGCCCCGACGACCTCCGCTCCGGTATCCGCCAGCTCCCTGGCGCGTGCATGATTGACACGCTCGCCCGTTTCTTCGCCGAGAAAAACCAGTCCGCCTCCGGCTCCGCAGCAGAACGAACGCTGGCGCGCACGCGGCGGATCGATCACCTCACTGGAACGCGCAATCACCTCGCGCGGCGCATCGTAAATACCGCGATATCGGCCGAGGTAGCAGGGATCATGGAAGACAACCCGCTGCCCGTCATCGCTTTCCGGCAACTGCTCCTTGTAGCGCGCCAGAAATTCGCTGTGATGCTCAATCTCGGGCGCCACGCCGTATTCGCGCCAGTCTTCCTGAATTGTGCGCACACAATGCGGGCAGATCGAAACAATCTTCTTCACCTTGGCCTGGCTGAGTCCCGCGAGATTTTGTTCCGCGAGTTGTCCAAAGACAAGATCATTACCCAGGCGCCGCACCGGGTCGCCCGTGCAGCGCTCTTTCTTGAGCACCCCAAACGACGTTCCCAGATGCCGCATCACGGCTGCAAACGCGGCAATGATTTCGCGCCCCTGCGGATCGTACGCACCCATGCAGCCCAGCCAAAGGCAATAATCCTGAGAGCCATCAAAGATCGGCAGCTCCTGTTTCGCGATGAACTTGTCCCGCTCGGTTTGTGAAAACCCCAGAGCATTTCCGTTGCGCTCGAGGTTGAGGAACAGCTTGGTGCCGTACTCGTCTTCCCACGTCCCGGTGTTCACTGCGCCGCGCCGCAAACCAATAATCATCGGCAGATGCTGAATACCCACCGGGCATTGATACTCGCAGGCGCCGCAGGTTGTGCACTGAAAAATCGCCTTCTGAGACACCGTTGCTTCCAGAATGGGCTTCTCGCTCCCAGGGCCGTACTCATTCAGATAGGCACGCATCCCGAGCGCGATCAGTTTCGGATTCAGCTCTTTGCCGGTATTGTTCGCCGGACAGTGCTCGGTGCAGCGCCCGCATTCGACACACGAATACGCCTGCAGCGCCGTAATGCGTGTGAAGTCTTTGCCGGCCACCAGGCCGAAGTCTTCGTCACCCGAGAGCGGCGGAATCTTGCTGAAGCGGTCGCGGTCGAGAAAAATCGTGAAGGGGCTGAGTATGAGATGCAGATGCTTGGTGTGCGGGATGAGCGGCAGGAACGCCAGGAGCGTCAGCGTGTGAATCCACCAGAGCGTTCGCCCCGCGGCGCTCGTTTCGGGCACCCACCAGGCCGGCATGTAGGTAACCATCAGGATGAAAATGAACAGCGCGATCACGCCGGATTCGTATGAGACCGGTCCCAGCCACTTCGGCCGCAGCACAAACCGCCGAAACGCGAGATAAGCAATGCCCAGCGCACAGGCGAGCGCAAACGCAAACGCGAACCAGTAATAGAAGACGCCCACACCGGCGTGCCGGTCGAAGAATGCCAATCCATACGCCGATGCAATGTGATTGAGTGTGACCAGCGCGAAGGCGCAAAATGCCCAGAAGACAAATGCGTGCGCGATGCCGGGCAGTGGCCGCTCGCGGATCACTTTGGCCTGGCACAAAACGTCCCAAAAGAAATGCCAGAGACGCGGCGCTACGCTCCCGAGATGAAAATCCGGATCCGGTTTGGAATGCCGGATCCGCTCGAGGATCGGCGCAAACCGCCGCCAGAACAGCACGACCGAAATCAGGATCAGAACAGTCAATACGAGCCGGGCAACTAACGAAAAAGGCATACACCGGTAGACGGAACGGACAGACGCGAAAAACGGCCGCGTTTCGTATCATGAGAGTGCGTGAGATACATCATTTCAGGGGCCGCAGGCTTCATTGGATCACATCTGTGTGACAGGCTCATCGAAGCGGGTCACGAAGTCGTTGCGCTCGACAATCTGATCACCGGTCACCGCGAGAACATTGCGCATCTGGAGCATCGCCGCGGCTTCACTTTCCGCGTGCAGGACGTCTCCGAGCCGTTTCAAGTGGAAGGCCAGGTCGATCGCGTGATGCATCTGGCTTCGCTCGCCAGTCCCGTCGACTATCTGGCGCATCCAATCGAAACGCTCGAGTCCGGTTCAACCGCCACCCGCCGCATGCTCGAAATCGCGCGCCAGCACGATGCGAACTTTCTGCTCACCTCGACCTCCGAGTGCTACGGCGATCCGCTCGAGCATCCGCAGGCGGAAACCTATTGGGGCAACGTGAATCCCGTCGGCCTGCGCTCCTGCTACGACGAGAGCAAGCGCTATGCGGAAGCGCTCACCATGGCCTATCACCGCACCTTCGGCGTCCGCACCAATATCGCGCGCATCTTTAATACCTACGGGCCGCGCATGGCCCTCAACGACGGGCGCGTGGTGCCGGCCTTCATCGATCAGGCGCTGCGGGGGCAGAGTCTGACCGTCTTCGGCGATGGTTCCCAGACACGCAGCTTCTGCTACGTCTCCGATCTGGTCGAAGGTTTGCTGCGGCTCAGCGAATCGGAGGAGCGTTATCCGGTGAACCTCGGCAACCCCGCCGAGATCACAATTCGCGAGTTCGCCGACAAAATACGCGAGCGCTTTGATAACTCCGTCGGCATCGACTATAAGCCGCTGCCCGCCGATGATCCGAAACTACGCCGGCCCGACATCGGCAAAGCAAAACGCCTGCTCGGCTGGGAGCCGAAGGTGCCGCTCGCGGAAGGACTCACGCTGACCATCGAATACTTCCGCAAAAAGGCCCGGCAGGAATCGGGCGAGCCGTTAGATGTGACAGTGCCGTAGGCCGCGCTTGGCCAGGTACTGCTGATGATATTCTTCCGCGCGATAGAACGGCGGCGCCGGAAGGATTTCCGTCGCGATCGGTTTCTTGAAGCGTCCCGAAGCTTCTAATTTGGCCTTCGAGGCCCGCGCCGCCTGCTCCTGCTCCGGCGTGTAGAAGAAAATCACGCTGCGGTATTGCGTCCCCACATCCGGACCCTGCCGGTTCACTTGCGTCGGGTCATGCGCATTCCAGAAAACCTCGAGCAGCTTGTCGTAAGACACTCTCGCCGGATCGTATTCAACTTCGACCACTTCGGCGTGCCCCGTCCGGTCGGTGCAGACGTCCTTGTACGTCGGACTCTGGGTGTGGCCGCCCTGATAGCCCGAGACTGCCTCGATGACGCCCGGGATCTCGCGAAAGGTTGCTTCGACACCCCAGAAACAGCCCGCTCCGAAACTCGCTTTTTCGCTCATGCTTCCATTCTCGCGTGGAACGCCTGAACCAGCCGCCTCGCTTAGCTGCTCTGTGCCTGCTTGTGCTTACGGCTATGCAAAACCTGATCGAGCACATCATCCCGCTCGCCGCTCAGCCACGCCTTCTTGATCACCGCTTCGTCCAACCCGGCCATTCGCCCCGCAAGAATAAACGGCGGCAACGCATACTGCAGCTGACGCCAGCGCGCCATCTCGATTACCGAGGGCAGCGCGCGTTCTCTAAGCAGTGCCAGGGTATCCGGATTGCGGCTCTCCGTTAAATCCACCAGTGCCTGGCTCGCCTCCCGCCGGTCCGACCACACTACCGAGTTCATCAGCTCGATATACCAGGTCGGCTCAATATGGACCTGCTGCTCGGGATGCAACTTCGCACCCACCATCACGGCCTTGAGCGCACGAATCGCCGTGCGGCGTACGCCGTCGTCCGGATCCCGCAGCGCATACTGCAAGCCGTCCGTCATCAGCTTGCTGGCATGCTCGTTGCGCGGCGCATACTGCAGCAGATAAGCCGCCGCTGCGCGCTGTTCCGGATCAGCCGCCTCGCGCAGCACTCGATCTACCGTGGCCAGATCCTGTGCTACCGCCGGCAGAAACGACTGCTGCAAACTCCGCGAAGCCGGGTCCGCCATCAGCGAATACCCATTCGTCAGATCCTCGTCATTATTCCGTCCGTGAATACTTTCTGACACTTCATCCAGAAAATTTTTGTACGCGCTGAACAAACTGGGCGGCAGCGTCAGATCACCCGTCGGCGTTTCGTGATACTCCATGTGCGCCGATTCGCGGTCGGCCACGCCCACGTAGAGCACCAGGTTATGCCCGTCGCAGCAGACCGCCTCCACGCGCGCTTCCGTTACGCCTGAAACTTTACTGACTCGCTCCTCGAGATCTTCGCGCGGCGGAAGTAGACCGCCCGGCTCCACCCCCAAAGCGCGACGGACTTTCTCTGCCGATACTCTGCGCGCGCCGTAAACTTCGATGTAGGCCAGGTGCGGCGTCAGATCCTCCGCCGCCATCGAGAAACAAAGCGCAGCTACGCCCGCTAGTGCTGAAATTCGGGAAAGGACCACAGTCCTAGTATCGGACGCGGCCCATCTGTTCGCGGTTTACGCCTGTTTTTGCGCCAGATCGCCTATTACCGGCAGCTTCACCATCTTGTTCGAGTACGCGCTCCACATCATATACAGCCACAAAATCAGCACGCAGATCCAGAAGATCGGAAACAGGATGAGTCCCAGCCCGTGCGTCATGATGCCGAACATACTCAGGATGATGCCGATGATGATCAGCCCGATGTGCAGAAAGATCGATTGAAACGCGTGAAAGCGCACCGTCTTGTTCTGGTTATAGGGCGCAATCAGCAGAAAGATGATGCCCGTCACCAGGCCGAACAGGTAACACAGCGCGCTCGCAACATTCGTTTCAAGACCCGGCGCTGAAGCCGCCGCGGGCGGCACGTACCCTCCCGCCGTCGCATTCGGATTCGGATTTGGATTCGCGGTCGCGCCTCCGAGCGCTGCGCCGCAATTCGGACAAAATGCACCAGTCGCCTGGGTACCGCAGTTCGGACAGAACGCCATCGACGCCTCCTCCAGCGCTAAACGTTCTTACGAGTGTAGTGCAAATCGTGCGAAATTACTAGGCCGTAACAGGACGCCGCATCGCCGGACGTAGTACCAGGCTCACCAGGAACATCAGCACCGAGAACAGCGGAATCAGCATCAATCCGCGCTCATAATGCCCGCCCTCAGCCAGCGCGCCGATAATCGGCGAACTTACCGTCAGCCCGATCCAGCCGAACGTAATCACAATGCTCATCGCCGTCGCCGTTCCTCGCGGAAACGCATCCTGCGCCATCGCCAGCGTGGTCGGGAACACCGGCGCCATGCTCAAGCCCGCGCAGAACACCGCCGCCGTGATCGCGCCATTCGAATTCAGATGCAGCATCAGGTACGTCGTGATCGCCATGCAGATCGAAGCCGTCAGCACTACCATCAGCGCCGGGACCTTGATCAGCACGCGCGAAACCACCACGCGTCCCAGCAGAATGCCGAACGCAAAGCCGTAACTCACCACATGCCCGGCCGCGCTCGCGTCGAAATGCACCGTCTCGACAAGATACGTCTTCAGCCAGTTCCAGACTCCTACTTCGCACGCCACGTACAAAAACAGAAACAGCGAGAGCAGAAGCAGCTGCGGCTTGCCCAGCAGCCCGGGCACTTCGCCCACCTGAAAGTTCGCCTTGCCCGAAGGCGAAGGCATTTTCGTTGCGGCACTCACCAGGAATGCGATCACGCTCAAACCCGCGATCAAATAGCAGACCTTCGCCGGATCGATGTGCTCGCTTGCCACATAGGTCGTGATAATGCTGCCCAGCCCGAAGAACAGATTTAGAAAGTTCAGCACCGATCCGCGCCGCGATGGGTCCACCGCCCCGGCCAGCGCGTTTGAACCGGTCACCACAATGCCGCCGCCGATTCCGAGCACAAAGTAGACCACCAGTAGTCCGCTGAATCCGCCTGCATTCGGCGCCGCCGCCAGCGAGGCGACAATCAGCGCCAGCCCCGTCAGCACCGCCAGCTTGCTGCCCTTGATGTCGATAAACGGGCCCGCCGAGAGCGACGCCACCACCAGTCCGAGCGCGTACAGCATGGCCAGCGAGCCCTGTTGATGGGCCGTCAATCCGTAGCTCGGCAGCAGCGCTCCGAGGATCGGCGCAATCAGACCATAGGTGAAAATCGCCAGAATGGCGGAAAGGATCAGCATCCGAAAGATAGTATCAAACGCAGCTTACTTCGCCATCGCGTACTTAGCGCGCTGGACCGTCAACGCCTTGCCGTACGCTTCCTGAAACGCTTCGGCGGCTTCATTGGCCGCCCATACCTCCAGATCCGGATCGCCCTCGCCTTCCACCACCAGGCTGAGCACGCCGTCCCGCATCACGCTCGAAACCTGCTTCACTTTTTGCTCATGCCCGCGGTCGAGCGCATCCGCAATTCGCAGCAGCGGCGCCAGCGACAGCACAGCGCGCTTGGAATCTGCTTCGAGCGCCTGAAAATGCGAGTGGCGCGGCTGCGGCATCGATTTGCGGTGAAAACGGCACAGCGCCGCAATTGTCAGCCGCTCCTTGTCCGTGAACCCCGGCAAGTCCGAATTCGCCACCAGGTACGCCGAGTGTTTGTGATGCGATGTTCCGCTCACATAATGCCCGATGTCGTGCAGGTACGCGCTCGCTTCGAGCAGTTTGCCCGCCGCGGGCGGCAGCTGATGCACCGGCTGCAGCGTGCCAAACAGCTGCTGCGCCAGGTACGCAACATGCCGCGCATGCCGCAGCGACACCGCATACCGCTTCGCCATGTTTTCAACCACAGCCCGCTCGTCGCGCGAAAGCTGCGCCTGTTCCAATCCCGCTCGCCGCGCTGCCAGGTCGGCAATGATGCCGTCGCGCACGCCCGCCGCGCAGTAGTACAGCGAGCGCAGATTGAATTGCTGCAGCACCGCCAGAAACACCGCCGCTCCGGCCGTCACGATCTCAGCGCGTTTCGGACCAATCCCGGTCATCTTCCGCCGCGCATTCAGATCGCTCGCCGCCAGCTTTTCAAAAATCTCCTGCAGCTGAGCCGCCGAGGCGCGCGTCCGGTCGGCTTCTTCGCGTTTGGCGCGCGGAATCTGGTTCGCCGCGCACACCAGCGCTGCCGCCGTCGCCGAAGTCGCTATCGCTCGATCGAACTTTTCGCTCCCGTGCTCTTTCGCAAAGCCCTTCAGCTTCTCTTCGATGTACCCGCTCAGCCGCCGCAGCTCTTCGGCGCGTGGCGGATCGCTCTGCAGAAACACTTCGGTCAGCCGCACCGCTCCCAGCGGCTTCGATACCGCATCGATCAGCTGGCCGTTCTGGCTGATGATCAGCTCGCCGCTGCCGCCGCCCACATCCACAATCAGCGTGCGCTCTTTCGGACGCGGCCAGCGCGCCTCTACGCCCAGGTGAATCAGCCGCGCCTCTTCCGGCCCCGAAATAATTTCGACTTTCGTACCGAGCGCGCTGCTGGTTCGCTGCAGAAACTCGTCCTGATTGCTGGCATCGCGCACCGCGCTCGTCGCTACCGCCCGCATCGCCAGAATCTCCAGCCGGCTGTAAGCGGCAGCCATGCGCGCCAGCGTCGCACACAGAAAATCGAGCGCGTCTTTGCTGATGCGCCCGTCGCGAAACACACTCTCGCCGAGCCGCGTCACCTGCCGGTCCTCGGCCAGCACACGCGTTTCACCGTGGCTCACATCGGCGGCCATCATGCGCACCGAATTGCTGCCGATGTCGACCGCCGCGTATCGCGCCATATCCGAATTTATAGCAGCGCGCTATCAGCTGTCAGCTATCAGCCTTCAGCTATCAGCGCTATCAGACTTCAGTTGTCAATCCTGAATGTCACTCATGCAGCTTGCTTATGCCTGATCGCTGAGTGCTAAGAGCTGAAGGCTGACGGCTGAGTGCTGACCGCTGATAGCTGATAGCTGACAGCTGAAGGCTGACAGCTATGAACTCGGCACCGTGAATTCGAGTGTGCGCGCGCTGAGCAGCCCATCCCGCCGCACCTCCACGTAGACGCTCCAGGGTCCCGGCGAAGGGAACACCGGTTTCGCCACATAGAGCCCGCGATCCGTGGCCGGCGCTTT
Source organism: Terriglobia bacterium (assembly GCA_021325235.1). Lineage (GTDB taxonomy): Bacteria > Acidobacteriota > Terriglobia > Bryobacterales > Bryobacteraceae > Bog-105. Next base: position 83,886 of record JAJPHN010000049.1, on the reverse strand, counting down.
GAACACCTGCACGTTCGTATGCTGCGGCGTCTCAATCTGCAGCGTCACCTTCGCGTTCTCGACTGGCTTGCCCAGATCGTCCGTCACGTGAATCGCAAACGGCACTTCCACCTTCGTCTGCAGATCCGCATCGGGCCCGAAGCGAATTGTGAAATTGCCGGCGCGGTCCTGATCCTGCGCCCATAGCAGTCCGGCCGCCGCCAACAGCAGAACAAACGTTTTCACAGCCCCATTGTAGGACGGTCTGCCGGTTATCGCTAGGCGAGCGCTTCCCACCTCCGGCTGGCCGCGCGGCGCGTCACGAAATACGGCCGAATACCGTATCCAAGCCCCCGAAAAACGTTTCGGTTGCTATAGCAGATCCGCCACGCATCCAGCGGCACAATCAGTTGCTTCCATAAGCCCGGCCGGCCCTGCCATCCGTGCCGGTTTGGCAGTTGCTGCAGCCGGCTGAACGGATTCGCCGCAATCGCCGCGGCCAGTTTTTCGCTCGCCAAGCCAAGTGCCTCGATGATCCGCGCGAACTCTCGATTCGGGTCCGCCACCAGGTCTTCATAACGCGTCTTGATGGTCTCCGGATCGGCCCACCACTGCGAGCTGACCGAAAGAAGCCTCGCCGCGCCGGCGCTCGAGGCATACGAAACGAATTCGCGGGATGTGGGAGCGCATCCCGCCAGTGTCTTCGGAATCTCTGCATCGCCTTCCAGCCAGCGCGCCGTCTGCGGCTCGAAGCGAATGAATTGCAACACCGAAAGCAGCACGTCCAGCGGGTGCCGCGCGATGGTTACCGTTCGAAAACCATGCTCGCGTAGATAACTCACAAAATCGCTTCGCCGATACCAGTGAAGCTGAAAAATAAATCGTTCCGGTGGAACACGCGGAAGATCTTTCGGGTTATGAACCGAGATCTGTTCCAGATCCAATGCCTCGCTGAGCACGTGCCGTACCCACGTGTTGCCGCAACGAGGCGTGCTGATCACAGCAATCCTGCACGTCATTACTGCTTAAACAACCTCTAGACTGTTTTTTACGGTTGGAAAGAAAGCCGGCCGACTACGTAAAACCTGCAGTACAGCTCAGGAAGCCCGGATGGCGCCGCATCGGGCTCGGCTCGTTTTTAGCATGCCACGCCCCGCTTTCGCGGCAGGCCGGAAACGCCGCAGCGTAAAGCTGCTAACCCCGCTAAACTAAAAGTGCACCCTATCCGAAATATGCTCGAAGGTACGCTGGCCAAAGTATTTGGCACGAAACACGATCGCGAGATCAAGCGCATCCGCCCGCTTGTGGCCGCGATCAACGATCTCGAGCCCGCACTGCAGAAGCTGTCTGACGCCGAACTCGCCGCCAGGACTCAGGATTTCAAACAGCGGCTGGCCAACGGGGCTTCTCTCGACGACATCCTGGTAGAAGCGTTCTCCGTCTGCCGTGAAGCCGGGCGCCGCGTCCTGAACATGCGCCATTTCGATGTTCAGCTGATCGGCGGGATCACGCTTCATCGCGGCCGCATCGCCGAAATGAAAACCGGCGAAGGCAAAACGCTCGTCGCCACTCTGCCCAGCTACCTCAACGCGCTCGAAGGCAAAGGCGTCCACATCGTCACCGTCAACGATTACCTCGCGCGCCGCGACTCGGAGTGGATGGGCCGCATTCATCGCTTTCTCGGACTCAACGTGGGCACCATCGTCCACGATCTCGATGATCAGGAGCGCCGCGCCGCCTATCACGCCGATATCACTTACGGCACCAACAACGAATTCGGCTTCGATTATCTGCGCGACAACATGAAATTCAGCCTGGACGCCTACGTCCAGCGGGAATTCAATTTCGCCATCGTCGACGAAGTCGATTCCATCCTCATTGATGAAGCCCGTACGCCGCTCATCATCGCCGGACCCAGCGAGGAATCCACCGACAAATACTACAAGGTCAACCGCATCATCCCGTACCTGGAGCGCGGCGAAGTCATAGAAGGCAAAGAGCCCGGACAGTCATACACAACCGGTGACTTCACAGTCGACGAAAAGCACCGCACCGTGGCGCTCACCGAAGACGGCGTGCTCAAAGTCGAGAAGCTGCTCAACACCGGCAATCTTTACGATCCCGCCAATATCGAGATGAACCACCACGTGCAGCAGTCGCTGCGCGCGCACATCCTTTATCAGCGCGATCGCGATTATGTCGTGCAGGACGGACAGGTCATCATCGTCGACGAGTTCACTGGACGTCTCATGCCCGGCCGCCGCTGGAGCGATGGTCTGCATCAGGCGGTCGAAGCCAAGGAAGGCGTGAAGATCGAGCGCGAGAACCAGACGCTTGCGACGATCACCTTCCAGAACTTCTTCCGCATGTACAAGAAGCTCGCTGGCATGACCGGTACCGCCGATACCGAAGCCGCTGAGTTCAGCAAGATCTACAACCTCGAAGTCACCGTCATTCCGACCAACAAGCCGATGATCCGGATCGAAAATCCCGACGTCGTCTATCGCACCGAAGAAGAAAAGTTCCGCAACGCCGCCAAGGAAATCAAGGCTCTTAACGAGAAGGGCCAGCCTGTGCTCGTGGGCACCATCTCGGTCGAAAAATCCGAGCGGCTTTCCGGCATTCTCAAGAAAATGGGCGTCCGGCATGAAGTGCTGAACGCCAAGAATCACGAGCGCGAAGCGCACATCGTCGCGCAGGCCGGGCGCAAGGGCGCCGTTACGGTCTCGACCAACATGGCCGGCCGCGGTACCGACATTCTGCTCGGCGGCAACCCCGACTTTCTGCTCGAAGACCGTCTGAACAAACTCAACAAATCGGCCGAGGTGATTCCGGCCGAAGAGCTCGAACAGCTGCGCGCGCAGATCCGCGGTGAAATCGAAAGGGAACGCCAGGAAGTCATCTCCCTCGGCGGCCTGCACATCCTCGGTACCGAGCGTCACGAATCCCGCCGCATCGATAACCAGCTTCGCGGACGCGCCGGCCGCCAGGGCGATCCCGGTAGTTCGCGCTTCTATCTCTCGCTGCAAGACGACCTGCTCCGCATCTTCGGCGGCGAGCGCATGCAGAATCTCATGCTGCGGCTCGGCATGGAAGAAGATGTGCCGATCGAGTCGAAGCTCATCACCAAGCGCATCGCGGCCGCCCAGAAAGCCGTCGAGGCCCAGCATTTCGCCTCGCGCAAACACGTCCTCGAATACGACGACGTGATGAACAAGCAGCGGCAGGCCGTCTACGGCATGCGCCGCCAGCTGCTCGAAGGCGCCAACCAGCGCGAGCGCATGTTCGACATCATCCGCGGCATTTCGGGCGGCTTTATCGATCAGTTCTGCCCCGAAAACGCGCGCTACGATCAGTTCGACCTTCCCGGGCTGCAGACCGCGGTGCTCAACCAGTTCGGCGTGAAGCTCGAAATTGAAGAACTCGGCAGTGCCAGCCGCGGCGAGATCGAAACCAGGCTCAACGATCTGCTCATCGAGCGCTACGAAGCCAAGGAGCGCATGATCGGCCCTGAAAACATGCGTCAGGCGGAGCGCATCATCATGCTCAACGTGGTCGATAACCAGTGGAAAGATCACCTGCTTTCCATGGATCACCTCAAAGAGGGCATCGGCCTGCGCGGCTACGGTCAGAAGGACCCGCTCATCGAGTACAAGAAGGAATCCTTCGATATGTTCCAGGCCATGATGGACCGCATCGAAGACGAGACGATCAAGTTCCTGTACTTCATGCGCATCGAGCTCGGCTCCGGCGGACCGCCCCTCCCGTATCCTGAGCCTCCCGAGGACGAAGAAGAAATCTTCGAGGGGGCTCCGACCGCAGATGCCGATACGGAACCAGCTTCCGCAGAAGCCAAACGCCTCGAAGAGCTTCGACTCGCCGAGCAGCAGCGCGAAGCCGAAAAGTCGGTGCTTGACCTGACCCGCAACATCCAGCGCAAGAAAGAGAAGGAACTCGCCGATTTGCAGCTCACCGGCAGCAATGGAACTGGAGCGGGCCACACGGAGTCTAAGAAAGCAGGACCCAAAGTCGGCCGCAATGATCTCTGCCCCTGCGGCAGCGGAAAGAAATACAAGAAATGTCACGGCGCGGCTGCCTGACGCTGGCAGCACTTCTCTTTTCCACCAGCCTCTTCGCGGATGACCAGGCGATCTGGCGAGAGTACGGGCTCGTGCAGACGCAGACCGCACAGCAAGGCAAGCTCACCGTCACCTCGTACCAGATGAAGGACACGACCGGCGCGCTCGCGGCCTGGGAGTGGATTCGCACGCCGGGCGCGCATAGCTGCGATCTGGCTGCGCTTTGCAGCCAGGACGCCGGCCGCACTGTTGTCTCCGATTTCAACTGGGTGCTGGTTTTCAGCGGCGGTCAGCCGGATAAAGCGCAGGTTGCCTCCGCGTTGGCCGCTCTGCCCAACAAGCACGACAGCGCCTTATCCGCGCTTCTCACCTATCTGCCGGAGAAGGGTCTGGTCCCGAATTCGGCGCGTTACGTTCTGGGGCCCGCTTCGCTGGCCGCCTTTGCTCCCGAAATCGGTTCGATGGACCTCGGCCTCGACCGAGGGGGCGAAGCGCAGATCGCGCAATACCGCCTCGGCAAAGATGCCGCGCCCGTTCGGCTCGCGCTCTTCTACTATCCGACCCCGGAGATCGCGCGCATCCACAGCGCGCAGCTCCGGCAGCGCTCTGATCTGCACGTCAAACGCGCCGGCACGCTGGTAGCCCTGACGCTCCCGCCCGCCGATTCGCAGTTGAGCGACACCTTGCTCAGCCGCGTGCACTACACGGCGCACGTCACCGAAGACGATCTGCCGCCGCCGAGCCCGATCAAGCCGCTTTATCTGCTGCTGCGCAACATTCTCTACACCTGCGTCGTGCTCTCGGCTCTGTGCGTTGTCGCCGGTCTGATTTATGCCGGGATGCGCATCTATCGCCGCCGCTACGGCACGCTCGATTCCGAAGAGTCCATGACCACTCTGCGCCTGACCGAGTAAGTCGCCGCTAGAACGTGTAGGAAAGCCCGATCAGCGGTACCACTTTCTGCCGCAGTCCGCCATCGTTTAGCGCGACGAGTAAATTCCCGGCGACTACGAACTGCCCGATTACGCTGGCTTTTACGCCGATGGCCAGGTTGCTCTGATTGTAAGTCTGGTTCGTCACCGGCGCGGCACTTCCAAACGTCTCCACTTTGCCCGTCGTGACCAGCGGTAGCTGCGAAGTATAGGTCGTGACGCCGATGCGTGGCGCGTTGATCAGTTCCTGCCCGATGTAGTCGGCGGCAACCGTCAATCTCCGGAACACTCCATAATCGGCGCCCGCGGACCAGAACGCGTAGCCCGGTAAGTTATCCTTGGTACCCGTAATGAGATTTCCGCCGAGTATCGATTGGCCGTTCCACTGGTAACCGGCATTCACGTGCGGCGTCACCGGCCCGGTGCGCACCGAGAGCGCCATGAACGGCTTCCAGCCGATCGCGCCTGAGCCCAGCAGGTTCATGGCGTCTCCGGTCGGCAGCCGCAAATCAGTCAGCAGCGAAAGACTCATGCGCTCGCCGTGATAGAGGTTGTCTTTAAAGCGGAAGATCACGTCGCCCAAGCCCTCAGCATCGTGCCGGCTTGGATCGCCGTAGAGATTGTTCACGCTGGCTGCCGCCGTGCCGTACTGGCTGTTGGAGAATGTGTGCGTCAGGCTGGTCGCCGGATTCGCCGGATCGAAGTAGTTCGCGTACGGCGGCCCGCTGCTGCAGCACGGTTGCAGCACGCCGTTCACAAGAGCCGGTTCGGTGCCTACGGTGCGATTGATCGTCGCATAGGAAGCCGCATTCATACCGATCTGCACAAACGGAACCGCGACGGAAACATCGAAGTGATTGGTCACTCCATACGTCGCGAAGAAAGTAAACTGATTGACCTTCAGGTCGAGCGAGTTATTGGTCGTAATAAACTGCGTCTCGTAGGGCTCGGCTGCGCCGTTCGGACCAGTCCCGGCGACATGCGTAAACACAGCGGGCCAGTTATGCAGCGGCTTGCCGTCGATGGTGTCGAAGCGGAAGCGCTGGAACGTGCCCGCGATGAAGATCTTGTGCTTGCCGATGGTCTCGGCGCGCTCGGTCAGCACCGGCCCGAAGGTCTGGCTCGAGCGCCGGTAGACGCCGGTCGAGCGATCGAACTCGAATGTGAAACCGGATGCAGGGCTGGCGACCGGCAGCAGGGTAATCTGCGTCGCGATGGCCGAATTCAGCGCCCAGAATGCCGACTGAAACGACGAATCGAAGCGCGCGGCATAAGTTGAGTTCGGCAGCACCAGCCCACGAGGACCGTAGATATTCGGCATCACGCAGGCCAGTCCCGATTTCCCGGTGCAGTTATTCGCCGGCGGCACCAGATTGGCTAAGTTCCCTGAGATGGGAACGTTCAACGTCTGAGCATATGAGCAAAGCGCCAGGCAGGCTCCGAACCAGCTGGCGACTGTAATCTTCCTGAGCATCATTCCCCCTCCCGCTCAGTTGACAATTTCTTGCCTGGCGCAGCGTAAGTGCGCTTACAACAGAATGGACCGGTGGTGCTCCCTGTGGGAAGTCAGGTAGATACTAGTACGAGCTCACTTGCCGATACAGAAGGTCGAGAAGATACGGTTCAGAATGTCGTCGGCGGTGGTCGCGCCGGTCACAGCATCAATGGGCCGCAGCGTGGCGTAGAGGTCGAGCAGGATCATTTCATGAGGGATGCCGAATTCCACCGCTCGCCGGGCATTGGCGAGCGCTTCCAGGCTTTCGCGCAGCAGCGCCGCATGCCGGACATTGGTCAGGAGTCCGCTTTCAGGCTCGGCGATGCCTTCGGGAGCGATGCGCCGGAGAATCTCGCCGCGTAATGGCCCTATGCCCTCGCCGGTCAGCGCCGAAACCGCGAGTAAGCCGTCGAGCGCTTCGAGTTGCCTTCCCTGATCGGCCTTATTGCCGACCAGCAGCGGCCTGCGCTCGCGCAGTTTCTCAAGAAGCTCGCGATCTTCCGGCGTAAGTCCGGCCGAGATATCGAAGACCAGCAGAGTAAGGTCGGCGTCGGCCATCGCGCTATAGGTGCGCTCGATGCCGAGCGATTCAACTAAGTCGTCCGAGCTTCGAATTCCGGCTGTATCGACTAACTTAACCGGGATACCTTCGATCGCGGTACTTTCCGAGACTAAGTCGCGGGTGGTGCCTGGAATGGCGGTTACGATCGCGCGATCCTGCTCGAGCAGGCGGTTGAACAAGCTGCTTTTTCCGACATTCGGGCGGCCCGCGATGGCCAGCGTGAATCCCTGATAAACGTATTTGCCGGTATCGAAACTGCGCACCAGCTCGCGCAGAGCGCTCTCGACGACGCCGATCCGCCGCAGAATTTCTTCGGGCGGCGCGACGCTCACATCGTTTTCGGCAAAGTCGATACCGGCTTCGAGGAGGGCGATCAGTTCGAGCAGTTGCTCTTTAATCGGACGGATTCGCTTCGATAGCGAGCCTTCGAGTTGCTGCGCCGCGACGCGCGCCTGATAAAGCGTGGTTGCATCGATTAAGTCGCGCACCGCTTCGGCCTGCGGCAGATCGATGCGCCCGTTCACATAGGCGCGGAGAGTAAATTCACCCGGTTCGGCCGGACGCGCTCCGGCACGTATGGCGCGTTCAAGACACAGCCGCAGCACGACGGGCGCGCCGTGACAGGCAATTTCGATCACATCTTCGGCTGTATAGGAAGCGGGCTTCTCGAAAAAAGTTGCGACAACCTGATCGATGTGCTCACCGGATTCGTCTGTCAGTGCTGCGAGCTGGCTCGACCAGGGCTTCCAGCGCGGCTCGTGCGGAAAGGAGAGAATCGTTTCGGCGATGCGGCGGCTGTCGCCCCCCGAAAGCCGAACGACGCCGATACCAGCGCGGCCCATCGGGGTAGCGAGAGCGACGATCGTGTCGCGCAGATTCATCACAACGATTTTGTCAGGGCACGGTGAGCTTGCTCGCGCCTGCGAAAACCGCTCGCTACGCGCGCGGCTCAGTTAGCGCTTAACGGTCTTGAACTGACGACCGCATTTTGCACCGGGAATTAGCTGCGCTTGAGGCCTGTCCGGGCTGTGCCGTGCGGAAAACATTCAGATCCAGCGGCTTGGCGGATATCTGAGACTCGAAAAGAACGTGAATGGCACTGCGCCATTCTAGCGCGGGCCGCGGTCGCGATCACGCCTGGGTCCGCGATTTCCGCCGCCCCGGAAACGATCGCGGCCGCCACCGCCGCCTGGACCCCGGCGATCGCCTCGGAATCCCCCGCCATTCGGACGAGGACCGCCTTCCGGACGCCGCGGCGGCACGGGCGGCGCAGGTGGAGTCGGCATATCGGCGGGCACAATCACGACGGCACGCGCGGGACCGACGCCCAGGCTTTCGCTGCGCAGGTCTTTTTCCTCGCGCAGAGCCAGGTGAATCACCCGGCGCTCGCGGCTGGTCATGGGATTGAAGTGGAACGGTACGCGCGTGCGCTTCACTTTTTCGGCAGCGGCCAGCGCGCTCATGCGTAGCTCTTCCATCCGCAGCAGACGGTAATCGTTGGCGTCGAAGGAGATCAGCGAGTGATCTTCGGCGGGCAGCCGCATCGCTTCCATCGACAAATGCTCGAGCGCCAGCAGCAGTTCGGCGCGATTGGCGAGCAGCAGTTCGACATCGGGTCCACTGAAGACCACCGTGACTTCGGGGTTTTCTACTTCAGGATGCGGATTCTCCGGTGAGCGGAGTTCATACTTCACGTCGAAGCCGGCGTGTTGCAGTAAGGGCGCGAGGAACTGGTCCAGCTTCGGCCTGAGGGTCTCTATGTTGTATTTCATCGACCTACTTCTTGACCGTCCTCTTGACGGGCGCTTTGGTGGCCGGAGGGGGCGGCGGTGGAGTAGGAGTCGGCATGAAGCGATTGATAATCAACTGCTGGACGATTCCCACCACATTTCCGGTTAACCAATATAGTACAAGCCCGGCCGATGCGTAGTAGAACATGAAGCCGAACATCAGCGGCATGAACATCATCATTTTCTGCTGGTTCGGATCGACGCCCGCGGCCGGCGTCAGCTTCTGTGAGAAGAACTGCGTAGCGATGAGAATGATCGGCAGCAGGTGAATCGGCAGCGTTTCAGCCGACGACAGATCGGGCACCCACAGCCAGGGCGCGTGCCGCAGCTCGATGGCGATGGCCAGCACACGGTAGAAGGCATAGAAGAACGGAATCTGCACCAGCATGGGCAGGCAGCCGCCCACCGGGTTTACTCCGTTTTCCTTGTACAGCGCCATGATCTCCTGGTTTTGCTCGGCCTTTTTCGGGTCGCGCATGGAGATGTTCTTGTACCTGGCGTTGATGGCCTGAATCTGCGGCTGCAGCTTCTGCATTTTGCGCGCGGACTTCAGGCTCGACAGCCGGAACGGGAACAGCGCCAGATTGATGATGAGCGTGACCAGGATGATCGCCCAGCCGTAATTGAACGTCCAATGATCCCTGGTGTACTTGAGCCAGATGAATAGCGGCTTGGCGATGACGCCGAAGAAGCCCCAGTCGATCAGCTGCGAAAGCTTGGGGTTGACGGACTTGAGGATGTCAACGTCCTTCGGCCCGACGAAGAGCGAGATGTCGTTCTGCGCACCGGTGGCGAGGCCTGCGCCGACGAACGGCTCGGGTTTCGATTCGCCAGGCGGATTGAGCGAGTCCGAATAGGTGCGGACTTCCAGATTCGAGGCGCCGGCGGGCAAGGCCACGGCGGCGAAGAAGTTGTCTTCGAGGCCGGCAAAGGTATAAGCGCCGGAATCCGTGACAGGACCATTCTTGGCATCTTTCGCGGTCTTAGTGACGAGCTTGCCGGCCGCGGTATCGAAGCGCACCGTGTGCTGGTTGGCGTAGGCGTTACGCACTTTGGCATCGCCAAATCCACCGCGCCACATGAGCAGGGCGGGAACGGGCGTGCCGTTGACCAGCACGGAGGATTTCACCTGCGACAGGTAGCTGTCTTTGGCGAAGGAGAAGGATTTCTGAACCGAGGTCTGGCCGTCGGAATAGGTGTAGGTAATGGTGAGCCCGTCGGGCGAGAGGGTCGGCTGATACAGAACGGTATTCGCGTCGAAGGCCGGTTTCTGGCCGGGGAAATCGAGGGCAAAGGGCAGCGGCACGTCGGCAGCGTGCGCAATGAGTTGCAGCGGTTTGCCGGTATCGTCGCGGTATTTCTTGAGCACCCAGCTTGTGGCGACCGCGCCGCGATTGCTGAAGACCACGTGGTAGAGTGCGGTGTCGATTTCGCTGGTAACTTCGGTTGCGGCCTGAGTGCGGTTCACCGGCGAGCTTGATTCTTCCGAGGCGGCGATGGGGCCGGTCTGTGCAGCGGCCGGTTTCTGCGTTACCTGGGCGGCGGCCGGTTTCTGATCAGCGGGCGTGACGGGTTTGGGTCCCGGTGGCGGTTTGAAGAAATACTGCCAGGCGAGCAGGACCAGCATCATCAGCGCGAGCGCGATGGGCAGCCGCTTTTCTAAGGACGGCGGGTTAGGATTCGCGCCGCCGGGGCTATTGGACATATCGGGATCTCAGTTTCATTGTCGCGTGCGGGTTGCGCCTTTCAGGCCACCGGGTCGTAGCCGCCTTCGTGAAACGGGTGGCAGCGGCCCAGGCGCTTCAGACCCAGCCACGTACCTTTCAGCACGCCGTATTTCCGGACCGCTTCGAGCATGTACTCCGAGCAGGTCGGATAGAAACGGCAGGCCGAGGGCAGGAGCGGCGAGATAACCAGCTTATAGCCGCGCAGCAAGGCCACTACGACTCTCTGCATTTTGTGAACACCCGTCCCACTTCGGCGCACAGGTCCTTAAATTCGGCTTCGAGCGCGGAGCGCCGCGGGTTAAAAACGATTTTCCAGCGGTCCGGCAGCAGCGACAGTTGCGAGCGTACAGCTTCGCGCATGCGCCGCTTAAGCCGGTTGCGCGTGACCGCTTTGCCGACCGCGCGTGGCACAGTAAAACCAACGCAGGCGGGCCGGCTCTCGTTCCCCAAAAGGCAAAACGCGGCGAAATAGCGGCTGGTCATGCGGACGCCGGAATCGTAAACCTCGCGAAATTCGGAGCGCCGGAGTATGCGTCTGTTTTTCGGAAGCAGGGTTGAGCTTGCTTACAGCCCGCGAACGGCGCGCTCGTCGCTGACGGTCAGTTTGTGGCGGCCTTTGGCGCGGCGGCGGGCGAGAACGGCGCGCCCATCGGCGGTCTTCATGCGCACGCGGAATCCGTGCGTTTTGGCGCGCTTGCGATTATTCGGCTGAAAAGTACGTTTGGGCATGACCGGTCTCTCTTAAATCTTGCTTATGTCTTGAATTTCGCTCGTTCGGTGCGGGGTCGAGGCACAGTGCGGCCCGCGCGTGTGAACGTGAAGAACCAGTATAGCGTATGGGGCGGGGCTTGGTCGCTTGCGCTTCCGGCTTAGGTTGCACGTCAACCCGGTCGATGGCCGTACATCAGGTAACCGGCAAGGATTCCCGCCCCGAGTGCCAGAGGGATCAATACGAGCAAGAGCCGGCGCGTACTGCGGTCCACAGGGCGGCCCGGAATGATCAGCATGGTTGCGTAGAGAAAGGCCATCATCCAGAAGAGAAAGCCCGGGCCGCGCTCGATGTACCAGAGCGCCCAACAAAAGGCAACGCCGAGGACGGCGAGATAGCTTTTGGGCATGCGTGGCTACCGGGCTGTTGACGCGTTGGCCATCATAGCAGTTATCGAGTGCCGGGGATGACGGTTTCCTCGAGGGCGCCGGCCTTCAATGCGCGAGCTTTGGCGAAGGCGGCGGAGGCTGCCTGTTTCTGACCGCCGGCTTGCAGGGCGCGGCCGAACTGGTATTGGGTGTCGGCGTCGTCCGGGTTTAGTTCGGCGGCGGTTTTCAGGTTACGAATGGCACTGTCGTAACGGTTCAAATGCAGATCGGCGCGGCCCAGATATAAATAGACCGCCCAGGAATCGGGTTTCAGCTGGCGCGCGCGTTCGAGATACGGAATGCCGGCCTCGAACTGGTTCTCGCGGACCAGGAGGCTGCCGAGAAAGTAGTTGGCGTCTTCGTCGTTGGGATTCTCACCCAGCGCGGCTTTCAGTTCGCGTACAGCATCGTCGGTGCGGCGCTCGCTGATGTAGAGTTTTCCAAGCGCGAGATGTAAGCCGGGATAGCTGGGGTTTGTCTTCTGGACCTGAAGGAAACTTTCTTCGGCCTGCGGGAAGAGCGCGGCTTCATACGAGGCACGTCCGAGCAGAAACTCGGTTTCGGCGGGGCCGGCGATATCGAACATCTGATGAAAGACCTCCTGTGCAGACTTCTGATCGCCGGCTTTCAAGTACGCAAAGCCGAGTAAGAACAGGGTCTGCCGGTCGGAGGGATTCGCGGCGCGAAGCGCGGTTAGTTCTTGCACGGCCGCAGCGCTCTCGCCGGTATAGATGCGGCAGACGGCGAGCAACTGGCGGGCCTGCAAATTCGCGGGATCCATCTGCGCCACGCGCGCAAAGTAGGGCAGCGCCTGGGCATGCCGGTCCTGCTTCAGATAAGCGATGCCGAGATTGAGCAGGATGGGCTCGTCGTTCGGACTGAGCCTCAGGGCTCGCCGGTAGAGGGCAATGGCCTTTCCCAGTCGATCGGTCCGCGCGTAGAGTATGCCCAGATTGCCGATCGCGCTCACGTTATTCGGCTCCTGCTGCAGAACCTGTTCGAAACCGTGCTCAGCGGCGGCGTAATCTCCGGCGGCGAGCGCACGGGCAGCGCGGTCGAACAACACGGGCGGCGGATCGGTGGCGGCGAAAAGGAGAAGACCGCAGAAGAGCAGGGAAAGAGCGGGCTTCATAAGTGGATCATAGACGGTTCGGCAGGGGTACTGACGCTTTCGAGGGGAAGCGTTTCGGAGTTAGGAACGCGAGGTGAAAATTCGAAGCCAATCGTATCGGAAGTTTCGGTTTCCGCTTCGTCTCCCGCTTCGCGTTGGGAAACGTATTCTTCGAGCTCGGCGCGCAGGCGGATGGCGTAGTTCGAGAGGCGGCGCTCCTGGAGGGCTAAGTTGCGGAATTGCTTTTCGTATTTGAGCCAGGTTTCGAGTTCGTCGAGACCTTCGGCGCGGCCTTTGGCGTGGAGGGCGGCTTCGAGATGCGGGATGCGAAGCAGACGCCACCAGGTATCGGCCAGGATTTGGACAAGAGCGCATTCGTGCTCGCCGACCGGGTTCCACAGGCGGAAGTAATAAGAAAGGTGTTGCTGGTAGCGGGCGCGGTCGTCTTCCGGGAGCAGGACGGTGCGGCCGGTGAGCGCGGTTTTGAGCGCGTTCATGGAGGAGATGGCCTTGCCCTGTTCGGTTTTCGGCCCTGTTGAAGATTGGGCATTGGCGCGGTTAGCTTCTTTGCGAGCCTGCTTAGCGGCTTTGCGCTCGGCGGCGCGGCGGATCTGACGCGGTGTCATGCCGACTTAAGTAGCAGGCCGGAAAGCGAAGAAAAGGAGTAGCGGCTGGGAAGTGGCGGGAAAGACTAAGGAAGAAAGATTCTTGAAATTTGTGAACGGACTGGGGCGGGGATGTTCGCCCCAGTCCGCGAAGCGTGGTCTGCTGACCGCTCCTTTTAATCGCGGCTCGGCAAGTGGCCGGGTTAGAAGGAGAAGCGCAGCGCCATCTGGATGGTGCGTGGATCGCGCCAGGCGTTCACTTCGCCAAACGTGTTGTTCGTCGCCGAGATGTGCGAACCGGGGTTGTCGCCCGAAAAGCTGGTGTTGATGCCCCAGATCTCGGGATGGTTGGCCACGTTGAAGACCTCGAAGCGGTACGTCAGTTTGAAGCGCTCGGTGAAGTTGAAGTTCTTCAGGAGACTCGCGTCGAGGTTGTTGATGGTGGGCAGGCGCAGCGAATTGCGGCCGAGGCTGCCGTAAGTGCCGTCCGCCGGGCGGGTGAAGGCCTGCGGATTGAGCCATTGGGCGCTGTTCTGTCCGGCGTAGGGATCGCCGACCAGATCGACGTACTGGCTGCCGACGTTGTAGCCGTCGAGATTGCCGTTGCCGGTGATGGTGATCGGCATACCGGACTGGATGCGGAAAATGCCGGTCAGTTCCCAGCCGTTGAGAATGGCGCGGACGACGGGTTTATCGAAAGCGCCGCGCGCGTTGGGCAGATCGTAGACCCAGTCGGTGGAGAAAACGTGGGTCTGATCGTAGCCGGCGAGTGCATAGCTCTGGCGCATGTTGAAGGGGTTGTTGATGGTGTCCGAGTCGTTATCGGCTTCGTCCATGGCCTTCGAGAAGGTGTAGTTGACGTTGCCGGTGAGCCCGTGCGCGAAGCGGCGGGTGAAACGGACCATCAGAGCGTTGTAGCGCGAGATGGAAGCGGTTTCGATATCGGTGAGCGTGCCCCAGCCGCGGTAGGGATAGAGTGCCGTCGGCTTGTTGCCGACGGAGGGCAGCGCGAGTGGATTGACCAGTGTGTAGCCGGCGGGCAGTGCGTTGATGCTGCGTTGGTCCATCAGATGGACCGAGCGATTGCCGGCGTAGGACAGATCGAGCGCCATGCTCGACGTGAGCTGCCGCTGGATACCGAAGTACCAGGAGTAGATGGTGGGCATGGTGTTGTCCTTGCCCCAGACGAGTTCGCTGGGCGGCGGGATCGGCCCATTCTGTCCGGTAATGGCAGCCACGTTAATGTTGCCGGTGTTGCCGTAGAGCGCCGTGGCAGTGGTCTGATTCGGCCAGGACGAACCGGCGCCGAAGTTGAAGTTATTTTGGCGCAGGCGCTCGTTGAAGAGGCCGAGTCCCGCACGGACGGCGGTTTTGCCGTCGCCGGTCAGATCGTAGGCGAAACCGACGCGCGGCTGGAAGAAGTTTTTGGCCGGCGAGAAGCCAGGAGGCGTTCCGGCGCACGGATCGCAGACGAGGCCGAGTTGCGACAGGATCTGCGAAGCGTTGCCGATGAGGTAACCGGTCTTCGGATCGATGGCCGGTGCGTTGGCCGGATTGTACTTAGTCAGATCGACGCTGTAGAGTTTGAAGGTTCCTTCGCCGCCGGGTGTGCCGCCGCGCACCACGGTGTAAGTCGGGACCATGTGCTGGAAGCGGAGACCGTAATCGATGGTGAGACGCCGGTTCACTTTCCAGCTGTCCTGCGCATAGAACTCGGCGGACCAGAAGCGGAAGTACGGGAACACCGAGACGTTCGGCTGGGTGTAGCTGTTGAAGTTGCCGAGCATGAGATTGGCGAGACCGTTGCCGGTGTCGTTGACCATGGCGGCGTTCGAGGTGTAGTCGATCGAGGCGTTCTGCGGCCAGGTCGCCGTCTGGGCTTTATCGTCGCGCTCGAGGAAGGTGCCGAATTTCAGCGTGTGCGAGGAGAGCACCTTGGTCATATTCTCGGTGATCGAGTAGTCCTTGCCCCAGTTATGCCAGCCCGGATCGCCGAGGCTGTAGCCGAAGCCGGCGTTGGTGGTGACGTTGGGTACGGAGTTGGTGATGTTGCTCAAGGGATAGAGCTGCGGGAAGGTAGCGCCAACGTTCTGGATACTGATCGGATTGTTGCCGACGATCGAGAGCGACTGCGACTGCTTGTTGTAAGCGAGAATCGTCTCGGAGGCGAGGGTCGGCGTGAAGGTGTTGACGAAATTCAGCGACCAGGAACTGCCGGGCTTGGGACGTTCCTGCGGCTGAATCGGGAAGGGCTCGCCGGTCCAGATACCGGTCTGAATCTGCTCCTTCTGATAGTCGTTGACCCAGCGGAAGAAGGTGCTGAACTTGCTCGAGACCTGGTAATCGACGCGCGCCAGATCCTGATCCTTGTGAAGGATGTCGGGATTGTTGTAGTAGTAGCGGGCGTAGCCGGGGCTGGGAGCGGCGGGAAGACCCGCGTAGTTGGGGATAGTCTTGGTGTAGACATTCAACAAAGCGGCGCTCTGCTGATTCCACATGGTCTGCGGCACTTTGTTGCCGGGGAACGGCACGCCGCCGGTGATGTTGCCGGAGCCGTCGCGGGTGATGGTGCCGGGCTCGAAGACCGTGCCGACGTTGAAGGCCGGCGCGTATTGCATCTTATTGCTGGTGAGCCAGGGGCTGAAATCTCCCGAGAGAATCTGCGCGTCCGGCACATCGGCGTAGTTGCTCGACGGCAGATTGCGGCGCGTCATCTCGCGGTTGTAGAAGAAGAAGAGTTTCTTGTCCTGAGGCGTGGAAATTTTCGGAATCCAGAGCCAGCCGCCTAAGTTGCCGCCGAACTGGTTATAGCGGAGGGTGGGCGAGAGCGTGTTGCAGAGGACGCATTTCGCATCGAAGTAATCGTTGCGGAGGTACTCGTAGGCAGCGCCGTGGAACTGCGCGGTGCCGGACTTGGTCTGCACCGAAATCGCGGTTGACTCCGCGCGGCCGTATTCGGCATTGAAGGCGCTCTGCAGAACGCGGAATTCCGAGATCGAATCGATGCTCGGCTGCGTGTACTGCGACTGGTTATCGCCGACATCGACGTTGGGCGAGCCGTCGAGATAGAAGTTGTTTTCCGAGCCGCGGCCGCCGAGACCGTGGAACTGGGAAACGTCGTTGAAATTGACGTTGAAGTCGCTTTGCGCGGAACTGGTCATGCCGGGCACGGTGCTCATGAGCGCGATCCAGTTGCGGCCATTCATGGGCAGCTGCGAGATCTGGATCTGATTCACGAGATAGGCTTTGTCCATGCTGCCGGTTTCAACCGATGGCGCCACGTCGGAGACGGAGACGGTTTCGTTCACCTGGCCAACTTCAAGGGCGATCTTGCCCACGTCGAGTTTCTCGTTGACGTTGAGCGTGACGTTTTCCTCTGCGCTCTTGAAGCCGGTTTTTTCGACCGTGATGGTGTAGGCGCCGGGCTGGATATTGATGGCCTGAAAGCGGCCATTTTCATCGGTGGTGGTTTGCCGTGCGATATCGCCCTTGGCGGCATCCTTGATGGTCACGGTGGCGCCCGGAATGACGGATCCGGACGTATCCACAACGACGCCGCTGATGGGTTGCGATTGCGCGCGGAGCGGACGATTACAGAGTGCGAGCAGTGCGATAGCCAGTGCAAAGACGGGTATCTTCACGGCCCGGAAAGACAGGTGTTGAAACATAGTCAACCTGGACCCCCTTTTACAAACAGATTTTCAACGTGGCTGGCCCGGGAAAAGGGTCAGCGAAAATTCGAAGCAACTTGATGAAAGTGCGTTGGTAACTATGATGTCACACGAAGTAATACGAATCCAGCACCGGTGTGTAGAATTTTAGCTTTTGTTTAGTCGGCGGTAAAGAGGCAGGATTTGGGCTTACCAGGGCTTTGCGTCGGAGGCGACGGGCTTGAGATCGAGATCCTGGAAATCGAAGCTGAAATCGGTCAGCGGCGAGACGGGCTGCATTTTGACTTCGCGGATCGAGCCGTCGGGGTTGAGGGCGAAGGTGACGTAGGCGTCGGCGTCCATGCTGCGATCGCGCCAGCGGGCGATAAAGGTGTCGTACTGGAAATGCTCGAGCGTGCCGGTGAGGTGGGGCGAATGGGTGAACTGGATGGCGAGCTGGCCGTTGTTGTGGGTGATGAGGATATCGCCGTACCAGGCGTCGCGATAACGGCCGGCGAATTTTTCGAGCGGCAGAGATGGCTTTGAGTTGGCGTTGCGTTTGGCTACGGCTTTTTCGACGGCTTCATGGCCTTCGGCTTCGTGGCGTTTCGTGACGGTGCTGTAGGCGGCGACCCAATCGTGCGGCGGATTGCCGAGGTACTGATCGAGCAGCGAATAGGTGATGGCGTTGAACGCTGCGCCTGCTTCCTGGTTCGTGAATACGACGATGCCGAGCTTTTTGGAGGGCACGAGCGTGACGCGGGTGACCATGCCGCCGAGACCGCCGGTGTGAAAGATGATGCGCTCACCGTGATATTCGGTGAGGAACCAGCCGAGTCCGTAGGCCTGAAAATTCGGCTTTTGGGAAGCGAGCTCGGGCGGGTATTTGTCGGAGATGGGGACGAAGATATGCGGCGTCCACATCTCTTTCGATTGCTCGGCGGAGAACAAGCGGCCGCCCGCGTATGCACCCTGGTTGAGCTGCGTGTTGACCCATTTCAGGATGTCGTGGACGGAGGAATTGATGGCGCCGGCGGGAGCGCCTGAGCCGAGACGATCGGGGGCGAGCACCTCCAGTTTTGAGCCATTGCGGGCATGCGGGAAGGCGATTTCGTCGGTGGGCTTCAACTCTTCGGCACGCGGACGGCTTTCGGTCATGCCGAGCGGATCGAAGATTTTCTGCTGGATGAAATCCTGCCAGCTCAGGCCGGAGACTTTTTCGATGACCTGTCCGGCGACGGTGTAGAGCACGTTGTCGTAGGCGTAGCGGCTGCGGAAACTGGTCGAGAGCGGCACGTAGCGGAGATGCTGCAGGAAGACGGGCGCGCTGAGGGTGGAATCGGGGAAAACCATGAGGTCGCCGGCGCCGAGCGAGAGACCGCTGCGATGGCAGAGCAGATCGCGGATGCGCATTTCGCGCGAGACGTAGGCGTCGGACATCTGGAACGAGGGCAGGACGTCGATGACGCGATCGTCCCAGGAGATTTTTTTCTGGTCTGCGAGGATGGCGAGCGAAGCGGCGGTGAAGGCCTTGGTGTTGGAGGCGATCTGGAAAAGAGAGTGTTCGGTGACGGGCGCGCTCTCGCCGATTTTGCGCACCCCGTAGCCCTTTTCGACGAGGACGCGACCGTCCTCGATCACGCCGACGGCGATGCCGGGAACGTTGAATTCCTTGAGCGTGCGGGCGCCGAGATTGTCGAGATTATTTTGCGCGTTGGAGGCGATTGCAAGCGCGAAGGGAAGCGCGAGAAGACGAAGGCTGAGCACCGTTTGACAAGTATAGTGAAAAGATGCCGGAGACTGCGACGAGCGAAGAAATTCTGACGAAATATGAGCCGGTGATCGGGCTCGAGGTGCACGTCCAACTGGGCACGAAGACGAAGATTTTCTGCAGTTGTCCGGTGGAGTTCGGGGCGGCGCCGAATACGAATGTGTGTCCGGTGTGTCTGGGGCTGCCGGGCGCATTGCCGGTGCTCAGCCGGCAAGCGGTGGAACTCGCGATCAGCGCGGGAATTGCGCTGCATTGCCGGATCAATCCGTTTTCGCGATTTGCGCGTAAGAACTACTTTTATCCGGACCTGCCGAAGGGCTATCAGATCTCGCAGTACGATCAGCCGCTGGCGGAGCACGGGTATCTGGATATTGTGCTGCCGTCGGGCGAGAAGAAACGGATTGGCGTGACGCGCGTGCATATGGAGGACGATGCGGGAAAAAGTCTGCACGACGGCTTCAAGGATTCGGACCGCTATACGTATGTCGATCTGAACCGCTCGGGAACGCCGCTGATCGAGATTGTGAGCGAGCCGGATATGCGGTCGCCGGACGAAGCGTATGCGTATCTGACCGAGATCAAGCAGGTGATGCAGTATATCGGCGTGTCGGATTGCGATATGGAGAAGGGGCAGCTGCGCTGCGATGCGAATGTGTCGGTGCGGCTGCGCGGTGCGCAGAAGTTTGGGACGAAGGCGGAGGTGAAGAATCTGAATTCGTTCCGATTTCTGAAGATGGCGCTCGAGTACGAGATTGAGCGGCAGGTGGAGCTGATCGAATCGGGCGGCAAGGTGGTGCAGGAGACGCGGCTGTATAACGTGGATCTCGGGAAGACGATCGGGATGCGCAGCAAGGAGCACGCGCATGATTATCGCTATTTTCCCGAGCCGGACCTGGTGCCGCTACGGGTGAGCGAGCACTGGCTGCACGAAGTGGAGAACAAGCTGCCGGAGTTGCCGGCGGACCGGCGCGACCGCTTTGTGCGTGAGTATGGGGTGCGGGAATACGATGCACAGGTGCTCACGCTGACGCGGGAGACGGGCGATTATTTCGAAGTTGCGGCGAAGGCGAGCGGGGATGGACGCGCGACGGCGAACTGGGTAGTTGGGGATCTAGTGGGCTTGCTCAAAGCGGCCGGGAAAACGATTGCGGAATCGCCGGTTCGGGCGGAGCATATCGGGGAGCTGGTGGCGCTGATCAATAAGGGCGAGCTTTCGGGCAAGCTGGCGAAAGAGATTCTGCCGAAGATGTTCGAATCGGGCGAGGCGCCATCGGTGATTGCGGAACGCGAAGGGCTGAAGCAGATTTCCGATACGGGAGCGCTTGAGAAGATTGTGGACGAAGTGATCGCGGCGAATCCGAAGCAAGTGGAGCAGTATCGCGGCGGCAAAACTGCGGTGCTTGGATTCCTGGTAGGGCAAGTGATGAAGGCGAGCCGCGGGCAAGCGAATCCGGCAGCGGTGAACGAAGCGCTCAAGAAGAAGCTGGGCTGAGGGGATTCGCGGCGACGGCTCGCCGGTCTGATGACCGCTCCTTACAGTCGCGGCTCGGCAAGCAGTTCGAGCCAACCGGGCGGCGCTATTTGCTGTTGGTGCCGTCCCAGGTGCAGATCATGCTGCCTGCGCCCATGGGCTTGCCGTTATCGTCGAGCCACTGCACGAACATGGTGGGCCGGTGGTACTGGCCGTCGGCGACGTAATGAAGAGCGGCGGGATTGCGCTTGTACGGCCCACTCTGCGGGACAACGTCGTTGCCGTTCATGACGTAAGTGCCGGTATCTTTCGGCGGGCCCGATTCATTGCCGCCATAGTGGCTCTTATCGAGGATGTGCAGGTATCCGGTGAAGCCGGCGATGTGGATGGTCATGGGGTTGTAGCCCATACCATTAGCGAGCACGGACATTCCTCCGGAGTAGCAGGTGTAGCGGCCGACCGGCGGGAGAGCGTACTGACCGGATTGACCGGCTGCAGCATCGGGCGGAATCACGCATACGACGACTCCTGTAAAAGCGAGCACCGTGAGGGTACGGCGAAGCGAATGAAGGTTGAAAGGCATTTTGGGTAGCTCCATTCTGTAACGCCGGAATGCGAGGTGCAATCCCTCAAAAAAAGTTTTGTTATACAATCGCGCACACACTTTATGGCGCGTGCACTACTCGGTTGTTTTGCGCTGCTGCTGGGGAGCAGCCTGCTGATGGCACAGTCCGGGCGAGGGAATATCGCCGGGGCGGTGAAGGATTCGAGCGGGGCGGTTGTGCCCGGCGCTCATGTGACGGTGGTGAACGAAGCCACCGGACAACGCTTCAATCTGACGACGAACGAGGCGGGCGAATACACGGCGGCCGATGTGCCGGTGGGCGTGTATGACGTAAGCGTGGCGAAGGAAGGTTTTCGCGATTCGCAGATCAAGGCGCTGAATGTGGATGCTGGCGTCACCGAGCGAGCGGATGTGAATCTCGAACTTGGACAGGCCCGGCAGACAGTGGAGGTGCAGGCGACGGCGCTGCAGCTCAACTCGGAAGATGCGCGCACGTCGGTGACGGTGAACAACACGCTGGTGAATACGCTGCCGCTGGTGGTGGGCGGGACGGTGCGGAGTCCGTTCGACCTTGCGGCGCTGACGCCAGAAGCGAAAAACACCGGCAGCTCGCAGGGATTCGCGCTGGGCGGCGGGCAGGCGGACAGCTATCAGGCGACACTTGACGGCGTTTCGGTGAATACGTCGCGGGCGCTGCAGAAGAACTGGGTGGCCTCGAATGCTCCGTCGGTGGAGGCGATCACGCAGTTTACGGTGGACACGAACGGTTTCAAGGCGGAGTACGGGCATGCAGGCGGGGGCGTGATGATGTTCGTGGCGAAATCGGGGACGAACCAGTTTCACGGCTCGGCGTACGAGTTTTTGCGCAACAACGACTTCGATGCGAACGACTGGTTCAGCAATCGCGCGGGCAAGCCGCGGCAGATTTACAAACAGAATGACTTTGGCGCGACCGTGGGCGGTCCGGTGCTGATCCCGAAGGTTTACAACGGCAAGAACAAGACCTTCTTCTTCTTCTCGTACGAGGGATTTCGCAATCGCAACGGCGCGACGAACGCGACAGCGACGATTCCGACGCCGGAGATGTACAACGGCGACTTCAGCAACTGGGTGACTTCAACCGGGAAACAGATTCCGATCTATGATCCGACGACGCAGGTGACGAATGCGAACGGGACGGTGACGCGCACGGTGTTTCCGGGGAACAAGATTCCGATGGCCAAATGGGATCCGGCCTCGATTCAGGCGCTGAAGGTGTTTCAGACGAGCGGGGTGCTGCAGCCGAATACAGGCGCGGCGCCGGGCACGGTTGGCTACGTGAACAACAACTACATCATCGCGAACGGGTCGAATGTGCAGCCGATCAATAAGTGGAGCATCAAGGGCGACCACGTTTTCAACGAGAAGCACCGCATTTCGGGGTATTACGGGTACGATCGCGAGTCGACGGTGCCGGGGCCGGACGGTCCGGCGACGCTGCCCGGCTTGTATTCGAATTACAACGATCTGCATCAGTCGTCTGACGTGGTGCGGTTCAGCTGGGACTGGACGATGAGCCCGACCAAGTTCAACCATTTTTATGCGGGCGGGAACAACTGGCGGCAGGATCATAAGCCGCCGCAGGAATACATCGGGAACTGGCAGAGTAAGTTCTGCTTAGGAAATGTGCCGAACTGCAATCAGAATCTGGTGAATTTATTTTCAGGCGGAAACGGCGATACGTACACGACGTGGGGCGGGCAGGCAGATAACGGCTCGGAGAACACGATCTATTCGTACAACGACGATTTCACGTGGGTAAAGAGCAATCACACGATTAAATTCGGCGGCGCGTGGCAGATCAACCACTACAACGGCTTTGGACGGCAGTGCGAGGCCGGGTGCGTGGGCTTCAGCTACACGGAAACGGGCGTACCGGGCGTCACGGATCCGAACGTGGGCGGGAACGCGTTTGCTTCGTTTCTGCTGGGCTACGCGGATTCGGGGCAGATCGATACGGTGCGTTTTATCGGACAGCAGTTTCCGTATTTCGCCGGATTTGCGCAGGATGACTGGCGGGTCAGTTCGAAGTTTACGTTTAATTACGGGATTCGCTGGGAGACGAACCTGCCGCCGACGGGACTGGACGATCGCTGGAGCGATTTTTCGCCCACGACGCCGAATCCGGGTGCGGGCGGATTGCTGGGGGCGGTGATTTTTGCAGGCAGCGGACCGGGGCGGCAGGGTTCGCGCACGCTGGCGGATTCGTATTTCGGCGCCTGGGGGCCGCACGTCGGCTTTGCGTACTCGGCGACGGAGAAGATCGTAATCCGCGGATCGTACGCGCGCTCGTTTGCGCCGCTGATGGCGGTGACGGGATCGGCGCACAACATGGGATTCACGCTGACGGACACGGTGGCGAATCAGACCAATGGACTGCAGCCCTCGTTTACCATGAGCGGCGGCTTCCCGCCTTATAAGGTGCCGCCGTTTATCAACCCGTCGGTTTCGAACGGTACGACGGTGAGCTGGTGGCAGGGAGCGGAGACGACGCATCCGCCGACAACGGATAATTTCAATTTTTCGATCCAGCGGCAGTTGACGCCGAGCATGTTGATGGAGGCTTCGTACAACGGCGTGGTGGGTTCCCATCTGCAGGCGCAGCTGCTCGATTACAACCAGGACAATCCGGCGCTGCTGACGGCCTTCGGAAATATTGTGCAGAGCACGAAGGTGCTGACGAGCAGTGTAGGTTCAGCGCTGGCGAATCAGTACGGGATCAAAGCGCCGTATCCGGGATTCAAGGGGACGGTGAAACAGGCGCTGCGGCCGTATCCGCAGTACACGCTGATCGATACGTTTGGCGGGCAGGGCGATCACAGCGGGCACTCGACCTATCATGCGGCGATGCTGCGTTTTGAGAAGCGTTCGGGAAGCGGGCTGACATTTCAGGCATCGTATGTTTTCTCCAAGCTGCTGACGAATGCCGACAGCTACTGGGGCAACAATGTTCCGACAAATGCGCTGGGCGGCGGGGCCGGGTGCTGCCTCGCGGCGGATCAGTACAATCGTGGCCTCGAGAAATCGATCGGCGAGTTCGATGTGACGCATAACGCGAAGGCCGGGATTGTTTACGATTTGCCGTTCGGCAAGGGACGGCAATTTCTGACGCATGGCTGGGCGTCGTGGATCGTAGGCGGATGGGGCGTAAACGGCGTGCTGACGTATAGCAGCGGATTGCCGGTGGCGGTTACGTCGAGCTATGTGCTGCCGATTTATGGAGCGACGAACGGGCGCAGTATTCCGTTTGTGAGTTCGTACACCGGATGGCAGCCGAACTGGAGCGGCTCGTTCGATCCCACGGTGGATTCGTTCCTGGTGCCGTATTGCGCGGCGACGGGGCCGTGCTCGGGGCCGTTTCCGCATCAGGGCGATTTGAAGAATCCGCAGGATGGCAATCTCGGCTTCGGAAATGCGACGCGATTCAATCCGAAAGTGCGGCAGTTTCCGAATCTGAACGAGAATGTTTCGGTGGCGCGCAGTTTTCCGGTTCGCGAGCAGATGCGCTTCGAGTTTCGCGCGGAGGCATTCAATGTGTTCAATCGCGTACGATTCGGGACGGGCGATGTGAATCTGCAGGATCAGAATTTCGGGAGGCTGACGAGCAGCTCGGATCTGCTGAATACGCCGCGGCAGCTGCAGCTGGCGCTGAAGTTTTACTTCTGACGATCAGAGAAATGCGCGCGGACCGGGGCCTGTTGGATGCTTTGCTGGCCGACGGTTTGTTTCTAGTTGCGATCACCGGGCTATCGCTGGTGTTGAGCGGCGGATTCGCGGTTCTGCAGTCGATGTCAGGCCAGCTCTTGCCGCATGACAGTCACGCAATCGGGATGGATGCTGCGGCCCTGGTACGAGCAGGGAACCGTCATCTTCTCGGGTTCATGTTCCACGACCGCGTTGCGTATGGCGGCACGCTGATGGCGATTGGCTTCGGCTATCTCTGGACGGCGGGATTTCCGCTGCGGGCTCGGGAAAGCTGGTCCTGGTGGGCGCTGGTTGTTTCCGGCGGCGTGGGCTTTCTCGCTTTTCTGACATATCTCGGGCAAGGTTATCTGGACACCTGGCACGGAGTGGCGACGTTGTTTCTGCTGCCGGTGTTTGTGGCGGGAGTGTGGCGATCACGCCCGGCGCATCTGGAGCGGCCCTGGGCTCGAGCTCGCTGGCAGAGCGGCGGGAATCGATTCGAAAAATGGGGCCGGGTAGTGCTGAGCCTGACGGCACTGGGACTGATGCTGGCGGGAGCGACGATCGCGATCTTCGGCATGACTACGGTGTTCGTGCCATCGGACCTGCGGTTCATCGGGTTGGATCCTTCGATGCTGCGTCGTATTTCGCCCATGCTGATTCCGGTGATCTCGCACGATCGCGCGGGATTTGGAGGAGGGCTTTGTTCGATTGGAATTTTTCTGCTCTTCACGGCGCTGAACGCTGAGCTGAATCGAAGCCTGGTCGAGATCGTGGCGCTGATGGGCTGCGCGGGTTTTGGATGCGCGATCGGCGTGCATTTCGTGGTGGGTTATGTGGAGATGCTGCATTTGCTGCCGGCGTTTGTGGGATGCGCGCTGTTTCTTCTAGCTGCCGTGCTGCTCTGGCTAGCGCGCGGGCGACGGGATGTTCAGCGCGATCGGGAAAGGGAGATCGCGTACAGGTTGTGATGGGCGAGGGCGAAGAGCGTCTGGTTGCGAGCACCGCCGAAGATCAGTTGCAGCGGGCGCTCGGGAACCTCGATCAGGCCGATCTGGCGGCCCTGTGAGTTGTAGACGAAGATCTGTCCGTTGGCGACATAGACATTTCCATTGGCATCGACGGCGACGCTTTCGCCGCCGCGATGGGCGAAGAGATGCAGGTCTTTGAGCGTGCCGTCGGGGGCGACTTCGGCGCTGTAGGTGGCGTCTTCGGAAGAGCTGCAGACGTAGACACGCTGGCCGACGCGGGCCTGGATGAGTCCATAGGTGTCGAGGTTGTCGGAGAAACGCCAGCCGGCGGTGGTGTCGGGTGGACCTTGTTTCCAGACGCGCACGGCGGGTAAAAAGACGTTTCCATCGGGCGAGAGATATTCGTTGGACTTGGGCGTCGAGACATCTTCGGCGAACATTTCGGGCAGAGTCTTGAACTGGAGCGTTTCGAGATTGAGCTGATCGCGAAATTCGCCGTTGTTCCAGGAGTTCACGGGAAGAAGCGCGGTGCCGCCGGGGTGCGGTTTGGCTGGTTGTGGTGAGAGCACGGTGAGGTCGCCTTTGGGCGATCCGGGCTGGAAGGAGTAAACGGTGCCGCTTGCGCCAGCGGAAGAGACGACGATGAGATTGCCAGCGGGATCGATGCCGAGGTTGACCGGATCGAGCGGACTATCGCGCTCGACCGTGAGCCCTTCGCGCTCGGACCAGCCGTAGATGCGCTGCTGGTGGCGATCGACGAAGTAGAGCTTGCCAGTGGCGTCGGCGACGGCTCCAGCGATGGAGAAAAAACCGGTGGCGAGCTGTTTGGCCGAGGCCAGGCTATGCTCCGGTGCAGCGGGCGGGCGACTTTCGCCGATGTCGAGCACGGCGAACTCGCGCTCGCGGAGCTCGAGGTGGTGCGTGACGTCCTGGATGGAATTTTCGTAGGGGTATTTGCTGACGCGGAGGAAGGTGCCACAGCCGTTCTCGTCGCAGGTGGAGAAACCGCTCTCGGCATTGACGTGGACGTTGCGGAAATGAATGCCGCTCGATTGATAAAGACGGACAGCGGTGGGATACGGCATGCGCGAGCGCGTGACGCGATAGCCGTGGTAGTTGGCGATGGTGATGTTGCGGGCGTAGCTGAGTTCGATGGATAGAGACTCGCCGCTTTCGCCGGCTTCTTCCTCGGTCTGGGGCGCGTTGAGATCCCAGTTTTCAGCGTGATCGAACTTGATCTCATTGCGGACGTGGTGCTCGGCGGATAGCTCGTAGATGTGGCCGGGCGTGTTGGTATCGGAGACGTAGAGACCGGCCTGGGCGAAGGTGTCGGGAGTCCAGATGTCGGCGAAGGTGCCGGCACCGCCGTTGGTGACCCATAGGCTGGGATACTGGCTGTCCCAGCGCTTGTGGAGATCGGGATCGGCGGTCTGATTGTTGTTGTAGGGATTGGTGCCGGAGCCGTGGCCCCCGAGGAAGCGGACATCGTCGATCAGAGAGTTTTCGCCGGCTGACCATAAGACGCCGACGGCGCGCGGGTTGATGCCGCCGGTGAGGACACCGAATCCGCTGAGGATGTTGCTTCCGCCTTGTGGAGCGAAGAGGAGCGGCCTGGGAGTGCCGACGCCCTGAAAGGCCGGCGTGCCGTCGGGAAGATCGAATTGGGTGAGAGTGGGATGGAGGCCGATGAGCACGGTGTCCGGTTTGAGGGTGAGCGTGTTGCGGACGAGGTAATGACCGCTCGGGAAATAGAGCACGCGCTGGGTGTCGATGGCTTTCTGGATGGCCGCGGTATCGTCGGTAGCGCCGTCGCCAGTGACGCCGAGGGTGTGCACGTTGACCCATTCATTGGTTGGCGGCAGCGGACGAATGGCGGGGGGCAGAGGCGCGGGCAGATTCGCGAGTGCGCTGGCTTCGTAACGCATGCCGATCTTGCCCATGGAACCTACGTTGGGAACGATGAGGCCGTAGTTGAATTCGCGCACGGAGTAGATTTCGCCGCGGCCGGCGATCTTTTTGCCGCTCTCGCGGAAGATGGCGAAGACGGGCACACGCTGCAGGACGGCGTTCTGGAAGCCGATTTCGGTGAGCGGACTTTGCTCGTTGCTGATGACGACGGCGGCGCGCGAAATGCTTTCAAAGCGGCAGTCCTTCACCCAGAGCTCATCGGAGTATTGGGGATCGATGTCGATGGCGGTGGGGACGTTGCGGAAGGAATCGCGGATGAGGGTGAGCCCGGCTTCGTGTTCGCGGATGGCGGCTTCGCGCTGCGCTTCAAAGGTGGAATCGAGCAGGGTGAACTGCCAGGCGGGTGAGGTTTTTTCGGTGAGGATGGCGTAGCGGCCGCCGAAGAAGTGCAGGTCTTCGGCTTCGTTGCCGACCTGATAGAGAGCGGCGAGACCAGAGCCGATGTGGAAATCCATGTGCGTGAGGAAGGCGTGCTGCGCGACGTGGAAACGAATGGCGACGGCGGCCGGATTACCGTCGGCGATGTCGAAATCGACGTTGCTCATGGCCGAGTAGAAGGTGGCGGAGTTGGCGTCGGGGATGTTGGGGTTGGGCGGCACGGCGCCCTGCGGAGGAACGGCGACATGACCGGGCTTGGCGCCAGTGAACAGGACCATCACTCCGAGGCCTTGCTGAAATCCGGGCGTGTTTTCGGGAAGCTCGAAGACGGGGCGGGTATCGCCGATGCCGAACAGGCGGATGCCGGGCCAGACGAAGACGGTGCGAGTGAAATGGTAGCGGCCGGACGGGACGAAGACGATGCCCTCGCGACCGGGAGCTGCGGCTGCTTTGTCGATGGCGGCCTGCAGCGCAGCGTCGTCGTTGCCGGAGACGACAACGGCGCGGGGATCGTCAGGCTGTGTGGGGAAGACGGAAGCAGCGAAAGCCGAGAGCGTGAGGCAAAACAGGCAGACAAATCGCATGAGCGATTTTTGTTATATCAGCCGGTTGATTTTGCGATGCGAGTTCGCTCTTGGCGCGCAGGCGGGGCTCGCGTTTCGATAGACTTTTCGTGACGAGCGATGCGGCGGGTTTGGGTGATTATGTGTGTGGCTGCTTGCGGGTTGGCGCAGGCGCAGGAGAAGGCTGACTTTGCGCGCGCTGTGAAGCCGGTGCTCGAGCAGGCCTGCGGGGCGTGTCATATCCAGAATTCGGCGGGCAAGCTGAAGCTGGATTCGGAAGCGGATATTCTGCGGGGCGGCGTATCGGGTCCGGCGATTGTGCCGGGGCATAGCGGGGACAGTCTGCTGATCAAACGCGTGCTGGGGCTGACGGATGCGCCGAGGATGCCGCTCGGGGGACAACCGCTCGCGCCCGAGAAAGTGGCGTTGATCAAACGCTGGATCGATACGGCGGATTTTTCGAACGTGAAGGCTGAGAGCGCGAATGCGGGAACTGAGCCGGCCGGGGGCGGGTCGTCGCCGATGTTTGCGCAGGAGGTGAGGCCGATTCTAGCCGAGCGTTGTTACGCGTGCCACGGCGAGAAGCTGGCGCAGAACGGATTGCGGCTGGATTCGCTGGCGGCGATTCGAAAAGGCAGCGATTACGGGCCGGTGGTGGTACCGCATAAGAGCGAGGAGAGCCGGATCGTGCGCAGGCTGCTGGCGAAAGAACGTCCGCAGATGCCGTACGGCGGGCCGCCGCTTGATGCAAAAGAAATCGATACGATCCGGCGCTGGATCGATGCGGGTGCGCCGGGGCCGGATGACACAACGCCCATTGCCGTGAGACCTGCGCCGAAGCACTGGGCGTATGTGAAGCCGGCGCGGCCGGAACTGCCGGAGGTGAGGAACGCGACGTGGTGCCGAAATCCGATTGACCGATTTGTGCTGGCGAAGCTCGAGAAAGAAGGCTTGCAGCCGACGCCGGAAGCGGATCGCGCGGTGTTGCTGCGACGTGTGTATCTCGATTTAGTGGGGCTGCCGCCTTCGCCCGCGGAAATCGATGCGTTCTTGAAAGATCGGCGCGCGGATGCATATGAGCGCGTGGTCGACGGGCTGCTTGCTTCGCCGCATTATGGCGAGAAATGGGCGCGGCAGTGGCTGGATCTGGCGCGTTATGCAGATTCGAACGGCTATGAAAAAGACCGGCGACGGACGGCGTGGGAGTATCGCGACTGGGTGATTCGCGCGCTCAATGCCGACATGCCGTTTCGCGAATTTACCATCGAGCAGATTGCGGGCGACATGCTGCCGGATCCGACGCGCGACCAGCTGATTGCGACGGGCTTCAATCGCAATTCGATGCTGAACCAGGAAGGCGGCATCGATGTGAATGAATACTACTACTACAGCCAGGTGGACCGCGTGAACACGACGGCGCAGGTGTGGCTTGGTTCGACGCTTGGCTGCGCGCAATGTCACAACCATAAATTCGATCCGTTTCCGCAGAAGGATTATTACCGGTTTCTGGCGTTTTTCAATCATGCGGAGCATTGGGTGGAAGGTACGGGCGATCAGTGGATGGCAGAGCCGGAATTAGAACTGCCGAATGCGGAGCAGGAGCAGAAGAGCAGAGCGCTGCGGGCGCAGATCGCGGAATTGCAGAAGAAGCTGGACACGCAGACACCGGAGCTCGAGCAAGCACAGACGAAATGGGAGAGCGAGTTGAAAGAGGCACCGCAGCAATGGACGGTGGTGAGGCCATCGGAATACAAGTCGGCGGGCGGAGCGACGTTGACGCTGGAGAGCGACGGCTCGGTGCTGGTTTCGGGTGTGAATCCGCAAGCGGATCTGTATGTACTCGAGGCACGGACGGACCGGCGCCCGATAACGGGTGTGCGGCTGGAGGTGCTGCCGGACGCGACTCTGCCGAAGGGCGGTCCGGGACGGGATGCGGGCGGGAATTTCTTTCTGAGCGATTTCGAAGTGGAGATCGGAGGGAAGCCGCTTCGCTGGAAATCGGCGCGCGCGGATGAATCGCAATCAGGTTACGCGGTTGAGAATCTGCTGCACAAGAAAAAAGGGATGCTCGCCGGGTGGGCGATCGACGAGACGGCGAAAGAGCCGCGGGCACGAGAAGCGGTGTTCGTGCCGGAGAAGGCGATGCGAGGCGGCGCGCTGATGATCACGATGAAGCATCAGATGCGGCATGCGGCGCGCGGGATCGGGCGGTTTCGGATTTCGGTGACAACGGCGGCGGATCCGGAATTTGTTGTGCGAGTGCCGGCAGAGTTGCGGCCGGTGCTGGATGTGCCGGTCCCACAGCGCAGCGAGGAGCAGAAGCAGAAGCTTTCGGCGGCGTTTCGGAAAGTGACGCCGCTGCTCGATGGAACACGCCAGCAGATGGCGGCGCTTGAAGAAGACGTGAAGAAGCTGGGAATTCCGACGGCGATGGTGATGCGCGAGGAGAAAGACGGCGCGCGGCCTTCGGCGTATATTCGCGAGCGGGGGACGTTTACGAGTCCGGGAGAACTGGTGTATGCGGATGTGCCGAGCGCGCTGAATCCGCTGCCGGCGGGTACGAAGCCGAATCGGCTGGCGCTGGCGGAATGGCTGGTGAGCGAGGACAATCCGCTGACCGCGCGCGTGACGGTGAATCATTTCTGGGAGGCGATTTTCGGACACGGGATTGTGGAAACGGCGGAGGATTTTGGGACACAGGGCGATCCGCCATCGCATCCCGAGCTGCTTGACTGGCTTGCGACGGAGTTTATGCGCGACGGCTGGAGCATGAAGAAGATTCAGCGGCTGATGGTGACATCGTCAACGTACCGGCAGAGCTCGCGTGTTTCCAAAGAGCTTGAGGCGCGCGATCCGTATAACAAGCTGTATGCGCGCGGTCCGCGTTTTCGCGTGGATGGCGAGGCGGTGCACGATCTGGCGCTGGCGGAGGGCGGATTGCTGAGCGAGAAGATGTATGGACCGCCGGTGATGCCGTATCAGCCGGAGGGCGTCTGGGACATTCCGTACTCGAACGACAAATGGGTGGAGAGCAAAGGCGAGGAGCGGCACCGGCGCGCGGTTTACACGTTCATTCGACGGAGCGCACCGTATCCGAGCCTGGTGACCTATGACGCGCCGAGCCGGGAATTCTGCACGGTGCGGCGGGTGCGCACGAATACGCCGCTGCAGGCGCTGACCAGTCTGAACGATCCATTTTTCTTTGAAGCGGCGCAGGCGATGGCGAAGCGCATGATGAGCGAAGGCGGTACGACGGCGCGGGATCGCATCGCTTATGCATACGAATTGACGGTGGCGCGGAAACCGAGCGCGGAAGAGCAGGCACGAGTGGAAGATTTCTACAAAAAGCAGCGCGCTGAAAACGGTGGCAACGAGCTGGCGGCATGGACGATGGTGGCGAACGTGTTGATGAACACGGACGAAGCGATCACGAAGGAGTAGAGGCGATGCGGGACGACGTTTTTTCGAGCGAGATGCTGCGAGCTTCGACGCGGCGGCACTTTTTCAAACAGACGGGATTCGGCATCGGCGCGGCGGCATTGACGGGCATGCTGAACAGCTCACTTTTCGGCGCGGAAACAAGCGATCCGTCGAGCGCGCTGGCAGCCAAGACACCGATGTTCCCGGCCAAGGCGAAGAGCATCATTTACCTGTTTATGGCGGGTGCGCCGTCGCAGGTCGATCTGCTCGATCCGAAGCCGCTGCTGCAGAAATATGACGGGCAGAATGTGCCGGCGGAGCTGACCAAAGGCGAGCGATTCGCGTTCATCAAGGGTACCCCGAAGCTGCTCGGCTCACCGTATGAATTCAAGCGCTGCGGCAAATCGGGCGCGGAGATTTCGGAGCTGCTGCCGCACTTGCAGGGCGTAGCGGATGATGTAACGATTATTCGCTCGCTGCATACGACGCAGTTTAATCACGCGCCGGCGCAAATCTTCATGAACACGGGCTTCCAGATTATTGGGAGGCCGAGCATGGGCGCGTGGATGACGTACGGGCTGGGGAGCGAGTGCAAAGATCTGCCGGGGTTTGTGGTGCTGATTTCGGGCGAGAATCAGCCGGATGGCGGGAAGGCGTGCTGGGGCAGCGGATTTCTGCCGACCTTGTATCAGGGCGTGGAGTTTCGGTCGCAGGGCGATCCGGTTTTGTTTCTAAATAATCCGGACGGTGTTTCGGCGAAGACACGGCGGGAGTCGCTTGATCTGATCCGGCAGCTGAACGAGATGCATCTGGCATCGAATGGTGATCCGGAGATTGCGACGCGCATTGCTTCGTACGAGATGGCGTACAAGATGCAGTCGAGCGTGCCGGAGCTGGTGGACATTTCGAAGGAGCCGGATTCGATACACGAGATGTACGGCACGGAGCCGGGGAAGAAGTCGTTTGCGAATAACTGCCTGCTGGCGCGGCGGCTGGTGGAACGCGGAGTGCGGTTTGTGCAGCTTTATCACCGTGGCTGGGACAATCACGGGACGTCGAGCCACGACGATATTGTGAACCGGCTGCCGTCGTTATGTGAAGAGACGGATCGCGCGGCGGCGGCGCTGGTGGCGGACTTGAAGCAGCGCGGCTTGCTGGAAAGCACGATCGTGGTGTGGGGCGGCGAATTCGGGCGCACGCCGATGAACGAGGCGCGGAATAACTCGAAATTTCTGGGGCGCGATCATCATCCGCGGGCGTTCACGATGTGGGTGGCGGGCGGAGGCTTCCGGCCAGGGCTGACGTTTGGCAAGACGGATGAGCTTGGGTACAACATCGCCGAGGATCCGGTGGACGTGCACGATCTGCACGCGACGATTCTGCACCAGATGGGCATTGAGCATACGAAGCTGACCTATCGCTTTCAGGGGCGAGATTTTCGATTGACGGATGTGGCCGGGAATGTGGTGGACCGGCTGATCTCGTAGCTCTCAGCGCGCGCTGGCGTAAATCGGTTCGGTATCGCCGACGCCGTTGTGGGTTGCTTCCCAGATATAAATTTCGTTGCCGTCCGGATCTTCGAAATGAGCGAAGCGGCCCGGCTTATCATTCACGATTTCGCCCTTCATGCGCACTCCGTGTTTGACAAGTTTCGACACGACCTGCTCGATCGGCTCATCGAGATCGAGTCCAAGCATGATGGAACCTTTTGTACCAGGCGCCGGATAGTTGGGAGAGGCCGGATGGAGTCCGATGGTAAGACCGGCGCCGGCTTCGACGGTGGCCCAGTGATTACCGAAGCGATTGGTGAGTTTCAATCCGAGGACTTCGGTGTAGAAGTGTACGGAAGCGTCCATATTCGAGACAAAAACGGTTGCATTGCCGCCGCTGATCATGGCTGAATTCTCCTTTCGCTCCAATCCTCGCGCAAATTGTGAAGAATGGAAAGAGCCACCTGAGAGGGCCACTTGAAACACCGCGCCGAGCCTGTGATGCCGTCCGTTGCAGTGGATCGAAATTCGGCACTTCCGCTGCAGATTCAAATTTGCCGGGCAATTGCGGGTCAGATTCGAAGCGGAGCGATTCAGCGCGGCGCGCGGCTGCCGGCGAGCCGGATATTGGCGAAAGTTTTGGGAGTCTCACGCAATACTGTGCTGGCCGCTTATGACGAGTTGGCGGCGCAGCTGCTGATTCGGGGCGAGCGCGGTTCGGGGATGCGAGTTGAGGGATCGCGGAAAATCCCGGTGCCCGGCGCGCCCGCGTTGAAGGACTTCCTTCGTGCCGCTCATTACCCGGGTAAGACCTTGGCAGTGGATGATCCGGATGGGAATGCGCTTTGTTTCAGGAGCGACTGAGGATCTGGCCGGGGCAGGAGTTCAGGAGCGCGAACGCATAGGCAGGGGCATACAGCGCGCGAGTCGATCGGACAGGAACGTAACGATGGAGGCCGGCAGTAGTTGGCGGCCGGATTCAAACGCCAGCGTGCAAAGCGAAGCGGCGGAAACTCCCGCGAAAGACATGAGCAACAGACGCAACAGGCCCGGGCGAAGAGCATAGAGCAGGGGAGCAGCGGCAGAAGTGGCGGCGGCGCTCGAGAGCACGGGCACGGTCAAATTTTTCAAATAAGCGCCCCAGGAGATTTCGACCAGAGCGATGGCGCGAGCCGTCAAATAGGCCGCGATGAAGGGGAAGACGATGACCCAGGACCAGCCGACGCCAACGATGCCGCCTGTCTTGCAGCCGATGTAGAAAGCCACCGGCATGATGATGGCGTTTGCCAGCGTGTATTGGAAAGCCAAGCCGGGGCGGCCGAGAGCGGGGAGAAGGTTGACGATGATCGGCGTGAGCACGCGGATCGCTCCGACCACGCACAGGAGGCGGAGCGGCAGAACGGCGGGGAGCCATTTCGCGCCGAGCACGACCGAGATCAGATCGGAGGCGCAGACGGCGAGCAGAGCCAGCAACGGAAAACTGATCAGAGCAGCTTTCTGCGTCACGGACATCCAATGGCGAGCGACTTCGGGCTTGTCATTTTGCAGCGCGGCAAAGGTAGGAAAGCTGACGCGGCTGATGATAGCGCCAATGCGTTCATTTACCAGGGTGGCCAGGCGGAAGGCAAGCGAGTAGTATCCTAGCTGCGCGTTGTTCATGAGCTTCCCGACGACCAGATTGTCGGTGTTGTCGTAGGCGCTCCAAAGCAGTGTACTGCCGACCAGCGGCGTGCCCCAGGCGAGCGCGCGCTTCACCGCCGCGAGATCCAGCCGCACGGTGAAGGATGGACGAAACGCATGCAGCACGAGAAACGTGTTGAGCACGGATCCGAGGATCAGGTTGAAGACGAGGCTCCATACACCGAAACCGCGCCAGGCAAGGACGACAGCGACGAGCGCCGCGAAGATTCCGGAGCCGGCTTCGATAAAGGTCAGCCGCTGAAACAGCAGGCGCTTGGTGAGCATGGACTGTGACGCCGAGCGCAGCCCGCCGAAGAACAGAGTAAGACTCAGCCAGCGGACGATGGGTATCAGACCTGGCATGGCGTAGAAGCGAGCGATCAAAGGCGCGGACAGAAACATGCCGAGCGAGAGGACGGCGCCCGCAGCAGTGCTGACGGTGCAATAAGTTGAAAAGGCGGAATCGGCGTTCTCGAAATAGATCACGGCCCGGCCGATACCGAGGTCCTGCAGCGCCGTGAGGATGGTGGTAAAGATGGCGACCATGCCGACCGTTCCGTAGTCGGAAGGCGAGAGGAAGCGCGCCAACAACATGGAGAGGCCGAACGAAAGCAGTTGGCGCGCCAGATTGCCGCCGAAAGTCCAAAGGTACGCCTCACGCACGCTTGTCTGCAGAGTTTTCATGCGGCCTTGGGGAGCTGGATTTCTTTCAAGAGTTCGGTGAGGTAGACCGTTGCCGGGGCGAGCCAGAGCACATCGGCGCTGCGGGTTTCGACCGTCATGGACCGCAGAAGCTGGGCGCACAGTTTTCGACGACGCACGAGCGGCGATGGATTGCGCAAGGCGTAGCGGAGAATATCGGCGGCCGTTCGACGGTAGTAGGTCAAGGCGCGCCTGGAAGTCTCGTTTGAGGACGCGTATGGGATGTCGGCCCACTGCGGGAAGGCGCGGGCAATCACGTCGGTGTGCAACTGGTGGTCGACCGTGAGCGAGGGTGTCAGGCCGGCCAGGAACCGGCTGAGATCGCGGTCCAGATAGGGCGCAAATACGGTTTGGCCGCGCTGGCGCAAGAGCGCAAAGGCGGAGGAGCCGATATCCCGCCGCGTGCGGTTCCAGAAATAAAAGGAAGAAATTGGATCGGGGGCAGCCAGATGTTTGCGAAATTCTTCATTGACCTTTTCAAGCGCGCGCTGGCGCGGAAAAAGGGAAGGGTTCCGCAGAGTGGGGAGAGTTTTCCCGACAATATCGTCCACCAACTCGTCAATTCGGTGCTGCTCAAGCAGGTGAACACGGTGGGCTGTAAGGAAAAGGCCGGCCGAAAGGACGTCACCACCGATGCCATCGAACAGGACCGGTGTTTCAGCCAGACCGGAAAGCACAGCTTCCGTCATCCAGTTGTGCTGCAGGGACGAGTAGTTAGTGATCTTGTTTTTCACTCTTTCGAGCGTGGCGAAGCGGCCCTGGATGGGGTAAACGAGATGGGGAACACCCACCCGGCGGCAGATTTCCGCGGCGACCCTGGCATCGGATGGCTTGGCGGGAAAATCCACGGTCCAGCAGCGCGCGGGCGGACGCCCGGCACGAAGCAACTCAAATAAGATGTGCCGCGAATCGCGCCCGCCGCTCAGACCTAGACCGATTTTTCTTCCTTCCGCATAGCAACGAGACACAGCCTGCCGAAACAGGTCGATGTAGGAATCGAGGATCTGATCGCGCGAGCCTTGAACGGGCGGTACAGAGGCTGCCCAGGCGTAGTCCGGGGGATCCGCTTTCAAGTAGCGGAACGGCGTATCCGAACCGACGAAGGTTCCGATACGAAGGAAGACATTCAGAGCATCGTAATCGAGGTCATCGGAAGTAGCCCGGCGTATCAGAGGGGTGAGCATTTCCGATTGAGAAAGTTCGAGGCGGGTGAACCTGGGATAGAATCCGGCGCCCGAATCTGCCGCGCCGAGGGGACGGGATTCCCGTTCCGGGTGTGTTGTCATCAATGCCACATATCGGCTTTTCCGGCCGAAGTGTGAGAGATGAGCAAATTAACGAGTACCAGATCAAGTCGCCGAAGCGGGCGGCTGGTTATGGAACTCCCTCCCTGGTCTATTCCGGGGGGAAGGTGACTATTTCGCTATCGCCGGGAGGATGACTTCATCGATCGCGCTTTCGGGTATCTGGTGGGTGCGGGCGGTCTCGTCGATATCGACGTGGAAATTGGCGAAGCCGAGCTTTTGAATTTCGCTTTCGTACTGGCGGATCAGGTCCAGGTAGGAACCGGCGACGGTGTGCTGTTTTTCGCCAAAGCAGCAATCGTCGTAGCGATTGAGGATCTGGATCTGCTCGCGGCCAGGCCCGGTTGAGCCTAAGACATAGAGATCTTTGTATCCGGCGATGTTGTAGATCGAAGGGTCGAACTGCTCGCGGTCGTGATTGTAGTGCGGGCCGCGCATATATAAGGGTAAGGTGCCGGCCACCGGGAAGCTTTTCACGATCCGGGGATCGAGCGCGGCGTAGAGAGTGGTGGTCCAGCCGCCGCCCGAGAGCCCGGCCATATCAATCTCCTCGAGATTGTGCTGCGTCTTGATGAGGTAGTTGACGGTGCGCGCGACCGGGTCCATGAAATACTGAACGGCGGAGCCATGCGCGGGAGGGTGGTCGAACAAAGCGGCGTGCACTTTCGTGCTGGCGGCACACGTCGCCGGATTTTGAAAGAGCGGCATGCGCATGCCCACCGCGATATAGCCGTTTGCGACCAGCTTTTGAATGAGCACGCCGGGGTTATCGGGACGCTTGCCGCTGTTGTTCAGATCGCAGGAGTGGCCCTGATGAACGATGACGGCTTTGTGAAGATCGTGCACCGGATAGAAGACGAAGACGGCAGACGGAACGGCTTCGGTGCCGGTTTGTAGGCGGTCTACCGAGCGAAGGTTTTCGATCGGGGTCGGGAGAGCGTCGGCGGGTTGCGGCTTGTACTGCTGGTCGACGCTGCGGGGCTGCTCTCGGGCGATTGCGCTCCAGGGCTTGCTCCAGATGCGCTGAATGAGCGCGGCGCGAATGAGTCTGACCTTGGCGGGTGTGGTGGCTTTGAGCGGGCGATCGTTGACCGAAGTTTCGGTGGAGAAGAGAGCGATCAGAACAAGAGGAAGGAGTTTGAACAAGGATCAGGCTCGCGGTTCGGTCTGGGTCATGGCAGGAGCGGGCTGCGTTAGTGCACGGTGGGCGCTCGCTGCGGGGAGGAGCACGTCGAAACGTGAACCTTTGCCCACTTCGCTGTGGACGCGGATCTGACCGCCGTGGGCCTTCACGATGGAGGCGACAAAGCTCAGGCCGAGACCGAGGCCTTTCTCGGGATTGGGATCGGGCACGCGATAGAAGCGGTCGAAGATATGAGGGAGATGATCGCGGGGGATGCCGACTCCCGAATCTGCCACGGTCAGGCGGACCATATTGCCGGCCTCGGAGACGCTGGTGCGAATCCAGCCTCCGCGCGGTGTATATTTGATCGCGTTGGAGAGCAGGTTGGTGACGACGCGCTCGATCTGGGTGCGATCGGCTTCGCACAGGATGGAGGCGGTGCTCGTGTGGGAGAGCGAGACCTCCTCGGCTTCGGCGGGAATCTGGAACTGCTCGACCAGATCGGCTGTCAGGCGGCCGAGATCGAGCAGGGTTTTGCGAATCGGAATCTGGCCGGACTCGGATTGCGAGAGCAGCAGCAGGGCGCGCACGAGATTGGAGAGACGCTCGACATCCTGCAGCGCGTTTTCGATCGCTTCCTGGAGCTGCTCCTTGCGGGTGGCGGTGAAGAGCGCGACTTCGAGCTGGCCCTGGATGGCGGTGAGCGGCGTGCGCAATTCGTGCGAGACGTCGGTCGAGAACTGGCGAATCTGCTCGAAGGATTCCTTGAGGCGGCCGCTCATGGCGTTGAAGGAATCGATGAGGCGATCGAGCTCGTCGTCGGCGTCGCGTTTGGGAATCTGCAGTCCTAGGTTGGAGCCGGTGATCTCCTGGGCAGCGCGCTCGACCGACTGCAACCCGGTGAGCACGCCGCCGGCCGAATACCAGCTGATGATGGCGCAGGCGACGAGTGCGATGGGGAAGAAGAGAATCAGATGGCGCTGAAAGCGGCGCACGACGTCGCGATCTTCGGCCAGGCTGCGCCCTTCGGCTACGTACCAGACCTTGTTGTTGTGCTTGTTGTCGGTCATGGTGCTGCTCAGCACCTGGTAGGGCGTGCCGTCGGTTGAGTGGATGGTCTTCAGAACGGCCTTATGGGTCTGCTGAATCTGCGCCACTTCGGAGCGGATCGTGGAACGGTCCCAGAGTTCTTTGAGTTTCGGATCGGTGGTGGCCTTTTCGAGCTTGCCCGTATCGTCGGCGACAACATAGACCGATTGCAGGCGAGAGAGCTCGGCGACTTCTTCGGGATCGCTCATATCGACCTCGTCCCAGACGGGATGGCCTTGCTCGTCGAAGCTGAACCAGCCTTTCAGGGCACCGATCTGATCGCGTAGTTTGGCTGCGCCCTGGGTTTCGAGGATCTCGTCGAGATTGCGTGCGGCGAGTACGCTCATGATGATCAGGACGGCGGTGAGCAGAAGAAGGAAGGTGGCGGCGAGGCGGAAGCGGAGCGTTCGGAAGAAACGGAAGGAACGCTCGCGAAGGGAGATCATGGATAACGCTCAGGCGGGCAAGGTTTCGGCGGTTTGCGATTCGGGGCTGTCGAGCATGTAGCCGATGCCGCGCACGGTGTGAATCATTTTCTGCGGAAATTTGTCGTCAATTTTGCTGCGGAGGTGGCGGATG
Organism: Terriglobia bacterium; assembly: GCA_021325235.1. Classification (GTDB taxonomy): domain Bacteria; phylum Acidobacteriota; class Terriglobia; order Bryobacterales; family Bryobacteraceae; genus Bog-105. The sequence goes on along the minus strand of JAJPHN010000049.1, from coordinate 44,022 downwards.
TAGACGTCGACGATGTTGGTGAGGCCGTCGTAGTCCATATCCCAAACATGTTCGACGATCATGGTACGGCTGAGCGGGCGGCCGCGGTTGCGCATCATGTATTCGAGGATGCTGAATTCCTTGGGCGCGAGCTCGATATTTTCGTTGTTGCGCGTGACTTTGCGGCGGATGCAATCGAGCGTGAGATCGCCGACCTGGAGACGCTCGGGAGTGGGCTGGCCGCGGCGAAGGAGCACGCGGGCGCGGGCGAGGAGCTCGACGAAGGCGAAGGGTTTGACGAGATAATCGTCGGCACCCTGCTCGAGTCCTTTGACGCGATCGTCGACCGAATCGCGGGCGCTCAGGATCAGCACAGGGGGCACGGTCTTGCGATTTTTGATCTTTTGCAGAACGTGCAGGCCATCGACATCGGGCAGACCGAGATCGAGCACGATCAGATCGTACTCGGTGGCATGGACGCGATCGATGGCATCGTTACCGGTATGGACCACGTCGACAGCGTAGCCGGCGCTTTGCAAGCCGCGCGAGAGAAAGTCGGCGATGCGCTTTTCGTCTTCAACGACCAGAACACGCATAGTGCTGATACGAGGATAGCCCGAACACCCGCTTCTGCGGGGTTACAGGGCAGGTGCGGCGAGTCCTGGTTGTTACAATCCGGGCAGATGTTCCAAGGTATCGAACATTTCGCCATAGCTTCACCGAATCCGAAGCGGCTGGCTGAGTGGTACGTTGCGACGCTTGGTTTCGAGATCACCTATGAGTACGCCGGCAATTACTTTGTCGAGGCGGAGAACGGGGCGCTGATTGAAATTGTTCCGTCGGAGGGTGAAGCGCCGGCTGTAGGAATGCGGACACCCGGAATGCGGCACATAGCGATTGCGGTGGACGATTTCGACCAAGCATACGAAGAGCTTGCGCGACAGGGAACAAAGTTCGAAGGCGAGCCGTATACGAATGAAGGCAACCGGCTCGTCTTCTTTAAGGACCCGGACGGGAACCTGCTGCATTTGATCCAACGTGAGAAACCGCTCCCTTCCGCACGCGGCAATGGACACCGAAAATGAAGCGGGCTCTGCTTTAAGCGCGGCCGCGCCGGCGAAGAACGGCAGAACCGGCGTGCTGAACCGGGTTTTTCGCGCGTTCCGATACACGGATTTCCGGCTGATGTGGCTGGGGGCGTGTACCTCGAGCATCGGCACCTGGATGCAGATCCTGGCGCAGAGCTGGCTGGTGTATCAGCTTTCGAATTCTTCGTTGTATCTGGGGCTGGATGCTTTTTTCGGACAAATACCGATTTTCCTGCTCTCGCTTTTTGGCGGCGTTTTTGCGGATCGGAAGAGCCGGCGCAGCCTGCTGCTCGCGTCACAGTTCATTCAGCTGGCCTGCGCGTTTATTCTTTCGGCGCTGGTGTGGACGCATGTGGTGCGCGTGTGGCATATCTGGTGCCTTTCCTTCACGGTAGGCGTGGCGCAGTCGTTTGGCGGCCCGGCGTATTCGGCGCTGATACCGACGCTGGTGGAGAAAGAAGATCTGCAGAACGCGATTGCGCTGAATTCGATTCAGTTCAACCTGGCGCGCGTGGTCGGGCCGGCCCTGGGAGGCATGGCGCTGGTGAAGCTTGGGGCGAAATGGTGTTTTCTGCTGAACGGCTTCTCGTTTCTGGCGGTAATTGCGTCGCTGCTGGCGATACGGCCGCGATTTGTGCCGGGCAAGACACAGGAATCAGTGATCGCGAGTATGCGGCAAGGTATTCAGTTTCTGCTGCGGCGGGAGGGCATGACGAGCCTGGTGGCGCTGGCGTTTTTCACAACGCTGCTTTCGTATCCGCTGATCACATTTTTGCCAGTGATGGCGCGCGATGTGTTTCATGGCGGCCCGAATACGTTCACGTTGTTTTTATGCCTGTCGGGCGCTGGATCGATCACGGGAGCGCTGCTGGTGGCGGCCAGCAGCAAACAAGCGGGGCTGGCGCGGCGGTCCATTTTCGTGATGCTGCTGCTGGGCTTGTTTATTGCCGGGTTCGGATTATCGAAAAGCTTGAGCATCAGCTCGGTGCTGGTGTTTACTGCCGGGGCGGCGCTGATGGTTGTATTCGCGCTGAATTCTTCGCTGGTACAGATGTATGTGACCGACGAGATGCGCGGGCGTGTGATGAGCGTTTACAACGTGGCGTTCCGGGGCGGGATGCCGCTCGGCAGCTTGTTCTCCGGCCTCCTGATCAAGCAGGCATCTGCGCCGGCGATTATGACGGGAAACGGCATTTTGGTTTTCTTACTGGCGATCTATTTTCTGATAGCGGGGCGCAAGGTTTTGAAGCTTTGAGAGCGCCGGCGTGCGTCTCAGTAGAATCGTGGTGTAAGGATGAGGCACTCGTTCCGTTATAAGAAGTATTCGTTCAGTTATCGCGTGATGGCGGGAATAGCCGCGGCTAGTTTGTATGCGGTAGCTGCCATTTCGGGCGCGGACCCGGCTTTGATCAAAGCTCGGAATCAGCAAAATCTGCAGGCGCTCGATGCGATTATCGCGCGCGACAAGCAAGCGGCCAGCACGCCGGATGGACAGTATAAGTTAGCGCTTGCCTATTCGTATGCGGCCGAGGTAGCGATGGAGCTGCGGGACAAGAAGCGGTCGCAGGGGTATGCGGTGACGGGGCTCGATATCGCGAAGAAGGCGGTGGCGGGAAATGAATCGAACGCCGAATATCACCGGCTGTTAGGCGCGATGTGCGGACAAGTGATTCCGGCGAATCCGCTGCTGGGCGCTTTGAGTTATGGCAACTGCGCGAGAGATGAGATCGATAAGGCGATAAGCCTCGATCCGAAGAATGCGCTGGCTTACGTGAGCCGCGGCGTGGGGAATTACTACTTACCGGCACAGATGGGCGGCGGGGTTGATCCGGCGCTGAAGGATCTGGACAAAGCGATTTCACTCGATCCCAAGCTGGGGGATGCCTACTTATGGAAAGGCGTGGTTCTGCACAAGGCGAATCGAAATGCGGAGGCGCGGCAGGCGTTCACCGAGGCGCTGAAGCTGGAGCCGGACCGTATCTGGGCTAAACAACAACTGGACAAAACGCCCGCGCAATAGATGCGGCGCGCCCTGGTCGTTTTCTTCGCGCTGTGCCTGATCGTATGGCTCGAGTTTGCGTACTTTCCAGGGCATACTTATCTTGGGTCCGCGAGCCAGGTATATATTGCGGCGCTCGAGCACTTACAGCAACCGGGGTTTCTTTCACGCGACTTAGCGGCGGCGCATCCTAACTTCGGGCTGACGGCGTATGACGAACTTACTCTGCTGCTGGCTCATGTAACTCATTTGGGTATTGAGCGGGTACTGGCGATCGAGCATTTTCTGTCGCGAGCCGCTGGACTGTTTGGTCTATTTCTGCTGGCGCGGTCGCTGGGATTGAAGATCTGGCACTCAGCGGCGGTTGCGAGTGTTCTCAATCTGGGAACCTATCTGGGCGGGGCGGAAATCTGGTTATTCGGTCCCGAACCGGTGCCGCGTGTGTTAGCGACCGGCCCGCTGGTGCTGGCTTTCGGGCTGCTGGCGCGCGGACAGATACTGCTCGGGGGATTCCTGGCGGGCTGCGCACTGCTGCTCGACCCGGCTTTTGCTGCTCCGTTCTGGCTCGTTCTGATCATCGAATTCGTAACTGACCGAAGGTTTCGGACACAACTCCGGCCGCTTGTGCCGGTGCTGCTTGTTTTTGTGCTGTTACTGGCCAATCTTTCGCAATTGCAGCAGGGCACGCCGGACGCGCCGATTTCCTTCAGTGCGCTTCCCGCCGCAATCGCTCGCATCGATCAGTATCGGAGTCCGGAATTATGGGTGAGCCTCTGGCCGAGTAAGTGGATCTATTTCTATCTGGCAGCATTTACAATTTTCGTCTGGGGACTTACCCGGCTTTGGCCTGCGCTTAACCGGCAGATGCGCTGGCTGTTTCTGCTACTGGCCAGCATCGGCGTGCTGACGATTCCGGCATCCGCCATTCTCGTCGACCGGCTTCGTTCGCAGGCTGTACTTTCGGCCGAGATCATGCACCAGCTCGCGATTTTGGTTTTGTTCACCTTACTCGTTTGCGCGGCAGCAGCAGTTCACGCCGGCCATGGAAGACGGTGGCGGGAGGCGGGTTGCTGGGCAGCAGCCGCGGTGCTGATCTTCTTGCCGTCCCCCGGCAAACAGTATCGTGAATCATCCGGGCCGCACATTGCACCCCTGGCGGAGTGGGCGCGAGTCAACACGTGGGGCAGCTCCATGTTTCTCTTTCCGGAGGAAGGGCGATCGGGAACGGCAGGGCGGTTTCGGGCGGAGTCGCTGCGTGCGCTGTGGGTGGACTGGTCGGGAGGGGCGGAGATCAGCCACGATCCCGCGCTTGCCCCGGAGTGGTTCCGGCGCTGGCAATCGACTATGGAGCAGCCGTTGACCGCCGAGCATCTGCAATCGATGCTTGCGCTACCGATCGACTACTTCGTTTTGCGGCGAGACAAGGAAATCGAGGCGCGCACGAACCATGAAACGCGCCAGATTCAGCCAGTTTTCGAAGACGCCCACTTCGCGGTTTACGAAGCGAGCACATTGCGCATTGTGCCCGGCAGGCTGGTGGTGGACCGGCGTTGAAGGTGCTCAGGCGTTGAGGTTGATGCCGAGCTTTTTGAGTTCCTCGGCGTAGTAGCGCTTGTGGAGAATGTCGTACTCTTCACCGCCCTCGGCGATTTCGCGTTTCTGGGTTTTGATTTTGGCGCGGGCGGCACGATCGACGCGTTCCTCAATCTGCAGAACGTCGGTCATTTCCTTGACGAGCGCGAGACGGAGCTCGTTGGCATCTTTGCGCACGCGAAAATCGCGCGAGCGGCGGAGGGCGGCGACAATCTTGTGCGAGAGATCGTTCACTTTATCGCGCGAAAGCTTCATGCCATCGCCGGTATCGCGGCCGGAAGCGCGGATAATCTTCTTCTGCGCGAGGAGCTGATTTTTGATCTTGCGAAACATCTCCTGATACGAGACGTTTTCGCGGCGCATGTATTCGGTGTAGTCATCAAGGAGATCGCGCACCTCGTCGTTGAGCTTGTCCTCGACCGAGAGATCTTCCTCGATGAGCTCGGCAATGATACCGGCCGCAACTGCCGGATTAGAGGTCTCAAAGTACAGCGGGCTTAACCGGTTGACAAGCTGCCGCGAGAGATAGCCGATAAATTCCCGGGCCAATAGCATCCGAGCGTTAGTTTAACAACTGGAATAAAGAGGTGCGCCTTTCAGCGATCGCCCTGGTGGCTGGAGAGGAACTCGGAATCGATAGGTTTGCGGCCGCGAAAACCGTCCTCAATGTGGTGCCAGAAGCGGATACCGGACTCGCCGAGTTTCCAGCACAGATAGACTTCGCGGCCCTGATAGCGAGTAGGAAAATCGATGAGGCCGATATCGGCATCCTTCAAGAGACAGCCGGTTTCTTCCAGTTTCTCCAGGGCGGCGCGCAGACGCTGAGCAGCGGTTTCCTTCTGCTCCCGCAACTCGGCAATGCGCTCGCGCGGAGGAATCATTCCGCCGGCGGCCGCAATCTTTTCAAGCTGCAGGTTGAGCTCGCGGGCGCTGTGCTCGAACTGGCGTTTGCAATCGATGATGTCGCGTAGCAGCGGCTCGACTTCCGGCAGCAGCCGTTCCGCCTCGAGCACGTGGAAAAAGCGCGGCATCAGTGGCTCTCCAGGGGCGAGTATACCAACCGATATCCGTATGCTGTAAGTTGCGCATCGGGATCCACACATCCACTGCTGGCGCGCTCGAAAATGCAGCGATCAAGGCGGCTGAACTGGGCGCGAACACGTTTCAGATTTTCTCGTCGAGCCCGCGCATGTGGCGGGCGCGGCAACCCGATCCGGTACAGATCAGCCGGTTGAAGGCGCATCGCGAAAAGCACGATCTGAAGCCGCTGGTGATTCATGATAGCTATCTGATTAACCTGGCGGCGCCGCCATCGGTGGTGCGCGAGAGCTCGATCGATGCGTTTCGCGGAGAAATTGAACGCGCTCTGCTGATCGGCGCCGATTACCTGGTTGCGCATCCGGGCAATTACAAGGGCCTGACAGTTGAGCAGGGGATTTTGAATGTGGCGGAGGCGATGGCGCTTGCGTGGCGAGCGGTAGATCCGGCGCTGGCGAGCGGCGCGAAGCTCTCCATCCTGCTCGAGAATACGGCGGGAGCGGGCGCGCAACTAGGCGGCGCGCTGGAAGAGCTGGCTACAATCCGGCAGATTGTTTCGCCCTACATCGATCTGCCGATCGGGTATTGCATCGATACGTGTCATTGCTATGTCAGCGGCTTCGATATCGCCGAAGAGAGCGGTCTCAAGACGCTGATCGAGCAGGCCGGCGAAACGCTCGGCTGGGAGAACGTGCCGGTGATTCACACGAATGATGCGAAGATGAAGCTCGCTTCGCACTGCGACCGGCACGCGAATATCGGCGAGGGCTACATCGGACTGGAGGGATTCCGGCGCATTCTGAACCATCCGGTGCTGCGGGACAAGGCGTTCATTCTGGAGACGCCGGTGGATAAGCCCGGAGACGATCTGCGCAACGTGCGCGCTTTGCAGCAGCTGGTTGCGCAGAAACGGCCGGGCCGCCTGCGAACTAAGACTTGCTGATCTTCTTCTTCGCTTCGTGCCCGAGCTTGGAATCCGGCGCGAGCGTCACGACTCGTTGAAACGCCAGCTTGGCCGCATCCTTGTTCTTCAGCTTTACTTCCGCTTCGCCGACCTTGTAGAATGCCTCGGCCGAGCTGGGATTGTATTTCGTTGCCCACTCGTACCGGCGCAGCGCAGCGCGGTAGTTCGATTTGTGCCAGTAGTAATCGCCGATGCGGATATTGCGCTCCGATTCGAGCGGATTGAGGACGAACTTTTCCGGCGCGACCGACTCGTCTTCCTCCGGCAGATTGGAATCATCGGGGACATGAACTGGTGGAGGCGCCTGCCCCGGAGCCGGAGTCTGCTCCGTTTGCGCAAAAGCATTCCAGGCGATCAGGCACGCGGCAAATAACCCTCTGCGTGTCACAATTGAATTGTAAAAAACGTGCGCTCCGGCCGCGAGCGTCAGATTGTTTTTCCCCTCCGCAATGCCTGAAGTAAACGCCCAGTTACGCGAGCAGGTGGCGCAGCTTCCTACTGAGCCCGGCGTTTACCTCTACAAGGATGCGGCCGGAAAGGTGATTTACGTCGGCAAAGCCAAGAATCTGCGGAGCCGCGTACGCAACTATTTCAGCGACGAACGGCTGGCGGATCCGAAGACGGGCGGTTTGATTGCGGAGGCGCGCGAGATCGACTTCATCCAAGTCGATAACAACAAAGAAGCGCTGGCGCTGGAAAACAACCTGATCAAGCAGTATAAGCCGCGCTTCAACATACTACTGCGCGATGACAAGACGTACCCGTATGTGAAGCTCACAAACGAGAAGTATCCGCGCGTGTTTGTCACGCGGCGCATTCTGAAGGATGGCGCGGGTTATTATGGCCCATATTTCCCGGGTAATTTAGCGCACCGGATCGTTCATTTCATTCACCGGCATTTCAAGATTCCGTCCTGCAAGCTGGATCTGAATAAGAAGTATTCACATCCCTGCCTGCAGTACCACATTCACCGCTGTCTGGGGCCGTGTACGCCGGGGCTGGTGACTGACAAAGCGTTCCAGGAAGCCGTGCGCGATGTACGGTTGTTCCTCGAAGGGCGCCATCGCGATCTGGCAGATCAGCTGGAAGCACGGATGAAAACGGCGGCGGACGAAATGCGCTTCGAGGAAGCGGCAAGCCTGCGCAATCTGGTGACGACCGTCCGCGAACTCGAGCAGAAACAGAAGATGGATGCGGTAGAAGGCGACGACATCGACATCTTTGCGTACTATGCCGAGCCCCCGCTGGTGGCGGTGAATCTGTTCCATCTGCGCAGCGGAAAAATCGTCGACCGGCGCGAATTTTTCTGGGAGGATCAGCACGAGTATCAGCCTTCGGAATTTTTTGCAGCCTTACTGAAGCAGGTTTACCTGAACAGTAAGTACATTCCGCGCACGATCCACGTGCCGGCCGATTTCGAAGAGCGCGAAGAGCTGGAAGAGTTTCTCTCCGATCTGCGCGGCCGCAGAGTCGAGATCGCGACACCGCAGCGGGGCACGAAAAAAGCAATGCTGGCGCTGGTGGAAACGAACGCGAAGCACAGCTTCGATCAGCGTTTCCGAGTGCTGAAGCCGTCGTCGGAGGCGATCAAGACGGCGCTGCAGGAGGCGCTCAACCTGCCCGAAGCGCCGAATCGCATCGAATGCTTCGATATTTCGCATATTCAGGGGACGGACAAAGTGGCGAGCATGGTGGTCTGGGAAGACGGCCAGATGAAGAAGTCCGATTACCGCAAGTTCATCATTCGCACGGTGGTCGGGAATGACGACTTCGCATCGATGCGCGAGGTAATTACTCGCCGATATAGCCGGCTGCAGGAAGAGAAGAAAAAATTTCCGGGGCTGGTACTGGTGGATGGCGGCCTGGGTCAACTGCACGCTGCCGCCCAGGCACTCGAAGCGATCGGAATTACGTATCAGCCGCTGGCGTCGATTGCCAAGCGCGAAGAATGGATTTACGTTTACGGTCAGGAAGACGAGCCGATCATTCTGGATAAGTTCTCGCCGATGCTGCATCTGGTCCAGACGATTCGCGACGAAGCGCACCGCTTTGCGGTGACGTTTCACCGTACACGGCGCAATGCGCAGCGGCTGACGAGCGAATTGCACGAGGTGCCGGGAATCGGGGCGAAGACGGTAGAGAAGCTACTGCGCTCGTTCGGAAGCCTGGAGCGGGTGCGGCAGAGCTCGAAAGAAGAGCTTGCGAAAGTGGTTGGGACCGCGGCGGCGAACCGATTGCTCGCGCATTTCGACGGCGACAAAACGCGTTCTCCGCTGGTGCAGATTGAAAGCAGCAACTTAGAGCCCGCTGAGAAGGCCGGCTAACAACGCGACGCGATCGGGAATGCGATCGATCAGAATGCTTTCATTGACGGCGTGAGCGCCTTCGCCGACGGCGCCCAGGCCGTCGAGCGTCGGCACCCCGAGAGCTGCGGTGAAATTGCCGTCGGAGCCGCCGCCGGTGGAAGATTCGGCGAGCTCGATGCCCATTTCGGCGCCGATCTGCTTTGCCTGCTCGAATAGATTTGCGATGGCTTTCGTGCGCTCCATCGGCGGCCGGTTCAGGCCGCCTTCGACGCTTACTTTGCAGCGTTTGTCGAAGGGCTTGAGGGAACGCATTTTGCGATCGATCAACTCTGCGTCTTTGGCACGTGCCACGCGCACATCGACTGCGGCACGCGCTTCGGCCGCCACGACATTGCTGCGCGTCCCGCCGCTCACGGTGCCGAGGTTCACGGTGATTCCGCGGCCGAGATCGGTAAATCCGGCGATTCGTTCAATCTGGCGCGCGAGCTCTACAATGGCGTTCGCACCGTTGGCGAAATCGATGCCGGCATGTGCGGCTTTGCCTTCTACAGTGATGCGATAGCCGGCGATGCCTTTGCGCGCTGTTTTCAGTTCGCCGGTCATATTTGAACCGGGCTCGAGCACGAGGACGCAATCGCTGGCGCGCGCCTCGCTTTCGGTGAGTGCGCGCGAATCTTTGGAGCCGATCTCTTCCTCCGAAACGACGAGCATCGATACTTTGCGTTCGACCGGCACATCAAGCTCGCGCAGAATGCGGGCGGCATGGACGAAGAACAAAATGCCGGATTTCATATCGAGCACGCCCGGTCCCCACAAGCGGCCTTTTTTGCGGCGATATGGCATAGAGCGCAAAGTTCCGAGCGGCCAGACCGTATCGGAATGACCGATGCCGAGGATGCGGCCTTTCCGCGGGCGTCCGGGCAGCTTAAAATCGAGGCGCAGATGATTGCCGAATTTTGCGGACTTGACGATCTTAGGCGCAGCGATGTCCCTTGACTGCTCAATCAGCAGGTCGACGCAACGGTTTACATCGGCGGGCGAATCGCTCGGGCTTTCACATTGAACCAGCGCGGCGATATCGGAGATGAGAGCCTCTTTGGACTGCTTAGCGTAACGCAGATACGGCTGCATGAACTTACTTTAGAATGAGGCTATGCGGCTCGGAACCACGCTGTTCCTGATCCTGCTAGTGGCGAGCGTTCCTCTCGCCGCGGCTCCGGCGATAAGCACCAGTCCCGGCGAGATCAACCACATCGAAGGATTTGCCTTGTTGAACGGCAGGCAACTGGCGGATGGGAGCGCGTCCAGCGAGCTGATCGGCGACGGCGGGCTGCTCGTCACGGCCGCAGGTTACGCCGAAGTGCTGCTCGATCCGGGCGTTTTTCTGCGCGTGGGCCCAAATGCGGCTGTACGTTTTGAGACGATCCATCCGAATCAGATCAGCATGCAACTCGAGCGCGGCGAAGTGTTGATCGATGCGGCGGCTGAGCCGGGCGGCCGTATCTCGATTCAGTTTTCCAGCTTGAAGATTGCGCCATCGATACCGGGCTTGTATGAGCTTGATGGCAATGCGTGCCGCGCGCAGATTTACGCCGGCGCCGCGGAAGTGCGCGATGCGACGGGAACGGACTTCGTGCACAAAGGCGAGCAGGCCGGCTGCAACACCGGAGTGCAGAAATTCGACAGCAATCGGGCCGATGCCCTGTACGTCTGGAGCTCGCGCGTGGCCGAATACGAAGCGGCTGCCAGTTATGGCGGCGCGTATAAGCTTGCTGCTAACGATACTGCGCCTTCGTGGCGCTGGGACGATGTCTTGCACTGCTGGGGCTATGTTCCGAGGGAAGGCGTTGTAGCGGACCCGCTTGGCTGGTCGTATGCCGCGAGCGCGCGCGAGCTCAGAAAGGCATTGATCCTGAATGGGCCGCGGATCGGGTATCCGGCGCTGGTCGATCGCCGTAATCCTCCCCGCATCCTCTCTACGCCGTCGCCGGGCGGAACGGTCGATCTCGCGCGTGCGCGGAGAGTTCATCCGCCGCACGCTGTGGTGCCGTGGAACCCTGGCCCCGGACCTGTGGGCGCACCGATTCCCGGAGCACCGTAGCGATGCTGCTGGCGGTGACCTTTGGGATAGCGCTCTGGGCGCAATCGATCCAGTCGGATCAGGCCGCGCAGGAACGAATGCGGCAGGTCCGCGAAGTCTCCGAGAAGGCGCAGGAGGCGAATGCCCAGGCCAATACCCAGGCGAATGCGATTCCGCTCTGGGGCGGACCGGATGACGACCCTACGTTGGCGGCTGACGTATTCGACCACGAAGCTCCTGCTGGCGCGAAGAAGCTGGCCGGACGCGCCGAGAAGCTGTCGAAAAAAGGCAGGCATGAGGAGGCGATCGAAGAATTCAAGCGCGCGCTGGCCATCGATCCGCAGTATTATGAAGCCGCCAACAACCTGGGGCTGGAATATTTCGCGGCGGGGCATCCGGATCTGGCGGTCGATACGCTTCGACAATTGACTAAGAGCCACTCTAAGCACGTCCTTGCGTTCGATAATCTGGCGCTGATCCTATGCCGGCTCCAGCGCTATTCGGAAGCCGAAGCTGTGGCCAAGCAGGCGTACAAGATGCACCTGTTTTCGTACAAAGCGGCTTATGTGTACGGCGCGGCCCTGGTGAATCAGGGCAAGTGGACCGACGATGCAAAGCAGGCGCTGCGTTATTCATCGGCACGGCATCCGGAGGCCAAAGAACTGCTGGCGAAGTGGCCGCAGAAGTAACCGCGGCGGCTCACTTATAATGAGCATGTATTGCGCGCAGTAGCACTCTTTTGCCTGATTTCGTTGTGTTCGCGCGCGCTATCTGCCGGGAGCGATACGCAGTCGGATCTGGCTTCGCGGGCTGAAGAGTTGATCCGGGCCGGCCAGAAATCGGAAGCGAGCGAAGTGCTGAAGCAAGCTGCCGCTGCAGAGGCGACGGCCGAATCGGAAGATCGCGTCGGCTTTCTATACGCGGTGCTGCAGCAGAATGCGGACGCCCTGGAGCACTTCCGCAAATCGATCGCGCTCGACTCGCGCTATGCGCAGGCGCATTTCCACCTGGGCGTTGCGCTTTGGAATGATGGTGAGCATACAGCCGCGATTAACGAGTTGCAGTCTGCCGCGACGCTCGAGCCGCAGAATTTCCAATATCGATACCGCCTCGGCTCCGCTTTCCTGCGCAACAACGATGCCGATAGCGCCGTGAGCGAGCTGCAGCAGGCGGTGAATCTGAACAGTGCGGCTGCTCCGGCGTGGGCTGATCTGGGGCGCGCGTTCGAAACGAAAAACGATCTGGCGCATGCAGTGGACGCCTATGCCAAAGCGGTGGCCCTCGATCCGGCGAATAATGCGCTGCGCAACAGCTATGCGTATCTCCTTATCGAGACACGCCAGCCGGACCGCGCGATTGAAGAATCTCAGACCGTTCTCGCGCACGATGCGCGGGACACCAGCGCACTCATGAACATCGGTTATGCGGATTTGAAGAAGGGCGATTTCGATGCGGCCGAGAAGACGTATCGGGCGCTGCTCGCCATCGATCCCAACTCCGCAGCGGGGCATTATGATCTGGGCATTGCGTTGAAGAGTAAAGATCAGCTCGACGATGCCAAGAACGAGTTTCGAGAAGCGATCCGGCTGGATCCCACGCTCGCGCAGGCGCATTATTCCCTCGGCATTGCGGACTGGCAGGAGGGTGATTTCGCGGGTCTGACTGACGAGATGCGCGCGGCCATCAAGGTTTCGCCCGAGTATGCGGAGGCGCACTACATGCTTGGTATTGCGCTCAAGCAGAACGGCGACCTCGACGGTGCGCTTGCGGAACTGCGCGAAGCGATCCGGCTCGATCCGAGCTCGCCCGGCCCGTTTAACACCATCGGCCAGATTTTGCGGCAAAAGGGCGATAAAGCCGGGAGTGCGGAAGCTTTTGCTACCGGAGCCCGGCTGAAACAGGAGAAGGAATCGCAGCTGGCCAACACGCTCGAGCAGGGAATGCGGGGCGGCGAAGTGATGAAGCCGATCGCGCATATGCCGAGCCAGGAGCCGTCGCCGCAGTAATGCACTCGCGCCGCTCGTTCGTCCGGTCGCTCTGCGCCGCGCTGCCGGTTTTTTCGATTGACCAGCTGCTGGCGGGTGCTCCGCTAGGCGTACAGTTTGTCAACGTTGCTCGAGAAGCGGGCTTGCACGAAAAAACGATCTTTGGCGCTGAAGCGCGGAACAAATATCTGCTCGAGACCACAGGCTGCGGCGTCGCTTTCATCGATTACGACAACGATGGCTGGCTCGATTTGTTTTTCGTTAACGGGACCCGCTTCGAATCGAATTTTCCGAAAGGCTCGGAACCGGTGAGCCGGCTCTACAAGAACAATCGCGACGGTACTTTCACGGACGTGACGCTCAAGGCAGGCGTGGCGCGCACCGGCTGGGGACAGGGCGTATGCGCGGGCGACTATGACAACGACGGCCATACCGATCTGTTCGTGACGTACTGGGGCGATTGCGCGCTGTGGCACAACAATGGCGACGGCACGTTCACCGATGTGGCCGAAAAGGCGGGCGTAACGACGCGGACCAAGACGGGGCTGAAGCGCTGGAACACCGGGTGCGCGTTTCTCGATTACGATCGCGACGGGCATCTCGATTTGTACGTCGCAAACTACATAGACTTCGATCCCAAAACAGCGCCGCTGCCGGAGAGCGGACCCTGTCTTTACGAAGGACTGATCGTCGCCTGCGGCCCTCCGGGACTACAGGGCGGTAAAGACATTCTCTTCCACAACAACGGCGAAGGCACGTTTACCGATGTCTCCGAAAAGGCGGGCATTCTCAAGAAGCAGGGGACGTATGGGCTGGGCGTGTTAGTCGGCGATTTCGACGATGACGGCTGGCCGGATATTTACGTGGCCGACGATTCCGCGCCCTCGGCACTGTTCCGCAACAATCACGACGGGACGTTTACCGATGTGGCGCTCGAGTGGGGCGTCGCGTTCGGCGCTGACGGAAAGACGCAGGCGGGCATGGGCGTTTCCGCGATCGACCTGTATGGCAAAGGCCACCTCGATATCGTGAAGACGAATTTTGCCGGTGACACCTCGAGTCTCTATCGCAACCAAGGCGGCGGCAATTTCGAAGACGTGACGTTTCAGGCCGGACTCGGACGCAATACACGATTCCTGGGTTGGGGCGCGTGTTTTCTCGATTTCGACAACGACGGCTGGCCCGACATTCTCACCTGCAACGGCCACGTGTATCCGGAAGTGCGCGAGAAAGCGAGCGAATCGGGATACAAAGAGCGCAAGGTGCTGTATCACAACCTGGGAAATGGGCGGTTTGAAGATGTGTCGCTGGAAGCGGGGCCGGGTATTCTGGAGCCGGTGGCCGGCCGGGGCTGTGCGCTGGGCGATTTTGACAACGACGGCGATCTGGACGTGGCGGTGAACTGCGTGAACGACGTGCCGCAGCTTCTGCGCTGCGACTCGACGTTAAAGCACAACTGGCTCAAGGTGAAGACGATCGGAACCAAGTCGAACCGATCGGGTATCGGCGCGCGTATTTACTGCACACCCGAGGGCGAGCACCGGCAGATGGACGAAGTGCGCAGCGGGGGGAGTTACATCTCGCAGAGCGACCTGCGCGTTCACTTCGGCCTGAAAACGGCCACAAAGGCTGATCTCGAGATACACTGGCCCAGCGGAATTGTCGATAAACTCGCCAATGTAAAGGCGAACCAGGTGATCACGGTTACGGAAGGCAAAGGCCTGGCGGGCTGAGCGCGACGCCGGTTTGAGCGGTTGTTGCGCGGAACATTTGCGCCGCTGTTCGCGTATTTCCATAAGCTCTCGAAAGGAGGCGCTTGTGAAGCCTTTGTTGTACTCCCTTGTGGCGATCGCGTTTGCAGCGGTTTGCGCTACGGCGCAGGAAGGCTCGTTTGATCGTTCGCTTTCGGTTTCCGGTCCGGTGACTCTCGAAGTGAAAACCGATTCCGGGGGCATTCAGGTGCGCAGCGGGTCGGGTTCCACAGTACGTGTCCATGCCTATTTGAAAGCGGAGCACAGCTGGTTCGGCGCGGGCGATGCCGCCGACCGCATTCGCCGCATCGAAAAGAATCCCCCGGTTGAGCAAAACGGGAACCAGATCCGGCTGGGCTTTGTGCACGATCGCGATCTGCTGCGCGGCATCTCGCTGCGTTTCGAGATTGAGACGCCAGAACAGAGCGAGGTGCATGCGCGCGCGGATTCGGGCGGCGTTACGGTGGAAGGCGTTCGGGGACCGGTGGATGCAAAGACGGATTCGGGCGGCGTTCACGTGGACAATGTCAAAGGCGAAGTACACGCGGCGGCCGATTCGGGGGGAATTCATCTCTCGAACATCGGAGGCGCCGTTTATGCGCGAGTCGATTCAGGCGGAGTAGAAGCGAGCGACATCGCGGGCAGCATCGATGCGCAAACGGATTCAGGCAGTGTGCGTCTGAGCCAGACGCGGGCAGCGCCGATCCGCGCCAAAGCTGATTCCGGCGGAGTCTCGGTAAAGCTCGCGCCTGGTGCCGGGTACGACGTCAGCATTCAAACCGATAGCGGCCATATTTCGGTGCCCGAGATGACGGTTCACAGCAGCTTTTCGGCTCATCATGTCGAAGGCAAGATTCGCGGCGGCGGCCCCAGCGTCGAGATCCGGGTCAACTCGGGATCGGTATCGGTTGAGTAGTAGAAACACTTGTCCGGCTCATCTGCTATAGAATGAAACTCGTAATAACTCTCAGGAGGGTTTTACTCAATGAAGAAAATGGCTTTGGGCTGTTTCCTGGCCGTCTCCGCATTTTCGTTCGCGGCAACCGCTGATCAGATCACCGGCTATGTTTCGGACGCGCACTGCGGCGCCAAGCATCACACCGTAAGTGCAGCCAACACCAAGTGCGTGAAGGACATGTGCATCAACGGCGGCGCCGATCCGGTACTCGTAAGCGGCGATAAAGTGCTGAAGTTCGACGACGCGTCGAAGGACAAAGCGAAGGCTTTTGCGGCGAAAAATGTCACCATCGACGGCTCGATCGAAGGCGACACCGTGAAGGTCAACACAATCGACGAAGCGAAATAAGCCGGCACCCCGATCGTCCGGATCGCTTCTCAATGTTGGAATTCGAGGTTCAGTTTGCCGGCTGGACCTCGATACAGCACGGCCAGATTCTTGAGCTTGTGCTTGCCATCCAGCGGAAAATACAAGTAGCCGCTGACTTCGTCCTTGGCATCTGTGGTCGGGAACTGCTTTGCTTTCAGCGCTTCGAGCAGACCGGCATTCCCCTGGTTTTTCGAGTCCATTTTGGTATGAATCGTCTTGGGTGTGGGATTGCCGGGCGATGCGTTCCCCCCGCCTGCGCCGCCCATCATGATGCCGCCCATGCCGATGGTCGAGCCGGTCCGCTTTACCGTGTCTTCTTTGCTCGTTACAACCATGGCGCCATTGCCCGCAAGCTGCTCCGGCTCGAAGGGCTTCGATCGCTCGCCATCGTCGTGCGCGAGCAGAATGAAATCATCGGGGCTCACCTGAACGGGCTGGTCGGTTTTGGGAGTTACCCTGACTTCCAGGAGCGCGATTCCCTTGCCGGGGTCGGCGCCGAGCTTTTGAGTGATCTCGGTTTCATCCAGGACGATGGTTGCGACGATGTCGACCTGTTCGTTACTGGCGCTGGTTGTTGGAGAAATTACCTTTTTCGAGCCCAGCAGCGTACCGGCGGCGACGAGCATCAATGCAAATGTGATAGGAACCCGCATGGAAAAGCACTTCTTACTCGAAGCTATCATTTCCGTCGGGTAAGCGGGAATGAGAGGATACCCAAGAGTGGCCGCGCGGAACAGTATTCATAAACACCCGCATTTTCGTATCAAATCCAACCGGCCGGGCTGGGTCACGCTGGCCGTTTCGCCGGCGCTCGAGTCGAAGGATGCGATTGCGGAATGCTTCCGGCCCCATCTGAACGGGCTTCCTGAGGATCTTGTTGCGAATCTGCTGCTTGCAATTGACGAGCTGGTGGCGAATGCGATGGAACATGGCTGCGGGCTCGATCCGAATCGCTGGGTCGATGTTTCCCTCATCCGCACCGAACGCCTGATCATCATGTATGTGCACGATGACGGGAAAGGATTTTCGGTCGGCGCTGCCGGGCATGCGGCGATCAACAACCCCCCGGACAATCCGCTGTTACACACCGAGCTGCGCTCGAAGCTTGGACTGAGGCCGGGCGGCTTCGGCATCATGCTGGCGAAAAAGGTCGCCGACGAGCTCCTCTATAACGAACACGGGAACTCAGTCATCCTGCTCAAGTATTTAGATTAGAGCTGAGCCGCTGCTATGGCTTCAGATGCTCATCGAAGAAGGCGAGCATCTGCTGATAGAACTCTTTGCGGTAGGGTCCGGTGATGCCGTGCGTTTTCTGCGGATAGATCTGCATGACGAATGGCTTGCCCGCGCGTTCCAGTGCGGTCGCCATCTGCATAGTGTTTTGAAACAGCACGTTGTCATCCTCGAGATTGTGGATGATGAGCAGTTTTCCGGCTAAGCGCTCGGCATTTTTGACATTCGAACTGGCGTCGTAGGCGGCGCGATTCTCATCCGGGATGCCCATGTAGCGCTCTGTATAGATGGTGTCGTAGTTGTGCCAGTCGGTAACCGGAGCGCCTGCCACGCCGACCTGAAACACGTCGGGAGCGAACAGGAGCGAACGCAAGGTCATGTATCCGCCGTAGCTGAAGCCGGTGATGCCGACGCGTTTCGGATCGGCGAGACCCTGCGAAACCAGATATTCGACACCGAAGCGCTGGTCGGCCACTTCCTGCACGCCCATCTTTCGATAGATCGGCGCTTCGAATGCCAGGCCGCGGCCCTTGGATCCGCGATTATCGAGCTGCCAGACGAGATAGCCGGCGTGGGCCAGTACCTGCTCCCAGCTTGCGCCGTACCAGCGATTGCGCACGGTCTGCACGCCGGGGCCGCCGTAGACCGAGACGATCAGCGGATAGCGCGTGCCGGGCTGATAGTTGGCCGGTTTGATGAGACGGCCATACAGAGTCGCGCCATCATTCGTTTTGAGCGTGACGATTTCCTCCGGCAACAGCGCTTCGTTCTTCTTCTCGGCTGCTCGCAGAACGGTGGGAGGCTGGCCGTCGGTGTGTGCCAGCACCGTCTGGCCGGGTTGATGCAAGCTCGAGTGGCTGTCGACATAGGCGGTGCCCTGCTCATTCATGGAGATCATATGCGATCCTTCTTCGGACGTGACTCGCGTTGGTTCGCCGCCGGTTAGGGAGACACTGTAGAGCTGTGTCTCAAGCGGGCTGGCTTGCGAAGAGGTGTAGTAGATGCGGCCGGATTTCTCGTCGATGGCACTGATGGCGACCACCTCCCAATCTCCTTTGGTCAACTGACCGAGGAGTTCGCCATTGTTGCGGTAGCGATAGATATGGCGGAAGCCGCTGCGCTCGCTGGTCCAGAGAAATTCGTCCCGCGATTTCAGGAATAGCGGCTCCTGCGCCACGTTGATCCAGGTCTTCGATTCCTCTTTCAAAATCGAGCTGAGTTCGCCGGTAGCGGCATTCGCCAGCAGCAGTTCGAGCTTGTCCTGCACGCGATTGAGCCGTTCGATGGCAACGCGCGAAGAATCGGGCAGCCAGGCGATGCGAGCGATCAGCGCGTTGGCGGTCGAGCCGAGCGGAACCCACTTTGTCTCGCCGGTTTCGATCGACAGTACACCGAGCCTGACCTCGGCGTTGGGCGTTCCGGCCTGCGGATAGCGCTCCGGTTCGCTCAAGGCGCGTTCGCGTGTGAGATCGACCTGCGGGTAGACAAACTCATGGCTCACATCGAACTGAAGAAATGCGACGTGTTTCGAATCCGGCGCCCACCAGGAAGCCGTGCCGAGATCAAGCTCCTCGGGATAAACCCAATCGAGCTCGCCGTTGAGCAGCGTGGCGGTGCCATCCCTGGTCAATTGCCTGGCTGCGCGCGTGGCCAGATCGAGCACGTAGAGATTCGATTTCCAGCGATACAGAATCTTGCTGCCATCCGGTGAAAGGTGCGGATCTTCTTCGTCTATATCGGTCTTGGTGATCTGGTCGAATTTGCCGTTGCCATGAACGATAAAGAGATCGCCGCCAGCGGAGGCAAGCAGATCTTTGCTATTCGGGAACCATTGATAAGAAGCCGAATTCACGCGTCGATTCTGCCAGCCAAACTCCTGCGGCCGCACAACGGGCGTAGCGGATTTTTCGAGATCATCCGGACGAAACCATGGGTGCGGGTTGCGATCGGCGAGCCGGTAGACCTGAACTGTGTTCTCCGCCTCATAGAGAAAGGATTGGCCGTCCGGAGCCCAGGTGGGCGTGATGGGGGGAGCGTGGTGGCTTGCGATCAGGTCGCTAACGGGGAAAGACTTAGGCGGTGTTTGGGCGACAGCGAGCGAGCCGATCGCAAGGAGCAACGTGCAGAAACGCATCTCATTCAGTATCGGACGGCCGTTTCGAAACGTGCGCGCGAATAGCCGTTAAGATGAGTCGCCATGCGTGTATGGACCCGGTTCTGATTGAAATTCCGATGCCCATCCGCACACCTCGGTTGCTGCTTCGGCCGAAGCAGGCAGGCGACGGAGCGATCACGGCTGCGGCGGTTCTCGAAACGTGGGATGATTTGCACCGGTGGATGCGGTGGGCGGAGAAGCGCGATGACTTCACGGCTAAGCGCCACCGGATACTGGGTTCGCAAGAGTGCGCAAGGGTAAGGTATTGCGATCGAGGCTACCAATGCGCTGCTGCGTTATGCATTCGGCGCCCTCGAGATGCGGCGCGTGGGACTGACGCATTCCAGCGGGAATGAGCCGAGCCGCCGGGTCGCGGAGCACCTGGGTTTCGCTTTCGAGGGGATACAACGCGCGGCAAATCCACTTCCAGGCGGAAGAATCGCCGACCGGTACTGCTACGCGCGCTTCAATAGCGCTGGTCTGCCCGACTTAGACGTGCGATGGAGCGCGAGCTGAGACCTTATAGAGCGTGCATTTCACTTTGGCAGCTTGCTTCCGGCAGCGACCGTGAATTTTCCCTGAAGGCCGTTGAAGCCAGGACCGGGTTGTGAGCCGCCGAGGGTGAACTTGTACTCGCCAGCGAGAACGCTACGCGAGCCGTCTTCCGCAACCGAACTTAGCTGGCGGGGCGAGAGCTCGAAGGAGACATGGCGGCTCTCGCCTGGATCGAGCGAGATCCGGGAGAACCCTCGCAAAGCTCGCAGGGGTGCATTCGGGAAGGGAGGAGTGGTGAGATAGAGCTCAACTACTTCGTCGCCACGACGCGGGCCGGCGTTGCGTACATCCGCTTCGACAGTAACTGAATTGGAGGAATCGGCCTGTTCGGGCGAGACGCGTAGATTCGAGTACGCGAATTGCGTGTAGCTGAGGCCGTAACCGAACGGATAAAGCGGCTGCCCGGTGAAGAAGCGATACGTGCGGTGGCGCATCGAGTAATCGGTAAATGGCGGGAGTTGATCGGTGGACGCGTAAAAGGTCACGGGCAGGCGGCCGCCCGGATTATTTTTGCCGCTCAGCGTTTCGGCGATTGCATTTCCTCCGGCTTCGCCCGGATACCAGGCTTCGAGGATTGCCTTGGCGTGCTCACGTGCGAAATTCACTGCGACGGCGCTCCCGTTGAGCAGCACAACGATCAATGGTTTGCCGCTTGCTTCGATGGCGGTCAGAAGATTGTTCTGGGCCGCGGGCAAATCGATGCTGGTGCGGTCGCCGCCTGCGAAACCTTCCACGTGCACCGGCATCTCCTCGCCTTCGAGCTCGGGCGAGAGTCCGACGAATGCGATCACGGCATCGGCTTGTTTTGCAACCGCCGCGGCTTCGGGCAAGAGCGCGCCGGGAGGAGGTTGCCAGTTGAGAGTGAGACCGGCGGCGAAGAGAGGAGAGCGATGAGAATAATCAATGCGAATGTGATGCGCGCGCGTATTCGCAAAATGGATGTGAAAAGGCGGGGTAGTGGTGGCGTGCGAACTCTTCGATTCATCTGTTGAAAAAGCGGCGACGCGCTTGTGATCGATAAAGACCACGAACGACTCGCGGCTGTAGCACGGATAGCAGTGCGCAAACGTGAGATCGAAGGAATAATCGCCGATTTTTGGAGGCGTGATGGTGCCCGACCAGCGCACGGCAAAACCGTTGGCGGGAATGCCGCGCGCCGGACTGGCCGAGTTCCAGTCGAAATCGATCTGACGATCGATACGTGTCAGCACGGGTTTGCCATGCAGCTCCGTGTTGTCGAAGTACTCGCCTCTGAGACCTTCCTCGTGACCGTGCGGCGGATGAAGCGCCGTACGCGGCACAGGCAGCGAGACATTATCGGCGTAAGACGAACCCTGTGCGTAGAGGACTTTGGCACGTCCGCGAAATTCCTGCTCAATTCCATCGACCGGCAGTACCGGTTGTGAGGGGACGCCGTTGTAGTTGCCTTCGAGCGAGGCGAGCGAGGCGGCATTGGGCCCGATCACGGCGATCGTTTTCACCTTGTCGCTGAGAGGCAGAGTGTTCTCGTCATTCTTGAGGAGCACCATCGAGCGGCGGGCCGTCTCGAGCGACAGCTCGCGGTGAGAAGCCGAATCGTTTTCTGAAAACGGAATCTGCGCGTATGGAACCTGGGCGGGCGGATCGAACAGCCCCAGCCGCAGGCGCGCCAGCATGAGCCGCTCGACGGCCGTATTGATCACATCTTCGCTCACCAGACCCTGCTTGACGGCTGCAGTGAGCGCAGCATATTCGGTACCGCAACTGGTGTCGGTACCGGCCAGCAGCGCGGCCGCTGCGGCATGCGGAGCATCGGGCGAGAAGTGGTGGCCATCTTTGGAGAAGAAATCGGAGATGGCGCCGCAGTCGGAGGTCACGAAACCGTTAAACTGCCAGTCTTTGCGAAGCGTGGTATCGAGCAGATCGCGATTGGCGCAGGCGGGCACGCCATTCACGGCATTGTAGGCGCACATCAGCGAATCGGCGCGCGCTTCGGTAATGGCAGCGCGAAAGGCGAACAGATAGGTGTCTTCCAGATCGAAAGGCGACGGCGAAACATTGAACTTGTGGCGCTCGGATTCCGGTCCGCTGTGAACCACGAAGTGTTTCGGTGTCGCGACGGTCTTCAGGTAATGGGAATCGTCGCCCTGCAGCCCGCGAATGAACGCAACGGCAAGCCGGCTGGTCAGGTATGGGTCCTCCCCGTAAGTCTCCTGGCCGCGGCCCCAGCGCGGATCGCGAAAGATGTTGATGTTTGGCGACCAGATGGTCAGGCCGTAATAGATGCTGTGAATGCCCCGGCGAATGGCGTCGTTGTATTTGGCTCGCGCTTCGGTAGAAATCGTGTCGGAAACACGGTGCATGAGATCGGTATCCCAGGTCGCCGCGAGACCGATCGCCTGCGGAAATACGGTGGCGTAGCCGGAACGCGCAATGCCATGCAGCCCTTCATTCCACCAGTCGTATTCGGGAATGTTGAGACGCGGGATGGCGGCGGAATGGTTTTGCATCTGCGAAACTTTTTCCTCGAGCGTCATGCGGCTGACGAGATCAGCCGCACGCTTGCGAAGCGCGGCCTCGTCGGGCGACTGAGCGCGTAGAGCAAAGGAGCAGAGCAGCAGCGGAAGGAACCAGTTTCGTACAGGCATGAGCAGGCTTATTCCGCAATCTTATACGGAAAGGCGAAGCGGCCGATCTGGATCACAGATTTTTCATTCGGCGGGAAGAGATGAAAGGATTCGATTTTGCCGATCGTGCTGTTGCGCACAGCATCGACGGTGCCGAGGAGTTTACCCGATTGCGCTTCGTAAAACATGACGCGCAAGCCATCATCTTCGTGGCGCCAGCCGAAGACGTAATTACCCGGCTTGAGCACGAAATCGGCGATTTTCATGGGCGCCTGCACGACCAAGAAGTGCGAGTATTTGCCATCGGCGGAATAGCCGGCGGTGATGAGCACCACGCCCGCGATATAACGACCCTTGCCGTCGGTAATGCCGGAGGCCGTGCGGAACTCGGTCTCGATGCGCTCGCTGCCGACCGGTGCGCGCGCAGGAATCACTTCTTTCAGCTCGGCTTCGTTTGCAGGCCGCCAGTTTGCCGCGCCCGCATAGAGAAAAAGCAGAACTAGCGCCGCCGCGCATCGAATCATGCGCGATTTTCCTTGGCCGGCAAATGAACAATGCCGCGCTGCAGAGCCGTGGTGGCGGCCTGCGTGCGATCGGCGACCCCCAGTTTGCTGAGCAGATTGTTGATGTGCGTTTTGACCGTTGCTTCCGAGATTGCGAGATCAAGCCCGATGTCGCGGTTACTCTTTCCCGCCACTATGCACTCGAGCACTTCGAGTTCGCGCGGCGTCAGGCTCGGTCCGACCATGCGCTCGGCCAGACGCTGCGCAACCGCGGCAGGGATGCGTTGCCTTCCTGCATGCACGGTGCGGATCGCCTCGATCAGCTCTTCGCCAAACATATCCTTCAGCAGATAGCCGCGAGCGCCGGCCTGCAGAGCGCGATAAATATCTTCGTCGCCGTCGAATGTGGTCAACACGATCACGCGCGCATTCGGCTCATCGCGGCGAATCTCCGTAATCGCATCGACGCCGCTCTTCTTCGGCATGCGCAGATCCATGATGGCGACGTCGGGCCGGTGCTGGCGATAGAGTGCGACGGCCTGCTCGCCGTCGGCGGCTTCGCCAACCACCTGCATATCGGGAACAGTCTTGAGCAGGGCGATCAAGCCCTGGCGTACGACGTGATGATCGTCGGCGACGATGAGACGAATCGGATTCATGAGTTTAGGGGTGCCTCCACAAGCACTTTGGTTCCTCTGCCAGCGGCGCTGTCGACCACCAGGTTGGCATGGATCTGTTCCGCCCGTTCGCGCATTCCTTTCAGGCCGAAGTGGCCGTTCGGGCCGGTATCGACCGTGCCCGGAGTAAAGCCGATACCGTCGTCGGCGATAGTCATGCGCAGTTGTTTGGCGGCGTACGAGAGCTCGATTGCAATTTTATTCGGTTTGGCGTGGCGCAGCGAATTGTTCACCGCTTCCTGGCTGATGCGTAGAAGTTCTTCTTCGACCTCGGGCCGCAGCGGCCGATACGTGCCGTGCACTTCCATGGTCAGTTTCACGGGGTTCAAGCCGATGGCCTGCTGCGCTGTTTTGGAGACACGCGCGGCCAGATCTTCGTTGCCGGCCGACTCGGACCGCAACTGCCAGATAGCACGGCGCGCTTCCGCCAGGCCTTCCCGAACTTGCGTGCGTGCCTGATCGAGATGTTCGCGGGCCGCTTCGACGGAAACATTCAGCAGACGCGAGACGATCTCGAGCTGCATCGAAACCGCGACAAAACTCTGCGCCAGCGTATCGTGGATTTCGCGTCCGATGCGATTGCGCTCCTGCAAAACGGCCTGAAAACGTGCCTCGATTTCGAGCAGACGCCAGCGATAGATTCCATACGAAGCAGCCGCAAGCCCCAGCGCGCAGACGAAATAAAACCACAGCGTCTGATAGAAGCGGGGCTCCAGCCGGAATGTCGTAAGCGCCCCGGCTTCATTCCAGAAGCCGTCGTTATTGCGTGCGATTACGCGGAAACTGTACTCGCCGGGAGGGATGTTGGTGTAATACGCGCTTCGATCAGAGCCGGCGTCGATCCAGTTTTCATCGAAGCCTTCGAGCCGGTAGCGATAGCGGATCTTCTGCGGAGCAGCGAAGCTCAGCGCGGCATAGTTGAAAGTTAGCCTCGCAGTGCCCGGCCGCAGATCGCGTACTGCGGCCGGCGCGAGAAGTTGAGTATCGACCTGGATCGATTCGATGGACACGGGCGGGAGAATGCGGTTGAGACGCGCAGCGCGAGGCGAGAGGGCGGCGGCACCCTTCAGCGTAGAAAACCACAGCGTACCGTCGTTTGCCTTCCACACTTCCGGATGGCCGCCAATGCTGCATTCATCGACCAGCAAACCATCGCTCGTGTTGTACCAGACGACATTGATCTTGCGATTCCCGTTTTCGGCCGCCGCTTTCAGTTCAGCTCGGTTTACGCGCGCAATTCCCGATTTCGACGGGATCCAAAGTTCGCCGTTTGCATCTTCAACAATGCCGTAAACGGCCTCCGGCAGCCCGATCGTGCGCGGCAGGCGCAAGAAGCGTTCGCGCGTGCGCAGATTGAGGCCAGCGTCCTGTGTCCCGATCCAGAGATCGCCGTCAGCGTCTTGGTAGAGTGCAGTGACGACGTCGCTCGAGAGTCCGTCGCGCGTGCGGAAGTTTTGAAAGTGACCGTCTTCGAGCACGCTGAGACCGTCCAGAGTAGCCGCCCAAAGCCGCCCGTGCCGGTCGCGCAGAACAGCTCCGACCAGATCGCTGCCGAGGCCATTCGCCTGCGTGTAAGTCGTAATGCGGTGCGAGAGATCCTGATGCGCGAGTCCTCGGCGCGTCCCAATCCAGAGCGATCCATCGCTATCTGTGTACAGCGAACGGACGAAATCATCGGGCAGGCCATCCGATGAAGTAGTCAGTGAAAACGCTCCGTTATGAAGCCGATCCAATCCGTCGGGTGTGCCGATCAGCAGATCACCTGAGTTGTCCTCGCCAAGCGATAAGACAATGTTGCTGGCCAAGCCGTCGGCCGTGGTAAAGCGCTGGGTGCGGCCAGCGCGCATCTCGGTGAGGCCATCGTTGCCGCCGAAGAACAGCCGGCCATCCCGCGTTTCGAAGACGCACCGCACCGTATCGGATGCAAGGCCGCTGCGCGAGGTATAGGTGACGAACTTCTGATTGCGGACGATGGAGAGCCCTGCGGACTCACTGCCAATCCAGAGATCGCCCTCGGCATCTTCGGCAAACGAAAGAACGGGTCCGCTACCGATGTTGGCGGCCTTTTCGCAACCCTGCTCCGGGTTCGTTATACGGTAAGCGCCCGAACCCGTACCGATCCAGATCGATCGTTCGAAATCCTCGAACAGTGCGGATATCGATGCGAGATTTGCATCGCGACAGATTGGGTGGAAAACACGTCCGGCAACGGGCTCGGCGATATACAAGCCCTTTTCGCTGCCAACCCACAGGCGCGACGAGTGATCCAGGAGCAGAGATTCCACCGGCTGCTGCGGCAGATTGGCCGTCACGTTCTCGAAAGTTCCGTTACGCCAGACAGCGAGTCCGGTTTCGGTGCCGAGCCAAAGTCTTCCGCTCGCGTCCGAGGCAATCGCTCCGGTGAACCGAGGGCTGTTATCAGCAAGCGAGAAACGGGCCGGAGATTTGGCCGGATCCGATGTCCAGCGCTCCAGGCCGTCCGGCATAACGGCCCAAAGCCCACCCGTGTGATCCTGATGCAAGGCGAGAATGCCGGCCGTTTTCTGAATGGATTCGATCTGCTCTCCCTTGCGGCGGCAAAGTGCGGCGTCCGTTGCGATCCAGAGCGCTCCTTCGGGGTCTTCGATCAGCGCGCGAATGCTGTTGCTGCCGAGCGCAGGTGTGCCGCGTGCGTCGAAGGTGCGGAACTGCGAGCCATCAAAGCGCACCAGCCCTCCTTCGGTTGCAATCCAGAGAAAGCCGTCGCGCGTTTGCAGCACAGCGTGCGCGCTGTTTTGCGGGAGTCCGCTGCCGGTTTGCCAATTCTGATACGTGAACTGATCGAGGCTGCGGGCCGGATCGAGCGCATAACCGCGAGCGCACGTCAGCAGGCAAAAGCAGGTCGAGAGGAGGGCGGCGGCACGCAATTGTCTGGTATAGCAGGATTTCCAGAAGCGCAAATCCACACTTAGATTGATTGTAAGTTCAATCGCGCGGCCCACGACGCAAGTAGCCGAATCCTGTTAGGCTGCTGTGAGTCTCGCATGGGAAGTGTTCACAAGTTGTCGCAAGTGTGTTTGTTTGCAGGTCTCGCAGCATCGGTTGTGTTCGCGCAGGATCCCACCGGCAAGCTGCAGGGGCGCGTCACCGATCAGACCGGCGGAAGCCTGCGCGGTGCTCAGGTCACCGCCACGAACCAGTTGACTCAGCGCGCCTTGACCCAGCTTACGACGGCGGACGGGAGCTTCTATTTTTCGTCGCTTCCGGTAGGCGATTACGCCGTGAGCGTACGTCTGGATCGCTTCGCGCCAGTGGATCTGACCAATGTTCGCATCGATGTGGATCGGACGGTGAGCTTGCCCGTGACGCTTCCTGTTGCAGGGGCGGATACTGTTGCTATCGAGGTGCAAGGCACAGCCGATGTGAGCTCGGCTCTCGGCGATGTTGTCTCCTCCCGCAACGCCACCGACCTCCCTTTGAACGGCCGCAATCTGACACAGCTCGGGCTCTTGCAACCCGGAGTGGCGCCACTAACAGCAGGCTTGCTCCAAGCCGGCGGGATTTTGCGCAGCGGACAGGCCTATGCCGTCAATGGCCAGCCTCCTGAATCGAACAACTATCTGCTCGATGGCGTTTCGAACGTGGACAGCGTGAACGGCGGATTCGCGCTGCGCACGCCACCCGACGCCGTGAACGAATTTCGCATTTTGACGTCGAATGCGCCGGCCGAATATGGGCAAACCAGCGGTGCAACCACCAGCGTCATCACTAAATCGGGCGGCGACGCGTTTCACGGCTCGGTCTACGACTTCCTGCGCAACAATGCCTTCGATGCGCGCAACTTTTTCGCGGCAGACACGGAACCGCTGCACCAGAACCAGTTCGGAGCGACGCTCGGAGGCCCGCTCCGACGGGGGCGCGATTTCTTTTTCGTTTATTACGAAGGGCAGCGCAACTCGCAAGGCGAGACGCAGGCCGCGATCGTGCCTACAGCAGTCGAGCGCACGGGAGATTTCTCCGGCCTGATCGATCCGAGTACGGGGAAACCGGAGCAACTGATCGATTACCGCGGGATGTTCTTTCCGAACCACATTATTCCCGGCAACCGCATTCCCGCCTCGATGATCAGCCCCATCGCGCTCAAAGCTGAAAAGTTGTACCCACTCGGAAACGTTTCGCCCTCGCTCTATTCGGCGACCGAGATGATGAGCAACAACTACGATCAGGGCGGCTTCCGGCTCGATCATTATTTCCATAACAACGACCAGCTCTTCGCGCGATATGCGACATCCTCTCTGAATGCATTCGATCCGCTGCCGATTAATGGCGCGGGCGTGCCGGGCTTTCCGGTGGCCGATGAAATTCGTACGCATTCCGCCACGATTTCGGATGTTCATCTCTTCTCGCCCCGCACAGTGCAGACCATTCGCGCAGCCTTCTTCCGCAACGTATTGTTTTATGGCGAAGCGCAGAACCACACGCCGGCGAGCGGTCTCGGATTCGGTTATCAACCTACCCTCGACAGCAACCTGGGTGTCCCGTATCTGATCGTGAGCGGATATGCCAGCGTTGGCAATCCGATCACTGGCCCGCAGAAAACGTATCAGAACGACTACGAAGGCTATTACTCGCTGGCCGCCACCCGCGGCCGTCATAACCTCAAGTTCGGCGCGGAACTCGATCGCCAGCAGATCAATGCGCTGCTCGGTATTGCGACGAACGGCTTCTTCGTGTTTGCGCCATTTCCGATCAATGATTCGTTTGCGAGTTTTCTGACCGGCGCGTCCGTGCAGTTCTTTCAGGGTGGCGGCGATTTCAGCCGCGGACTGCGCAAGTGGATTGTCGCCGGATATGCGCAGGATGAATGGCGCGTCACTTCGCGGCTCACGCTTTCGTACGGATTGCGCTATGAAGTGAACACGCCGTACACGGAGATTCGCGACCGGCTGAATGCGTGGGCTCCCGGCATGCAGTCGACCAAAATGCCGGATGCACCCGCGGGTCTGCTGTTCCCCGGAGATCGTGGCGTGCCGGCGGGAATCGCGCCGGTCGACTGGCATGAGCTGATGCCGCGCATCGGTTTTGCTTGGGATCCAGAGGGCGACGGCAAGACTTCGATTCGCGCGGGGTACGGGATTTTCTACGACGGCTTTACCAACGGACAGGGCGGTCCGTTGCAGGCCGCCGTAAGCGCGCTCCCCTGGACGGAGGCATACCAACTCGCGGGTCCCGGATTCAACTTCGCCGACCCCTACAACGGTGCGCCGCCGCCGTTTGTGACCGGCACATACGTCAGGCCCGCGACCATCCTGACAGTGCAATCGGGCATGAAGCCGCCCTATTCGCAGAACTGGAATTTCTCGGTGCAGCGGAGTCTGGGAAACGGATATCTGCTGGATCTTCGCTACGTGGGAAATAAAGGCACGCACCTGCCGCGGTTTATCGAAGCGAATCCCTCGCTATACACGCCGGGTGCGACGCCCGACAATTCCGAGCAGCGCCGGCCTTACGCCGATTGCAATGCGAGCGGTTCGTGCGCATTCGGTTCCGTCGGGCTCATTGCGGACAACAACACTTCGACCTACCACGCGTTTCAGGCGGCATTTTCAAAGCAGCTGACCCAGAACATGTCTTTCCTGGCATCCTACTGGTGGTCGAAAAGTCTGGATTATGTTTCGTCGTTAAACCTGGCCGGCTCGGCTCCAACGCTGGTCACCGGCGAAAACGATCTGGCGCAGAACCCCTTCGATCTGCGCGCCGAGCACGGACCGTCGTTGTTCGATGCGACCCATCGATTTGTCTTCAGCGGAACCTATGTGCTGCCGAGATGGTCCG
This sequence comes from Terriglobia bacterium, assembly GCA_021325235.1. Lineage (GTDB taxonomy): Bacteria > Acidobacteriota > Terriglobia > Bryobacterales > Bryobacteraceae > Bog-105. The sequence continues at coordinate 14,369 of JAJPHN010000049.1, read as the reverse complement.
GCGCACCTCGGCTCGCGAGCGTGTTCGTGAACGGCTGGCAGCTCAACACGATTGTCAATCTCGCTACCGGCACGCCGTTTACGGTTTACGACAGCGCCAACGTCTCTCTGCAGGGGAGCGCACCCGAGATCACCGGTTTCTATTCGAGCAAGCCGGATCTGATCAGCGATCCGAATGCCGGGCCGCATACGCCGAATGAGTGGGTTTCCCGCACAGCGTTTTTGCAGCTCAATCCTACAACGCAGGCCGGACAATTTGGAAACGAAGGCCGCAACGTGGTGCGCGGACCCGGTATCGAAACGGTGGATCTTTCCGTATTCAAGAATTTCAGCGTGAGCGAGCGGGCGCGGCTGCAGTTTCGCGCGGAGTCGTTCAATCTGCTGAATCATGCAAATTTCGGCTTGCCGGAACCGGATCTGCAGTCGCCCGAATTCGGTCAGATCCTGAACGCTGCGCCTCCGCGGCTGCTGCAGCTTGCGCTGAAGGTGCTGTTTTAACCTACAGAGGTCAGATATGGAACCAATGTTCTTGAAAGATGTCGAGCAGCATCGCGGAGAGGACAACTATTCGCGCGCGATCGACATGATGAAAGGCGCCGGGCAGCAGGAATATCCGCAGATCCTGCACATGTTCTCGTTCAAGATCAAGGCGACGCAGCATCTGGAGCGCTTCACGCAGGAGATCATGCGCGAAGAAGCGCCGCTCTCGCCCGGCATACGTGAGCTGATTGCAGCCTATACGTCTCATCTGAACCACTGTCCGTTTTGAACGAAATCGCACGCCGCGGTCGCGGCGGAATTGCTCGGCAGTGCCGAATTAGTGGATGCCGTGCTGCAGGATCCGGAGACTTCGCCTCTATCAGATCCCGAGAAGGCGCTGTTCCAGTTTGTGCGCAAAGTCAACTTCGAATCGGTCACGATCGGTCCGGCCGATATCGAAGAGCTGCACGGGTTCGGCTACACCGACGAGGCAATCTATTACGCGATTACCGTCTGCGCGCTGTTCAATTACTACAACCGCTGGATCGATGCGAGCGGGGTGCATCCGATGAGCGATGAGGCGCATCGGATCGGCGCGAAACGTTCCGCGCAGCATGGCTATTCGCGCAGTTCGCAGCCGGTCAGCGCGGGCGTTCCGAAAACGGAGTGAGGAAGGAGGGCCCGCAAGAGTCAGCCTACATGAAAAGATTGTGATAGCTCGAGGTTGTAGTCGGCGAGCCAATTGCGGATGTCCTGCGGCGAGGCGTGCACCAATCGACCCCCGGTAAAGCGGATGTCATCGGAAACTTCGCAAACGATGAACGGAGGAATAACCAGAGACTCCGCCTCCGCAGGCGATTCGAATTCAGCTTCAGCGAGGATCAGGCCGGCGATTGGGCCTTCGAAAACATCAATTCCAAACGGCGGGACGCTATAGCGCGTTTTTCGTATCTCCTTGGCGGGAAGCCGAGCGAAGATGCGATACTCGCCCGCATCAAGGTACATGGTTGTAATGAGCCCTTGCTGCGCTCCACTCGCTTGCGCAGGGATCTTCTGCGTGAGTTTGAACGTGGTCGCACCCGCGCTGTCGACTTGTCGCCGCAAGCGCAAACGAGTCTGTTCGATGTAGCGGTCGATGATGCGGCGAGTGGGGTGCGCAGTCTTTGGGCAGGGAAGTTGGGCGACGAGGAATCGCCGCTCCCGCTCGATCCTGGCGTATTTGTGCGATATTTCCACGTCACCGTTTTACCAGCGCGGAACGGCGCTCGCTGACTGCGTAGCGGCCAGGCTGTTTGTTACGGAACGTCCGGTGATTGGGGTTCCAGCCGCCGAGTAAAGCGGATGTCCGCTTCACGGTTAGGATACTTTGCGCAGCGCGGGCTTGCTGAGGCCGAGAGCTTCGCGGAGTTCGGCATCGAGTGCGTTGCGCAGTTCGGGACGATCTTTTAGTGTCTGGCGCGCGTTTTCGCGGCCCTGGCCGATGCGCTCGCCCTTGTAGCTGTACCAGGAGCCGCTCTTTTCGAGAATCTTCTGGTCGACGCCCAGATCGAGCAGATCGCCTTCTTTCGAAATGCCGACGCCGTACAGAACATCAACTTCAGCTTCACGAAACGGCGGCGCGATTTTGTTCTTGACGACTTTGATCTTGGTGCGGTTGCCGATCACGGTCTCGCCATCTTTGAGCGCGGTCGTGCGGCGAACTTCGGCACGTACGCTGGCGAAAAACTTCAGAGCGCGGCCGCCCGTGGTCGTTTCCGGATTGCCGAACATAACGCCGATCTTTTCGCGTACCTGGTTGATGAAGATGAAGCAGGTATTGGCACGCGACACAGAGGCTGTCAGTTTGCGAAGTGCCTGCGACATCATGCGCGCATGCAGGCCCATGTGGTTGTCGCCCATCTCGCCTTCGACTTCAGCTTTGGGCGTTAGCGCCGCGACGGAATCGACCACGATCACATCGAACGCCTGTGTGTTGACGAGTGCCTGTGCGATTTCGAGCGCCTGTTCGCCGTAATCGGGCTGCGAGACGACCAGATGCTGCGTATCGACGCCGAGTTTGGAAGCGTAGGTCGGATCGAGCGCGTGTTCGGCATCGATGAACGCCGCAGCGCCGCCCGCTTTTTGTGCTTCCGCAATCACGTGCAGGGCAAGCGTGGTCTTGCCGGAAGATTCAGGGCCAAAGATTTCGATCACTCGCCCGCGCGGAAAGCCGCCGGAGCCGAGCGCGTTATCCACTGCGACCGAGCCGCTTGTGATCACTTCAACCGGCAGCGTCGCACGCGAGCCGAGCATCAGGACCGAGCCTTTTCCGAACTGCTTGTCCATCTGCGAGAGAGCGGCGAGAATCTGTTGACGGCGATCTTCCATAATCGCTTAGTAAGTGAGGGATGCGCAGAAAGGCTCTCCGGGAAGGCGGGCGGGAAAAGTCCGATTCGCAGTTTGTTCGCTAACGGGGTTGATGAGAATGGACAAATAACACGTGCTCTTTGAGAACAAGCAGCTGACGAAGCGTAAGTTGTGCAAATTTTGGAACCCGCTGATATCCGTGTCGAAAGACGTCGCCATTTTGGTTCCACTAATCGTGGGTTTGCTTTCTCTTGTCGGGTTCTGGCTGATCTTTGAATACTTAAAAGCTGAAAATGCGCCGATTCCGGAGGACTTGGCCACTCCGCTGCTCCTGTTTACAGCTGCTCGATTCTTTTACACGCTGTTCGGCATTGCGATAACGGCCGCCGGAAATTGGCTCGCTCCGATTGTGCAAAGCGATATCGGCAAGGATCGGAAGTTGGCGCTCGGGGTTTGGGGCTGCAGTGCCGTAATCTCGGCGGTTCTTTGGCTTGTTGCATTTCGCCGTTTTCCGAATATTGTTTGGCCGTTGCTGTGGATATTCGGCATCGTCCTGCTGGCATTGATTTTCATTCGAGCGCGAGCTTCAACGATAGTTGTTTCACTTCTGAACAAACAAGTTGACGAGCGGGCAGTTGTGCCGGCGAAACCTCTAGTACGAATCCGGATGTTCCTAACCAGCGCGGGGCTCTCTGTGCTGGCGCTCACGTGGTGGAGTCTATTTTGGGCCTTGATTGGAGTTCTGTTGCTCAGCAAGACCTCGATGTCCGAGACAGAGTTGGAGCTATCGGCCGTGGGAGTGTGGGTGTTGGTAAATGCAGTTTCCCTGGGCCCTCTGCTCTTTGGTCCGACGCTCAGAACCGTTATCGGTGTGATTGCCGCGGTGATGATTCTTCTCGGGTTTTCCTTCGGATCGCCATTCTGGGGTGCTACCTTTCTCAATGAAATGCGCATTGGCGGCAACTTGCCCGTTCATTTTTGTCTGAAGCAGCAAGACAAGCTGCAAAACGGCTGCTTGATCATATCGACCAAATCAGATTTCGTCGTTCGCCTAAACGCTGCAGATTGCGATCCGCGGCAGATGGCTCGTTTTTGGGACCATCCCAACACGTCGCGCGAATCAGAGTTGAGACTGTACCCGCGAGCCGAAATCGCAGTTGTCACGTTTGACGAAAAGGCGAGTCCCGCAAAATCAGCGCAGAGTAATCAACCCGGCACCGCAAACAGATAGAGTTGGAGTGTGGTTCTGACTGCTGCATTTCTCCTCGGTCTGGTCGCCGGGCTTCGTTCGATGATGCAGCTCGCTGCGGTCAGCCTGGCCGCGGATTCCGGGCGGCTGGTGCTTGCTAACGGGGCCTTCTCGTTTCTGCGCTACCCGGCTTCGGCCTGGATTTTCAGCATCTTCGCCGCAGGGGAACTCATCGCCGACAAACTGCCTGTTGTGCCCAGCCGCAAGCAGGTCTTTCCTTTCGCCGTTCGTATTCTGTCCGGTGCCATTGCCGGAGGCGCGGTGGGCGCCTCGGCCGGAGCTCCGACCCTTGGAATCGCCCTCGGAGTCGTGGGCGCCATCCTCGGCACGATCGGTGGATTCGCCTTTCGTGCTCGGCTGGCAACCGCGTTGAACCGCGACCTACCCGCAGCGCTGCTCGAAGATGCCGTCGCGATACTGCTGGCACTCGCCGCCTACCGGCTCATGCCCGCGCGCCCGCTTCTCTGAGCATTTCGAGGATCGCGCCGTGAGCGGGACGCGGCTCTTCGTGATGAACCGTCCAGATGGTCTGGCCGAGAGGTGTTCCGCCGTACTCGTTCTGCACGTCAAGCGGCGCGCCGGCAGCAAGCAGAATGCGAACGATGTCCGCATTGCCATAGTGGGCAGCCCAGTGGAGCGCCGTGAAGCGCCTTCGATCGCAGGCGCCCGGATTCACACCGTGCGAGAGAAGATACTCGACAGCTTCGGCGCGATTATGGATGGCAGCCCAGAGCAGTCCTTGCTCGAGATCCTCTCGGTCCGCGCCGCCTTCGCAGAACGCGTGCAGCAAATCCATACGCCCCAGCCCGGCAGCGAAAGCTGCAGAGCTGACTCGGGCACCGCGCTCAGCGAGTGCTTCGGCGGCTCCGGAGTAACCGAAATTCAAGGCTGTTCGGAGCGGCGAGCTATCCCCGTGCAGCCCATCGAGCGCGGCTCCGAAATCCGCAAGCACATCGATAAGCGCAACCTGAACGCCGGCCCTGTACGGATGCACGCTCGAAACCAGTAGATTGAGAGTGGTGTCGGCTGGACCGTACATCTGGGCCAGGGCATCCACCTCGGCGCCGTTCTCCAGCAGTAGCCGGGCGATTTCCGGCGCATTCGGCGGACTCTTCTGCCGTTCCTGTTCAACACCGTTTGCAGCCACGTAATGCAGCAGCGTAGCGCGATGCGGCCGTGGCGAGCGTGCATTCACCAACTCGGGATGAGCGCTCAAGAGCGCCGCCAGTGCTGGCAGGTTGCCAGCGACGACCGCATCTGCGGCCAGCTCGAAAGTGTTGTCCGGCTCGGGCATGCCGTTGCTTACTGTACCGCAAATTTTTGTAAGCCGGTCGTGTCGAGAAACAGCAACGGGCTGCGACGTACCACCGAAAAAGCGCCTCAAACCAGGCGGCCAAAATTGAAAGGAGTCCAAAACACGTGAAATACATTCTGTTGATGTCCGGAACCAGATCGGGCGTCGACTCATACCGCGCCTGGAGTCAGCAGGACATGGATGCTCATATGGCAGTTCTGAAAAGCATTAACCGCGAGCTTGTGGAATCGGGTGAGTTCGTCGCCACACAACCCTTGTCGCCCCCGCACGAAGCAAAGCTGGTGCGCGGTCTAAAGAACGGGATGCCTGTTACAGACGGCGTTTTCCCCGAGTCGAAGGAGTTTTTGTTGGGCTACTGGATTGTAGACGTCCGGACGCCGGAGCGGGCCTGCGAAATTGCCGGCCGGATTTCCGCGGCGCCCGGGCCCGGTGGAACGCCAACCAATATGCCAATCGAGGTGCGGCAGTTCGCTGCATACGATCCGCATTCTTAGAAGCTTCACAAGTTGTCGAAAGGAGTCGACCTGAAAATGAAATACATTCTGATGATGAACACGATGCGGGCGAATTGCCCGGGCTTTCCCGGCTGGTCGAAGAAAGACATTCAGAACCATATCGCCTTCATGAAGATGCTGAACGACGAGCTGCGGCAGGCGGGTGAGCTGGTGAGCTGCGAGGGGCTTGCGTTTCCCGATCAGGCGAAGCTGGTGCGGGCGGGGAAAAATGGCGAGCCGGTCACCGACGGCATTTTTCCGGAAGCGAAAGAGTTCCTCGCCGGCTACTGGATCGTGGATGTGGATGCGCCGGAGCGGGCATACGCGATAGCGGCTCGCGCATCGGCTGCACCCGGTGTCAATGGCCAGCCGCTCAACATGCCGATCGAAGTACGCCCGGTGATGAGCACGCCACCCGATGAATACGTGGCATGAACGCGGCGGATGCAAGTCTTGATCTGCTGCTGCGGCGGGAGGCGCCGGAAGTGCTCGGCGCTTTGCTGCGGCGCTTTCGCAATTTTGCGGATGCGGAAGATGCAGTTCAGGAAGCGCTGGTCGCAGCGACAGCGCAGTGGCCGCGCGATGGCATACCGGATAACCCGCGCGCCTGGCTGATTCGAGTGGCGTCCAACAAAATGACGGATGCGCTGCGCCGTGAAGAGGCCAGAAAGCGGCGGGAAAGCGAGGCAGCGGTCGAGACGGTCAGTGAGAAACTGCCGCTGATCGAGGCCGAAGATGACACGCTGCTGCTGCTTTTCCTATGCTGCCATCCTGCTCTGACGCCTTCCTCGGCGATTGCGCTTACGCTGCGCGCGGTCGGCGGGTTGACCACGGCGGAAATCGCGAACGCCTTTTTCGTGCCCGAAGCGACCATGGCGCAGCGGATCAGCCGGGCGAAGCAGACGGTCAAGTCTTCCGGAATGCGCTTTGAAATGCCGGAACGAAGCCAGTGGAACGACCGGCTGCGCAGCGTTCTGCACGTGCTGTACCTCATTTTCAACGAGGGATACGCAAGCAGCACAGGCCCCGAACTTACGCGGGTCGAACTTTCCGGTGAGGCCATTCGCCTGGCACGGCTTGTACGCGAACGTCTGCCGACAGAGCCGGAGGCCGCTGGATTGCTTGCGCTCATGCTGCTCACCGATGCGCGACGCAGCGCTCGAACCGGCAGCGCTGGCGAATTGATTCCGCTTTCCGAGCAGGACCGGCGATTATGGAATCGCGCGCTGATCGAAGAAGGGGTTGCGCTGCTTTCCGAGACTCTGCCCAAGGGCGGGGTCGGACCGTATCAGCTACAGGCGGCCATAGCGGCCGTTCACGACGAAGCCGAAACGTGGGAGCAAACCGACTGGCCGCAGATCGTCGCCCTGTACTCGCTGCTGGTGCGAATTGGCGATAATCCGATGGTGCGGTTGAATTACGCGGTTGCGCGCGCGATGGTCGATGGTCCGAGTACCGGTCTCAACATGCTGGAGCAGATCGAAAAAGATGATCGGTTGACAGAACATCACCGGCTTTATGCCGTGCGCGCGCATTTGTTGGAAATGGCGGGCGATCGAAGAGCGGCGCTCGAATATTATGAGCGGGCAGCGGGCGGGACGACCAGCCTTCCGGAGCGGGATTATTTATTGACGAGAGCGGCGCGGCTGCGCGAACCGGCTTAATCGCCGCGGCCGGGCAGCGAAACGTGCGGGTATGGCTCGTCGGCCGTCTCATAACGTCCGCGTCCACGCCGGTCGCGAGCAGAACCGGGCCAGTCGAGGCGCAGATCCTGGCAGACTTCGTCCAGCATCTCTTCCGTTGCCGTGCGCTGTTCCATGGCGAAGGCCGTGACGAGCAGGTTGTCGCAAAGCAGGTTGATTACCCGCGGGATACCGCGGGCGCGGTGGTGGATCTCCTCCAGCATCTCCGGAGAAAAAACGCGCTGGTTCGGCATGCCGGCCCGTGCCATTCGTGTTCCCACGTAAGCGGCTGTTTCTTCCGGGGTGAGCGGGTTCAACGTGCAGCGCAGCACGACCCGCTGCTTGAGCTGGCGCAGATTGGGCGCGTCCAGTTTGCGGTCGAGCTCCGGCTGGCCGGAAAGGATGATCTGCAGCAGCTTGCCTTGCCGGTTTTCCAGGTTTCCGAGCAGGCGGATCTCTTCGAGCACTTCCCACTCGAGATTGTGCGCCTCATCCACGATCAGCACGCAGGTGCGGTTCCGATGAGCCTGCTCCAGCAGCAGATTATTCAGCGCGAAAAGGACGTCCGTTTTCGATTTCCGATCGCATTTCAGATCGAAATCGTAGGCCATCATTTCGAAAAACTGGTCGGGCGTGAGGCGCGAATTGAAAATAAATGCGAATTCGGTGCGCTGGGCATCGAGCACGTCGCGCAGGCACTCGAGCATGGTCGTCTTGCCCGTACCGACTTCGCCGGTCAGCACAATAAACCCGCGGCGGCTTCGAACGCCGTAGGTCAGATTCGCCAGCGCTTCTTCGTGCTGCGGGCTGCGGTACAGAAACTCCGGATCCGGGCTGATATTAAACGGATTTTCTTTGAAGCCGAAGTAAGCGTTGTAGATCGCGTTTTGCATCGATTAATCCAATCCGCCCCAGCTTCGAGCTGACAAACGGCCCAACATACCCATCATACTGAGCCTTATCGGCAATTCCGGCGCCAACTTCATGAAAAACTAGTGGCCGGGTTGTACCAGAAGTTTCAGTGCTGTAGTTCGAGGCGTACCCAACCTGGCAGCGTTGCCGGTTGGCCGCCTTGAAATACGACATGGCGGGTCTTCGGAAAGGGAACGTTGTCGCGCAGGCTCCTGCCAATCGCTGGTACTGCCCTGAGAATTTTCCGGTAAGCGGCGTTATCCGTGTCGAGAACGGCCGCTTTCGAAAGAAAGCCGGCACCCCAGCCCAGCGCGATCAGACAGCTGAGCGGTTTTTCGCGCGCGGCTGCTAGTTCCGCTTCCAGGCGTGCAAGGGCGGATTGCACGCGTTCCAGGCCCGCCATCTCGGCGAACTGCGCATGAAGTTTGAGTTGCGCGGCTGCAAACTCGTTGGCCGCATTGAAAATTCCGGCAAGATCAGGCACCGATCGCCAGCCGAGCGCGCGCGTCAGCTCCGGATTTTCGAGAAAGGATCGTTCCAGCCATTCGCCGGAGAAGGTGGTTCCGGGAGCGGCCATTTCCGCAAAAATCGGTGTGGAGTCGGAGGCGCGCGATCCGGCCACGCTGCCGCGCCCGGCTACTTTCCAGGCCAGCTGCGGTTTTCCGGGCTGGCGCGTATCGAGCGAGGCGGTCCGCGTCAGGAACACCTTGAACGCTGTCGGCGGTATGCTCCGGCTATCGCTAATCCCGAAAATCCTGACCTGCGAAGCCCCGGCATTCGATTCGGCCGGTTCGGCGGCGCGGCGCGGAACCCGTTCCTCTATCGAGGAGGCGAGTTTTTCGACGATAGCAGGGGACCACCGGCTGAAAACCAGACCGGTTCGCAAGGCGCCCTTGAGCGCGGACCCGGGTAGATAATTGCCCCGCGTTTCGGCTGCGAACGTCGGGATAAACAGCGACTCGGAGGCTGCGGCGTTCCAGATTGCGGTTAGATCGGCTGATTCGAATGGGATGCGCCGCTGCGAAAAATTCTGAGCGAACCCGCCCCAGGAAGCAAAATCGAGCTTGCTGGCTTTACGGAGCTGGGTCAGATAGCCTTCGAGACGCGGGCCTCGGGCGAGCAGGCGAAAAATGCGGGCCTGATCGAGCACGTTGACCTGGTCTTTCCAGACCATGTAGTCGATTGGCGAGAGTTCGCGGCCATCGCCGACGAGCAGGGGTGTGAGGGCGGTTACGTTATATTGCATCGTCACCCTCTTCGTGCGTTGTGGCCGGTTGCTCTTCGGTAGCGCCAGGCGGCTCGGGGTCCGAGCCGGGTTGCTCAGGCTCCCTGGCTCCGTTCCCAAATTCTTCGGGTTGGGAGGGAGTTCCGGGTTCGTCGGCGACGATGGCGGTTTGATCCGGATTCGCTCGCTCACGCTCGCTGGTTTCGATTCCGGGTTCGCAGGGCTCGATCACGGCTTCTTCGGTTTGCGGTTCCTCGACCGGGGCAGCCTCAGCGATCTCGGGCAATTCGAGGGCTAGCGCGATCCCAGCGCGATAGACCGGATGGGCGAAGTGATCGGGAGCGACATCCACGGCTGCTCCTGCCGGCTCGCCTGCTGCTGCGAGCACGGAGCCTTCCGCGATCATGCGGAGTGATTTCTTTTCCGCGCCACTGCCTGCGCCATTCTCGATTCGTCCGGCCCGGGTGACGAGCTGGTAATTTCCTGCGCGCCAGTCGACGCTATCCTGCGCGCCGGGAACAAAGAGCGAAAGCAGCCAGTAGCGCGAACTGCCATTCGAACTCCGGATCGCGCGAGCCAGTTTTGGAAAAACGAAGCCAGGCCATTCGCCCCGGCTGAACTCGGGTTCGTGCGATTGGCCCCAGCCGCTCGACCGGCGCCCGCCAAATCCGGAATCGGCCAGCAGCCGGAAAGCGCCTTTCAGCCGTTCGCCCCAGGTATCCTCAATGGCTTCGTTTTTGAAACGAGCCAGCGTCCACAGTCCGGCATTGGGTTCGAATTCGACAGCGGCCGCGGCCGCGGGCGCGTGTGCTTTGCGGGTTAACCGGTCAACCCGCACCGTCTGCCGGATGGCTACGCGCATTGGGGGCGCGCTCGGACGGTCGCGCCGCAACAAGCAACTGCTCTCGGAATCGGGCAGCCAGTGTTCGGCCAGAATGGAGCCGCCGGTGAGCAGCGTGTCTATAACCGATAGCGGCACAAAGGAGACCGATTTCCAGCGAATCTTGGCCAGGAATACGGGATTCGGAGCTGTCACCTGAGCCGTGGGAGGCGGCCAGATGCTCGCAGGAGGGATGGCGAACAGCGTGTCGCCCTGAAACGGAAAAAACGAACTGAACGCGATGCCGGACTGCGAGGCGCGGGCAGTCGAGTCCAGCCACTCTTCCAGATAGCCGAGCTTCTGCATGGCGAGCGTTACGGCGGAAAACAGTCGGTCGCTGCGATAGAGTTGGTCGACTCCGTCGTGCGCGCCGTCAGCCGGGCCATAGCGCCAGGGTCCGCGTGGCCGAAGCCGGATCAACAGGGCAGACGGCATTCAGGCGAGCTTTTCCGCGAGGTCGTCCGAGCTGGCGAACTGCTGGAACTGTGCGAGGTCTGAGCCTGAGAGCAGGGACGTTTCGGGCGCACCTTTGGCGTAATAGTCCTTGCCGCGCCAGATCAGATTCAGATTGCCGAAAGAGACGCGCCCATTGCCGCGGCTGCCACCGCCGCCGAGCGCATCGTCTTCAAGCAGTCGGAGACCTTCAGCTACGCGCGCCAGCAGCGGCTTGTCTTCATTGCAGAGCACGTCGAGAACGAGCCGGAAGCGGAACCGGGCGCCCGCCGGAACACGCTCGAGCGTGCGCGGATTGGCCTGCGAGGTGATGCGATCGACCGCATTTTCGCTCTTGACTTCGGTCAGCTCGTCATCGAGATTTTCGCGCATCTGCGAGGTGATGCTATCGACCACCAGCGGCGCATCGTAGACGGTGAGGCGGGCGGGAGTGGCGGCGGAGGATTCGGTGCTTTCGCCCGCAACGCGCTCCATACGGCCAGAGTTGCGGCCGAACAGGATGCAGATCTCGTCGTCGGGACGTTCGCTCTGGTGAATGCGCACTTCCTGGCCGCGGCGCTTGGAAAGATAGACCAGCTCGCTCGGAACGGCCAGACCCATGGTTTGTTCCAGCAGCGAGCGCAGACGGCCGCGCAGAGAGCTGCCGGGGATGTACGGGATGCCGAAGGCGTCTTTGACCACGGGATTGTCGGCGCCCCCAATTTCAAGCGAGCCTTTACCAGCGCCGATGTGCAGCCCGGTCTGGCAGGTGATTTCGCCTTCGAGCACCAGCTTTCCTAAGAACGTCAGTTCGGTTTCTGCGGTATGGGAACTCATGCGTGTGATGGGCCTTATTCGTTGTAAGCAATGATGGCTTCGAAGAGATCGCGAAAGCGCTCGTAGCCGCGGGTGTCGTTTTTGCGCGTGACCTGCAGGAGCAGACGCTCGAGCGCATCGAGGCTGCGCAGGGAGTGACGCGCGATGGTGTAGGCGAGCCGCGCTCGGACCATCACGAACTCATGCTGGCGCTCGTTTTCCGGAGCCCGGGTGGCGCGGCGGACGGCGTTATAGAGGCGTCGCAGCTGGCTCTTGGTGCCCGAATCCATGTCGCGCATGCGGCTGACGACGACGTGCGCCTGATTGTCGAGATACAGACTGTCGCTGATCAGCTTTTCCAGGTCGATCTCGGGCGGGCCTTCGGGACGGCGATCGCCACCGGGGCGTCCACCGGGACCGCCGCGGCCTTCGCGCGGACCACGATCACCACCACCACGGTCCCCGCGACCTTCACCACGTTCGTTCGGACGCGGACCGCCGCCACCGCGATTTTCACGGGGAGGGCGATTCTCATTTGAGCGGCGCTCTTCTGTCTTTTTCTCTTCTACTTCAGCCATTGATCGTCCTTACTGTATGTGCCCGGGCCGGCGGTTACGGTTACGCGCTTGCCTCGAGTCGCGCCCATTCGAGTCCGACGCGTCCGGAGGGCCTCAATTTCAGACCAGCGCCGCGCTTTCCGATCAGGTTTGTGATCACGGCGTTGCGCACGCTGGTTTGTTCCTTGCCGCGGGGAGGCGGGATGACGCGGCTCAATCGCAGGTACGTCCGCCAGGGCTTGTCGATGCGCTGCGCTTTGCCCCGACGCAAGCTGCCGGCGATCGTTTCCCGCACGATTTTACTTTCCCGATAGACGGCAGCCAGATCGTTTAAGTAACCGGGTGGATAGCGAAATTCGCGGACGAGCCGCACCAGTCCGGCTTTTAATTCCTCGGCATCGTTGAGGCGCTTCCACTCGAGGGTGCGTCCGAAGAGATGAATGGAGCCGAGTTCACTGGATTTGCTGGCGCGTAGCTCGATGGATGCCTCGGCGGCCACTGCCGCGGCAGAAGACTCGAGCGCAGGCGCAAGCACCAGCGCCATGCTGATGGTCTTGGCCTCCACGCCCGGAAGGTTCGCCAGATGCTGCTCAGCGAATTTTTCAAAGAGGCGCTGCAATTCACGTGCAAAAAGAATCAGCGCGTCCCAGCTGCCGAGTACGACGAAATCGTCACCCCCGCGATAGATTACGCTCACCTTGCGCCAGAACTCGGGGAGCGCGCAGAGTACGGCCAGCTCGCCCGCGAAAAATTGTTTAAAAAGCGCCGAGAGCTGCAGGTGGTCTTCGATTGAAGCGGCACGGCGCAGCTGAATTTCGAAATGATCCACATCGCCGCGCAGAATACCCCAGCGGTCCGCGCCTTCGGCTCGTTCGGCGAGCTCGTGCAGGCTGGCCGGTTCGCCGCCTTCCTCATTCATGGCGAAACGACGCGGGAAGAGAATACTGTCTTCGTCCGGCGCGGCATGCTCTGTTAAACGCCATTGGTGCCGGCCGGTGTCCCAGGCGAGGAGCAGTGGTTCGTCCGGCGACCAGCCGATTGTCTGGGCGGAAATGATGACTTGCGCGAAATTTGCGAAGACGGCTCCATTCCCTTCGCTGGCTTGCACTCGAAAAGGCTCGAACCGTTCCCCGGCGCTGCTTTGACTTATGGGACAGCACACGCGAGCGGCCAACGCATCCTCCAGGCGCTTGCGCACCACTGGCCACGCACCTAAATTTTCGGTGCTCGCCCACACGAGTTGGAGCTTGCCCGAAGAAAGCTCTGCGATTTTGCTGCCGGCGTTATTGAGGAAATCGTTGGCGCGCGGAATGTCTTCTTCGGCCAGCACCAGCAGAAATTGTTCGGCGCTGCTCGAGCCGAGAAGCATGCGCGAAAGCTTCAATTCAGCGAGTAAAGCGCGCGGGAGAACTTCGCCGAATAAGGTGAGCCACGCACCGCGTCCGATCAGATCGCCGACAGTTTCGGTTTGCTCGGTCTGTCCGGAGAGGAAATCTTCGGCGCCGAGCAATCGAGCTTGCAAAAAAACCTGCAGCGACATGAGCGAAAAGGTCGTGGCGATCCGCAGCGAGCGGATAGAGCGTGTAATGCGACGATTTTCAGACTACCATAGCGCTGGCGGGCGGCGAGACTCTCTCAAAGATTGGTGAGGATCGGTTGGTGGATCGAGAGCATGCTCGTTGCCATTACGCAGCTACGACAGAGTATATACAAATGTATATACCAAACAGGAAAAATCAAGATGCGATCACACCCCGTTACCGCAGTCGCCAAATGGGGCAACGCGCCCGCGATCAGGATTCCGAAATCCGTTATGCAGGAAGCGGAGCTGCACGAAGGAGATGCGATCGATTTCGAGGTGCAGGAGCCGGGAGTTTGACCTGCCCGCCAAGACTGTGCCATTCATAGCTAGGAATTCCGGATCTCATTAGCTCGTTCGTAGCTTTCCTTCGCCGTTCATGTCAGTCGACTTTCACACGACG
>JAJPHN010000042.1 GCA_021325235.1 Terriglobia bacterium | reverse complement strand
GAGATCGGGCGCACGCATGGCATGCATGCCGAGCCGATTACGTTCGGGCTGAAGGCGGCGCTGTGGTGGGATGAGCTGCGGCGGCACCGGGAGCGCTTTGCGGCGGCGGCCGAAGAGATGCGGGTGGGCAAGATCTCGGGCGCAGTGGGCACGTTTGCGCATATCGGGCCGGAAGCCGAGGAGAAGATCTGCGAGCGCCTGGGATTGAAGCCCGCGCCGGTCAGCTCGCAGGTGCTGGCGCGCGATTTGCACGCCCATTACCTGGCGGTGCTGGCGGGAATCGCCTCCAGCCTGGACAAGATCGCGCTCGAGATCCGGCACCTGCAGCGCACCGAGATCCGGGAGGCGGAGGAGCCGTTCGCGGCCGGGCAGAAAGGGTCGTCGGCCATGCCGCACAAGCGCAATCCGGTGACCTGCGAGCAGATTTGCGGCTTGGCGCGAGTGGTGCGCGCCAACGCGCAGGCCGGGTTTGAAGACGTGGCGCTGTGGCATGAGCGCGACATTTCGCACTCATCGGCGGAGCGCGTGATCCTGCCCGATTCGACCATTCTGATCGATTATCTGCTGGCGAAGACGACGTGGTTGATCACGGGCCTGCGGGTGGACGCCGGGCGCATGTGGCGCAATTTAGAATTGACGCGCGGGCTGATCTTTTCCGGTCAGTTGCTGCTGGACCTGGCGGCGGCGGGAATGCAGCGGGAAGATGCGTACCGGCTGGTGCAGGCGCACGCGATGGAGGCATGGCAGAGCGAGGGCGATTTCTACGCGGCCATTCAGACCGATCCGCAGATTCGCACGTTCTTGAGCCAGGAGCAGATAGAGCAGGCGTTCTCGGTGGCGCGCCAGTTGCGGAATGTAGATCAGATTTTCGAGCGAGTATTTCCGAACTGACACGCAAGGTAGTGCGCCAGGACACTATCCACACGCAAGCAGCCTGACACTCTCGCCGGGGGGGAAAAGATACTATGGGCGTTTTGGCGATTTTCGTTTACACTGTACTCGGTCCCGTTTGGACCTGGACATGCAGACGAAGCCAAAGAGATTGCCTGGCCGGAAACGAGCCGGTGCCCAACCGGCGGGTCGCGAGCTGGAGTTGGCGCGTGTGTTGCTGGTGGAGGACGACCTGACTTCGCGGCTGACGCTGAAGGCGGTGCTGGAGGCGGGCGGCTATTTCGTAGATTCCGCGGCGTCGGCGGCGGAGGCGGTGGGGAAACTCGATGAGCGCCAGTATGAATTGGTGCTCAGCGATTTACGGATGGAATCGCCGGAGGCGGGTCTGAAGGTGCTGGCCCATGCGCGTTTGATGGATTACAAACCAGCGACTGCGATTCTGACTACCTATCAGAATAAGCAGCCGGATCCGCGGCAGCCGGTATTGATTGAACCGGAAGCCTTGCCGGAGCTTTTGAGCAAGGTGGCGGACTTGATCAGCCAGCGAGCGGCGCGCATCGTGGAACGGCAGTTGCGGCAAGCTTAGAGGGTTCGTTCCCGCCCGATTTGCTCGATAGCCGCTTCGAAGGCAGCGAGCGCATCGTGGAAGAAATGATCGGAGGCCTCGATCCAGTCGAGGTGCTTGGGTGCGGCGAGCGCATCGTAGAAGAGCGTGAAGTCGGCGCGCGGGCCGTATAGATCGTTGGTGCTCTGGACAAAATATTTGGGGACACGCACGTCGGGGAGGAAGGCGCGGTCGGCGATGCGGGTCGGGAAGCCGGCGGCGATGACGCGTTGAATGGCCGGCTCCTGGGCAGCGAGGCGCAGAGCGACGCGGGAACCGAAGGAGAATCCGGCGGCGGTGACGGGCAAGTCCGGGTAGCGGCTCTGAAGCTCGCGCAGGGCGGTGCGAGCGTCTTCTGTTTCGCCGATTTCGTGGGCGTACTCGCCTTGGCTGAGATTGACGCCGCGGTAATTGAAGCGCAGCACCACGCAACCGGTTTTGCGCAGGCCGCGCGCGAGCCGGTACACCACCTTGTTATGCATAGTGCCGCCGTGCAGCGGGTGCGGGTGACAGACGAGGGCGGCTTCGAGGGGCGCCTGGTGTTCCGGTTCTTCGAGTAACGCTTCCAGCCTGCCCGCGGGTCCGGCGAGAAGCAGGCTTTCGATGCGCCGGGGCATCAATTGGTCCGGTAATTGGTGAACTGCATGTCGATGCCGAAATCTTTTCCCTTGAGCAGCGAGATGACCTGCTGCAGGGTGTCGCGGTCTTTTCCGCTGACGCGCACCAGGTCGCCCTGGATGCTGGCCTGGACCTTCAGTTTGCTGTCCTTGATGAGCTTGACGACGTCGCGCGCCTTTTCGATGGGAATGCCTTGCTGGAGCGAGACCTCCTGCCGCACGCTGCCTTGGCTGGCGGGCGTGATGGCGCCGTATTGGAGCCCCTTGAGCGGCACGTTGCGCTTGACGAGTTTCTGGCTCAGGATTTCGGTCACTGCCTTCAATTTGTAGTCATCCGCGCTCGCCAACTGGATTTTGTGGTCTTTTTCGTTCAGCTCGATCGAGGATTTGCTGTCTTTGAGGTCGTAGCGGGTCTGGATTTCTTTCGAAGCCTGTTGAATGGCGTTGGAGACTTCGTTCAGATCGATTTTAGAAACAATGTCGAAGGTGTTTTCGGGCATGGCGGTAACTCTAATAGATAGCAGGACGGCGGGTGCTCAGCGCAGCAGTTTTTCGAGTTTGGAGCCGCGCACGAACATGGTTTCGCTGCGCTCGGGGCCGTTTGAGACGGAGCCGACCTCGACGCCGGTTTTTTCTTCGAGGAAATCGAGATAGCGTTTAGCGGCTTGCGGCAGATCATCGAAGCGCGTGATGCCGCGGGTGGACTGGCGCCATCCGGGGAGGGGTTCGAAGATGGGCTTGATGGCCTCCAGGCCGCGCGTGCTGGCGGGCATCTGGGTGACTACTTTGCCATCCACCTGGTAGGCGACGCAAACCGGGATTTCGGCGAGCTCGTCGAGGACGTCTAGCTTGGTAATGATGAGACT
>JAJPHN010000041.1 GCA_021325235.1 Terriglobia bacterium | reverse complement strand
GTCACGCCCGCAAGGCCGCTGCCTTCGTTCGCCTCGCCATGATCCGCATCATGCTGCGTCGATTGACAGCCCCTTCATCCTGAGTCGAAACTTTCCGGAACGGCTCTTATGCGTTCGCGGGTGGTCGTCTTACCGTTCGGCTTCATGAAACCGGGACTTCAGATCTACTCGATGTTCGGAATGGCGGCAGATTGCTAGGGTGGGCTGCTTAAGATGCTGCGGTACGTGCTCGCTCGAGGGGAGAAGGATCAATGAAACAACGTCCGGATGCTATAGCTGCCTCTGAAGCACCGCCGAGAATTCGGCCGAGCAATTACCCTGAGCCATTCGCCTCGCGCATGGCGGGGCGGATCAAGCACCCTCTCGGCGATCTGTTTGGGCTTAAGAATTTTGGAGTGAACCTGACCCACTTAAAGCCCGGCGCGCCGTCAGCATTGCAGCATCGCCACTCCAAGCAGGACGAGTTCATCTACGTGCTTCAGGGTGCGCCGACGCTGTTCACGGATGCCGGTGAGACCCAGCTTCGACCGGGCATGGTGGCTGGCTTCGTCGCCGGCGGTACGGCGCATCACTTGGAAAATCGGACGGAGCATGACTGCGTCATTCTGGAAGTCGGTGATCGTACCACGGGCGATGAAGTAAATTACCCGGCGGACGATATTCAGGCGGTGATGGGTGATGACGGAAAGTGGCGGTATGCGCATAAAGATGGCAAGCCTTACTAGAGTCGCGTGCGATCGCGACTAGCCGCATCTATTCATGACGGCGGGGCGATTTTGAGCGATGCAGTGGTTTTTTGAATGAAGGCCATGCTGGTCGGTGGCGCCGTACGCGACGCTGATCTCGGTCTGTGATTGTGAAGTGGCTGTGAAGGTTGCGGGACGGGCTCGGCGGGGGCGGCAGCGCCCCGGCGTTCATGGTCCCGCGGCAGCGAGCCGGCCTGCTGACGTGACCCCCTGAAACTCCTCCACGGGTAAAGAGAGTCCGGCCCAACGAAGGGACGGACGGATGAAGCAATCGAGGTTCACGGAAGAGCAGATCATTGGGATCCTGCGGGAGCAGGAGCAGGAGACGGGGATCGCGGTGAGTTGTGCCGCAAGCACGGCGTAAGCTCGCCGACTTTCTACAAATGGAAGGCCAAGTTCGGCGGGATGGACGTCTCCGAGGCGCGCAAGCTGAAGGCCTTGGAGGAGGAGAACGGCCGGTTGAAGCGGCTGTTGGCCGACGCCATGTTGGACAACGTGGCGCTGAAGGATCTCCTGGGGAAAAAAAGTGGTGACGCCCGCCGCGCATCGGGAGGCTGCGGCGCATCTGCAGTCGGCCCACGGGAGGAGCGAGCGGCGGGCGTGCCGGGTCCTGGGCGTGGACCGGACGAGCGTGCGCTACCAGGCGACGCGGCCGGCCGACACGGATCTGCGCGAGCGGCTCCGGACGCTGGCGGCCGAGCGGCGCCGGTTCGGCTATCGGCGCCTGCACGTGCTGTTGCGCCGCGAGGGCCACGTGGTGAACACGAAGCGCGTCCAGTGGCTCTACCGCGAGGAGAAGCTGACCGTGCGTCGTCGCGGCGGCCGCAAGCGGGCGATGGGCACGCGGCGGTCGATCGAGATCCCGCTGCAGGCGAACCAGCGCTGGAGCCTGGACTTCGTCTCCGACCAGATGACCGACGGGCGGCGCTTCCGCATCCTGACGGTCGTCGATAACCGCACGCGCGAGTGCCTGGCGCTGGTGGCCGACACCTCCCTCTCCGGGCTACGGGTCGCGCGTGAACTCGACGCCATCGTGCGCCGCCGCGGCCGCCCCGAGACCATCGTCAGCGACAACGGCACGGAGCTGACCTCGAACGCCATACTGACCTGGGCCGACGACATGCAGATCGGCTGGCTGGCATTACATCGCGCCCGGCAAGCCGCAGCAGAACGGCTTCAACGAGAGCTTCAACGGCCGCCTGCGGGACGAGTTGCTCAACGAGACGCTGTTCCGCTCCCTCGGCCACGCCCGGGCCGTGCTGGAAGACTGGCGTCGCGACTACAACGAGCAGCGGCCGCACTCCAAACTGAGCTGGCTGACGCCGCGGGCCTTCGCTGCCGCGCTGCGCGGACACGCCGCCGGGGGTGCGGCAGACATCAGCGGTCTTCGTTCCCGCCTCCTGCTCCCACAGTACCGGGTCAAGGCATTCTCCTTCTCCAGCCGGTTCATTCTCAGGCGGAAAAGTCTCTCGGCGACTGAAGCGACGATGTGATCGGTCATGGGGTTCCTCGGGTCTATCCTAGAAACGCTCAAGGACGGACTGAAGAAATCGCGCGATAACTGCCATCTCGCGCTCACTGAAGCTTTCCGTGAGCCGCGCATTAAGGCGGGCAAGAACGGGCCGCGCAGCCGCAGCCTTGGCGAGCCCTTGGGCCGTCGCGAAAAGCTGGACCGCCCGCCCGTCTTCGTCGGAGGGCTGCCGTCGGACCAGGCCCGCCGCTTCCATTCGATCGATGAGCGCGGTGATTGCGGATTTATTGACCCCGAGCGCGTCGCTCACCTCCTTGAGCAGGCCGCCTGGCCCTCTCTCAAGGATGAACAGCACGCCGAGCTGCGCCGTAGTGATGCCAAGCGCGTCGCCAAAGGCAGCGTCGGTACTCTTGTGCAGACGATGCTGCGCCAGCGACATCAGGTGAAAGAGTCGAGGAGGTCGCGACGTCATGCCACGAAGCCCGCTAGTGATCGACGCCCTGACGATCGAACAGCGCCATCAGGGTGCCGGTCATCGTGGCGACGAGTCGCTCTTTGGCACCGTTAGCCAGCGCGAACGCCTGCCCCTCGCAGACCGTGAGTGTTTTCCCCGGCTTGACGACACGAGCACGGAAGAGAAAGCGATCGCCCCTGGCCGGCGCAAGGAGGTTCGTCTTGAACTCGACGGTCAAGATTGCCGCGTCGGGCGGCATCAGCGAGTAGGCTGCATACCCACATGCGCTGTCCAGCGCGGCGGAGAGGATGCCGGCATGCATGAAGCCGTGCTGCTGCGTATAGGCTAGATCATGAGACATACTCAGCTCGATCTCGCCGGGCACTACGCGAACGATTTCGACACCCAGGGTTTGCATCACTCGTTGGCGCGCAAAGCTTGCTCGTACGCGTTGCTGGAAATTGGGGTCCTGTGGTTGAAACGGCATGCTCTCTCTGAGGTTGGATCGCTGGCGGAGCGCGCGCACATCGGATCGGGTGTGCCGCGTCTATCTAGTTCACATATGAACCATATGCTAATATCATCCTTCGAGACAATCAAGAGTCGACGAGGGGAAGAGCCGTGACGAAATCGATGACCCCGGATGAAGCTCGTCAGTTTGCGGCGAGGTGGCTGCCCGCCTGGACCGGAAACGATCCTCTGAGGCTGGCATCATTCTATACGGATGATCTCTTCTACTCAGATCCGACACTGCCTGGCGGCTTGAGGGGCAAGGCGGATTTCGTCCGCTACCTGTCAAGGCTCCTCGCCAACAACCCAGACTGGGTATGGACACATGAGTCGAGCATTCCTCTGCAAGATGGATTTCTAAACAAGTGGCGGTTGGAAGCCCCCGTCGGCGATAGCGTCGTTACCTGTCGTGGCGTGTGCACCGTTCAGATAACAGGTGGCCTCATCTATCGCAACGAAACGTACTTTGACACGCTTCCCCTAATCACGGCGATCCGCCAATGGAACGCTCGGAAGACAAGTGCGCCGGTGACGTTGCCCCCGGGGATTAATCGAGGTTGAAGTTGAGTCTGGCCCTTTAGGAGAGGACCAGACGATGAAGCGCAAGAGGTTCAGCGATGAGCGGATCATCGGCGTGCTGAAGGAGCAGGAAGCCGGGGTGAAGACCGGCGATCTGTGCCGCAAGCACGGGATCAGCGAAGCGACGTTCTACAACTGGAAGAGCAAGTACGGTGGTCTGGACGTGTCGGAGGCGAAGCGGCTACGGGCGCTCGAAGGGGAGAATGCCAAGCTGAAGCGGCTTCTGGCGGATGCCATGCTGAACAACACGGCGCTGAAGGACCTGCTGACAAAAAAATGGTGACGCCCGCCGCTAGGCGAGAGGCCGTCGTTCACCTCAGAGGCGTCCATGAGATGAGCGAACGGCGGGCGTGCCGGGTGATCGGCTGTCAGCGCATGACAGTGCGTTGCCGCTGCCGCCGGCCGGACGATCCGGCACTGCGCCAGCGGCTGGTGGCGCTGGCCCGTGAACGGCGCCGGTTCGGCTACCGGCGGCTGCTGATTTTCCTGCGGCGGGAGGGCTTCGTGGTGAATCACAAGCGGTTGTTCCGGGTCTATCGCGAGGAACGGCTGATGGTGCGCAAGCGGGGCGGCCGCAAGCGGGCCTTGGGCTGTCGGACCCCGATGCCGATGCCGACTCGGCCGAACGATCTGTGGGCGCTCGACTTCGTGGCCGATCAGCTGGTGAGCGGCCGGCGGTTCCGCATTCTGGCGATCTACGACGTCTGCACGCGGCGCTGCCTGGCGGCGATCGCCGACTTCTCGCTGTTGGGCCGGCGGGTTGCCCGCGAGCTCGACCGGCTGATCGCCAGGCACGGCCGGCCCCAGGCGATCGGCAGCGACAACGGCACCGAGCTGACCAGCAACGCCATCCTGACCTGGACTGCCGAGACCGGCGTCGAATGGCATTACATCGCGCCGGGCAAGCCGGTACAGAACGCCTTCATCGAGAGCTTCAATGGCCGCCTGCGCGACGAGTTCCTGAACGAGACGCTGTTCACCTCGCTCGCCCACGCGCGTGCCGCGCTCGAGGACTGGCGGCGCGACTACAACGCCGTCCGCCCGCACTCGCGCATCGGATGGCTGACGCCCGATGCCTATGCGGAGACATTCGCCGTGCAACGGGGCCAAGGCGCTGCGGTAGCTGAGGCCTCCGCGCCTTGGCCCCTGGCCACCGATCAGATGATGAAGTTCAACCGCCAGACTCCGCTCCCAACTGGATAAAAGTTGGGGGCAACGTCACCGGCGATACCCTGACCAAGTGCTCACCGCAAAGCGACATGCGAGCGCCGGCCAGCTTCCCGTCTTCGGAAATGTGACTGCAAACCTCTTCCCAGTGCAGGCGAAGTCTTCTGCAAGCGACGATCAGCTCGAAACGAACGCGGCGGTAGCAGCAACCGTTCAAACGCCGCTGGTTCCACGTTCAGGAGCTACGCGCTGGCCAGTCGTTGGCGAACACCACCTTGGGACCGGGATCGGTGAAAACCTCAGCCGCCTCGCTGAAGCCTGCCACGAGCGAGGTGACCCTGGCGGGATCAAAGGCTCCGTGCGCGCAGTGGTCCAAGACGTGAGGGAGTTCGGCGCGGGAGTGTATCCGCCCGGTGTGAAAGGTGATCCCGCGCGCGTACATCGAACGCAGTGGCATGGGGACGTCATTGGTGAAGAACGTGCCCACCGACGTGAGCACTCCGTTGGGGACCGTCGAGGTGATCGCGAATTTGAGCTTCGCCAAGTCCCCCTCGCCGAGGACGGTGATGTCGTAGTCCAGGCGGTCGCGCGGTAGGGAAAGGGGCTCGACCTGGGCGCCGAGCGCTTGGGCGCGCGACCGGCGGCCCTCATCATCGTCGAGATAGAGGACTTCTCCCGCCCCGAGCGAAACCGCGAGGCCGGCGGCGTAGAGGCTGACACTCTGAGCGTTGCCGCCGACCACCAGCACGCGAGCGCCGGGCCAGGCGCGTAAATGCGGGGCGACCGCACGCCAACCGTCAACGATGTTGTCGGAGATGCTGGCGAAGGCGATCGGATCGAGCCCCTCCGGGAAACGGATCAGCATGTGGTCGGCGAAGGGGACGCGGACCAACTCGGAGAGGGACCCACCGAATTCCTGCCCCGATGATGGCGCGAGACCATAAGCGGCGCGCGCGGGATAGGCGGCGCAGTTGTTGGTGTGGCCCCTCCGGCAGGCCTCGCATCGGCCGCAGGACAGCTGGAACGGGATGACGACCTGGTCTCCAGGAGCGACGCCGGCCGCCTCGCCAGTGTCTGCGACCTCCCCGATGGTCTCGTGCCCCACTGCGAATGGCCCCGGGAAACCCGGCAGGCCGCGGGCGATGAGCGGGTCGAGATCGCATCGCGCGACCGCGATCGGCCGGACAAGGGCGTCTGTGGCCGCCTCGATCCGCGGCGGTGGGACGTCCCACCACTCAAGCTTGCCTGGTGAAATGTAGGTCAGTTGGCGCATGGTCTATCCCATTCCTATGCAGCGCAGGGCACCCTAGGCGGCGCTCGCTCGGGGACCGGTTTCAAAGCGATGCTCATAAGGCGCTGGCCTGGACCCAAGCTGCGTCAACCGTCCGCGACAGCGTCGTCGGGCTCGAGCATCTCGCCGAGGGTCCCTGTCCGGCTCAGCCATGCAGGATGAACATGGCTCCGCGCGGGTTCGATTGCGAACCGCGGCGGCGAAATGCCGATCGTCACTTCGTTGAGGCCCATCCTGAACTTTCCGAGAGCGCCGATGCGCACATCACACGCGAGGAGCAGAACGTGCCCATCGGAAGGCGTGACCTTCCATGATGCCGACCGTCGGGTGGGGGAGGGCCATCAGGCGCAGCGCAAGCTCGGCGCCGGACCGCACCATCTCAAGACTGCGCTTGGGATCGTTCGCGGCAAAGATCTTGAGATCGAAGCCAGCCGAGAAGATTCCGGCGCGCGCCGATCTGAGAACGACGGTCGCATTATCTGACTGTGCGCGGTCCAGGACTGCGTCGAGGTCGTGAAGCATCTCGGGGGTCATCACGTTTACCTTGCCGTCATCTATCATGTTGCGGGCGACCCCAGCCTCACAGCGATAGGTCACGCGGTTGCTAATGTTGGGGCTTCTCCGTTCAGCGGCTGAGCCGAGGTTGACCGCATGATGTAGACCAGTCAATATAGAGACAATCCCGTCCAGAAGGGTGATTGCGGCGCGAAATCGACGTGCCCTGTCGTCGACAAACTAATACCGTTTCCCACCAGTTGCGATGGCCGTTTGACTTCCCGATTGTCGCCAGAAGCTATAGAGAGCGACGCTGGTCAGTAGGCATGCTGCGATGAAGCCAAAGCTCAGGCGATAGCCCATTGCCGAGCCTGATCCGTCGCCTGCGGGGAGCCACCCAGCAATTGCGCCTGTTACGATAGGGAGAACCGCTGATCCGCCAACCTGGGCGAGATTGATCGCGGTCACACCGCGGCCTGCGATTCGCGCAGGAAATAGCTGTCGCCCTTCCATCAGAACAAGGGAGCCGAAGGCTCCCAAGAGGCAAGACGCCGCAAACAGTCCGGCGGCAAGGAACAGGGACGGCGATGGCCAGAGCGCAAGCGAGGTCAAGGCGAGAACAGCTCCGGCGCCGCAACCGACTATGACCTTGCTCGTACCGGCGCGGTGGGCCGCAAGCTGTCCCCAACCCAAGACGCCGAGAACTTGCATGCTGGCAAACAACAAGAGCAGGTTCCCTCGCGCAGCAGAATCGAGATGGTAGACGTCAGCCAGATACGGAGCCGCCCACGTCGCAAGCAGTGTGCTCATTGATGGATAGGCCGTCGCCGCCATCACCAGGATCGGCGTAATTCCTGGTGTTCGCCAGACTTCGCGCCATCCCTCGACCAGCCCAGCGCCGGTAGCAGCGTTCTCCGGGATGCTCGCGTGCGACGGGAAATCGTGTACGAAAAAGTGAATTCCCACTGCGATGATGACCGTCACGAGTGCGATCACAACGAGAACTGTGCGCCACCCGACGGCTTCATTGGCAAGGGACAGCGGGGCAGTCGCCGCAAGCGTTCCAAGGTTGCTGACCGCGTAGACGAGACTCACGATCGACACGAACCGACGATCCCGAAACCAGTTTCCGGCGACAACCAGTGTTCCCATGAAGTAGCCGGCAGACCCGATACCGACCAGGATGCGTGAGGCGATGAAGCTCCAAGGCTCAGCGCAAATTGCGCCGAGCAGTGAACCGAGCGCGGCAAGATAGGTCAGCCAGGCAGTCGTGCGCCGTACGCCATGGCGGTCAAACAGGATTCCAAGCGGCAGTTGCATCACCAGAAAAGCGATAAAGAACCCGCCATTAGCGAGGCCCAGCAATCGTGCGTCCAGCCCAAGATCGCTCCGCAGTATCGGCGCAAGCGTACCGACCACTGTCCGAATAAATTGGCTGAAGGCTGTCATCACCATCAGCATTGCAACGAGGATCAGCAGGCGCGCTCCGAGCCGGACGTGCTCCTTCGGTTCTCCAACGTCTTTCATTGCGGCTGGCGGGCTTGATCCAAAACTCGAAATATTGCGCTTGCGCGCGCAATGATTTCGTCGTCGGCAGCGATGGTGGCATCGACAAAGCCCGTCGCTTTGCCGGCTCGCAGGACTCGTGGAGTTATTTGGAGCCACGCACCAGCTCGCGCTGCCGAAACAAAGTCGACGGAGAGGTTGACGGTGAGACCACTCTTTGCAGCCTCGTCCTTGCCAAGGAGCAACACGCGCGTCTCATGGTACGACAGCCCCATGGCGTTATCGGCGAGCGTAGCTAACACGCCGCCATGCAAGAAGCCGCGCGAATTTGAATGCGGCTTTCCAGCCACGAGACCGATCTCCACGATCCCATTTTTGCGACGCGAGTACAGGGGCTCCCAAGCATCCGTCGCCGGGCTCTTGCGGTAATGGGGCTCAAAGCCCTCCGGTATCTGCATGAGTTCACCGTTAAAGAGATGATCGCATCGCGTGGGTCTCGTGGCCGCTCATGTTGGGGGCGCCTTATCCCAGCAGGAGAGTCAAGGTTGATCGACTGATGTAGACTGGTCAATATAGCGGCATGTCCGGAGCGCTCGAATGCCCGCCATTCCAAAGCACCGCCAACCCATCATCAGAGCCGCCGTCGCCCTGTTTCGGCAGCGCGGCTACAGCGCTACGGGGCTGAACGATATTGTCGACTCGAGCGGCGCGCCCAAGGGCTCGCTCTATCACCACTTTCCGGGAGAAAGGCGTCGATAGCGGTCGCCGCGGTCGAGGAAGCTGGGCGCCGGGTCGCCGACACGGTGGCGCAGGTGGCGGGGCAGACGCCGTCGACCGGTGAGCTCTTAAAAGGGCACGCGCGACTGCTCGCCGGGGTGGATGCGCAAATCGGCGTTCCGGGACAGCTGCCCAATTACAACGGTGCTCCTCGAGTTGGCGCCGCAAGACCGGGCGGTAGCTCAAGCGGGCCGTGAGGCGTACGCGGCGCGGCTGGATATTCTGAACGGAAGCTGATGGCGGACGGGACTCCCGGTGGAGCGTGCTGAACGGCTGGCCGGACTGTGCGTTTCGGCCATCCAAGGCGCGCTCATTCAGGCTGTTAACCAGGGCTTCATCAATGACGTCGCCGATAGCGCGCCGGTACTCGGCGGACTTGCCGGCGACGAGATCGACCCGGACGAGCGGTATCGAACCCTCCTGCGATCGATGATCAAGCGGCAGCGTCGCGCGCGATCCGGGCGACGGCTGCGGCGAGGCGCCCGATTTCCTCTTCGGTATTGAGGTAGCTCCCCGAGGCGCGAACGATCTCGCTCAGCTTGCGGGCGGTCATGTCAAGCGGCGTATAGGGCACGCCATTCGCGCCGACCGTGATCTGCTCGCGCGCGAGCCGAGCATGGACCTCTTGCGCCCCGAGCCCATCGACTGTGAAGGATACGAGGCCGGAGCGCTCGGTGCCGAGCTTGCGGCAGCGAGCACCGATCAAAGCCGGCCTACCGCTGGTCCGTGGAGACAGCCATTTATGTGGATCGGCAGGCGCACCGGACCGGGGGACGGCCGGGCGCTTTACCGTAGAGTTGCTGTATCTCTTGACGCTCCACGGGTTCCACTCGGGGTGGGGCGGCGCGCACAGAACTCAGCCTGGGCGCCCGTCTCAGTCGAGACTCAGTAGAACAGTCGGTTCTCGGTGTCGGGCGGCCAATACGTCGATCGAGGCAGCGACGATGAGGGCGCCGCCCCCGAGCATGAAGATCAAGCCGTAGGCATTCGTGGTGTGTGCAAAAACGTATGAGAAGCCATAAGCGCCGACGGCCTGCCCAAGCGCGAACGCGGTTGTGCAGAGGCTCCAGGCGGTTTTCTGGAGTGCGCTGTCTTGCGCCGCTAGCTCATGGACTCGGCCCAACACCAGTGGGACGATGCCCGGAACGAATGCGCCGATGACGAAGCTGGAGACCATCAATGAGATGGCATCAGCATCGATTGTAAGGACACCGACGGCGGCAGCCTGCAACAGAAACCCTGCGCGTAGGGCGCGGCGAAATCCAATCCGATCGGCGATGGCACCAGAAATGACCGGTCCAACCATCGCACCGAGTCCGAACAACAGCCAATCGCGCGAGCCCATGCTGAGGCCTTGGCCCAAGCCACGCTCGACGAAGTCAACGAGGAAGACCATGTGCGGCACGAGCCCGACAGCGTTCAGGGCGTATTCGAAATAAAGGGCGCGCAAGGTCGAGCTTCCGGACATCGCCGCGTGGAAAAGCGCGCGGGTTCCCGGCGGCGCGGGTGCGGTCTGGTTCGCATGCGGCCAGCCCGCCCAGGCGACGAGGGAGAGCAGGAAGGCAACAAGACCCAGTCCCATCCATGCCTGGCTCACGCCCCATCGCAAAAGCATTGGAACTACTGTCGCTGAGATCACGACGCCGCATCCGATGCCGACAAAGATTGCGCCGCTCGTCAATCCGCGTCGGGTGGGGGTTACGTGAGGCAGTATGGTTGGGGCGGCCGCCACCATGATGATTCCACCAGCGAAGCCTGCAGCAAAGCGCCAGAGGAAAAACCAGGCAACGGGCGACTGGAACCCGCAGGCGAAGAAGGAGACGCTCACAATGATCATCATGACGCGGAGGAGGGTGGCAGCCCGAAGGCGTTCCATGAGCGGCTGGGCGAGGAGCGCGCCTGCCAGATAGCCCGCGAGGTTGGCGGCGCCGATGTAGGCAGCTTGCGCGGGCGCGAACCAATGTGCCGCGATCAGCTGGGGCAGAAGCGGCGTATAGGCGAAACGGGAAAGGCCAATACCGACAAGGCTTGCACACAAGCCCGAAAGCGCCATGCGCCATACAGGAGTCGTCATCGAGCCGTTTGCAGGAATGACTGTCTGCAACATTCCTCACGCCCTCTCTTGGTCGAGGAATGCTAGGCCAGCACATAAATCACAAAAAGCGACTTATATCGATCGGACATATCTTAAAATCAGATAAACTATTCGGCGGCCACCGCGCTCTTCGTGGAGACACAAACGCGACGCAGGAAGGCCTTGAGTGCGCTGGAGATATAGGCATCACGCCGATGGATGAATATTGTTTCCACCCGCCCTTGACCTTTCGGGAGCGAATGAACGGTGAGGTCGTGGTCGCGCGTCACCGAGCCGATGATGCTCTTCGGCAGCAAGGTCACGCCTAACCCAGCGGCGACGCATCCGACAATGGCTTCCAAGGTGCCGAATTCGAGCCTGCGCAGGCTGAGGATGCCGCGCTGCGCCAGCAGATCCTCTAAGCGCTGGCGATACGAGCAGCCTGCGCGAAGCACGACGATCCTTGCCTCCGCTTCTCTGAACAACGCATCCAGATTCTGTATCGATGGTGAGGTGAGGATCGCGAGTTCTTCTCGGAACGCATGCCGTTGATGAAGGTCGGGATGATCTACAGGTGCACAGACGAAGGCACCCTCCAATCGACGATCGAGCACGTCGTTGATTAATTCCTGTGTCGTCCCTGTTCGGAGGATCAGGTCAACCTCCGGGAATTGTGCGACGTAGCTCGAGAGATGGGACGAAAGACGAAGCGCTGCCGTTGTTTCCAGGGCACCCACCGTCAGCGATCCCTTAGGGTGACCGTCGTCGGCGACCGCGCTTCGCGCGTCTCGCAGCAAATGCTCGATGCGCGTCGCATATGGCAACAGCCGTCGTCCAGCATCTGTGAGGGCAACGCCTTTGCTGTGTCTGTGGAACAAAGGTGCTTCGAGTTCCTTCTCGAGCAAACGGATGCGCGCCGTGACGTTCGATTGCACCGTGTTCAGCTCCGCAGCCGCACGGTTCATTCCGCCCAGCCGAGCGACAGCTTCGAAGATGCGCAGGTCGGCGGCGTCCATGGCGCCACGATATCAGAAAAAACGATGGAGCCCCGCATATTTAATCCTGTATGCCGCTCGGGCGGCTTGTCGGGGGCCGGTTTCAAGCGCCTATGAGTTTCGTCTCGGCTAGCCACTGTTCGCTACTTCGCTATTCGCTTCCTCAGGAATCGGGTGGTTACAGACCTGCCGGCGGCCTAGACGGGGCAAGTGATCCCTGCTTCGTCAACGGCGATGGCCCTCGGCCGAGAAAAGATTAGGAGCAAGAATCGGATAGCAAGCCCTTCCGGTGTCGATGTATCAGCAGTGGATTGCAGGGCGGGCGCTTGTCAACGCGCCGTGCTGCACCCGAGGCCACAATTCAGGAGGAACGGCGATGCTCGACCCAGTGCTCACCACGGTCACGCCAGAGCGGATCATGCAGTTTGCCGATGGGTACGGACC
>JAJPHN010000002.1 GCA_021325235.1 Terriglobia bacterium | reverse complement strand
CGTCGCGCTCGGCGAGTTTTTCGATGACGGGATGGCGGCCGGCGTCGATGCGCATTTCGCCGGAGTGGGAGAAGCGGGGGCGCTTGTAGCGGTTGTCGACGGCGACCTGGGCGAGAGTGGCGGCGAGGTCGAGTTGGGCGATGGAGGAGGCGGCTGACTTGATGCGCTCGGCGTGGGAGGCGGCGAAGGCGCGGACCTGCTGGAAGATTTCGCGCTCAAGCGACAGGATTTTTTCTTCGGCGGAGAAGACTTTGGTTTCGAGTTCCTTGAGTTCGGGGGTGGTGAAGCGCTCGGCATTGGCGAGAGTTTGTTTACGTTCGTAATCGGCAGGGGCGAGGGCGAGGTTGGCTTTCGAGATTTCGAGGTAGTAGCCGAAGACATTGTTGAAGCGGACCTTAAGGGACTGGATACCGGTGCGGGCGCGCTCGCGGGTTTCGATGGCGGCGATGAATTGGCGGCTGTTGCGGCTGAGGTCGCGGAGCTCATCGAGTTGGGGGTGGAAGCCGTTGCGAATGGCGCCGCCGTCGTTGAGGTTGACGGGCGGCTCGTCGGAGATGGCGGCGAGAATGCTGTCGCGAGCTTCGGGGACGAGATCGATTGGGCAGCGCAGGCTGGGCGTTTCACATTGCAGCGTGAGTTCAGCGATTAGAGGCAGTTGTGCGAGCGAGCGCCCGAGGGCGAGGAGTTCGCGGGGACCGGCGGTGCCGAGGGTGATTTTGGCGAGGAGACGCTCGAGATCCTGGATGGAGCCGAGGGCCTTGCGCAGGTCTGCGCGCAGGATGACCTTGGCGCTGAGTTCGGCGACGGCGTCGAGGGAAGCTTCGATTTCGGCCTGATTGCAAGAGGGATTGAGGAGCCTGCGGCGCAGGAGGCGGCCGCCCATGCCGGTCGAGGTTTTATCGAGCACGTGGATGAGGGTGGCGTCGCGGGTTTCACCGGCAAAGAGCGGCTCGACTAATTCAAGGTTGCGAACGGTGGCGGCATCGAGGACGAGATGGTCGTGGCGCTGATAAAACACGGGCCGGTTCAAATGTTCGAGCGCGGATTTTTGGGTTTCGCGCAGGTAGTGGAGCACGGCGCCGGCAGCGGCGATGGCGAGCGGCTTGTCGGTGAGGCCGCAGCCGTCGAGCGAGAGCAGGCGAAAGTTTTCGAGAATTTGGCGGCCGGCGTAGTCGCCGCCGAAGATCCAGGCGTCGAGCGGAGTTTCAAGACAGGAGGCGCCGGCGGGCTGGCCTTCCGGATGCAAGACTTCGCGAATGTTCAACGTTTCGAGTGAGGGGAGGAGCTCTTCGCTGCGCAGTTCGGTGGTTTGGAACTCGCCGGTCGAGAGATCGGCGTAGGCGAGGCCGCTGCGGCCGGCCTTTGTGAAGACGGCGGCGAGGTAGTTGTTCTCATGCGAGCGGAGGAGATTCGAATCGGTGGCGGTGCCGGGGGTGACGATGCGGGTTATTTCACGGCGAACGAGTTTTTTGCCGGGGCCGGCCTCTTCCATTTGCTCGCAGATGGCAATGCGGTAGCCGCGCTGGATGAGGCGGGAGATGTAGCCGTCGGCGGCGTGGTAGGGGACGCCGCACATCGGGACGGGGTCGCCGTGTTCCTTATTACGGGCGGTGAGGGTGATTTCGAGTTCGCGCGCGGCGGTGACGGCGTCGTCGTAGAAGAGCTCGTAGAAATCGCCCAGGCGGAAGAGGAGGAGCGCTCCGGGAACTTGTTTTTTGGCAGCCTGGTACTGCCGCATGAGCGGCGTCGTGGGCTCCGTCATCTATGGGCGCGCGCAACGGGCACCAGTCGCCCTGTGCGCTTGATACTGACGCGCACAACGGGCACCCATCGCCCTGTGCGCTTGATACTGGGCACCAATCGCGCTGTGCGCTGGGCTGGCGTGGAGCGGGTTACAGCAGGGCACTACGCGTACAGCCCTCGTTTCTTGATGGCGTAGGCGACGCGATCGAGCGCCAGCATGTAGGCGGCCGTGCGGTTGTGAACGTTGTGTTTCTCGGCGTAGCCGGTGACGTCGTTGAAGCTGGCGACCATGATTTCTTCAAGGCGGGTGTTGACGTCGTTTTCGTTCCAGAAGTAGCCCTGGCGGTCCTGCACCCATTCGAAGTAGGAGACGGTGACGCCGCCGGCGTTGGCGAGGATGTCTGGGATGACGAAGACTTTCTTGTCTTGGAGAATGGAATCGGCAAGGAAGGTGGTGGGGCCGTTGGCGCCCTCGCAGAGGATTTTGGCGCGGATACGGTCGGCGTTGTGGGAAGTGATCACGTTTTCGCGCGCGGCGGGGATGAGGACTTCGCAGGGCAGCAGCAGGGCTTCTTCTTTATCGACGTCCTCGGCTTCGGGGAAACCGGTGATGGAGCCCGTATCGCGGCGGAAGTTCATGAGCGCTTCGATATCGAGGCCGCGGGGGTTGTAGACGGCGCCATCGTATTCCACGATGCAGGTGATTTTGAAGTTCTTGCGGGACATGAGGCGGGCGGCCATGCCGCCGACGTTGCCGAAGCCTTGAATGACAACGCGAGTATTTTCAGGCGCCAGGCGTAAGCGCTTCCAGGCTTCCATGGTGGAGATCATGCAGCCGCGGCTGGTAGCCTCGGGGCGTCCGCGCGAGCCGCCTAGTTCGAGCGGCTTGCCAGTGACCACGGCGGTGACGGTGTGGCGCTTGTGCATGGAGTAAGTGTCCATGATCCAGGCCATGGTCTGTTCGTTGGTATTGACATCGGGGGCGGGGACGTCTCGCTCTGGACCGATGAATTCTCCGATTTCGGCGGTGTAGCGGCGGGTGATGCGTTCGAGCTCGCCTTCGCTGAGCAGTTGCGGCTCACAAATGACGCCGCCTTTGCCGCCACCGAAGGGGATATTGACCACGGCACACTTCCAGGTCATCCAGGCGGCGAGGGCACGTACTTCATCGAGGGAAACGTCGGGCGCGAAACGAATGCCGCCTTTAGCGGGGCCGCGGGCGATGGAGTGCTGCACGCGATAGCCAGTGAACACTTCGATGCGGCCGTCATCGAGAGAGACCGGAATATTTACGGTGAGTTCCATGGTGGGCAGCCGCAACACCTTGCGGACGCCATCATCGAGTTTGAGTAATTCCGCCGCTTCATCGAAACGATGGGCGGCAGATTCCCAAGGATTTACTTCCAGTTCGACCGACGGGGTCGCTTCCAACAACATGGCGGACGTTCTCCTGAAGATGTCCGGGCTTGCCGGCGGGCGTGGGTCCTCTTGCTTCGCGGGAAAAGGCGCGGCGCCGGTGCTGGGCATCAATCACTACACTGTCATGAGTGACGCGCGGTTGCAAGCGTGGGTTCTGAAGTTTTCGTCAGGAGTTCGAGCAGGGGGGAAAGCAAACTGAACGGAGGCTTGCAGAATAGCGTCTTATTGGTGGATAAGGGAATCACATGACACCAGACGAACGCAGGATGCTGGAAGATTTGGCGAGCAAGTTTGCGCAGACGCCGACGCCGCCGAAAGACGCGGAAGCGGAAGACTTTATACGCCAGAAGATCGGGTCGCGGCCGGACGCGTTGTACCTGATGACGCAGACGGTATTGATTCAGAATCTGGCTCTGCAGCAGGCGCAACAGCAGTTGCGCGAGTTACAACAGCGCACTTCGCAACCGGCTGTGGGAAGTGCGGGCAGCTTTCTGGGCGGGCAGCCGGGCGCGGCCCGGGGTTCCGGGGGCTACTCAGGACAGCAGCAGTACGCGGCACCTCCAGCCCAATCTGCGCCACCACCTCCGCAGTACGCGCCGAGTCCGGGTTCGGGTGCTCCGAGCTTTCTGCGTGGAGCGGCGCAAACGGCAGCGGGGGTAGCGGCGGGCGCGCTGGCGTTTGAAGGGATTCAGTCGCTGTTTTCGCATCCGGGTTATGGCGGAGGCGGCGGGTTTTTCGGAGGCGGCGGATTTGGCGGCGGCGCCCCGGTGGAAGAAACAGTGGTGAACAATTATTACGATCAGCCGCAGCAGGACGACTACCGGGCGGACGATCAGGGCGGCGGCTACGACGCGCAGGACGATTCCGGCAATTACGACGACTCGGGGAATTACGACGACTCGGGCAGTTACGATAGCGGCGACGGCGGCGGGGGCGATAATTTCGTTTAATCGTTGACCGGTTCGCCGTTGGCAGGTTCCAGGGCGGTGGCGG
Organism: Terriglobia bacterium; assembly: GCA_021325235.1. GTDB lineage: Bacteria > Acidobacteriota > Terriglobia > Bryobacterales > Bryobacteraceae > Bog-105. The sequence goes on along the minus strand of JAJPHN010000002.1, from coordinate 1,693 downwards.
CGTTCTGCAGCCGGTGATCGAGATAGCTGTTTCGGCTTTCGGTGATCACTTTGCGGGCTTCGCGCGGCCCTTTCCAGCCGTCGATGACGGTCTTGGCCCCTTGCAGCTCCTTGTAGATGGAGAAGAAATATTCAATTTCGGTGCGGATATGGGGGAAGACCTGGTCGATGGTGTGGATGCTATCGAAGCGGGGATTGCGGTTGGGGACGGCGAGCACTTTTTGGTCCTGCTGTTTTTGATCGACCATGTTCAGCAGTCCGACGGGGCGCACGTCCATGAGGCAGCCGGTGAAGCTCGGCTCATCTACGAGTACCAGGACATCGAGCGGATCGCCATCGGCGGCGAGGGTGCCGGGAATGAAACCGTAATCGCCGGGGTAATGCATGGGCGAATAGAGCGCGCGATCGAGGCGGAAGACGCCTAGTTTACCGTCGTATTCATACTTGTTCGCCGAGTTTCTGGGGATCTCGATGATGGCGCGAACGACCTCGGGCGAATCGGGCCCCGGGTCGATGTCGTAGAGTTTCACGGGTACACTCTAGCAGAGCAGCGCGGGCGTGAGAGTCACGATTGCATGCGAAACTCTGAGTCATGCTGCGGAAAGTTCGCTGGGGTGTATTGGGAGTGGCCGCGATAGCGGTGAAGAAAATGATTCCCGGCATGCGCGGGTGCGAACGGGCGGAAGTGACTGCGATTGCGTCGCGCGAGTGGAGCCGTGCGCGGGAAGCGGCCGAGCGATTGGGGATTCCGAAGGCCTACGGCTCGTATGAAGAGCTGCTGGCGGATGGCGATGTGGATGCGATCTACAATCCATTGCCGAATCATCTGCACGTGCCGTGGACAGTGAAGGCGGCGGAAGCAGGCAAGCACGTTCTGTGCGAAAAACCGATTGCGTTGACGGCGGAAGAAGCCCGCACGCTGATTCCGGTGCGGGAGCGAACGGGCGTGAAGATGGGCGAAGCGTTCATGGTGCGGACGCATCCGCAGTGGCTGCGCGCGCGAGAAATTGTACGCGGCGGCGCGATCGGCGAGCTGCAGACGATGGTGAGCGAGTTCAGCTACTTCAATCGCGATGCGGGAAATATTCGCAACATACCCGAATACGGGGGCGGGGCGATGATGGACATCGGCTGCTATCCAATTACGATGTCGCGGTTCTTCTTCGATCGCGAGCCGGCGCGGGTGGCAGCGCTGATTGAGCGCGACCCGGAGATGGGGATCGACCGGCTCAGTTCGGCGCTGCTCGATTTTGCGCCGGGGCAAGCGTTGTTCACATGCGGCACGCAGATGGTTCCGTTTCAGCGCATGCAGGTGTTGGGGAGCAAAGGGCGGCTCGAGATCGAGATTCCTTACAATATTCCGCCGGACCGGCCGAGCCGGATATTTGTGGATGACGGATCGCAGGTGGGAGGCGGGAGCGCACACGCCGAAGAGTTCCCGGCCTGCGATCAATATATGACGCAGGGCGATGCGTTCTCGCGGGCGATTCAGGAGGACGCGGAAGTACCGGTGCCGCTCGAAGACGCGATTGCCAACATGGCGGTGATTGAGGCGGTGCTGCGGGCGGGCGCGAGCGGGCAATGGGAGCGGTTGTGAGTCGCGTTATCGCGTGCCGGCGCGGGCGTGATAGGCGGCCAGCAATCTGGAAATGAGCACCGCGAGATAGAGGACGCCGAGCAGAGCTTCAATCGTG
>JAJPHN010000024.1 GCA_021325235.1 Terriglobia bacterium | reverse complement strand
TGACCTATCCGATGACCGTGGTCGACACCGTGTTCAAGGCGCTCGCGCCCGCGATCCCCGACCGCGTCATCGCGGGCCACCACGCCGATCTCCTCACCTCGCCGTTCTACGGCATCAACCCGCGCACGCAGGAATTCTTCATCGCCAACTGGGGCCCGCTCGGCGGCGGCTGGGGCGCCAAGCGCAGCGAGGACGGCGTGTCCGCGACCGTGTGCATGAACGACGGCGACACTCACAACTCGCCGATCGAGCAGGCCGAGGCGAAATATCCGGTGCTGGTCGAGCACTATCGCCTTGCCCAGGACTCCGGCGGCGCCGGCCGCCACCGCGGCGGCCTCGGCATCGACCGCGTGGTGCGCGCGCGCGCGCCGATGACGGTCAATACGCAGGTGGACCGTGCGCACTGCAAGCCGTGGGGTTTGGAGGGCGGGCGGGAAGGGGCCGGCAACCAGGTGTCGATCCGGCTCGGGGGAAAATGGAAAGAGGACTTTCCCAACGCCAAGGTGCTGGTGGCGCAGCTTGCGGCGGGCGATGCGTATGGCATGCGCTCGGGCGGCGGGGGTGGGTATGGCGATCCGCGCGAGCGGCCGGCCGCGGCGGTCGCGGAGGATGTGCGGCAGGGGTATGTGTCGGCGAAGGCGGCGAAGGAGATGTATGGGGTGGTGGTGGATGCGGTGACGGGGGTGGTGGATGAGAGGGGGACGCGGCGGTTGCGGGAGAGACAGCGATCAGTTGCGAAAAAGCGCAAATCTGCCGCGACCCGACAAAGGACGCAGTAATGCCGTTCAGGTCTCCCCCGAGATGCGAAGTTGCCCCCTTTCAATGAGGCAGCTCCTATGAGCAACAACTAGAACAAGCAGAAGAGAACCATATCTTTATCTTTTGCTTCTCCGGGAGATCCAATTGTGATGAGCAACTGTTGCATATATCGGCCTGCCGCACGGGTGACGGTAGCCAATCAAGTTTATCCCGGCTCGTGAGAGCAGAAGGGGGATTCTGCTTGGGCTTCTTTGGCGCTCTCTTTGGACGAGGCGTGGGCGGCTCCCGGCGTGCCAAAAGCGCATCTTTACGGAGCCAGACGCAACGGCGAGTGCCGCACGCCGTAATCTACCTCGTGGATGACAAGATTTGGCTCCGCACGCGACCGGTGGATTTCAAATCTGGCGGGAAGGCGTATCACATTCCTGGTGTCGTATATCGGTTCTCCAAAGACCGGCAAGGACGCGAAGCCTTGCTTAAAATCTTGTTGAGCGATAGCGATCTATGGGCGCCCGGCGATGAAGCGACTCTGATCGACCGATTGGTTCGGCATGCGGACGAAATCACGAGAGCCAAATAGGGAGCGTCACGGGTGGGCTGGGTAGTTGACATCGACGAACACGGGCTGACGGTTGTTGAGCTTGCGGAAGCGGACGCTGATGTTCCACGCCATCACGGGGAGTTATGGATTGAAGGTAACGAGCTCAACCTCAGCTTTGATGCCATCGAGAACATAGATGCTTCGGGACGAACGCCGCTCAGGATCGACGCGCATGCAATCAGCTTCCCGGCCGACCTAAATGGAATCACGGCTGCCGAGGATATCCTCCTCACGCGCCAACGTTTGATGCAGAAGGGAAACGAGCACCTCTTGATGTCTTTTGCTGCAAAGGCCGACGATCGCTCGAAGATTCTAGCGATGTACGCCTGGATGCTCGAGCACCCAGCGATGAAGTAACCCTGCTTGCGATCGCTCTGCACCCGATCTGACCGTCGTCGGTACCCCCCTGGCCCGCGCTTGTGGCGCGGGCCAGCGCTTTGATTGATGCCGTCGCGCGCCGCCCACGGGTGCCGGTCTTAGCCGGGTGTCCGAAGTCCGCAAAACGGCTCAGGCTCAGGGGTGGCAAACTTGATATACACAGCTTTGATCGAAACAAACGCATGCATCCAACCCGCAGCACTCGAGGGTTTGAGGCCAGCCGGGCCGGTAGCAGATGTACCCCCTGGCTACACATGCGAACTGCAGCTCCTTGGGCTTGGACGAGTTACCACGGTCGCGACGGTCAGGAATGACAGTCGCGTTGGACACTGGTGGCGCGTGGTGCATACAGTTCAAACCGGTACAGGGCTGCTTCTGCTGTAGCGATACGGTTACTATCGGCCTCGACAGCCCGCAATCTTGCGTCGCGCACGGTGAGACCGACTGGGCTGCCGCTGCCGCGGGCACCAGCGCCAAGAGCAATGTGACGACAAGCTTCATTTCGCCCCCCTATGAATATCGCGCGCATCGAACAGCGCGATCCCATATTGCCACGATGCCAACCGTATGTCTCCTCAAAAAATATGGGACCCCGGTGAATGTCGATGGCTATTTTCATCGACGGGTCGAGCGTTTGGCGCACACACCGGACCAATCTCATCAGTCTCGCGGCCTGAGGCTGCTCCGGCTGACCACGCCCCGATCGCTGATGAAATCGGCTTCCCGGACCGCTTCGCGACCGACAACGAACGCGGACGCCGGCAATCGCCGCGACACGCGGGCCGCGATGCCGATTGCGGCCAGCGCGGCAGCCGGAGTCGTGGGATAGCAGGCGCAGCCTTGCTTCAAGCATAAACCGCAACGCTGGACCTCGAAGACATATGGGCAATCCAGACTGTCGATCGCGCATTGCTTCTCAGCTCACGATACCCTCATATATGTCAAGATTTTCTTCATTTCGGGCCGGTGACGCAGAACCTCGCGCAAGACATAAAGGGTATCGCGGGGACCATCAATGATTTCATCTGCGATCGTCGCGCTATTTCTCGGCGCCTTTTTCAGCAAGCGGTCGAGATAGGTAAGATCGGCATGGTCCGCGATGAAGATGTCGATCTTGTCCGGGAGCACCCTGGCGTAGCCGTATTTGAAGCGATGCGAATCGTCTCGCCTCCATGTTTGTACGATCAGGTAAGTATCGCTCTCCGGCACGCGATAAAACCGCAGGAACGTAACGTCACCGTCCTCGGGTGATCTCGCCTCATAGGTGTCGCCGGAGATCGTCACATCCTTCTTGAGACCCTCTCCTGAATAGGCGCCGTTGGAAATCGGACGAACTGGCTTCAGCTGGTGCGCAATGTCATAGTCGCTGTCGAAGCAACCGCCGAGGCCGAGCGGCAGGGCAAGAAGCGTCAGCAGCACGAACATCCGACGACAAAGTTGTTTAACTCGGGGCATTTTGGGGTTCTCGCGCGGTTGAACGGAGCAAGGCGCTCGTCGCTGAGGCAGCCGGCACGCTTCGCGCCGGCTGCCTCGAGACGCTTAGCTGCAAACCCAGCCGTAGTACGGCCAGTAGATCCAGTTGCAATGATAGTAGCCGTAGATATCCCACCATCCGGCGTGCGCGGCGGACGCCGCTCCGAGCAGAGACACGGCGGCCGCGGTGGCGATGACGAACTTGCGCATGTGAGTTCTCCTTGGTTGGCAGAGCAGTTGGGGACTGGGCGGCCGGCTCTGTTGCAGACGTCGGTCGCCGTGCACACGCAGCGGCGGTGCACCGCTGTTGCATCGTGATATGCTGCGGAGACTTGGAAAATAGCAGGCGTTAACCGAGCAGCAGCCTGAATGAACTTTTCTTTAACTCCGCTCTACTTGCGATCCTACGCAGGAAGTCTGGAATTTTACCGTTTTCTTGCCAATCTGGAAAAATGACGGTAAATTTCGGAAAAAATCCTGCGATCGGGGGCGTGGGCGATGCGGGTGATGGGATTTGAGCAGCCTGAGCTGGGCAGGCGCATCGACGAGGCCCGGAAGGCCCTTGGTCTGACGCTGGGCGAAGTGGCCGCAAAGACCGGCTACGACGAGCGTACGATCCGCAATGTCATCTCCGGCAAGGGCGCGCGTCCGCGAACCGTCCTCGACATCTGCGACTGCGTGAGGCTCAAGGACCAGGATTCGGATCAGGAGATCGAGGTCGCGAGCGAAGACCACGGCTCCTACACCCTGCCTCAATACAAGGAATATCTCGGAAATTATTTTTCCTACCGACGAAGCTTTTCATACAAGGGGAACATCATCCGGTCGGTCTTTTCCCTCGAGTGGAGTGACGAAAAGAAGTGCATGGTGTTCGCCGAGCATCAGAAATTCGCGTCACCCCAGGGCGACGTCGACTTCAGTCAGGATGGCGAAATTTATGTGAGCAACGCCATCGGCCTTCTGCACTTCGTCACCAGGCACGAGGGCGCGATCCGGCTCGTGACGCTCACGCGCTTGAGGAACGCGAGGACGATGCGCGGCGTCGTGCTGACCCAAGCTGCGCTTGACGACTTTTATCAACCCGCCACCTCCGCGATCCTGTTCGTGAAGCAGAGCGCTGCGACGCTCGAATCAATGGTTTCGGCCGTTGGACCGATCCCGACGACGGCTGCGGACTACGCCGACATCAATTCGCGCCTCACTGATATCGAACGCAAGATGTTCGCTATCGCAATACACCCGGATGCGCCCAACATTCGGGCAGGGTCCGGCTGAAATCGGACTGCTGCTGCTTCGTGTTCTACCGCGCGCTTGCTGTTTTCGGAAAAATAGCGGGAATTTCTGGAATTAATCTGCATTTTCAAGGAAGCATAGCTTGCAGAAGCCCAGCCGAAGCTTAATTCTTGGCCATCAAGAAGGGGCGGCCCCATGTTGGCAGGATTCGATATTGGGGAAGCGGCAATCGGCGGAGGGGTCGTCTTGCTGCAATCGATTCTCGACGACCAAGTCGCGAATCGTCGGAGTTCAGGATAACGATGGTCGTCTGATCCGTCTGATCAAGCAATGTAAGATTACTGTGCAATTATGTTTACTGCATGCCGGTCGAACGATAACACTTTTATCCTTTATCTGGACTCGGGACCTGTTTGATGGCGCGGATCAACTCAAGATGAAGCCCCAATACCGAGGAGCCGTGACGGCTTCATATTCTTCTTTCGTCGTCTTATGCGCTATGCTCCTTGGCAGCATCGCGGCGCATGGAGCCGTGGTGGAAAGGCGATTCGAGGAATGCCAGCCGCGACAAACCTGTCACCCTCAGCAACGCACGACGGAGGAGTGTTCAAATCAGCAAGTCTGCACACCTCGCGCGACCACTCGGCAGGAGTGCACCTATACGAATCAATGCCGTTCCGTGCCGTATGCCGTTCAGAACTGTCAGCCGGTGCGGCAATGTAACGGAAGGTTCTGCAACACATTCAATCAATGCCAGACATATACCCAGTACCGGCAGGTTTGCGAGCCGGTTCAGCGATGCGTTCCGATCACAACGTCTCAAAACGTATGCAACACGGTTCGCACCTGCCAGCCCAGAACAACCACGACCTCCGTTTGCGAGACTCGTCAAGAGTGCCGTTGGGTGACGAGACTGGTGGAGGTTCCTGACCCGCCGCGGCCGCCCGTGCCTTCCGTCCCCACGACCGCACCGGGCGTTCCGAATAAGAGCCCGGCGATACCTGCGGTCGCGGCTCCCACGCCTTCGCACCTGCCGTCGCCGCCCCCCGGAGTTTCGCCCAACGTGACGCTGGCGCCGTCGCCAACGCATCATCCGCCGCCGCGCCTGCCGTCGCCCGCGCTGCTGCCGGTCTCGCCGCCGAACCGAGGACCTGGTGCCGGCACGACGGTGGCGAATCCCGGGCCAACGCACCACAAAACGCCCGGGCTGCCGGGCATGGGCCCGCGTCCTCCGGGCGATCTGCCGCCGACGCCGCCTGCCGCGCGCCCGACGCTCGCTACGATGCGAGCAGGATTGCAGCCGGCCAATGCGGTCCCGCGGCAGCCCACGGCGCCGCCGTGGCGTCCTGTTTATCCGCCGCCGGCGCCCGGGGCGGCCAGGAGCCCGAACAAAATCTCCGCCAGTTGCAACCCGATTTTTTATGGGGGGCTGGGCCTCAATCCATCGAACGCGGGCGCGCCCACCGGCTGTCCGGGATGGAACAGCATGGGGAATGGAGACGTCGGCATCGGCACCACCGGCCCGATGCCGCTGGGCGTGCAGGGAACGCCCGATCTGGACGCCGCGCTCACGAGTCTGATCGCCGACTGGCTGTTGTCTTTTTCCGACGAGTCCTTTCTCGACGATGTCCGTTATCGAGAATCCAAGCCTGATGGCCCCAGCATGGAGCGGCCCTATGAGCCGGTCGTTTGGCAGGATCCGAGAATCGAGCAAGACCTCGCATGTGACGAGTGGCACTGTGAGCTGCCGGACTTTCCCGGAGCGGACCTGCCGACGCCGGGCGACCGGCTGAGAGATCTGAGGGGTCTCGCGCCCTGGCAAGGCCGCTATATTCCAGGCGACTGGACCTTGGATTGGGACGAATTGGAGTGAACCGGTGTGGAGGGTTCCGCAATGAAAACGGCGCTGAACAGCAAGCGACTTATGCCGCTTGCCGCGATTCTCGCGATGCTTTTTCTCGCACCCGGCGCCGCGAACGCGCAGACGCCGCAGCGGACATCCGCCACCTATGGGGACTGGACCCTATCCTGCGCGGTCGCCGCCAACGGCAGCAAATCCTGCGGATTGATCCATCTCGTCAAGCAGGGCAATGTCGCGGCGGCACAGATCTCGTTCGGACGATCGTCGAAGAGCGGGCACTTTACTGCGACTGTCCAGATCGCAGCGAACGTGTGGCTTGCGACGGGCTTGAAGATCGCATTTGCCGACGATACGCCGGCGCTCTCGGCTCCTTTCGAGTGGTGTCTCAGCGTCCGCTGCCTTGCCGAGTTCGACCTCGTCGAGGCCGATGTGAAGAGACTGCGGTCGCAAAAGGAGCCCGCCCGAGTCGTTTACAAGAACGCCTTGCAAACCGACATGACGCTGCCGATGACTTTCGTCGGCTTCGACGACGCCGTGAACGCGCTGGAGAAGCAATGAGCCGAATCCCTTCCGCGCGCCGGCCTCGTTTGCCGTGACCAGGATGACGCTACTCGAGCGCTGCGCCAAAGTTTTCGCCGTCCTTGCGCTGTCCCTCGCCATCTGGGCCGGGCAAGCTGGGATCGTTCTCGCCGCCGCGGCGACCCAGCAGGAGTGGGACGACTGCGCGAGCGGCGACGCTTCGCGCGCCATCGCGGCCTGCGGCCGCATCATCGACAATGCCGAGGAGCCGGCAACGAGCCGCGCCGACGCACTGATCTATCGCGGCGGCCTCTATGTTGCGCAGGGCGACCTCGACCGCGCCATCGTGGACTGCGGCGAGGCGATCAGGCTCGCGCCGCAGAACGTCACGGCGCATGCGAGCCGCGCGCTCGCCTATGCGCTCAAGGGCGACCGCGCGCGCGCGGTGACCGACTACGTGGCCGCCGAGCGGCTCGATCCGAAGGCGGTCGCCGAGATGGCGGCGGGGAGCCAGGAGTTTGCCGCGATCGCCGCAGCCGCGCGCGCCGACCCGCCGCCGGCAAGCGTGCCGCCGGTCGGGTCCGCGTCGCCCACGCTCTCCGACGTGCGCCGACGGGGAGTCCTGCGCTGCGGCGTGTCGATCGGAATACCCGGATTTTCAATCCCGGATCCGCAGGGCGCGTGGTCCGGCCTCGATGTCGACCTCTGCCGCGGCATCGCGGCCGCGATCTTCGACGATCCCGCCCGGGTCAAGTTCCTCGCGCTGCCAGCCGCGGAGCGCTTCACGGCGCTGCTCGCCGGCGACGTCGACCTCCTGGCGCGCAATACGGCGAGGAGCGCGGAGCGGGAGAAGCTCGGTGTGCGCTTCGGCGCGACGAATTTCTACGACGGCACCGCCTTCATGGTCCGCCGCGACCTGGCGCTCAAATCGCCCCTCGAGCTCGACGGCGCCGACGTATGCGTCCGCGCTGGAAATACGAGCGAGCAGGACGTCGTCCGCTATTTTCGCGCCCACAAGATGAAATTGGCTCGGCACCCGTTCGCCAGTGGGGAGGAGCAACTCAAAGCCTTTGAGGAGGGCCGCTGCAACGCAATCGCGACCGACCGCTCGGAGCTCTATCTCTTCCTCAGCAGGATGGCGGCACCAAACCAGTACGTCATCCTGCCCGGGCTGATCTCGGACGAACAGCTCGCGCCGGTCGTGCGCGCCGGCGACGACGAATGGCTCAAGCTCGTCACCTGGACGCACTACGCCATGGTCGCGGCCGAGGACCTGGGTGTGTCGCAGGCTGTCATCCGATCCGCACGGCAACTCGGGAACCCGGCGGTGGGCCGGCTGCTCGGCGATAACGGCCCGTATGGCGATGTTGCCGGCTTGGGCGCCGACTGGGCGGCGCGCGTCATCGTGCATGTCGGCAATTACGGCGAGGCCTTCGAGCGAAATCTCGGCGAGCGCTCGCCGTTCCGAATGGAGCGGGGGGCGAATGCGCTGGTGGCGAACGGCGGACAACAGCGCGCACCGGCACCATGACGAACGAAGCCGCAAGCAGGCGCCGACGCGCTGATCTTGTCGGGCGGCCAGTACGTCGCGCAGGACGACGGCGTCGACATCGGTCGGCGCGTGCCGATAAGAGTCCGCGTCGAGATCAAAGGCGACGAGATGACGATCGACCTGACCAACGTCGCCCGCCAGGTGCGCGGCTTCTACAACTCCGGCCCCTCGACCGCGTTCGGCTGCGCCCAGATGGCGTACAAGTGCGTCACCTCGCCGACCGACTATCCGATCAACGACGGCGCCTTCCGCAGCCTGAACGTCATTTCGCCCAAGGGCACGGTGGTGAGCGCGGTCCGCCCGGCGCCGATGCGGCTGTGGATGACCTATCCGATGACCGTGGTCGACACCGTGTTCAAGGCGCTCGCGCCCGCGATCCCCGACCGCGTCATCGCGGGCCACCACGCCGATCTCCTCACCTCGC
>JAJPHN010000060.1 GCA_021325235.1 Terriglobia bacterium | reverse complement strand
TGCCGGGTTAGCTGCGAGAGGAGCTGCCCGAGCCGGTAGCGCTTGGTGTATTTGACCTCGCCGCCGAAGAAGGTGGCCGAGAGCTTGTGCGCCTCGTCGACCACGACGAGGTCCCAACGGCAATCGGGCGCTTGCAGCTTGAGCTGGACATCCTCGCTACGGGCGAGTTTGTCGAGCCGTGCGATGGCGAGATTGGTTTCCAGGAACCAGTTGCCGGTGCGCGCCGCCTCCAGCTTGTCATTCGTCAGGATATCAAAGGGCAGGTTGAAGCGGCGATAAAGCTCGTCCTGCCATTGCTCGGCCAAGCTTCCCGGGCACACGACGAGGCAGCGCTGCAGGTCGCCACGGGCGATCAGCTCCTTGATCAGGAGCCCCGCCATGATGGTCTTGCCGGCGCCCGGATCGTCGGCGAGCAGAAAGCGCAGCGGCTGGCGCGGCAACATGCTCTCATAGACGGCCGTGATCTGGTGCGGCAGCGGCTCGACGACGGAGGTGTGAACCGCCAGCACCGGGTCGAACAGATGGGCCAGGTGAATGCGCTGGGCCTCGGACACCAGCCGAAACAGGGCACCATCCCCGTCGAAGCTCCAGGGGCGTCCCTCTTCGACAATTTCGAGGTCCGCCTCGCGGTCCCGGTAGAGCAGCTCGTTGCCGACCTTGCCTCCCGCATCCTTGTAGGTCAGCTCAATGGCATCGGACCCGAACCACTGGACCTTCACAACTGTCACGAGGCCGTTGGGCAAAACTCCGCGGATCGACCCGCCCGGCTTGAGGTCTTCGAGGACCGCCATTCAGCCCTCCACCGCTGCGATGCCACCGGCACCGAGGGGCGTCTCCTGGTTCAGCAGGACGATTTGCTGATCCTGGGGACGCCGCGCCGCAGGATCGGTGTCGAGGCCGAGGCGCTTCAGCGCATAATAGAGCAGCGCCTTTCGCACCGGGATCTTCGCCCTGTCGCCACGCATGCCGTAGTCGAGGGCGATGACCTTCTTCTGGGTCTCGGAAAGCTCGGGATGCGGGCCGATCTCGATGGTGACGAACTCGTGCCAGTCGGCATCGGCGTCTGACGCGACTCCGCTGGGCCTCGTGTCACGGGTCTTTAGCATCCGCGAGAGCAGGAAATCCTTGAACGTCCGGTCCGTCTCGCAATAGGCCCTGGCGTGCCACCGGAAGCCGTCGAAGCCGATCGCGTGCGGCGCGATCCATCGCCACCGAGGTTCGGGGCGAGAGAGCGACTGGTAACGAATCTCGATGGCTTCTGACCGCCGGATCGCAGCCATGACGCTCCGCAGGATTTCCGCATTTACTCCCCGAACGGGCGTGGGCGTGGCATCGTAGGATGGCGATTGCCCGATCCAGGCATGGGATCGGTCGACGATACCCTCGGAAACCGACCGCAGCTGATTGAGATAGGCCGCCGGATCGGGCTGCAGAAAACAGGGCTGGAAACGGTGTCCGGCGACGTAGCGCTTGGCGCTCTTGTCATAGATCGCGTTGTTGGGCGCGCGCTCCCGGTAAAGCGCGAGGTCCTTCGAGGCTTGCGGCACCGACACATCGAACATCTCCATGATGTCGGCGCGGTTGACGCCGCCCTCCCAGAAAAGTCGGAACTCGATGAATTCGAGCCGCCGCTCCACCCCCCATTTCAGCTCTGCAGCCCGGTGCCCCATGACCCCTGCTGAAAGAGAATACCAGTATAGCAACGCGACCCATATAGTTTCTATTCTCAGGAAGGCTCGCGGTCAAGGTGCAAACTGAAGGATTTGAGGAGGGGCTGTGCGCGTAAGGCCGGATTGCCACCACCCAGTGGGGCGGCAGCCTTCGAGGTTGCACAGCCGATCTGCGCCGCGAAAATCCCGTCAGCCGCCATCTGGATGGCGACGGTAGCGGGGTTGGTATCGTGCGCCGTCAGGCGGTCTGTCGGCGCCGATCTTGGCGGGCCGATAGATGCCGAACGCCAATCGAGGTTTCTCTATCTAAATTGATATACTATGGGGAGATCGCAGGATACCGAAGGATACCCTAGGGAGCCTTCGGTCACTCCCACTCGATTGTTTTGACACATGGTAACGCGCTGGTCTTACGCCGCAAAATTTTCTACCCACAGTAAAGAACCGTCTCCGCGGTCTGTCAGAAATTTGCGCTCTTGATTTCAAACAGGTATTTCAGCGATCCGCGATTTGCTCGGTTTCAGGTACTATCGGTATCGATTGGTCGATTTTCGACATACGCCGGCCTCCAACGACCATCCGCCTCGCCCTAAAATGGTACCGCCAGCGTGATACAAGCCCTCGGGACGCCGAGACAACAGCCCGAAGGTTTGTATCATCAAGAGAGTTCGGCGGCTTCTTGAGCGGCCCTCGGCGCGGCATAAGCGCGGAAGCGCACGAACGTGAAAGTGGACACCCGCCGGCCGTTAATGTCCTCATCGACATTCCGCGTGCTGGTCGCCGCCATGCAGGTGATTCCGCGCGCCTGCAGACGGCGGACCAGCTCGACCGTCAGGGTGAACTCGCCCTGCACGAGGGCATGCGACGTTTCGGGGGGAACCTTGGCGACGCACTCCTCTGCAAGAGCCTCGACCGCCCCTTCGTCGGCATCGGGTGGAACCGCAGGAAACGCAATGTCCTCGATGCGCTCGGCAAACGCGAGCGCCGCCTCCGTCTGCGCCTTGCCCCATTCGGCGCTTGGATGATTGGACAGGTTGACGAAGCAAGCGCCGCGCGGCGTCTCGGACGCCATCCTTAGCTTGCCTACAAGGCTCTTGACCGTCTTGACGATATCTTCTGCTTTCTGGGCGCTCCGTCTATACTGAGCATGAAGAAAGTCGTTGCGGCGATCCGTGACCTTGCGAAAGATCGGGTCGTGTTCGTTGGCTCGCCTTTCCGCACGTGCACGTTCCTTACTGTCGAAGTTGGCTGCGGCTGGAACGAGCGCCGTTTTCGGCGCGTATAGATTGACCCAGGCTTCGCGAACGGTCGCGGTTGCTTCGAGATAGCGCCCGAGGCGCAGATACAACCCCGCCAACTCCACGGTCGCTCTACGACCCTCCGGGCCAGATAGGTCGCGGCCGGCGCCCGCAATCGGCTTAACCATCTCAACGACGCGGTCGAGAACATCGGCCAACGGTGGAGCGCATTTCGCGACGTGCTCTCGTGCCTCTTGAACCCTCTGCAGGAGGCGGGCAACCGACGACTCGGTTGTTCCGCGGCCAATCAGCAGATCGCCAGTCCTGAGAGTCTGTAGATCGGCTCCGAAAGAACGCAAGGCAGAACCAAGCCTGTCCAGACTGGGACGTCCTCCTTCCCTTCCGCCGTCGGCCCATGCTGTCGCCAGCTCGCGGCCGAGACGCTCGGTGGCAGCACCTGCTTCCTCAGCGCCGCCAGTCTTGAGAAACATCGCCAGCGCCCGTGACCAATCGAGCAGCGTCACAAATTCTGTCAGTTCCCAAATAGGCGCAACGTTTGTCTTGGGGTCCTTGGCCTCATAGGCCGCATAGCATATGTGCAGATCGGGCGGCTTCTCATCAACGGCGTGAACGAAGGTGGCGACGGCGGCAGCGAAAAACGGCTGTGAGCGAAAGCCATGCGTGATGTCGAGCATCACGGAACCTTTGCTGTCGCGCAACTCGTGCTTGATTGTCTCGAACTGCTCCCAGAGTTCAGAGGGCTTGCGGCCCACGGGGATGCGGACGAAGCGCGGCGCCGGATAATTCCCGGTGCGCAACGCCTCTTCTAGAGTTGTTCTATGATCGCTTTCAGCTTCCTGAGTTGCCAGAACACATATGTCTGAAGGCCGAAATAGCTCGGCAAGCGCACGACAAACGAATGGAGTTCTCGTCGTCTTGTTGCCGTCGAATTCATATTCCGTTGGATCGTAGACGTATCGGCCCTGATCCTTGTCGAGGCGACCGCGACCGAGAAACGTTACAAGCCGCGCGATTCCCGGCTGCTTCGACATAATCATCGCAGTTTCGCCTCGCGTCTCTCGACTTGTTCTTCATTGCCGTCTGGAAATCGAACCAACAATTGCGCGCCGCGATCCTCGACTATCCGAACGACCTCGTCATAGACAATCGCCTCGCGTCCCGACCAATTCTCATGATCACGGCCTCGCGGTGGGGATGCTGGTTTCGTCGGCATGCCGGATCGGACCTCGTTTTCTTTGGCTTGCTCCTCTACAAACTGCCCATATCCGACTGCGGTCTTCGCGCCAGCACCGAGCGTTTCCAGCGCCTCCTTCAGAAGATCGGCTGCCCTTTTGCAATCTTCTTGATCTTTCCTGTTCAATCGGTTTCGCGGCAGCACGGCAAAGACAAAGGTCTGGCCGGGCGCGACCGTGAGGAAGGGGATCGGTGTCGGCGAATACCAGTCGGCCGGGACGGCGTTCGTCTCGCCCTGATACCAGGGGCCGTAATGCGGCGTCATGACGTCGGCATCCAGGGTGACAGGCTCGATCGGCAGCGCGTCGAGGAAACCGACGCTGCCGATGGCGAGGCCTGCCTCCGGCTTTGGACCGAAGATGCGCTTGAGCGTCTCGTGGTCAAGGCCCGCCCAGTCGCGCGCATAGGCGCGGGCAAGCCCCTTGAGGCTGGAGCCAGCGATAAAAGGCGTGCCGAGATCGTGGCGCCAGGCAAAGCCGTTCTCCACCGGATGAGTGCGCCCAAGTCCGGTGACGAAGCGCCAGGCTGTTGTCCGCTGGAAACTGCAGCCAACCTGCGCCTCGACGAGATTTTTGAGGCGCTTGACCGCTTCCATCATGAGCGCGCTGTCGCCGACCTTCTTTTGCGACTTACCGGCGCCGATATTGGCGATCTGCGCGATCCAGTCGCGCTTGCCACTGTCACCAGCAAAGCCGGTCCAGTCGGATTTCCAGCGATCGCAAAACTTGTCGTACCAGAGGCCCGCATTGCCGATCGTTGTTGACGTCAGCGTTGCGCTCGCCGCGGCTGCGTATAACGGCCTTTTGCCGCTTGGCGGCACGTTTTGATTTGATCCTGATGATCGGCTCTGGCTTCGGCCGCGCTGGTCTCGACGGCCTTTATGAGGCTGACGCTGAGTCGGGCGGGCCATCATTCTTCCCTCGGCGGATCGAGGAAAGCGTTGGCGAACTTCTTTAGCCAGTTTACGTAGGCGATCGCCTCGGTCTGCGCCCACAGGTAAGCATCCTGGTCGCCCGCGACGATCCGGCCGAGCAGCCGCTGTGCGGCGTCCAGCTGCGCCTCATCCGAAACCGGCGTATCGTATCTCGTGTGTGCCTCCGGGCTGAGTAACCAGTCCGATACATGCTGTGCCAGCTTGTGATGCGCCTGGTCACTCGCCGCCCGTTCCGTCGCCAGCGCCTGGCCAAGGCCGTTCATCAATATGGCCGCAGGCAATGCGTTGACATAGCTGAGATAGTTGCCCGGCCTGTCTTTCTGGAGCGCCTTGACTTGGTCAAGCGCGTGCTTCGCCCTTTTCTGTTCGAGCGTCTGCGCCGTCATGACGCCGCTCCGTCGACGCGACAGACGGCGAACCAGCCCTGACCCACCGTTTCGTTGCCGCCGGCCTGAAGATAGCGGCGCCCGGCAAGATAAGTCGCGCTCTCCGCAGCGGCACCATCGGCCCGCTCGCCCACGATGAAATACATCAGTGTGTCTGGCGGCAGCGCCTCCTCGTACCAGAGATTCTTGCTCGTCTTGGTCCCCTCGTCGAGAACATTGCGCGCCTGAACCGGCAGCGCATATTGCGCGAACCAGGCGAACGCTTTGTCCGTCACGATGGCAAGCTGCTTGCTTAGTCGAGCGCGGGCATGGTCATGCGGAATCAGCGCGCCAATCGCCGCGGCCAGTTCCTCGGGAGGCCTGCCTTCCACCGCAAACAGCCTCTCTCCAGGAAGAGATCGCCAGCACGGGCTGCCAACGCTTTGTCGTCGGCCGAAGGCGCGACCTTCGGCAGCCCGCTGCCTTTGCCGGCTCGCTCCATGTCGCGCCGGAAGCGCTCGATCAGATAGGGGCAGGTGAGCCAGACATAGGGACTCGTCAGGCTCCGCACCGGCAGGAGCAGGAGCCGCGCATCGGAGATGAGGAGTTGGCCCGCATTTTCCTGTTGGCCGAAGAGCCGCTCCGTGTCGAGGCCATTGCCGCGCGATGCGTCGAGCAGCGCACCCTTCATGCTGGAGCCGGGGATGAAAGGATATTGCGTCACCCGCTCGCGGGCGACTGGCAGATCGATGGCACCGGCGGATTGTCCGGTTCCCGGATGAATATAGGTTTCGGCCAGAAGACCGATGATTTCCGTCGTCATGTCTCCTCTCCCGCCGCGGCCCAGCGCCCGATCAGCACGCGGCCGAAGCCCCAGCCGGTCGATCGCCCGATGGCGCGGCCGTGCCACGACTGCACGTCCTCCGCCTCTTCTGCCCTCGTCTCAAGAAACCAGACGCTACCCGCTGGGATCAGCGGCCTCAGCGGCAGCGGCGCACGCGCTGCGCCATCCCATCCGCCGACCATGGCCGCGCGGCCTGTGCACGCAGAGACGATCTTGCCCGGCAGCACCTCGCCCGTCGATCCTACGAGACGTTCGCCCGGTCCAGGCCATTTGTCATCGAGATCGGCGGGAGTGACGAGAACGACGGTGTAGCGCAGAAAGCCATCCTTACCAGGCGTTAGCTCAGGCACACGCGGCAATTGAATCGCATGGTCGCGCTGCTCGATCCAGACGCTCCGGCCTTCGCCGCCGATCGGCGCCAGGTTTCCGCTGAGAGCAACGTCGGGAAGCGCCTTTACGTCAATGGCGAGCGCGACATCCTGCGCGGGCCGCACATGCCCTGCGGCATAGAGCGCGCGCTCGGCCGTGGTGCGGCGCGCGGTATCCCGCCGGATGCCGATGCGTGGCTCGGTTTGCGACAGAAGCGAAGTGGCCACCATCTGATCCGATGTCAGCGCTGCGCCGCTGAGCGCCAATGCCATGGCTTTTGCGTCGAGCCAGCGCCCCTCAAGGGTCTTGAAGCCACGCCCTGCCTTGATCGGCGTGGGCAAGCGCACCGCGCCGATGTCCGTGTCAAGCGCCTGACCGGACGGTGCCAGATAGGTGATGAGATCGGCCCCGCCCTCGTCCTTCCCGGCGACAAGGTTCAGCGGCGCGGGATATAGCGGTTCACCGCTGCGCAGAATGTAGGGCCCGCTGAAGCGCAGCCGCCCGAGCGATCTATCGCCGGCCTGCCAGTTCACGCCGTCGCCGAGTGCGGCCGTATCCCACGCGGAGCCCGGCCAACCCATCGCGCGCGCCACCGCTGCCCGGACGGCGCCGACGACCGTCGGCGGATATGGCGGAAAGAGGCTCGCCGCCTCTACCTGCCCGGGATCGTCCTGATTGTAGGGACGCCCGTCGCGAAAGAAGAATGTATCAAGCGGATGGAGGACGAGCGTTGTCATGCCCGCCTCGTTTCGCGCGACAAGAAGCGGGCGATCAGCGGGCCGTCCATGGAGACGGGAAGCGCGTCCTGTGCCCGATGGCTATCGCGTGCAGCATGGCGTTCGGCCAGCACGAACAATCGGTCCATGTGCGCACCGACGTCGTCGGGCGCCCGGCCGCCGGCCGCTTCGCTGCGCCGATATTCGGCAAGGAGAAGAGACTTGATGTCGTCAGCGCCAAGCACATTGCCGGCGATTACATCTGCATATTTCTCGCGGATAGCGTAGAAGAACCGGCCGGAGGTCTTCTCGTCAATGTCTCGCTCAACGTCCATCATCGCCTGCACAGGTGAGGCGGCGCCCGCTTCCCACGTCGAGACCCACTCCCGCGTCACGCCGCTTTGCGTCAGAACACAGACAGCGAGACTATCGCGGCCGTTACCGTCCTTCGCCACGTCGTCGAGTTGTCTATGCGCCGCGCGTAGCACATGGCGCAACGGCACGTGAAAATGCGCGAAGACCAGCGCCGCGGAGACCGTCGCGTTCGGGATTTTGGCGAATGCGCCGCGATAGGCTTGCCGCAGCGCCAGCGCCGCCGGGGCAGCGCCTTCCAGCGGCAGCAGGGCGAGCACATCGTCACCTCCGGCATAGATGGTGTTCCCGCCATGTTGGCGGATGGTCGCGTCGACCTTGGACGAAAAGCTGGCAAGTCCCTCAGTTATTTTGGACTCCTGGCTACGAAGCAAAGCGCCGACCCTATCGCCGTCCATCAGCAAGAGAGCGTAGAATGCAGACGGCTCTCCAGCCATCTCCGCGAGAGTTTTGTATGCCTGAAGCAAGTTGCCTCTTGTCGCCTCAGGGTCACCGTCGTTTCCGGCAAGCTCATCGGGACGGGCATTCTCGATCCCACTGCGGTGCAGCAGCGCTCCGGGCAGTTGCGACAGTACATTGCCGTCCGCAAGCGACGGCTCCATCAGCCCGCCCCTGGCGCCTTTGGCGATCCCGGCGAAAGCTTTTGCTTCCGCACGCGCGCTGCTCCAGGCGTGCCGTAGCCAACCCGTCGCGGCCAATCGCGGCGTCGACGGCCACCTGAGAGCCTGTCCACCGTCCCAGGAGGGCGTCCAGCCGAGCGCCTCTTTCGCCACATGCGGGAACAGGCGCTTGATCAGCGCCATCGTGCAAAGCCGTTCATTCTCGTCGAGTTGAAGGGGATTGCCGCTTGTCGCGTCCACGTGCGTCTTGAGCGCACGCCAGAACGCATCCTGCCTACCGCGCTCCCGCGAGCGAACAAAGCCGGACAGCTCCTGCCAGTCGCCCATCAGCATGCAGTGGTCGCCGCCTTCGACAGGCGGCCGATGCGTGCGCCAGTTCTTCCGCTGGTCGAGCCAAGCATGATCCTGCCCATTCCCGGGATCAGCGCCGATAACCCAGGCCGTCTCCCAGAAGCTCGTGACCTGACGGTCCCAGATGCACTGAGTGCCTTTGCCCTGATCTACGACGCGTTCAACGAAGCGCTCCCACACCTTGTCGGCGAGATCACCCCACGCGCTGTAAACGGCCCGACGACAAAGAGCAGGATCAAATTCGACGGGTACTTTCGCCTTGAAACGATTGGGCAAAGAGCCGATGGCCGGCCCAAATTTACTCGCACCACTCCTGATGGCGACGAAGAGCGCGTCTTGCGCTACGTCTGGAACCAGGATCTCGCCGCCATTCTCGACAACTACCCTCATCGCATGGCCCGCAAGCCAGGACAGCAGAAACGAACCCGCCCACAAGTCGCGCGTTCGTCGCGCCTGCGCGACGAAGCCCTGCACGGGACCGAGCGTGAAATGCAGCAACCGCTCCGTCATGGCAGGATCCGCATTGCGTTCGGAAAGTACGGTTGACCTGTTTTCTTGTTGCTCCCGTCGATAAAGCCGTTCAGAACCGTCCAATCAAGACGCGGTTCCCGAAGTTGATCAGCCGGAATTTTCTTGGGATCACCATCGGGGCGCTTTGGGTTCCCTTGCCATATCCAAACCTTATCATTCTCTGACAAGAAATTCGCCCGAATGATAGAAAGAACCGCGACGTAGTTCTGCGATGCAAGCTTGTGAATATGGACAAGCAGCGGGCTTGCTCGGCGGTCGGCAGCTTGACTCAATACACCAAGATTTTTTGAATAGTTGTGAGGAAGTCCAAAAATCGCTCTCCGGGGGTGCGCGCTGTTGAAATCCGTTCTCGACTTGAACCAGTCATGGTCGTCCTTAAAATTCTGCTCGCTGTCTTCGCCGTTGACCTTCCCGTTATGTCCCCAACTGCGGTAGCGCTGCATCTGCCTACCAACGCCGTCGAGAAGCGCAAGGGGCTCACTGCCCTCCGTGACCACAGCGACTCGACTAAGTCCCGAGAACGCGGAATAAGGCGGTTCGGTTGAGTTGATGGGCTTATGGCGAAGAAGCGTCTTTAGCTGATTGGCATAGTCCACCTTGGTTTTTGGCGAAGTCCACGCTTCGACGTCGCCTGCGAGCGAAAAAAGGGAAAGGCTCCCATACCCGCGACGGCTGCGGCTTCCCAACGCACCGAGGAGGCCCATTACTTTCAGTGCATCAATCAACGAATCAGCGAATGTATGGCGACTGACGAGTTCGATCGAGAACGAAAATGGAGCAGACAAGCATGGTCGGGCCAACTGGCCCTGATTTTGTCCGAACGCAACCATCAGGCCATAGCCGAAGTAGCGCATTCCCGGTCCGACCGTTGCGTTGGCTCCATCTCGAAGCACGTTATCCTTCGAGATGATCTTCAACCCGTTAATCGGACGGACGCGAAGGATAAAGCTCGCCTGCCCTATTGCGCCGTTCGATGCGGTGCCCTCCTGACCTGCGGTCCCAAAAATCCTTTGCTCTTCCTCCTGGATCGCATCGAGATCACCGCTATGGCGGTTCCAAGCGAGCGCGCGCCACCAGAAGCGCAAAGCGCCCTTGATGCTCGGCGGCCTCAGTTCGACGGTGCTGGTTGGGTCGGCTCCGCCGAGGAAAAGCGGGGTCACGACCTCGAAGGTCGCCTTGATCTTGTTAGACGCCACTTCATAGCGCTCCTCAAAGAAGGACCGTCACGAGCACGTCGCGAATCTGACGCTCATTCTCCAAACCCGACCCAGCCCGTTTGAAAGCACCGTCGAAAATGCCGTCAACTGCCTTCACTTGGATAAATCCGAAGAATCGGACGGCAACGGCAATCGAATGGATTTCAACAGGTTACCAGAACCCCGGCCCAATTGACAATACGTGTGACGCAGTCAACGAACTATCCTGTAACCCTTAATTTTCCTACGCTACCCCCCAGAACCCTCCACAATATCCCATACCCCTACTCCC
>JAJPHN010000050.1 GCA_021325235.1 Terriglobia bacterium | reverse complement strand
GGTTCTCAAGAACTTCGAAGGGATGAAATACTTCCCGGTCAATCCGGCGCTTCATTTTAGAGCCAGGCTGATCCCGGACCCGAAGAAGATTCCCATCCTGAACATTCTGGGCCAGACGGACCTCGAAGACAGTCCCGGAGTGGTTGAGTTCACATTCAGAGGCGAGACCTACCGGCTCCGACCCATCTACGAAGACAAGACGCTGTTCTTCTTATTTAAGGACCCCACCAACAAAATCAATACCTATCAGGCCGGACGCATGCTGAACACGCCTCTGCCGGTGAACGGCAAAGTGGACCTGGACTTCAACCGGTCCTACAATCCGCCCTGTACGTTTACGCCGTATGCCACCTGCCCGCTGCCGCCGAAAGAAAACGCGTTGCCGTTTCCGGTCGAAGCCGGCGAAATGCGCTACAAGAACGGCCACGCCGACTATACCGCCTCTTTACAATAAGATGTGATTCTCAGGCCCGGGCCCGGCGACTCCGGCAAGCGCCTGGATGCGTTTCTGCACGGCGCGCTGCCCGAATTCAGCCGCTCGCGCCTGCAAAGCTGGATCAAAGCCGACCGGGTGCTGGTGGATGGCGAGGCGACGCGCGCATCCTATATATTGCGGGGCGGGGAAAGCATTTCGGTGACGCCGGCGGATTTGCAGCCGCTGGCGGCGGAGCCGGAGGAGTTGCCGCTAAGGATCCTATACGAAGATGCCGATGTGATCGTAGTGGACAAGTCTGCCGGCATGGTGGTGCATGCCGGGGCGGGGCACGGGCGCGGCACGCTGGTCAACGCGCTGCTGCATCATTTCGGCACGTTGTCGAGCATAAATGGCGACTTGCGGCCGGGCATCGTTCATCGGCTGGATCGCGAGACGAGCGGCGTGCTGGTGGTCGCCCGAACCGATCGCGCGCACCAATCGCTGGCGGCGCAGTTTCACGACCGGGAAGTCGAAAAGATCTACCTGGCGCTGGTGCATGGCCGGATGAACAAACCGGCCGGCCGCATCGACAGCCCCATCGCGCGCGATCCGGTGCGGCGGGTCCGGATGACGGCGCGGCTCGCGACCGGCCGCGCAGCCCTGACCGAATATCGATTGCTCGAGCAGTTCGACAAATTCAGCTATCTGGAAGTGCGCCTCGGCACCGGCCGCACGCACCAGATCCGGGTGCATCTGGCGAGCATCGGCCACCCGGTTGTGGGCGATCGGCTGTATGGAGCGCCGCCGCTCACCCCGGAGCTGCCGCTTCCCGGCCGCTTTTTTCTCCACGCATACCGGCTGCGCTTCCGGTCGCCCTCTACGGAGGAGTGGATCGCCGCCGAGAGCCCCCTGCCCCCGGAGCTTGCTGCATTTCTACAAGCGCTGCGCACGAAACGCGGATAGAATTAGAGTGACCTCCATGAAGTATGTAGCAGTGTCCATCGCGGCGCTGGCCGGCATCGCGGCCGCCTCCTTTGCTCTTCGCGCGCAGCAGAGCCAACCCGCTGAGAGCCCCGATTCGGCGCCCATCGTGGCCGAAGTTACCCGTGTGAACATGCTGTTCACGGTCACCGACAAGAAAGGCCGCTTTGTCACCGACCTGACCCGCAACGACTTTCAAGTTTTCGAGAGCAAGAAGCGACAGGAGATCATGGAGTTCACGTCGGAAACCGACCTCCCGCTGCGGCTGGCGATCCTGATCGATACCAGCAACAGCATTCGCGACCGCTTCCGGTTCCAGCAAGAGGCCGCGACGAACTTCATCAACAGCGTCATGCGCGAGCAGGACAAGGCCACGCTGGTGAGCTTCGACACGGCGGCAGAAATCATTACGGACCTGACGAACGATACCAATAAGCTGGAGAACGGGGTGCGGGAACTGCGGCCCGGCGGCGGAACGGCACTCTATGATGCCATCTATCTGGCGTGCAAAGACAAGCTGATGCGCGACCAGCCGATGTACAAGTTCCGGCGCGCCATGGTCATTCTGAGCGATGGAGAAGATAACGAGAGCCGCTACAGCCGCGAACAGGCGCTCGAGATGGCGCAGCGCGCGGATACGGTGATCTATACGATCTCAACCAACATTACTCATATTGAGACCGATGGCGACAAAGTGATGCGCTATTTCGCCGAGCAGACCGGCGGGGTCGCGTTCTTCCCGTTCCAGGCGAAAGACCTGAACCAGTCGTTTGAAAATATCGCGAATGAGCTGCGGCACCAATATAACCTGTTTTACCGGCCCGACCCGTTGAAGACCGACGGCCAATACCATTCGGTCGAGATCCGCGTGAAGGGGCGCAAAGATCTGATCGTCCGGGCGCGCAAAGGCTACTATGCGCGCAAGGCGGCGATGTCTTCCTAATGCCCACGTAAAACAAGTTTGTAGACTTTTGTTTAGCTGTATACTTGTACTTTACTCCCCCGGGCAGGAAGGAATTCATGGACGAAAAAGAACGCAACCGCACGCTGGCCCTGACGCTCGGGCAAATTGAAAAGCAGTTCGGCAAGGGATCGATTCTGCGCCTGGGGGGCAAGGAAGCCATTGTTCCGGTTTCCGCCATCTCGACGGGATCTATTTCGGTCGATTATGCGCTAGGCGTGGGCGGGTTCCCGCGCGGGCGAATCTGCGAAATTTTCGGCCCTGAATCGTCGGGCAAGACAACCATTGCGCTGCAGGTGGTCGCCGAAGCGCAGAAGCAAGGCGGCATGGCTGCGTTTATCGATGTGGAACATGCGCTCGACCCCATTTACGCGCGACTGCTGGGCGTGGACGTAGACAATCTGCTCGTCTCGCAACCCGACTTTGCCGAGCAGGCATTGGAGATTACCAGCGCGCTGATCAGTTCGGGATCGATTGATGCGCTGGTGGTGGATTCGGTGGCGGCCCTGGTCCCCAAAGCCGAGCTCGACGGCGAAATGGGCGACTCGCACATGGGCGTGCACGCGCGTCTCATGTCGCAGGCCATGCGCAAACTGACCGGCATCGTGGCGAAATCGAATACCTGTCTGATCTTCATCAACCAGATTCGCGAAAAGATCGGCGTTATGTTCGGCAACCCGGAGACCACGACCGGCGGGCGGGCGCTGAAGTTCTACTCTTCTATTCGCGTGGACATCCGGCGCGTGGCGTCCATCAAGGATGGCGAAACCATCACCGGCAACCGGACCAAGGTGAAGGTAGTGAAGAACAAAGTGGCGCCGCCGTTCCGCGAGGCCGAGTTCGACATCATCTATGGTGAAGGCATTTCGCGCGAAGGCGACCTGCTGGATCTGGGCGCGGCGCATAACGTTATCGAAAAAAGCGGCTCCTGGTACAGCTACAAGGGCGAGCGCATCGGCCAGGGCCGGGAGAACGCGCGGCAATTCTTGAAAGACAACCCGGATATCCGCACCAATGTCGATTCGGAGCTGCGCAAGACGCTGGGGCTGACGAAGTCTGCAGGCCCGGAAGCAACAGCGCCGACACCGACGCCGATCGACACTGCAAAACAAGCTGCCCGGGGACGGTAAACTTCCGGCGCCCCCCAAGCCGCGCTGGGTCCGTTCGGAGTACACTGAGACGAAATGTCAGCGCCGCTGGTACCCTCGCCGCTCGACTATGTAGGACGACGCAGGTTCGCGTTCTACCCTCCAGTCAGGAACGCCGATCCGAACGAATGGCTGTTAGGCACGGGTTCGTGGTCCGAGGTGCAAGTAGTGAACGCACGGACCGGTTGCGAAGTCTGGATTCCGCGGCAATACGTAGGCGGCGTTTCGGGCGGCGGCGCAGGGCTTCCGATTGTGGAGTTGAAGAAGGAATTGGAATTTCGCTGCGGGGCGCTCGAAGCGCGAGTGAAGCGCGTGATCGAGATGCCGCACGGAAGCAAGAAGGCCGAAACCGCGGCGCAAGAAGCGGCGAGAGCGGCTGGACCCGCGCCAGTGGTGGGCATTCGCCTGGAAGACCGCGCGGAATCGACCATGAGCAAAGCGGTGGTGACGCTCGGGGTCGGCGCGCTTGGCGTTTGGCTGCTGGCCGTGCTTCTGTCCGCGCTTGCCCGAATGTAACTCTGCGATGCGCCGGCATCTTTACACGCTTCTCTGGGCGCTGGTTTCCGTGCTGGCGGCGACGTGCGTGGGCGTGGTTGCAGCCAAGCGCGGCGAACCGGTGAACAGCTTGTGGCTGGTGGCCGCGGCCGCTTCGACGTTCCTGATCGGCTTCCGCTTCTACGCGAAGTTCATTGCGGCGAGAGTAATGGCGCTCGATGACGGGCGCGCCACGCCCGCGGAGCGCTTCCGCGACGGCCACGACTTCGAGCCCACCAACAAATGGATTTTGCTGGGGCATCATTTCGCGGCGATCGCTGGGCCAGGTCCGCTGGTGGGGCCTACGCTCGCAGCGCAGTTCGGCTATCTGCCCGGTGCGCTGTGGATTCTGTTCGGAGCCGTGCTGGGCGGAGCGGTGCAGGATTTCGTCATCTTATTCTGCTCGATGCGCCGCGACGGCAAGACGCTGGGTCAGATGGCGCGGGAAGAGATCGGCAGAGTCGGCGGATTCGTGTCGTTGATCACGGTGCTGCTGATCATGATCGTGCTGCTCGCGGTAGTGGGCCTTGTCGTGGTGAACGCGTTGAAGGGCAGCCCATGGGGCACGTTCACGATCGCGATGACGATTCCTATCGCTTTGCTGATGGGCCTGTATCTGCGGTATGTGAGGCCGGGAAGAGTGCTGGAATGCTCGGCGCTGGGGTTCGTGCTGGTGCTGGCAAGCATTTTCGGCGGCAGAGCGGTAGCGGCTGCTCCCACCTGGGCGGCCTGGTTCACCTGGGGCGGCGTGGCGCTGGCGTTCGCGCTGGTCGTATATGGGTTCCTCGCGAGCGTGCTGCCGGTGTGGCTGCTGCTGGCGCCGCGCGATTACCTGAGCACGTTCGTGAAGCTCGGGGTGGTGTTCGCGCTGGCAATTGGAATTCTGTTCACGCATCCGCAATTGGCACTGCCTCCGTTGACGCAGTTCACGAACGGAACGGGGCCGATATTCGCGGGCAAGGTGTTTCCGTTCTGTTTCATCACCATTGCCTGCGGCGCAATTTCCGGATTTCACGCGCTGATCTCCTCCGGCACGACGCCGAAGATGATCGCCAAGGAATGGCACGCGTGGCCGGTGGGATATGGAGCGATGCTGCTCGAGGGTTTCGTAGCCACAATGGCGCTGGTGGCGGCCGCCTCGCTCGCGCCGGGCGTCTATTTCGCCGTCAACTCGCCGGCGGGAGTTGTGGGCGCAGGAGCGCAAGCGGCGGCGGCGACCATCAGCAGTTGGGGATTTCCGGTGAGCGCCGCGACAATGGCGCAACTGGCGCACAGCGTGGGTGAAAAGACGCTGTTCGCTCGCACGGGCGGCGCGCCCTCCCTGGCGCTCGGCATGGCCCAGATCTTCGGAGGCGTGCTGCGCTGGACCGGTTTCGGCGACGGATTGCTGAGTTTCTGGTATCACTTCGCCATCATGTTCGAGGCGCTGTTTATCCTTACCGTGCTCGATGCGGGTACGCGCGTGGGCCGCTTTATGCTGCAGGACCTGCTGGGCCATGTGCACAGGCCGCTTGGCAGAACCGGGTGGTGGCCGGGCGTGTTTGCGGCCAGCGCGGTGGTGGTGGCGGCATGGGGTTACTTCCTATATCAAGGCGTCATCGATCCGCTGGGCGGCATCAATTCGCTGTGGCCGCTGTTCGGCATCTCGAATCAACTGCTGAGCGCGATTGCACTGTGCGTGGCGACTACGGTGCTGTTGAAGATGCACCGCGCGCGCTACGCCTGGATCACGGTTGCGCCGCTGGCATGGCTGGTGACGGTGACATTTACGGCAGGTCTCGAAAAGATTTTTTCCGACGAGCCACGCATCGGATTTCTGGCGCATGCGACGGCGCTCGAAAAGGCACTTGCGGCGGGAAAGATTGCGGCCGGAAAGATTGCCGAGACGCGCGCAGTGATCTTCAATGAACGCTTGGACGCGGTGGTGTGCGCGGTGTTTCTGTTGCTGGTCTCGATCGTGGCAATCGATTCGCTGCGGCTCTGGTACGGGCTGCTGCGAGGCACGCGAGCAGCCGTCAGCTCCGAAGCGCCATTTATCGCATCGCAATTAGAGGCGGAGAGCGTATGAAGCTGGCGCGGAGCATTTTGCGGTATATCGTCGAGCTGGCACGCGAGTTGTCCGATGAAGGCGGCTATCAGCGGCATTTAAAACGCGTCGGGCGTCCACACTCGGCGGCGGAGTGGACGCTGTTTATCGATCGGCGTCTTCGCCGGAAGTACCAGAATGCGAAATGTTGTTAGCGGCTTCGTCAATCATTCGATGAAGCGAGCGGCCGGCCGCGTCTTCCTCGCCGCTGCGCAGTTGGTCGAGCACGTCTGAATCGACAATGCGGTACCAGAGATCGCGCCGGGCGTCGAAATCCGCAATACGGGATTGAATCTCCTCTCGCACGTCCTTCAACATTGTGAGAAGAGTACCGTATTCCGGGCCGATCTGGGATTGCAGTCGCTGTTTGAGGCGCACGGCGAGCGCCGGTGCAGAGCCATTTGTGGAGATGGCAATTGCGAGATCGCCCTGGCGGTGGATAGACCCGAAGCTGAAACGGCAGTGCTCGGGGTCGTCCACGGCGTTGCAGAGAATGTTGCGCTGCTCGCAAGCCGCAAAGACTTCCGAATTATCGGGAAGGCTCGTGAGGACTACGAAACAGCCGGCAAGATCGTCGGGATGGAACTCCCGCTGCTTCCATTCCACGCGGGCGCCGGCATCGCGCAGCCCCTGGACCTTGGCAGCCATCTCGGGATGATCGCCGACCGCCAGGCATTTCTTTCCAGTGAGATCGAGAAAAATGGGATATCGGAAATTCACGGCCTTCTATCCTGATATATATTGCCAGTTCCGCGACTGTTTCTGATTGACAGCTTTGGATTCATCTTCCGCGCGTACCACGCCCGCGCGCGCAGCGGCGCTCCGCCCATGCGCACCACCACCGGCCTTGCGACGGAAGCCATTTTTATCTTCCACAACATGCTGCGGAAGTTGATGGCGAGCTTCAAGCCGGAATATATCGCGGCCATCTTTGAGAGCAGCGAGCCCACCTTCCGCTCCGAGAGCTTTGCGGAGTATAAAGCAAACCGAACGGAGATGCCGCCGGACTTGGGCGAGCAGATTCCGTACATTCGGCGAATCCTCGAGGCGATGCATATTCCGGTGCTCGAGTTTCCCGGTTATGAAGCCGATGACGTGATCGGCGCGATTGCGTGCCGCGAGCAATCGAAGGCCTGCGAAGTAGTGATTGTTTCGAGCGACAAGGACATGCTGCAGCTTGTGAACAATCGCGTTTTCATGCTGAATCCGATGAAGGACGATGAATGGTACGACGCGGCGAAAGTAGAGCAGTTTCTGGGCGTGAAGCCGTCACAGGTGGCGGACCTGCTGGCGCTGAAGGGCGATTCGATCGATAACATACCGGGCGCGCCAGGCATTGGGGACAAGGGCGCGCGGGACTTGATCTTGCGATACGGGTCGGTAGAGGGCGCGCTCGAGCATGCGGCGGAAGTGGAGCGCAAAACGTATCGCGAAAGCCTGCTGAACAACCGCGATCAGATCTTGTTGAGCAAGAAACTGGCAACCATCCAGACGAACGTGCCGGTAGTGTGGAACCTGGACGAGCTGGGGGCGCAAGCGCCGAGCAACGTGGCGCTGAAGGTGCTGTACAAGGAGCTGGAATTCTTCAGCTTGATGAAGGATTTGCCGCCGGAGGACGACAGTTCGACGCGGGATTACGGAACGCTGGCCGACGCGGCGGCTGTCGAAGAGTGGCTGGACAAGCGACCCGCGGACGCGCCGGTTGCCATAGCGCTCGATCTCACGAACGCGTTTGTGGGGTTGTCTTATCGGATTGACGAAGGGCGCGCGGCGCCGCTGTCGCTGATGGATGCGGTGCGGCCGATGTTGGAATCGGAGAGCATACCGAAGATTGCGCATGACGTGAAGGCGCTGGCGATTGGACTCGCCGGGCTGGGGATCAAGCCGGCGCATCTAGAAGACGATGCGATGCTGTATGCGTTTCTGTTGTGTGCCGATCCGGGGGCGTGCTCGCCGGAAGTGCTCGCCGAACGATTCCTGGATCGCAAGCTGAATGCGGCAGCCGAGCAGCAGGCGGAGGCGACACTGGCGATTGCCGGGATGCTGCGGCCGCAGGTAGAACAGCAGCAACTGCTAGGCGTGTATCGCCACATCGATTTGCCGCTGATACCTGTACTGGCGCAGATGGAAACCACTGGCATTCGCATCGACACTGACGCGCTGGCGGCGCTCTCAACGCGGCTGACGGAGCGCATCGAGAAGATTGCCCAAAAGGTTTACGATGCAGCCGGTCATCCGTTCAACATCAACTCGCCGCAGCAGTTGGGTAAGGTGCTGTTCGAGGAAATGGCGCTGCCGACGCCGGTGAAATACGGCAAAGGCAAAGTCGTTTCGACGGCGGCTGACGTGCTGGAGAGCCTGGCGCCGGCGTTTCCCGTGGCGCAACTGGTGCTCGATTACCGCCAGCTCACGAAGCTGAAGGGCACTTATATCGATGCGCTGCCGCAATTGATTCGCGCGCAAACGGGACGCGTGCATACGACGTTCAACCAGACCGGAGCGGCGACGGGCCGGCTGTCGTCCTCGAATCCGAATCTGCAAAATATTCCGATTCGCACCGAAGAAGGGCGGGAGATTCGTGCGGCGTTTATCCCGGAGAGCGGGTGGGAACTGGTGGTGGCCGATTACTCGCAAATTGAGCTGCGGCTGTTGGCCCACATGTCGAGCGACCCGGTGCTGGTAGATTCGTTCACCAGGAATGAGGACATTCACACGCGCACGGCAGCGGAAGTGTTCAAGGTGAGCCCGATGATGGTGTCACCGGAGATGCGGCGCTCGGCGAAGGCCGTTAATTTCGGCATCGTGTACGGGCAGACGCCGTTCGGGCTGGCACAGCAGCTCTGTATTGACCGCAAGGAAGCGGAATTGTACATACGGCGCTACTTCGAGCGCTACGCCGGAGTGCGCGAGTTCATCGACCGGACCATTGCGGACGTACGCAAGTCGGGCGTGGCGAGGACCCTGTTGGGCCGCAAGCGGCCGATTCCCGATATGCACAGCCGCAACCCGGCGGCGCGGTCGTTTGCGGAGCGTACGGCGGTGAATACGCCGCTGCAAGGGACGGCGGCGGACCTGATTAAACTGGCGATGATCCGGCTCGCGCGATTGTTGCAGGAAGGGAAGATGCGCTCGCGCATGCTGCTGCAGGTTCACGACGAATTGGTATTCGAAGCGCCGCCCGAGGAGAGCGAGCAATTGCAAGAACTGGTCAAAACACAGATGGAACAGGTGTACGAGTTGAAAGTTCCCCTGGTGGTGGATGTGGGGAGCGGCCCGAACTGGAGAGACGCCAAGTGAGACGGCATGTTGTGCTCGCGGCTGCGGCAATGGCCGCTATTCTTGCCGGATGCGGCGGAAAGAAACCCGCGCAGATGGAGACAGGACCGGCACAATACAAGGTCCGGATGCAGACCAGCAAAGGCGATGTGATGATTCTGGTGCATCGCGACTGGTCGCCGCTCGGAGCGGATCATTTTTATGAGTTGACGAAGATGCACTTCTACGACGGCAACCGGTTCTTTCGCTGCCTGCCCGGATTCGTGGTGCAGTGGGGAATCAATGGCGACGCGGACAAGAACAAAACCTGGCGCGAGATTGCGATTCGCGACGACCCTCCGAAGGTCAGCAACAAAACCGGCACCGTGGTGTTCGCGATGGCGGGGCCAAACTCGCGCACCACGCAGGTGTTCGTAAATCTGGGGGACAACAGCGCGGCGTTGGATGCGCAGGGTTTCACGCCGTTTGGCGAAGTCATTCAAGGCATGGACAAGATTGCGAGCGTGTACATGGAATACGGCGACGGCCCGCCGAACGGGGCGGGACCGAATCAGGCCGCCATCGCGGACATTGGCAATGCCTACCTCGAAGAGCACTACCCGAAGCTGGATTACGTGAAGACGGCGCGGATCGTCGAATAGAGGGCGCTTACTGGGTGTGTTTCGTGACCCAGGCGCCGATCAGGTCAAGCGCCTCCGGCGAGAAGGACTCTTTGCCGGGCACAGTCTGGGCGGTTTCGAACAGATAATTCAGATCGGGCAGCACGCGAATCGTGACGTCGCGATTATGCGCCCGCTTGAGAGCAGCTTTCATCGCGGGCACGTTTTGTTCCGGCACGACGTCGGTATCCTCTGAGCCGTCGAGCGCCAGCACCGGGCATTTCACCTTTTCAAGGGCCAGGGCGGGGTCGTAGGACAGGAAGAAGCGCAGCCACGGTGTTTCGAGATGATGGAGCTGCCGCTGCCAGCGCTCGATGTAAGGCTTGTAGCGTTCGCTGATCCGGTAGAGCGCTTCTCGCAACTCGACTTCGGATTTACCGGCCCGCACCATGTCATAGAGCAGCGTGCCGATGCGCTCGTCGGCGTAGAGCTGCTGGTCGGGAATGCCGGCGGCGGCCTCGGCTTGATAGGTTTGCGCGAGCAACACGTCTTCGCCCGGCACGGCGGTAGCGGCGAGCAGCACAATAAACGAGATTTGCGGCCGTTTGGCGGCAACCATAGCGGCGACCATGGCTCCTTCGCCGTGACCGATGAGGCCGACGTGCTTGGAATCGACATCGTCGCGAGAGAGCAGATAGCGCACGCCGGCGGCGGCATCGGAAGCGAAGTCGAGCGTGGTGGCGGTATCGAAATCGCCGGTCGATTCGCCGGTGCCGCGGTCATCCACGCGCAGCACGGCGATGCCGCGGCGGGTAAGGGAATCGGCCAACGCGCGGAACGGCTTGCGGCCGGAGATAGTTTCGTCGCGATCTTGCGGGCCGGCGCCGGTGATGAGCAGCACGGCGGCAAACGGGCCGCTCGCAGGCGGCTTGGTGAACGTTCCGGCGAGCGTGACGCCAGGTGCGGCG
>JAJPHN010000022.1 GCA_021325235.1 Terriglobia bacterium | reverse complement strand
TGGTGGACGGCATGGGATTCGAACCCACGACCCCCACGTTGCGAACGTGGTGCTCTCCCAGCTGAGCTAGCCGCCCCCGGTTATTCGTTTCCACGCGCATGAGCCGGCCGCTCTCTGCGTGCTTCGAATCAAATATAACATCCGGCGATGCTACGATGGCGGTTCGCAGACTGTATGGTCCTCTCCGACGTCGATATTCGCCGCTACCTCGACCTGGGCAAGATTCGCATCTCGCCATCGCTGCCGGCTGAGCAGTTCGGCAGTTGCTCTGTTGACTTCCGGCTCGGCTCGGAGTTCAGCGTTTTCGAGCACAGCCGGCATGCCTTCATCGATGTGCGCGAAAAAGGCGCCATCCAGGACATCATGCGGACGATTCACGTCAAAGAAGGCGAGCCCTTTATCCTGCAACCGCGCGAATTCGCACTCGCCATTACGGAAGAGAGTCTCGAACTTGATGACGACGTGCTCGGCCGCCTGGAAGGGCGCTCGAGTCTGGGCCGGATGGGCATCATCGTTCACGGCACCGCCGGACTCTTCGATCCGGGCTGGCGCGGCAAAGCGACGCTCGAACTCAGCAACCTCGGGATCATGCCCGTCGCACTCTATCCGGGCATGCGCATCTGTTCGTTCACGTTCGAACAACTCTCCTCGCCGGTATCCGTGCCCTACTACAAAAAATCAGGCAACAAGTACGCGGGCCAGACGCAGCCGCTCGCCAGCCGGCTAACGAGCGAAGTAAAACGAAGTTAGCAATTCACTAAAAAATCCTGCCCAATCCAAACCACCACCGGCGATTGTCGCCATTTCCGGCACTAACTCCGATGAATACCGGGCCCAGCATGGTACGAGCCGCGAGCACCGCCGATCCGTCGAAGGGTACTCCGGGACCGCTCGTAATCGCGCCGTGTAACCGCGCCGCTTCGACCAAACCAATCGCGTACAAGCCCTCGCCGATGAGCGGACTGAAGGATATCAATTTACGTTCGTAACCAGTCTGCACAAGCAGATAGCCGTCGCCCACCAGTTGATTCTGGCCGAAGGCGCCGAGCCGGAACGGACCGCCCAGCGTGAAGGCGCGGAAGCCAATATCGTTTACATCAGCGCCGAAGCTGGAGCCGCCGGAAGCCGTCCAAAATATTGACGCAGGCTTACTCACAGGGACGAAGTAGCTCGCGCGAAACTGTGCCTGTCGAAAAGAGGGAAAAAGATCACTCGGTTGCAAGTTGCTGAAGGATGCTTCCAGGTTGAATCCCGTACGCGGAACCTGTACATTATCCGCCCCGTAGAATCGATAGGTTAGTGCTGAGATCTCCTGACGTTCACTGCTATTCGGAAGCAGATCCGGCGTAACCTTCGCAATGGATTTGAACCAGAGGTAATCTTCTCCTATTCGCAGCTCCGATCTCGGCCCCATGGCATAGCCGATGTCCGCACCAAAGCCATCCTGTTCCAGCCGGTATTGTCCGGTCCGGTTTTTCCCGCTGTACTCGTAAAACGGAGAACTTACAGCGTATAATCGCGGTGCGAAAAACCACTTACTTTTTCGAGTAAGTGGCCTGTAATATTCGCTCCGAACTCCGTAAGTACTCCCGAAGAAAGCGTCGTTTCGCCACTCCGAGCGATATCCTCCCAAGTCCAGAAACGTTAGGCGCGCCATCATGCCAAACAGCACCGTATCCGGGTCAGTGCCATCAATCGTCAGGCCCAGATTGACCAGCGGGGGCCCGTACGTTTTTTCATAGGTCTTCGCTTCAAGCCCGCTTTGACCATTTCGTTCCACCATCGTGTAACCGACGCTGCTCATCACACCCCTACCGGTAAACGCGGTCAGTGTTCGCTCGACCGCGGGTAAATGAGCCGGTTTGCCGATAAAACGATCCAGGCTTTGCTTGAGTGCCTGGTTGTAGTCAGGTTTCGTTCCTTGTACTTCCACAAACTGCGGGGCGGGAACGTCATGGCGCGTTTTCTTCTCCCTCTCGGCGAGGTAGTTACTCCACTCGCCATCGTTCACCGAAATACTGTCTAGCATTTTCTGTTTCTGTTCGGCCGCAGCGTAACCTCTTGGAATAATCTGCGCTCCGGCTTTAAACGAAGCGCTGGTAAACCCGTGTAAGTCGGCGCGCAGCAGAATATCGGCAGCCGTCATATTACGCAGCTCGTTTGCCGAGACCATAATGCTGATATTGCGCGCGGCTATCGAAAACATGGAATCGTAAGTATTCGGGTTCACCGGACCGGGATCCAGAAAGACGGCGATGACAATATCTACTCCGGCACGTTTGGCGACATCCACCGGAAGGTTGTCCACTGCCCCGCCATCGGAAAAGGCGTGTCCGTCGATAACAACCGGCGAAAAGACGCCCGGAATCGCCATGGTGGCCCGCAAGGCTCGTGCGATTGAACCGCGGTCGAATACTTTCTCCCGCCCGGCAGTAACATCGGTCGCTACGCATCGAAACGGAATTGGAAGATCGTCGAAGTTCAGATTGTCGGGATAGGCGATCGTGGCGCGGTCGATGATGAGTCCGGTCTGGTGCCCGGAATTCAGCCCAGCCGGAAAGTTCAGCCGCTTGCCCTTTGTTCCCAGTTCGAGCGCATTCTGGAAAGCAATCCGGTCTTCTTTGCGCCGAAAGTTCAGATCCTGAAATGCGGTGCGGCCGCTGAGCACTTCGTCCCAGTCAATCTCTTCGGTAAGCCCGCGAATTTCAGCCGGAGACTTCCCGATTGCGTACAGACCCCCGATCAGTCCGCCCATGCTCGTTCCCGCAACGAAATCAACGGGAATATGGTGTTGCTCCAGATATTCGAGAACGCCAATATGCGCGAAACCGAGAGCGCCGCCTCCTTCGAGCACCAGCGCCACGCGCGGACGCGCCGCCACCTGCGCCATACATAGAACCGTAACGGCAAGCAATACGATCGATCGACGCACGTTTGTCAAGCTAAGATCGTACCCGACAGCTCTGCGATACAGTTGGGAATGGAAGCCCGCCTCGATGCGCACCTCGTTTCCGGTTGTCTCCGGTGCCGCTGCGGCCGCTCTCGGCTTGGGGCTTTTCGCTGCCACGCTGCCTCCGCCTGATGGCGATCTGCTTCCGAACAGTGCCCCCAATATCGGTGCACGCACCAACCGCAAGGCGCAGCAGCCCGGGACCTTTCGTCAGTACCGCGGCTGGGAATACGAGGACTTCCCGCTTCCACCCGATTTCAACGTTCCTGGCGAATGGGTGTTTGCGCGTTTCATGTATCGCGCCGTCCCCACTCCGTACGGCCGCCGCAACAACTGGACCATCGACTATCCGCGCTCGGACCGCCACCTTTCCGCAGCGGTACGGCGTCTCACTCGCATCGACGCGCGCTCAGTCGAAGAACCCGTCGCTGCCGAAGACGCCGACGATATCTACAACTGGCCCTGGCTCTACGGCGTCGAAGTCGGTCATTGGGACCTCACCGACTTGCAAGCCGCCAAGCTGCGCGATTTCATCGATCGCGGCGGTTTCTTCATGTGCGACGATTTTCACGGCACCTGGGAATGGGAGACGTTCGCGGCTAGCATGAAGAAGGTCTTTCCCGACCGCCCGATTGTCGACATCCCCGACAGCGATCCGATCTTCCACACCGTCTACGATCTCGATCATCGCTACCAGGTTCCCGGCGAGCAGTTTGTGTATAGCGGGCGAACATTTGAAAAGGATGGTTATCAGGCGCGGTGGCGCGGTATCTACGACGAGCACGGCCGCCTGGTCGTCGCGATCTGTCACAACATGGATCTCGGCGACTCCTGGGAACATGCCGACAATCCTCTCTATCCCGAGCAGTACTCCGCGCTAGGATTTCGCATCGGGATCAATTACGTCGTTTACGCCATGACGCATTGAGCGGATCCCTCCCACGATCTCGCGCACCGCCTCCGCAACCACATCCGGCCGCTCCAGATGCAGCCAGTGGCCCGTATCCGGAATCTGAATGTGCCGTCCATTCCGGCGGCCTGCGATCCATTCTTCGCGCTCGGCAAGCTCTTCGCTGGTCGCATTCGCCGCGGAAAGAATGGTAACCGGCAACTCGGCCGGGATCCCGATTTGCGAAGCAGCCAGAGCCGCATCGGGAAGACATTCCAGATACTCGGCCATCGCGTGAAACGGTTTCGGCAGGCACCACTGCGCGCGCACAACAGGCACAAGCTCTGCCGGCAGCTTTTGTATCTCGCCGACCAGCCGTCCCAGCATCGACGTAGCGTTGCCGGCACTGGCGCGCGCAATCCCCGCCGTGATTCGTTTACTCGGCAAACGTGCTGCCGCCACTGCGAAGCGCACGACCCCGAGCCGGGCGAGCCGCGCGCCTCGCCGCGAGAGTTTTGCACCGAGCGCGAGGCGTTTTCGATCCGCTTCCGAGCAGTGCGCCCATGCCTTGATCGAGACCGGATCCACCAGCACCAGGCCTGCCGTGGCATTCGGATAACGATACGCAAACGACCGCACGATCAACGCTCCAAACGAATGCCCGACAAGCACCAAAGGTCCCGCGACCCGCGCCTCGACGAGCAACTGGTGCAACTCATTCGCGATCTCGTCCAGATTTCGCCGGCCACCCGCTTCGCTCCACCCCAGACCCGCGCGATCGTAGCTCACCGTGCGCGTGAACTGCGCAATCCGAGGCTGTACATACGCCCAGCTCAGCGAACTTGCGGCCAGCCCGGCTTCGAGCACCACCGCCGGCGCTC
The DNA here is from genome assembly GCA_021325235.1 of Terriglobia bacterium. Taxonomy (GTDB): domain Bacteria; phylum Acidobacteriota; class Terriglobia; order Bryobacterales; family Bryobacteraceae; genus Bog-105. The sequence continues at coordinate 35,522 of JAJPHN010000022.1, read as the reverse complement.
CTTCGCCTTGCTCAAACAGATGCAGTTTCCGTCCGTTTACCGGAACAAGGCGGCCACGCGGCTTATAGCGACGGCGGTCTATTGCAGCGCCGAAAAACTGGTATGCCAGGACAGCGGCAATCGCGGCGCCGAGGCACCATGCGCAAACCAGGATCAATCGGCGACCATCAGCTCACCGGGCAGGATCGGCCGCGTCCGAGGCAGCGCTCCTCGGCTGGCCGCGAATCCCACGCCCGCAAGCACTGCCACGAATACAAAAAGCTTCAACAGGTCCGCCGCATGCGTCTCGGGCAGCGCTTTCCAGAAAATCAGCAGCACGGTTTGCGCCGCCGTGACCGCCCAGACTGTGCCGTAGAAATAGCGCCGCTCGGTTCCTTCGCCGGCCGTCGAGCGCCGCACACGGGGCAGCACGCCTGCCACCCCGAGCCCCACAATCAACACCAGCAACGGGAAATAGCCGTACTGGTAAATCTGGCGCAGCCGCCATCGCCTCGTCGCAACCGCCACCAGCAATCCGATCAGATTCAAGAGCGCGAAGTTCAGCAGCGCGTTCCAGGCGAAGGTATAGCAAATGCGCCGGTAGAGCGGATTCGGCTTATCCTCGCAAAAACGCAGAATGTAAGGCGCCGCTTCCACTCCCGGCAGTTGCCCGAACAGCGCGGCTACACCCGTACCGAACAGAACGGCGATGAGCCAGAGCAGGTTCGCGCCGCTCGGCCCATGGGCAAACAATTGAAACGTCAATGGCCCGGGAGCTAGAAAAAACACCCAGATCCAGATCGGCCAATGGGCCACCCGGTACCAGAATTTATTGCGCGTTCGCATGCGCCGTTCATGCGCATACTCCACCCGACCCGTATATTGCTTCATTCGTTCAATATTTGTGAATCTCGCCAGCCGCTTTCCTCGTAATCAGCATAGGAAAGGAGATCAGAGGCGAATTGCTGGCGAGCTTCGACGCGTACCTCACGGCCGATCCCGCCCTTCCGCTGCCTGCCTTTGCCGACGTGATCGAAGCCAATAAAGCCATGGTCTACAGCATTGGCTGGCATTTCCTGCGCGATCGTACCGCCGCCGAAGAGCTGGCTCAGGAAGTCTTTCTTCAGCTCCATCGTAACTGGCACGCCATGAAGTCGCCCGCACATGTTACGCACTGGCTCCGCCGTACCGCCAGCCATCGCGCCATCGACGCCGCCCGGCGTTCGAAGCGCAGAGCCGAGACAAGCCTCGATGAGACAGCTGAGCCGTCGACCCTCGAACGCGTTCACGACACGTTCCTGAGCTCATACCTGGAACGCATCGTCTCGTCGCTGCCCGAAAAGGCGCGCATGATCGTTATTTTGCGCTATCAGGAAGATATGGACATCGAGGAAATTGCGCGCACACTCGACATGAAACCCGCCACCGTCAAAACGCAGCTCGCCCGCGCACTCGAACTATTGCGAAAGAAGACGGAGAAGCGACTGGGCGAACCTGCCCCGAATGGCCGCGATGGCGCGCAGGGAGACCAGGCATGAACGATTTTGAAAACGAGCTGCGCAAAGCGCTCGCCCGCCGCGAGCCTTCGCCTGATTTCGTCGAGCGTGTGCTGGCGCGGACGGCTCCGGCCCGCAAACCGGCTTCTTTCGTCTTCTCGTGGTGGCGTTTCGCTTCGGCGGCCGCGCTGATCGTTGTCCTGTTCTCGGCCGCCTTTGGCTATCGCCAGCATATTCGTCGGGAAAAAGGCGAAGCCGCTAAGAAACAGCTCATGGTCGCGCTCCGGATCGCCGGAACCGAACTCCGCGACGTGCAGCTGCACGTTAAAAAAATCGAAAAGCAAGAGGCCGTTCTGCAATGAAATTTCTGCTCTGTCCGATTCTCGCCGCCATGCTGGGCGTATCTGTCTGCGCCGCGGCCGACGATGTCAAATTCCCGCTGAGCTTCGACAAGCTCGCCGAGCGCGCCACCGAAACCGTCGATGTCACGCTCGACGCTTCCATGCTCCAGCTGGCCAGCCAGTTCCTCTCGAACGAGGACAAGGACGAGGCACAGGCCAAGAAGGTCGTCTCGAAGCTGAAAGGCGTGTACGTGCGCAGTTTTCAGTTCGATAAGGATGGCCAGTATTCGATCTCCGATGTCGATGCTCTCCGCGCACAGCTGAAATCTCCCGAATGGACGCGCATCGTAGGCGTGAAATCAAATAAGGGCGAGAACGCGGGCATCTTTCTGCACAAGTCCGGCGACCAAATCCAGGGGCTCGTCGTGATTGCCGCCGAGCCGCGCGAGCTGACAATCGTCATGATCAACGGCCCCATCAAGCCCGAAGAATTGAGCGAACTCGGCGGCCACATGGGTATTCCGAAAATCGGCGAAAGCAAAAGCTCGAAAGAGGAGGAATGAGTAATGCGGACCCATATCCTCTCGCTATGTGCGCTCGTGCTCTGGCCGGCCATTCTTCCCGCCAGCGACTTCGATTGGCTGGTGCGCGAGTTTTCTCGTGAAAGCGGCGCGCAGCAGGTGCATGTCCCCTTCTTAGGCTTTGCGCGCTTCGTTGTGCAGATCGGGCATCCCGCCGGTACTACCGATATGCGCCTGGCCATCTTCGAACGCGGCGATCTCGACAGCATGCGTTTCCGCGCCATTACCGACACCACCGTCGGCGGCAGCTGGAAACCCATGATTCGGATTCGCTCCTCGAAGGGCGAAGCCACCAACATCTACGAACGCACCGAAGGTAAGCACCTCAACCTGCTGATCACCGCTCTCGACAACGACGACGCAACGTTTGTACAGGTGCGTGTCAAGCCGGAAGCCCTGCTGCGCTTCGTCGACGAACACGAGCATCACTGAGCCCGAGAACGAAAGCATCTCCGCGCACCTCATAAAACCCGGCTCGCTGCAATCGGTGTAAAACAGAGTGATGACTCGTTACGCCGCGCTGCTTCTACTCCTCACAACTTCGCTCCTTGCGCAGGACTGGGCTAAACAAAAACTCGAACAATCGCCGCGCCATCGCGAGTTCGTCACCGTGAAACACGACGGCCGATCCGTCGAGGCATACGTCGCCTATCCCGAGGTGAAAGGCAAAGCACCGGTTGTGCTCGTGATCCACGAAATTTTCGGCTTAACCGACTGGGCCGAACTGGCTGCGGATGAATTCGCCGCCGCCGGCTACATCGCTATCGCGCCCGACCTTCTCTCCGGCATGGGTCCGAATGGCGGACGCACCAACAGCTTCGACCAGAGCGCGGCCATGGAAGCGATACACAATCTCAAACCGGACCAGATTAACGCCGATCTGAATGCTGCTGCCGATTACGCGCTGAAATTGCCTGCCGCCGATGGCAAACTGTTTGTCGCGGGCTTCTGCTGGGGTGGCGGCCAGAGCTTTCGCTTCGCCACCAACCGGTCGGATCTCGCCGCCGCGCTCGTCTTCTATGGCCCGCCACCAGACAAAGACGCGATGGCGCGCATCAAGGCTCCCGTTTACGGCTTCTACGCCGGCAACGACTCGCGTATCGACGCCACCATCCCCCAGACCAAAACCGACATGCAGCAGCTGGGCAAGAAATACGATCCGGTCGTTTACGAAGGGGCCGGTCACGGGTTTATGCGCGCCGGCGAAGCCCCCGACGCCAAGCCTGCCGATGCGAAAGCGCGCGACGAGTCCTGGGCACGCGCCAAAAAGATTCTCGCCGCCGAGTAAGGCTCCGCCAGAGCGCCCTCCCGGGGCGAAAGCTACTCTTTCTGTTCTATTCCGCTTGACGATCCCGCAATCATCCTGTACTCTATAGACATTCAGAGATTAAGCCGGCTCCGTTGCACCCAGGCGATCTGAAGACGCAAGCCATGTCGCTCAGCCAAACATGCTTTTGGAGAGTGAATGCGGATCGCAGTGGGGTTGGTTCTTTTCTCGGGGCTGTTGAGCGCCCAGAGCTTTCAAGGGGTATTGCGCGGGCATGTAGCGGACGCGAGCGGCGCAAACGTTCAGGGCGCGCGCGTCGCGCTCACCGATGAAGCGACGCACATCGTTCGCAGCACGCTGTCCGATGGCGCGGGCGAATACGTTTTTCCGTCCGTCACTCCGGCGACTTACACCATAACGGCCGAAGCTGCGGGCTTCAAGAAGCTCGAGCGCGCTGGTGTTGGTGTGGCCACGCAGGCCAGCGTGACGGTTGATGTGACGCTCGAGATCGGGCAGGTCAATCAGCAGGTCAACGTCACCGAACAAGCGCCCGAGCTGCAGACCGGCGATGCTTCCACCGGCCAGCTGATCGATTCGAAAAAAATCACCGACCTTCCGCTGCTCGGACGCAATCCGTTCTTCACCGGCAAACTCGCGCAGTCGGTGGTGTTTGTCGGCAATCCCAAGTTCGGCCGCATGCAGGACCAGAACGCCAATTCGCAGGTCTCGATTGCGGGCGGTCCGGTGCGCACCAATAACTACCTCGTCGACGGTATCTCGATCACGGACTCGACCAATCGCGCGGTACTGGTGCCGTCGCCCGAAGCCGTGCAGGAGCTGAAAGTACAGGCGAGCACCTACGACGCCGAGGTCGGCCGCACCGGCGGCGGCACCTTAAATATGTTCCTGCGTTCGGGTACCAACGATCTGCACGGGAGCGCTGTCGGGCATATCCGTCAAACCGACTGGCTCGCCAACAACTTCTTCGCCAATCGAGCGGGACAGCCAGTCGCCGATCAGCCGTTTCGCGACTGGGCGTTTTCTCTCGGCGGCCCGGTCGTTGTCCCGAAGCTCTACAACGGGCGCAGCAAAACGTTTTTCTTCATCACAACGGAAGCTTACCGGCAGAGTGACGGTGCCACGTACTTGCTCTCCGTGCCGACTGCGCTCGAAAAGCAAGGCGATTTTTCGCAGAGTTATACCAAGAGCGGCAATCTTGAAACCATCTACGATCCGCTGACGACTGCCTCGAACGGCACGCGCCAGCCTTTCAGCGCCGGCGGTGTTCAGAATCGGATTCCGGCATCCCGCCTAAACCCCGTAGGCGTGGCGATTGCTTCGTATTATCCGGATCCGAATCTTCCGACGCCTTACTACGGCGCCCCGAATTATTCGTTCACCGGCAGCTACCCCAATCGCGGCGACCAGAGCACCTGGAAGCTCGATCACGAGTTCACTTCCTGGCTGCGGGCATCGGGTTCTTACATTCACCAGAAGACATTCGAGACCGACGGGCCCTCAAACATCTTTCCCAATCCCGCCACGCCAAATCAGAACTACTGCTGCGATCGCAAGATCGACGCCACACAGGCCAACGCCACCATCGTGCCCGATGCAGCAACGGTCGTAACCGTTCGCTGGGGATTCAATCGCTTCTATTCGCGCAGCACGCAGGCGAGCGCCGGTTTCAATCTGGCATCTCTCGGCCTGCCCGCATCGCTCGCCGCCGAAACACCGAACCCGGCATTCCCGGCGATTACGATGTCGGATCTGAGCAGCTACGGTGGAGGCGGCGCCAACCAGGACGTCTACTACTCGCGCAGTTTCAACGTCACTGCATCGCGCTTCTTAGGCAGGCACACGGTGAAAGCGGGTTTCGATTTCCGCACCCTGCATGACTTCGGCACGCCCCTCGCCGGACCCAGCAGCTTCGGCTTTTCAACCCTCTTCACGCAGGCAAATCCCTTGTTCACAACCGCCGGCACCGGCGCAAGTCTCGCCACACTGCTACTCGGCTATCCCACCTCGGGCAGCATGAACGTCGTCACGAGCTTCGACGACTACGTGCGCTACTACGCCGGCTTCGTGCACGACGATTTTCGCGTCACGCAAAAATTCACGATTAATTTCGGCCTGCGCCTCGAACACGAAACCGGCATCCGCGAGCAAGACAACAAACTGATCACCGGCTTCAATGCCAATGCAGCGAGCCCGCTGAATCTTGCGATAAACGGGCAGCCGGTTCGCGGCGAAGTGCTCTATGCCGGCGTGAACGGCAATCCGAGTCAGACCGGCGATCCGCGCAGCATCAAGCCCGCGCCGCGCTTCGGATTTGCCTACAACTGGAACGACAAGACCGTCATCCGCGGAGGCTACGGCATTTACTGGGCGCCGAACTTTTTCAACTTCCAGAACGCCATCGGTTACTCGCAGACAACGTCCATCATCACCTCCACAGACGGCGGCTTTACGCCAGCCTCGACGCTCTCCAATCCGTATCCGAACGGCCTGCTGCAGCCAACCGGCAATACGCTCGGCGGCCTCTCGGGCATCGGGCAGGCGATCACGGTCTTCTCGCCATCCACACAGTCCTCCGGCTACGTGCAGCAGTATTCGCTCGAAGTGCAGCGGCAAATTCCAGCCGGATTCGTGATAACTGTTGGCGCGCTCGGCTCGCATTCGCTGCATCTGCTCGAGAACGGACAGAATATCGATCAGCTGGATCCGGCTTACTTCGCGCTGGGGCCGGCACTGAGCCGCAAAGTCGCCAATCCGTTCTATGGACGCGGCGGCGTAGGCACAGTTGGAACGCCCACCATCAGCCAAGCGCAATTGCTCTCGCCGTTTCCGCAGTACACATCCGTCACTCTGCAGAATTCGGATTCCGCCGCGAGCCGTTACTACTCGTTCTACATTCGCGGCGAGCGCCGCTTCGCTAACGGACTCAGCCTGCTCGCTTCGTACACCTGGTCGCGCAGCACGGACGATGTCGTTGGTTTGAATCTCGCCGGCACCAGCCAGATCACATCGCCCTCGGGTCCGCAGAACGCGTACAATCTGGGCGCTGAGTGGAGTTTGTCCACGCAGGATGTGCCGAATCGCTTTACCTCCGCCATCACCTACGAGCTGCCATTCGGCTACAACAAACGCTTTCTGGGCGGTAATCGCTGGCTCGATCTCGCCGTCGGCGGATGGTCGCTGAATGCGTTCGGCGTGATCCAGTCCGGTTATCCGCTCTCAATCACCCAACCGAACAACAACGCGGTGACCGGCGCGAGTTATCAGCGGCCGAACGCCACCGGCATTTCGCCTGTCACGCACGGTTCTGTCGACGATCGCATCAACGGCTGGCTCAATCCGGCGGCTTTCTCCGAAGCTCCGGCCTTCACCTTCGGCAATCTCAGCCGCTTCATTGACGCACGCGGGCCGGGTTTGTTCAACTGGGATCTCTCGATCTTCAAAACATTCTCGATCCGGGAACGCATTCGCGCGCAGTTCCGTGCCGAAGCGCTCAACGCCACCAATACGCCCTATTTCGCCGTTCCGAACACGACGCTCACTAACAGCCAGTTCGGCCTGATCACCAGCCAGATCAACAATCCGCGCATGCTGCAGCTCGGCACAAGGATAACGTTTTGAAGCGCCGCGTTCCATTCGCCTTTGCGCTGCTGGTGGCCGTTGCCTCCGCTGCCGTCGTGAAAAACCAGGGCTATCTTCCTTTTGCGGATGCGCCGATTCACTATCGTTCGCAGAAGCTCGACGATCCCGTGGCGCGCCTTGAGCAGCGCCTCGAGCGCGGCGAAACGAAACTGCGCTGGGACCAGACCTTCGGCTATTTACCCGCCGTGCTCGAATCCCTGCGTATTCCCGTCAGTTCGCAGACGCTCGTTTTTTCCAAAACGAGTTTTCAGTTCAACCACATCTCGCCCCAAAAACCGCGCGCTCTGTACTTCAACGACGACGTGTATGTCGGGCGCGTGCAGGATGCCAAATTCCTCGAGTTCGTCTCGTTCGATCCGGTGCAGGGCGCGATCTTCTACATCCTCGACGACAATCCAGCCGGAGAACCGCGCTTCGAGCGCTCCGAGGTCGATTGCGTGCAGTGCCATGTCGCGCCCGCCACTCGCGGGATCCCGGGCGTGATGATGCGCTCCGTCTTCACGCGGCCTTCGGGCTATCCAGCCGCCGGATTGCCCGCATTTGTCAACGGACAGGATACGCCGCTTGCGGACCGCTGGGGCGGCTGGTTCGTCACCGCGCGCAACGCTCCGTCCGCGCACATGGGCAATACCCTCACGCCCTCGCAAGGTGTCAAGAGCACACTGCCCATCGGCCAGATTGTCGACAGCAAACACTATCTGACCAATTCGAGCGACATCGTCGCGCTCATGGTCCTTGCACATCAGACGCAGATGCACAACCTGATTACCGAAGCAAGTTACCGCGCACGAATCGCCGAGTATGAGAATCACGACTGGAGCGACGCTCAGCAGCCGGCCGAGGAGTTGGTCCGCTATCTGCTCTTCGCCAACGAGATTCCGCTCACCAGTCCCATCGCGGGTGATTCGTCGTTTGCGCGTGATTTCGCCGCGCGCGGGCCGCGCGATCCCGCAGGCCGTTCGCTGCGCGATTTCGACCTGCAGAAGCGCATCTTCAAATATCCGTGCAGTTATCTCATCTACTCGGAAGATTTCGGCGCATTGCCGCCGAAAGTGAAGCAGTACATCTATCAACGGCTCTACGACATTCTGACCGGACGCGATCAGAGCCCTCTTTTCGCGTCGCTCACGTCTGAGGATCGCCGCGCGATCTTCGAAATTCTTGTGGCCACGAAACCGGACCTTCCCCAGGAGTGGAAACAGTCCGCTCGCCGCAAGCCGGGCAATTCCACACAACAGAAAGGCAACTCATGAGTATCAGCTCTATATCGAAAAGACGTCTCATCGGTGCGGTGAGCGTGTTTGCTCTCGGAATTGGCGCAACGGCATTGGTTTCACCCGCCGCCACGCCGCAAAATCTGGACGGCCGCTGGGCCGCAACCATCACCGAAGGCGGTATTACGATTCCGTTCCGGCTCGACATTTCGGGCAGCGGCGATAAACTCACCGGCAAACTCTACAACGGCGACAACGATTTCGAAACAACGACGAGCGCCTCGTTCGAAAACGGCACGCTTCACCTCAACTTTCTGCATTACCTCACAAGCATCTCCGCTCAGGTGCAGAATGGCGATTTAGATGGACAGCTGATCGTGACCCGTCGCAGCGCGATCATCATCACGCCCGGCCAGTCGCCAGAAAGTAAGCCCAAGGATGTCGCCAGCCCGTTCCATGCCACGCGTTACATTGCTCCCACCGCAGCAGCCGTGGCAAACGTGCCCAATATCGACGGCATCTGGGAAATCCCGCATGATTCGCCGAAGGGTGAAAAATCCTGGCGTCTCATCGTCCAGCAGAAAGGGCCGGAAATCGAAACGACTGTGCTGCGCGTCGATGGCGATACCGGTGCCCTGACCGGAAGCTGGCAGGACGGCAAGTTCGTTGCGAGCCATTTCGACGGTGCACGTCCCGGCCTGATTCTGCTCACGCCGCAAAAAGACGGTTCCTTGAGCGTTGTCCTCCGCGCCGAGCCGCGTAATTTGGAATTCACCGCTTACCGCCCCGAAGTCGCCCGCGCCAAAGGCTTCCCCGAGCCGGCCAATTATCTGACCCACACCACCGTTCGCGATCCTAACGAAGTTTTCGCCTATAACTTCCCGGATGTGCATGGCCAATTGCTTTCAAACGAAAGCTCAAAGTTCAAAGGCAAAGCCGTGCTCGCGATCGTGACTGGTACCTGGTGCCCGAACTGCCACGATGAAGCGAAGTATCTGGTCGAGCTGTACAACAAGTATCACGCCAAGGGACTCGAAATCGTCGCGCTCGATTTCGAGGAGGCGGATCAAAAGGCCTCGCTCACGCGCGTGAATGCGTTCATTAGTCAGTACAAAATCCCGTACACGTACCTGATCGCCGGCACGCCCGATGAGATGTGGGATAAAGTACCGCAGGCGGTGAATCTGAATACCTGGCCAGCCACCTTCTTCATCGGCAAAGACGGACGCGTGAAAGCGACTTACTCCGGTTTTGCAGGTGCCGCCAGTGGGCCATACAACACCGAGCTCAAACACGAGTTCACCTCGATCATCGACAAGCTGCTCGCCGAAAACGATCAGGACCTGCGGGCCAGCAACTAACGGCGGGGCAGGTCGATTCCTGCCCCCTTTTCTTATGCGACTGCTTCTTATTCTCACCGCGCTCGCGGCTGCTGCGCACACCGACACGCCGTACTGGACCGATCCGGAAACTCATCTGATCTGGGCGGCGGCCGACAACGGTTCGGGCATCAGCCGCCTGCAGGCCGAGCGATTCTGCCGCGCTTCCACTCTCGGCGGCTTTCACGACTGGCGCTTGCCAAACATCGACGAACTGCAAAGCTTGTACGGCGGTACGCAATCGGAAAACGGCCGGCGCGTTCGTGGCCCGATCACGCTCACCGGCTGGGAGTGGAGCCCGTCTTCCGGTGAGCAGCCCGGCGAAGCGTGGGCTTTCGATTTTGCCGATGGCGGCCGCGCATCTGTCGCTGGCGGAGACTCGGGTTTGAACCGCGCCTTGTGCGTTCGCAGCGGCGCGCGCTGAACCCGCCCGCAGGATCGCTCGCGCGCAGCCGCACGTTACAATCGTCTCGCGCGCCTCATGCCCGAATCTACCCCTGAACACATTCGCCTGCGCGAATCCGAAGCACGCTCCAAACATTGGAAGCGCTGGGGGCCTTATCTTGCCGAGCGCGCCTGGGGCACCGTGCGCGAAGACTACAGCGCCGATGGCGAAGCCTGGACTTATTTCCCTCACGATCACGCCCGCTCGCGCACCTACCGCTGGACCGAAGACGGCATCCTCGGCATCTGCGATAACCACCAATATCTCTGCTTCGCGCTCGCTTTCTGGAACGGTCAGGACGCCATTCTGAAAGAGCGCCTTTTCGGACTCACCGGTCCGCAGGGCAACCACGGCGAAGACGTCAAAGAAATTTATTACTATCTCGACGCCACGCCGACCAACTCTTATCTGAAAGGCCTTTACAAATATCCGCAGGAAGCGTTTCCCTATAGCCAGCTCGTCGCTGAATCGGCTCGCCGCACCCGCGCCGACCCCGAATTCGAGATTGAAGATACCGGTGTGTTTCGCGACAAACGTTACTTCGATATCTTCGCCGAATACGCCAAGCAGGATGTGGACGACATCCTGATCCGCGTCACCATCGCCAATCGCTCAGCCCAATCCGCGCCGCTCGCCTTCTTGCCTACACTCTGGTTTCGTAACATCTGGCGCTGGGACAAGAACTATCCGGCAGACAAAGTGCCGCGCATTACCCAGCGGGCTCAATCCGAACTGCTCGCGGAACATCCTTCCCTCGGCCGTTTCGCATTGACGTACGAAGATTCCCCGGAACTGCTCTTTACCGAAAACGAAACGAATACCGAACGCATCTGGGGATGGCGCGGCGAGAACATTTATTACAAAGACGCATTCCATCGGTATCTGATCAACGGCGAGCACGACGCCATCAACCCCACCCGCACCGGCACAAAGGTCGCCGCGCTTTACCGGCTCAACTTGAATCCGGGCGAGCAGCGCATTTTGTATTTCCGCCTCAGCCGCGATTCGCAGCCTGCACTGACGCGCGATTCCTGGCCCGCAGTTTTCGATACGCGTCTCAAAGAAGCCGATTCCTTTTACGAATCGCTCGCCGACAGCTGCGACGAGAATGCCCGCATCGTTCAGCGTCAGGCATTCGCCGGCCTGTTTTGGACCAAGCAGTATTACCACTTCGTCATCGAGACCTGGCTCAACGGCGATAGCGGCTCGCCTCCGCCTCCGCCGCAGCGCAAGACTGGCCGCAACCACAAATGGCGTCATCTCTTCAATGAAGACGTCATCTCGATGCCCGATAAGTGGGAATACCCGTGGTACGCCGCCTGGGATCTCGCGTTTCACATGGTCGCCATCGCGCCGGCCGATCCCGATTTCGCCAAGGAACAGCTCAATCTTTTCCTCCGCGAATGGTACATGCATCCCAACGGGCAGATTCCCGCGTACGAGTTGAATTTCAGCGATGTCAATCCGCCTGTGCATGCCTGGGCCGCCTGGCGAGTCTTCAAGATCGACCAGAAACTCAAAGGCAAGCGCGATATCGAATTCCTCGAGCGCGTCTTCCACAAGCTGCTCATGAATTTCACCTGGTGGGTGAACCGCAAGGACTCGGAGGAGAACAACATCTTCGAAGGCGGCTTCCTCGGTCTCGACAACATCGGCGTCTTCGATCGCAACAGCGTCCTGCCGAGCGGCTGGGTGCTCGAACAATCCGACGGCACCAGCTGGATGGCTGGCTACTGTCTCGTGATGCTCAAAATGGCGCTCTATCTCGCGCGCATGGATGCGACCTATGAAGATATCGCCAGCAAATTCTTCGAGCACTTCCTCTACATCGCCGACGCAATCAATCATCACGGCGGCACCGGCCTGTGGAACGAGGAAGATGGCTTCTACTACGATCGCCTGCTGCAAGGCTCCGGCGGCGAACCCATTCAGCTGAAACTCCGCTCGCTCGTCGGCCTCGTCCCGCTCTTCGTGGTCGATACGCTCGAGCCCGATGTCATGGAGCGCTATCCGGGTTTCTCCAAGCGCATGGACTGGTTCATCAAGAATCGTCCCGATCTCACCTCCGGGCTCGCCTCCATGACCGAGACCGGCATGGGCGAGCGCCGTCTGCTGTCACTCGTAAACCGCGAGCGCCTCGTGCGCATCCTGCAACGCTTGTTCGACGAATCTGAATTCCTGTCGCCCTACGGCATCCGCTCCATGTCGCGCTACTATCTCGACCACCCGTATCAGATTACGCTCGACGGCCGCACGTTCCGGGTCAACTACGAACCGGCCGAATCGCAGACCGACATGTTTGGCGGCAATTCCAACTGGCGCGGCCCGGTCTGGTTCCCGATGAATTTTCTGATCATTGAAGCGCTGCAGCGGCTCGATTACTATTACGGCGAATCATTGCTTATCGAGTACCCGACCGGCTCCGGACAGAAACTACGCTTGTGCGAAATCGCGCGGCAGATATCGGAACGCCTCGCCGGGCTCTTCCTGCCGGACCAGAATCAGCACCGTCCCGTGTACGGCGGTAGTCCGCTTTTCGACAACGATCCCGAGTTCAATCGCTATGTCCTTTTCTACGAATACTTCCACGGCGATACCGGCAAAGGCCTGGGCGCAAGCCATCAGACTGGCTGGACCGGTCTCGTCGCCAAGCTGCTCCATCAGATTCACGCCAGGAGCTAAGCGATCGCTCGCGCACGGTGCGCGCGTTCATGCTCGAGTAGCCAGCGCTTGCGCTCGAGCCCTCCGCCGTAGCCGGTGAGTGACCCATTGGCGCCGATCACGCGATGGCACGGCACCACAATCGAAACCGGATTCGCGCCATTCGCAAGGCCCACCGCACGCACCGCGTTCGGCTGTCCCAGGCGTTGTGCGAGCACGCCGTAGCTGATCGTCTCGCCGGCAGGAATCTCGCGCAGCAATTGCCAGACCCGCCGCTGAAACATCGTTCCCTCGGTTGCGACCGGCAAAGTATGGAGCGCGTGCAGATCACCATCGAAATAGTTGCCGAGCGCGTGTGTCAGGCCGAATGGATCGGTCTGCTCTTGCACCAGAATTTTAGAAAGGCGATACTGCCGCGCAAGCAGCCGGTGCATGCGTTCCTCGTGATCCACCCAATCGATCGCGCGCAGTCGGCACTCTTCATCAGCCAGCAAAACGAGCTCGCCAATAGGCGTCGTCAATGTGTCGCGAACAAGAACCATTTCACGCATGAGCAGAAGCCTCCCCGCTCAGTGTCCACAGATATTGCGCCGCATAACCGCGCCAGGGACGCCACGCTTCTGCACGCGCTAAGACGTCCCGCGCTGTAACCGCACTGCCTTCAAGACGTGCCGCGCCGCGCAGAATCCCAACATCGCTCGCCGGAAACGCGTCGCTCTCGCGTAATGCACGAAGAGCGATATACTGCGCCGTCCATTCGCCGACGCCCGGAATCGAACGAAGCTGGCGAACGGCTTCTTCGGTCGAGATCGCCGGACTGAGCCAAGCCGGATTCTCAAGCACAGCTCGCGCCAGAGCTTGCAGCGTGTTCTTGCGCGCTTGCGGCATCCCGAGTCCGCTCAGATCCGCTTCGGCCAGCGAGCGTGCATCGGGAAAAACATACCTGAGCTCACCCGGGCCCGCAACCAGCGGCTCGCGCGCACAGATCCGTACCAGCCGCGAGGCCAGCGTTCGCGCCGCGCCGAGCGTAATCTGTTGCCGAGTACCGCGCGCACACCCAGTTCGAAAGTATCCCAGCCGCCGGGCGCACGCAAACCGGGGCGTCCCGAAACCAGCGGTGCGAGCGCGCTGTCCCGTGCAAGATGGGCCCGAATCTGATCAATGTCCGCGCTCAGATCGAACACCTGCCGGACCCGCTGCATGATCTCCGGCAGTTGCGCCACGCCCGGAAACGAAATGCGCACCCTGAGACCGTGCCGCGCAGAATGATTGCTCACCTCCAGCCAGCCATTCACTCCTGCCAGTTGCATCGTTCGCCGGTAAACACCAGTTGTTACCTCTTCGACGCCGTCGATCGCGCGCGCCTCCAGATAACGCAACATCGCGTCCCAGTCGTACGGAGGCTGATAGGCAGCATGCAGCTCAATCGCTGTAGCATGGTTGCTTTGCCGGCGCCGCAGTTCGGAAGGCGGACGCCGGTACAGATTGCGGAATGTCTCGTTGAAGCGGCGCACGCTGCCGAAGCCCGCTGCCAGCGCCACGTCGGTCATCGACAGGCTCGTTTCATGCAGAAGCTGTTTCGCAAAATGCACGCGGCGGGTCTGTGCAACGGCCACCGGGGGGCGCCCAGGTGCTCCTGAAACAAGCGCCGCAGCTGTCGATCGCCGACCCCCACTCGGTCAGCCAGCGTCTCCACGCTCGCCTCCGGCTGATCGAAAAAGCCCGCCGCAATCAGGCCGAGCGCTCGCGAAACCGTGTTCGATGTCCCGCGCCAGGCCGCGAATTGAGGCGAAATCTCCGGGCGGCAGCGAAGACAGGCTCGAAAACCGGCTTCTTCGGCCGCCGCAGCATTCGCAAAGAACAGGCAATGCTCGAATTTCGGGGTGCGCGCGGGGCAGATCGGGCGGCAGTAAATTCCGGTGGAGGTAACCGCCACGAAAAAGCGCCCGTCGAAGCGGCGATCGCGCGCCTGCAATGCCCGGTAGCAAGTGGCCGCGTCCAGCGGATTCATACCTTCCAGCATGCGCCAGCCCGCGCCTGCATACTGGCGGTTTTCGGACATCACCACCGCCGCGCTATTTCAGCTGCAGCAGAACCTGGTCGCGATCGAGAAATTGCATCGCACGTATGCCGAGCTCTTCCGCGGCCTGAACATTCTCGATCTTATCGTCGAGAAAAAGAGTTCGCTCGCAGGCCGGCGCATCCAGCCCGTCGAGGCAGTACTCGTAAATAGCAGCCACGGGCTTCACGACACGCACTTCATACGAGAGCGTCACGAAATCGAATGCCTGCAGACGGTCCGTGAGCCGGAGCGCTTCGCCGAGTTCGCGCGGCATGTTGGAGAGCATCGCCAGCCGCTTACCCGCCCGGCGCAGTTCGCCCAGCCAGTTCCACATCGCTTCGTCGAACTGCATCCAGCTTTGCGTATCGAGTCGGATGAGTTCTTCAAGCGCGCGCTGGTCGAGTTCGGTGCGAGCCTGCCGCGCGATGTCCTGCCAGTATTGTTCGGCGCTGAGATCGGCTTTGTCGTAATCCGCCCGCTGTGCCCAGTAGAGATCGTGGAAGCGTTCAACCGCGACGTTCAGAACAGCCGCCATCTTGGCCTGGTCGCTTTCGCTTTGCGGCTTCACCAGCACGCCGCCGTAATCGAAGATCAGCGAATCGATCGAATCAACGAGCGCCATCGGCCACTTGTTCCGGGCGGCAGCGAATCTCGCGAATCGCGTAGATGCGGCGTCCCTGGCTCTCGAAATAGGTGCGCATCAGCACTTCGCCGATCAGTCCGGTGCTGAATGCCATCAGACCGGAGATCCAGAGCAGCGCGCCCGCAACCAGCAGCGGTCCGTGCTCGCTGATGATGTCGTGACCCAGAATCTTAGCCACTAACATCCAGAGCAGAAGAATGCTGCCCGAGCCGATTCCCGCCAGTCCCCATTTTCCAAAGAAGTGCATCGGGCGCGTGAGATAGCGCAGCAAAAACTTGATCGTGAGAATGTCGAAGAAGACGCGAAAGGTGCGGCTCAAACCATAATGCGAGGCGCCGTTCGGACGCTCGATGTTCTTAATCGGAACTTCCGCCACGCGCGCGCCATAAAAGCTCGCCAGCGCCGGAATAAAGCGGTGCAGCTCGCCGTAGAGATTTACGTCTTTCAAAACTTCCGCGCGATACGCTTTGAACGTGGTGCCGAAATCGTGCAGCTCGACGCCCGAGGCGCGCTTCATCATCCAGTTCGCGATCCGCGACGGAATTTTGCGCGTTACGGCGTTATCCACGCGCTCCTTGCGCCAGCCGCTCGCAATGTCGTAACCTTCTTCGATCTTCTCGAGCAGCCGCGGAATATCATCCGGATCGTGCTGCAGGTCGCCGTCGAGCGAGATGATCACATCGCCCTGCGCTTCGTCGAAACCGGCGGCGAGCGCGGCCGTCTGTCCGAAATTCCGTCGCAGACGCAGTACCTTCAGGTGCCCGTCCGTCTCCACCAGATTCGCCAGCAGGTCGAAGCTGCGATCGGTAGAGGCGTCGTCTACGAAGATGATTTCGTAAGGGCCGCGCATCCGCTCGAGAACTTCCGTAAGCCGATCGTAAAGCGGAAGAATCGCAGGCTCTTCGTTGTGAATCGGTATGACGATGGAGAGCATGCCGAAAGTACCAGTGTAACGTGGCGAAGCCCGTTCTTGCCGAACGAACTTCGCACCTGTTTTCAACTACTTCGATGCAGGAAAGCGGCCTCTGGGTTCGTTTTTTCAACTACCAGACGAGTTTCGCCGCCACCTGGATCTGCCGCGAAGTCGTCGAAGTGCTGGTGATGATGCCCGCCGAGCCCGAGGGAGGTGCGGTCGCGGACGAATAGACGATCAGATTCGGCGTGTTGAAATTGGCGTGATTCAGAATATTGAACGCTTCGCCGCGCAGCTCGAGCGTGGTACGTTCCCTGAGCCGCGTCGCCTTCCGAACCGCGAAGTCGAACGTCACCAGCCCCGGTCCGGTGAACGAATCGCGCCCCACATTGCCGTACGTACCGTTGGCCGGCACCACAAACGCACTCGGGTTGAAAAACTGATTCGGATTGCCGGTCACGATCGTTCCGTGAAACGCCGGATTGAATGACGGCCGCACCGGATTCGTGGTGTTGCCGTTATTCGACGGATTGAAGCTGAGCTGCGGGGTAAACGGGAAGCCGCTGTTGTAAGAGAAAACGCCGTTGAGCGACCAGCCCTTGAGCAAAAGCACCGCCGCACGCGAGCTCGCGCGAAACGGCAACTCGTAGATCCCGCTTACCGCCGCGCTCTGCCGCACATCGAATGTGGACGGCCCCCAGTCATTCCGCAGATCGTCCGTATTCTGCGCCAGTCCCGGAGCATTCGCCGCCGCACTCGCGTTCAGCGTCCCGCCGTTATCGAGCGATTTCGACCAGGTATAAACTCCGCGCAGGTCGACGCCGTTACGAAACCGTCGCCGCAGGTCGGCTTCGAGTGCGTTGAACGAGCTGTTGCCTGTTGAAATCCAGGTCCAGGTGCTCGCCAGCGCCGGGTTGCGCAGAGCGGCATTCGCCGGATAGTAAATCGTTCCGGCCGGATACGAAGCGGGACAAGGATGCGCCGGGCAAATCGTCTCGTAAGGCTGATTCAGATCCGCACTCAGTGTTTCGTGATAGCCATGCGAACCCACATAGCCGAGCGAGAAAGTGGTTCCCGGCGCGAGCGCCCGCTCAAAGCGCAGCGTCCACGAAGCCACCGTGGGCGTAAAGAGATCGGGTTGCACGCCGGCCGGAGCCACTTGGAAGGAAGCCGGAATGTTTCCCGGAGCAATCGCCAGCGCCGATAAGGGCAGATTCTTCAGCGTGATGCTCGTGTTGAACGGCGCATTCTGATCGAGCCGGTAGCTCAATGCATCCTGCAGATCGTTGTAGAGTCCAAAGGCGCCGCGAATCACCGTGTTCTGGCCGCCCGCCGGATTCCATCCAAATCCAACCCGCGGCTGCGGCAGGAATTTTGCCCGGTTCACCGTGAAGGCCGAGTCCGAAATGCGAGGTTGTGTTTCGAGCGCATCGCCCGGACCGAACACAAACGTCGCCGCCCGTCCGCTAACTTCGTTCCAGCCGCTTGTGAACTCATCTCGGAAACCGAGCGAAAGCGTAAAATTGGGCGCAACCCGAATCTGATCCTCCACGAACCACGCACCTTCCCACGAGCGCCAGCCGAGCGGCGTCGGCGAAGGAACGGCGGTGAAGGTCGTCACCGTGCCCTCCAGAAAACTCGCCAGATTCGAGAACGTCGCCTGCCCGTATTGTCCTAGCGCGAGTTCGTCGTTCGATTGCACGCGCTGGTACCAAACGCCGGCGCTGATCTGCTGCCTCCCTTTCACGATCGAGACCTGGTCCTGATAGGTAAACAGGTTGCGCGTGGCAAACAGATGACTGCCGTTGTTGCTGCCCGCCATGGTTATCGAACTCGACGTATTCGGCGTCGCGCTGCCGCCGATCACAATCGCCCCTACCTGCTCTCCCGCGATGAAGCCGGGCGCATCGGCCACGCCCGGTTCGCCTGTGTAGAAATAACTGGCGCGGGAGAAACCCGCCGTCGCCGTGTTCACTACGCGCGGAGAGAAAACATGCGTCTCGCGCAGACTCGCTACCTGTTCACGCAGGCTCTCGACATCCAGCGCCAAAGGATTCGCTGTCGGTGTGCGGTCGGCGCTGTCATCCACCGTATAAGCTGCGCTCAGCGTATCGCTCGCCCCGAGGATCTGATCGAGTCGCGTGCTCCCGAAGTCTTCCCGAATCGCTTGCCGAGGCGTGCTGAACGCCTCTGCAATGCCGCCGCTATCCAGACGAGAGTTCGGACTCTGAACCGGCCACAGAGTCAGCAACTCCTGCACTCGCGGCGACAGCGCTATCTGTCGGCCATCCGGCAGAATGCCCGCCCGTGCCGCATTGTCCGGAACCAGCGTGACTGCGCTCAGCCGCAGATTCTGGCGAAATCCTTCATAGTTGCCGAAGAGAAACGTGTGCTTGGCAATCGGCCCTCCCAGCGACGCGCCAAACTGGTTGCGCTGAAACTGCGGCACGCTCTTCTGATCGAAAAAATTCCTGGCATCGAAAAAGCTGTTGCGCAGAAACTCGTAGAGCGAGCCGTGAAACTCGCTGCTTCCCGAACGGCTCACGAGCAAAATTTGTGCTCCCGGCCGTTTGCCGTACTGCGCCGAATAGTAATCGGTCAGAACATTGAATTCTTGCACGGCATCCACGCCCAGCAGTTCTCCGCTCGTGCCGCTCGGCGTCATGTTGATCTCCGCCGAACCGCTGTATTCCACGCCATCCAGGAGAAACAAATTTTCCTGCGGTCGCCGCCCCGAAACCGCGAACATATTGCCCACCGCCGAATTCGAAATCCCGGGTGTGTTGTTGTTTTTCTCGTACGAGTAATTCGCTACCCCCGGATTCAACGTGAGCAGTTGATCGAAGCTGCGGCCATTCAGCGGAAGATCGCGTATCTGCGCGCCTTCCACCAGTCCGGCGGTCTGATCCAGTACAGGCGCCGTAGCAGATACCTGACCCGTCACCAGCACGTGTTCCGTTATCGGGCCGAGCTTCAGCTCGAAATTGAGAACCGCACTCTCGCCGGCCGTCAGCGAAACTCCTCGGCGCTCTGCCGTAGCAAACCCGTTCCGCCGCACTTCCACCGAAAAAGATCCCGCCGTAAGCTGCGGAATGGAGAACGCTCCATTCGTATCGGTGGTCGCCGTGCGAGCCGCTCCCGATTCGACGCGCGTGGCTTCCACCGCAGCCCCGCCCACAGGCGCCCCCGAACTGTCGAACACTCGACCGCTCAGGCTGGCTGTCTCCTGAGCGCAAACCGGCAGCGCTGTAACAAAGATAAGAACTGCGGCAGTTTTGAAATTCACAGATTTTGTCCAGAATAGCCGGAACTTTTCAAGCTTTCGGTCCTCGGTTTGCATATCCCGATGCCACTGGAGGGGAACCTTGCACATGAAATCTTGGAAACTCGCTTTGTTGCTCGGAGTAATACCTGCGCTGCTGGCAGCGGCTTCCGATCAGACGTCCGCCAACCATAAGCCGGGCGGAACCTGGACCGCGCTGCTGAATCAGCCGGCTTTTACCGCGGCTCACACCTTGTTGCTCACCGACGGAACAGTCATTTGTCAGGAACTCGAAACGGGCAACTGGCACCGTTTAACTCCCGACAAACACGGCAGCTACATCAACGGCACCTGGAGCGATATCGCCTCCATGCCCGATAGCTATGCTCCCCTGTACTACGCCTCCGCCGTGCTCGCCGATGGACGCGTCGCAATCGCCGGAGGTGAATTCAACTTTCCTTCAAACGCCACCAATATGGCCGCCATCTACGATCCGCAAAAGAACAGCTGGTCTATGCTTGCTCCACCCGATGGCTGGAGCAGCATTGCCGATGCTTCGAGCGTCGTGCTTCCCGACAAGCGGTGGATGATCGCCAACGCCTTCAGCTCCGATACGGCCGCGCTCGACCCGAAGACGCTCCAGTGGACCGTGCTCAGTCCGAATGGAAAAGCCGACAGCAACAACGAGGAGGGCTGGACCTTGTTGCCGGACGGAACCGTGCTGACCGTGGATGTAGCAAACGTTCCCAATTCGGAGAGATAT
This sequence comes from Terriglobia bacterium, assembly GCA_021325235.1. Taxonomy (GTDB): domain Bacteria; phylum Acidobacteriota; class Terriglobia; order Bryobacterales; family Bryobacteraceae; genus Bog-105. The sequence goes on along the minus strand of JAJPHN010000022.1, from coordinate 14,856 downwards.
TTCCCCTCCAGTAACATCTGGGAGAGCGCCGGCAGTACTCCGTTGCCACTCTCCGATCATTCCAGCTTTGAAATCGGTCCGGCGGTGCTGCGGCCCGACGGCACCGTCTTCTACACGGGTGTTTGTCCGTTCGATGCCAACGGCAACTGCGTGAGTCCCGCCCACACCGCCATCTATACGCCGCCCAAAAATCACTACGCGACCGGTACCTGGACCGCCGGACCCGATTTCCCGGACGGCCTCGACATCGATGATGGACCCGCGTCGATTCTTCCCGACGGCAATGTGCTGCTCATGACGAGTCCCGGCAATTCGCAGGTGGGAGCCGTCTTTTTCGAGTTCGATGGAAAGGAACTGAATCCCGCTGCCGCGCCTCCCAACGCGCCCGACACTCCGTCTTACTACGGCAACATGCTCGTGCTGCCCACCGGACAGGTCTTACTTACAACGTTTTCGAACGATGTCGAAATCTACACGGCCGCGGGCAAGCACAATCCAGCCTGGGAGCCCTGTATCGAGAACGCGCCGCTGCTGGTTGCGCCGGGGAAGACATACAAGATCGAAGGCCTCCAGTTCAACGGCGTATCCGACGGAGCAGCTTACGGCGACGATGCGCAAAGCAACACAAATTACCCGCTGCTGCGCTTCACCGATTTCCGTACGCACGACGTCTCGTACTGGCGCACCCACGATCACAGCACGATGGCCGTCGCCACCGGCAAAAAGAAAGTGTTCACCTATTTCGATGTGCCGGATACCATGCAGCCGGCAATCGGGTGGATTTCGGTCGTGGCCAACGGCATCGCTTCCGACCCGCGCTTCGTGATTGTCGCGCCGTGAAGTGAACCGACGAGCCGTATGAAGAAAAAGGGCGCTCCTTTCTCTCGAAGCGCCCTCTCCAGCCTATCGCTTAACTTACTTCAACTGCTTATTTACTTCGTCCCAGTTCACCACGTTCCACCAGGCCGCAATGTATTCGGGCCGGCGGTTCTGATATTTCAGATAGTACGCGTGCTCCCAGACGTCGAGGCCCAGCACCGGCTTCTTGCCCTCCATAATCGGGCTGTCCTGGTTAGCGGTAGAAATAATCTCGAACTTCCCGCTGCCATCTTTCACCAGCCACGCCCAGCCCGAGCCGAAGCGTCCGGCCGCAGCCGCGTTGAACTTCTCTTTGAAAGCTTCGAAGCCGCCGAAATTTGAGCTGATCACGCTCGCGATGTCGCCCTTCGGCTCGCCGCCGCCCTTGGGAGAAAGCAGAGTCCAGAAAAGCGAGTGATTCGCGTGTCCGCCGCCATTATTCCGGACCGCGGTCTTGATTGCCTCCGGCACGCTCGCCAGATTGTTCGCGAGTATTTCTTCAATCTTCTTGTTCTGCAATTCGGGCGCCTGCTCGAGCGCCTTATTCAGGTTCGTCACGTAAGCTCCATGATGCTTGTCGTGATGAATCTGCATGGTGAGTTTATCGATGTGCGGCTCGAGTGCATCTTCAGGGTAGGGAAGCGGCGGTAAGGTAAATGCCATAGTGTTCTCCAATCAACCTTTCTTATTCTATTTTTGCGTTGCGCTGTTTTAGGGATGCTGTTTTTCGAGAAGCGGCTTCAGTTGTTGTAAACCGAAAGGCCGCCGACAATCGTCTCGCGCACCACGAGCGACTTCGCCCCTTCATCCCAGCCGAAGCGAATCAGATCGGCTTTCTCGCCCGGCACCAGGCCGCGCTGACGTCCGGCAATCCGTCCAACCCGGGCCGGATTCGTCGTGGCGAGCGCGATCACCGACGATAACGGGATTCCTCCAAACCGAACGGCATTTTCCACCGCGCGATCCATACGCAGCGCCGATCCAGCCAGACGGCCCGTGCCTTCCATCACCACGCTGTTATCGCCACGCAGTTCGACGTTGACCGAACCCAGCCTATACAGCCCCGGCGAGCACATCGCGGGCATCACGGCGTCGGTCACCAGAATGCACTTTTCCAGCCCTTTTGCCCGGCTCGCCGCTTTGAAAAATACCGGCGGCAAGTGAATACCATCCAGAATGAAACAGGCCGCCAGCCGATCTTCCGCCAGCTGCTCCCAGATGTAATTCTGCGTCTTGGGCAGTGTCGGATGCGCGGCATTGCCAAGATGCGTGGAAACCGTAGCGCCTGCGTCCACCGCGGCTCGTATCTGCTCCGCGCTCGCCTTCGTATGACCAATACTCGCTACCACGCCACTGCGCACCAGCGCACGAATATACTTCGGCGCGCCGTCCCATTCGGGCGAGATCGTCACCAACCGGATGTGACCTTGGGCCGCATCCTGCCAACGCGCGAACTCGTCAGGATCGGGCGGACGGATCGCGCTCAGCGGATGTGCCCCGCGCGGACCGTCTTCGGGCGAGATATGCGGCCCTTCCACATGGAACCCCTCCATCGCCGCGCCTTCCGGCAGCGAATGGCGCGCGAACTCTTCTTTGGCCTGCGCCAGATTCTTTAGACACGCGCAGATATGTTCCTCCGGCGCCGTAATCACCGTCGCGAGAAATCGCGTGACGCCCGTGCTGAACATCGTTCGAATCGAGGCGGCGATTGCCTCCGCAGTCGATCCCGGATCGTTGTAATCCACCCCGCCGAAGCCGTTGACCTGCAGATCGATAAAGCCCGGCGCAACGAAATCCTCGGGCGCACCGCCTCCCACCAGCTCATCGATGGCGCTAATCGTCTCGCCGTATTCAATCGCGACCGCTTCTTGTGAACTTGCTGACTTTCCGGTCAGGCTTTGCATGTGCGTCTCGTCTTCTCTTTCAGTACAAAGCGCCTGTCTCCTGTTTTTTCCACAAATTCGTCACAACCACGCGCACGCAAACCACTCGAAACGCACGGGGATAAAACGTGTTGAAAAGCGCCTTTTTCCATTCTTGCGCGCTGGCCTTTCGAGGTCCCGATCGGGTACACCAATAAGAGATCCGGCGCGGGTGCCGGACGGCAGGCAGACTCGGGGGAGGTGGCTGCCGATGAGGTACTCGCGTCAGGACCGCCCGTCCACTGCGCGGTCCACCGGAAAGCGCAAGGCTGAAAAGTCTTGCGCCATTTATGAAGGGCGAGGGACAGCGGTCCTTTGCGTATCGTGATTGGGCGCGCATAGCCGGCCCAAAGCGCAGGGCAGAAATCGGATCGCGCGGTCGTCTCCGCGGATCGCAGCCGGTCGGTTTCTGCCCTGTAAGCCTTCGCTTCACACTCATCCCTCCGAAAACGTTTGAACTGCTCACCGAGCCGCGACTGTAAGGAGCGGTCATCTACGATCCCTGTTATCCTCGGGAAGCTGTAAACGGTTCTTCCCATGATCGTTTCCAACTATCCCAACTGGGGGCGCATTCTGCGTCAGACCGGCAAGCTTCTTCTCACCTTTCTTCTTCTCTCGATTGCCGCGGTTCTCATCGATCGCCAGCGTCATCTGCTGCGCGCTCTTCGTATTCCCGAAGTCGCGGTCAGCGTGCTGGGCGCCGCGCTCGGCATTCTGCTCGCGTTTCGCACTAACTCCGCCTACGCGCGCTGGTGGGAAGCGAGAACACTCTGGGGTGGGCTGGTGAATCAATCGCGCTCGCTCGCCCGCCAGGCCACCTCCTTCTCTATCGATCGCGATTTTGCGCGCCGGCTCGTCTATCTGCAGATCGCCTTTGTCCACGCACTGCGCTGCGCGCTTCGCCGCCAGCCTCCACACGAAGAAATCCGCATCTTTCTCGACGCGGACACCGCCACGATCTGCGAGTCTGCTCAGAACGCGCCCAACGCCATCCTGCAGCAGATGGGCCTCGAAGCCGCCGCTGCGCGCGATCGCGAGTCGATCGATTCATTCGAATTTCTTCGCCTCGATCAAACCTTCAGCGAACTCTCGAACATCATGGGTGCCTGCGAACGCATCAAGAACACGCCGCTTCCGCGCCAGTACGATTTCTATCCGGAGCTGTTCATCAAAGCCTACTGCTTCGTGCTGCCGTTCATCATCGTCGACGACGTCGGCCTGATCACGCCCATCATCACGGTGCTGATCGGCTTCGCTTTCCTCGTTCTGAATCGCATCGGCAAAAATCTCGAAGACCCGTTTGAAAATACACCCTACGACGTGCCGCTGAGCGCTCTCTCGCGCACCATTGAAATCAATCTGCGCCAGATGCTCGGCGAAGAGGATGTACCCGCGCCGCTCACGCCCGATAAAGGCGTCCTCATGTAACCAGCAGTGTAGCTCTTACGGACGCGGCTGCTCGTGGCCGATGAATTTATCCGCCCACGCGATGAAATACTTCACGTTGGGCGCGTCCGTATGACCGCCATCGTGCTGCCGCCACGCTAATTGCCCGTCGAGCAGACCATGATTCACCGGCGGCAGCTGCGCATTCTTGTAATCGTCGCCGACGCCCAGATCTTTCGCGCCCAACAGCCGGAAGACTCGCCCGGCCGCAACCGCTGCCATAAAGCTTCCGCGCTGATCGAGCCACTTGGCATCGCCCTGCTCCGGAATCCCGTAGCTGATGAAGGTCAGCCGCGGCGCGCATAAAGCAATGAGCTCATGCGAATCGACCGGCAGATCGCTCGCTGTCTTGCTGCCGAAGCTCGATTCCGCTGCGCCGTACTTCAAAAAATTCCCGGCCATCCAGTAGTACTCGCCGCCGGTGAGGTTCTCCACCGCCTCGCCGAAGTTCCGCCGGTGCAGCTTCGTCCCGCCTTCTCCCGAGGAGCCGATCAGCCCCATGGCAAACCTCTGATCGAAGGCCAGCGTCACCAGCGCCGCTTTGCCGTAGCGCGAAACGCCTTCAATGCCGACGTGTTTACTGTCAACCGTGCGATCTGTTTCGAGATAATCGAGCGCACGCCCCGCACCCCAGGCCCAGGCCCGCAACGCGCCCCACTGATCCGGCTTGCGCCGCTGTCCTTTATTCACCAGCCCGATTACGCCGCGCGTCAGCCCTTCGGCATTGTCGGCCTGAATCGTCGCCGGATCGAGCAGCGCGTAACCCCAGCCGTCCGCGATCAGCTGCTGTGTGGTCGGCGGGTCACCGCTCGGCGGCCGCAACCCGAATAAGGGCATCGACTGCGCCGCGTTCACACTGTACGCCGGATAGTTCTTGAAAACCGCTTCGAGCGACGGATCCTGTTTGATCAGCAGCTCGCGCAAAGCCGCATTGATTTTGTCCAGATCGGCCTGCGGCGGCTGCATGGGCATCGGCAGCAGGGCCGGGCCGAACATCATCAGCAGTGGAACCGGCTGCGTTGCATTCGCAGGCGTCACCACCACCATCGCGATATTCACCTCAATCTGCGGATCCGCCGAACTGTCCACGTGGCCGATCACCTTCCGCGCGATCACGGGCGTGAACCCGACGAACTCGCGCTCGCTCACCGCAACCGTCCACGTCACCTTCGGCGCATTCGCCGGCACCCGGCCGTATACTTCGCGCTCGAAATCCTCGACGATCTCGGGGCGCCGCTTGTTCCACCACATCTCCGGCGTCGCTACCTTTGTGCCGTCCTTGCAGGTCAGCACATCGGGCAGGTCCGGATACGGGTTCGCGAGTTGCTCGTCATAATTCGCGGCGTTCGGCGACTTCGGATCGCTCGTCTTGCCGGGCCTGAGCGCGCGAATGCCGAGCTGCTCCATCATGTTCTGGTGGTCCTGCTCGCCTTCCTGCCCGGCAACAATCGCAGCCGCCGCGACGCACAACAGCATCGCCCACCGCGTTATCATCCGAAATTCATTGCTCATGCGCACTCTCCTCCTCGCGCTCGTTCTCGCGGCCGCTTCCAAACCCGCTACCCCGGAAGCATGGGTCGGCTCGTGGGCCTGCTCACAACAGATTCCAGAGCCGCAGAACGCCCTCGCGCCGAAGGATCTCGAAAACGCCACGCTTCGCCAGATCGTCCATCTTCCCATAGGCGGCAGCGCACTGCGGGTGCACCTGTCGAATGCTTTCGGCAGCGCTCCTCTCACATTGATCTCCGTCTCCATCGCGCGCCCGCGCTCCGCGCACTCTGCCGCCATCGATCCCGCTACCAATCACGGACTCACTTTCGCCGGCCACGCAGACGTCACCATCCCCGCGGGCGCCGAGTACATCTCCGATCCGTTACCTTATATCACCGCGCCCGGCGATGACGTCGCGATCAGTATCTTCTATCGGGATCCGCCCGAACGCCAGACCGGCCATCCGGGCTCGCGCGCCACATCTTACATCGCTCACGGCAATCTCGCCTCCGCGCCCGATCTGCCAGGTGCCAAAACCGTCGATCACTGGTATCAGATTTCCGCGATCGACGTTCTGACCGGCGACGCGGCCTTGGCAGTCGTTACCCTAGGCGACTCCATCACCGACGGGCACGGCGCCACCACCAATGGCAACAATCGCTGGCCTGATATTCTGGCTCGCCGGCTTCCACACGTTGGGGTGCTCAATGCAGGGATTGGCGGCAATCGTCTTTTGGACGACGGGCTCGGTCCCAACGCTCTCGCGCGCTTCGATCGCGATGTGCTGGCCCAGACCGGCGTCCGGTACGTCATCGTTCTGGAAGGTGTCAACGATCTCGGTACGGCTCTGCGCCATGGCCCGGTCGCCCCGGAAGAGCACGCCGCGCTCGTTCGCCGCATTCTGGACGCCTACGATCAGCTGATCACGCGAGCCCATGCCCATCATCTCCGCATCTATGGCGGAACGATTACGCCGTATGCCGGCTCCGATTACTACCACCCGGATGCTGCTGCCGAAGCCGATCGCCAGCAGATAAACGCCTGGATTCGCGCGCCCGGGCACTTCGATGAAGTTGTCGATTTTGACAAAGCGCTCCGCGATCCTGCTCATCCCGACCGGCTGCGCCCCGAGTTCGATTCGGGCGATCATCTGCATCCATCGCCCGCCGGCTACGCGGCCATGGCGCGCGCCATTCCGCTCGCATTCTTCTCACACTGAAGCCGCTTGTTCGCGCCCGTTCGCTACGCTACCCTGAAAAATCTGGAAATTCTCGCCTCCCAACGGTCACTACTTTTAAAGCCGCCGGCGAAGAAACTATGATGGAAAGCTTCATTCTGAAGATCAAGCGCGGGGAGACGCCGTTCTTCCGCTTCCTCCGCAGCGTCGCGAAAGGGCTCATCTCGAGCACTCTGCCGCTGCCGCGTTTTATCCACCCGCTGCTGCGCCTGATTTTCAACCTGCAAACCGCAGTCGGTGACTTTTTCCGCTGGGCCTTCACCTATTTCTATCGCGAGCCGGTCTTCCGCGGGCGCTGTGAACGCGTCGGCAAGCGCTTCCGGCTCAGCCGCATGCCGTTCATCATCGGCCACTGCCGCATCTATATTGGAGACGACGTCAACTTCTTCGGCAAAGTGGACGTGATCAGCGGGCGCATTTTCGATGAACCCAAACTGATCCTGGGCGACCGGGTCGATATCGGCCATAACGTCGGCTTCCTGGTGAATAAGGAGATCGTGATCGAGGACGACGTGAACGTCGCAACCGGCGTCCGCTTTATGGATTCCGATGCGCATCCGCGCGATGCCGCCGATCGCATTGCCGATCTGCCGCCCAAACCGGAAGAGATCAAGCCGGTGCGCATCTGCCGCAACGCCTGGATCGGCCAGAATTCGTTCATCCTGAAAGGCGTCACAGTCGGCGAAGGCGCCGTGGTGGGCGTGAACAGCGTGGTCGTAACGGACGTGCCGGAATATTCGGTCGTGATGGGCAATCCGGCGCGCGTGGTCGTGAAAAACCTGGCCCGCCCCGGTGAGCAGCCCGCAGCCGCAGCAGCGCCGCAGGAAAAGCAGCCGGTCGCCGGCTGAACCGTCCCGCGCACCCGTTCTATTCCACCATATCGGTGGCTCCTCTCAACCGCTAACGCTTCAATAAAGGGAGAGGAGTTAAACGAACATTCATGAGCACGATCAAAGGCAAGCGCGCGGTGGTTACGGGCGCCTCGCGCGGAATCGGTTTGGCGGTCGCACAGGCGCTCGCGGCGGAAGGCGCTCACGTCGCACTCTGCGCGCGCGACGAAAAATCACTCACTTCGGCTGTGGAAAAAATCCGGCAGCAGCATCCGGCCGCGAAACTCGCCGCGCATCCGGCCGACGTGAGCGACAGCCGGCAGGTGGCCGAATTCTTTTCATTCGTGGATAAGGAACTCGGCGGCCTCGACATTCTGGTCAACAACGCCGGCTTCGGCATCTTCCGCGCCACCGGCGAGCTCACGGTGGAAGAGTGGGACCGCGTGATCGGGACCAACCTTTCCGGCGCATTCTATTGCAGCCGCGAGGCTTTAGAGCGTTTTGAGAGGAGCCGCGCGGGCTTCATCATCAACATCAGCAGCCTGGCCGGAAAGAATCCGTTTGCCGGAGGAGCAGCCTACAATGCTTCCAAGTTTGGAATGAACGGATTCAGCGAAGCCATGATGCTCGACCATCGCAGCGACAACGTGCGTGTCAGCTATATCATGCCCGGCAGCGTCGCGACTCATTTCGCCGGCAACGAACCCGGCAAAGCCGACTGGAAGATCGCGCCCGAAGACATCGCCGAGATCGTCCTCGCTGTTTTGCGGATGCCCGAACGCACATTAATCAGCCGAATTGAAGTGAGACCTTCGCGCCCTCAAAAGAACTAATCCTAAAGGCCCCCGTATGGGCCGATAAGCGGAAAAGCAGAATTGCGCTGCGGTTAATAATGCCGATTTATGCCTTTCCGCGCGCGAGGAATCGAGGTGGTTTTTTGGCACCCGGTTTGCTCCATGTTGGTTGGGTCCAACAACTTAAATACAACGAGCGCAGAGAAAGTTTCGACGCTGCACCGACATTTAAGTGGGAAAGGGAGTTGAAGGAAATGAGCCACCTCCGCAGAGTTCTCGATCCGAGCAAAACCGGAAAGAGCGCAGAATCACTGGAAAAGACACTTCACAAACTGGTAGTCGGACAGGAGGAGGCCGTTGAGCAGATCGTCAACATCTACCAGATGCATATCACCGGGCTTTCGGCTCCCGGCCGCCCGGTAGGCAACTTCCTTTTCCTGGGGCCGACCGGTTCGGGCAAGACGCGTACGGTGGAGGCCACGGCCGAGGCACTGCTCAGCAACCAGCGCGCGGTGATCAAGATCGACTGTGCCGAGTTTCAGCACAGCCACGAAATCGCCAAGCTGATCGGCTCGCCTCCGGGATATCTCGGCCATCGCGAAACGCATCCGCTGCTCAGCCAGGAAGTGATCAATCAGCACCACACCGACACGGTGAAGCTGAGCTTCATCCTCTTCGACGAAATCGAGAAGGCGAGCGATGCGCTCTGGAATCTGCTGCTCGGCATTCTCGACAAAGCGACTCTGACGCTCGGCGATAACCGCAAGGTCGATTTCTCGAAGGCCATGATCTTCATGACCAGCAACCTGGGCGCCGCCGAGATGAGCCAGATCATTGCTCCCAAGCTCGGTTTCAACAGCTGGCTGGCCGAAGAGCAGGCCAAGCCCGATAGCAAGCTCAACGACAAGCTTTCCCGGAGCGGCATCGAAGCGGCGCGCCGCAAGTTCACGCCCGAGTTCATGAACCGCATCGACAAGGTCGTCGTGTTCAAGCCGCTCGGAACGGAAGAACTGCGCAAGATTCTCGACCTCGAACTGGGCCAGGTGCAGCATCGCATTCTGACCTCGCCCGCGGAAAACCCGTTTGTGCTCACGGTATCGGAAACCGGCAAAGAGTTTCTGCTGGCTGAAGGCACCGACACGAAGTATGGCGCCCGCCACCTGAAACGCGCCATCGAGCGATTGCTCGTGCATCCGCTTTCCAATCTGCTGGCGACAAGCCAGATCACGACCGGCGACTGGGTGAAAGCCGATCTGGATGAAGAGCGCAATTGCCTGCTGTTCTCGATCGAAGGCGAGAACCTGCCGATGCACACCATGTTCAGCATGATCGGCGACGAATCGCTGGCGTCGAGCGCAATGGCGACGGCTATGACCGCGCTGCCGCCCAAGACCATCACGGCGCGCAACGCCAAAAAGTAACCTCCAGCGCGAGGCCATAATCGGTTATGGCCTCGCTCTCACCGCAGTTGCAGGATCTGCTTGCGGATGCTCCAGAACTGCCGTTGACGCAACGCGGCTTACGTCCCGGCAGGCAACTGCGCCTGCTTGCTTCTCAAACGCCTGACACTCTTTTCCCGGGCGCAAAGAACGCCGACGCGGCCTACGCAGGGCTGCTTCTGCGCCTCGGTTGCTGGGCAGAGAGTCACGAGAACGCTCAGGACATATCGTCTGTTGAAGGCAGCTACTGGCACGCCATCATTCATCGCATGGAGCCCGATGCCGGAAATGCGGCGTACTGGTTCCGGCGGGTTGGACGGCATGCGATCTTTCCAGAGCTGCTCTCCGAAGCGCAACAGATTCTGGCGCGAGGCGCTCCTCGAAACTGGCGATTGAAAGCGCAGTGGGATCCGCTGCTCTTCATCGAGTGGTGCGAAGAGGCGCAAACGCAAGGCGGGGGAGCCGAAAGCGCTGCGCGGGCGATTCAAATGGCCGAGTGGCAGCTGTTGTTCGACTGGTGCGCGGCACCGGCCTGATGAACCGCTGCTTACAGTCGCGCCCCGGTCAGCAGGTCAAATCGTTGGAAGCGATAGTTGAGGCCGCGCGCGGGAGTGATTACTGCGCGAGCGAGGCGACGGTTTGTTGGCCGGCTTCGCCTTTGCGGACGACGATGCTGCCGCGGCCGGTGACGAGATCGATGCTTGGTCCGGTGCCGGCTGTGCCGGTCAGGTGAGCGCCGCGGCCGGAGGCTTCGAGTTTCAGCGCGTCTCCGAACTGATTGTCGATTTCGCCGGAATCGGTGGTGGCGTTCAGCGAGAAAGCAGCTGCGACGGGCAGCGCGAGCTCAATATTGCCGGCGCTGGCGTGTACCATCATTTTGCCGAGCGGCAGTTTGCCTGGCTTCAGATCGACGTCGCCGCGATCGACTGAGATTTCGAGTCCGTTGCTGATGTTCTCGAGACTGATGTCGGTCGAATGCGCGTCGACGTGCAGCGGGCCGACGGCGTCCTGAATGTTGAGGCTGCCGCGATCGAGGCGAATTTCGCCGGGGATGCTCGCCACCTGCAGATCGGTGCGCATATTCTGCAATCGAACCGATTGTGAGAGCTCGCGCAGGGAAATCGTGCCGGTGTATTCGCCGTTGATGGTGACGGGACCGATGATTTTGTCGAGCTCAATATCGGAACCATGACCGCGCAGATTGACCGCGCCTTTGACGTTCGTGCAGCGCACCAGATCGCTGGTGCGCGTGTCGACCGTCACGGCCCCGCCGATGTCGTCCACGCGAACACCGGCGTTGCCGCTGCGCAGCGCGAGATCGCCATTCACGCCGCTGATATCGAAATCGCCGCGCGTGCCGCTGATTTCGATGCTGGCGCCTCTGGGAACGGTGAGTTCGAGATTCGTCGTGACGGAGGTGCGATAGGGCGCGCGGTTCTGGTTGCAGCGAACGATCAGGTTATTGCCGTCGAGCTCGACTTCCACGGGAGTGGCCGCGTCGGCGCGATCGCTCAACGCGTCTTTGGAGGCGCGAATGGTTTTGTGGCCGCCGACGGTGACCTCGTTGGAAGCAGCACCGTTGATTTTGGCGTCGCCGCGGAAGTCCTCGATCACGATATGCGGCGCCGGTCCGGTTTTCTTCTGGGTGACGTTGACGGAGTAATCGTGCTGCTCGCCAAAGGCGTCGTCGAAACCGCGGCTCCAGTCGGTATTGCGCCACCAGGTATCGGGCTTGCGCATCTGGTAGGCGGAAAGTCCGACCAGGCAGATGAGCACAACCAGAAACCAGCCGCCGCCGGAGACGCCGTTGGTGGGAATCGGGCCGCCGCGCAGCGTGCGAAAGGTGACTTCGAGGAGCGCGACGACGCCCCAGCCGATCAGCACGTAGGGCCAGTAGAGGCCGAGCCAGTCGAGCAGCGGAAAATCGGGCGAGACGGCGTGCACCAGAAACAGCACGCCCAGCCCGATGATGATCAGAGGACCGGTGATCGAACCGCGCGGTCTCACCGTGTTGCTCCTCCGTTATAGCCGCTCGGTGTGTAGGGACCGCCGGCACCGGCGTACGGACCGGCGCCGGGCGGTGGCGGAGGTACTTGCGGCACCGGAGCAGCCACCATGCGCTCGATGAGCTTCATGACGCCGATGGCGATGATCAGCAGGGGCCAGCTGCGCATGAAATCGAGAACGCCGGCCTGCTGGAGGGCAAACAGCACGCCGACCAGGATCAACAGCACGGGCCCGCGCGCTGCCTGGACGAACATGCCTGCGCGGCTATTCATGCCGGCTCCCCATGAAATCGGTGGGCGCGCCCGGATGCGCGTTGCTGAAGTCGCGCGGCGGAGGGACGGGCTGGGATTCGCGCGGTCCGGCAAGGCGCGCGTACAGCATGTAGACGCCGATGACGATCAGCAGCACCGGCCAGTAGCGGCCGATCTGGCGGAAGTCGATGAGATCGAGCGAATTGAGCAGATAGAGAACGCCGATGGCGATCAACAGAATGGGGCCGATGGGTGCGCGCGCCGAGGAGCGGCCGGCCGGCAGGATGCTGGACCATTCGTCGGGGGTGAGGCCGAGCTCGCGCTTCTTGGCGGTGTGATAGGCCTCGAAGGGCATGTAGAAATAAAAAGCGGCCAGCAGCAGGGAAACCAGGACTTCGGTGGAGGCGGGTGAGGTGCTGACGATGGTGATCAGCAGGCCGGTGATCAGGGCGTGCACCAGGCCCTTCAGATACTGGCCGTTATAGATGGCGCCGACACCGGGAATGAAGCCGAGCAGAAACGCCAGACCGGGCGAAGTGCGCACGGGCGGGGGCGGGACGGCCGCGGGAGCGAGATAGGGATTGGCGGCGGTATCGGCTCCTTCGCGATCCTGCAGGGATCTCCCCTGGTGATAACCGGCAGGCGCCCCGGGGGCGGCGGAAACAGGAACAGGCACATGATCCTGGCAATAGATCGTCCCCTCGGCGGGGCGCTGGCAGACGGTGCACAGCGAACGCCCGCAGGTGCGGCAAAACGCGACTGCGGGCGATTCCGGATGTAGGTAGCAGTTCATGGTTTATTCCCCTTCGAGCTTTGGTCTGAGCCATGGCCCGTTTGACTTGCCGAATGATTCTGATTCTGCGGACCCGTTGGATTGTGCGGGCGCGGGGGCGGCGTATTCTGTGCCGCCTCAATGTCCTTCATATGCGTTTCGACTTCATAGACGATGCGCAGGTTTTCGTAGTACTTAACGGCCTGATCTTTGAGACGCAGCGCTTTGTCCTCGACGCCGCCCCAGATGCGGACGGGATTCAGATCGGCGGGCTGGACCTGATGGACTTCGACCCCGGTGCAGCGCTTGAGCATGGCGAAGGAGAGAATCGTCATGGCCATGCCCATGGCGAGGCGCGGCTGGAGCACCGGCATGAGCCAGCGCTGGATGAGTTTGCCGAGCGCGCTCTGCTGCTCAAAAGGGTCGCGGACACGGCCCTGCGGGGCGAGATAGGCGATGCGCGTGATCAGCTGCGGGGGCGGCTCGACCGGAGTGGCTCGCTGGAGCAGGCTGAAGCCGGTGGTGACTTCGGCGAGGAAGTCGCGGCATTCCTCGCAGTGGGCGGCGTGCTCTTCGACCGCACTCCGCTCCACCGGCGCGAGTGTGCCGTCGATGTAGTCGGCCAATACGGTCTCGAGTTCCGTGCAGTTCATTGCCGCATCTGCCTTATACTGCCACCTTATTTCGACGCAAGATACGGGCCAGTTCGGCACGTCCGCGATTCAGGCGGGATTTTATGGTTCCTTCGGGGACGTCGAGTGCGTGGGCGATCTCGCGGTACTCCATTTCCTGCAGATCGCGCAGGATGACGGCTTCGCGCAGCTCCGGCGACAGGCGCTGGAGCGCGCTCTGCAGCAGTTCCGAGGCTTCACGGCCGGCGAGCAGACCGTCGGTGCGGCCGTGCTGCGCGGTTTTTTCCTCGAGCACGCTCAGCTTTTCCTCGATTCCGTCGGTAACCCTCTCATGCTTGGTACGGCGATAATGATCCACCAAAAGGTTTCTGGTCAGGCGAGTCAACCAGACGGTGAATGAGCCTTCGCCGGCGCGGAAACTGCCGAGCGTGCGGAAAATGCGCAGAAAGACTTCCTGGGTGAGGTCCTGGGCTTCGGTTTCGCTGTTGGTGAAGCGATAGCAGATGGCGTAGACGCGCTTGGTGTGGAGCTGGACGAGCTCTTCCCAGGCACCCTGCTCGCCGCCAAGGCAGCGGGCGATGAGCCTGGATTCGGGCAGTTGTGAGTCAGCGTCCGCTGGCTGCGCGCTTGCGTTGGCCGGCACGGTAGATCCGAAGGGAATCTTTGAGTTTAGCCAAACAGGAGCGATCGCCGCGGTTGCCATTGTGTCCCAGGTTCGTGTGTCCAGGTTCCACCGTGCGGTCGGGGAGGCTGGTTTAAGGCTTGTCCGCTCGTTTCCGCATCGGCCTGTATTGGAGAGAACGTAATTTCGGGCGGGAAAGTTCGGCGCGATGCGGGGTGGGGGTCTGTGGACCGCTCCTTACAGTCGCGGCTCGGTTCGGTCGGTTAGCTGATTCGAGGTTTTTTACGAAACGAACTTTGGCAATGCCGGTCACGGCTGTTGGTTTTCCTTCGTCGCGTTTTCTTTTCAGTAACTTAGTGGGATTTGGAAGAAGCGATGGGGCGGGGGTGGGCGATGATTCGGCGAGATGGGGAAGTCGGTGGAGGGCAAGCGGAAGTCGAGCGTGAATGCGACGACGCATGGCGTGCTGTCGAAGCGCGTGCTGCTGCCCGGGGAGGATGCGGAGGAATTAGAGACCTGCGCGGAGGGATGGCTGCGGACGTATGCGCCGCGGGA
>JAJPHN010000038.1 GCA_021325235.1 Terriglobia bacterium | reverse complement strand
CGTGGATCTTTATTGACGAGCGCCCAGGTGTCGCCGCCGTCATCGCTGCGGTACAGGCCGGCATCGGCGGCATCGACGGCTGCATAGATGCGTTTGCCGCGGGCCAAAGCGAGGCCTACGCGGCCCCAGGGCGCGGCGGGTAGTCCGTGTCCGGTGAGCGGTTGCCAACTTGCGCCGCCATCGGTCGATCGAAAAAGGCCGCTGCCGGGTCCGCCGATGGGCGCATAGGTGCTCCAGGGCGGCCGATGGGCCTCCCACATAGCGGCAAACAGCACGTTGGGATCGTCAGGGGACATGGCCAGGTCGGCAGCGCCGACAGCGGGCCCGCGATCGAGCACCTTCTCCCACGTTTGGCCGGCGTCTTTCGAGCGGAAGACGCCGCGTTCGGGATTGGGAGCGTAGGCGTGGCCCAAGGCGGCCACGAAAACCAGGTTCGCATCGCGCGGGCTCACCACAATGCGGCTGATCTGGCGCGTATCGCGCAGGCCGACGTTGGCCCAGGTCAGGCCGCCGTCGGTTGACTTATAGATGCCGTCTCCGGTTGCGAGATCGGAGCGAATGTCGGATTCCCCGGTACCGGCATAGAGTATGTTCGGATCGGACGGGGCGACTGCGAGCGCTCCGATGGAAGCGACGGGCTGGCGATCGAAGAGGGGAGTCCATAGCGCGCCGGCATCCTCCGTTTTCCAGACACCGCCATCGACCGCGCCGAAGTAGAACGTGGCGCCGCCGCCCGGCAAGCCGCTGACGGCCACGGCGCGGCCGCCTCGAAACGGGCCGATCAAGCGCCAATGGAGGCCATTGAAGAGCGCGGGTGAGACGCTACCGGCATAGAGGGAAAGACAAGCGACAAACGCAATACCGCAGGCCACCGATTTGCGCATAATTCGACCACCATAGCGCACGCCTGGGTCGCGCTCGCATACAATGGCAGCGTGAAACTCCAATTGTCAGGCGTCGTTGCCGGCGTGTTTGCCACCTGTTTTGCGCTTCAGGCCCAAAGCGCGCCGTCGTTGAGCAGCGATCTGAAAGCGGCATATGCGAGCGTGAAGAACAATCTGCTGCAATCGGCTGAAAAGATGCCAGAGGAGAACTACAGCTTCAAGCCGACGCCCGATATACGGAGTTTCGCCGAGGTCATGGACCACGTGGTTTCGGCGCAGATGCACGCCTGCGGCGCAGTGGTTGGCGAGCAGAAGGCGGCGAACGGGGAGGCGACCTCGAAGGCCGACGTGATGGCGGCGCTGAAGGCGGCTTTTGCCGAATGCGATAAGGCCTACGACGGGCTGACGGAGGCGAATGCGGCCGACGTGATCAAGACTCCGCGCGGCGAGCGTTCGCGGATCGGCGTGCTGGCCGGTAATCTCGTGCATGACACGGAGCAGTACGGGATTGTGAGCGTGTATCTGCGGCTGAAAGGTGTAATTCCGCCGTCGAGCGATGCAGCAGCGCGGAGGAAGTGAGCACGGCAGTTTGGGGCGGGCAAAGACCCTCCGCCTGATAAACTAGGGAACTGAACCCTTCGCTCCGTTGAGCCGGGGCATTTTGTATGCGCGCGCCGAAACGCGCGAGTGCCCGGCTTGCGGCCGGTCAAGGCCGGAACCGGCTTGCGCCGGTCAAGGCCCGAACGAAGAGTGGAACAAGGAGTAGTGCCGTTGAAATACATTTTTACGTCCGAGTCAGTGACCGAAGGCCACCCGGATAAGATTGCCGATCAGGTATCGGATGCAGTTCTCGATGCCGTGCTTACCGACGATCCGAACGGCCGCGTGGCGTGCGAGACGTTAGTGACGACCGGCATCTGCATCGTGGCGGGCGAGATCACGACCAAGACCTATGTAGACATTCCCAAGCTGGTGCGGGGCGTGATCCAGCATATAGGCTATACGGACGCGGCCTTTGGGTTCGATGCGAAGACCTGCGCGGTGAACAACATGATTCAGGCCCAATCGCCGGATATTGCGATGGGAGTGGATACGGGGGGCGCGGGGGACCAGGGGCTGATGTTCGGGTTTGCGTGCGATGAGACAGCGGAGTTGATGCCGCTGCCGATCATGCTGGCGCATCGGCTGGTGCGGCGGCTGAGCGAAGCGCGGCGCGAAGGCGAGCTGCCGTATTTACGCCCGGACGGGAAGAGCCAGGTGAGCGTTGAGTATGTGGACGGCAAGCCGAAGCGCATCGATGCGGTGGTTATCTCGACACAGCACGACGACGATGTGACGACCGAACAGATCCGGGCGGAGGTGAAGAAGCACATTATCGATGCGGTGATTCCTTCCGGGATGGTGGATACGCAGACCAGCTTTCATATCAATCCGACGGGCCGATTCGTAATCGGCGGGCCGCACGGGGATACGGGCTTGACGGGGCGCAAGATCATCGTCGACACGTATGGGGGCATGGGGCGGCACGGGGGCGGCGCGTTCTCGGGCAAGGACCCGACGAAGGTGGACCGCTCGGCGTGTTACATGGCGCGCTACGTGGCGAAAAATATTGTTGCCTCGGGGCTGGCCTCGAGAGCGGAGGTGCAACTGGCGTATGCGATTGGCGTGGCAGAGCCAGTGTCGATCATGGTGAATACGTTCGGCACCGGCAAGGTGGACGATCAACGGCTGGCCGAGATGGTGCGGGACAATTTCTCGTTGACTCCGGCGGGCATGATCAAGCACCTGAACCTGCGCCGGCCGATTTACCGCAAGACGGCGGCGTTTGGGCACTTCGGGCGTTCGGAAGACACGTTCACGTGGGAAGCGACGGACAGGGCCGAAGGGTTGCGCGAGGCCGCGCAGCTCACGGCGGCCGCGGTCAGGTGAGCGGCAGTGGCAACAGCGGTCGATTGTAAGCGCTCACTCGAAATTGAGATTCCGCTGGCGGAAGTGGAACGCGCGCGGGAGCGAGTGACCAATTCCATCAAGCAGCGGGTGCGGCTGCCGGGCTTTCGTCCCGGCAAGGCGCCGCTGAACCTGATTCAATCGCGATTTGAGAGTGAGATTCGCAGTGAGGTGTTGGACCTTCTGCTTCCGCAGGCATTTCGCGAAAGAGTGCAGAAGGATGAACTGAAAGTGGTGGGATCGCCGAACATCTCCGACCTGCACTTCGATGCGGGCGAGCCGATTCGCTTCAAAGCCGAGTTTGAAGTGGCGCCCGAATTCGAGTTGAGCGAGTACAGCGGGCTGCCGGCGAAGTATGAGGAGCCGACGGTCAGCGAAGAAGAGCTTACGAAGCGCCTGGGGACGATGCGCGAGAACAAGGCCGAGTATGTGAACCTGGACCCGCGTCCGATTGAGAGCGGCGATTATGTGCTGGTGCATCTGAAATCGCTTGCCGGTTTGGCAGAGGCCATCGAGCAGGACGTGCAGATTCAGGTGGGGGCGGAAGAGACGCTGCCCGAGTTTAACGAAGCGCTGATTGGAGCGACGCCGGACGAGACCAAGCAGGTCAGTGTGACGTATCCGGAAGATTACGGGCAGGAGCGTTTGGCGGGAAAGACGGTCGAGTTTGAGATCACGGCCAAGCAGATCCGGAAGAAAGAATTACCGGCGCTCGATGATGAATTCGCCCGCGATTTAGGCGATTATCAGAACCTGGACGAGCTTCGCGACGCAGTCAAGAAGTCGATTTTCCATGAAAAGCAGTATGTGGCCCAACAGGCGGCGAAAGAGGAGTTGATCGACCGGCTGGTGGAACGCAACGATTTTCCGGTGTCGGAAGCGTATGTCGACCGGCAGATAGAGAATCAGGTGCGGATGCAACTGCACGATCTGGCCGGCAAGGGAGTGGATCCGAGCACGCTGAAGCTGGATTGGCAGAAGGTAAAAGAGACGCAGCGCGATAAGGCGGTGCGCAGCGTTCGGGCTTCGCTGGTGCTCGAAAGGATCGCCGAGCGGGAGGGCATTGCGGCGACGAAAGACGAAGTCGACCGGGAAGTGCAGCGGATTGCGCGGCAAGAGCGCGAAGCGGTGCCGGTGACGCGCGCGCGGCTGGAAAAGGACGGTGCGCTGGCGCGCATTGCGGGGCACATACAAACCGAGAAGACGCTGCAACTGCTGTTTGATCAGGCGCAGAAGCAAGCCTAGCGTCTAGCCCGTACGGAGTGGTACCACGTCTCAGGCAGCTTTCATCTTTGTTAACGTAAATGCAGGGTAATGTTGATATACTGGACTCGGACCACACTCCGATCGAGGCAAGGGATCTCTTGATCTTTCTTTCTGTAGGAGAACCAGCTTGAAGCGCGCCGGATCTGACGACTCCCTCCGCTGTTCGTTCTGCCACAAGAGCCAGGATGTAGTTGGCAAACTGATATCCTCCCCGAGCGACTATCCCCGAGCTTACATTTGCGACGAATGCATAGCGGTCTGCAACTCCATTATTGAAGACGATCGTAACGAGCAAACGTATGGGGCGCCGGGTAAGCTGCCGCGTCCGCTGGAGCTGAAAGAGTACCTGGATCAGTACGTAATTGGGCAGGAGGCCACCAAGAAGAAGCTGGCGGTGGCGGTTTACAACCACTACAAGCGCATCCAGATGAACAAGCAGCG
>JAJPHN010000013.1 GCA_021325235.1 Terriglobia bacterium | reverse complement strand
CGGCACGGCTGGCATTCCGCGTCATGGCGGATCGCAAAATCAATCACTTACAGCGTTTAAGAATGCGATTAATACGTTAAGAAGGGACTACAAATCGCGGTAAATCGAGCTAAGCCATTGAAAAACGTGGGGCGGGAGAGGGGAATCGAACCCCCATTCTCAGCTTGGGAAGGTGGACGTTTACTCTTTGTAGCCACGGTTACTGAATGATTGTATTGCGCGCGAATCGTGTGGGTGCCCCATCTTTGCGAGACAGCGACAATTTTAGAGAAAGCGCGGCAGTAGCCAGAAGTGGATAGGATTGCGCATGCGGAATAATCCACAGGACTTTAGGGGCGCATTTAACGTCATTTACGGGCTTTTAGGGGCGCAAGTCCGGGCTTCTGGGGGCTTTCTCTTTATATATCCTGACAACCCTTACGTATAACCTGATTAGGCGCGCAGTTCTGTGAAAATGTGGAAACTTAGCCGCCGCGCTGTGCGTAGAGAAAGCCGTATTCGAGGCACCGATCGAGAGCGCCCCTAAAGTCCCGTGCCTCTAGACCGAGCCAGGAATGAGCGAATAAACTGATTGAAAAGCTGCTCAGTAGAAAGCTGCAATGCGGGTTGAATCTAAAACCGAAATCGCCGGACTCCCTGTGTTGGAGGTTCGCCGGTTTTTGCGCGAAACCATGCACGACCACGGTTGGGGCAGGCAAACTTTGAAAGCCGTGTTGAAACTTTCGGATCGGCACTGCGCGGCTGTTCTCCGTAGCCTTGCCGAGGAAGGTTATATCGAAGCCTCGCCCAGCTTTCGAGGCGCTTGGCGGAATACGACCAAGGGCAATGCTTTGGC
Source organism: Terriglobia bacterium (assembly GCA_021325235.1). Lineage (GTDB taxonomy): Bacteria > Acidobacteriota > Terriglobia > Bryobacterales > Bryobacteraceae > Bog-105. Next base: position 124,563 of record JAJPHN010000013.1, on the reverse strand, counting down.
GTCCGCCTCTGCCGCCAAATCGCTGCGCCGTCAGACAGCCGACCAGAAGCTAAGGGAGCTTCTTGATCGTGTCCATTTCGTGAACTCTCCAGCCTGCGACTTCCTGTATTGGGTTGAAGAGGTCGCGCTGTTTGGAAGTATGCTCAAACAGCAGCAAAGCGTTAACGACATCGATGTTTGCGTGCGGATCGAACGCAAGCTCGATGGCGAGGAATACTCTAAAGCAGCAGATTTACGACGCCGCATGGCCCGGGAGCAGGGCAGAAACTTCAGAAACATTGTGGACGAGGCTTACTGGCCAGAGCGCGAGGTCCGGCTGTTCCTGAAGAATCGCTCCAGAGCTATAAGCCTGGTCGAGTGGGACGCGAACTGGCTCGCTGCCACACCTCATAGGGTCATCTTTCGACGAGTGGCGTCGGTGCAGCCGTCCAAGAAGACTCGATAACGCCACAATCTTCGCGCGGCGCTGTGAAGTGCCCCTAAAGTCCCGTGGAAATCTTAAGGATTCAGTGCGAGGCGAAATTAATGGCTTCGGTTGTCTTTGCCAAGTTCAGCCTCAAGTTCCTCAACAGTGGGGAGGATACCTTCCAGCGAAGCGGGTAGTGCCTCCGCCAGGCGGTACTCCGAAATCCCAATCGGAGCATTTGTATTCCGGAGAGCGTACTCCGCTATGATGCGGTCCTTTGTCTTGCAAATGATGAGGCCGATGCTGGGCTGATCGTCTTTGTGCTTCAAGAGGTCGTCGACGGCCGCTAGGTAGAAGTTCATCTTGCCGGCAAATTCCGGTTGAAAGGCGGTTGCCTTTAGATCGATGACAACGAAGCAACGCAGCTTCAGGTGGTAAAAGAGGAGATCGATAAAGAAATCGCTTTCTCCGACCTCCAGTCTGTACTGACTTGCCACGAAGGCGAAACCGACTCCAAGCTCAAGCAGAAACTTTCTCAAGTGCTGGAGCAGCCCGTGTTCGAGCTGGCGCTCGCGAGCGTCCTCTCCGAGCATCAGGAAATCGAAAGTGTACGGGTCCTTTGTGATTTGCTGGGCTAAATCAGACTGCGGAGGCGAAAGCGTCCGTTCAAAGTTGGTTACTGCCGCTCCCGAACGTCTACGAAAGGCGCTCTCTATTTGATGAACAAGAACGTTCCGGCTCCAGCCGTACTGTATTGCGGCTTTCGCGTACCAGATCCGGTCGCTCTCATTTTTCAACTTATCGAGCAGGACGCAATTGTGGAACCAGGGAATTAGTGCAGCAACCTGCTGCACAAATTCCTCACCCGGCCAAGCCTCTGCAAAAGCCCGCATGTACTTGAGATTTCGAGGCGAGAAGCCTTTCATTGAAGGAAAGGCCCGTTTGAGATCGTCTGCCAACCGATCAATGACCTTCGTTCCCCAGTTCTCCTGAGCTTGCCGCAGGAGAATCTCTCGCCCGATGCTCCAGTAGAGCAGGACGAGCTCGCGGTTCACTGAGACGGAAGCTCGCAGTTGAGCACTCTGAATGCGCTGCTTCAGATCCTGCAGCAGCGCCTCATAACCCCGTGGAAGTAAATCGGAATTTGCCATCACTCTCCGAGAGCGCCCCTAAAGTCCCGTGGAAATCTTGTTTTCAGTTCTGTGGTAAAGAGCGCACAGATTTTTTCGGCGACAGCAGCGGCGATCCTTTCAATTTCGTTGTCGCTCAGTTCCAGCCGTTCAGCCTTGAAGGGAGCGGTAGGCATCTCGACACCCGAATTATCGCCATCCTTGCACAGCCGCCGTCTCAAATCGGCGAGCAGCGCATCGATTTCGGGATCAGTCTCGCTCAGCGACTCGATGCGCTGTATGCCGTAACAGACCGTGGAGTGATCCCTCCCACCATAGAAACGGCCAATGATCGTGGTGCTCCACCGTCCAACACGCGCTGCGAGATACATAGCGATCTGCCGATTGAAGCAAGCCGGCTGCGAATTGCCAAGTCCTCGCGTAGATCCGAGGCGAGCGGACACGAGCGCATCGATCTCCGCAAGGGATAATCGGCGTTCGCGTGCGGATTGGGGCGCAAAGGATGGAGACGCCATTATGCGCTCCTCGCTGTCAGCGCCGCAGCCGGTCGGACAAGCAGGCTTCGACCATCCGGCGATATGGCAGCCGGACACTGTGGCCACATTGCTTTTACGACGCGCAACCACTCTGACAACTTCTCCCTGAATTTGCGAGGCCGGGCGTACTCCGCGTTACCGAGCTGGGCTGCCAAACCAAGGCCACCTGACAAAGGAATCGTCTCCTCGCCCCTGGCTGAGAAGCAACGATAGGAAAGCCACATAAACAAGTCCAGCACGGCGGGCGATGCGGAAAGAACCCGCACGGCATCGAGATCGGTCGGAATCGGATGCTCCGTTATCTCTCGATAGAACTCGTCGCTCAGGACGATAACGTTCTCGAATTCATCGGAGAGCACCGGCTGATCCGGCTCCCGGTTGTACCAGATCTGAGCCTCTCGCAGGAAGTTGAAACGTGAGCGCTGTACGAGCCTTGCTGTGGAGCGGATCTGGTCGGTGCCGAAGAAGATAGTGGCGCCGAAAATTCGCTCGAACGCGCTTACCAATCGCCTGTATTCTTTCCCACCTTTGTGCATCCCGAAGATTTCAAGCATCTCACCGGCGCTTCGGAAGCGAACAATCGGGCTCTTTTGCTGTACGGCCAAGGTGGCCAGAAAGATCGGCACAATACGATCCTGGCCGAATGGGAGGCCATAGTCCGGGTGTCCTGTAATCTGTAATACAAATTGACCGTTTCGGCGCTGGTAGACCAGTTGGTTCTGTGGTGGCCGGCGGACCGGCAACCCGCAGAGCACGAAAGGCCGTGAGCAGAAGCAGAGCGCCTGATTGGCCTGTTCACGTTTGATGCGAACCAGCTCGACTCCCTTTGCCTTCTCTAGAGTCCTCTTCGAGACGACCAGCTCACGGTGATTCTGGCGGAGAATATCTCCGGCGCGTTCCATAGCGCCCCGGCGGAACGGACGGGGCTCTTCGCATCTTTGATGGTTCAATCCTCACCTCAATCTGGCGCTGTCTTGCAGCGCTAATTGAGGCAAGAGGCTGAGCGTTTGGGTAAACTTGGAGTATTAAGCCGCCGTACTCCGTTTACTCCACTAACGGCGACCCGGAGCTAACTTATTGAAACTGAATGGCCGTTTTTGCCAGAACGCACCGCCAATGACGCATAAGTCTTTTGTTTTCATTGGACGGCTATATTGCCAAGGTTGATGTCGCGGGTTCGAATCCCGTCTCCCGCTCCAAAATAGCCCGACCAACCCCGCCGCACAGCAAACTCGCATCATCATCAATACCCCTCAACGGGCAAATAGCGAGGCTGCTACCCAGGCCGGCGAGGTCATAGACCTCACCTCCCGCGGCAGTCAAACCTGCAAATCCAGTCGCCCTCATCCAAAACTAAGACTTGAGCACCCGGATCCCCGGAACCACACGGAGAAGGGTCGACTTGCCGCTTCCGGAACGGTGTCGCCCGCCTTGTTGCGGTGAACCTCAGCGGCGGGCTGCCATACGGCATCAACAGCGTACCCGTACCGATACTTCTGTAACCAATTCGCAATGGCGTATTAACCCAAACTAAGTAGGCTTTAGCTGATCGGATATTTCGGCTGGTCTTCCTGCTGCAGAGTCTGCATCTGGTGATGACCACCAGGGGGATGTTCATGACTTTTGAAATACGCCTGGCTCTGCGATTTGTGGTTCTCTGCTCGCTCAGCATAGGAGCGGGTGCTGCAGCCGCCGACGTTCACACGGGCGCTCTCTCTGGCACGGTGACCGACCAGTCCGGCGCCGTACTGCGGGGAGCCGAAGTCTCGATCACCGGACCGGACTTAAAAGCGATTAGCACGAAAACCAGTGATGCCGGAACGTACATAGTCAACGATCTGGCTCCCGGTAAATATAACCTGACGTTCCGCTACGTAGGGTTCAGTGCGCTGACCGAAAGCATCGATGTCGACTCAGGGAAAACGTCGATAGCTGACGCGAAGCTCCAACTGGCCGAGCGGGCGCAAACGGTAGCTGTAACAGCGGGCCGTATCAGCGGCGAGGCAGAGGCGATCAATGTGGAGCGATCGGCTGACAACATTCTGCAGGTGCTTCCGTCCGAGGTGATACGTAGCCTCCCAAATGCGAACATGGCCGATGCTCTCGGCCGGATCCCGAGCGTTACATTAGAGCGCGACGAAGGCGAAGGCAAATACGTTCAGGTTCGTGGCACAGAGCCGCGACTGACCAACACTACCGTGAACGGAGTTAATCTGCCCTCTCCCGAGCCCGGAGTTCGGCAGATCAAGTTCGATGCAATCCCAGCCGACATCGTTCAGGAGGTTCAAGTCAGCAAGACACTGCTGGCCAACATGGACGGCGACGGGATCGGCGGCTCCGTCAACCTGGTAACGAAAATGGCTGAAGATTTGCCGAGCATCTCGCTCAGCAGCATGGGTGGGTATACGTCAATCATCAATGGCCGCTCGCTTACCGAACAAACGTTCACGCTGGGTAAGAGATTTGGCCGCGAAAAAAAGTTTGGCTTCCTGATCGGCGGCTCTTGGGATTGGAACGGCCGCGGTATCGACGACCTCGAACCCGTTCCGGACATCGCCATGTTTGCGAACGGGACAACGCTGCCCTGGAAGGATGGAACCGATATCCGTGAGTATGAATACTTCCGATCGCGCTGGGGCTTGGCTGGAACGGCGGATTATCGGATTGCGGATGGCTCTTCGATTTACCTGCGTTGGTTGTATTCCGACTTTAAGAACTATGGAAATCGCTGGGCCTACACGCTGGTGGACAATACTCCAGGAATTAAGGTTCTCAACCCCGCAAACGTAGGCTGCTCAACCAATGCGGCGGGCTTTACCACTACGTCTTGCACTGCCGCCCCGTCTTTTAATACACAGCTGCGAAATCCCGATATCGGAGTTGGCAGCCTCGTGCTCGGCGGTTCGCATCTGTTCGCAACAACCTGGTACAACTGGGAAGTATCGGCCTCGCGCTCGTTCTACGGCAACTCGCCCTATTCGACGGCGAGTTTCAGCAATCGTCTTGCCTCGAGTAACTGCCGATACAGTCCATCCGCAACGAAAAACATATATCTGCCGCAGTTTACGTCGGCCTGCTACAGCGAAGGGTACGATCCGGCGAACCTTACCTTGAGCGACATCAATCGCGATCTTGGTCATTCGGCGCAGTTGAACCTCGGCGTCGCCGGCTCCGGTGCGAAGCGGTATCAGATCGGGTCGCGATCCGCGGTGATCGAGTACGGCGGCAAGTTCCGCAACGTGAATAAATTCGCAGATACGTACGTTGTGGATTATTCACCGACCGGCACGATTCCGCTGAATCAATTCCCCAACCGGCTGAAAAATTCCAACTACTATCTAGGCGGCAATTACCCGCTTGGATACAACGCAGGCCTGACCGATGTTCTGAACTTCGCAAATGCCAACCCGGCCCAATTCACGACTTCCAGCACGCAAGCCGCCGACCCTTCCGATTTCACGATCCTCGAACGAGTGAGTGCCGGGTATGTGATGAATACGATCGACCTTTCAAGTCGACTACGATTTATTGTCGGTCTGCGGGCTGAAGTGACTACTGACAGCGTGCGCAACCTGTCTTTCGGTTCCTACCCGTGCGCATCCGGCTCCTGCACCACCGTCGCTCCGAATGCCTTCAGCGGTTCCTATTACAACCTTCTGCCCAGTGCCTCCCTGCGCTTCACTCTGGGTTCCAATAACTATCTGCGCCTGGTTTACGCGCGAGGGTTGTCGCGGCCGGATCCGCAGGATTTAGCTCAGCCGCTGAATTGGACCGACACTGGCAATGGTGCCAATCGGTACTCCGTCAGTTTCGGCAACCCCAATCTGAAAGCCGAGACGGGTGACGATTTCGATCTCTTATTCGAACACTACATGCCGAGCTTCGGCATCGTGTCCGCAGGATTCTTCTACAAATCCCTGCAGAATCCGATTATCTCGACAACCAAGCAGTTGATCGGGTATCAACCGCCCGGTGGCCCGCTCGGTAATTATCTCGCGACCGAGCCGATCAATGCCGGTTCCGGTTGGATTAGCGGCTTCGAGTTTAACTACCTGCAGCACTACTCGCGATTACCGGGCCTCTTAGGCGGCCTGGGCATGTCGGCCAACTACGGGTATACGGCGTCGCAGGCCAACGGCATCCCGGGGCGGTCGGACCATCCGAATCTGCTTCGCACCTCGCCGAACGCTTTCAATATCAGCCCCACCTATGACAGAGGGCGGCTATCGGTTCGTGTTGGACTCTCCTACAATCAAGCGAGCATTTACGGTTACCAGTACACAAACGATACGCCAGGAGGGGTGAATGGGCCACTCAGCGACATCTATTTCTATTCGCATTTCCAGGTCGACGCGCAAGGCAGTATCGCCCTAAGTCACGGCTTGCAACTTGTTATATATGGGCTGAATCTGAACAATGCCGTTTTCGGCTTTTATCAGGGAAGCCCGCAATACATGATCCAGCGCGAGTACTATCAGCCAACGGTTGCGGCCGGATTGCGCTGGGCACCGCGGCCGAAAAAAGGATAGCTCCACCCGGATCGGGACAGGGCTTTGCCGCGTGATTGCGCGAAAGCTGTCTGGTGTTCTTCCGTGTCGCCAAACAAGCTGCATCACTGAGGATCCGGCAGGCGTCACAGATTCCGAGGAACAGCAGCTTGCACTCGTGGGCTCGCCGTTGCAATCGTATTGCCGGATAGAGCACCAAGCGCGATAACGGAGCGCCCCTCAGAACGCTCCATCCATGGACGCGAGAAGCTAGACTCTGCATCGGGCGCGCCGCCGACGGGCGACGAGTCCTGCGCCCACCAAAAGTCCCGTACACAAGAAAGCAAATGAGGCCGGTTCCGGAACCGAGGCCACGAACTGCACACCGTGCGGGCTCACTCCGCTCCAGATCGGCGTCACTTCACCTGTGCTCAAATCCAGGCTTCCGAACACATTCCCGACGTCTACATAAACCGAGCCTGGTGTCAGGCCCGTCGCCCACACCTTGTAAACGGTATTGGCACCGGTATCTGCAATATAAAAATAGCCGGACGTTGCCGTTGCGTAGGCTGTGTCATCTGGCTCTCCGCTGATGGTTTTGCCATCAGTGCCCTTGAGCGCCACGAAGCTTTCGGTCTGGCTGGAAGTCCCTGGGTTGTGGATAAAGGCAATTTCCTGATCTGCCTCCCCGGTAAGTGCGAGATCGCCGCTTGGTGTCAGAATCAGCGAATCGGAATCGGTGATCGCGGTAGAGCCGACTTTTCCGGTTGCGAGATTTGCTCCGGAGAACGTCGAATTGAGAATGCCGCGAATCTGCAATGGAGATGACAGCCCGGTCGTTAACTTCACGACGACGGGATCCGTAGCGCTTGCCGGATTCGTCTCGCTAAGAAAGACTTGCCCGCCGGTAAATACAACATCATCAAAGCCGCGATTCGCCACGTTCGTATAGCTACTGCCGTACGTGTACGCAGCCGTTGCATTCGTGTGGGGATTGATCGTGGTTAAGGCAGAGTTGCCGTCATTGTTCTGTAGGGCCCAAACGAGACCAGTGGGATCGATCCTCAACCCGTCCACGTTGCCCTTGATGGACCAGGTGTTGATAACTGTTCCTGTCGGAGAATAGCGGACAACTGTGCTGGAGCCGCTTGCTCCTGTCGAGTCAGCCCCATTTTGATAAGCGATCCACACCGAGCCATCACCAAACTGAACAGAATCCGGCGACGTGCCGCTAACGGTTGTGCCGGTAGCAAACTGCTGAAAACTGAAAGAAGCGGCGCGTGCATTCTGGGAAATCAGAGTAGTGCAAGCAAGCGCGATCAATTGCGCTGCTGTCTTAATTTTCATAATTGAGACCTCGTTGGATTGCGCCGATAGGTGGATTCGACTCTTAAGCCTCGAAGGGCGCGCTCGCGAACAAGAATAACCGTCTCGCATTACGTCTTCGTGAACACACCGAAGGTCGGGCCAGCGACGGTGGGGAGGAGAATCATGCTCCCTAACGGTCGCGGTAGACACTCGCCAGATGTCTCGCTCTGGAGCAAGCCATGAGTTTTCTGCACTCATTCGGCAGGCCCGTGGCTTCGATGCCTGGAACCACTTGGATGCAACAAATTATGCAGGCGCCGTGTATTTGTCGAGTACGGCCTGCTTGATTCGCTCCCTGGTTTCTCGGTCGGGCAGCGACTGGTCTTGCTCGGTTTGTCCTACCTGATCCGCCAGTTCATCGTCTTTCAAACTATGCCGTAGCCAATTCGAATAGTCGCCGCGCTTGAGGTGGAATAGCCAGGTATCGGAATCAATCCCGTCAGCGATCTGCAAAAACGTATTCAGGTTATGCGCGCGCAGATCCAGCTTGCCTTCGGGTCCTCTGAAATGGAAGACTCGCTCGGGCTCCAACTGCCCTTCGGCATATTTGCGGCGGTGCCGAAGGTGCTCATGGCGAGCTGGCTCCAGCTTAACGGTCATATTGCGGTTTCCGTCCACAAACCAGACGAAAGCCTGGCCGCGCTCGAGATCCCCTGGAACAGCCGGGGGCGCATCTGCCCCGCAGCTTCGTGCGAACTCTTGTAAGAGCTTGTCTGGCGCATGGCCGACTGCGATTACTGTGTTTATCTTTCGGAGAGCGTTTGGAGAGACATGCTCGGGATGTACTGTCACGAGCATGAGGTTCGAGAGTTCGTCGGTCATCTCGGTTGAAGCCGGCCCCCACTCGGAAGGGAAAATATGATGGGCTTCGTCCACGACAAGCCAATGGGGACGGCCCGATCGCAGCCGTAAACTTTGCACCTCGCTAATCAGCGAAGCGAAATAAGCCGGCCGGTCGGTAGCGCTCAGCGCGACAAGGTTCACCACAACTTGAGCATCGGGTGTGTCCATCGCCTGCATGACGTCAGCTATGGAGGGTGGACGCTTCGCATCGCCGATGATTCGACAGCCCGGGAGGTTCTCGTAGTCGCCTTCGGGATCAATCAGGCAAACTTGATACTTCTTGTCCATCACACGCTCGAGCAAGCCTGTGACGGCGGTTGATTTGCCGCTTCCCGATTGCCCGCAGAGTAGGATGTTCCGGCCATAAACGGGCTGGTTCAGGACACCGTCCGCGGACTTCCCGATTAGAATGCAATCTCGGGTGGGGTTCCGGCTAAGATCCGACAGGTCGTTACTGATGAGTCTGTCAATCAGTTCGGCTACACCTTCGCCGCGAGCACTGGAAGTGACCCAGTCCGCCTTTTCTTTCAGTGCTGGGATTGCATTTGCGACCGCTACCGCGCACTCACAGCTGTCAAGGAAAGCGTGATCGTTTTCCGCATCGCCAACGCCGGCCACATTATGCCGGGAGAGTTTAAGATCTTCGAGCGCTGCGCACAGGCCAGTCATCTTGTTGACACCGGTCGGCAGAATCATCACCGCCTCTTTGTTGAAGACGATCTGCAGCTCCAGCCCGCATTCCCGGATAGCCTCAATTGCCTCCTGTTCGTGCGGATGCCACGTGGCGACAATCACGTCTCCGACACTCATGTTCGAAACGCCGCGCCTACGGAGGCTCTCGAGGAGACTGTCGGGAGGCCGTTGCGCGAGCACTCGCTTCTCCCGGCTCGCCGGATTATAGAGCACGGCGCCGTTCTCAGCTACCACTCGTTCGCAAATATCCAACCTATGAAAGACGGCTTCCAAGTCGGGCAACTCGCGGCCCGTCACCAGAATGAACTTGCGACCGGAATGTACCAACCGCTCCACGTACTCGATTGTGCTCTCGTGCACGAGGCCGTCGTGCGCCAGAGTTCCGTCGTAATCAGATGCAAGCGCAACGTAACGCATGGAATCGGCCCAGAGTTTTTGGCCTCCAGCTTAACGTACGATTGTGAAAGCAGGATTACATCCAGAATTTCCGCGCGCGAGCCGTGGAGGGTGGTTCGGAATAAACGATTGAAACGTGTCCGGTTGTGCGCCCACGAACAGGGAATCGATGAGTCGCAGAAATACCATGAGTTTGCAGCGGTTGCAACGCTCGATCAAGCCAGCGAGTGAGCCGTCAAAAAACGATCTTGGCCGATACCTGCAGCTCGCGGGGAGTACCGCGACCGGTCGCGTAAGAGCTTACCGTGCTCGTGATGATTCCGAAGTTGCTGTTCGGTGTCAAAGCACCGGCGGCGTTCACCGAGCCCAGATCCGCGTTCGGTGCACCATACTGCGCGCGGTTGAAAACATTGAACAGATCGCCTCGGAACCGGATGTTCACACGTTCCGTGATACTGATATATTTCGAGAGTCCCAGATCGAGCTGCGCTATTCCGGGCGCACGGAATGTATTCCGGCCCAGATTGCCGAAGGTTCCATCGGCAGGTATCGAAAAAGCCGCCGGATTGATCCAGTCATCCGGGGTTGAACCGCCCGGCAGCGTCAGCGACACACCCGAAACATAGTTGGGGCGCATCCAACCAGAAATCGCAAAATTTCCAGGAACCGCACTGTTCAGCCGGTCGATCGTGATATTCACAGGTAAGCCGGTTTGCGCCGTGCCGATGGCACTCACCTCGAAGCCGCCCAAAAGCCATCTCCGAAGGCCCGGTGAGCTCAGCAGGCGTTTGCCAGCGCCGAACGGCAGTTGATACACCGCGGAGAGGTTGAAGATCTGCCGGATATCGTAGTCGCTGTCGCCTTTGTCGCAGGACCGGCAGAACGAGTTCTGCGGCACATCTGAGTCGCCGCCCCCAATGCTCCCGTCGTTAATCGAGTGCGACCACATATAATTCGAGCTCAACACCAGTCCATCCGAAAACTCGCGCCGCACGTTCAGCTGCAGAGCGTGAAATGTGCTGTTACCGACGTCCCCGCGCCAGGTGATCGCGCCAAATGCCGGATAAGGAACAATGCCCGTCACTGGATTCGCAAGATTGGTGTAAGTCGTCGTCAGCACATCTGTTCCTTTGTTTCCGAGGTAGCTGACAGTTCCGACTAACCTATACGGCAACCGTTGTTGAATGGAAAAGGTCCAGGCGGCAACATACATATCCTTACGGTTGCGGTCAAGCGCGCGCGGAGTAACTACGCCCAGGCTGCCACTTTCCGCGTAGGCAAGATACGGATCGAGCGGATAGGAGAGGCCGTGATAAATCGGATTGGCACTGTTGAAGGTGTAGCTTGCTACTGTATTCGAAATCGGCAGATTCTGATCGTCTATCTGTCCATCTGTGTGGTAAATTCCCGCGCCGGCGCGCAACACCGTATCTCCGTGGGCCCACGCAATTCCAAGCCGTGGGTCGATGTCGTTGTATCTCGGATTGAAAAATGAATAAGTACGCGGACAATAGCCGCCGCAGGTGTTAAAGTCAAACGGCACTGCATCATTGTTCAGCGCATGCAGCGCATTGAATACGTTGTAGCGAACGCCGGCGTTGACGGTCAGATTCTGGAGCGGCCGCCATTCATCCTCTGCATAGGCGAAATACTCGGTCTTGCGTTGTCGTACCAGAGGCAGCGTCGATTTGTAAGTCGCCGTGTTCAGCCGGTTCAGCAGGAAATTATTCGTCGAGTTATAACTTAGTGTGCCGCTGCTCGACGATCCCTGATTCACAAAGTAGCGCTTGATCTCTCCGCCAAACTTCCAGGTGTGGCGGCCGCTCGACCAGGACACGTCGTCCAGGAAGCTGATGTTCTTTGAAGGATAGTCGGAGGTCGTATCTCCCGCCAGCGAGCTAAAGCCGGAGACGCTGAGGGTGTAAGGCAAAGGCGATATGGTTCCCGAATGGTACTGATCCTGGTTGACGCCGAATTTGAACTCATTGATAAGAGTGGGAGTAAAGACATGCAGTAGCTCGAAAACGCCGTTGTTGAACTTCGTGTCGTACCCGGTGAGCGCTGTCAAATTGCCGGTAGGCGTCGTCGAGACAGCCTCGTCCGAGTTGTACCGGACGAACGCCGTCGTGTTATCGGAGAAGCGGTAATCCAGCCGGATCATCCCGGAGTCTTCGTTGTCGATGGAGCGGCCATTCGCGTCATATCGCCACACGGCCGGTTTGCCTGTCGGCGATGTTCCGGCTGGATATGCGTTCAGCAAAGGCGCGATTGCCGGAGAAGCGCTGGCGGCGGCCTCTCTGAACGATGGACTCGGAACGAGGCCGATCTGAGTACCGTCGAGGCGCTGGCGCAGGCCTTCGTAGTTAGCGTAAAAGAAAAACTTATCGCGTTCGATCGGACCACCGATCGATCCGCCGAATTGATTCAGAAGAAACGGATTGGGAGCCGACGCATTAAATGGCGAGCGCGCCTCAATTGCGTCGTTTCTGAAGTAGTCGAAGGCGCTCCCGTGAAACGCGTTGGTTCCGGATGGCGACACGACCGATACCTGGGCGCCGGCGGTTCCACCCTCTACGTCGGCCCCAAAGGTCTGGGCCTTTACGTCGAATTCATCAATAGAATCGAGCGGAATGGTCAGACGCACATACTCCCGCTGCTCCTGATTGAACACCGCGGTCGCATCCACGCCATCGAGCGTCAGGTTGTTGTCGTCCAGTCCATGACCCACGAAGCGGATCGTGCGCTGATCGCCGGCACCGGCATCGGTAGCGCCCGGCACAAGGGTTGTGAGCGTGGCCCAGTTCCGGCCGTTAATGGGTAGATCGCTGACCTGCTTACCCTCCACCAGCCCGCCAAAGGCTGCATCGACCCGATCGATCTCGACCGTCGATTCGTTCACCGTTGCATGTTCCTCGCGCCCGGCCGGCTCAAGTGCCGCGTCCAGCGTGCGTGTCTGACCCACATCCTGCCGTAAGCCCTCAACGATAAGGTTGCTGAAGCCAGCCTTGGAAAACTCGACCCGAAACGTTCCTACCGGCAGATCCGCCAGCTCGTATATACCTTGTGACGTCGTCTTCGTTTGCCGCTCGAGTCCGGTGGATTTATCTGTCGCAATGACCAGTGCTTCGGGAACGCGTGCTCCCTGCGCATCCGTGACGGTGCCGGTGATCGAAGTGCGAGCGGGTTGCGCAAAGTTGGGCAGAACGAGAGAAAACGCAAGCAGGATGACTCGCCCGAGACAAATCTTCATAAACTAAGTCAAGATCGTAACCGTTGGAAACTACAGCTCGATGAAAGAGCTTGCCAGAACTGGTCCGGCTATGCTGGTTCGGGTGACTGACCGGTCTGGCGTTCTGTCCGATTCTCCGCACTCCGCACAACTGGCCCCTCTGCTCGCCTCTGCCGCCGAGTTGCTCAAATCCGGCTGCCCGGCCGAGGCGATTGCTCCTCTGCGCGAAGCGGCCCGGCTCGTACCCTCCGATCCGGCACTCCAGCACGATCTCGGACTGGCATGTCTCGAAGCGGGCCATCTGGACGATGCCATTGCCGCGTTCGAACGGGCGATTTCGAGTGATCCCGACTACTCCGACGCCTGGTTCCGGCTCGGCATAGCGCGCGAAAAGCTGGGCGATGCGCGCGCTGCCGTCGCTGCGTATCACCGCGCTACCGAACTCGCTCCGTCCCTGACCGAAGCCTGGTTCCGCGCCGGCGCCCTGGTCTACACGCTTGGACACCGGGCGGCCGCCGTCGCCTGTTTCCGCCGTGCCGCGGTCACCGGAGGTAAGACCAGCTTCGGCCGCCTGGGCAAAGCCCGTGCATTGCTCGCCGAAGAGCGCTACGAGGAAGCCGAGCTGATACTTCGCAAGACGCTGGCGGTTGATCCCTCGAACGCGCTGGCGCATGATCTGCTCGGCAATCTCCTCTCCGAGTTCGGCCGTTTCGATCAGGCCCGCTGCTGCTTCGAGCGCACCGTCGAACTGGCACCCCTGCTCGCCGGAACTTACTACGAGCTGGTCCGCTGCCGCCCACTCACGAGCGCCGACCGCTCCCTACTCGAACGAATGATTGCCGCTCTCGATACGCCCGGACTTGAATCCTCCGAGCGCCTGCGGCTTCATCTCGCCATCGGCAAGGCTTTCGATGATCTGGGCGATTGCGCGCTGGCTATGCAACACTTCGATGACGCCGACGCTTTGCGCCGCCAGTCCTGCTCCTTTGATCCGGCTACCTTCTCGACCGAAATCGACCGGCTGATATCTCGTACCACCCCCGAGTGGATCGCGCGCGCCCGCCAACTCGGCAGCCGCAATCGCAAACCCGTGTTTATCGTCGGCATGCCCCGCTCGGGCACGACGCTGATCGAACAGATTGTCTCGATGCATCCCGACGTACGCGCGGGTGGCGAGTTGAACTTCTGGAATGAGCGCGGCGCCGAGTGGCATCGCGCCGGTAGTGCCGCAGACCTGCCGGCGTTCTTCGCCCAGGCCGCCACAGATTATTCGCGTGTGCTGCACCTGATCGGTCCCAAAGCCGCCCGAGTAACGGACAAGATGCCCTTTAATTTCCTCTGGGCCGGCCTGATCCATGCCACCTTCCCGGACTCGATCATTCTCCATTGCCGCCGCACCGCTATCGATACCGCGCTTTCCATCCACCAGACCCACTTTCATCCGAGCCTCGCCTTCCCGACCGGAGGCGAGGACCTAGTCGCTTATTTCCGCGTCTACCAGCGCCTGATGGCCCACTGGAGGAGCGTTCTGCCGCGCGATCGCTTCGTGGAGGTTGATTATCAGGAGCTCACGTCCGCCCCGGCCATCGTAATCCCTCGCATCATAGCCGCCTGCGGGCTCCCCTGGCACGAGGACTGCCTCCGTCCGGAGACCAATTCTCGGGCCGTGAACACTCCCAGCAAATGGCAGACGCGGCAACCGATCTATCGCAGCTCAGTCGAGCGCTGGCGCCGATACGAGCCCTGGCTCGGACCCCTCCGCGCCTTGCTCAAACAGCAGCCAACGGATTTCAGCGAATCGTCATAATTCCGTTACAGGCCGTTTGTAAAATCACATCCAGAGTCGGGTCCGGCGCTATACTCCACCCGCGTCCAGTATGCGGATTCTGGTCATCGAAGACGAATTCAAAACAGCGAAATTTCTCCAGAAAGGGCTTGGTGAATCGGGCTTTGTCGTCGATATCGCAGCCGGCGGTCAGGAGGGCCTGTACCTGGCTCTCGAGCTCGATTTCGACGCCGTCATCCTCGATGTGATGCTACCGGAGATGGATGGTTGGCAGGTACTCAGCCGCCTGCGTCAGACCAAGCGCCAGACTCCGGTGCTCTTGCTCACCGCGCTCGATGCGGTGCATGAGCGAGTGCGTGGATTGGAGCTTGGGGCCGACGATTACCTGGTCAAGCCATTCGCCTTCTCAGAATTGCTGGCGCGCGTGCGCTCTCTCCTCCGCCGGTCGTCCCCGCGCCAGCAGGAGACGATTCGTCTCGCCGATCTCGAAATCGACACAATGCGTCAGCGCGCCACTCGCGCCGGCCAGCGCCTGCATCTCACGACAAAAGAGTTCCTTTTACTCTCGCTTCTCGCCCGTCATGCCGGTGAAGTCCTGTCGCGTACGCTGATCGCCGAAGCCGTCTGGGATATGAACTTTGACAGCGATACCAACGTCGTCGATGTAAACATGCGGCGTCTGCGCAGTAAAGTAGACGAACCGTTCTCGCTGAAACTGATCCATACCGTTCGCGGCGCCGGCTACGTAATGGAAACCGAGCGCTAGCCACGGCGAATCCTGTGTCGCGCCGCCTACGGGATCGTTTCACCACGCTCGCGCGCTACGCCGAAACGCTCGCCTTCCGCCTCGCCGCCGGATATGCGCTCGCCGGCCTCGCTTTCATCGTTCTCGCCACTGCCAGTCTTTATCTCGTCCTGCTCTCGCAGCTTGAACAGAGCACCAGCCTCTTTATTGGCGACAAACTGAATGTCGTCCGCACCCTGCTGCGCGACCGCCCGTCCGACTGGGATGCGCTGCGTGAGGAGATCCAGCTCGAAACCTCGGCTCGCTCCTATCAGCGGTTTTACATTCGCCTGCTCGATCCGCACCGCAGTCTCCTGCTCTCGACGCCCGGCATGGCCGACCAGCTCGATCTTTCTCAGCTCTCTGCCCAGGCGCTCAAAAGCAACAGCTCCGATTTCGAAATGCGCGGCCGGCACGGGCAGCATTTCCGTGTCGCTACCGCGCTCGCTCCTGTCGGTCGTGACGGTACCTCGAGCGACATTCTTCAGGTCGCGGTCGACATCTCCAAAGAAAAAGAAATCCTGGCGCGCTACCGGCGCTGGTTCTGGTCCATTCTTCTCGCCGCCTGCGTGTTCCTGCCGCTGGTCGGTTTTCGCATCGCCCGCCAGGGAATTCGGCCGGTCGAGGCCATGGCCGCCACTGCCCGCCGCATCAGTTCCTCGAACTTGCGCGAACGGATTCGCCCTGAGGGTTACCCCTTCGAACTTGCCTCGCTCGCCGCCACTTTCAACAACATGCTTGATCGTCTGGAAGAGTCCTTCGAGCAGATCTCGCGCTTTTCCGCCGATATTGCGCACGACCTGCGCACACCCGTCAACAACATTCGCGGCGAAGCCGAGGTTGCTCTTGCCCGTGCTCGTACTGTCGAGGAATATCGCGATGTGCTCGGCTCTTGTTTGGAAGAAGCGGTCCGACTATCCAATCTGATCGGCGACCTGCTCTTTCTCGCGCGCGCCGAAAGTCCGCTCGCGCTCCTTCGCCGCGAGCCGACCAACGTCGCCGAATTGATTGCCCGCGTCCGTGAATACTACGAAGCCTCCGCCTGCGATGCCGGGGTTTCCCTCAGCGCCTCATCCGACGAACCGGTCATCGCCGCCCTCGACCAATCGCTCATCCAGCGCGCCCTGAGCAATCTCGTCTCCAATGCCGTCGCACACACCCCAGCGGGCGGCTCCATCCTCATGACTGCCAAGGCAAACTCATCCGCCCTTCAGATCGAGGTCTCCGATACCGGTCTGGGTATCCCCGCCGAAGCGCTGCCCCGCGTTTTCGATCGCTTCTTCCGCGTCGATACGTCCCGCTCTCGTATCTTTGGAGGCACCGGCCTGGGCCTCGCGATCGTGCAAAGTATCGCTCAGTTACACGGCGGCCAAGTGCACATAGCCAGCAAACTCGGACAGGGAACTCGCGTTACCTTAAGCCTTCCGCTCTCGGTCGCCAACATGACAAATTCGTAATGTTCATGTCATCCTGGCGTCCCTATCCCAACGGTAAAACGGAGGAGTACTTTGCGACGGGAACCCCGGACCGAGTCCGGCCTGTGCCCAGACCACCAAAGGGAGAGAGAAGGATAGATGTCTCGAAAAAGGGCTCGAAAAAATCTGCGAGAAGAGCTAAGAAAGAAATCCAGAATCAACCGACTGCATCCGCTCAAGGCGCTCCTTGCCGCCGGCCTGAGCGTTCCGGCTTTCCTTGGTGCGCAGTCGGTTCCGTTCCCGACATACTTTACCGGCCCGCAGCCGAATGGCTCATGGGTCGTCAGTAGCGGCCAGGTCATCACGCCTGCCGGAACCCAGGTCGACCTTGGCATTCGCGTGCGCGCCAAAGCCATCGCGATCAATCCCAGCCTCAAGACCCATACCGCCGCCGTCCTCACCATGGGCGCCTCCCAGGCGGTCGAGGTGTTCGATACCAGGACAGGCGTCGTCCTTCAGACCTACATCACCTTTGGAGCTGATTCGAGCGGGAGCTACAGCGGTATCAGCTACTCAGCCGATGGCAAATACCTGATCTTCAGCCAGGACAGCAGCAACGTCACGATCGCCAAGGTCTCCGATGAAGGTTTACTCGACGACAACGCCCAGGTTAGCGTGCCGCCCAACAATTCCTTCATCAACTGCTTCCCGAATAGCCCCAACGGTCCCTACGCCCGGCCCTGCGGCACCTTCTACACGCCCAGCACTTCCTATCCCGGCGGTCTCGCCGTTTCCAACGACGGCAAGAGCGCTTATGCGCTGCTCAACCAGAACGACACGCTTACCCGTATCGATCTGACCTCCACCCCGCCCAAGCAGAGTGAGCAGATTCGCGTCGGCAACGCGCCGCATAGCATCGTCATCGCAGCCAACGGAAAAACAGCGTATGTGAGCAACGAAGGGGGCCGACCCGCTACCGACGCCGATTTCCAGATCTACTCCGCCGGAACCGAAATCGTCGCTGATCCGGTTATCGGGGCTGCTATCACCGGTACCGTTTCCGTCGTTGATCTGCCTTCGATGAGAGTGACGGCCACCATCCCGACCGGCCTGCATCCTACCGGCATGGCGTTCTACGGCAAGTATCTGCTGGTTGCCAACACCTACAGCGACAGCATCTCGGTCATCGACACCACCAAGAACGAAGTGGACCACACCATCGATCTCGGACTTCCGGTCGGAGTACCCGGCGCCGGTGAAGCCGCCTATGGTGCCGCCCCGAACTCGATTGCCGTCGATGCCAAAACCGGCATCGCCTACGTCGCGCTCTACAACGCCAACGCGGTCGGCGTCATTAATCTGCGCGCCAATAATCCCTTCCAGGGAATGATCCCGGTTGCCTACGCTCCGAGTTCGGTCGTTTTCGATGAAGCTGAAAATTCGCTCATCGTCGCCAACGACAAAGGCATCGGAACCCGCTACTCCTTCGAGACCGATCACGGTGTCACGGGTTACAACACGCACCAGGACAACGGAACCGTCAGCATTGTCCCAATTCCGACACGCGAGACCCTGCAGACCATGACCCGCCAGGTCTTCGAAAACAACCACTGGGATCTCACCCAGAACATCGAGTCAGCCTCCGGCGGCCGTCCTGAAACCACTCCGGTCCCGATCCCGGCAAAGATCGGCGATCCCTCGCTCATCAAGCATGTCTTCCTGATCATCCGCGAGAACCGCACCTATGATCAGATCCTGGGCGATGTCGCAGCCGGCAACGGCGACCCCTCGCTGGCAGTCTTCGGCGGTAAAGATACGCCGAACGCGCATCAGCTCGTCAAGCGCTTCCCGCTGCTCGATAACTTCTACGACCCGAGTCGCCAGTCCGCCGATGGCCATCAGTGGATTACCGAAGCGCTCGCTCCCTACGCCGACGATATCCAGTCGCCCGATTGGGTCCGTAGCTATCCCGGCGGCAATGCCGGCGATTCACTGGCCTACCAGAAGAAAGGCTTCCTGTTCTCCGAAGCGGCCGCCGCTGGCCTCCCGGTGAAAATCTACGGCGAATACGTTGAATCGGATACCTTCCTCCAGCCCAACGGATCCACTAGCGAACCGACCTGGAGCCAGTTCTACGCGGACGCGAAGAAATTCGAAGCCGGCAAAGAAAAGACGCTGTACTATCAGAACACTGTCCACGCCTATTCTTCAGTCCCCGCCGTCTCCGACCACCTCATCAAGAATTTCCCGCAGTTTGATCTTGGTATCCCTGATCAGTTCCGCGTTGATCTCTGGGTTCAGGACTTCCGCGCTGATCTCGCTGCCGGGACCGTTCCCGCGCTGAGCATCCTCTGGGTAATGGACGATCACACCGGTGGACCGCCGACGCCGGATGCCGAGCAGGCTGATAACGATCTCGCCATCGGCCGTATCATCGATTACATCAGCCACAGCAACGTCTGGTCTTCTTCAGCTATCTTCATCGAAGAAGATGACGCGCAGAATGGCGTGGATCACATCGACGGGCACCGCAGCCCAGGCTATATTGTCAGCCCCTACACAGTGCAGTACGGTCCGGCCGACCACACCTACTACACGCAGGTCAACATGACCCGCACGATCGAGCAGATCCTCGGCTTACCGCCGATGAATCAGATGGACCTGGTGGCATCACCCATGAGAACCGCCTTCGTGAAAGGTACGCCGCCTCCAGCGTATTTCAAGCCCTGGACGCACGTGCCGAATCAGGTCCCGCTCGATCAGGGCGTAACCACTACCGCCGCCAACCGGATGAACAGCGTGGCCGTTAACAAAATGAAAGCTGCCTGGCTCCAGAAAAAAACGGAGATCTTTGCCGGAAAACTGACCAAACCCGATTCCGAAGATCCGGATACCGTGAATCATTTCAACTGGTACATGTCAACCGGATTCAAACGCCCCTATCCCGGCGAGAGCAAAGTCCGTCCACCGAGCGACTTCAAGAATCAGGCTCCCAAAACGGCCGATACCGACGATTAGCGGCATCGATCAACGGAACACCCTCTCCCCGATTCGTCGGCGAGAGGGTGACCGTGTCTGGCCAGGACCTGGTTGAGACTCGTAGGCCGTTGAACTCAACTAACGTACGAACTCGGGAACTAGATCAGAATGTAGCGCAAGCAGACCGTTCCGCAAACCCATGCGGTGTTCGGCCGTCAAGTGTTTTCCGTTTGCATTGACTCACCATTCTTGTTACCGGTGAAGGGAAATCTTTTCCGGCAAGCACGCTGACTCAGACCGAAACCGGCGCGCCACTGCTGCGTCCTGCCGTGCCGCCCTTCTTTCGCCCGTCCGCCTTAATTGCCTTTGCCGAACCGCGCTCGGACCAATGCCCGAGCTGGTACGTGCGCTCGTATCCAGACGATTCGTTCAGAATGCGGACCGTGATCGCGCCACCCGCATCGCATTCGTATGCCTCCTCAATGTGTTGCGCCGGAGCACGATCGGAATGCAGAACCGGACAGGACGCCAGATCCTTGCTCTCCTGCAGTTCCGGCTCGAAAGGAAAGCGAATTTCGTCCCACACCGTCACTTCGCCGCTTGGAGCTCCGTCGCTGCCGCGATGGCTGCACTCGAGAAAACGAAAATGCCCGATGTTGTGCACCGGCCAATACGAACGCCTGATCGACAGCGCAGGCTCCCCCGCCGGCGGCAGCGGCGCGCCTTTCTCAAACAGCGGATCGAAGACGATACGGCTGCCGCCATCCGCCTCGCGCCACACGCCGAAGTAGCGCGACAGCCGGTCGCTCACTCGATACCGCTGCGGCTGATCTGCCTGAATAGCGAGTCCGATCGCGGTAGCCGACCGCGTGTAGGCCGAGCGCCGCACGCGCCGCCCAAACCGCTCGCGCAGCACTCGCGCAACCAGCGGAAGTTCGCTACCGCCGCCAGTAATGTAAAGCGCCTCGAACTCCTCATTCCGATCGCGCAGGAGGTCCTCGGCTGCCTCGATCGTTTCTTCCACCAGCGGCCGAACCGCTTCATAGAATTCAACCACCGGAACCTGGACCGTCTCCCAGGCCGGATCCACCTGTTCCAGGTCGATGGCAATTCGCCGGGAATTCGGATTCAGGCTTTCTTTCTTCACCCGGCACTCCTCGAGCAGCCGGAACCACACCGCCGCAGGAAACTCGTCGCGCTCGGCCAGGCTCACACCCGCCGCCTCGAGCGCCATCTCGGCCAGAATCTGGTCGAAGTCGTCGCCGCCGATCGTCGCGATGCCCTCCGATGCGATTACATGGTGCACATGCTCATCGAGCGTCACCAGCGAGGCGTCGAACGTGCCGCCGCCCAGATCGTAGACCAGAATCGTCTGCTGCGCCGATTTGCTCTGCCGCTGCCGGTGGCCGAATTCGATGCTCGCCGCGCTCGGCTCGTTGAGCACGCCGAGAATGTGGAAACCCGCTGCACGAAATGCTTCTACTGTCAGAAACCGCTGATTGCTGTTGGCATTCGCCGGCACGCCCAGCATGATCTCGAGCGGCTCACCTGCTTTGATTCGCAGATTCGAGCGCTCGACCAGTGCGCTGCGGAGCGATGCGGTGAAGCCGTGGAGCAATTCCAGTAGCCGCATCTGCTGCTCGTCCAGCTCGAGCATTGTGTCGGGGCCGGCGTCCTCGAGCAGGCGCTTCAGCGACCGCACCACAGTCCAGGAAGAATCGGCCTGCAGCTCCCAGGCATCCCATCCGTAGCGCCGCTGATTGCCCCGAAAAGCCACCAGCGACGGAAACCAGTCCGCCGAAAGTCCATCTGCCGTCTCGAAACTGACCAGCGGATAGTTGCCTCGATCCGCTGCGGCAACTACCGTACGATTCGTCCCAAAGTCGACGCCCAGCTTCATCACAATTCAGTTTACGCGCCTCTGCGGTACCGCTGACGCTGTACGCAGCGAGCGGTGTACGGTAGAATGAACGCTCGGTAACACTGGTCAAGGAGCTTCTCGATGGCACTCACGGCAAAAGTCAGAAAAGTCGGCGACGTTTCGATCGTCGACCTCAACGGAAAGATCACGCTCGGCGAAAACACCGGCATTTTGCGCGACGAGCTTCGCTCGCTGCTGGCGCAGGGCAACAAGAACATCATCCTGAACATGGCCGAAGTGGGCTATGTCGACAGCGCGGGGCTGGGCGAGCTGGTCGGCGCCTACACCACCGCCACCAACCAGGGCGGTTCCCTCAAGCTGCTCAATCTGCAGGGCAAAATGAAGGACCTGATGCAGATCACCAAGCTCCACACCATTTTCCCGGCGTTCGACGACGAGAAAGCGGCTGTGGCCAGCTTCGGAGGCGCCGCCGCCAAGGCGTAAATCTGTTCGCTGGCGCTCGCGGAAGACGTCGAGCGTCAGCGAAAACACGAGTTTTTTCACCCTCTACTACAGCAGACGCTTTCACCTGATTGCCGGCGTACTCACGAGACGTTCGTAGGCTATGGTCCCAAAACTTATCTTGTAGTCTGGCGGCGACGCGCCTCCACGTTCGTGAGGTCCCGCCCCAGTAATGAAGAAAGACAATGGCCGCGTTTCCTTCACCGTGCTGCTCCACGTGGATAGAAAGCCCCCCTATCTTCATGGACTCTCCCTGTAAATGCGTTTTGGGTGTTCGGCTCATTTCTCCTGATTTGGATTTCGCGTGGAGTAAGTAATCCAAGAAACCAGGCGACCGGTCTGCTTTAGGAACCGCCGTATCATGCCCGGTCCGGATTCGCCTGATTAAGCTCCTCGATCCACTCGGTCGTCTTCTTTGGCTCGCCCATCGCCGCATTCGCCACGTCCTCCCACTTTTCCCAGGTCGCCAGCCGTTGTGCATACGCCTCGCGTGCCCTCGGTAATATCGAGGTGCCCAACCCCAGCCGCAGTGGCGGATCGTTGGAGTCCACAAGCTTCAGAATGGCCTCCGCTGTTGCCTCCGGGTCGCCCCGCTCGACGTTGGCGAGTTGCGTCAGAAACTGCTTTCGAAACTCCGCGTAAGGTTCCAGAGCAGGTGCGATCTCTCCCGACTTGCTGAAATCGGTAGCGTACGCTCCAGGCTCTACCAGCGTCACCTTGATGCCGAACTGCGCCACCTCCTGCGCCAGTGATTCGTGCAGAGCTTCGACTGCCCATTTCGTAGCGCAATAGAAGCCGATGAGCGGTAGCGTCGTGATCCCAAGCCCGCTCGAAACACCGAGAATGTGTCCGCTCCCTTGCTTCCTGAGCAGAGGCAGAGCTGCTCGCAACACCCGGACCATCCCGAGATAGTTCACGTCGAACAGGTCCTGGATCTGCTTGTCGCTCGCCTCTTCCGCAACCGCAAACAGGCTCCTGCCGGCATTGTTCACAAGAACGTCCAGCTTGCCGAAATGCCTGTAAGCCTGCTGAACCACTTGCTGTACTTGTTCCGAATTTGTTACATCGAGCGCAAGCGTAAGGACCGCGTCGCCAAAGCGCTCTTTAAGGTCCGCAATGTCTTCCAGCTTGCGCGCGGTAGCCGTGACTTGATCGCCGCGTGTGAGCGCCGCCTCGGCCCAGATCCGGCCAAAACCGCGAGAAGCGCCCGTGAGAAACCATGTCTTCTTCATCCAATTCTCAGATAATCGGAGAAATCCTCCGGTTGCACAAAGTTTTTGAAAAATGCGCAAGAAGGCTTCCCAGCCGACCTTAGCCCGCTGCGATGTCAAGCGCAACCGCGGAGCGTAATATCGAAGTCCTAAAGCGGGTGGAACCGTCTGACTGAGTGATTTATTCGAATTTCAGGAGTGCAAGAGCCGAAGCTCACTACGATCAACACCCAGAGAGCACTGGGCTTCGCCCCTCACCGTCGCGCCTTCTGCCGATAATCCGGCAAGCCCCACATCGGCACTACGGTACACATCTCGAACAGCCGCGATCGCGCCCGCGGACCGATCCGTTCTTCGAGCGTGTCGTGCACGTTGTACTTCGCCGGTCCAACCGTTCCGGCTTTCTCGACCACCTTGCCGCCCATATCCGGATCAGGGAAATTCGTCGTCGCGATCAGCGGTTTGCGATAGTCGCAGCGATGCGTGATGATGGAGGTCACCGTGTCCTCCACCCAGTCCGTCACCCTGTGCGCGCCCAGATCGTCCAGCAGCAGCACTTCCGCATCGAGCGCCGTCTGATACGCCTCGCGGTCGCTCATGCCCATCTTCTCGTTGTAGCCCGAGCGAATCTTTTCCAGCAGCGTCTGATAGTTGAAGAAGACACACTCGTGCCCCCGCGCCAGCAGTTCGCGCGCCACCGCCACCGCTAAATGCGTCTTGCCCACGCCCTGCGGTCCCGTCAGCAGCAGCCCGCGCTTGCCCTCGAGTACCGGAAACTTGTTCGCGTACGTCTTGATCGGCAGCAGCGCCCGTTGCAGGATGTCGCGCGCAATCGGGTTTCCCTGCGGCCAGTCGATGTCGAAGGTGGCATTCCGGTAATTGTCCGGAATCTGCGCGCGCGTGAGCAGCTCTTCGCTCTGCGCCGCGTCGACGCAGTTGCAGCGTTTGGCCGACGAGACGCCGTCTTCAACCGCCACCAGCCAGCCAGTGCCGCCGCAAACTTTGCAATCCGCCGTCGCCATCTCACCCGCGCTCCCTACTCGACCACCATCAACCGTTCGCCCGCCGCCACGGTCGCGCCTTCAGCAACGAAGATTTTTGTGACAACGCCCTCTTTGGAAGACTTCATCTCATTCTGCATCTTCATCGCTTCCACCACGATCAGGCTCTGTCCGCTTTCCACTTTCGTACCCGGCTCGACGAGCAGCTTCACCACTTTCCCCGGCATGAGCGCGCGCAATTCGAGCGGCCCCGCGAGCGACTGTTTGCTACGGCCTGCCGGACGGTCGCGCAGATCGGAAACCTCGATCGCATAACGTCTGTTCCCGATCCAGGCTTCCAGAGTACTGGTGGCGCTCTTGAGCACGCGCACCGTGTAGCTTCTGCCTTCCACCAGCACCGATACGGTCTCATCGCCGATCCGCGCGAGCGATGCCGTCCCACGCTGATCGAGCGCGCCCGTCAGCACGTACGCCTCTCCAGCGATTTCGAGCACGCTCTCTTTGCCATCGATCGCGACACGTAGCTTTTTCATTTCAGCAGCGCCTCGATCCCGGCCGCCCGCCAGCGGCTGATCGCAGCGGGCTTCTCTTCCACACTGCCGTTCCGAAATGTTTCCGCTGCCGCTAAGGCCGCTGCCACCTTCGCCAGCTTGTCGTCCCGCTGCTTCTGGCGTCTCTGCCGGAAGCCATCGAGAAATCCGGTATCGAGATCGCCCGCCCGCCAGCGTTCGTCGCGCATGACGTCTTCGAAGAACGGCAGATTCGTTACCGTGCCCAGTACCCGGTATTCACCCACCGCTCGCCGCATGCGCTCAATCGCCAGTTCGCGCGTCTCTGCCCAGACCGTCAGCTTCGCCAGCAGCGGGTCGTAGTCGATTGGCACCTCCCATCCCGCATAGACGCCGGCATCCACGCGCACGCCCGGGCCGCCCGGCTCGGCGTACTGCGCGATTCTGCCGGGGCTCGGGAAAAAGTTGTTCTCCGGATCTTCTGCATACACCCGGCATTCGATTGCCGAGCCTTTCCACCGAACATCGCCCTGCTGGATCGTCAACTGTTCGCCGTTCGCGATACGAATCTGCCAGTGCACCAGATCGATGCCCGTGACCCACTCCGTTACCGGATGCTCCACCTGCAGCCGGGTGTTCATCTCGAGGAAATAGAAGTTGCCCTGCTGGTCGGCCAGAAACTCGAGTGTTCCAGCATTGTAATAACCCACCGAGCCGGCAATCTTCAGCGCAGCCTGTCCGATCTGCTCGCGCAGTTCCGGTTTCGCCAGCACCAGCGGCGAAGGCGATTCTTCAATAATCTTTTGATGCCGTCGCTGAATCGAGCACTCGCGCTCGCCCAGATGGATCAGATGCCCATGCTCGTCGCCGAGCACCTGAATTTCAATGTGCCGGGGCCGCTCAATCAGCTTTTCCAGATAGATTTCGCCCGAGCCGAACGAGCTTTCGGCTTCGCTCGAGGCCTGCCGCATCGCGGACAGCAGACCGGCCTCGCTGTCGACGCGCCGCATGCCCTTCCCGCCGCCGCCCGCGGACGCCTTGAGCAGCACCGGGTAGCCGATCTGAGCCGCTACCTTGCGTGCCTGCTCCGGATCGCGCAACGCGCCTTCGCTGCCGGGTACCACCGGCGCTCCTACGCGAATCGCAATTTCGCGAGCCGCTGTTTTTGAGCCCATCTGCTCAATGGCCCGCCAGCTCGGTCCGATGAACTTGATGCCCGCCTCTTCGCAGCGCCGAGCAAATGCGGCATTTTCACTCAAAAAACCGTATCCCGGATGTATCGCTTCGGCACCCGTTGCGCGCGCCGCCTCAAGAATCCGATCCTGTGCCAGATAACTTTGCGCAGAAGCGGCCGGGCCAATCGCCACCGCCTCATCGGCCATCTGGACATGCAGCGCGCGCCGGTCGGCCTCTGAAAAAACCGCGACACTACAAATCTCCATCTCGCGGAGCGCGCGTATGATGCGCACCGCAATCTCGCCGCGGTTGGCTACCAGAATCTTGGAAAACAATAAGGGGGCTCCGACTTGTTTGTACCAAACCGGGCCCCGCGGGCCTGCCGAGTTAGCGTCCGCTGCGCGAGGAGCGGCGCGATTTCGACGCTTGCTGCTCGTCTTCCTCTTCCGGCTCTTCTTCTTCGCCCTGGCTCGCCTGCTCCAGCAGCGGCGCCGAAAGTTCGGTCAGCAGCTTGTCGGTCTTCTCTTCCTCGGCCAGCGTCTGCGCCAGCAGTTTGGCGACTTTGGTATGGCCCGCGCGTTCCGCCACCGTGCGCAGCGTTCCGTAGCCGGAGATTTCGTAATGCTCCACTTTCTGGGCGGCTCCAGCCAGCGCCAGATCAGCCACGGCTTCTTCTTTCTCCTTGCCCTCGGCGATGATCTCCTGGCCCTCCTCGACCAGCCCCTGCATCCCCTTGCACGGCTTCGCCTTTGCCTTGGCGCCTAAGAGCTCGAACGCCTGCTTGAGCCGCTCCACGTGCCCCTTCGTCTCTTCCAGGTGCGTCTGGAAAGCCTCGCGCAGCTTCGGATCCCGCGCAGCCTTCGCCATCTTCGGCAGCGCCTTCACCAACTGATTTTCGGCATGCAGCAGGTCCTGCAGTTCTTCCACAAGAATCTCGTCCAATGCGGGCATTCTGTAATCTCCTCGACACGTGGACGCACAAGCGCTGCTTCTTACGTGCTGGGAAGTTTACGGAAAGCAGTTCCGCTCTACGGAACGATACGGGCGGTGCGGATGTAATCGAGCCGGGGAAAATGTTCTTCGAGATAGTCGTTGCCGATATCGGAGATCGCCGCCGGATTCGGCCCGCTGCCGTTCGGCGCCATTTCGCCATATTCGGTGTTGATCTTCATCACGTTGTCCATGCCCTGGATCACTTCGCCAAACGGTGTGAACCCCTGAGGATCGAGCGATGCACTGTTATCGCCCAGATTGATGAACAGTTGCGTGGTACGTGAATGCGGCTCGCTGCTCTTGGCAAAAACCACCGTTCCCACTTTGTTCGGCACCTTGGGCGGATCGTCCGCAATCGAGATATCCTGCCATTTTTTGTTTTTGGCCGGATCGCCGTTGATCCCCCA
Source organism: Terriglobia bacterium (assembly GCA_021325235.1). Taxonomy (GTDB): domain Bacteria; phylum Acidobacteriota; class Terriglobia; order Bryobacterales; family Bryobacteraceae; genus Bog-105. Next base: position 96,831 of record JAJPHN010000013.1, on the reverse strand, counting down.
CTGCACGACAAAGCCCTTCAGCGCCCGGTAGAAGGCGTTTTTGTCGTAGAAATGCGCTTTCACCAGTTCGTAAAAATGATCGGCGCCGATCGGCGACCAGTCGCGGTGCACCAGGATCACCACCGGCCCCTTGGTGGTCTCGAGTTGCACTTTGTACTGGTCGGGCCCGCGCTCCATCTTGCCCGTTTCGTGGCTCCCGCACGACAGAAAATTCAAAGCCAATGCAACTACAAGCGTGAGCTTCTTCACTTTGCGTCTCTCCAGTTCGGCCCAGTTCCCACTTCGACCACCAGCGGCACCGAGAGCGGATAAACATTTTCCATCTCGTGCTTCACCAGCGCGGTCAGTTCGTTTTTTTCGTCTGAAGGAGTCTCGAAGACGAGTTCGTCGTGTACCTGTAAGAGCATGCGGGAGCGCATTTTATTTTTTTCGAGCAAGTGTGAAACGCGAATCATGGCGAGCTTGATCAGGTCGGCGGCCGTGCCCTGCAGCGGCGTATTGACGGCAGTTCGTTCGGCAAAATTGCGCGCCGACGGGTTGCGGCTGTTCATATCCGGGATCGGACGGCGGCGTCCCAGCAGCGTTTTGGCGACCCCGCTCTTGCGCACCTCGTCAATGGTTCGGTCGATGAACTCGCGTACGCCGGCGTACCGTTCGAAGTAGCGGCGAATGTACAGCTCGGCTTCCTTGCGGTCGATGCAGAGCGTCTGTGCCAGCCCGAATGGCGTTTGTCCATAGACAATGCCGAAATTGACCGCTTTCGCCGCCCGGCGCATATCCGGGTTCACCATCAGGGGATCGACCTTGAAGACCTCGGCCGCGGTGCGAGTGTGGATATCTTCACTGTTCCGGAAAGACTCGACCAGCACCGGATCCTCGGACATGTGCGCCAGCAGCCGTAGCTCAATCTGTGAATAATCGGCGGCTACGAGCTCCCAGCCCTCCTCCGGAATGAACGCGGCCCGGATTTCGCGCCCTTCTTCGGTGCGAATCGGGATGTTCTGCAGGTTCGGATTCGACGACGAAAGCCTGCCGGTGGCCGCACCCGCCTGGTTGAAGGTGGTATGGATGCGGCCGGTCCGCGGGTTAATGAGCTGCGGCAGGGCGTCGATGTAGGTGCCCTTGAGCTTTGTGAGCTGGCGGTAATCCAGCACCCGCTGGGCCACCGGATAAGCAGGCGCGAGCCCTTCGAGCACGTCGGCCGCGGTCGAGATCACTTTGCCTTTGCCGTACTTCACGGGCGTGGGCAGGTTCAGCTCTTCAAACAGCACTTTGCCGAGCTGCTGCGGGGAATTGATGTTGAACGGATGGCCGGCGTCGGCATAGATCTGCTCGGCGATCTTGTCGGCGCGCTCCGCCAGCCGGGTCGATAATTCGGCGAGCACGGCTGTATCGACGCGGATCCCGTTCGCCTCCATCTGGGCGAGCACCGGCGCAAGCGGCAGATCGATCTCGTTGTAGACGCTGCGAAGCTCCTGGGAATCGATGCCGGGGCGCAGGATTTCGATGGCGGCCAGCGTCGCTTCGGCCTGCTGCTCTGCGGCGGCGTTTAACTTGCGATCGAGCAGCCGTTCCGCCAATGCTTCGGGCGAACAGCCGCCCGGATCAGCATGAATCAAAAACGCGTAGAGCATGGCGTCTTCGGCCAGATTGCGTGGCGTGATGCCGAGTATTCGCGAAGTACCAAGAAAGGCTTTGACGTCGTGTACGATTTTCGGAATCGCCTCGGATTCGAGCATTTCGCGCACGGACTCAAGCGCCGAAAGCGGAATGGCGCGGCCCTGGCCGACCTTGTACGCAAGCCCGAGGAAGCCGTTGACGGAATCGATTGCGATGGCGATTGGCTCGTTTTCTTTTCGCTGCGCCAGCCACTCGCGAATTGCGCCGTCTTCGTTCAGAACGGCGTAATCGCGCGAGGCGCTGTCGTCTTCAGGCGGCAGATCTTTGAGCAGAGAGAAAAATTCGAGCTCTTTGTAGATCGCTTTCAGGGCGGAGAAATGTGCCGGCTGCGCCCGCAATGCGACCAGATCGAATTCGATCGGCACTTCGGTATGAATCGTCGCGAGCTGTTTGCTGAGCAGGATCTGATCGCGGTGGTTTTGCAGGCTTTCACGATACATTTTGCGCTCGACCTCGGCCGCGCGCTCGAGCGCCGCTTCCACCGAACCGAAACGCGTGATGATGTCCTTCGCGCCTTTATCGCCGATGCCGGGCGCACCCGGAATGTTGTCAATGGAATCGCCTTTAAGCGCCAGCAGATCGGCCACCTGCGATGGTTTCACGCCCATGAACTGCTCGACCTTGGCTGCGTCGTACCACTCGTCGTCCTTCATGGGATTGAGCATGAAGACGCGATCGTTGACGAGCTGCAGCATGTCCTTATCGCTCGAGACGATGACCACTTCGAGCGGTTTCGGCTGTTTGCGGCAGGCGATAGCGCCGATCACGTCGTCGGCCTCATAGCCGGGAAATTCGAGGATCGGGATGTTCATCGCCTCCAGCAGCCGGCGAATGTAAGGAATCTGCGGCCCGAGATCCTGCGGCATTTCAGAGCGGTTGGCCTTGTACTCGGCGAAGCTCTCGGAGCGGAAGGTGGGCTCGCTGCTCTCGAAAATAGCGGCGATGTAATCGGGTTTGAAGCTCGTCATGAGCTTGCGCAGCATGTTGCCAAAGATGTAGATGGCCTCAGTGGAGAGCCCGGTGGTGGTGCGCATGGGCGGTGCTCCGCTGCGCGCCCGGGCATGATAGGCGCGAAAGATAAAGCCGAAGCTATCGATCAGAAACAGGCGAGGCGTGGGCAACATCTTTAGGATAAGAGCAAGGCGGGCGTGTCCGGATAAGATGAGGTGTGCCATTTTCGGCCCGGCGCTGCGCATTCGACGAGATCGCGGAAATGCGCGACGCGTACCGGGCCGAAATGAACTGCCAGGTCATTCATGACTCGCTTCACGCGCGGCCGGGCTGGAGCGAGGAATATGCGCTCGAGCTTGACGCCTCGCTCGCCGGCTACGGATCGGTAGCAGTGGGCGGGCCATGGCGCGAATCAGCCGCACCATACGAGTTTTATGTCTTGCCGGAACACAGGAGCCGGATCTTCGAAGCATTCGAGACGCTGCTGGCCGCCTGCCGCCCTCCGAAGATTGAGACGCAGACGAACGACCAGATGCTCTCGACAATGCTGCACACCTACTCCCGCGAGATTGAAGCGGAAGCGATTCTTTTCGGAGATGGTTTTGCGACTTCCCATCAGATTCCGGGCGCGCGTGTTCGCCGGCGAACGGCAGCAGACGTCGAAGAGCTGATGCGGCTGGAGCTGGACGAAGGAGCAGGGTGGGTGCTCGAAGTGGGCGGCCAACTGGCGGGTGCCGGAGGTGTCTTGTTTCACTACAATCGCCCCTACGGCGATGTCTATATGAAAATCGCGGAATCGTTTCGCCGTCGCGGTCTTGGCACTTATCTCGTGCAGGAGTTAAAAGCAGCCTGCCGCGAAGGCGGAAGTGTGCCGGCAGCGCGCTGCAATGTGCGTAATGAAGCGAGCCGGCGAACCCTGCAGAAGGCCGGCTTCGTGCCCTGCGGAAATCTGATTTCGGGAAAGCTTTAGATTCCGCGCTGCGGACGGTAGCCGGGGCGCGCGCGCACTTTGTATTTGCGCATGGCTTCGTCGGTCAGTTCGACGCGGATGCGGCGAAAACCCTCGTTCGGATTCGGCTGCGGATAGTAGGTTACGACGTAGCTGTTGCCGAGATCTTCGCGAATCGATTCAAACGCCTCGACCTGTTTCTGCCAGGTCTTGGCGAAATAAGTCTTGCCGCCGGTGTTCGTCGAGATGCGCTTGAAAATCGTGCTCGAAAGCGGATCCTTGTTTATTTCGCTGGTCGAGATCACATAGATCGGAATGCCTTCGTCTTCCGCTACCGCGCGGACATCGTCGGGTGCAACCATGCTGGCGTTATCCGGGCCGTTCGAGAAAACGATGACGACTTTGCGGCCGGGCACCTTGGCAGCATCGCGCAGAGTGAGTAGCAGGCAATTGTAGAGCGCGGAATCGTCGCCGGCGACGGCCTTGCGCAAACCCGCAATGGCGTTGATTCGATCGCGATTCAGCGTAACGGCCCGATTGAGATTCCGGCTGTAGGTGTAGACCGCGACGGAATCGGCGCGATCGAGCCCGCGAATGAAATCGGCAATGGCGTCGGAGGCGTAGACGAAGCCGCGATACATGTAATTGCTCGTATCGAAGAGCACGAAGACGTTCGCGCCGGCCGAATCGGCGCGCAGATCGACCGCGTTCGGATCGGTGAGGCCGTTGCTTGCTTCCTGCGGTGCATTATGCAAGGGCTTGGTCTCGCCGTTATCGAGCACCTGCAACGGCGCGTGGTTGCCTTCCGCAAAGGTGGCCAGCTTCTGCGGAATGTCGTCTTCGTAAACTTTGAAATCCTTCGGCTTCAGCCCGTTCACATAATGTCCCTTGTTGTCGGTGACGGTGAAGCTGAGCACGACCATGTCGACTTTGACATGAAACGTGGGCTGATCGCTATCCTGGGCGCGCAGCGTGACAAGTCCGGCCGCAATCCCGGCCAGCGACAGAACAGTTCCAATTCGAAATGCTGTTTTCACGGGTTTACTGATTCTCCGATCTCGCCAGATGAACGGCCGGATTTTCGTTTTGGCGCACTTCGCGGCCCACGATTTCAAGGGAGCGCAGGATGGCCGGCCAGTCTTCGAGATGCGTGGCAAAGATGTTTTCAATAGCCGCACGGTTCCACTGCGGCACATAGGTATCGAGCTGCTGGACGGGCACGGCGGCTTCGTCAGCAAGCTCGGCGAAGTAAAGGTTGTCCGATTCCCAGGTCTCCGCCAGGATGCGGCTCGAGTAGCCCATCAGCGTGGGGAACATCCGCAGATAGAGCAGGCCGGGCTGATAGGAGTGCGTGAGCGTCGGCTTGGGTGTGCCGAAGACACGCGAGATGGCGGGCGCCGACAGTTCCGGCTTCTGCTCAGCTTCGAGCGCAGCGATCTGTTCGCTCGGAACATCGGGTACCAGATGCTTCAGAGCCGCGTCCTCGGAAATGGCATAGAGAATGGAGATCGGAACCTGCTCCAGGGCGTGCTGATAGTGCCCTTCATGCAGCTCATCGGCGATCTTCTCGACGCGCCCGGGAAGCTCATAGCGGCGCAGCGCGTCCAGAACCTGCGGTTCGATGGCGGGGTCAAGCGCGGTCGCCAGCAGCAGGTCGCGCCCGCGGCGGACATGCAGCGCGACCCAGCGTACCTGATCGGCGGTGACATTGCGCCAGCGTGTGACGGTGACGTCGACAATGAGCTGGGGAACGAGATCGGCCCAGATCAGCGCCTGCTCGCGTGTCGGAGTGAGGAAATTCTGCTCGGCTTCGGCCAACGCGTACGGCACCGAGACCATGGAACCGGTAAGCCGGCCACCCGAACTTGCGGGCCACCCGCTGCCTGACACTTCGGTGGAGCGCCACTCTGCGGCGAGTCCTTCCGGGCCGATGAAGTCGTGGTTGCGCACGAACGACGGGTTGGTCAGCAGAATCTGCGCTCCGGGCGGAGCGTAGTAGCAATAAACCAGGCCGACCAGAGTGTCGCGGAGCAGCGGCTCCAGCGCCGCGCGCGCATCCTTCTTTTCAGAAGCCTTACCGAACTCGTCGAGATCGAGCTTCTGTTCCTGATCGATATGGCGCTCGCTCCAGTAGCCGACGGTGTAGAAGTTCTTCTCCGCCGATGAGATCGTGCCCTTAAGCGATTGCGCTTCTTCGAGACGGCTGAGCTGCGCTGCGATGAGCTTGATATCTTTTGCAGCCGCGGCTTTGTTGTTGACGTGGTCGGCGAGCGAGAAGAGATTATCGAGCGGCACCAGATCCTGGGCATCGAAAATGCGCAGGAAATTTTCTGCCGGCGAAGTGAGGCTGCCGCCTTCGTTACGCACGTGGCCGACGAGCAACTCCACCAGCCGCTCCTGGCGCGGACCGCTGCCGGGCGCCTCCGCCGAAGCGAGCAGAAGGTCGATGCCGGCGCGTCCGGCCTGGAACAGTTCGCTCTCGTTCGGGCTTTCCCCGAAAGGCTCGATGAGCTTGCTGAACGAGGCATCCTGCTTCGTTTGCGGAATGGCGCCGTCGCGGCACAGAATGCGCCACAATTCGACGAGCGATTGCAGAGTGGCGAGCGTATCGGCGCGCAGCAGCATGTTGCGGATGCCCATCGTCTGGCCAAAGAGATCGACATAGCGGCCGATGGATGCCTCGCTCAAGGCTGGCGCGTCGGCAAATACGACGTACTGCGCACCATACGCGCGGTAGTTGTTGATCAGGCGGGACGCAAGCTGTGGAGAAATCGGCTTGGTGCGGTTGCGATCGATGTCGCTCAGAGCCAGGAACATGCGCAGCGGCTCATTTTCGACAGTTTTGCGACTCAATCCGAAGAGCGCTTCGAGCAGATCGTCGCTCGAGCGCCAGCTGTTGGCGGAACGGGTCAGCTTGCCGTCGTATTTGCCGTGCGGATGCTTAATGAAAAGACTGCGCCAGACCTCGAGGTTGCCCGGAATGTGCGGCTCGCCATTCGGATCAATACGAAGCGAAGTGGTCAGCAGCATGAGCTCGGTGCTCGAGCGGAAGACGGGTCGAGCCGGGCCGGGGCTGGTTACTTTGCCGCGCAGCGCCTCGTAGAAGCGGCGCAGATGATCGGGAGTGGTGAGGTAAGCCGCGGCCGGGCCCTGGATGCGGGAGAGGGCATCGAAATAGCTGGCCAGCCAGCCGTCATCTGTCGAGATCAGCTTTTCAAAGAATGCTCCGGGATTGCTGGGCGAAGCGCCGGTCAGTGAGGCCCAGGTCTTCGCCGATCCGGGAACCACGGCTGCTCCATTGCGCACCTGAAACATGCCGCCGTAGAAATCGAGCACATGCGCGAAGATTTTCAGCCGCGCCGGAGGCGCCTGGCGGCGGAGAAGATCGGCTGTCTGGCGGTCGAGATGAGAGAGGCCAAGATACAACCGGCAGAGCGACGGGTCCGAAAGAAACGCATCGATGAAATCACCGGTGTTGTTGCGGCCGGCGGCGGACATCCAGTAGGGCGCGTCGTACAGAACAGGAATCGGTGTAGGCGCGTAAGCCAGCTCAAAGGGATGATTGGCGCGCAGATCCTGCTCGAGCTGGGTGAGCGGGAAAGCGGAATCAACCGTGAGAAAGGCGCGCGTGGGATTCACGGTTTCGAGAACGATATCGGCGCCGCAGGTTCCGCGCATGCGGTAGCCGAGCACTTTCAGCAGATTGCCGGTCTGCTCGCTGTCGCAGTTCGGGATGACGATTTTGTGATCTTTGTTGGCGAGCTGCTGCAGCTCGCGAGCCTGGCCGATGTAGCGCGTGAGCAGGCGCAGATACTCGGTCGGCTGGAGCATTTCGTTGCCGGAAGCCTCGAAGCCGTTGGTGACCACGTTGCGAGCGAGCACGGGCAGAAGCTCTTCGGGTGCAAGATCCGGAGCCAGGGCGGCCATACGCGCGAACGACGGCAGAGGTCCCGGGATGAGGACGGTGGAATACGGGAGCGGCCTGGCGTGGGTGGAGGGCGCGCTGAAGTCAGTGCCGCCGGCCGATCGATAAGTGGCCAGATCGGTGTTCAGATCGTCGCGACGGCCGGCCAGCAGATCGTCGAGCACGACCTGCCGGATGGCCAGCTTTTTCTTTTCTGGATCGGACTCAGCCGCGGCCCAGCGCAGATACATTGCGCGCGCTTCATTATTCTGATGACGGTCGAGAAATTCGGCCAGCGCCGCAACGGCCGCTGTATTGCCGGGGTTGGCGGCCTGGGACTTCAGCAGATTTTCGGCGCCGTTCAGATCGCCGGCGGCTTCGCGCTGCTGAACCTGAAGCCTAAGATCGGCTGGTATATCGGCTGCCCGAAGCGGGATCGCAGCCCAAAGGAAAGCGGAAAGAGTGCAGGAGAGCGCAGCCGCAGCGTACGGTTGAACGCTTCGCGCAAGGAGAGCCACAAGGTTATTCCCCCAACTAGGTTTTCCACTTTAGCACTTAATTTTGAGGCAGGCAGATACCTTTATACGAGAAAGACTAACGGGAAGGGATGAGGCAGTGAAGCGTCCGATCTGGAGGCGCTTTTAGCTGCCGCGGCCGGCTGCAGCGAGGCGCTGATCAAAGGGATGGCGATGCACTTTGCGAATGGTGATCTGCGCGGCTGCCGGATGCTGTGGATTGAAGAGGATATTCCAGGTTTCGGGCACAATGACGCAGGGCACCAGCAGCAAAGCGCTGCGGCGAGAAGCGAGCCATTCGTCGCCGAGCGCCTGCGTAATCTCCGCGTGCGATTGCCAGCCGGGCGGGAGCGCTGCCAATGCGAGCGTTTCAGAGGAGATGCGGTCGGGAGCTTCGATTTCGAGAAAACGGAAGGAGACGGGCAGGTCGTTGAAGTCGATTTCCGCGTGGACCAGCACTTCGAGAAGAGCGGTGGCCGGGTTGGGCGAGGCATAGACGATGCGATGGCCGCGCGAGTGCCAGCGCGCCGAGGTTCGCAGACCGCCGCGGCCGTCGAGCGTGAGATGGTTGCTGATTCGCCAGAAGATCAAGCGACCAGGCCGTCGTCGATCTGATAAAGAAGCTCTTCCACCAGGCGAGCGCCAGCTTCGGTACCCGAAACTTCGAGCGGAGAGCGATCGGTGAACTGCTTTTTCGGCTGCCGCAGCCAGCGCCAGGCGCGCCCGGAATCGCCAAAGACCTGTTCGGCGAAGGCAGTGACGCGTGCCAGCCGCACAGCACGGTCGGACTCTTCCTGCGAAAGCGCCTCACGTTTGGCAACGCGATGGGCCAGCGTGCGGCGAGGAATCACCAGTTGATAGATTTCGCTTTCCGAGAGGCCGCCGCGCGCCAGAGCCTTCACGGCACTGGCCGGCAGGCGCTTTTCGACCAGGCCCGCCAGATCCCGATCGGAACGAACGCCGGAGGCGCCGAGCTTTTCCTCAATGCGGCGATAGAAGCGAGTGGTACCGGGCGGCGAGTCCGGGAGCATGCTTTCGAGAGAGCGGGGCATTTGCCACCATTATAGCGGCATTTTGCCAAACGGGCTATTCATACATCTCCGAAAGTACGCGGCCCGATGAGCCGCTGGGCGCCTGCAGATCGAGCAGATCGGCGAGAGTGGGCGCGATGTCATTGGGTCGAATCGCCACTGGGTAGCGGCCCGTCTTGATGCCCGGGCCCATGAACACGGCCGGCACGTGCCGATCGTAATTGTAGGGCGAGAAATGGCTGGTGCCGTGCTTACCTGGCATATAACCGGGATCGAAAACCAGGTTCAGATCCGGGCTGCGACGAGGGAAGAAGCCGTTCATCTCGGCCTGCGCGATGAAGTCGCCGGCTACGCCGTCTTCGAGCTGTGTGCGTGAATAGACGCGAACGATGTGCAGCTGCGGATTGGCGAGCAGCGCGTGCGCGGCAACGGCGAACACTTCCTCAGGATGCGCTTTGCTGGCCTGTAGCGCATTGTCGTCGAAGTACAGCGCGCCTTCGCCGCCGGGAACGAGCCACTGCTGTTTACCGAAGCGTTCATTGAGCGCGTTTTCGACTGTTTCGTCGATTCCGGAAGGAAGATAGCCGGCGGGAATCTTGTCTGCTCCATTCTGCTGCGGCGTAGGAGCGACGCCGTGGTCCGCCGACAAGACTACGATCACATTCTGCATCCCGATTTTCTGATCGATCAGCGCGAATAGTTTCCCGATCAGCTGGTCGGTGCGGATGGCCATATCTTTCACCTCGGGCGCATAGGGTCCCACGGCGTGTCCGATCGCATCATTGGCCGAGAAGGAGACGGTGAGAAGATCCGTTTCGTCGCGCTGTCCGAGTTGCTCACCGGTGATGGCCTGCTCGGCAAGCGCTTCAATCAGCTCGTTACTCCAGGGGCTCGCATCGAGCTTGGAAAAAGGCGACTTGCTGCCGGGAGCGGCGCGGAATTTCCAGTTGGGGAAACCGGGCCAGGGCCGATCCACATACTTTTCGGGAAGTTTGCGCGCGTTGAACGCTTCCACCCATTTCGGAAGCTGGTTCATATAGAAGGTGCTGGTGACGAAGTTGCCGGTTCCGTCGTCGAACCAAAACGCGCCATTGGCGGCGTGGCCGGAGGGCAGGATGGCGGCGCGTGCCTTTCGCGAGATGCCGATCACTTTCGCGTTGGGATGCGCGAGCCGCAGTTCATCGCCGAGTGTGGTGACGAGCAGGCGCGCGGGCGAGGCGGGATCGTCGTCGGTGCAGGCGGATTTCTTTTCCGGTTGAGGCGCGCCGACAATCTGGCGAGTCCAGTCGCAGACGCTGGTGACTTCCTGATGCGAATCGCGATCGTACCAGGAGTTGCCGATGATGCCGCTGACGGCGGGCATGGCGCCCGAGAGAAAGATACTGTGCCCGACCGCGGTCACCGTAGGCACCTGGCCGTAATAAGCGCTGGTAAAGTCGGCGCCGTGGGTGAGCAGCTGATCGATGCCGCTGTGGTAATCGGTGCGGAAGCGGGTCAGGTAATCGTAGCGAAACTGATCGATGATGATCGCGACCACCAGCTTCGGTTTGGTCTTCTCTGCCGCCGGTGCAAGATGCAGCGAACCGAGCAAAACAGAGGCAACCACCAGTCGGCGAAGAGGGAGCACGCGCTCAGAGTATCAAACGTTTCGCTTCAGGCACAGCGATGCGCGGGGGCCAGGCGAGGATGTCCTGAGACTCGGAAAAATGCAGTAGCGGAGCAGTGGCGGGGAGACAAAAACCTTCGGCAGCTGCCACGCTCGCCTGTGCAAACTCGGCTTCGGCGGGCTCGAGGATCCAGGGCCGGTGCTGAATATCGCCGCGAATGATGCGGCCTCCTGAAAACGTGAACAGCGCATAGCGCTCGGTAAGGAAGTGTTCGATGGAACCGGGCTTTGAAAAGGGCAGAGCGTGCGCGAACCCAGCGCCTCGATAGCGGACGAAGAGATTCGCCGGACGCCCTGAGAGCAGGCGGCGGCTGTTATAGGCGATGTTCCCGCGGATGACAGCGATGTTCATACGTGCCCAGTAGTAGGGCAGTCGGTACCAGGCGCGAGCGCCAAGCATGGACGGAAAATTGTTGGTGTCGAGCGAGAAAAAGTAGACTCCGGGATCCCCGCTGTGCTGCTCGCGCACGTAGGTGCGGACGTTCATTTCGAGGAAGTGATGCTGGCCCGGCAGAACAGGCGCGCCGCGCAGCTGCACCTGCTCCATGCGGAACGGGATGATGCCGAGCCAGCCGCTGCCGTCGAAGGTATCGACCGTGAGGCCGGGCGGAAGAAGGCGCGCGATGTCGCTTGCGGGAACGGGCCAGTGTGCGAAGAGCAGGTCGGTCCAGCGCATCGCCAGAATCCACTCACCCGAAGGCAAGGGCCAGGGACGATGCCAGGTTTCGGCGAGGATCGCCGCGGCTCGCATCGCTGCTCAGCGCCTGCGCAGCTCGATACGGGTGACGCTGGCGCGTGGAAATGTGTAGTGCAAAGCGCCGCCGGAGAGATTGATGCTGCGATGCACTGGCGTGATGGCTTTCGGATCTTCTTCGTCGTTGACGTCGTAGATGCTGTCGGACTGAATCGTTTCCACCTCCGCGTGGGCCGCGGCGGCGAAACTTTTGAGCGACAGATTGGCCGGAATGTCTTCCTCGATGTGGCGGTTGACGCAGAAGAGCGTGAGTTTGTCGGCGGATTTGTTCAGCGCGGCCGTGATGTCGAGATAGGGGACATCAGGAATGTCGGGCAGGCGGGTGACGCCGCGATGCACATCGTAGTGCGGCGAGTCGGAGCTGATGTGCACGGGCTTGTCTATATCGGCCCCGGCGTAGAGTTGAAAGACGTAATAGGCAGGTGTTCCGAAAACGCGGCCGCGCTTCTTCCAGATGCCGGCAAATTCAATGATCCCGGTCATGTCGGAAACCGGCACCACATCGGCGTTATCGATCAGCATGTTGAGAAAGCCGCCGGTAATCATCGCGCCGGCCATGTTGTCCCAGCGCGGAGCATTCGGCACGCTCATGCGGCCGCCACAGCAGACCCACAGCCATTCGGTAAATGCGATATGCGCTTTATCGCGGTAACCGGGTGTATCGTCGATCTGCTTCTGCATCGCGCGCAATTTACGGCTGAGCTCGACGGGCAGCGCGAAACCATCGAGCGCCATCTGATCGCGGGAGACGCGGGAATCGGCCAGCCGGTCGGTGGTGACGACGAAATGCGTGGATAAGAAGTTAAACGTGCCGGGCGGATTCGTGAGCTGCGCGGCATTCCATTTCTGATAAGTGTCCGGATCCTGGCCGGTGGCAATCAGGCGCGCTTCCGGATCGACCGCGCGAACGGCTTCGCTGAAGGCGTGGGTGCGTCCGGGAAGTTCGGCAAGTGTGGGATAGCCCAGATTCCAGTTGCCCCAGAGCTCGTTGCCGAGTTCCCAGAGCAAGCCGCCGTGTGTGGGCCAGTGCCCGTCGACGTAGCGCACCCAGTCGGCTGCTTCCTGTGGCGTGCCGCTGCCGAGATTGAGCGCGATCTGGGGCTCGGCGCCGATCAGCTGACAGTAGTGGAGGAACTCGTCGGTGCCGAACTGATTCAGTTCGGGCTCGCCCCAGGCAATATTGAGCATGCTGATGCGTTTGTCGCGCGGACCGATGCCGTCGCGCCAGTGATAGGCGGATGTATAGTTGCCGCCAAAGCGCACCAGCGGCGTATGCATCTCCTTCGACATGCGAACCATATCGGGATCGAGGCCATCGAGCGCATCGGCAGGCATGAGCGAAAGTTGATCGACCTCGACGCGCTCATCGCCTTTCAGTTGCACGACAAAATCGGCCGCTTCGAGAGGTTCGAGTTTGCCTTCGGGAATGGTGAGAGTCTGTTGGTATTTTTTCCAGCTCGTATCGGCGGCATCGATCTGCGCTTCGGCCAGCACGGCATCGCCTTCGCGCCGGCGCAGAGAAATAGTGAGCGCGGAGGGCCCGCTCAGATGTTTGGCGTAGAGGCTGACGTTATATTGCAGCTCGCGCTCCACCGGTAAATAGACTCTCTGCTTGATACCGGTGGGCTGATCCGGCACTCCGAAGATCGCAAGCGAACGCCAGGAATTAGCGGCATCGCCCCAGCGCGGCTCGTAGCGATTACCCTGATTGGGGTCGAGCGGCTCCCAGGGAAGCGGCAGGGCAAGTTGCGAGGCGCGCGCGAGTTCGGGCTGCTGATGAAGCATCTGCTCGACGGCACCAGCACTCCAGAGATTCTCTTCGAGACTCGGGTTCTGCAGAATCTCAGCCCAGAGACCGTTATATGTGGAGTTGCCGATCGGCTCGAGGAAGGTGCCGAAGATGGTGCGCGGAATTTCGTAGGAAGCCGGCTGCGCAGCATCGACGCTGATCTGGATGGTTGCAGCGGAAAGCGTTCCGCAGAAGAGCGCCGCGAGCGCGGCAAATTTCGATAGGAGCATGGAGCGAAATATAAGTACATCACAGCCGTTTGTTTCGGAAACGGTAAGGCGGGCGGAGACGTCTGAGCCCGCATTGGTGCAGAATGTGAGCATCGGAAAATTTGCGTGTCTGGCCATTACGGCTTTGCTGCTGCTCGCGGCTTGTCGAAAAACGCCCGTAGCGACCAATGTGCCGGGCGCGGTGGTGAATCCGGCCGATATGTCGTACACGGATCTGAAGCCGGGAGGGCAGCTGCGGATTCTGGTTCCGGTGCTGAAAAACGGCGGCTATCAACCCTCGCTAGATGCGATGCGGACTGAGGGAGCAACCATCACACTCTCCGCTTCGAATCTCGTCGGTTACGAAACTTCGTACTACGCGATTGAGGCACGCCGCGGCGGAAGAGTGCGGCTACGGTTTGCTTCCGCCGAAATTAGCAAAGATGGCAAGAGCACGCCCGAGCAACAGGCGCCTCAGCTTCCCTTTCCACTACCCGAAAAAGCACAGTATGTGCGGCTGCTCTATCTGATTCGCAGCAGCCGCGCGGATCACAACATGGCGATCATCGGGGCCGGCGACCGGCAGATGCTTGCGCGATTCACCACGCGGCTCAAGGATGATCCGCAAGCGTGCGAGATGGTGCGCGACGTGTTCTGCACCTGGGTTCCAGCCGGGATTGCTGTGCGGCCGCAGAAAGCGGGCGAGAGCAACTGAGCCTTAGCTGATTTCGCGAACGCGTCTGCGGAACTCGGCCGGCGATTCGTTGGTGAACCGCGAAAAGGCGTGTGCGAACCCGCCGGCACTCTCGAAGCCGACCTCGCTCGCAATCTGCGCGATCGTGCGATCGTCCCCGCTCAGCAATTCCATCGCGCGGAGCATGCGGGCTTTGAGCAGATACTCGCGCCAGCAGAGGCCGAGCGATTCCTTGAAATGGCGGCGGAAACTGCGCTCGGACATGAGCGCGGCGGCACTGGCGGAAAGAGCGCCGGCCTTGTCGAGATTTGCCATCGTGAACGCAATGGCGCGCCCGAGCGCCGGATCGTCGGTTTCGGGCAGCGAAAACGGCAAAGGCGTTTCCAGCCATTCGCGGAAGAGCAGCGCCAGAGTACGGAAGTACGCGCGGCGCACAGCTTCTCCACCTTTGCTGTGTGCGGGCCAGCGGTACGCGCCTCTCACCATCTCGCGCAGCAATGGCGAAGGTGCGATCACGCGCACGGGAGTACCCTGCCAGGCGATCAAACGTGGGTGGAAATAGACGCTGATGCCGCTTGCGCCAGCTACGGTTGTGCGATGCGGTGTGCCCGCGGCGATCCAGGCAGCTCGTTGCGCCGGCAAGAAATAACGGGCGCCAGCGGCTTCGAGCTGCAGCGTACCGCGCAGCGCATACAAAAGCTGATGCTTGGAATGCGTGTGCCAGGCGTAGCGCACTGCCTCGTTCCGGTCCACATACGAGCAGGCCGAGATACGGCCATTCTCAATCCCTAGGTCGCGAATAAACGCCAGCGTGCTGGCGGAATCGAGTTCCTGCATCGGCTGTTCTTCGATTCTAGTTTGGCCGGTGCAAGCCTATCTTTGGCCGCGGAAATGATTGCGGACAACTGCGGGAATCGGCCAAACTCGACGTATGCACAACGCGCCAGCCGAACACGAGCGGCAGATTTTGGATCAATTCACGAAGCAGGCCGAGCCGTTTGCGCGGGCGCCCTCGCATTCAACCGAGGAGTCTCTTCGCGTGCTGCTGGAGACGGCCGAAGTTGCACCGGAAGACGAGGTCCTCGATGTAGCGTGCGGACCGGGCATTGTCGCCTGCGCCATGGCTGAAATTGCGCGGCAGGTTACCGGGCTCGATGTGGTCCCGGCCATGCTCGACCAGGCGCGGCAGTTGCAACAACGGAAACAGCTCTCGAATGTGAACTGGCAGCTCGGCAAAGCGGATGCGCTTCCTTTCGACAACGATTCCTTTTCGCTCGTGGTGACGCGCTATTCCTTCCATCATCTGCTCGAACCGAAAGCTGCGCTGGCCGAGATGAAGCGCGTGTGCCGCACGCATGGACGTGTGGTGGTGGCCGACGTGACGCCGGAAGCGGCCCTTGCGGACCACTTCGATCAGCTCGAGCGGCTGCGCGATCCTTCACATACACACGCGTTGCCAGTTGCCGAGCTGCTTCGAATGGGCGAGGCGCTCGGTCTCCGGCTTCACGAGAAAGCCGCGTACCGGCTGGATGTCAGCGTGGACGAACTGCTCGCCGGCTCGTTTCCACCCGAAGCCAATGCCGAGCGGTACCGGCATTCCGTGCGAGCGGACATCGGCGTGAATCGTCTCTCGATCGAAGCGTACGAGAGCGATGGGGCACTGCGATTCCGATTTCCGATATCGGTGGTGGCCTGGTTGAAGTAAGCACCCTGCAAATCAGCGGGCCACAAATGGCCATCTATTTGCACTCCCGAACGCAGGACTGAGATGTGCCGGAAACATTTTGGATTGGCGTCCTGCTTACTGCTTGCCGCCGCAGCTGTAAGTAGCGCATCTTCATTTCAAACGTACGCCGCAGTAAGCATTGCGGGAAATCTTGCTTGTAATCTGGTCGAGACGCAAACCGCTTCCTGCACAGCGGTAGGAACGAGTTCTCGCAGGCGCAGCAGTTCACTGTGGAGACAGCGCCCGGCGTTCTTCCGTCTTCGCCCGAGCCAGCCTCTCTCGGCAGTATCGTGGCTGGTCTGACGACTCTTGTAGCGGTGCTAGGCCGCAGGCGCAGGCTTCATGCTGGAGAGCGCCAACCGGTGTGGTCGCGGTCAGGCGCGCGAGCGGCGAGCGCGGCCGCGCAGATAGCCGATAACAGCGGGCGCGCCCAGCAGGAGCAGGCAAGCGCTGGCCGGCTCAGGGACTGCAAACACAGAAGTCGGCGGAGGGTCGGAGGCGAACGTTCCGGTGCCGGCGGCAGTGAAATTGTGGAGGAAGTTCAGGAGCGCCGTGCCGCTGGTGACGCAGCCGTGCCTGGCGGCGGTCACATTCTTGTAAATGGAAAAGCAGGGGTTCGCACTGGTAAAAGAAAGCGCCAGATTTTCGTCCGAACCCTGAGCGAAATCGATGTAGGACGAAGAAAATTGCACGTAATCGATCTGGCCGGGTCCGAAATTCGCTTCGTTGTCGGCGCTCAGCGTCGCCGTCTGGCCCTTGCGGGCCCCGTCGAGCCCGTCCGCAATGGCAAAGAACGAAACCGTCAGCAGGTTCGTCTGGTTAAGTTCCTTATCGGGCGTGGTACGGGTAAACGTGATCGTGCCGTAATTCGGCAATCCACTCGCATTTTGCGAATACAGATTCTGGTCGAATTGATTACCAAGACTTGTGACGTGCTGGGTCGTTTTGATATAGAAGCTCATCTGCGCCGATTGCGGTCCCTGCAGATCGCTCGGCAGTTGATTGCCCGCAAAACCGAGAAACGAGAACGTGACCGGGACGCTCGAGGCGCCCGTCTTGGGATTCCGGCTTTCGAAAACTGCACTTGAACCGGAATTGATGAACGTGAAATCATTTCCGCCCGCCCCGGCTTCCTGAAATTGTGCAAACGTAACGGTGTCGGCGGAGAGATTAACGGCAAACAGCGAAACGGCAGTTAGGAACCAAAATAAGGGCTTTTTTAAGAAAGCGTACACGATTCCTCCTTTGAGACTGTATTTTATCCCAGTTCTCGAGGATTATGCACGCGTTCGCTTCACAATGCCGGCCAAACGCCTGATTCTCGGACCGGACTTCGGGAAGAATTGGTTTAACGGCCGCGATCGAGCCGGATCAATACCACGCCGTGGGACGGAACTTCGGCCGAATACTGATCCTTGAACTCCCCGCGATCGGCATGCGCCCATAGGTCGCGAATTTTGTACGAACCTGTCAGTTTGAGGTCAGCACCGCGGGCCGTGACGGTGGCGGTCGTGGCTCCGCGATTGAACAGCCCCACCGCTTCGCCACCGTTTTCAAGCGGGCGAGCCCAGACTTCGAGGTCGCCGTCTTTCGACACGCGGGTGGCTTCTTTGCCGAGCGGATCCTGATCGACGGCAATCACTTCGCGATTGGTCAAAATTGCGAGAGTTTCCTTCGACATGTGACGCAGATCGTTGCCGGCGAGAAGCGGTGCAGCCAGCAAACTCCAGAGACTCATGTGCGTGCGATATTCGGTATCCGTCATGCCGCCGTTGCCGATCTCGAGCATGTCGGGATCGTTCCAGTGTCCGGGTTTCGCATACTGATCGAGATTGAGCTGCAGGTCGAAGCCGATGTGCGACATCGATTTCCAGCTGTCCTGAATGTCGCCGGTGGTGCGCCAGAGATTCCCGCCGGCGCTTGCGCCCCACTGCGGGCCATGGAATACGCCGTACTGACAGAGGCTGTAGACAATTAGTCTCCCGCTGTGCAAAAGCGCCTCGCCCATCTTGGCGTAGACGGCCGGCATCGAATGGTAATCGTAGACCTGCGACGCGCTGCACCAGTCGTACTTCAGGTAATCGATGCCCCAGCCCGCGTAGGTCTTCGCGTCCTGTTCCTCGTGCTGATAGCTGCCTTCGTAATTGGCGCAGGTTTTAGGTCCAGGCGAAGAGTAAATGCCAAGCTTCAGCCCCTTGCTATGCACGTAATCGGCGAGCGCTTTCATGTCGGGGAATTTGGAGTTGGTCTGAATGTTGCCCTGCGCATCGCGCCCAGCCTCCCAGGTGTCGTCGATGTTGACGTAGATGTAGCCGGCATCCTTCATTCCGCTCGCCACCATGGCATCGGCGGTTTCGCGCACCAGTCGGTCGCTCACCTTGCTCGCAAACTTATTCCAGCTGTTCCAACCCATGGGCGGCGTCTTGGCGAGGCCGTTGTAGGGTACGGGCTTGGCGGCAGGCAGCGAAACTTTCTTCGGCGGCTCCGGCATCGCGCCCGGCTTTTCGCTCGAGACGTGCTGCAGATGGAAGACCGGTCCCTTATGGTCCTCCCAGCCCGGCATCTGCAGATTCAGCGTGTCGCCTTCGATGGTGCCGCTGTATTCGGAGACGCGCTTTTCGCCGAAGTTGTCGCGCACGATCTCGAACGAGATACTTGAGCCGGTTACTTTGCCATGCTCGATCGGTTCGTTCTGATTGCGCGAGAAGAGATAGCCAGTCAGCAGATCGCCCTGCTGGATGAGGTAGAGCGTGGTCTCGTGCGGCGGCCCGCCGTTGGGCGGAGTTGAGGTGACCGACCATTTGCCGGTGAGGTCCGCACCGAACAGCGCAGAGGCGAAAAGCGAGGAGGCGAGCAGGAGAACGGAGAGCTTCATAGTTCGACTATGAATTCTATAACCCTGGGCCGGCGAGGCGCGCGCCGATCTGCGTTACGCGCTTACTTTCTCGATAAATTTGTGCAGACGGTCGAGCCCGCGCTCGAGTTCCTTCATCGAGGTCGCGTACGAGATACGAATGTGATCGTTCGTGCCAAAAGCTTCGCCCGGAACGACAGCCACATGCTCGTCGGCCAGGAGCGTAGCGGCGAAATCGAGCGAGTTTTTAATGCGGCCGCTGCGGTACGCAACCGAGATATTCGGATACGCGTAGAAAGCGCCCTTCGGCGTCCCAATCGTGACACCCGGAATCTGGCGCAGCCGTGCCACCACGAAATCGCGGCGCTTACGGTACTCGGCCAGCATCTCGGGAATCGAATCCTGCGAACCCTTCATCGCTTCGAGCGCGGCCTTCTGCGCGATCGAAGTGGGATTCGAGGTCGAGTGGCTCTGCAGCTTGCTCATGGCCGTGATGAGAGGCGCGGGGGCCAGAGCAAAACCGATGCGCCAGCCGGTCATCGCGTACGTTTTCGATAGGGAACCGGCCACCACGACGGTATCCTTCGCGTTCGGCGCTGCAGCAATCGAAAACGGCTTACCGTCGTACACGAAATGGCAGTAGCATTCGTCCGTCATCAGATAGACGTTGTGCTGGTTTGCCAGCTCGAGAATGCGGCGGAATTCAGCTTCTTCGATCACGGCGCCGCTCGGGTTTGAGGGAGAGTTGATGATGATCAGCCTGGTTTTCGGCGTCAGCTGGCGCTCGATCATCTTCGCCGTTACTTCGAAGCCGTTGTTCTCGTCGCTGTCGACGAAGACGCAATGCCCACCGGCGTAGTTCACCACATCCTTATACGTGACCCAGTACGGCACCGGAATGATGACCTCATCGCCCGGGTTCACCAGCGCCTGAACGAGATTGAAGATGGCGTGCTTACCGCCGACAGTAACGAGGCACTCCGCGGCAGAGTAGTTGGTGCCGAAATCCTGCTTGTGGCGTTCGCAGATCGCAGCGCGCAGTTCGGGTGTGCCGCTGGTATTGGTATAGCGCGTGAAGTTGGCTTCGATAGCGGCGATGGCGGCCTGTTTGATGTTTTGCGGGGTCGGAAAATCGGGCTCGCCCGCGCCGAAATCGACCACGTCGGCGCCCTCGCGGCGCAGACGGTCGGCATCCGCGGCCACCTTCATCGTAGAAGAAACGCTGATAGTAGATATACGTTCGGCTATCTCGGCAGTGGCTTGCATCGGTAACTTATACTTTAACGCCTGCAAGGGCGGCGAGTGCGCTATTCGACCGCCTGATCGGCGATCGCCAGAGCCTGATCGAGCGCGTTAACGCCAAAATCGATCTCGCTCTTCTCGATGATGAGCGGAGGCGCGATCACCAGGTGGCTTACCCACGGGTTGATGGCGACGCCGTTTTTCACCATCTCAGCGGCAACCTTGTCCACGATCGTCGGTTTCCCTTCGATCTTGTCCTGCTTGGTGTTCAGAGGCTGCTTTGTCGCGCGATTCTTGACCAGATCGACCGCCCAGAACAGGCCTAGGCCGCGCACATCGCCGATCGACGGGTGCTTATCCACGAGCGCGCGCAGCTTTTCTCCGAGGTATTCGCCCAGTTCGCGCGAACGCTCGACCAGGTTCAGGCGGCGCATCTCGTGAATGGTTGCAATAGCGGGCGCGAGCGTCAGAGGATGCGCTTCGTAGGTGTGCCCGTGCGCGAAGAGATGATCTTCGAAGTAATCGGCAATGCGCGTAGTGGTCGCGCAAAGGCCGAGCGGGACATAGGCCGACGTGATCCCTTTGGCCGTCACGAGAATGTCGGGCTGAACATTCCAGTGATCGATGGCGAACCACTTGCCCGTCCGTCCCCAGCCGGACATCACTTCATCGGCGATCAGTAGTACATTGTGGCGATCGCAGATCCGGCGCAGACGCGGGAAATATTCGGGCGGCGGTACCAGCACGCCATTCGTTCCCACCACGCTCTCCACCAGCACAGCCGCAACATCGCTTTCGTTCTCGATCATATGTTCGAGGTAGTCGGCGCAGGCAATGTCGCAACCCGGATAGGTATGCCTGATCGGGCATTTATAGCAATTCACCTCCGGACCGAAGATGAAACCGTGGCCTTTGCCAGCGGGCTCAATCGGCCAGCGGCGCAGTCCGCCGGTAGCTGAAATAGAGCCGGTGGTCGAGCCATGGAAAGAGCGGTAGCGCGCCAGGATTTTGCTTTTTCCGGTGAACATGCGCGCGATCTTGAAAGCTGCCTCATTCGCTTCCGTGCCTGAAGTGGTAAAGAAGAATTTCTCGAGCCCGCGCGGCAGCACCTCCAGCAGCAGCTGACTGAGCTCGGCCCGCGCATCGGTTGCATAACCGGGCGCAATGTAGGGCAGCTTGCGTGCCTGTTCTTCAATCGCGCGAATGACCGCAGGGTTCTTGTGGCCCAGGTTCACGCACATCAGCTGCGCGGAAAAATCAAGATACCGTTTGCCGTTGGCATCGACGAAATAGCAGCCCTCGGCATCGGCCACATGCAGCGGGTTCCAGCCTTTTTGAAACCGCCAGGTACCGTAATTGAGCTTGCGCGTAAGCGCGGAAACTTCCTCGGAAGTCAACGAGGTTGGCATAATTGCAACCTTATCGAAAGCATTTTGAGGCGTCAAATCAGGAGAAAGAAAATTGCGTAACGCAAGCTGCGGCGCGCGATTCTCACAGACGGAATGCTTCCCGCCGAACAGCCGTTCAGCACCTCGCAAGCCGAGGCGCTTGCGGCGAAACTGCGGCGGCGCACTCATGCCGAAGTTCGCTTCGACGCAGGTTCGCGCGCGCTGTACGCCTCCGATCTTTCCATGTACCGGCAGGTGCCGATCGGTGTCGTCATCCCGCGCACATACGAGGACGTCATTGAGACGGTAGCGCTCTGCCGCGAATGCGAAGCGCCGATTCTGGGCCGCGGCTGCGGGACGAGCCTCGCCGGGCAGTGCTGCAATACCGCGATCGTCATCGATTTTTCGAAGTATCTGAACCGCGTTCTGGAAGTGAACCGGCGGCAGAAGTACGCCTGGGTCGAGCCGGGCGCAATCTGCGACGACCTCAAAGCCGCTACCGAAAAACATCACCTGATTCTGCCGCCCGATCCCGCTACCCACGCCTACTGCACGCTCGGCGGCATGATCGGCAACAATTCCTGCGGCGCGCATTCCGTTATGGGCGGCCGTACGTCCGATAACGTCGAAGCGCTCGACATTCTCACCTACGACGGGCTGCGGTTGACAGTCGGCGCGACCAGTGAAAGCGAGCTCCAGTCGATCATTGAAGGGGGCGGCCAGCGCGGCGAAATCTATGCAAAACTCAAACGCCTGCGCGATCGCTATGCCGACCGTATTCGCGAGCGCTTCCCAAACATTCCGCGGCGCGTCTCGGGCTACAACCTCGACGAGCTTCTACCGGAAAAGGGTTTTCAGGTCGCACGCGCGCTGGTTGGGACCGAAAGTACCTGCGTCGTCGTTCTCCGGGCAAAGATGCGGCTGCTGCACAGCCCTCCATATCGCGCGCTGGTGGTGATCGCTTATCCCGACGTCTTCACGGCCGGCGACCACGCCTGCGCCATCCGCGAGCTCGGCCCGATTGCGCTCGAGGCGTTTCATCACAAAGTAATCGACAACGAGCAGCGTAAAGGCCAGCCGCTCGAAGGCACCAGCCTGCTGCCGAAAGGTGATACCTGGCTCTTTGCCGAGTATGGTGGCGAGACGCATAAGGAAGCGAATGAGCGCGCGCGCAAGGCCATGGAGCGCATCCGGGCGGGCGATCACGATCACCTCGGCATTCGTCTCATCGAGAATCCTGCGGAGCAGAGGAAAATCTGGCACATTCGTGAAGCCGGCGTCGGTGCGAGCCGCATACCGGGTGTCGAAGATTCGTGGCCGAGCTGGGAGGATGCGGCGGTGCCGCCCGAGAACGTCGGCAAGTATCTGCGCGATTTCTACAAGCTGCTCGACAAGTTTGGCTACCGCGTCACACTGTTCGGCCATTTCGGCGATGGCTGCATCCACGCGCGCATCACGTTCGACCTGAAAACGGCAGAAGGTGTGCGGCGCTATCGCGAGTTTATGGTCGAGGCGGCGCATACCGTGGTTCGTCACGGCGGATCGCTTTCGGGCGAGCATGGCGACGGGCAGGCGCGCGCCGAACTGCTGCCGGTCATGTTCGGCTCCGACCTGGTGCTTGCCTTCCGGCAGTTCAAGGCGATCTGGGATCCGCAATGGAAGATGAATCCGGGCAAAGTGGTGGATCCCTACCCGCTCGATACGAACCTGCGCACCGGTCCCGATTACAAGCCGAAGCCGGTGCTCACGGTCTTCCAATTTCCCGACGATCACGCCAACTTCGCGGAAGCGACCGAGCGCTGTTTCGGTGTGGGAAAATGCCGCGGGCTGGATGGCGGCACCATGTGCCCGAGTTTTCATGCCACGCGCGAAGAGATGCATTCCACGCGCGGCCGCGCTCGCCTCCTGTTCGAGATGCTGCGCGGCGAAGTGATCGAGGATGGCTGGAAAAGCGAGCCTGTCAAAGAGGCGCTCGATCTGTGCCTTTCCTGCAAGGGCTGCAAAGGCGATTGTCCGGTGAATGTGGATGTCGCCACTTACAAAGCGGAATTTCTCTCGCACTATTACGAAAACCGCAAACGTCCGATGAGCGCCTACGCGATGGGCATGATCTTCCGCTGGGCTGAAATCGCGCAGCATTTCCCGGAACTGGTCAACGCTGTCACGCACACGCCTATCCTCGCGGATCTGATCAAAGCTGCGGGCGGAATTACACAAAAGCGCAAAATGCCGGCGTTCGCCAGGCAGACGTTCAAGAGCTGGTTCGCGCAGCGCGCACGCAGGAACGGCCATGCCAGCGGACGCCCCGTGATTCTCTGGCCCGATACCTTCAACAACTACTTTTTCCCGCACACGGCGAAAGCCGCGGTGGAAGTGCTCGAAGCCGCCGGTTTTCAGGTGAAGGTACCGGAACAGAATTTCTGCTGCGGACGGCCGCTTTACGACTACGGCCTTCTGACCGAAGCCAAAGCGCACGCCCGTCGCATTCTGGACGCGCTTGGCGACGAGATCAGCGCCGGAACGCCGGGGGTGTTTCTGGAGCCGAGCTGCGGCTCGGTGTTTCGCGATGAAGTGACGAATCTGTTCCCGGGCGATCGCGATGCACAGCGCCTGCGGGTGCAGAGCTTCTTGTTTGGTGAATTTCTGGACCACGCGGGTTATCGGCCGCCTGCACTCAAACGCAGAGCGCTGGTCCACGGGCACTGCCATCAGAAGGCGCTGGTCGGCATGAAGCACGAAGAGAGTCTGTTGCGACGTGCCGGGCTCGATGCAGAGGTTCTCGATTCAGGCTGCTGCGGGCTCGCCGGCTCCTTTGGTTACGAGGCGGATCACTACGACATCTCGATGAAGATCGGCGAACGTGTGCTGCTGCCGCGTGTGCGCTCGGCCGATCGGGACACACTGATCGTCGCGGATGGCTTCAGCTGCCGCGAACAGATTATGCACGGAACGCGCCGCCACGCCATGCACACGGCCGAAGTGCTGCAGATGGCGCTGAGACAGCCGCAGGCACACAAGGGGCGCTATATCGAAACAGGCTGGGTGCAGGAGGAAGCGTCTTACCCGGTGCTCACGGCAGCGCTGGGAGCCGGCGCGGTTCTGCTCGCCGGGTCGCTCCTGCTTTCGAAGCGTTCGCCGCTCGATCGCGGTGTGTGAACGATTGGGCTACTGTTTCGCCGCGGCGTAGCGAGGTGGCAGCGGCTGCGTCCCAACGCCTCGCTTTCGCGACAGAATCACCAATCCCGCAGCGAATACGCCGAGCGCGATCCATTGCGTCAGCGAGAACGGGCCTACCAGCGACTGCTCGTGAACGCGATAAAACTCGATAATGAAGCGCGCCGTCGAATAAAGGACCATGTACAGGCCGATAATCCGGCCGGCAGGATGCTGCTGCTGCGCACGCCGGTACAGGAACCAAAAAATCAGCAGATCGGCGGCCGATTCGTAGAGCTGAACGGGGTGCAGAGGCTTATCGAGCGGCACTGGAGCGGCGGCATCGGAACGGAAGCGCACGCCCCAGGGCAGGTCGCACTCGCGCCCCCAGCAGCAGCCCGCGGCAAAGCAGCCGAGACGTCCGATCGCCTGTCCAATGGCAATACCGGGTGCAAAAACATCCATCGTGCCAAGTACGGGTAATCGCTCGCGTCGTATGTAGAATGCTGCAAACAGAATTGCCGCCAGAAAGCCGCCATGGAAAACACCCGCCGCCTGTAGCGTATCCATCGAGAAGATCTGCCCGGGATTGCGCACGTAATCGCCCAGGTTGAAGAGAAACATGAACAGCTTGGCACCCACAATGCCCCAGATGACGCAGTAAACGGCGAGATTCGTAATTTTTTCGTGCGGCAGGCCCGCGCGCTTCGCCAGCCGCAGCGTAATCCAGAGCCCTGCGAGAAACCCGAGCGCGACCAGCACGCCATAGGTCGGAATCCAGAAGGAGCCAATGCTGATGAGTTTGGGAAACATGAACTAACGGCGGCGCGGATGAATCAGTTCCAGCACTAATAGGATGGCACCGACCGTAATCGCGCTATCGGCGACGTTGAAATCCGGAAACGACCAGGAGCCGTGATACACCTCGATGAAATCCGTTACGGTGCCGTGTACGATTCGATCGTAAAGGTTCCCGGCGGCGCCGCCCAGCACCAGTCCGAGAGCAGCTCGCGCCAGCGGACTCTGGAAACCGCTGCCGGCTCGCCAGAGCGCCGAAACGACAAAGATCAGCACCAGCGTGGATACACCTATTAAGATGCCGCTGCGCAGCCATTGGTTGCCTTCGGCCAGAATTCCAAAAGCCGCGCCGGGATTCTCGGTGTGAATGATGCGCAGCCAGCCCGGAATAATCGAGATCTGGTCGAAGGCGCTGAGCGAATGCCTAATGGCGATCTTCGACCAGCGGTCGGCCGCGATGATGAGCAGCGAAAGCAGGAACGGAAACCAACGGCGGGATGGCGCCACTAGCCGAACAACTCTCGCAGCACGGCGGCGCAGGCGGCGCAAACGGTCGGGAAGCTATCGTCCGAGCCGACATCGGTCGTAAATTTCCAGCAGCGCTCGCATTTATCGCCGCGCGCGCGATCGATTTCGACCACCAGAGTGTCGCCCTCGGCGGATTCGAGCCCGACCTGCGAAACGATGAACCACGCCGGCAGCTCGCTCGCATATTTGTCGAGCAGCGGCTTAAGCTCGGGCGGCGCTTTCAGCAGAACAGCAGCTTCCAGCCCGGAGCCGATCACCTTATCTTCGCGAGCCGTATCGAGAGCTTTAAAAACATCGTCGCGCACGCCGCGCAGGCTCTCCCAATCGGCTGCCGCTTCACGCTGTTTGCTGGTTAAACCGGCGGTCAGCTCAGCGGGTTCGGGAAACAGACTGATGTGCACGCTTTCTGCCGTTGCGCCCGACCTGGTATGTTTCCAGACCTCTTCACAGGTGAAGGAAAGAATCGGCGCAAGCAGACGAACCAGCGCCAGATTGAGGCGATGAAGCGCAGTCTGCGTACTGCGGCGCGCCGGTGAATTTGGCGCGGCGGTGTAGAGACGATCCTTCACCACGTCGAAGTAGATGGCGCTCAGATCGGTGGTGGCGAAATCGTAAACAGCGCGATACACCTTGTGGAACGCATACTGCCCGTACCACTCCAGGCAGCGCGCCACCAGAGCTTCGGCGCGGACGAGGATCCAGGCATCGATGCCATTGAGCTTTTCGGGCGCGAGCGCATCCTGCGCGGGATCAAACGTGCCGAGATTGCCGAGCATCCAGCGAAACGTGTTGCGCAGTTTTCGATAGGCTTCCGAAAGGCGCTCGAGAATCGTGTCCGAAAGGCGCACATCTTCGGTGAAATCGACAGATGAAACCCAGAGGCGCAGGATATCGGCGCCCTTCTTGCTGACGATCTCTTCCGGCTCAATCGTGTTGCCGATCGATTTCGACATGGCGCGGCCCTGCGCATCGAGCGTCCAGCCATGCGTGGCGCATTCGCGATACGGCGATTGATTCCGCAGCGCGACCCCGATCAGCAGTGAGCTATGGAACCAGCCGCGGTACTGATCTCCGCCTTCCAGATACATATCCGACGGCCAGGGCAGCTTGTTCTCCGGATTGAGAACCGCCAGATGGCTCGAGCCCGAATCGAACCAGACGTCCAGGATGTCGGTTTCCTTGCGGAAACAAGTTGCGCCGCATTTTGTGCATTGATGGCCGGGACCGATCAACTCGGCTGCCGATTTTGCGTACCAGATATCGGCCGTGGAAAGACGAAACTCGCCGACGATGCGCTCGAGCACACTCTTTTCCGTGAATGGCTCTCCGCAATTTTCGCAATAGAAGACGATGATCGGCACGCCCCAGACGCGCTGGCGCGAAATGCACCAGTCCGGCCGCATGGCGATCATGTTGGTCATGCGCTCTTCGCCCCAGCTCGGGAACCACTTGACGGTTTTGATGGCTTGGAGCGTGCGCGCGCGCAACTGCTCGCGATCCATGCCGATGAACCACTGCTCGGTAGCGCGAAAAATGACTGCGTTGTGGCAGCGCCAGCAGTGGGGATAGCTGTGTTCGAAGCGCGCCTGCGATGCCAGCGCGCCATGCTGCTCGAGCAGCTTCACAACAATCGGATTCGCTTCCCAGACCGTCTTGCCGAGTAGCTCCGCCGGCAATTGTCCTTCCGCGCCTTCGGCTTGAAACATGCGGCCCGACGAATCCACCGGGCAATACACCGGGATGCCGTAGCGCTGGCACACGACGAAATCTTCCTGCCCGTGACCGGGCGCCGTGTGAACCGCACCGGTACCTTGTTCAAGCGTCACGTGATCGCCCAGAATGCCGAGCGAATCGCGCTCGATAAACGGATGGCGGAAAACAGCGCGTTCGAGCTTCGTTCCGGGAAAGCGCGCTAGGACGGTGCGATCCCAGCCGAGCGTCTCGGCCACCTGCGGCAGCAGACCTTCGGCCACAATCGCCACGCCCTGAGGTGTATCGACCGCGACATATTCAAAACGCGGATTGAAGCAGACGGCGAGATTGGCGGGAATCGTCCAGGGCGTAGTGGTCCAGATCAGGACGTACACTTTGCGGCCGGCCAGTGCGGGATCGAGGACGGCTGGATCCGATGCCAGCGGAAACCGCACGTAGATCGTTGGGCTGGTGTGATTTTCGTATTCGACTTCAGCCTCGGCGAGCGCGGTTTGATCGTGAATGCACCAGTGCACCGGCTTTAGGCCTTTGTAAACATAGCCGCCGTGCAGAAAATCGACAAACGCCTGCGCGATCACGGCCTCGTACTCGGCGCTCACGGTGAGATACGGATCGTCCCAGCGGCCGAAGACGCCCAGGCGCTTGAACTCGCGGCGATGAATATCGACAAATTTCGCGGCGTAGGCGCGACACTCGGCGCGAATCTGCGCGGCGCTCATCGAGGCTTTGCGTTTGCCGAGCTGCGCATCCACTTTGATCTCGATCGGCAGGCCGTGACAGTCCCAGCCCGGCACATACGGCGCATCGAAGCCGGCCATGTTCTTCGATTTGACGATAAAGTCTTTGAGAATTTTGTTGAAGGCCGTGCCGAGATGGATATTGCCGTTCGCGTAGGGCGGTCCGTCGTGGAGCACGTACATCGGCCGGCCGGCGCGCGACTCGCGAATCCGGCGATACAGATCCGTCTCCTCCCAGTACGCCAGGGTTTTCGGCTCTGACGTGGGCAGATTCGCCTTCATCGAGAAGTCAGTCTTGGGCAGGTTGACCGTCTTTTTCAGGTCAACGGAGGTCGCGCTCATGGATATTTCATGGTAGCGAAACCGGCTATTTTGGCTTTCTTGCCGCGCCTTCGTGCCGATTTACAATGCCCGAATGCGTTCGATCATCTGGCGGTAGGCGGCTTCGAGTTCGCGCGTGACCAAGCGCGCTTTGCAGATCGAGGATTCGCTCATGCGCCTGCGCAGACCGGCGCGAAGAGCGGCGAGCGCTTCCGGATCGCGCGCCTTCGAAGCGGCCAGCCCAACATAGTCGTCTAACGAATCCGCCACCCAGTCCTCCAGACCAAGCCGTGAGAGGAAGCCGGTACTCACGCGGCTCGCGTGCGTGTGTCCGGCCAGCGTCACAACCGGCACGCCCATCCAAAGCGCGTCGCCGGTCGTCGTATGGCCGCTGTAGGGAAACGTGTCGAGCGCAATATCGCAGCGCGCGACCGTTTCCAGGTGCTCGCGCAACTCGCGCCGCCCGGCGAACTCGATGCGTTCGGATGCAATGCCGTGTTGCGCGAACGTACTCCGTATCGTGCGCCGCATGAATTTTTCAGGGTCATCCAGATCGCGCGTGCCGTGATGTACCAGCAGCCGCGACTGCGGTGTTTGCTCGAGGATGCGTGCAATCGCGAGCCAGAGAGCGGAATTGAATTTCGCCGGGCGTTGGAAAAGCCCGAACGTCACGTAGCCGTTCTCAGCAGCCGGCAGGCCGTTCACCGGCGGCGCATTCGGAGGAGGCGCGTAGACAATGTAGCCCGATGCGAGCCGGCAGACTTGCTCGACGTATTGGGTCTCTGATTCGCTATCGGGCGTGGTCCAGCGGTCGCTGATAACGTAATCGATCTTCGGGCAGCCTGTCGAAGCCGGATAGATCGGCAGCAGCACCTGTACCGGAGCCGCGCGCCGCGCGAAAACCGGCTGCATGCGCGGTGCGAAGTGGCCGGAGGTGTCCACCAGCACGTCGATCTCATCTTCGCGGATTGTGCGCAGGATTTCGTCCTCGCCGGCGGCGCTGATATCGCGCCAGCAACTCGCGGCCTGTTCATATCGTTCGGTAACGGAGTCGGTACGGCGGGAAAAGTTGTAGCAGTAAATCTCGAATTCTTGGCGGTCGTGAGTCTCGAGAAGCGGCAGAAGGAAATACTCAGTGGGTGAGGAGCGAAACTCAATCGAGAAGTATCCAACGCGCGGCTTTTTATGCGGCGTGCCGCGAAATTCAAATCCGTCGCGCTTGGCTGGATGCCGCCGAAACCAGTCTTTGTGCACTTCGCGCAGCGATTGCGGCGTCTGGCGTGGATCGTGGATCGTCGCGAACAGGTAAGCCGAGTAAATGCCGGGCGAATCGGGATCGGCGCGGAGAGCGCGGCGGTAGGTGCGCAGGCAGCTCTCGAGCTGTGCCGAGTAGAACTGCATGTCGGCCACGACCTGCAGCGAGCGCGCATCGAAGCGCCGTAGCCGCGCGGCGCGTTTGGCGTGCTGCAGCGCCTCTTCATCCCAACCGAGCTTGCAGGCGGCGCGCACCAGTCCTTCTACTGCGTCGGCGCAATCCGGTTCCAGCTTTGCCGCGCGCTTGAAGCGAGCGTACGATTCCTCATCCCGCGAAAGAATCTCGAAAGCTTCGCCCATATGCACCAGGGCGCGCGCGCTTTCCTCGAGAGCAAGTGATTTTTCGAGCGCGTTAAGCGCTTCTTCGGCAGCGCCCGATCCGATCAGCGCGAGTCCAACATCGCACCACCATTCGGCATTCGGCTCTTCAAAATCGAGCGCACGCTGAAAAGCCGTCTGCGACGATTGCCAGTCGTGGCGCCAGGCGTTGAAGATACCGGCTGCGCGCCAGTCTTCCGCATTCGCAGGTTCAGGATGGAGAGCGCGCGATGCTTTTTCGATCTCGCCCGCGCGTAAAAGCCGTACCAGCGATAAGCAGCGCGTTTCGGCGATCATGATTGCGATCTACTTACGTTGGGCGAGTGCTTTCTCGATCGCGTCCGGATCCTTCGGCAGCGCTTCGCTGAGCACCTTTGCGCCGTTTTCGGTCACGAGCACGACATCTTCGATACGCACACCGAGGTTTTCTTCCGGAATGTAAACTCCCGGCTCAACCGTAATCACCATGCCGGCTTTGAGCGGCTGGTTGTAATCGGCCGCATCGTGCACATCCAGGCCCACATCATGCGAAAGGCCATGGGTGAAATACTTTCCAAGCGGCTGGCCATGCAGGTCTTTGCCATGCGTGTTGATGTAGTCGTAGGCGATCTTGTAGAGGCTGTCGGGCGTCGTCCGGCCCAGCGTCATGCCGGGTTTAACCGCCGCAATCGCGGCTTTCTGCGCGCCTAAGACGACATCGTAGATTTCGCGCTGACGCCCGCTGAACTTGCCGTTCACCGGTATCGTCCGTGTGATATCGCTGGCGTAGTCATCGCATTCGCCGGCCACATCCATCACCACCACTTCGCCCGCATCCATACGGCGCGAATTGCGGGAATAGTGCAGCGTAGTCGAGTTCGGTCCCGATCCCACGATCGGCGCGTAGGCGCTGCGCCGGCAGCCTTCGCCTAAATATGTGCCCACCATCACGGCCGCGATCTGGTATTCATATTTGCCCGGCGCAATCGCACGCCAGGCAGCCCGGTGGGCATCAATGGAGGCATCCGTCGCCTTCTGTATCGCTGCGATTTCCGAAGCCGATTTCTGCATACGCAGATGCGCAATCGGCATCGTGGCATCTTTTATGGTCCGCAGCGGTGCGATTGTCGATAAAACGCCTGCTGCCGGATCGCCTTTCAGCGCGTACAAATCGGGGTAGATCTCGAGCAGCCGGCGCAGTTGCGCTTCGAATTGTTCGGCGGGCAGCACATCGGCGAATCCCGTTGCTTCGCGCGCGCTTGGATCCGAAGGCCCCAGCTTGCGGCCCGTCCACTTTTCCTGCGCAGGAACACGCTGCGGCAGAAACAGAATTTCGCGCGGTGCTTGTGTGCGCGCTTCATAGCCGGGCTCGTCCTTCTCCGGCGCCGGAGTGATCACAAGAATTGCGCCAGGCTCCTCCCAGCCCGTCAGGTAAAGGAAATTCGTCTCCTGAAAAAAACCTTCGTGCAGATCTTCGCTTTCCTTAGCCCCGAAGAGAACGAGCACGCCGTTTGGAATCGAGGCGCGGATCTTATCCCGGCGCTGCGCAAATTCCGGCGAAATGGCGCTGAGCTGCAAAGCGGCGAAAAGGCAAAGCAGGGCGGCTTTCATGCACTATTGAGTCTAGCTGCGCACTACCGGTAGGGCGTTAGAGTGGAACTGGAGCATCTATGGCGCGTTTCCCCGGTGTCGATTACCTGCAGTTCGATTCTCTGTTGAGCGAGCAGGAGCTGATGGTTCGACAGACCGCGCGGCAGTTCGTCGACGATCGCGTCATCCCGATCATTCGCGAAGCCTACAACAACGCGGCGTTCCCCAAACAGCTGATTCGCGACATGGGAGAGCTCGGTTTTTTCGGCGCCAATCTCGAAGGCTACGGCTGCGCCGGCATGAACAACATCGAGTACGGCCTGATCATGCAGGAAATCGAGCGCGGCGATTCGGGCCTGCGCAGCTTTGTGAGCGTGCAGGGCGCGCTGGTGATGTATCCGATCCACACGTTCGGTTCGGAAGAGCAAAAGCAGCGCTGGCTGCCGAAGCTGCAATCGGGCGAGGCGATCGGCTGTTTCGGTCTTACGGAGCCGGGCTTTGGCTCAAATCCTTCGGGCATGCGGACCACTGCTGAAAAGCGCGGAGCGAACTGGGTTCTAAACGGTGAGAAGACCTGGATCACAAACGGCTCAGTAGCCGATGTGGCCGTCGTGTGGGCGCGCACGCCGGAGGGCATTCGCGGATTTCTGGTGGAACGCGGCACGCGCGGTTACTCGGCCAGTGATATCCACGGCAAACTCTCGATGCGCGCTTCCGTGACATCGAGCCTGCATTTCGCCGATTGCGAGATTCCGGAAGAGAATCAGCTCCCCTGCGCCAAAGGTCTGAAAGCAGCGCTGAGTTGTTTATCTCAGGCGCGCTTCGGGATCGGCTGGGGCGTTATTGGAGCCGCCATGGACTGCTTCGAAACCGCACGCGCCTACACCCTTTCGCGCAAGCAGTTTGACGAGCGGCCGATCGCTTCGCATCAGCTCGTGCAGGAAAAGCTGGCTTGGATGATCACCGAAATCACTAAAGCGCAGCTGCTGGCTTTACAAGTGGCGAAATTGAAGGACGCCGGCAAGGTGGAAGCCGCGCACATTTCGATGCTCAAGCGCAACAACGTCGCGATGGCGCTCGAGTGCGCGCGTTTAAGCCGCGATCTGCTCGGCGCCAACGGCATCATGGACGAATATCCAATCATGCGCCACATGTGCAATCTCGAAACGGTGAAGACCTACGAGGGTACCGACCACATTCATACGCTCGTCATCGGAGAACGCGTGACGGGCATTCCGGCTTATCGCTGAGTTCCGAGTGCGACTTCTTGAACCGGCTGCTGCAATGCGCGAATGCAGATCGCTTCCCGTTCTGCCCATTTCTCTCTGGCGAGCCGGGTCATGCCGTGGTCGAGTTCTCGCCGTTCGACATAGGCTTTCGCGGCTCGCCAGAGTGGGATCGCATCCCCGTAGCGTCCTTCGGCCATCGCAATAGCGGCCTCGACCGGTGCGGCGAGTTCCGGTTTCCGTATCGCACAGGCGCGTTGATACCAGCTCGCGGCCTGTGCAGCGCGATTTCGCAGACTGGCCGAAGCCGAAGCCGCTTCCAGAAAAAGACAGTGCCGGAAGGCTTTCCCGCATTTGCTCGATGCCGCAAGCGCGTTTTCCAGATGTGTCAAAAACGACTCTTCTGAGCCTTGATCCAGTGCCCGGTAACTCGCCAGATACTGCCGGTACGCGTACTCCGGCGTATCTGCATTTGCGCGGAAAGCGATCGTGCAGAGGTCGGCATTCCAATCGCGTGGACGCACGCCCTGCGCATTTTCCGTCTGCACGGCGAGCAGCGCGAACCAGGTGCGCGCTTGCTCGGGATCGAAAAGAATCTGCAGCAGCCGCGCGCCATCGGAGCGCGTAATGCCGCTGCGGTATGGAACGATCGACCCAACGAAGAGTAGAAGCGAGGTCCAGAAAAGCGAGCCCGTTGCCGTTGCGGTGAGGCCTGCGGAGTTGCGGGCGAGAGACAGACACCCGATCGCAAGAAGTAGATTCGCAAGCGGCCCGCCGGCAATCATGGCAGCTGCCCGGGTACGGCTCAGCTGTTCTGACGAGACATGCGGTAGATAGAAGCCGCCGCCGAAAGTTCGCCATTCCAGACGGAATACCCAGCGTCCGGAAAGCTTGATGAGCAGCACCGGACCCACTTTGATGCCGCCCAACTCAAGTCCGGCAAATGCTCCTGCGATTAGATGGCCCGCTTCATGCACCGCAAGCGAAAGGTACAAACCCACGAAGAAAAGAAGCGGATTGAGAGCCGGCCACTTACCGAAAATCTTATGATCTTCCCCGTAGCCGATTCCAGTCCCGATCGCCACGCAAACGAGCCACAATATGAGCCTGAACCAGAGACTCGGCTTGCGTAGCGCAGGCGGTTCGCTTTCCAGATCCAGAATGGGCGTATAGGAAGGCTGCTCCGGCATTGCGAAACAGCATAGCCGAAAACGTCAATGGAACGCTATAGACCGCCCAATCGCCGGGTCAGATCGTCGTGGTACACCGCAACGCCCGGATCGCGCTCGACCGCTGTCTCGTAATGCTTCCAAAAGCCGTTCGCTTCGCGTGAAGGCGACAGCAAGGCGCGTGTGTCAGTGATCAGCTGCTCGAAATCTTTTTCCTCTGCCGGCGGGTTCTTCGCCGCCAGTGTTTCGTCGATCTGCACCAGCAGCGTCGTAATCGGCCGCAGCCACGCAAAGCGCGCGTCGTTGATCAATAGCTGGAGAAAAGCGCTCGGCGAGGAGACTTTGCCATGCACGATCTCGTAAGCGGTTCGCTCCGAATCGAGCAACGCTTTGTGCAGCGCAAGCAGCACGTCGCGAACTTCCTTCAGCCTCCCGCGTGCATCCTGCGGCCCATTCGGCAAAGTGCCTTGGGGTAACTCCATTGCACCTTCAGGTTAGCGCGGCGGGTACGCTACGACAACGGTTTGAGCTCGCCCAGCACGGTCGGAATGAGCTCGCAAACTGTCGGGTGGATGTGCACCGCCCGCTTGAGCACTTCAAAGGGCGCCCCGGCATACATGGTGTCGAGAATGCAGTGGATCGCCTCGTCGCCGCCCACGCCCAGAATCGAGGCCCCCAGGATGTGCTGCGATTCCGCGTCCACCAGGATCTTCATAAAACCCTGCGACTCGCCTTTTTCCACTGCCCGCCCCACCTTCGACATCGGGCGCGTACCGATTAGCGCACGTCGCCCCGCGGCGCGCACTTCGTGTTCGGTCATTCCCGCGCGGCCCAGCGGTGGGTCAGTGTAAATCGCGTAGGCGGGAATGCGATCGGTCACCCGCCGCGTTTCGTCGTCGAGCAGATTGCCCGCCACGATCTCGAAATCGTTGTACGAGGTGTGAGTAAAAGCACCGCGCCCGTTGCAGTCGCCCAGCGCCCAGATTCCCTCCACGTTTGTCTCGAGCCGGTCGTTGACGCGGATGTAGCCGCGCTCGTCCGTTTCAACCCCGGCGCGATCAAGCCCGAGATCGTCCGTATTCGGCCGGCGGCCAATCGCGAGCAGCACATGCGAGCCGCGAATTTCCGGTTCGCCGGAGGCACAGTTCACATGCACCCGGACACCACTCCCATCGCGCTCGAGCCGCAGACAGTTCGCGCCGGTGCGAATCCGAATGCCCTCCGCCTCGAGGATCTCCGAAATGCTGCGCGAAACATCCTCATCTTCGTGTCCGACCAGGCGCTCACCGCGCTCCACGATTGTCACTTCGCTGCCGAAGCGCCGGAACATCTGCGCGAACTCGACGCCGATATAACTTCCGCCAACTACAACCAGGTGTTCCGGAAGAAAGTCGACATCCATCATCGAGCTATTCGTCAGGTAGGACACCTGATCCACGCCTTCGATCCCCCCGACGCTCGCGCGTCCTCCTACATTGAGGAAAATACGATCGGCCGTGAGTGCATCATCTCCCGTGCGCACCTCGCGGGCCGATTCGAAGCGCGCCTGTCCGGTGAAAACCGTGCAGTTTTTCATGCCGCGCAGCCAGCTCTCGATCCCGGTGCGCGATTTGCCGGAGATCTCGTCCTTGCGCTTCTTCACGGCCTTCATGTCCACCGCGATCGGGCCCGCACTCACGCCATATCCGGCTGCGCGCCGTGCCAGCTGGGCGGCGTAGGCGCTCGCGATCATCGTTTTGGTCGGAATACAACCGGTGTTCACGCAGGTGCCGCCGAAGAGCTTCCGCTCGATCACCGCGACCTGCATGCCCGCTGCGCTAAGACGTCCGGCAAGCGATGGACCCGCCTGTCCGGCACCGATTACGATTGCATCGAAGTGTCTTTTGGTCCCCGGCACGCGCCAGCAGAATAGCACTCAGCGCGAGACTCAGCTGTTGAGTTCGGTACAGATGTGGTCAGGGACGTAAATCGACTGTGCGCCGGATCGCGCAGCCGCGAGCATGCGTCTCGGGCACCGGCGCTGGACGCTCGTGTAACGCCGCTTCAATCGCGAGCCGCAGAGCGGGATCTTTGCTCCGGGCCGGATTCGGAGCGTCTTCGATGTATCCGTGATAACTGATCATCCCGTGCTTATCGATGACAAAGCTGTCGGGAGTCGCTACCGCCCCGAGCAGATCCGCGACTCTGTTTTCTCGATCCCGGTACACCGGAAAATCGTACTCCATGGCCTTGGCGTGCGCCTGGATCTCGGCAGCCGATTCATTCACATTCGAATCCAGCACAATGAAGTTCACTTGTTTACCGAATTGTTCGTACAGTGTGTTGATTCGAGCATTGAACGCATTCGAAATCGGGCAGCGCGCCGATACGAAAATGACCACCGTTGGTCGTCCCGCAGCTGAGCTGATCGACACCAGATTGCCCGCGGGCGCCTCAAGGGAAAATCCGTTAACCAGCTCTCGTTTCGTTTGTGCAACCAGAACAGTTGCCAGGCAAAGCGCCGATATGCATTTCCAATTCGTCGGAAAACATCCCATAAGTTCGCATTACCCCCGCAGCCACACCCTCGCCGTAACTCGTTAGGAGCTCGCGTTAGTAGACAGCAACTGATTGGCCATAAGAATGCTGCGGTCCGGGCGAAGTTCCGACTTATGAGAATTCGTGCGCTCTTACTTGCCCTGATTGGCTTGACTCATACCGTCCAGGCCGCCATCACAATTGATGCGAAGGTCGCAACCGATCAGTCGTCGGCCAGCAGCACAGTAACTTCTCCGGCTCTTTCGACCACCTCCGGCCAGGAGTTACTTCTGGCGTTTATTGCGACAGATTACTTACAAGGTGCGAATACGACTGTTACCAGCGTGAGCGGCGGCGGCCTGACCTGGCAGCTTGTCGGGCGTACAAATGTTCAAAGCGGCGATTCCGAGATCTGGCGCGCCTTTGCCCCGAGCGCGCTGAATGCTGTCTACGTCACGGCCACTCTTTCGCAATCTGTCATCTCGTCGATCACCGTGGTTAGTTTCGCGGGTGTGGATACCACCGGCACGAACGGCTCGGGTGCAATCGGTGCCGTCGCCAGCGCAAACGCGACCAAAGGAGCGCCTTCGGCCACTCTCAAAACGACTCGGAACGGCTCGCTGGTCTTCGGTGTCGGGAACGATTTCGACAACGCCACGGCCAGAACCCCGGGTACGAATCAGAGCCTGGTTCACCAGTTTCTGACCTCCGCCGGAGACACCTATTGGGTGCAGATGCAGAACAGTGCCATTGCCGCCAGCGCGACCAGCGTCTCGATTAACGATACGGCACCGACAGGTGACCGCTACAATCTCGAGATTTGCGAAATCCTGGCAAATACCACGACCACTCCGACCTGGAGCGCTTCCGGATCCATCACTCCGGCGAGTTCGGGAAGCGGCGCGACTCTTACACTGAGCGGAGCAGCCAGCGCCACCGTAACGGCGGATAGCTCCGGCAACTATAGCTTCAGCGGGCTCTCCAACGGCAGTTACACCATCACGCCCTCGAAGTCCGGATTTACGTTTTCGCCCGCTAGCGAGCCTATTACGATCAGCGGAGCTAACCAGACCGGCATTGACTTCGCGGCGCAGCCTCTTCCCACCTGGAGCGTTTCCGGTACCGTCTCGCCGGCTGCGAGCGGGTCGGGTACAACGATGATGCTGACCGGAGCCTCGAGCGCCGCGGCTACCGCCGATTCCTCCGGCAATTACTCGTTCACCGGGCTGACAAATGGAAGTTACACCGTCACCCCGAGTAAGGGCGGCTATACCTTCACGCCGACTCAGCAGGGAGTTACTGTCAATAGCGCGAATGTAACCGGCGTGAACTTCAGCGCCTCGGCTTCTTCCAATCTGATTACAATCGATGCCCAGGTGAGTAAAGATCAGACCAGCGCAAGCGCCACCGTAACTACACCTAGCTTTTCTACCAGTGCTGGCAACGAATTATTGCTGGCGTTCGTTGCTACGGACTATCTCGGAGGTGCGAATACCTCCGTCCAGTCCGTCACCGGCGGCGGTCTCACCTGGGTGCTCGTCGGAAGAACCAACGTGCAAAGCGGAGATTCGGAGATCTGGCGCGCCTTTTCCGCAGTGCCGCTGAGCTCAATATCGGTCAGCGCGACGCTATCGCAATCCGTCATGTCCTCAATCACCGTGGTGAGTTTTTCCGGTGTCAACACGTCGGGAAGCAACGGTTCCGGCGCAATTGGCGCCGTCGCAAGCGCCAGTGCGACAACCGGAGCACCAAGTGCCAGCCTGACCACGCTCGACTCTAACTCCATGATCTTCGGCGTGGGCAATGATTTTGATAACGCGATTGCTCGCACACCCGGCGCAAACCAGACGCTCGTGCATCAGTATTTGAGCTCGGCCGGCGACACCTATTGGGTGCAGAAGCTGAACAACCCGGTTCCCGCGGGCGGAACGAAAGTTACCATCAACGACACCGCTCCTACCACGGATCGCTACAATCTCACCATCTGTGAAATAATCGCCGGCTCCGGCACGGGCGTTATTCCCGTGGCGCCCACCGTGACAATGACTTCGCCGAGTTCCGGTACGGTTGCGGGAACCGTAACCGTCTCAGCCAATGTCACCGATAATGTCGCCATAACCAGCGTTCAATTCTTGCTGGACGGTTCCCCGCTTGGTTCGGCGCTCACCACTGCGCCGTATTCGATGAGCTGGAACAGCGCGACAGTAAGCGATGGAAGTCATACGCTAGCCGCTCAGGCCGTAAACAGTGCGAATCAGGGCACGACCTCTTCGCCAGTCAATATCACGGTGAATAACTCCGGCAGCGGATCGCTTATTGGCAGCTGGTCTTCTCCAGTTTCTTTGCCCGCCGTTGCGGTCAATCTTATTCTGCTGCATAACAACACGATCCTCTTCTATCAGGATGGGCAGACCCCCACGGTTTGGGACTACATCCACAACACATTCACCAGCGTACCCTTCAACAATGCCGATCTTTTCTGCTCGGGCGCCGCTCTGCTCGCCGATGGCCGGGTATTCGTAGCCGGCGGTTACAGCGATCAGTCCGATCCAATCGGGATCGCCAACGCCGAAATCTTCGACCCGAGTAATAATACCTGGACAGTCGTTCCGAACATGAAATACAAGCGCTGGTATCCAAATGTGCTGACTTTATCCGATGGGCGCATGATGGTTACCGCCGGCTGGCAAACAACCGCTCACAGCAATGCCGGGATTTCGGAAATTTACAATCCTTCGACAAATACTTGGACGCAACTTACAAACGCCAATAACCCGTTTGAGACTTACCCGTTCCTGTATCAAATGCCGGATGGACGTGTGATCCACATTGGCGGCTCGGAATACGCGACCGATACCGACATTCTCGACATCAACGCCCAAACCTGGACTGTCGTCGACTCGAACGTTGTAGATGGCGCCAGCGCAACCATGTATGCTCCGGGCAAATTTATGAAGGCAGGTACGGCAACTGACAGTCAGGGCGGTTCGGGACCGGTCACTAATACCACTTATGTACTCGATATGACCCAGAACTCGCCCGCCTGGAAGCAGACTGCCTCGATGGCCTATAACCGTAGCTTCCTGAATCTCACCATGCTTCCCGACGGTACAGTGCTGGCCACCGGCGGCGAAACCGACCGCAATGGCGGCAACATTGCCAACGCCGTCTACGCCGCTGAACTCTGGAATCCACAGACTATGACATGGAGCACACTAGCTTCGATGCATACGCCGCGCGAGTACCATGGAACGGCGCTCCTTCTTCCCGATGGCCGTGTTCTCGAATCCGGTATGGGTGCCGATTTTGGCAACGTCCCCAACGAATTGAGCGCAGAATTCTTCTCCCCGCCCTATCTCTTCAAAGGTGCGCGTCCGACAATTACGTCAGCGCCCACCGAGTGGACTTACGGAAGCAACTTCACCGTAGTTACTCCCGATGCTGCCAGTATCGCGAAAGTGGCTCTAATCCGCACCGGAGCAGTAACTCACTTCTTCGATGAAAATGAGCGCTACCTGCCGCTATCCTTCCAGGCCGGCAGCGGGCAACTTACTGTTACTGCGCCAGCCAACGCGTATCTGGCACCTCCCGGCTACTACATGTTATTCATCGTGAATAACGCGGGTGTCCCGTCGGTAGCTCCGTTCGTGCATTTCGCCGGAAACTAACTGGCAGCCCTGGATAGAGCCGGAGCTTACGAACCAAGCTCCGGCTTTCCGCCATCCCGCATCAGCCGAGCTGTAACTCAATCTTTGTAACGGAAGCGGCCGGGAACTCAGTTTGAAACGAACGATCCTGCACCTGTACCGAAATTTTATTCGGCACTACCGCTTTCTGATCTTCAAACGTATTGTGCGCGTGAATGTCGGAGGCATGCAGAACCATACCCTGCGCCGATGTAATGCGCCCGCCATTGACTGAAATCTGACTCGTCCGCGGCGCATCGACACTCGAATTGACCACGGTCAGCGTCAGCGCCTTACCCTTAAGAGAAGCAGATCCATTCAACCCCCACAAGCCTTCGGCCGCGCGCGGAGCCGAGAAATTCGCGCGTACCGCCTGGGCGCCCTGATGCGCCGCATACATCTCAAATACGTGATAGTTCGGCGTCACCCAGAACTTATCTTCGTGCGCCAGAAACAGCGTATTGATATTGTTAATCAACTGTGCGCAGTTAGCCATCATGACCTTCTCCGGATGCCGGTTGAAACAATCGAGGGTCAGCGCCGTCGCCACCGCGTCGCGCATCGTGATCTGTTGGCCGAATAAGTGAGTCGGATCGATTTCCGTACCAGCCCGGTACCAGGGTCCGTATTCATCCACTACCAGCTTCACGCGGTGCACGCGATCGTATTCGCCCATAATGGCCCAGTTATCGAGAATGATCTGCTCCATGAAATTCGCGCTGCGCAACAACTCGTACCACTCTGCCGGCCCAAACTCGAGCGCTCCGCCTTTAGAAACACGCGAATAGTGGTGAACCGACCAGCCCCGAAAATGCGGATTATGATAAGCCCGCGGCGGGGTGAAGATCTGGGAAAAGAATCGACGCGTCCAGTTCATGTCATTATCGTTCGGACCGGCTGCGATGAAGCACAGGTCCTGACCATATTCCGGCACCCAGGTCGTAAAGCGACGAAATTCCGAGGCGTAATCCTCTGGCGCGAAGTTCCCGCCGCATCCCCAGCTCTCGTTGCCCACGCCCCAGTAGCGAACATGAAACGGCTCAGTGTAACCGGCCGCTTCGCGCATGCGCGCATAACTCGTCGAACCCGCGGGCGAGTTGCAATATTCAACCCAGTGGTCGAAATCAAGCGCCGGCAGGCTGCGCAGATTCGCCGCCAGATAAGGTTCCGCTCCGACAAGCTTGCAGAAATGCGCGAATTCGTTCGTGCCAAATTCGTTCGTTTCGAAAACCTGCACGCCTTTTTCGTGCAGCCGCTTCAGATCCGGATCCACCTCCCAAAAATTCGTTCGCGCCGGTCTCTTACCAGCGGGCCCGATTCCGTCCTTCCAGTCGTAGCTATCCGCGAAACACCCGCCCGGCCAGCGAATGACAGGCGCCTTGATTCGCTTCAGCGCGTCGATAAGCGAATTGCGGATGCCATCTGTATTCGGAATCCGCGAATTGCGTCCCACCCAGACCCCGTCATAAATCACGCCGCCGATGTGTTCCGTAAAATGGCCGTAGATATTCGGTGAAATCTCGCCGAGCGGCTCATTCGGAAAGACCTCGATCGAGCTGTCCGCCTGTTGGGCGCGTGCGGGAATGCGAGTTAGTAACGCGGCGCCCGCGGCCGCCATGGTGTGGAGAAAATCGCGACGTAGCATGCTGGTATTTATAACCCGTAGCATTTCACAAGCACTTTTTAACGCGGAAACGTTCCGAACCCGCGCCCATCGAGCACAAGGATGACAATGCTGGCAGCTCGCTATTTAGGTCCGAACCGGCTCGAGCCGGTCGAGGTTCCCGCTCCCTCGATCGAGACCGGAGATGCGCTCGTCCGAATTAAGGCGTGCGGCTTCTGCGGCTCCGATATCGGCATCGTTTCCGGCGTTCATCCGCGTGCCAGAGCACCGCTCACGATCGGCCATGAATGCTCGGGCATAGTCGCCGAGATCGCCGCGCCCGGAACCGATCTCGCGCCCGGGGATTCCGTGGTGGTCTTTCCACTCATCACCTGCGGCCAATGCAACGCCTGCCGGACCGGCTTTTCACACGTCTGCAGCCGTCTCCGGCTCTATGGGTTCGATGCAGAAGGCGGCATGGCCGAATTTCTGCGAGTGCCCTCCGCGAGTCTCCTCAAGCTGCCGCGCGACATGCCGCATGAAATCGGTGCATTGATCGAGCCGCTCGCCGTAGCCGTTCATGGGCTGAATCGTGCCTCCTGGACGGAAGGCGCGCTGGCTGTTGTGATTGGCGCCGGACCCATCGGTCTTCTTACAGCACTCGTGGCTCGTGCGCGCGGCATCCGGCGCGTGTTGATCAGCGATGTGCTCGATTCGCGTCTTGCATTAGCGCGCGACATCGGTCTCGAAGCGCTGCCCGCCCGCAGTCTCAAAGCATCAGTCGACGATCTCACCAACGGCGAAGGTGTCGAGCTTGTCCTCGAATGCGCCGGAACCGCTGCTACGGCCCGTACAATGACGGACCTCGCCCGTCCTCGCGCAACCGTTGTCAACGTGAGCGTCTTCAAGAAGCCCGCCGAAGTCGATCTGCAGGCCATCAATTTCAAGGAATTGACGCTCGCCGGGACTCGTGTCTATGAGCGCCGTGATTTCGAGACCGCCATCGCGCTCGCAAAGGATCTGCCGCTTCAGAAACTGATCAGCAACAGTTTTCCGTTGCAGCAGGTCAGCGAAGCGTACGCGCGTTTTGCAGCGGGCGAAGGCTGTAAATTCCTGATCCGCCCCGGCGGCTAATCGAGTGCTTCCGGCTCAATGCGAGCGGCTTGCCCGCTCTGCTTTTTCTGCCAGTATTTGCGAACCCAGGCTTCCCAGCTCTTGCCGGCCGCTGTATCGCGCCCGCTGAAAACTAGTCCGGCGATCTCAGAAAACGGAATGCTCTGCCGCGGCGAGCCATCCGCCGGCAGAATCCGCACCAGCGATGCCTCTAAACTCGCGCCCTGCTTGCGATCGAAGACGTAACCCTCAACCTTACGGCCGTCCTTGCGCGTAATCGTTACATCGCCGCGATAATCAAACGCCTTTTCGAGCGCCTCGCGGATCTCGG
The DNA here is from genome assembly GCA_021325235.1 of Terriglobia bacterium. GTDB lineage: Bacteria > Acidobacteriota > Terriglobia > Bryobacterales > Bryobacteraceae > Bog-105. Next base: position 53,383 of record JAJPHN010000013.1, on the reverse strand, counting down.
TCTCGCTCGCAAGCTCCGGAACCCAGCCCTGCAGTTGTTCGTGCGTAAAGCCGGGAACAACTTCCAGCTCTTCAAAATTCGAACCCGCAGCGTTCATGCGCGCGTCTCGTCGGCCGTCTTGATCTGCACCAGCGGATTGTAGGAGTGCACCGGCTTGTACTCTTCGTTCAGCAGAGCCTTCGCATCTTCGTCTCTATACGTGCTGAAGAGCGAAGCCTTGGCCATCGCGAAGAAGCCTTTCAGCGAGCCAAAGCCGTAATTCACTGCCGAAGCCTCGTAACCGCTGTGCACCATGCAATTCGCGCATTTCGGATTGCCCGATTCGGCGCCATAGCCGGACCAGTTCGTCTCCGCCATCAGCTCCTGGAATGTATCGGCGTAACCATCCTGCAGCAGATAGCATGGTTTTTGCCATCCGAACACGTTGTAAGTCGGCATGCCCCACGGCGTGCAGCTGAAGTTGCGCTTACCCATGAGGAATTCGCCGAATAGCGGCGACATGTTGAACTTCCAGTGCTTCTTACGATTGGAGAGGATGGCGCGGAAGAGACGCCGCGTCCGGGCGCGTCCCATGAAGTGCTGCTGATCGGGCGCTTTGTCGTAGGAGTAGCCGGGCGCAATCATCATGCGCTCCACTCCGAGCGACATCATCTCATCGAAGAACTTGCGCACGCTGTTCGGGTCGGCGCCGTCGAAAAGCGTAGTGTTCGTCGTAACCCGGAAGCCCCGCGCAATGGCTGCCTTGATGCCTCGGACGGCCGCATCGTAGCCACCCTCCCGGCACACCGAAAAATCGTGGTGTTCACGCTCGCCATCCACATGGACCGAAAACGCAAAATACTTACTCGGTTTGAACAGGTCGAGTTTTTCTTCGAGCAGCAACGCGTTGGTGCAAAGATAAATGTACTTCTTGCGCGCGATCAGCCCCTCGACGATCTCTGCAATTTGCGGATGCATCAGCGGCTCGCCGCCAGGAATCGCAACCGACGGGGCGCCGCATTCTTCCACCGCTTTGAAACACTCTTCGGGCGTCAGCTGGCGCTTCAACACATGTGCCGGGTATTGAATCTTTCCGCATCCCGCGCATGCCAGATTGCAGCGAAAGAGCGGCTCGAGCATGAGTACCAGCGGATAGCGCTTACGGCCGCTCAGTCTCTGGCGGAGCACGTAGCTCACCATGGTCCACATTTCGGAAGCGGAAACACTCATACAGGAAGCGAGATACCTTTATGGTACCGGACGGCCCACCCGAAATGCCGTCAATTCCTGCTCAATCCCGGCTGGCGACCGTCCTTGTTCGGTCGCTCAGCCGTCCTTCTCCTCGCGTTCCGGGCGCTTACTTGGTCTGAGTATCGCCGCCGTATTCGCTAAGTTTGCTGGTGAAAACATCCGAACCCGCCGGCGCCGGCACCGCTCCGGTCAGAATCTGTTTACTCGTAACGTCGCTGCCATACAGCGCCTTATCCACATCGGTATCGGCACGCAGCGTCCCTCCTTGCAGCGAAATGCCACCAAATACTCCGCGCGAGCGTGACCACGAAAGAATGTCGGCGCGCATGGTCGCGTCCGTCTGCGCCGTGGTGTCGCGGCCCACCGGACCCGCCGCCGCCGAAACCTCGCCGCCGAGCGTGAACTTGCTCGCCAGGAAACCGTCCATGCCTTTCTTGCTCATGACGAGCATCACCAGGTCGGTTTCCGCCCCGCCAATCTGCAGCCCAAATCCGCCGCCTTCCACGCGCAGTGCTGCTGGCCCAGTCCAGCCGCCCGCCTCCTTCCGGCACGAAGCAAATCCGCGGCCGAATTTCGCTGAGAACACAAACCCGGCCTTCTTCATGCTCGGTATCACCACCACGCAATACGCTTTGTGAAAGAGATCGTTCGGAATCGACTTGTCGGGAGCCGCCATAATCTCGGTGAGCACGTCCGCCGATGCCTTCAATCGCGCCGTCGCTTCGTCGGTCGCCGCCGCCGAAAGCAATCCCGCTCCCAAACCCGCCAGAATCAAACATTTTGAAAAGAATTTCATGAGAAACGCCTCCTTTGTGGGCCGTCCGAATATAGATCGTTGCCGGCGCGCGAATCTTTCATTTGCTGATCGTTATGCTTGTCACAAGATCCATGCGGTGGGCGATTGCGTTGCTGGCGGCGAGCGCGCTGGCTCAGACTTTCTCATTCGAGCCTGCCCGGCCCCTCCAGGGCGAAGTACTGAAAGTCTACGGGCCGGATGCGCCCGGCAGCGCGCGTCTCAACAGCAAGACCATTCGCCTCTTTCCGCAGCCCGACGGGCGCTCTTTCGGCCTCATGCCCGTCGGCGTTTTGACCAGACCGGGTGTTTACCAGCTCGAATGGCTCGATGAGAATGGCGCTTCAATTCATCGCGAGAGCCTAACCGTCGCCAGCGCACATTTCAGAAAACAGAACATCGTTCTGAACCAGACACTCTCGAAGCTGCACGCGACTCCCGAAGAGCGCAGCGCCGTAGCCGCGTTTCTCGATACCGTTTCCGCCGAGCGCTTCTGGCACGAGCCGCTCGAGCCGCCTGTTCCGGGTTGTCTGACTTCGCCCTTCGGCGTCATGCGCCTGCACAACGGCAAGCCGACAGGTGATTACCATGCCGGACTCGATCAGCGCGGCGCTTTCGGCAGCCCGGTGCACGCCATCGCTGCCGGAACCGTGAAAATCGCCGAGCCATTTAGTCTGCGAGGCGGCACGGTGGCCCTCGACCACGGCCAGGGTCTCGAGTCCATTTACCTCCATCTTTCGCGCTTCGCCGTCAGCCAGGGCCAGCAGGTCAGACAAGGAGATGTGATCGGCTACATCGGCTCTTCGGGCCGCTCTACAGGTCCTCACCTCCACTGGACGCTTTACGCCAGCGGCGAACCAATCGATCCCCTGCAGTGGGTGAAGCTTTCTCCGTGCCCCGCCACCAGCAGTATCAGACGGGGCTCGCCATCCCGCTAGTAGTACGTCCTTGCCCGGTCGTCACCTTGCGCTCAAAAGCGGTCGCCGGCTCGATCCGTTTTCCGTCGCGCAGTGTCTTCACATCCCGCATCGGCGGTTGACCGAAAAACCGGCTGTACTCGCGGCTGAACTGGCTTACGCTCTCGTAGCCAACTTCGTAGGCTGCGTTCGTGGCATCGATGCCCTCCATCAGCATGCGCTGCCGTGCTGCCTGCAGCCTAAGCTGCTTCTGATATTGCAGCGGGCTCATCGTTGTTAAGGCCCGGAACTGATGATGCAGCGTCGAAACGCCCATGCGCGCCACGTTCGCCAGTTCCTGCATGTGCAGCGGCTTGGTGTAATTTGCTCGCAGCCACGCGATGGCCCGCGCCGTTCGATTGCTGAGTTCGCCTCTGGTGGCAATTGCTCGAAGCCGCTCTCCCTGCGGCGTCCGCAGCACGCGATAAATCATCTCGCGCTGGATCAAAGGGCTCAGAAACGGTATGTCTTCCGGCGTATCGACAAGTTTGATCAACCGTAGAGATGCCTCTAGCAATCCGATGCTGGTCTCGCCGATCGCCAGGCCCCTCGAATCCGACAAGCGTTCGGGTTCCGGCAGGTCTTCGCGGCTCAGGACCTCTTGCACCATTGACATATCAAGCCGCAGAAGCATCGAAAGCAGCGGCTTCTGTTCCGATGCCTCGACGATCTGGCTTTGCACCGGAACATCAATCGACGAGAGAAGAAACGACGATTCGTCGCAAAGGTACTCATGCCCGCCGAGCTGAATCAGCTTCCGGCCCTGCACAAATACCGTCAGGCTGGGCTCGTACGTCGCGCGATAGCAGACGCTCGGAGCCGTGCGCCGGAAAAGCAGGAGGCCGGCAATCCCCGTCCGATGTTCACCATGCGTCGGCGCATGCGCGGCGATCCCCTGCGCCAGCGCCATTCGCATTTCGCTAACGCTCTGCTCCGGTATCTGCGCCGGTCTTGTTGTCGCCATCGGCTTTTTTCGGGCTTCTTTTTCAGACTACTCCCCGAACTCCTCCAAGAGTGCCTGGAATAGCGCCTCCGGGCAGGATCAGGCAAACAATCGGCAGGATCAGATAAGCGCGAGCGTACCGTTTACCGTTACGTTGGAAACGCGAGGACTTGGAGCAGGTGAAAATCAGCGTTGCGATCTCTGTACTGCTGCTCATCGCCGCAATGTCTTCCGCTCAGGAGCAAGCCTCCGTCGGGGCGAACAAGCTCGCCGGCGCATGGCGGCTCTCCTGGCTCGAGCGGCCCACCCCCGATGGTCAGGTGCAAAGGATCGATTGCAGCGGAATCTTCATCTTCACGCCGGATGGTCACGCGTCCGTTCAGGTCATGGAGCGTCGTCCCGAAGCCCAGCCCTCTTCCTCGCCCCAGCAATATTCGGCCGGCGGTTACGAAGCATCCTGGGGCACTTACACCGTCGACGAGCGTGCTCACACATTCACCTTTCACATTCAGGGCGCACTCGTGCGATCTCTCATTGGAAAAGACCTCCCGCGCGCCTACCAGCTGACAGGCAACGAACTGATCGTCAAGTCAACTCGCCCCGAGGAGCACTGGCGAGTAGCTTGGCAGCGCTACTGAGAACGATATGACTCATTCCAATACGCAACACTCAGCACTTACGCCGCAAGATATTCAGGCCGTCTCCCCGGCGCTTGCAACGTACACGCAGAAGGCCGTTACGGAACGTCTTTGGAACCGGCCCGAGCTGTTGCGCCGCGATCGCAGCCTGATCACGGCCGCCGCCCTGATCGCGCGCCTCCAGACAATCGGCGTGCCGCACTACTTCAACGTCGCCCTCGACAGCGGAGTCACGCCCGCCGAACTGTCGGAACTCGTGCTGCAGCTGGCCTTCTACGCGGGATGGTCTTCCGCTCTCTCCGCCGTTCCCGCCTTGCAGCAGATCTTCGCTGAGCGCGGCATCGGCACCGACCAGCTTCCCGAAATATCGCCGCGTCTGCTTCCCTTGAACGAGCAAGCCGAGGCTCAGCGCGCCACTGCCGTCGAACAGAACTTCGGTGCCGTCGCGCCCGGCGTAGTCGAGTACACGACGGAATTACTGTTTCGCGATCTGTGGCTTCGGCCCGCTCTGGCGCCCCGCGATCGCAGCCTCATTACCGTCAGCGCGCTGATCGCCTCCGGCCACGTCGCGCAAATCACCTACCATCTGAACCGCGCGATGGACAACGGCTTGAGCCAGTCGCAGGCCTCCGAAATGCTCACGCATCTGGCATTCTACGCCGGTTGGCCGTCTGTGTTTTCCGCCCTTCCCATCGTGAAGGAGATCTTTCAGAAGCGTTCCGGGACAGCTGCTCAGAAAACATCCTAATCATGCAAAAACGCAAACTCGGAAACAGCGCTCCGAATGCGCTGGAAGTTTCGGCTCTCGGCCTCGGCTGTATGGGCATGAGCTGGTCCTACGCTCCCATACCCGACCGGAACGAGATGATTGCTCTCCTGCGCGCTGCGGTCGAGCGTGGCATTACGTTCTTCGATACGGCCGAAGTCTATGGTCCGCATACCAATGAGGAACTGGTCGGAGAAGCGCTCGCACCGTTTCGTGGTCGACCCCGAAGTACCCATCGAAGACGTCGCCGGTGCCGTCAAAGAGCTGATCCAGGCGGGCAAGGTCAAGCACTTCGGCTTGTCGGAAGCCGCCGCACAGACCATCCGGCGCGCCCATGCGATTCAGCCCGTCACGGCTCTCCAAAAGCGAGTATTCGCTCTGGTTTCGCGAGCCCGAAAAAGAAGTTCTGCCCACGCTCGAAGAGCTCGGCATCGGCTTCGTTCCTTTCAGTCCGCTGGGCAAGGGATTTCTAACCGGGAAGATCGACGAAACAACAACCTTCGAGAGCGGCGATTTCCGCAACATCGTCCCGCGCTTCAATGCGGAAAACCGCAAAGCCAACCACGCGCCGGTCGAACTGCTGCACGAAATGGCAAAACGCAAGAACGCCACGCCGGCCCAGATTGAGCTTGCCTGGTTGCTGGCTCAGAAGCCCTGGATTGTTCCCATTCCCGGCACTACCAAACTCCACCGCCTCGAAGAAAACATCGGAGCTGCGGCGGTCGAACTAACTCCCCGCGATCTCGCCGAAATCGAACGCGCAGCTTCCCGGATCACGGTACAAGGCGCTCGCTATCCCGAGCATCTGGAAAAAATGAGCAACCGCTAAGCGGCACAAACAGCAAGGCGCCTACCAGCAGCACCAGCGAGAGCACCACTTGGCTCACCAGCAGTACGCCTCGTAGTCCGAACTGCTGGCCCATGGGCTGGCGTATGAGGCGGCCCCGCCCCGATCGCCAGCCAGCGGCGAACCCATCGATCCGCTGCACTGGGTGAAGCTTTCTCCGTGCGCCGTATCGGCGGGTGACCGAAAAACCGGCTGTACTCGCGGCTGAACTGCTTACGCTCTCGTATCCAACTTCGTAGGTCACCTTCGATTTACGCAACCGCATCACAATCCTCGTTTGGTAATCTGGCAAAGACATCAGCAGCCGCGCCCCGCACCTCCTTTTGATGCTCAACAGTTTCCTGCGTGGTCTTAAAAGCCGCGCGTTTTTCCAACCTATGGGCTTGGCGGCGCTCTTTTTCGCGCTTCTGCTGGTGCGCCGCTCAGCTCAGCTGTTTCATCCGCAGATTTGGGCTGAAGACGGCGGCCAAGTCATCCTAGGCTTCATTCAACATGGCTGGAGATCGTTTGCGCTCCCGGTCAACGGTTATTTGAATACCAGTTCCAAACTCATCATGGGCTCATCGCTCATGCTGAGCAGCCTCTACTGTCCCCTCGTCAGCACACTGCTCGTATGGCTGTTCATCATAGGCGTCTGCTGCGCGATTGCCCTGTGCCCAACCTGGCTGCCCGCGCGCCCTCTCATCGCTATTGCGACGCTGCTTGTCCCTTGCGATCCAGAAGTGTTCGGCATCCCTCTTTACGCGTTCTGGTGGGCCAGTCTGTTATTGTTTCTCGTCGTTCTATGGAGTGAGAAGTCTTCCGACATCAAGTGGCGACTGACATTTGTCCTCGTAGGAGGCCTTTCTAGTCCGATTATTTTCCTTATCACTCCTTTCCTCCTCATTCGATCTCTGGTACTGACGCCTAAGAGGCGAGAACGGGTCATCCTGGCAGCTGCCGTGATCTGTTGTTTCATTCAAAGCCTCATGCTCCGTAAAACCGACGTCAGAGGAATCACAAAGCTCTCCAGTCTCCGTCTGATTCTGCCTAAATTCCTGGGCTCGTATATCGCCGGCAACATTCATCACGTCTCGGACAAAACCCTGTGGTTCACCGCTGGGATCGTACTATCTTTACTGCTCGCCACTCTGCCTTTCGTTGCGAGACAACTCAAGTACTGGTTTCTTCTCGGTCTATGGCTGGGAGCGATGTTCTTCTCAGCGGCGCGCGTCGATCTTAATGTCATACACCCGCAGCTTGCTGGCCCTAGGTATTTCTTTTTTCCCTTCGTACTTCTATCCTGGTTCGTCATCTCAGTTCTCTTTGAATGCGATTCCAAACCGCTCCAGTTGGCCTGCGCTGCCCTGCTTACAGCTGCACTTCTGAACACTTTGCCTGTGTTATCGCGCAAGCACAGCGATTTCCGGTGGGCCGATCATCTGGTAAGTAGCAGCCATTTCGATCACTACCAATTGCCGTTTACCTCCAACGGATATAACACTTGGTACTTGTTCCTTGATCGCGCTGAATCGCAGAAGCTTCAGAACTGGGGTCTCATCAACGCGCACTCTTGGCCAGCGCCAAAGAAGACATTTCCATACCGAATCATCTCGGTTGATGCAAACGCACTCGCAACTTTGAGCTCCGTAGACAAGCGCCTACTTTCCACTTCCTGTATCGTCGACGACAGTTGGCGCGGAAAAGACTATGACCGCAGCAAGTATCCTGGTTTAACGGTGATCGGCTCCGTACGCACAGGAGATGCTGACCAGGGAACGTTAACCGTTCGCTTACATCGCGGCGACCGCGTCTTGTTCCGCACAGGACCGGCCGTAGCGCACCAAAATATCTCAGTCCGGAACGTCCGTGGGTTTTTCGATTACGCCCCGAGCGCACCGGACTGGATCCTTCTGGAATTTTCGAACGATTTGCTTCCGGATGAATTCACCGTCGTCTTCTCCGACAAAAGCTCCTCCTTTGGCGAATGGTCCGCGGCCGCCCTGCGCTCCTCGCCCTAGATCCCACCGATTGGCGCGTTCACTCAGCCCTTTCTGGCTTTGATTAACGTGACGCTATGGACCCTCCCTCGCGCGGCTGGCTCGAGGGAGGTTTGTCGAAATCTCCACGCACGCGCGTGCGCTGGAAATTCAGCGAAGAGATGCGATCCTGTCCTTAATGCGTTGGCAAACCAAGTCTGGGCACGAGCACGATATGCAAACTGAGCCCGAGGCGTTCGCTGCGAGGCTTGCTGCTTTTGGGAAACGTTTTAATCAATCGTCTGCGATCGGCAGAGACCCCCTTGGTCTCTTGCTGATGCTTGGTCTTGGCGGGTGGGCGGTCGCCAATTGCCTGCTTACAATTCGCCGTATCATCCGAGATTACAATCCACTCCCCATTTGGGATTACTGGCGGGTTGTGCAGCACTTGCCGCAGTACCGAGCCCTTGATATATCAGTTCTCTGGCAGCAACATAACGAGCATCGGATCGTTTTCCCCGAGATTGTTTTCGCGCTTGACATGACGAAGCTCGGCGGACATCAATATTTGCCGCTTGTGGTGAGCTTCCTCTGCTATGCCGCGTTGTGGATGCTGCTCGCCAGCAGCTTTGTGTCGGATCCCTCCGTGTCGAAGCGGCTGCGTGTGGCTGGCCCTCTATTGGCCGCCGTCGTAATGTTTTGGGAAGGCAGTTCAGTTTCGCTCGGCAACACGTTCTTATTGCAATGGTCCATGGCACAGTGCGCAGTTCTGCTCGCCTTGTGGTTACTGGCACAGGGCGGAGCGAAGCCGAAGGCCTCTGTTCTTTCGGGAACGATTGCCGCGGCGGTAGTCGCGACGTATTCAAGCGGCAACGGCATGGCGATCTGGCCCATTCTGATCGTTGGCGCCATTCTGTTGCGCATGCGCGTGCGCGCGCTGGTCATTCTGTGCATCGCGGCAGCTTTCTCGATCGGGGCATATTTCATCGGGTATCGTTCGCTGCACGAGATCAATCCGATGTTGATCATTCAGCATCCGTTTTATACGCTGGGATTCATTTGCTCCTACCTGAGTATGCCGGCGGGTGCGCTCGGACAGCCCGATATCGCGCTCTGCTTTGGTGCCTTCAATCTGGCGCTGTTTCTATTTACGTTTCAAAGAACCTGCAGAAACAAATTGATTGCGACCACACCAGGTCTCGCATTTTTCGGCTATTTCTTTTTTACTTTGGCCACCGCCGCGCTAACCGCAGCCGGACGCATGAATACCGCGGACCCCAAATTCCTGGCAGCACTGGCAGCCCGCTATGTGTCGCTTCCCTTAGTGAACTGGGCAGTACTCGTCCTCGTGCTGCTATGGCTTTCGGCGAAGCTGAAATGGCAAACATTGACCCCGGAAGCGCTCGGCGTTATGACCTTCCTGTGCCTTCTGGGATTGACGCATGCCCTGCGACCTTGGGTAAGCGGAAACGGATCGTTTAACGCGGATAAACAGGTCGCAACCGTAAGCGTGGAGAACGGCCTTGACGATCCGGCTCTGGATGGCAAGTTATATGGCGATCCGCATTTTGTTCCATTGATGCTGCCGCGTCTGCAGCACGATCATCTGGCGATTTACTCGGGTTTTGAACCGATGAGCTGGCTCGGCAAGAATGCCTGGACAATTTTTAAGCGCTGCAACGATCATCAGGCCGGGAATGTAGCCGGTATGTATCCGGTACTGGGCGGAACGGAAATAGTAGGCGTAACGCCTTCCAGGTCAGGCGGAACCCGGGTAGTTTTTGTGGACGAAACGGGGCGCGTGGTGGGTATCGGAGAAAGAATTACGGCTGGCGTCCCTGCCGTGCTCCGTTCGGCTGAATTGCACCGGATGCAGCCGTGGGCAGGCTTCGTCAATGCGAAATTCGGTAGCCGGAAACTCTCGACATATTTGGTGAGGGATGAGTATCTCTGTCCACTCGCCGAATCACGCTCTATTCCGACTGCCATGCTGACAACGGCGGAAAAGACAGGCACTCCCATCGCGAGTGTTCATTGGACCGGTTCGGGATGGAAGGATAATGCGTTGCCGCCTATGATTGACCTGCCGAATGCTACGGGCGGACCGTTTCTCTCAAGCTGGAATGGTTCAGATCAAAGTACAGGCGAGATCATATCTTCAGAAATCACAGCTCCGGCCGATCGCTGTGTCGTGCTCCCAATCGTGCATGGTCCTTCGATTGTGAATTTATCCGTGCGGATCGCGTATTCGGGAGGAGTGCAGGAGGTTCCACTCCGCCCGGACGATACGGACTGGACATTCTGGCAGATCCGTTTGCCGTCAGAGGTGAATCGATTTACGATAAGAGCAACCGACCACGGGGTGGGCTGGGGACAGTGGCTCGGCATTGGCGGTCCGAGGACGTGCAAGTAGATGAAACACGCCGGATTACACCAGCGGGCCTGACGAAAGAAGTCTCCTTCTATCCGGTTTCAGGCGCCATAAACGATCGGATCCCATCATCGGCGCACGGGCGTGCCGCCACCATCCGGACCGAACCGCGCGCACAGCAGTTATTCCTGACGCAGCGCCTCCACCGGTTCCACATGAGCCGCACGCCACGCCGGAACCGTGCTCGCAATCAGCGCAATCGCCACCAGTCCGCCAATCGCCACTGCAATCGCCAGCGGATCGTACGGCTTGAGTCCATACAGCAGCGTGCTGGCCGTGCGAGCAGCAGCCAGCGTGAGGACGCATCCGGCCCCTAGTCCCGCGCCGAGCAGCAGCAGCGCCTCTTTGAGCACCAGCCGCACAATGCCCGATCGATCGGCGCCCAGCGCGATGCGAATGCCAATCTCGCTCTGCCGCCGCGCCACCATGTAGGAAATCACGCCGTACAGACCAACCGTCGCCAGCACCGCCGCCAGGAATCCGAAAAAGCCCGAGAGCCGGGCCATCAGCCTTTCGCGCAGCAGCGAGTCTTCGATCTCATTCCGGAATGCCTGAAACTCGAACGCAAGCGAGCCGTTGGTCTCGAGCATCGTACGCCGCAGCTCCGGCAACAGCGCGCCTAGAGGCACATTCGAGCGAATCAGATAACTCATGTTGATATCCGCTTCCTTGTCCTGCGAGGCGGCCACGAATGCCACCGGCTCAAACGGCGCGCGCATATCGCGATACTTCGTGTTCTTCACGACACCCACGATCTGATAAACATCCGCCTGCTCGCCGCGGTTCGGTGTGGTGCGGAACGCAGCTCCTATCGGATTGGAGCGTCCTAGATACCGCCGGCAGAATTCTTCGTTGACGATCGCAACGTTAGGAGAAGACACCGTGTCGTGATCATTGAAATCACGGCCCGCGATGAGCGGTGTTCCCATCGTCCGAAAATAGCGGTCGCTGACTCGATCGAACCAGGTGATGCGCCGCGTGCCTTCGTGATCGCCCGGAATCTCCACGTTCGAGCGCCAGCCGTCGCCGCTGATTGGCACAATCCTCGCCGAAGCGGCATCGCGCACGCCGGCAGCATGCCGCAGATTGTCGAGCACATCGCGATACAGCACCGCCCGCCGTGCGGCTCCGAACCCGGAGCGCGAAGCGTCAAGATTGATCACAATCAGGCCGTCTCGATTAAAGCCGGCGTCCAGGTTCAGCAGATTGCGCAGACTGCGCACAAACAGCAAAGCGCCTACCAGCAGCACCAGCGAGAGCGCCACCTGGCTCACAACCAGGAAGCGTCGCAGTCCGAAGCGCTGACGATCGGCTGTCACGCTGCGGCTTGTTGCCTTCATCGCCGAGGCCGGATCCGTGCCCGTTGCGCGAAGTGCGGGTGTCAGTCCGAACAGAATGCAGGTGACGACGGCCACTGCCGCCGTAAAGCCGAGCACGCGCCAATCGAGCGTCAGTTCGAGAAACAGCGGATTGCCGCTGGTGCTTAGAAAGGAAATCAGATAGGACGTCAGAAATTGCGCCAGAACCGCGCCCGTCACCGCGCCGCAGAGCGTCAGCGCGAAGCTCTCCACCAGCAACTGGCGTATGAGGCGGCCTCGCCCCGCTCCGATCGCCAGCCGCACCGCCATCTCGCGTTCGCGTGCACTGGCCCGCGCCAGCATCAGATTCGCCAGGTTCGAACAGGCAATCAGCAGCACCAGTCCCGCAATGCCGAGCAGCAGCGTGAGTGGTTGCTCATACTCTTCCCGCAGCGACGATACGCCCCCGCCCGCCGGTAGCGCTGTCAGTTTGTATTGCGTGTACCATTTCACCTGCTCGGGCCGGTAAACCTCTGGAATTGTGCTGCCAAAGACGGAGCTGGAAATCGTCTGCGCCTGCGCCCGGGCCCGCGCCACCGTCCAGCCCGGCTTCAGCCGTCCGATAATCGAGAGCCACCAGTGATGCCGTTTGTCGAGATGGCTGTTTTCTCCATTCATCACCGGCTCCACGCACAACGGGATAAACACATCCATGCTCTTGCCGACTTCCACGCCGAAAAAGCCGGCCGGCGTAACGCCCGCAATGTCGAACCGGTGCCCATCCAGCGAGACCTGCTTCGACAGCACATTCGGATCCCCGGCCAACTGCTTCTGCCAGAAACCGTAGCTGATCACTGCCGCATCAGCGCCGCACCCCACATGATCGTCCGCCGAAGTGAGCAGGTGTCCCAGCAGCGGCCGGATCTGGAGCGTCTTGAAGAAATCGCCGCTCACAAACAGCGCATTGGCAAACCGGAAATCGCCCGACTCCGCCAGGTTGAATTGCTCATCGCCAAACGCGAACAGACTCGAGAACGCCTGCTGCTGAGCCCGGATCTGCTCCCATTGCGCATACGTGAAATCGGGATGGCGGTTTGAAAAATTGCCGGAGCAGCAGTGCTCGTTCTTCGCAATCTGCAGTTGCACAAGTTGCTCGGCATGCGGCACGGGCAGCGTGCGCAGTCGGACTGCGTTCAGTAGCTGGAATATCGCGGTATTCGCGCCGATGCCGAGAGCGAGCGACAGCGCCGCAACCGCGAAGAAGCCTTTGTTCTTCCCGAACGTACGGCTGGCGTACACAAAATCGCGCCAGGCACTCTCCAGAAACGCGGACGGACCCATTTAGCCCTCCTGATGCACTTCCTCGGCCAGTAACTAGGTGGCCGTAAGCGCCGGATTTTCAGTGGAAAAGTTACTCGCGGGTCGAGAATTGCTGTCCGAAATCGCGATCAGGAGTTCGGATCCGCACAACCACGCGTTGCCGTGGCGCTCTCGACAGCGCTCGCCCGCCGAGCTCCGCCCTTTAACACCAAGCGCTTCTCGCGCCGCTTCTTCAGCACCAGCAGCCAGATCGCTCCAAAGCCGAAGAAGGGCCAGGAAAAAAGCAGCAGGTCCCAGGCGCCGAGCCCCGGCGGTGTCACTTCCACGGTCGTGGTGGCCATCTCACTCGAAACCGAGCTCTTCAGGTAAAGATGGATGCGCCACTTCTCCTGTCTGTCGAATGGAATCGCGGCATCGTAGCGCAGTTCACCATTCTCGACGCTGCGCTCAGTCGGATAACGCTGCTCTTTCAGACGTCCACTTACGGGCAGCACGCCGATCTCGAACGTCAGATCTTTTGGAATCTGCTGCCCCGGCGCTGCACCCACCAGCACAAAAAACGTTCCCGTGCCCACGTCGGGATGCGTCCAGAGCGAGATCACGCACGGCCCCATCCGGTAGTCGGACAGTATCGGAAACGGCGGGCCATTGTGCGCGAGCGCCGCTCCAACTGCGGCAAAGAATGCTAACCAGCGCATCATTATTCGAGAAACGTTCCCCGCATGTCCATCGGTTGCAGGATCAGCCAGATGCCCGAACCGAACAGAACCAGGCAAACCGCCGCCCATGGCGCGAATGCCCGCAACCATTTGGGTCCCGCATCTTCTTCGGCGAACTCACGCAGTAGAAAGAGCGACGCAAGGAATCCGAGCACCACAAACCCAAATTGGATCGGCTGCACGAAGCGCACCGGAACGCCCACCCAGTTCCAGCGCGGCGGCCCGAGCACAGCTGAACCGGCATACTGCTGCGCCGCGTTCTGCACCAGCGGCACAATCGTGTAAAGTCCCGTGAGCAGATGAAAACCGTAATGCGCCAGCCATAATCCGAAGCCGAACGGAACGAGCGCATAGCTGTAGCGCGTCGCGATTCCCGGCAAGCTCGCGCGCAGACCTCCCCATCCCCGCGCCACAGCCGCCGCGAGTCCAAGCAGCACCACCGGCTCGACGATCACCACCAGCGTGAAGATCAAAGCGAAAATGCCGGTCGAGCTATTGACGCCCGTAACCGCCGCCAGCCCGCGCTCGAGCGTATAAATCGGACTCACCATACCGAACGCGTTCATCAGCGCGCCAAAGGTGAAGAGAATCGCGAGAGCTGACAAATCCGGCCGCCGCGCCAGACGCCCAATGCCCGAGCGAACCGAATCGATCAGCAGCTCTTCTGCCGGAACACGGCTTCGAATCCCGACGTTATCGTGCGGGCAGGCGTGCACGCAATCGAGGCAGAACGTGCAGTCCAGATTTCCCACTTTCACGGGCTGAAACAACGCAAGCTCGCAGCCGCGCTGCACCACAACATCGTCTTCCCCGCGGCGCCCCCGAATGCAATCCTTCGTCGCGCACCCGCTACAGACAGCAGGCTCGCGCACCTGCACTTCGAGCGGCGAAAGCGTCGATGCAACGAAATTGAATTGCCCGATCGGGCAGATGAATTTGCAGAAGGTCGCGTGCTTGAAGAGCGCATCGATCACGACAACGCCCGCGAAGTAGGCCAGAATGAGCCACGCCGTAAGAGGCGGGCTGGCCCACAAGTGAAACGCTTCGTACACGAACAGAACCAGCGCAAACAGCCCGATCGAGAGCCATTTCGTACGCAGCGGGCGCGGCCAGTTGAGGCGCGGCGTCCAGAATTTCCGCGCGAAATCGCGTACCAGAACCAATGGGCACGCAAAGCAGAAAAAGTTGCCCGCGCCCAGAAGCACCACGGCCAGCAAGCCGCGCAGGTGTATCCAGCCGAGCGTGGTAACCAGATTCTTAGGCGCGAAAGCGGGACCGGTGAGTCCGTCCCAGATCATGATCAGCGCCAGCGCCAGAGCAGGCAATTGAAACAGCCGCCGCGCGTGCCGCCACCCGAAAATGCGCCCGACAACGGGCCACTGCAGTAAATCCACGCTTACCGCGCAACCTTGGGTTCAGGCCGCCTGCTGCTCCGGTTTGGCATGCCAGGCACAGCTGCACTGCGCCTCGCACACTTCGTCTTTCGGCGGAAACATGTGATACCAGACGCCGATCATCATCGGAATGAAAACGATGGTGTTGTAGAACAGGTGAAGCTCGACGCGCGGGATCACCAGCTGCAGAACGCTGAAAGGCACCGGCTTGTTCCAGAAGTTGTGATGCGTCATCGCCTGAATCAGCAGCAGCAGATGTTCAATGTGATGCCAGAACTGAATCACGAGCGCAATCGTCCACCATTTGCGGCTGGTACCCGTAAAGCCGCGACGCAGAACCCACAGCCCGGCGAGCATCACGATTGCATACCCGTAATGCAGCCATTCCGATGAAATGAGCCACGGATACCACAGCCCCAGAATGCCGCCCGCTTTCGGCCGCGGCCAGTGCAACACATAAACCTGATACGCCTGCACCAGATGCTCGCCCCAGTGCGCGAGCACAATCGCCATGAAAATCTGCAGCGCGCGTTCGTGCCAGACCGTGTTCAGCTTCTCGTAAAAACTTGTATGCGGCTCGAAAGAGTGTAAAGCTTGTGCGCTGGCAGTGGCCATCGTTGTCTCCGGAATCGATATGGTGCTCTTTGCGATGGAATCATCACCGCTCGGTTGCTGTCAATCGTTCTAGAGTTGTAGATCGGTTTCCACCTATTCAGTTCATAAACTTTTTCAATCGAAAAACCGTTGATCGGCGAGCCGTCTGGATGCTACGATTCAGCAACTCATGAGGAAATTCTCGTTCGCAATCTTTGCGATTTCTGTATCCATTGCTACCTCGCTGGCCCAATCGGGCGACGCTCCGCCCGATATTCACTGGGGCTCGGTCGATTTCAGCGGCAGCCTCCGCGAGCGCGTCGAGTTCTGGGATTGGTTTGGCGGCAAGGGACAGAACAACTACACCTTCTCCGGCACCATGGCGCAGTTTGCCTTCAGCCAGACTTCGTCCGCCTTCGATTGGAAGCTCGATTTCGCCATCCCCGCGCTGATCGGTCTTCCGGACCATGCCGTGCAACCCGCGCCGCTCGGCCAGCTCGGTCTGGGCGGGTCGTACTACGCGAGTAATCGCAACGCGAGCGCAATCGGTTTTATTTTCCCGAAGCAGGGCTACCTGCGCTTCAAGGGCGAGCACGCGAAACTGCAGGTGGGGCGTTTCGAATTTGGAGATGGCGGCGAAGTCACGCCTCAGAATGCCACACTCTCTGTGCTCAAGAACACGCGCATCAACCAGCGCCTGCTCGGCATCTTCGGATACGCCATCGTGCAACGCAGCTTCGATGGCGCCAATCTCTCGTTCTCGAACGGCCCGTGGAACATCACCGCCGTCGGAGCCATTCCGACCCGCGGCGTCTTTCAGGTCGATGGCTGGGGATGGGTCAAAACTCCCTTCGCCTATCTCGCCGCCACCCGGCAGGTTTCCTACTCAGCGCGCAATTCGGCCGAATGGCGCCTGTTCGGCATCTACTACGACGATCCCCGCAGCGTTTTGAAAACCGACAATCGATCCGTTCCCGCGCGCACTGCGGATCTGAACCAGCCCATCCACATCGGAACCTATGGAGGACACTACATACAGGCCATCGAATCCGACCACGCCACCGTCGACCTGCTCGCCTGGGGTGCCGCGCAGACCGGCTCCTGGGGTTCGCTCTCGCAACGCGCCGGTGCCGCCGCTCTCGAAGCCGGCATTCAGCCCAAAGCGTGGAAAGCCGTTCGCCCCTGGATCCGCGGAGGCTACTACTTCGGTAGCGGCGACGGCAACAGCAAAGACGGCACCCACGGTACGTTCTTCACGCTGCTCTATACCCCGCGCACCTACACCCGCTTCCCGTTCTTCAACCAGATGAATAACCGCGATGCCTTCGGCGAGCTTATGCTGCGCCCGAGCAAGACCGTTACCATTCGCACAGACGGGCATTACATCTCGCTGGCCAACAAGAACGATCTCTGGTACACCGGCGGCGGAGCCTATCAGCCCTGGACCTTCGGCTATCAGGGGCGCCCCAGCAACGGAAAATCGAAACTCGCCAATCTCTACGACACCAGCATCGACTGGAACTTCAGCAAAGTTGCTTCCATCGGGCTCTATTACGGATACGCGCAGGGCGGCGACGTCATTCGCGCGATTTACAAGAATGCGAACGGTCAGCTCGGCTTCATCGAACTGAACTACCGCTTCTGAAGCCGCTACAGCCGATAGCGGAAAGCTGAAAGCTGACCGCTGATAGCTACTCTTTCAACACCTGTCTGAAAAACGCCAGCGCCCGCGGGTCGTTCGACTGTCCCAGCCAGAAGAACGCCTGCTTGCGCACCTCCGGATCCTTTTGCGTGCGCGCCGCTTCAATCAGCTTCGGCACCGATTCATCTTTCGGCAACTGCGAAAGCGCGAAAACCGCCTGCCGCTTCACCGCGCGATCCGGATCGTTCACCATTGCGTTCTCGATCGTGCCGGCAGCCTTCTTGCCCGCTTTCTGCGCCAGCCAGAAAAGTGCCTGCCCTCTGACATGCGGTGAGGGGTCGTGTTCCGCCGCCTCTATTACCGCACTCATCACCCCCGGCTCCGAACTGATCGAAAGCGCAAACACAGCCTTCGCACGAACCTGGTCATCGCTGTCTCGCTGCAAGATGTTCCGTAGCGCCGCTGCTCCGCGCGCGCCCCGGCTCGCTCCCATCCAGAAAATCGCCTGCTCTCGAACATGCGTCGAGGAACCCGGCTGCGCAAACTTTTCCAGTAACTCATCGGCATGTGTTGCATCGTGCTGCGCAATCGCGAAGATCGCGCTGTCGGAAACACCCTGCGTGCGCTCACCGCGAACGAGACCAGCCAGATACTCGAGACTCTCGCGCATCGGCACCCCACTCACCCACACAAACCGCTTCCTGCCCGCGTCGAACGCGCAATTCGAGGAATACAGCCGGATTTTCTTCACCTCGTTGTTCTCCACGCGATACAGCAGAAACGCCTCGCGGGAGCCCTCCAGCTTCACCGGCGAACTCTGGCGCACTCGCTCATGCGCGTGTCCATCTTCCAGTTCGCAGCCGCCGTATGAATGATCGTCGCCGCGCTGCACCGTCGTGATCGCGTACCCGAACCACGCCGGCTCGTTCGCGCGCAGCACGGAATCCAGCGACCCTGAAAGCGAGCGCGTCTCAAACTGCGCATTCTTCACCTCGGGCTGCGTCTGCGCGAAAGCCACCGAAACCGCCGCCAGCACTAGAATCGTTTTCATTTCAGGATCTCCAGCATGTAATTCGTCACCTCCGGCGAATGCACCATCGCCATCTTCGACACAATCTCCGCCTTCACCTTCGGATCCTTCTCGCGCCGCGCCAGATCCACCAGCGCCTTACCGTTCTGCTGCATCATCAGCGCGTTCAGCGCCGCCTGCCGCACATGCTCGTCCTTGTCGTTCTCGAAAATCGAAACCAGCGCGTCGCCTGTTCCGGAATTGCCCATCATCCCGAGCGACTGCACTGCCGCCGCGCGCAATTCCGGATTGCTGTCCCGCCGTGCAATTTCGACCACCCGCCCGGAATCCCCGCTCATGAACATCGATTGCAGAATGGCCTTTTTGTCGTCCACCGAGTTCAGCGTTCCATACAACTGCCACAGCTGATCCGCCCCGCCCGTCATCGCCAGCTGCCGGATCGCATCGTGCCGCAGTTCCGGGTTCGTCTCCGTTTTCGCTGCATTGAGCAGCAGATCGCGCGAACCCGATTGCATCGCACTCTGCAGAACCGCGCGCTTCACCTGCAGATTCGTGCTCGTGCGATACAGATCGCCCAGAGTCTTGCGCGCATTTTCGTCGAACATCCCCATCAGCTGGATCGCTTTGATCTGCAGATCGGGATTCGAGCGCCCATTCGCAATATTGGCCAGCATCTTCTCGCCCTCGGGCGATCCGCTCTGCGCCAGCACGAAAAGCGCCTGCTCCTTCACTTTGTCCGAATTACCGCTCGTGATTACTTTTTCAAGCACCGGAAAGGCCTGATCGGGATCCGATTGCATCAGCGAATTGATCGCCATCAGCTTCAGCTCATCGTTCGGTTCCGCGCTCGGTTTCATCGGCGCGCCCGCCCGCGCACGCAGCTCCAGTTCCAAAGCGCGCGCATCCGACAGCCAGCGGCTCTGCGCGTATTTCTGCTTCAGCTGCGCAATGGTCAGCAGCGCCGCTTCCGCATGCCCGCCCCGGCTCTGCGCATACGCTTTCCAGTAGAGGGCCGCATCCGCATTCTGTCGCGCATTCGCAGCCGCCGTAAATGACTGGACCGCCTGCTCCCACTGCCGCGCATCGAGCTCCCGCAAACCCGCCCGGTAATCCGCGCTATCGGAAGCGTCCGCCTTCGATTGAAAACTGAAAGCCGGCACCGCCGTCCAGTTCTGCCCATACACGCTCACGGCCATCGCCGCCAGTAAAAATCCCTTACCGATCTTCATAACTTCTGTCCTCTTTCGCGCGCATTCGTGCTCGTAATGCGCACCTTCCAAAGCAGCCGCCCATCCTCCACCCGTTCCTGCAACATCTTCGTCTCATCCGCCGAACGATTCTCCGGCGCATTCGCCAGGCTCACCAGCACCCGCTCCAGATCGTCCAGCACCGCCGCCTGCGGCCGATTGCCGAGTTGCAGCGCCGATTGCCGCAGCAGCCGGTTCTCCGAAAGCAGATCGCGCGCCCGTTCGCGCTCCCCCGCAATATCGAAGCTCGCCGGATCCGCATGCAGCAGCTCGGTCAACATAATCTCCGAGCGCTCCAGATGATCGCTCATCGCCATCAGCAGCACCCGCTCCCTCGTCCGCTCGCGAGCCGCCGCACGATCATGCTCCAGCCACACGCCCGCCCCAAACGCAATCGCCAGCATCGCCGCCAGCGCCGGCGCAAGCAGCCAGAAGCGCATTCTTTGCCGCGGTCTTTCCAGCCGTGGCGCTAACTGGCTCCAAACCTCTGTGCCGTACGACTCCGCCCGTTCCGGCACCGCCACCTCGCGAAACGCATCGAGCATACTCCGCAGCTCCGCCAGCCGCCTCGCGCATTCGGCGCATTCCTCCGCGTGCCGCGCCGCCTGCTCCGCCGGCTCGCGATAGTAAACCTCGATCAGTTCTTCTTCCGTGAGGTGCTTCATCGCGCCGCTCCCCACACCGGCTCCAGCGCCCGCCGCAATTTCTGCACCGCGCGGAAGACACTATGCTTCGCCGCATTGTGCTGCACACCCAGCGTGCGCGCTATCTCCGCAATCTCGCAGCCTTCGTAATGCCGCAGAACAAACGCCGTCCGTTCCATATCGCTCAATTCCCGCAGCGCCGGAGCCAGCATCGCCGCAATCTGCGAACTCTCCGCCAGCCGCTCCGGATTGGGCGCCGGAGCCGCCACCGTATCCAGCCAGTGCCGCTCCCCTTCCTCCAGCGCCGGCTTGCTCTCCCGCCGCGACTTCTTCGACCGCAGCAGATCCAGGCAGCAATTCACACAAATTCGATGCAGCCACGTCCCGAACGCCGAGCGCCCGTCGAATTGCCTCAATTGCCGGTACGCTCGCAGAAACGTCTCTTGCACCATATCCTCCGCATCCTGTTCATCGCCGCACATGCGAAACGCCAGCCGGAAAACCCCTCGGCTATGCCTTTCGACCAGCGCGCGGAAAGCGAGCGAGTTGCCATTGCGCGCCGCCTCAGCCGCCGCCTGATCGCTCCACTCCATCCGGTTGGCATTTTAGACTGACAAAAGCCTTCGCGGTTAGCTAAACCACATGAAATACGCCCTGCTCGCCTGTTCGCTCCTGCTCGATGCCGCCTTCGTCCAGGCACAGGCCCCGGTTTCGCTCGAGTCCGGCGCCTGGACCATTAAGGTCACCAACACGCCCGAGCAGATCGTCATCTCGCACGCCGCATTCGGTGTACTCCTGGAAAACGGGCATCTCGCGCTTCACGACCCCGCTGGCACCCGCGACTTACATAACTGGGCCGCGCGCGTCGAAGGCCCCGAGCTTCTCCTCAAAACCGCCGATCCCGAATCTTCCTGGCGTTTTCGCGTCTCAGGCGATGCACTCGAAATTTCCAGCACATCCTTCGACGCCGAACTGCTCGGCAACTGTCCCGATCCGCAGGACAAAATCGCCGCCCGTCTGCTCGATCGCGCCGGGTTTCCGGTTCAGTGGACCGGCACCGGCGAAGTCAAGGCCAGCTATGGCGGCGCCATGACCATCAACCCGTCCTTCCTGCCCCGAAAGAATCCGGATGTGATGTACTTTTCCCTCGGCCCTGCCAGCGGCTCACACTTCCACGCCCTGTTCAATCGCAAATCCGATACCGCCCTGGACCTGCCCGACGGCTCACGGATCGGCAGCGCACTCGATACCGCGCCACGCGAACTCACCATTCCCGTCCGCGGCAACGCCCTCCTCCGCGCCCGCCCCGATTACTTCACCAAAGAGCTTGGCGTGCCCTTCTATACACCCTTCGACGACACCGTCTTTCACACCGCTCCCATGGTCTGGTCCAGCTGGACCAGCTACTACGAGGCGGTCACCGAGCACGACATCGTGCGCAACGCCGACTGGCTTGCCGAACATCTCAAGCCGTACGGCTTCCAGTTCGTTCAGCTCGACGACGGCTACGATCGCGATGCGCGCGGCCAGCACTACTGGATCGAAAACTGGGACAAACAAAAATTCCCGCACGGCCCCGAGTGGCTCACACACTACATCCAGTCCAAAGGTCTGCGCGCCGGCATCTGGCTTGTGCCGAACGCCTACGCCGGTGCTGTTAAAACGCATCCCGACTGGTATCTGCGCGACCGCAACGGCAACCTCATCCTCGATTACTCCACGCCCACGCTCGATTCCACCAATCCGCAGGTGCTCGCCTTCGATAGGCACCTCTTCGAAACACTCGACGGCTGGGGCTTCGATTACTACAAATTCGACGGCGAACATGCCGCCGCAAAATACATTCCTTCCGTCGACCACTCAAAGCTCTACAATCCCGGCGCCGATCTCATCGCCAACTATCGCGATCGCCTGCGCATCATTCGCGATACCCTCGGCCCCAATCGCTTCATCGAAGGCTGCCCCGCCGGAACGCCGCTCAACGGCATCGGCTATTTCAATTCCTACTTCAACGGCCACGATCTCTACAACGACTGGCAGGGCATGTATCCGCTCTTCAGCTCCATCACCGCCAACGGTTTTCTCAACCATCTCGCGATTTACATCATGCCGGGCGAAGGCCTCGAGCTCGAGAAGCCCATGACCGTCGCGGAAGCCGCGAAAAAGCGCCCCAAAATCGTCATTGACACCGAACGCGACCGCGAGGATCCCATGACCGGTTTCGGCGTTACCGATGCCGAAGCCCGCACACTCGTGAGCTACGTCGCCCTTACCGGCGTTGCTTATCCGCTCGCCAGCGTCATGCCCGAATTGCCGCCCGATCGCGTCGAATTGCTCGAGAAGACCATGCCAACTCTGCCCATTCTCCCCATGGATCTCTTCAGCCGCGGGACCGATATCGACTGGCCCACCTTTAGACACGTAACCGCCAACGACTACCTGCACAACTACCCCGAAATTCTCGATCTCAAGGTGAACGCCGCCGCTGGCGCTTACGACGTCGTCGGTGTCACCAACTGGCGTGCCGGCACGCTCCATCGCCATCTCGATTTTGCCGGCGATTTAGGTCTGCCGAATGCCGCCTCCTACGCCGTCTTCGATTTCTGGA
This sequence comes from Terriglobia bacterium, assembly GCA_021325235.1. Classification (GTDB taxonomy): domain Bacteria; phylum Acidobacteriota; class Terriglobia; order Bryobacterales; family Bryobacteraceae; genus Bog-105. The sequence continues at coordinate 30,325 of JAJPHN010000013.1, read as the reverse complement.
ACGAAAAACTGATCGGCGAATTTAAGAACGCCGTCGATCTGGACGTCTCGTCCCACGACACGCGCGTGCTTCTCATCCATCCGCTCGCCGGACATCCCGAACTGCTCGGCACCTCACGACACATCTCCGGCTCGTTCTCGCTCTCGAATGTCCACTGGGATCCGCAGACGCAAACACTCGCCGGCATTTCGCAAACCATTCCTTCCAGGCCCTACGAGCTCTGGATCTATCTGCCTACCGGCGTCCAGGTTGCCGGCGTCAGCGCCGCTGTCCCGGTGCAGCAAACCGTCTCCGGCCATCTGCTCACTGTGCGCTTCAACGGAACTGCGGCGCCGGTCTCCTGGAAGATCGCGTTCCGCTGATCTCACGTGCTCTCCGACCTCGCGCGCCATATAGAGTTATCGCCCGACGGCATCTGGCGCACCTCCGCCTCGGCTCGCGTTTCGTTCCCTGACGATGGCAACCGCCTCTGCTTCGTCATCGAAGACTCCTCGTTCTGGTTCAGACACCGCCGCAACTGCCTGCTCGCGCTGCTCGAACGTTTTCCGCCGCCCGGCACATTCTTCGACGTTGGCGGCGGCAACGGTTACCTCTCTTCCGCCGTTCAGAACGCAGGTCGCCAGGTCGTTCTCATCGAACCCGGCGAAGACGGTGCGCGCAATGCGCAGACCCGTGGTGTTCAGCACATCCTGTGCGGCCGTCTCGAAGATGCCGGCTTCCAACCCGCAACGCTTCCCGCCATCGGCCTCTTCGATGTCCTCGAACACATCGAAGACGATCGCGCCTTCCTCCAACTCTGCCGCTCTCTGCAGCCACCCGGCGCGCGTCTGTATCTCACCGTGCCCGCCTTTCAACTGCTCTGGTCGGGCGAAGACGAGCTCGCCGGGCATTACCGGCGTTATCGAAGAGCCGAGCTCATTGCGTTGCTCGAAGCGGCTGGTTACGAGATCGAGTTCAGCAGTTATCTGTTCGAGTTTCTTGTGCTGCCTGTGCTCGCCCTGCGCACGATTCCCTATCGCCTGGGGATTCGGCGCAGGCGAGAAACTGAGGCCGGAGTGCGCGCGGATCACGCTACTCCGCGCGGCGTCGGACGCGCCCTGCTAAACCGGCTCATGCAGCGCGAGCTCGCTGCAATGAAGCGGCAGCATCCGCTGCGTTCGGGCACGAGTATTGTCCTGGTCGCCCGCCACCGTTTACCAGAGGCCCTCGATCGTGTACGGGCGAGCCCATAGCGCGATGTGAAGGCAGGCAGCCTTTCTCCAGGCCATTTCAACGCCATCGAGTTCGTCTGGGCTGTGGATCGCGGCGGCAAAAAACTTCCGCACCGGCAATACGATCGCGACGAACGCCAGCAAGTATCGAAAAGGAACAAGCGGGGGCGTGTGCTTGTGATCCGTCGCATTCTTTTTGGCTGGCGTATGACGCAGTCCAATCTCTTCCTGGTAATTGAGCCAGTCGCGATCGTGCGAACGCGATGCCACGTCGATTACCCACTGCACAAAGCGAGCTTTTACGCGCGCCTTGTAGTCGTCATCCGGTGCGCCGTCGGGGCCGCGGAACCATTCGGCCAGGTGCGGCTGGGCCGAAATCACTGCGCGCCAGCTTTCGACCATAGACTCTGCCCTTTCGCGAAAAAGAGGCAGGTGCTTGTTCAGGAGCGCAGCATCGGCCTCAGTCCACTCGACTGTTTGCTCCAGCTGCCGCAGAGCATCATCTGACACTGGCGAGACGGCGCTCGCGGCCTTCCCAAAATCGTAGCCGGCAAGGTCGCGAGTTGTCATGCTGTCGGCCATGCCCTCTTTCATTTGCCCGCTTCAATCCGTTGAATGATTGCCCGATAGACGCTGAGAATCGCGCCCTCCTGTGCCACTCGCGCCGCGTTCTCCTGATGTTTCGGGTGAGCGGCCAGCCGCGCGCGATATTTCTCGTACTCGGCCATGGTGCCCACATCGATCAGGGCGAAGGCCTCGCTCGTGGCGCCGGCGAAATCCGTCGGCGCATAGTAGCCAACCACTCTGCCGCCGCTCTCGGCAATCGGCTCCAGCTCAGCTTCAGCGTACGTTCTCCAGGCAGCAATCTTGTTTGGATCGATGGTGTATCGCAGATATAACGTGTACATAATGGTTCCTCGATTGCGATAGTAAGCGCGCTTGGCCGCTGAATATTTCGTTCAGGGCCGAAATGTTCTGCTCAGCGAATCGCGATACTGATGGCATGAGCGAGCATCTTGCCCGGGTAGCAGGTCTGATCGGCGAGCCGGGCAGGGCGGCGATGCTGTTGCGGCTCATGAGCGGCCTGGCACTTCCGGCGGGCGAGCTTGCGATGGCCGCAAATGTCAGCCCCCAGACGGCGAGCGGGCATCTGGCGAAGCTGGTGCAAAGCGGCCTTCTGCTGGTCGAGCGGCAGGGCCGTCATTGCTACTACCGCCTGTCCGGGACGGACGTGGCGGATGCGCTGGAGTCTCTGCTCGTGCTCACGCCCTGCGACGAGAGCCGCAGAGCCGCCGCCGTTCCCGAGCCCGGCAGTTTGGCCCACGCACGCACGTGCTATGCGCACATCGCCGGCTGGCTGGGGGTTCGCATTACGGACGCGCTGCAGTCCTATGGTTTGATCTCAGCGCTGGATGGCAAGGCCTTCGACGTCACGGAACGCGGACGTGCCTGGTTTGCGGAGCTGGGTATATCCTTGCCGCACGCCGACGAAAAGAAACGCCACAAACTGGCCCGGCAATGCCTCGACTGGACCGAACGCCGTCCCCACATCGCGGGTACGCTCGGCGTCGCTTTATGCAAACGATTTGCCGCGCTTCGCTGGATCGCCCCCATTCGCAACACGCGCGGGCTGCGAGTTACGCTCGACGGCAAGCGCCAGCTCTGGGAACGCCTGCGCATTCCGGTCGCGTAAACATCCTGACTACCGGCCGGCTCCGGTACTTACGCGGCGTTTCCGCTTCACCTTCGTCTTCGGCGCCGGCTTCGGATGATACACCGGCACATCCGGCACTCTTCCTGCATACAGCTTCTGATACACATCCGCGTTCCGCAACACAATCTGTATGTAGCCGCGCGTCTGATGAAATGGCACCGCTTCGATGAACTCGGCCGGCTCGCGAAACGGCCCCCACGTGCGCCAAAGATTCGCGCGACTCGGTCCCGCATTATACGAAGCCAGCGCTAACTCGACCTGCCCGCCATAGCTGTTGAGCAGATTCCGAAAGTAATACGTCCCCAGCTGCAGATTGCGCTCCGCGGTCAGCAGCTCGCTCGAACGAAAACGCCGTATCCCGAAATGCCGCGCCAGCTCTCGCCCGCTCGTCGGCAGAATCTGCATCAGCCCGTACGCATTCGCATATGAAATCACGCGCACATTGAACTCCGACTCCTGCCGGATCAGCGCCGCCACCAGAAACGGATCCAGACTCTGGTTCCGGCTGTACCGATCAATCAGATTGCGATACGGCATCGGAAACGCCAGCGTCCAAAATGTCGCCGGCGCCTGATCCAGCGGCATGAAGAGGTAATTCGGCGCGTACGTCTTGATGTAATGCAAGGCCTGATCCGGCGCGCCTCGCCCGGCCGCTGCCTTCGCCAGATAATACGCGTAGACATTCTCCTGCGCGCCATCGTTCAACGCTCCGAACTTCAGCTCGCCGTCCGCCCAGTCCGTCAGTCCGGCCAGTTCCAGCAGTTGCGCGCGATCAATGCGTTTACTCGCCAGCGGCCCCGGCGTAAAGCTTGGAAACTCCGGACGCGGCGGCCACGCAACCCCCCGCAGAAACTCGACCATTGCCGCATCTGCGGTCGCAGCCTCCATGCCCGGATCCTTCAGCCGCTCTCGCCCGACCACCGCAAAATACGTGTTCGGAAAACGTGCCAGCAGCTGGTCGTAACACGCGCGCGCGGCTCCAAGCTGATTGCGCCGCTCTTCAAACCGCCCCAGAAAATACAGCGCATTGTTCACATCCGTTGACGCCGGATAATGCGCAATGTAGTTGCGCAGCTGATCGTAGGTATCCGCCGCATCCGTCCGGTAACTCTCGTACGCCACTCGCCAGCTGCACCACGCCGCTCGAGCATCCTGCGGAAACGTCGCCGCGCACGCCCGATACAGCGGCAGATACGTATTCGGATCATGATCGATGCGCGCCTGATCCGCCACGAAGATCAGCGCATCCAGCCGCCACGTCGAGTTCGGATGCGCCTGTTCGAGATGCGTCAGATACTCCTTCACATCCGCTTGCTTGTTCAGCTTGCGCGCGCAGCGAATAATGTAGTCGAGCCGTTCCGCGTCGGCCTCGCTCTCGTCCACTTTCAGCTGTGTCAGATATTGAAACGCGACATCCGCTTTGCCGCTCAAAAAGTCCACTTCGCCCAGCCGCACCCGCGCCTGATCGCGCTCCACTCCGCCCAGCTGCGGAATCGCCGCTTCGTATTCAATGCGCGCCGCTTCTGGATTATGCGCTGCAATCAATTTTTCGCCGCGCCCCAGAATCGCCTTCGGCATCGGCGGCGGATACGCATCGCCTAGGCGCTGCTTTACATCCACCAGCGCATTCGCCGCATCGGTCGCTTCTTTCGCGCTCGGGTAGTTGTAATAGACGCGCTGAAAATACTCCGCGGCCTGCGCCAGATCGCCCGTCGCCTGATACGAGCGCGCCAGCAGCAGATCGCCTTCCGGCTGCGGAATGCGGTCGTAATATTTCTTCACCAGCAGCAGCGCCTGTTTCGGATCGTCCGAATCCAGTTCCGCGCGCACTGCAATCGCAGCCGCCGGACCCGTCAGCGGTGATAGCGGCGTTGCATCGAACACACGCGCCGCCGACTTCCCCACCTCCGTATAATTCTTCAGCCCATACTCGGCCTGCGCCCGCACATACTGCGCATAATCCACCAGCTGCGGCGCTTTCGAGGAGGCCGAAGTCGCGTAATCGGCCGCGGCCTGCAGATTATTCGCCTCGAGCTGATGCTGCGCCACTGCCAGCAACGCGGCCGCACCCACCGCTTTCGGCGGCTGCGGTTTCGTCGCTGCTGTTTTCTTCTTCGCGGCGCTGACTGCCGCGCCCGTGGAGATTGTCGCTGCCAGCAACACGGCCGTTCCCAGCACGGCCGCCCGCCCGCTAAACCAGGTGGCCCGGATAATCCGCTCCCAGATTTCGCTCCTCGCCCGCTGCCATCGATTCGAGCAGCTCCAGATGCAGATAATCGACCATCGAGGGAATCGTCATAAACTGCTTCGCATAGCTCTCGCGCGCTTTATCGAGCTCCGCTTGAAAAAACATATATAGGTTACTTTGTTCTAACCCTGCGCGGCAAGCTTCCGGCCGCGCCAGCTGCATCTTGGCCACCGCCACTCGCGCAAATCGCTGCGCACGCGCATGCAGCCGCCGGTCCTCTTCTTTCAACTGTGCCCAGGCCGGCATTTCGGGCGCGGCCTTCGCAGGCGGCTCCGCTTCGGGCGTCCCGGCCGTCTTTGCCGGTGCAATCTGCGTATGAATCCCGAGGTTCGACTGCCTTTCCAGCACCGCCGACCCCATGCTCGCCACCAGCTCGAGCGCATCCATATCCAGTTCCGGCCCGTCCGCCGCAAACACGATCGCCACCACGCGCTCCCCGTTCAGTATCGGCACCAAATGCGCGCGTCCGGGCGCCTCGCCCAGCGCCAGTGCCTCACCCACATCGCTCGCCCGCCGCAGCGTTACCACTGGTTCACGCGTCTCGATCGCCGAGCGGAACGCGCTCGCCGAGGCAGCCGCCATACTCGCGTATTCTTCGAGCCCCAACCCCTGCTGTGCGCGCAGCCGCAATTCGCCTCCGCTCACCGTGTAAATCGCGAATTCGCGCGCGGCCAGCGCCACTCCATCGCGCACCGCCGCGATCCATTGCTCGCCGTTTTCGTATTGCCGGAATCTTCGGAACAGCCGGTTCAGCTCGCCCGTCGCATTGCGGCGCGCCTTCCGCTGCTTTTCTTCGGAGGCCGATTCAAATTCGCGTTTAAGCGTCTCCCATGCGGAGTCGAGAACGTGCATGGCGCGTGGGCTATATCAGAATTTTAGCCCGCGTTCGAGTGCAGTCCCGGATTCGGAGGAAGAAACCGGCGAAGCCGTCACTGCTTCTCCCGCCAGCGAACTCACCAGGTGCAGCTTCTGATTGCCGTGCGCCAGGTTGATCAGCAGCTTTCCATCGCTGTCGCTCAATGCATCGCCCGTCCACTCGTCGCCATTCTCGATCGCCTGCACATCCGTTACGCGCAGCTCCGGCCAGCCATTGGCAAATGAAATCTGAAATGTCCCGCTCACGCTGTCGAACGTGTCGTCCGAGGTAAGCGCCAGCTGCTCTCCGCTGAACGATCCGGTCGCAATCAGATTCCGCAGCAGATCCTTCCCTGCCCCCGCGCTGGTAAACTCGCCTTTGGCATTCAGCGATCCGCCTGCCCACGGATAGTTCTCCGCCACGCCCGAAAACTTCCAGCGCGGCGCCGCCGAGCTCAGATCCACATTGCCCTCCGCATCAATCCGCCCCTGCGGGAGTTGCAGCGAGAGCTTCGTAATGTCGAGATTCGCGTGCTGCCAGATGAAATGCGAATTCAGCGCGCCCAGCGGCTGCCCTTCCGCGAAAAACTGATCCACCGTCAGATCGCCCTCGATGTTCCGCTTGCTCAGATCGCTCGCCGGTCTCCCGCCCAGCCGCAATCGCGACCAGAAGCTCTCGCCCGCATTCGAGCCGCCGAGCACTTCCTCGAGTTGCGAAAGATCGGCGCGCGATAACTCCACGTGCGCCCGCTCCGTTCTCTTCGCCAGCGGGTTGTAATGATACGTCGCGCGCAGCGTCTGGCCACCCAGACTCGCTGTCAGATGATCGAACTCGAAGCCGCCGTCGCGAAACGTGAGCCGCCCGCGCACATCCTGCAGTGGCAGCGTCACTCCCGGAACCGAAATCGTCGCGCCCGTCACCAGCAGCTGCCCGGACCACGATTCCGCTGGCCGCTCCGCGGTCTCGGCGCCCGCAGGTTGCGAACTATAGTTCAATTGGCCGCTCACCATGCCGTCGCTCATCGCACCCAGCGGCCCCGCGCCGCCCAGCCAGGAGTTGCTCAGCATCTTCAATTCATCAATCGGGACCGCCGTGGCCGTAAACGCCGCCGTGCCGCTCTCGTTCGGAAACGAATAGTCGCCGCTCAGCTTCAGCGTTCCGCTTCCCGAATTGAGCGTCGCTGGATCGAGGTGAATGTTGCCGTTCGAAAGCGTCAGATCCGCTTCCCCCGCATGCAGCGCGGGCACACCAGGCAGCACCGCCTCGGCCTGTTTGATCGCAATTCCGCCCGACCATCCGCTCTCTTTCGCATAACCGACCGCTCCGCTCACCAGTCCGTGCAGATCCGCGCCTTTTGGCAGCGTCATTCCCAGCCGCGACGCGAGCGGCAGCAACTGCGCTAATGGCGCATCCCGCAGTTCGGCTACAACCGACGCGCGCGGCTGCGCCAGAAAATTTTCTACCCGCAACCGCACCGCGAGCGGCGTTGGCTTCCCTTCTGGCGAAAACGTCTTCAGATCGACGCGGTGCCCGACCAGATCCGCCGTCCCCGCATAATGCACCGACCATTCTTCGCCGCTCGCCGGCATCAAATCCCAGCGGTGCACGTCATTCAATCGCAGATCGCCCGAAACCGCCAGATCGGATGCCGGTCCTGCCATCTGCAGATGCGAGCTGAGCGTCCCATGCACGCCCGCATCGTGCCCTTCGATCAGCGTCGTGATCTCGCTCAGATTACTCGGCTCGAGCCAGACGTCGGCTTCGAGTTGCTTACCGTCCGGCCCCGCATCCCGATACCAGTTCACATCGCCGCGCATGTGCCCGAATCCCATCCCGGCGCGATCGGTCCGCGCCGGCGAGCCCGAAAAGCGCATGTACAGCTTGCCCGAGCGTTGCGGATAAATGGATAGATCCGTATCGAGTATGTAAAGCGTCGTCTTGCGCAGGCCCAGCTTGAAATCGATCCGCCCGTCGGAGATCTCGAGCGCCGGAAACAGGTTCAGTGGCATCCCGCGGCTCGTGCTCAGCCGCTGCATCAGATCCAGCACATTCCAGTTGCCGTTGTCGCTCTTCACCAGGTTGAGCGAAGGGCCTTCTAGCCGCAAACTCGCGAAGCGCATCTCGCCGGTGAGCAGCTTGTCAATCCGCAGCCGCGCATGCGCGACCGGTACATACGCAAACGGCTCGATCCCGTAGCGAGGATCCTCCGCAATCGTCACATTTTCCAGCGAAAAACCGGGCCCGCTGAAAACATTGAAATAGGCTTTTTCGAAGGTGACCTTACGTCCCAGCGACGATTCCAGCGCTTCCCGAATGCGTCCGCTGAAGCGGGCGGCATTGATCATCGGCGCTACAAAACCGGCCGCAACCAGCAGGATCAGCGCCGCAATCAGCGGACGAATCAGGCGTCTTACCAGGCGAAAACGTCGAGGATTCGAATGCGGCGAAATGGATACACCTTGTGACCTGATTATAACTTCGAGCGGCCCCCAAAAGGGTTCCCCAGCCATCTCACATCCGGCGAACTACAGCCGCCGGACGCTCTGTAGTGGTCATCAGCAACTCCTCTGGTGCAAATCCGCGTTCCGAGTTTTGCCCAGGCGACATGACCGTTTGCAAAACCCGAACCAGTGGTGTAGGTTAAGACTGACATAGCCAGGCTATGCAAGCAGGCGGATATACCGCGCGACGAAATTGCGCCAGGTCATGGAAGCAGTGACGCGAGTGATCCAGAGTACCGGAGAAGCAACATGCTGGGCGAGCTAATTAGGCGATTCGTTGGGCTTTTTGCGAGCCGTGAGCGGTTTGATCGCGACATGGAAGAAGAGATGTTCCTGCATCGCGAACTCCGCGCGCGGGCTATCCAGGCCGCTGGCGCGAGCGCAGAGGAGGCGCGCTATGCAGCGCAGAGAAGGTTTGGGAACACTCTGCGGTTCCGAGAAGAGGTTCATCAGGCACGGGGCTGGACGGGGATCGATGAACTGCGCCAGGATCTCCGCTACAGCATTCGCATGCTGCGTAAGTCTAAGGTTTTCACGCTGGTGGTGGTGATGACCCTCGGGCTGGGAATCGGAGCGACTACCGCGGTCTACAGCGTGGTGGACCGGATTCTCTTCCGCGCATTGCCCTATGCACGTGCAGACCGGATCGTCTCCGTTGGACTGGTTCAGTCGCTCGAGACCGAGGAGTTCACGTTGGGCAGCTTTTTCTTCGACTGGAGAGACAATCAAAAGCCGTTTGCTGGTTTCGCCTCGCAGCAAGCCGGTCCTTATGCGTGCGATCTGATCGGATCGAACTCAGTCCAACTCTTGTGTATCCGTATGCAGGCTGGCTTTCTGCCAATGTTGGGTATCCGTCCGCTGCTCGGGCGTAATTTCCTGCCGGAAGAAGACCGGCCGCACGAGCCTCCTGTTGCACTCATTTCATACGGGCTCTGGCGCAACCGATTTGGCGGCGATCCGAGTATCCTCAACCGCCTGATCAATCTTGGAGGCAAGTCAGTCCGTGTGGTTGGCGTCCTGGCCCAGGACTTCGAAACACCCACTCTGCAGGCGGCGGATGTGTTTCTTCCCTTTCAATTGGATGAAGAAGCGCAGCGTAATGCCTTCCCAGGAACTCCAATGCGAACCTTTGCGCGGCTAAGGCCGGGCGTGAGCATCGCCCAGGCAAAAGCCGAGATGGAGCCCCTCTTCCTGCGCACAGAGCAAAAGATTCCAACATCGATGCGTCAGGATTTCCGTAAGGATTTCCATTTGAGCATCCGCTCGCTGCGTGATCGCGAGACGGCGGGGGCACAACTAGCCTCCTGGATACTGCTGTGCGCTGTATTGGCAGTGTTGCTCACTGCCTGTGCAAATGTTGCCAGCTTATTGATGGCGCGAGGCTCGGCGCGCCAACACGAACTGGCGGTGCGCACCGCGCTGGGTGCGAGTCGTGCCCGGCTCATCCGCCAAAGTCTCACGGAAGCGCTGCTGCTCTCAATGGCGGGCGCCGGAGCAGGTATCGCAGTCGCGGTCGGGTTATTGAGAATCTTTGTTGCTCTCGCACCCACCGGAATCCCGTTCCTGAGCAAAGCCCATCTGGATTCGCGCATCGCGGCGTTCACGATTTTGGTTTCACTGGCCTGTGGAGTAGCCTTCGGCCTGCTACCCGCGCTGGAAAAGCCGCGCGCAATGATGCTGGCTGTTCGAAGCATCTATTCCAGTACACATGCCGTCGTTCGGCGCGGTCTTGTCGTCGCGCAGATTGCTATCAGCATGGTTCTGCTTTCCGGCGCGGCTCTGTTGCTCCGCAGCTTCGTGGGCATGGAGAATCAGCCGCTCGGAATCCAGACACGCGGGGTCCTTTCTGCAACCGTTGCGCTACCGGATTTCCTTTTCCCGACTGGGCAGAAAAAGATGCGATTTTATTTAGACGCCGAGGCGGCCATGCTCCAATTGCCAGGAGTGAGCGCAGTGGCATGGACCGATTCGCTACCTCCCGGCGGCTGGCACGATGGGCGCCGATTGTCCGATTTCGCTGTTGCCGGAAGACCGCGCACGACAGCGACAGTTGGCAACGTGGTGGTTTGCCGTAGGATTACGCCGGATTTCTTCCGCGCGCTCAATATCCCGATTATTCGGGGCCGGAATTTCGACGGAGCTGATCGCAACTCCAGCCAAAACTTCGCGGTGCTAAATCGTCTGCTGGCCGCACGCCTGTTTCCTGGCTCCAATCCGGTCGGGCAGCGCATACAAGTGGGCGCTGCGACAGACGGTCCCTGGTACACGGTCGTTGGGATAGCTGAAAATGTAAAGAACGACGGGCTCAACAAGCCGGCCGATCCCGAGATTTATTTTCTCCGCCGCAACATTCCCGAAGACTGGACAAGCGGAAGAGCTCCGCTGGCGATCGTCGATTCGGTTCTGCCGCCGCAGGTCGTTGCGCCCTCCCTGCGATCCCGAATTGCGGAACTCGACCCCAGAGTTCCGATCCAAATCGAACCTATCAAAGACTATGTGAGCAGGCTTGCCGATCGTCCGCGCTTTGAGACTGCCCTCCTTGGTTTCTTCGCGTTCGCTGGTGTGACACTGGCCGCAATCGGGCTTTACGGGGTAGTCGCATTTATGACTGCGCAGTGTACGACGGAAATCGGAGTGCGTATGGCTATAGGAGCAACCCGCATCGACATCCTGCGACTGGTTCTGTGCGAAGGTCTGCGCCTAACAGCACTCGGTGGTGTCGTGGGGCTGATAGCAGCCCTCGCCTTAACACGTGTGCTCCGGAGTCTGCTCTTTCAGGTCGGACCATACGATCCCGTCAGTTTCGTTGCAGTGACGCTGCTTCTTGTTCTTGTTGCTCTCGCAGCGACCCTAATTCCTGCGCGGTCCGCGATGACCGTAGACCCCGCGACCGCTGTTCGCGCTGAGTGATGGATGACTTTCTGCGATCTGTTCACGATCTAGAAAAATCGTGATACATCCGATACGGCACATCCCGCTTCGCTTCCCAGTACGGATAAAACACGCCCGAATGCACCACCTGCCCGGGCGGATCGACCACGCGAAAATGCAGCGGCTCATCCGCCGGCCGCAGGCGCTCGCGCAATTCCTCGGCGCTGTGATGTCCCGGCTGCATCTGCAGCCCCAGATTGAACCGCATGTCTTCCACCAGCACCAGCGGCCCGTACAGAACGGCAAACCGGTCCGGATGTTCGGTGTCCACCGTTTCCGCGCGCAGCGTCATCGGCACGCGCAGCTCGATGCGATCGCCGTCGCTCCATTCGCGCTCGATCACGGCCCAATTGGACGCCTTCGCTTCGCTGCTCGCCGCCCTCCCATTCACCGCCATGGTGAAGCGCTCCGCCCAGTCCGGTACGCGCACACGAATCGCCGCGCTCACCGGCTTCTCCGCCGCAATCTGCATTTCGATCCGATCGCTCGCCGGATATTCGGTGCTCAGCGTGAGCCGCAATCGATCGGCACCGCGCTGCCACGTCACTTCCGAAGGCACAAACTGATTCACATAGAATCCCGCATGATCGCGGAAGTACAGGATGTTGTAATAATCCGCCACATCCTGTATATGCGTTCCCGAGCAGCACGGCCAGTGATCCCACAGATAATACTTGGTGCCGCTCCCGATCCGGTAATCGGAGTAATAAAACGTGTCGCCCGCACCGGCCATCGGCAGCGCCGCTCCAATGCCGTTGTACAACAGCCGCTCGATCCAGTCGCCGTAGCGCGCCTCGCCCGTGTAGCTCGTGAGATAGCGGGACAGCTTGAATCCCGACCACGTGCCGCAGCCGATCTCCGCTGTATCGGCATGCAATTCCAGCGAGCGCCCGAGTTCGCCGTCATAGCCGACCAGCCGTTCGCCCGGCCCATAACCGCCCGCCGCAAACATCTGTGACTGGCGGATGAAATCGTAGGCATTGCGCGCAATCTTCAGATACCGTTCGTCGCCCGTCGCGCGATACGTCATGGCCGCGCTGCTGAACGAGTTCACATGGCTATACGCATGTGCTCGCAGCGGCGCGGGCTTTGCAGTATCGGCAAAGCGCGACCAGTACGCCTCGTAACGCCAGACATCGCCGAAGTCCTTGTACAGTGCGTCGCCGGTCGCCAGAAACGCGCGATACAGGTTCTCGGAAAGCGTGTACCACTCCAGGCAATCGCCCGCCGAAGCCTGCGGATCTTTTGCCGAAGCCAGCGTCCGCGTGCGGCTGAGTTGCTTGCGCCCGGTTTCGGTCAGCTGTTTCAGCAGCGGCAGTGCATCCGGATTGCCCGTGTACAGATGAATATCGAGCAGCCCGCAGACCATCTTGTCGAAGGCGTAATGCCCGCCCGCATTGGGCCGCGCGGCAAACGTCTTGCCCCAGGCATCCACCAGCCGGGCGGCTTTATCGCGCATACCATCGTCCTCGCCCGCTTTGGCCATGCGCGCCATCCCGCTCAGCCATTGCCCGAAGACAACGCTTGAATCCTTACGGCACCAGCCGTCGAGCCCTTTGCCCGGCGCCGGCAGTCCCGCTTCCGCCCGAAAGCCATGCACCAGGTCATCGTCGTTCAAGGCGAAATAGAAATCGCGCGTTGCTTCATAATGCGAACGAAACTGGCTTGCATGCAGTCGCACGTTCGCGTATTCAAAGGTTTCGACTTTTGGCTCAGCGCCGGATTCGCTCGCCTGCGCCTTCGAAGACACCGCCGCCGCTGCCGCCAGCGAGCCCAGAAACTCGCGCCGGCTGAACGCTTCGCTCATACGGCCCTATTTTCTCGCGCATTCGCTTCACCATCTCCATTGCACGGAGAAAATCGGCCCGCGCAGATGCGCATCGACGCCCGAAGGATTCGCGCCGCTCGAGGCATGCAAGTCGGGATGCATGCTGCGATAGCCAGCCAGCAATGCAAAATGTCCGAGGTTGACGCCCCCGCTCCCCTGCGCCTCGAAATAGCTGCCGTAGGAGCCCACGCTCATGCCGCGCAATCCGCCTTCGACGGTCAGAATCCTGTGACCGGGCAGCGGAAACAGGCGCCCCTCGATCCCGGCCAGCGGGAGTCCAAGCGTTTCGGTCTTCGCGCCGGTGTTGCCCGTCTCCACGCTCGTGATCCGTCCGCCCGCATCCACATAGGCACCGCCCGCCGAAAGCCCCAGATGGCCCATCACACCGCTCAACAGATCGTACTGATAACCGGCAAAGACGTAATTGAAGCTGGCAGCCGAGCGCACCGTCTCGTGCACATCGAAGGTCTGCCCGCGATACACGATCGTCCGATTGACCACGTTGTAGCCGTCCACCGTGAACGGCATGCCTTCGACCACAATGCGATGCTTCCGTCCGGGTTTGAAAACCAGCCTGCCAAAGAAAGTCGGCTGCTGCTGAGCCGCGCCCAGATCGCTCACCAGATCGACGGGCGTTCCGCTCGATTGAATGCTCCCGGTCGTATTCACGATCCAGGCGGACCCGGTCACTTCGATACGAAACTGTTCCGGGTTCTCAGAAGAAGCAGCGTCCAGACGCCTGCCGCAAAAAGCGCCCCCGAACAGGAGGACGCCGGTAAGGAAACTCGCGCAGCGAAGTCGCCGCGAGCCAATGTGAAACAACATACGTTACTGCTGTAACCATACTCGCAGATCGCAATCTGGCCCACAGAGCAGTCAAGAGGACGAGCCCGATCCCCAAAACCATGAGGCCGACAGCTTCTGGTTCGGGTGCCGTTGTTGTTGTAACAGCACTGACCAGCGTGACAACCGCTAACTGCTCTGTGGTGTAGACGAAGCCGTTCTGGTTGAAGAAATAGCCGTTCACTTGTCCTGGTCCGCAATTCGCGCCGTCGATGTTACCCCCAAAAGCGGCCGGTGCACCGACGCAGACGCCGAATCGTCCATCCGCGGACTCCCACGCAATCGCAAGGCTGCTGGATCCCCCATTGGTGAGAAAGGAAAAGAACTGCGGTGACGGCAGCGGTAAACCCCCAAACAGACTGAAGCTGAGCAATTGCGACCGCGAAATTATGCCACTCGCGTCGGCGGTAGCGGTGAACTCTCCCGTGAGCGGGCCGTTCTGGTAGCCGCCTTGGCTGAAGTCGTAGGTATAGATCGTGGTGGCGCACAACGACGACGCCAGTACGAGCGGTACGAGTGCCGTTCGCAAAATTTTCATGAGTGCATCATCTCCTCTACTCTTAAAAGCGACGTTCGTCACACGATTCCCTCACTCGCTCATCCGGCAAAATCGCTAGACTGAAATCACGGCCCACTCCGCCCTAACCCGTCATGCGAACGTTCCGCGCCTCTTTCCATCTGCTTGCTCTGGCACTCTGCGCCGTCACTGTCGGCGCCGCTCAAACCGCAACCCTTAATCCTCCGCAGCGTAAGGCGCCCGAACTCGCCTTCAACATTCCCGGGTCGGGTCAGCAGCTGCTGAGCTCCTATCGCGGCAAAGTCATCTCGCTCGAGTTCATTTACACCACCTGTGTTCATTGCCAGCATGCTTCGCAGGTTCAGAAGCGGCTGCAGGCAGATTACGGCTCACAGGGTTTCCAGGCGCTCGACGTCGCCATCAATCCGAACGCCGATCTGCTGGTCGAGAACTTCGTTAAAGACTTCGGCCTGAACTTCCCGGTCGGCTGGACCAACGCCGATCAGGCCGTCGCGTTCCTGCAATTCTCGCCTTCCGATCGCTATGTGATTCCGCAGATCGTCGTCATCGACCGCAAAGGGTATATCCGCGCTCAGACCAGCGTGAAAGGCGACCAGCTGCAAGGCTCCGACGCGATCCGCGTTGAACCCGCGCTGACCAATCTCGTCAAATCGCTTCTCGGAGACGACACGGGCCACGCACAAAAGCGCGGCATGAAATAGCGTTCTAGCCGCGTTTGCCCAGTTTGTCGAAAGCGGAATCGGCCATCGCGGCGTAGAGCGGCGTACCAAGAAGGATATTTTCGCCGGATCCGAATCTTCAACCAACGCTGGCAATCTTTGCCGGCCTTCCAGCAGGCGCTTCGCCATAAATGTGAGCGTCTGCGCCGGACCCTGCATTTGCGTGGTCGCGAGTTCTACCGCCCTGAGTGCCCACTCTTCTTCGGTTCGGAGACTTTCCCTCTCTTCTTCTTCGGATTTGGGCCCGCTTCGGGCCTGGCGATCCTGCTGTCTTCCGCCTCCGTTTCGACTTTTCGGGATGCCGAGAAGGCCTTCAGATCGATTTTGAACTCGTTCGCTACCTTCTTCTTCACGGCATGCGGCACCTGCGGCCACAACATATCGATCTTTGCGTCCGAGATGTAAATGTAATATCTCATCGGACCTCCGCCGATCTGTCCAGAGCCGGATTCTAGCAGGTCCAATGCGGGAAGGAAAAAGACCAATGGCTGTGACTGAGTTGTCCCGACTCGCATGTTAAACTTCTATTCCGGTTCGCCTTCCTCCCCCGGCCGAGCTCTCCAAAATACTCGACCATGGAACGCGCAGCTAAACTGATCCGCCGAAATTCGCTTTCCAAACAAGTTCTCACCGACGAAGACTACGCCCGCGCCATCTGGCCGGCAGCGGTCGGGAAGGCTGTCGCCGCTCATACGTCGCGCGTGCGCCTGGTGCGCAACAAGCTGCTGGTCGAAGTCGAAGACAGCGTCTGGCAGAAACAGCTTTTCCCGCTCACCTCACAAATTGTGGCCCGCATTCGCCAGGTCACGAACAGCGACCTTATCGAGGACGTCGAATTTCGGGTGGCCGTGCCGCGCCGCCGGCCCATGCGCGCGGAAACGCCCGAGAGCGCCCCAGCCGACGAAGCGGAAACCATTCGCGATCCTGTGCTAAAGAAGGTATATCGACTCTCCCGTAAGAAGGCTACTGCTTGAAATTGACTGATGACGAGGTGCGCTATGTCGCCGACCTGGCGAATCTGCGCCTCTCCGATGACGAAGTGAAGCGCATGTCGCACGATCTGGGCGAAATTCTGACCCACATCGAGCAGCTCAACGCACTCGACACCGCCGAAGTCGCGCCCATGGCGCAGGTGCTCTACGACGCGGACGAAACCGCCACGCTGCGCGAAGATGTGCCGCACCAGCCGCTCTCGAACAAAGAAGCGCTGGCCAACGCGGCCGAGAGCGGTGCGGGTTACTACAAAGTTCCGCGAGTTATTGAGCGATGAGCGGACCAGTGGATAGCAAAATGAGCGCGCTCACGATCTCCGAAATCCAGGCGGGCCTGCGCGCCAAAAAGTTCAGCGCCAAAGAGCTCGCCGAGCAGGCTCTGCAGCACGCGCAAACCGCAAACGAAAAGACCAACGCGTTTCTCACTTTCTCGCCCGAGCGTGCGCTGCGCACGGCGGAACGCGTCGATCAGGCTCTGGCGCGTGATCAGTTTGCGGGCGCTCTGGCGGGCGTTCCCGTCGCGATTAAAGACGTGATCGTCACCGAAGGCCTGCGCACCACCTGCGCTTCGCGCATGCTCGAGCGCTACATTCCGCCCTACGATGCCACGGCGGTGATTCGCCTCGAAGAGCAGGGCGCGGTCATCATCGGCAAGTGCAACTGCGACGAGTTCGCGATGGGCTCATCGAACGAAAATTCGGCGTTCGGCCCGGTGCACAATCCGCGAGCGCTCGATCGCGTTCCGGGCGGCTCGAGCGGCGGTTCAGCGGCCGCTGTGGCGCAGGGCAGCGTCACAGCTTCGCTCGGCTCCGATACCGGCGGCTCGATCCGCCAGCCCGCCAGCTTCTGCGGCGTGGTCGGCGTAACACCCACTTATGGACGCGTCTCGCGCTACGGGCTGGTGGCGTTTGCCAGCTCGCTCGACCACATCGGTCCGTTTGCGACAAATGTCACGGATGCCGCGGCCATTCTGCGCGTGATCGCCGGGCGCGACGAACAGGATTCGACTTCGGCCTTTGCGCCGGTGGACGATTACCAGGCGATGATGCGCGAACCGGCGCGCGGCCTCAAAATCGGCCTGCCGCGCGAATATTTCGAGGGCCTGGGCTCGGAGACCGGCGACGTGATTCAGGCCGCTGTGCGCCAGCTTGAAACACTCGGCTGCGAAGTGCGCGAGATCAGTCTGCCGCATACCAAATACGCGCTCTCCTGCTACTACATCATCGCCACTGCCGAGGCGAGCTCTAATCTGGCCCGCTACGACGGCGTGCGTTACACGGTGCGCGACGATGCCGAAACGCTTTCCGACATGTACCGCAACACGCGCGGCTGCGGTTTCGGCGCCGAAGTGAAGCGACGTATCATGCTCGGCACCTATGTGCTCAGCCACGGCTATTACGACGCGTTCTATCTCAAAGCGCAGAAGGTGCGCAATCTTATCGCGCGCGATTTTCACGACGCGTTTGCACACGTGGATGCGATCGTGGCGCCGGTGTCGCCGTTTCCGGCGTTCAAGATCGGCGAGAAAATCGATGATCCGCTGAACATGTACCTGTCGGACGTCTACACCCTGACGGGCGACCTGGCCGGAGTACCGTGCATGTCGGTGCCGTGCGGCGAAACGAAAGACGGCCTGCCGGTCGGTCTGCAGATTTTCGCCAAACACTTCGATGAAGCGACCATGTTCCGCGTGGCGTATAACTACGAACAGTCGCGCTAACGCGTAACCTCCGCGGTTGTGATCAGCACGGCGGTTTCAGCGCTCATGGAATCGTAGAAGCCGTTGAAACGTTGCGTCTCGGCGGTCTTATACGCCTTCAGATTGTTCGCCCAGCGATAGCCGATCGGCTGATACCAGAGCTCAGCCGTGATCCGGAACGGGCCGCTCGCTCCGTGCAGATCGATTCGATAACGAACGCGGCTTCCGGCGCCATTGAAGCTGTCGTCGGTTGCGGCTTCGCCTTCGACAGCAATGTCTTTGTCGACGCACTGCTTGTTGAATCCATGCGGCAGCAGGCGATTGTCCTTCAAATAATGCGTTCCGGCCAGCAAGCCGGTTGTGACGCGGCCGCCGGCATCGCCCAGAATGTCTTCGTAAATTTCGACCTGATCGCTGCCCGTGATTTCGCGGTAATGAGGCTCGTAGCGGGAAGCATCGGCGTCGTTGTCGTTACCCGCAATCGATCCATCGGGGTGCAATGCGCCGGATTCGAAGAGCACGCGGCCGTTCGCATCGCGCACCAGGACATGCAGCCAGGCACGCCGGGATGGAAACGCGGTCGGAAACTTGTGGCCGGTTAAATTCTCGACCGAAACATCCGCGGTGAGCTGCCCGTTTTCCACCGACGCCGATTCGATCTTCAGCCGGGCCGTTTTCTGTTTCAGAAAGGAGATCGTATTCTCGCGAGCCGCGCTCAATTGCTGCGGCATTGCGCTTACGCTTAGCTCATCGCGATAGCGATTCAGCATGCCCTGCAGGAAGAAGTCGCCGCCCACGAAGACATGTTGATGCAATCCCTGCCGCGGAATGCCGAGTACATGGGCAATCGGCACAGGCTCTTTGACCTCGGGCATGTGGCACTCCTGGCAGCTCTGCTTGTCGCGATAATCGCTTGCCAGCCATTCGAGATAGGGCATCTGCTCCGGGAGCGCGCCGACGATTTTGCCGCCTTCGCCGCGCGCCTCGGTGTACAAGGTATGGCAGGTGGCGCACAGCTTTGAATCGCGAATATGATCGTCCTGCTGCTGCACAAATCCGCCCGTGGAGGATCGCATCACCAGTTTCAGACCGTCTTCGATATGAAACGGCCCGTACTCGCGGTGTTCATCGGTGCCGGGCGGCGCGTCGATGACGAATCCGCCGTTGAAACTCTCGCGCGTGCCGAGCTTCTCGCGCCCGATCTGATGACAGACAGTGCAGGTTACGCCATCTTCGGCCTCTCTGCCCTGCTTCTTATCCGCCTGGAACGGCAGATGCGAAAAAATTTCGCCCAGCTCGCCTTTGAGCTTCGCTCGATAGCGCGTCACCGGCATATGGCACACCGAGCATTCATCTTCGATCTCGGGTTGCGCGCTGCCGTGATCGATGGTCTCGCGGCGCACGCTGGCCTGCCAGTAGGGATCGCGCGAGGAATTCGCCATGATGCTGGCGCTCCAGTCGAGCCCGATGGAAACATCCTGGCCGGAACTCGTGGTGAGCTGGTTGTGGCAGGCCACGCAGCGGTCGGAGGTCTGAAAATCCACTTGCGGGTGGCGGGCCGCGAGCGCGCTTGTCGCGAGTAGTGCGAGAGAGAGCAGTTTCTTCACCAGCCCTCCGTCAGACGGCCGTCCTGCCAATCCCAGAGCACGTAAAACAAAACCTGCGGATCGCGCCCGGCGGTGTTGGTGGCCGGAATCCGCACGCCCACATCGAAGCGGATATGTTGGCGGCGGCTGACGGTCACCTGCATTTCGGGCATCACATCCCAGTTCATCTTCGCGCCCGGCAGGAAATCCCGGTCCGCCAGGAATTCCACCATCGGTGACCACATTCTGCCCAGCCCGTGCGATTGATAGAGCTCCTGGCCGACGGCGTTGTACCAAAAAAAAGTGCGCGGCGCCTTCGAAGTATCAAAGGGCTGCTGGGTTCCGGCCTGCACCTGGAAGAACGTATTCGTCGGGAAGAGCTGATCGAATGCGGCGAAGGTTGCAAACGACGGCGTGCCCGAGCCGATGCCGTGGGCGGTGCTGCCGGTGGGTAGAATGATCTCGCCCTGCGCCGCGAAGATCGAGCCGGTGCGCGAATTCGAAAAAAACTCATGCTTCAAGCCGAGCGAGGCATCGCCGAAGCCGCCGTACCAGGTGTGCTCGGGATGTATGAAATTGACGGGCACGTCGATCTCGATTTCGTCGTGCTTGCCGAAGCGGTTTTCCTCGATGATGTCGTTGGCGACGCCCGGCGCGCCGCCGGCATTCAGCGCAGATGTAAGAACCGTCTCGTTTTCCGGGAACGCTTTTTCTGTGACCAGCGCGCGCGGGAGGTTGAGTTCGCCGCGGGGCCAGCCGCTGGCATCGCAGAAGCCGCGCAGATACTCGATGAGCTGGTTGATCTGCTTCGGCGTGAGGGCCTGGCGAAAGGCGGGCATGATCTGCGAGAAACCGCGGAACGGGCCGCCGTTGGTGATGATGGCTCGATAGTCGTTATCGAGCTCGGAGGTGGTCTGATCGCAGCGGGTGAAATCGGGAAAGGTGCGCGGCTGATCGAATCCGGCGAGCGCTTTGGGCGTGCCTTTGCCATCGGAGCCGTGGCAGGCGGCGCAGGCGGTTTCCCAGATTCGTTTGCCGCTGGCGAGTTTGAGGCCGGGCGGGATGGCGATGGTGGGATGGTCCGCAGAGGCGGCGAGTGCTGCCAGACACACCAGGAGTACGAAAGCCCGCCCGAGCGCCATTAGCTCCGAGTTTATCGATGAGTTGTCAGCGGTCAGCGTTCAGCTTTCAGCCGTCAGCGTTCAGCCTTCAGCTTTCAGCTATCAGCTTTCAGCCGGCGGCGCTGGAGGTTTGCTCTTCGCTGCCGCGGCGCACAGCGTCGAGCACGCCGTTGATAAAGGCGATGGATTCGTCGCCCGCGAACTGGCGGGCCAGTTCGAGCGCTTCGTCGATCACGACCGGGCCGGGCAGCGTTTTTGTACCGAGCTCGTAGATGGCGAGGCGCAGGATGTTGCGATCGACGACCGGCATGCGCTCGAGACGCCAGTTCTGTGAAGTTTCCTGGATGCGGGCGTCGATCTCGGCGGCTTTGGAAACAGTGCCGCGAGCGAGCTCTTCCATGAAGCGGTCGGGCTTGGGCTTGTGCTCGCTTTCTTCGGAATAGAGCGTGTCGTAGTAGTGCTGAATGGCGGCGTCGACGGAATCGCCGCGCATGTCCCATTCAAAGAGTACCTGCAGGGCGCGGCGGCGGGAGCGATGTCTGGCGGCCATATCAACGACCCGCTTTCAGCTGGCGCACCAGATTCGCCAGTTCGATGGCGACTTCAGCAGCTTCCGCGCCTTTATTGCCGCTTTTGCCGCCAGCGCGATCCATGGCCTGCTGCATATCGTCGGTGGTGAGCACGCCGAAGGCGATCGGAACTCCGGTGTCGAGGCTGACGCGATTGAGGCCGTCGGCAGCACCTCCGGCGACATATTCAAAATGCGGGGTATCGCCGCGGATGACGGCGCCGATGGCGATGATGGCGTCGCAGGTGGATGCCAGAAATTTGGCGGCAACGGGCAGTTCCCAGGCGCCCGGCACTTTTACCAACAGGATGTTTTTCTCCGGACATCCGCGCTCGGCGAGCACGCGGAGTGCGCCGCTGGCCAGCTCTTCGGTGATGAAGGAATTGAAGCGGCTGACGACGATGCCGATCCGCAGATCGGCCGCTTCGAGCGAGCCTTGAAAGGAAGGAATAGCCATGAACGCACGCGCCTGGTGCGAAAGGACACACGTAGCGCTATGGGATAATTCGGTTTAAACTCCCTCAAGTCTAGCGCAGGATGAGCCCGCGTTTTACCGGCGAGGCGAAGGCGTTCTAAATGGATCCACGGTTTATTCGAAATTTCTCCATCATTGCGCATATTGACCACGGGAAATCCACGCTGGCCGACCGGCTGCTCGAATATACCGGCGCGCTTTCGCAGCGCGAAATGATGGACCAGGTGCTCGACAGCATGGATCTGGAGCGCGAGCGCGGCATCACGATCAAAGCGCATGCGGTGCGGCTGAATTATAAGGCCGACGATGGCAACCTGTACGAGCTGAACCTGATCGACACGCCAGGGCACGTGGATTTCACTTACGAAGTTTCGCGCAGTCTGCAGGCTTGCGAAGGGACGCTGCTGGTGGTGGATGCGTCGCAGGGGGTTGAGGCGCAGACGCTGGCCAACACGTATCTGGCGATCAATCACGATCTGGAAATCATTCCGGTGATCAACAAGATCGATCTGCCATCGGCCGAGCCCGAGCGCATTCGCGAGCAGATCGAGCAGGTGGTCGGGCTGGACGCTTCGGATGCGATTCTGGCGAGCGCGAAGAATGGCATCGGGATCAAGGAGATTCTGGAAGCGGTGGTCGAGCGCGTGCCGCCGCCCAAAGGCGATCCGAATGCACCGCTGCGGGCGCTGATCTTCGATTCCTGGTTCGATCCGTATCGGGGCGTGATCATTCTGACGCGCATTGTGGACGGCACGCTGCGCAAGGGTCAGAAAGTTCGGCTGTATTCGAACGGCCGCTCGTACGAGATCGAAGGATTGGGCTTTCAATCGCCGAAGCCGGTGCCGACGGACGAACTCACGGCGGGCGAAGCGGGATTTGTCTTCGCGAATATCAAGACTGTTTCGGATGCCAAGATCGGCGACACGATCATGGACGACGCGAATCCTGCCGAGGAGCCGCTGCCGGGTTTTCAGGAGATCAAGCCGATGGTGTTCGCGGGCTTGTATCCGGTGGAATCGCACGAGCACGGGCTGCTGCGCGATGCGCTCGAAAAGCTGCGCTTGAACGACAGCGCATTTAACTTTGAGCCGGAGCATTCGGCCGCGCTCGGGTTTGGTTTTCGCTGCGGATTTCTCGGGCTGCTGCATCTGGAGATTATTCAGGAGCGGCTGGAGCGCGAGTTTCAGATCGATCTGATTACGACGGCTCCGGGCGTGCGCTATCGGATTACGACGACGGGCGGCGAAGTGCTGGAGGTCGACAATCCGCAGAAGTTTCCCGAGCCTTCGGCGATTGAAAAGATCGAAGAGCCGATTATCGACGCGACGGTGATCACGCGCGAAGAATATCTGGGCGAGATTCTGAAGCTGGTGGAAGAGAAGCGCGGGGTGCAGAAGAAGTTCGAGTACATCGGCGGCGGGCGCGTGCTGCTGCTGTACGAACTGCCGCTGAACGAGATCGTGCTCGATTTCTACGACCGGCTGAAATCGGCCTCGCGCGGCTATGCTTCGCTCGATTATCATCTTTCGGGACATCGCGTTTCGCCGATGGTGAAGCTGGACGTGCTGGTGGCAGGCGAACCGGTGGATGCGCTTTCCATGATTGTGCACCGGGACTTCGCGTACGAGCGCGGGAAGGCACTCATCGAGCGGCTGCGCAAGCTGATTCCGCGGCAGATGTTCGAAGTGGCGCTGCAGGCGGCGATCGGGAACAAGATTATCGCCCGCGAGACGATCTCGGCGATGCGCAAGAACGTGCTGGCGAAGTGCTACGGCGGCGATATTACGCGCAAACGCAAGCTGCTCGAGAAGCAGAAAGAGGGTAAGCGGCGGATGAAGCGCGTGGGCCGGGTGGAAATCCCGCAGGAAGCGTTTCTGGCGGTGTTGAAGGTGAGCGGGGAGTCGGGCGAGTAAGGCGCTCACGTAGCAGACCGCTCACGCGCTAAAGCGCCACTTCGGCTCCGGCCAAAAACTGGCCGGATCTGCGAATCCGTCTTACCGCTCCCTCTGGTCGCGGCTCGGTTTCGGGGCGCGCAACGCAACAGCGTGGTCATCTCCTATCTATCGTCAGGCGGCTTTCCTTTCGGCGGGTCTGCGGTCCCAGAGAGTCATCAGGCGCTCCTCGATTTCGGGAAGTGAAAATTCAAAGCCAAATTCGGATGGGTTGAAGTCGATTTTCTTTTCGCTGCAGCGTTCCAGAAGGCGGGCGGCCCGGGTGAGTTCTTCTTCGCGCTGTTTACGGCGTTCGGACTGGAGTTCTTTCAGTTCCCTGATGTTCTTGTCGAGATAGCTGCGCAGGCGGCGCTCCTGCAGGTGCAGATTGCGGAGTTCGCGGGACTTGAGTTCGAGAATGTGAGCCTCGAGCAGCAGGGGGTTGTCCGGGAACAGATCGGCATTCTGGATACGGGCGAGGGCGAGCGTGGCGGCTTCGAGCGCGGGGATGCGATGCAGGCGCCATTGGGTATCGGCGATGGATTGCACCAGAAGTTTCTCGCGATGATCGGCGGGCGCCCAAACGGCGAAGGTGTTGGCGACGTGCTGTTCGTAGAGCGCGGCGTCATCGGAGGGCAACAGAACAGTTGCTCCCGTGAGCGCGGATTTTACCGCGTTGTGGGAAATCTTGGCTTTGCCTTCGACGGTTTTGGGGCCGGTGGAGAGTTGGGAATTCGCGCGATTGGCGCTGACCTGAGCTGGCGTGGACATAAGTTACCTCGCGCACAGAAGTAGCATGGCGAAAAGCGAAGACCTGGCGAAACCGCGACTAAATGGCTGAAAATACTCAGTCGATTTTTGTGCTTCGACTGTGAACGCGAAATCAGGGGCGGGTGCGATAGAGCATGCGCGGGTAAGGGATGGTTTCGCGCACGTGCTCGAGACCGCACATCCAGGCGACAAAGCGCTCGACTCCCATGCCGAAGCCGCCGTGGGGCACCGAGCCGAAGCGGCGCAGATCAAGATACCACTCGAAGGCTTCGCGCGGCAGGTTATGTTCCTGCAAGCGAGTTTCAAGCAGCGCGAGATCGTGGATGCGCTGGCCACCGCCGATGATTTCGCCGTAACCCTCGGGCGCGATGAAATCGACGCCGAGTGCGACTTCGGGGCGTTGCGGGTCGGTCTGAAAATAGAAGGCTTTGATCTCGGTGGGGAAGCGGTCGACGATGACGGGGCGGTCGAAATCCTGGGTGAGAAGCGTTTCGTCGGTGTTGCCGAAATCGCCGCCCCATTGAATTTCGCTGCCTTTGGATTGCAGGATTTTGACGGCCTCGTCGTAACTCATGCGCGGGAAGGGTGAGGCGACTTTTTCGAGCTTGCTGGTATCGCGCTCGAGCGTTTTCAGTTCTTCTTTGCGGTTTTCGAGCACGCGCTGGACGAGCGAAACGACGAGCTCTTCGGCCACGCGCTTCACTTCTTCGAGATCGGCCCAGGCCATCTCGGGCTCGACCATCCAGAACTCGGTGAGATGGCGGCGGGTTTTGGACTTTTCGGCGCGGAAGGTGGGGCCGAAGCAGTAGACCTTGCCGAAAGCCATGGCGTTCGCTTCGTTATAAAGCTGGCCGGATTGCGTGAGATAGACCTTTTCGTCGTCGAAGTAATCGACTTCGAAGAGCGTGGTGGTGCCTTCGCAGGCGGCGGGCGTGAAGATCGGCGTGTCGACCAGTGTGAAGCCGTGCGAATCGAAGTAGTCGCGGATGCCGCGGATGATTTCGTGACGCACGCGGATGGCGGCGTGCTGGCGGCGGCTGCGGAGCCAGAGATGGCGGTGGTCCATCAGGAAGTCGACGCCGTGATCCTTGGGCGTGATGGGGTATGGGTGCTCTTCGGGCACGCGCTGGACGATTTGGGCATCGGTGACGTCGAGCTCGTAGCCGCCGGGTGCGCGCGGCTCTTTGCGAACGGTGCCGCGGACGATAAGAGAACTCTCCTGGGTGGCGCCTTTTAAGGATTCGAAAACCTGCTCGGGGAGATTGGCTTTGACGGCAACGCATTGCATGAGGCCGGTGCCGTCGCGCAGGATCGGAAAGACGATTTTGCCGGATTTGCGGAGATTGTAAAGCCAGCCGTGGAGTTCGACCGGTTGGTTTTCGTGCTGGCTGGCTTCGCTGATGGAAATGGTGGTCACGTCTTTTTCATGCTGCCATGCGGTAAAGCGCACGCACGGAGATGGAGGTGAACGTTCGTATTACGAGGGGACCGTGTGGTGGGCGAGTTTGTCGAGGATGCGTTTGGCTTCCTGGAGCGGTTGTTCGATGGCCGGATCTTCGCGGAGTTCGAGCATCAGGGGGAATGGATTGCTGGGGGAGGCGAGCAGCTGCATGGCGGCAGGCCAGTCGATCGAGCCTTTACCGGGGAAGTGGTGCTGATCTTCGCTTCCGTTGTTGTCGTGCAGATGGGTGGAGCGGATGCGGTCTTTCATGGCTTCGAACTCGCGGGCGATGTTGCCGGTCATGTGAGCGTGGCCGAGATCGAAGCAGAAGTTGAGATTGAGATGTGTCTGCGCGAGCAGCTCGTTGAGGCGCGCGGCGGAGGAGAACTGGTTCGGCGTGTTTTCGAGCAGAAGTTCGACGCCGCGCTGGCCGGCGAAGACTTTCAATTCTTCGAGCGAGGAGAAAATGGCGTCGAGCTTGCGCTCTTCGTACTCTTCGCCGTGGACGCCGATGTGCTGGATCAGGTAACGGAACGGGATGGTATCGGCGACTTCGATGGCGCGCTTGATCTCATCGACCATGGCGATGCGGCGCGCTTTGGCGGTTTCGGTGATGTTGACGACGGCCTGCGGTCCGGAGCGGCCCCAGACCTCATCGGTATACATGGGCGCGTGGAGGGAGTGGAGCTTGAGCTCGGAGTCGCGAAACCAGTGGCCGAGCTCGGCGATCTGGGCTTTGTCGCGATAGTCGAGATGCTGGCGGGCGCAGAAGATTTCGACGGCGGGAAAGCCGGCATTCCAGACGCGATCGAGCCAGACGCTGGTGAGGCGATGGCGCACGAAGAGATGAGTGGAGAGCAATAGCTGCTGCATCGAGGGCGGTCAGTAGCCTGCAGCCTTTCCGTTGAGCCGTGATTCGGTGCCGCCTTCGAGGGTGCCGTTGTTATCGACGATCAGCTCGACACGCGCGACGCCGCCGGTGGGCTGAATGCGATAGCCCATCTGTTCCAGTATTTTGGCGGATTGCGGATTGAAGCCGCGCTGCAAGTTGAGATAATCGGGCTTCCATTGATTGTGGAAGCGCGGGAGGTCGACGGCGTCCTGCGCGTTGAGGTGGAAATCGAGAACGTTGAGCATCACTTCGGTGACGCCGGTGGTGATGCGGGAGCCGCCGGGCGCGCCGACGGCCATGACGAGCTTGCCGTCTTTGGTGACGATGGTGGGCGTCATGGAAGAGAGCGGGCGTTTGCCGGGTTCGATGGCGTTGGCGTCGCCGCCAACCATGCCGAACATGTTGGGAACACCGGGCTGAGCGGAGAAATCGTCCATCTCGTCGTTGAGCAGGAAGCCCAGGCCGGGGACGGTGATGCCGTTGCCGTAGGAATTATTGAGGGTGTAGGTAACGGCGACGGCGTTGCCCTGCTGGTCGACGACGTTGAAGTGGGTGGTTTCGGTGCTCTCGCGGATGTCGATATGGGCGGCCATGGCTTTAGGCAGGCCGGGTTCGACCAGGTCGCTGGGGGTGGCGTGGTCGGGATCGATGGAGGCGCGGCGGCGGGCGAGATAGCCGGGATCGAGCAGCATTTTGAGCGGGACGTTGTAGTAATCGGGATCGCCCAGGTATTCGCTGCGATCGGCGTAGAAGCGGCGCATGGCTTCGGCCTCCCAGTGCACGGCTTTGGGCGAGTCGGGGCCATCGGTCTGATAGTGAGTGCCGGCGAGAATGCCGACGATCTGGAGCAGGCCGACGCCGCCCGCGCTGGGAGGAGGCGCGGTGAGGATGTCGTAGCCTTCATAGGTCCCGGTGAGCGGGGCGCGCTCTTTGACGCGATAGTTTTTCAGATCGTTCTCGGTGATGAGACCGCCGTGGGCTTTCATGGCTTCGGCGAGGCGGCGCGCGGTTTCGCCTTCGTAAAAACCGTTCGAGCGGTCACGCGCGATGCGCTCAAGCGTGGCGGCGAGCTCGGGCTGTTTCAGCGTGTCGCCGGGGTGGAAATAGCTGCCGTTGTGGAGGAAGATGCGCTTCGATTCGGGATCGGTGGCGAGATGTTTTTCTTCCTGGAGCGATTCGGCCAGCGTTTTCGAGACGGGAAAGCCGTCGCGGGCGAGCTGGATGGCGGGCTCGAGCAGCTGGCGCCAGGGCCTGGAGCCGAACTTTTTCGCGGCGAGATCGAAACCGGCAACGGAACCAGGCACGCCGGAGGAGCGCCAGCCATAGATGCTGTCCTCGGTGGCTTTGCCGTCCGGGCCGATATACATGTCGCGGGTGGCTTTCGCGGGTGCTTCTTCGCGGAAATCGAAGAACGCGGTTTGGCCATTGGCGAGCCGGACTAATAAGAAGCCGCCGCCGCCGATGTTGCCGGCGGAGGGATGGGTGACGGCGAGCGCAAAGCCGACGGCGACGGCAGCGTCGATGGCGTTGCCACCGTTTTTGAGAACGGCGAGGCCGACATCGGCGGCAAGCGGCTCCTGCGCGACGACCATGCCGTGCTGCGCGCGAACAGGTTCTTTGGCGGAGCCTGGAAGGGCGCCGGTGGCCAGGCACAGCGCACAGACTGCGGCGCGGATGTTCATGTTTCTGGAGCCAGTCTAACCTATACGCAAGCGGGCCTATACGCAAGCGGGCTCCCGCAGAGCTTGATGCAAGGTATGCTCGGAAGCAGAGAGGGTGCGCCGTGTCAACGACCACGCATGTGCCGGTTGAAGTTTATCTGAAGAGTTCCGATTACGAACCGGACGCGGAGTATGTGGATGGGGAGATCGAGGAACGGCCGATGGGGCAATGGGACCATGCAAGCTGGCAGCAGGCCATTCAGAAATGGTTCTGGGCTCGCGAGCTTCAATGGGGCGTGCGCGTCCGACCAGAATTGCGGGTACGGGTGGCACCATCTCGTTTTCGGGTGCCGGACGTGACTCTGGTCGATGCCGACCGACCCGTGGAGCAGATCATCACGCATCCGCCGCTGGCCGTTTTTGAAGTGCTATCGCCGGAGGATACCGTGAAGAGGCTGAACCGGAAGCTGGAAGACTACGCCGCGATGGGCATCCCGCAGATCTGGGTCGTGGATCCCGAGAATGGGGCGTTTCGCCGCTATCGCGAGGGCGAACTACGGCGCGAGGAGCACTTCGAAGTGCCCGGAAAAGGCATTTCCTTCCCGATCCGCGAGATAGCGAGCCTGGTCGATTAACTGTCGAGGCTTAAGCCGCGGCGATTTTGCGGACGCGCAGGGTGAGGCGGCTCTTATAGCGGGCAGCGGTGTTTTTGCCGATGATGCCCCACTTGGCGGCGCGGTCGACAAGCGAAAAGGTCTCGGGCAGCAGCTTGGTGGCGTTGGCCGTGTCCTTCTGCTCGAGCGCGCGGCGCATGGCGCGGATCTGGTGCCGCAGGCGGGTCTTGCGCATGCGGTTGATAGCGGTGCGGCGCTCGGTCATGCGCACGCGCTTCAAAGCGGAAACTGTGTTTGCCATGAAAAGAACCCTTTTAGAATAGCGGAAAGGGCGGGTGGAAGGCAATTTTCCGGGAAAAGTGTAAGCGGGTGTGGAAAAGGCGTGGAAATAGGCTGGGCGAGAGCGGCTGAGCGGGTGTTCGGCGGGTATTCCACAAAAACCGGGCGAAGACCCCTTGCGCCGGGGCCTCTGTCCTGATATTCTGAACGAGTCGCCGCAAGCGAGAGCAAGCGGCGCCGATCACGAGGCTGGCGGGAAAGCACGGCCGGCAAGGCTGGCAAAGAAATTTTTGTCAGACGCTTGCAAAGATCGCGACAGTTTGATAGATTAACAGATGGGCGATGTTGCTGTCGTCCAGCGGGCAGGTAATCGGGCTGCGGTCGATAAGACGTATGGCGAGCTCGATACGGACTCCATAGCGGTTCTCAAGCAGTCCTGAAGTAAACCAAGCTACCGTAAATTCAAGGGTTTATCCCAAAGGTTTTGAGGGGTAAACGGCTCTTTGGCTTCAAAGATGAGGCGGAGAGGGCGTGACCTCAAACGGCTTTCGAGGCCGGCAGTCGTTAAGCTTTGCTGAGTAATCAGTATTCGCCGGGCGGTCTGCGCAGTTGTTTGACAATCTGGTTGGACGCAATGAAGTAATTCGTCAGACTTTTTGAGTAAAAGCCGGAGTGAATCAGCGTCCTGAACTCGGAGTTGCTGAGCGTAAAGCAGGCAATATGCTTCGGGGGAGGGGCCAATACTCTAACAGTTAAAGCGCACGGGTCGGTTCGCTGACCGTTGTGCGCGATTTAATGAGATCAAACGAGAGTTTGATCCCGGCTCAGAATCAACGCTGGCGGCGCGCTTAACACATGCAAGTCGAGCGAGAAAGTGGAGCAATCCATGAGTAAAGCGGCGTACGG
>JAJPHN010000046.1 GCA_021325235.1 Terriglobia bacterium | reverse complement strand
GGCGGGTTGAGCCGGTTCGACGGACAACGGTTCATCACCTATACCACGCGTGACGGCTTGTCGAACGACTATGTCCGGGCGATCTTCGAGGACAACGAACAAACGCTTTGGCTGGGGACCGGCGGCGGAGGGCTCAATCGCTTCCGCGACGGTCATTTCACGGCATACACCACGCGCGATGGTCTGTCGAGCGACATCGTGTGGGCGCTGTATGGAGAACCCGACGGGACGCTGTGGCTGGGCACCAGCGGCGGCGGTCTGGACCGCTTCAAAAACGGCAAAATCACCGCGTATACCAACTACAAAGGCCTGTACGACGATTCCATTTTTGTGATTCTCGACGATCAAATGGGCCGACTGTGGATGAGCTGCAACAAGGGCGTATTCTCGGTGAGCAAGAAGCAGCTCAATGCATTTGCCGACGGGCTGATTACCAGCCTGACGCCCACGATCTATGGAACCGCGGATGGAATGAAGATACGCGAGTGTAACGGCGCGTTTCAGCCGGCTGGCTGGCGGATGCGGGACGGGCGACTGTGTTTTCCAACCAGCGGCGGTCTGGCGATCGTAGACCCGTCGAACCTGGTGAACAACGTAACGCCGCCAGCGGTCGTGTTAGAGCGCGTGATGGTGAACGATCGCGAGGT
The DNA here is from genome assembly GCA_021325235.1 of Terriglobia bacterium. GTDB lineage: Bacteria > Acidobacteriota > Terriglobia > Bryobacterales > Bryobacteraceae > Bog-105. Next base: position 25,056 of record JAJPHN010000046.1, on the reverse strand, counting down.
GGGAAGCGACAAGCCTCTCGTAGTGCCGCCCGGTAAGGGCCAGTTGGAGTTCCAATTTACGGCACCGAGTTTCCTCGCGCCGGAGAAGTTGCAGTTCCGCTACATGCTCGAAGGGTTTGACAAGGACTGGACGCAAGCCGGCGGGCGGCGGGTCGCCTATTACACCAACATCCCGCACGGAGAGTACCGTTTTCGCGTGCTGGCCGGAAATGATCGCGGCTGGGGCGAGCGCGGGCCGGTGCTGGCAATCGATCTGGAGCCGCATTACTATCAGACCACCGCGTTTTTCATTCTGGTTACGTTGGCCGGAGTAACTCTTTGCGCGGTTGCGTACCGCTTCCGAGTAAAGCAATTGAAAACGCGCGAGCAGAAGCTATTGTTGCTGGTCAATGAGCGCACCTCAGCGCTGCAGGAGAGCGAAAGACAGCTCCGGCGGTCGCGTGACGAGTTGGAGCTTCGAGTGAGAGAGCGGACAAGCGAGTTGTTGTGCGCCAATAGAGCGCTCGAAGAAGAGATCACGGTGCGGCGGGGCGCCGAGGAGCAATTAACGCTGGCGAAAGAGGTGGCGGAGGCGGCGAGCCGCGCCAAGAGCGAATTCCTGGCCAACATGAGCCACGAGATTCGAACCCCGATCAACGGAATTATCGGGATGACGGACATCACGCTGAGCACCGATTTAGGAGCCGAGCAGCGCGAGTATTTGGAGCTGGTTAAATTGTCCGCTGACTCGCTGCTTGGGATCGTGAACGATATTCTAGACTTTTCGAAAATCGAGGCGCGCAAGCTTACGCTCGATCGAACGCCTTTTGAGATTCGCAAGTCAGTGGACGAGTTGGTGCGATCGCTTTCGCTGCGGGCGCGTCAAAAAGAGTTGTGGCTGACGGCCGAGTTGGCCGATGACATTCCGGCCGAAGTGATTGGAGATCCGCTCCGATTAAGACAGGTTCTACTGAATCTGCTGGACAATGCGATCAAGTTCACCAGCAAAGGCGGCGTCTCCCTGCGCGTGGTATTGAAACAGCGCACGAGTGAAGAAGTGATGGTGCATTTCTCGGTGGCAGATACCGGAATCGGCATTCCGGCCGAGAAACAGAAGACCATCTTCGAGGCGTTTTCGCAGGCCGATACGTCATCGACTCGCCGCTATGGCGGGACTGGGCTGGGCTTGACGATTTCTTTCCAGCTTGCCGCGATGATGGGCGGGGGTTTGTGGGTCGAGAGCCCGCCGGGACAGGGAAGCACGTTCCATTTCTGTGCGCGTTTCGAGGTCTCTGCCAGCCGGGAAACGGCGTGCGTCGAAGCGGAGGCCGCCGATCCGGTTTCGGCCTGAAAATCCCGGATACAGCAGCGCAACCCTTCTTACCGCCGCCCGTCCAACTGATCGAAGGGATAGCGCCTTTCAGCCGCCCCAAGTGCCTTTATCCGATATACTTGAGATAACCTTCGGAAAGTTCCCCTGAATGAATAATCGCTTTAAATGGACCATCGTTGGCAGCTCGACTTTAGTCGTAGTGTTGCTTCTCCTCGGAGCTAAGAATGGGCGCGCCGTCGCCTCGGATGATGTCTACGGGCACCTCAAGGTCTATACGGAGGTCCTCGAACGCATCAAGTTGGAATATGTCGAGGAGCCGGACATGAAGAGCGTCACGCTGGGGGCGATCAACGGACTTCTCGAGTCCGTCGATCCGTTTGCCAGCTATATGAACGCCGATCAGTACCGGCAATATGAGAAGAGCGAAGATACTTCCCAGGCCGGGGTTGGTTTGGTCGTCGCCAAACGCTATGGATATGTCGCGGTGGTGGATGTGATACCGGGTTCGCCGGCCGATAAGGCGAACATCGTGACGGGCGACCTCATCGAAAGCATCAACAACGTAGCGACGCGCGACATGCCGTTAGCGTATGCCGACCAGTTGCTGCGCGGCGATCCGAACTCGAATGTCGAGATTACGGTGCTGAGGCTGCGGAATCCAGATCCTCAGAAGCTCACTTTAAGCCGTGTGAAAGTACCGTACCCGGCGGTCACGGCCAAAACGCTGCCCAACGGTGTTGGTTATCTGCACGTAGGGAGTTTGGCGGGGAGCCGCGTCGAAGAAGCAAAGGCGAAGCTGCAAGACCTGAAGAAACAGGGCGCCAAGTACGTGGTGTTGGATCTGCGCCATTGTTCGACCGGTGAACAGGAGAAGGGCGTTCCGCTGGCGAACCTGTTCCTCGACAACGGTGAAATCACTTATCTGCAGGGCCAGAAGACAGAACGCAAAGAATTCGATGCCAAGGCGAGCGACGATGTCTGGAAGGGGCCGCTGGTGGTGATTACAGACCGTGCTACGGCGGGCGGGGCTGAAATCGCGGCCGCAGCGCTGCTGGACGATAAACGGGCGCAAGTTGTGGGCGAGCGCAGCTACGGAGACGCAAGCCTTCGCAAGACTATTCAGATGGACGACGGTGGCGCAGTGATTTTGTCCGTTGCCAAGTACTATTCGCCGGCGGGCAAAGCGATTCAGGATACGGGCGTCGTTCCGTCCGTGCAATTGGCTGAAAACGACAACTCACCCGATTACGATCAAGACGGGAATCCGATTCCGGGGACCGCGCCCAAGACGACGGACGATAATCTTCTCAAGCAGTCGATTGACCTGGTGACGGGGAAGACAACAATCGCGCAGCTTACCGGCGAGGCAAACGGGCCGGTGGTCGCTGCTCAGCACCCGATCGAACAAAAGAGTCCTGAACCGGAGCGCTAACGTAGTAGCACGATGCCTCTCTACGAATACCAATGCGAGCAATGCGGCGAGCACTTTGAAGTAATGCAGAAGTTTGCCGACGAGCCGCTCACCAGGCACGAGAAGTGCGGCGGCGCTGTCCATCGATTGCTCTCGGTGCCGGCGCTGCAGTTTAAAGGCAGCGGGTGGTACATTACCGATTACGCGAAAGGCAGCGGCGGCGGCTCGGGGGACAATGGCTCGCCGTCGAAGCCGGACACGGGCAAGAAGACCGGGTCCGATGGTGGGAGCAGCACTTCGGAGGCGAGTTCTTCGGGCTCCGATACGAAGTCAGGGTCCGATTCGAAGTCCAGTTCCGATACTAAGAGCAAGTCCTGAATCGATCGGCTACTGCTGGGATTGGTTCAACGACGCATTCAGGGAGCCCTGGCGGTATCCTTCGAGATCGAGCGTCACATACAAAAAACCGAGGGCTTTGAAGAGTTTTGTAGACGCCTCGGCAAACTCGGGCGTGAGCGCTTGGGCGAGTTCGTCTTTGGCGATCTCAATCCGCACCAGCTCGCCGTGGAACCGGACTCGAAACTGCCGGAAGCCGAGGGCGCGAATCGCTTCTTCGCCAGCCTCGACGGTGCGGATGGTTTCGACGCTGACCGGGGTTCCATAGGGGACGCGCGAACTCAGGCAGGCGGCAGCCGGACGGTCCCAGGTAGACAAGCCGGCACGGCGGGAGAGCTCTCGAATTTCGGCCTTCGTCAGCCCGGCTTCAACCAGGGGCGCTTTGACGTGGTGTAATTTCGCGGCTCGCTGACCGGGGCGGTAATCACCTAGGTCGTCCTGGTTGACGCCATAAATGACGTGATCGTAGCCGTGCGCGGCGGCATACGTTTCTAACTGGGTGAATAATTCATCTTTGCAGTGGAAGCAACGGTTCTTGTCGTTTTGGACATAGTCGGGGTTTTCGAACTCACGGGTTTCGATGTATGCATGGGGGAAGCCGCATTCGCGCGCGAAGGTTTCGGCGTCGCGCTTATGGGAGGCGGGGATGGAGGCCGAGTCGGCGGTAATTGCGATGGCTGCGTCGCGCAGAACGCGATGCGCCGCCCAGGCCAGATAGGCCGAATCCGTTCCACCCGAGTAGGCAACGATGACGCGGCGCAGGCTGCGCAGGCCGGCAAATAGCGCCTCCTGCTTGGCGTCGAGATCCGCAGGATGGGGTAATACGGGCGCAGCCTGAAGGGTCACCAGAGTCGCCATAATTGCAGTATAGCGGCCGGGGGTGGCTGGGCTGGGTGGCCATGCCATACTCGACGAAGATTGCTCGTATGAGTGATAAACGCGTGATCATCGCGATTGACGGGCCTGCGGGAGCGGGCAAGAGCACGCTGGCCAAGCGCGTTGCCGAGAAGCTGGGGTATTTGTATATCAACACGGGCGCGATCTATCGGGCGGTGGCGCTGTGGGCGTTGCGGTTGGGGGTGGATTTGAGCGACATGCATCGGCTGGAGCAGCTTGCCAAAGAAGCACGGATCGAGCTGACGACGGGAGAGGGCCGCGTACTTTTGAACGGAGAAGATGTGACGGAGGCGATTCGGGAGGCTCGGATTGCAGAGGCGGCCTCAAAGGTATCGGCGGTGCCGGGGGTGAGGCGCGCGTTGTTGGCGTTGCAGCGGGGTATGGCTGAAAAGAACAGCGTGGTGATGGAGGGCCGGGACATAGGGACGGTGGTATTTCCGGAAGCGCAGGTGAAAATTTTTCTGGATGCAGAGCCGGCGGAGCGAGCGCGGCGGCGCGCTTTGGAGTTGCAGGAGACGGGGCGGGCGCCGGACGAGCAGACGGTTGCAAGCGATCTGAAGAGCCGTGACCAGCGCGACCGCCAACGCAGCGAAGCACCTTTGGTGCAGGCTGCGGATGCGGAGTTTGTGGACACCACCGGGATGTCGCTCGAAGAAGTAGAAGAGATTTTGCTGCGCCTGGTAAGGGCGCGCACGTCGAACGGCAGGGCGGCGGCGCATTAGCAAGCATGGGTTTGGTGACTCGCCGCGAGCTTCTGAGTTACTCGGCGGCCGAGTGCGGCGCCATGCGGGTTGGCGAAGCGCGACGGGCGTGCCCAATGCCGAAGTGAGGGCCGGCCGGCAGACGATAAAATGACGTCGTGCGCGCGGTTCTTCTGTTGGTGCTGTCGGCAGCGTTGCTGTTTGGAGATACGTTCAAGCTGTGGCTGCGAGACGGGGACTTCCACTTAGTGCGCGAGTACAAGGTGGAGGGCGACCGCGTTCGCTACTACAGCACGGAGCGCGGCGATTGGGAAGAGATTCCGAAGGCGCTGGTGGACCTGGAGAGGACGGAGCGCGAGCGGAAGGCCGTAAACGAGGCGGCGGCTAGAGAGGCGCAGGAGCAGGACGAAGAAGACAAGGCCGAGCGCGAGCAGCGGCGGGAGATTGCCTCGATTCCCATGGACACGGGCGCCTATTACAAAGTTGGGGAGCAGATCAAGGCGCTGCCCTCGGCCGACTACCAGGTGATCACGAGCAAGAAGCGGAAGACGCTGCAGGTACTGTCGCCCGTGCCGATTGTGCCGGGGAAGGCATCGGTGGTGATTCAGGGCGAGCATTCAAAGTTCGTGGTGAGCGACGAGCGGCCGAGCTTCTTTTTGCGGCTGGCGAAGCAGGAGCGGTTCGGAATTATCAGTTTGACGCCGAAGAAGAATGTGCGGCTGGTGGAAAACATCTCGATCGTTCCGGTGACGAAGCAGAACATCGAGGAACGCAAGCAGATGGAGGCGTTTCAGCAGCAGCTCGACGCGGGGTTATTTCGCGTCTGGCCGGAGAAGGCGCTGACGCCGGGAGAGTACGCCTTGGTCGAATATTCAGACGATCAGGAGAACGGGGAAGTGGATTTGCTGGTGTGGGATTTTGCGTACCGGCCGTAAGCGAAGCCTGGCGCCGAGACGGCGGCATCATTCATAACGCAGCGCCTCGGCGGGGGCGACGCGGGAGGCGTTGCGGGAAGGGTGCAGCGTGGCGATGAAGCTGGTGAGGAGAGCGAGGGCGGCGACCCAGAGGCCGTCGGTCCAGTGGCTTTGAAACGGGACGTAGCTGAGAGCGTAGATCTGCTCGTCGAGCTTGAGCCAGCGGTAATGGTTGAACAACGCGGTGACTGAGTAGCCGGCGGTGAGGCCGAGGGCGCAGCCGAGCGCGCCGATGATGAGTCCTTGCAGCACGAAGATGCGCTGCACTTGCCGGCGGCGCGCGCCCATGGACATGAGAATGGCGACGTCGCGGTGTTTCTCCATGACGAGCATGACAAGCACGACCAGGATATTGAGGGCGGCGACGAGCTCGATGAGGCTGACGGTGATGAGGCTGACGAGTTTTTCGAGCCGGAGCGCGTTGAGCAGCGAGCGATTCTGATCCATCCAGGTGCTGGCGATGAGGTGCGGCCCGGTGATGGCTTCCGCCTGGCGGGCGACCCTTGGGGCTTCGAAGATGTTGTCGAGGCGGAGTTCGATGGTGTTGACGACATCGTCGAGATCGAGGACGCGCTGGGCGGCGGAAAGGGACGTGAAGGCCCAGGTGGAATCAAGATCGTAGAGGCCGGATTCGAAGATGCCGGCGACGCGGAAATGGAAGAGGCTGGGGACGACGCCGAGCGGGGTGAGCTGGCCTTGATAGCTGATGACGGTGACGGGGCTGTGGAGGACGAGGCCGGTTTGATCGGCAAGGCGCGAGCCGAGGACGATTCCGGATTCGCCGGCGCGAGTTTCAAACGAGGCGAGCGAGCCGGATTTGAGATGGCGCAGGAGTTCGGGCGTGGACGCGCCGGGGCCGAGGGGAACGCCCTTGAGCACAGCGCCTGAGCCGACGAGCGGACCTTTGATAGCGACTTGGCCGTAGAGGCCGGGCGTGGCGCTGAGGACGTGCGGGAGGCGGCGAAGTTTGGGGATGAGCTGCTCCCAATGCTCGATGCCGAATTCGGGGTTGCGCTCGAGAATGCTGACGTGGGCGGTGGCGCTGAGGAGGCTGGACTGCAGGGTGCTTTGAAAGCCGTTGTTGATGGCAAGCGCGATGATGAGCGCGGCGACGCCGGCAGCGACGCCGAGGATGGAGATGACGGTGATGATGGAGATGACGGTTTGCTTACGCTTGGCGCGTAGATAGCGCAGCGCGACCATCCATTCAAAACGGGACACGTGGGCTTCCAGTAGCGGGGCGGGGCATCAGGAGAGGCCGGCAGCGGCGGGCGTGGGCGCGAGTTGGCGGAGTTTATCGACCAAGCCGATTTCGCCTTCGGGGCGCAGGAGCGGAAACAGGATCACGTCGCGAATGGATTTCGAATCGGTGAGCAGCATGGTGAGGCGATCGATGCCGATGCCTTCGCCGCCGGCGGGCGGCATGCCGTAGCTGAGGGCGCGGATGTAGTCTTCGTCCATGACGTGCGCTTCCTGGTCGCCGCCGGCTTTGCGCGCCAGCTGCAGTTCGAAGCGGCGGCGCTGCTCCTGGGGATCGTTGAGTTCGGTGAAGGCGTTGCCGATTTCGAGGCCGCCGGCGAAGATCTCGAAGCGCTCGACGAGGTCGGGGTCGCCGGGTTTGTTTTTAGAAAGCGGCGAGATCTCGAGCGGGAAATCGTAGATGGCGGTAGGGTCGATCAGGCGGGGCTCGGCGTGGGTTTCAAAGAGATCGACGAGCGCGGTGCCGGGGGTGGTTTCTTTCGAGTGGCGCAGGAGCCATTCGGGATCTCTGACGTTGTCGAGGGACGGCTTGGCGGCATCGGGCCAGAATTCGATGACGGCCTCGCGCATGGACAGGCGACGCAGGCGGGTGAAATCGACGGCGCGGCCCTGGTAGGTGATCTGGGGCGAGCCGGTGGCGTCGATGGCGACCTGGCGCAGCAGATCTTCGGAGAGCTGCATCATGACGCGGTAGTCGGCGTAGGCTTGATAGAACTCGAGCATGGTGAATTCGGGGTTGTGGTGCGTCGAGATGCCTTCGTTTCGAAAGTTGCGATTGATTTCGTAGACGCGCTCGAGGCCGCCGACGAGCAGGCGTTTGAGGTAGAGCTCGGGGGCGATGCGGAGGTAAAGGTCGAGGTCGAGCGTGTTGTGGTGGGTGACGAACGGGCGGGCGACGGCGCCGCCGTAGAGCGGCTGCATCATGGGCGTTTCGACTTCGAGGAAGCCGCGGGCGTCGAGCTGGCGGCGCAGGGAGCGGATGATGTTTGCGCGCGTGAGGAAGATGCGGCGGACATCGGGATTGGCGATGAGGTCGAGGTAGCGCTGGCGGTAGCGGGTTTCGATGTCTTCGAGACCGTGCCACTTTTCCGGGAGGGCGAGCATGATCTTGGAGAGGAAGAAGAGCTCTGTAACCTGCACCGTCAACTCGCCCGTTTTCGTGCAAAATAGACGTCCGCTTGCGCCGATGATATCGCCGATGTCCAAAAGTTCGTAGAGCTTGTAAGTGGACTCGGGCACCGCGCCTTTCTTGATGTAGATCTGGAGTTTTTCGCCGTCCTGCAGCAGATGGAGGAAACCCGCTTTGCCCATGCGGCGAATGCTCTGGATGCGCCCGGCAATGCGAACGTCTATGGGTGGGTCGAGTTCTTCAGGTTTCTTGCCGGCGCATAGGGCGCGAACCTCTGGGATGCTATGACTCGTTTCGAAGGCGTGGCCGTAGGGGGAAAAACCGAGCTGCTGGATTTGCGCGATGCGGTCGTGGCGCTGGCGCAAGAGTTCGTCTTCTAATGCCAATAGGGGCTCCTGAAGACTTTATTGTAGGGGGCGGGGAAGAAGAGATGAATCAGCGGCGGACGATCATTTCGCGGAGGTGGTCGCGGGTGAGGAAGAATTTGACGGAGGCGGCGCGCTCAAAGAGGCGCTCGAGCATGCGGTTGTTGAAGTGCTGGCTGCGCTGGTAGCCGCTGCGCGGGGTTTGCAGCAGGGTCTTTTGATCCTGGATGCGGTAGTTGTAGACGGGCGTGCGGTTGGCTTTTTCGTCGGCGTTGAAGAAGAGCAGCATGAGGCCGCCGGGGCGCATGACGCGCAGGAGCTGGGCGACGGTTTCCTCAAGGACAGGCGAGACGAGGAATTGCAGGGCGTCCCAGACGAGCGCGCCGTCGAAGGACTGGTCGGGGAAGGTGAGCGTTTGTTCGATGAAGCGCTGGGCGTTGCTGGCGGCTTGCTGATTGTCCATGAAATCGGCTCCGAAGCATTGCTGCATGGTGCCGACGATGTCATCGGAGGAGATGCGATGGCCGAGGCCGGTGATGAAGGTGATGTTGGCTTGGCTCGCGCCGGACATATCGAGGATGGACAGGCCTTCGGAGGCACGGAGGAAGCCGCAGAATTGATCGAAGCCGCTGCTATGGCGCGTGAGGGAGGGCGGTATGTCTTTCAAAGACGACTTGGCAGGCGCTTCGTTGGCGACACCGAATCTCATGAGAGGGAATAAGTGAGAGGCCGGGTGCGGCACGGCATGGGGCGGCCTCTCTTCAAAGGGAAACTGTTACTTGACGGAGCCCGCGGCGACCGGGGCGGGCGTCGCGACGGCGGGCTGAGACAAAGGCTGCTGCGATACTGCGGGCGCGGGTTGCGGCGCCGGCTTGGCGGCCGTGGGCTTCGAGATATCGATGCTGCCCTTGAAATAAGCGCCGTCTTCGATGACGATGCGGCTGGTTTTGATATCGCCGACGAGCTTGGCTTCTTTCTTGATGTCGATCTTGTCGGTGGCGTCCACGTTGCCCTGGATCGAGCCCTGGATGATGATCTCGCGAGCTTTGAGACCGGCCTGCACACGGGCGTTGGGGCCTATGGTGAGACGGTGTTCGTGGCACTCGACCGTGCCCTCGACTTCTCCGTCGATGGTTAAATCTTCACGCGCAAAGATCTGGCCTTTTACGGTGACGTTCTTTCCTAAGGCGGCAGAACCGCTGCGGACGGAACCGGGTTCCGGATCAAAATTTCTGGCTGGCGATGACATGGTATTTGTTTCTCTCCTCTGTGGTTCCAGGGGCGCCGGGGAATGTGCTGGCGGGCCAACGGATCTCTCGGGCCTCTGCGGCAGTTCGTCTTCTTTTCGTTTACTCCACATGCGAAGGGGGTCTCCTCAAAACGCTCCATTCATCGTACTACTCCGTCGAAGACGTCAGCGTACATCCACCGGAATAGTAGATCCCCGGAGCTTAATATCTCATCGAGACAATTCTTTGTGATAATAGGGTCGGTGTCCAAGACCCGGGATTTGGAATTACGGTTGGAGCGAGCCGAGCAGCAACTGCGGCTTTTTCAACGTGTAAGCCGGCTTATGACCCGGGACATAGAGCTGGATGACGTATTACAGGAGATCGTGAACCTAGTGGGCGATTTCCTGGAATGCGATTCGTGTCTGATCTATCTGATCGAAGAAGACGAACTGGTTCTGTATGCGTCGAATGAGCCGAACCGGAAGAATTTGGGGCGGGTGCGGCTGCGGTTGAGCGAAGGTTTGACGGGCTGGGTGGCGCGCGAGCGGCGGTTGCTCGCGATTTCGCGCGAGGCGTATAACGATTCGCGCTTCAAGTTCTTCAAGGACCTGCCGCAGGACCGGTTTGAGGCGTTCTTGTCGGCGCCGATCATTTCACAAAACAAGTCGGTGGGCGTAATCAATGTGCAGCACCGGGAAGCGCGCATCCATTCAGGCGCGGACATGGAGCTGTTGAGCACGTTGGGCGAACAGGTGGGATGCCTGCTGGTGCTGTCGAGACAGAAGAGCGCAGTGTCGCCGGCGGTGGGAAGCAGCGCCTAGCGGCCGGTGTTATTTTCGGTGACTACTTCGACTTCGTGTAGAGCGACGTCGGTTGCGACCGTTGCTTCACTCGCCGGGACGGTTTCGCAAGTAGGCCGGAAACTGAGGAAATAATAGCGGCAGGCGGCGCAGCGGTAACGGTGCGCGCCGAAAGTAGAAAGTAAGTTACGCCAAAAGCCGAGGCGGTAATGGCGATGGGACCAGGGAGTCAGTTCGAGGCCGAGGCACTTAGGGCACTTAGCGTATCTCAGGCGCGAGAAAAGCCAGATACTGATCCAAGACCGCTGGTTGCAATCGAGGCAGCGGAACGGATAACTGCCGATCAGCATCGGCAATAGCTCGAGCCAGGAGGCGCGGCGCGAGCGGCGCAGGCTGGTGCTGCTGCAGTAGGGGCAAGCGATGGCGCTGGGCTTCATACGGCAAGGACCTCTTTGTGACGCCTGTGGGCGACAATGTATCTCAACCGGTAGGCATGAAAGGCGTCTTGTAAGCGTTTCAGGGCCAGGCGTTGCTGCGGCAGCGGCTGATGATCTATTTCAAGCACGGGAATCAGGTCGCGGGTAGTGGAAGTTATAAAGACCTGGTCGCTTTGTTCTAAGTCGGATGGAGTCAATTCCCGTTCGGCTATGTTGAGCCCGGAGAGTCGAATTTCTTCGAGCAGGATGGCGCGAGTAACTCCCGGCAGGCAACCGGAACTTTGGACCGGCGGAGTCCAGACGTTTTTCCCCTGGATGATAAATATATTCGCCGAGGTGCATTCGCTGACCTGAGCGTGCTCGTTGAGCAGAATGACTTCATCGAAGCCGTCTTCGTGCGCCTGTTCGTACCAGGTGAGATTGTGGGCCCAGGAGGTGAGCTTGGTTCCGGCGTAGGGCCAGGCAGCGTAGCGGCCATGGGGCACATAGGACAGCTTGACGCTTTCGTGCCAGGCTGTAAGGTCGGCGGTGAAGGCGATCAGATCCACGTCGCGTGTGAGCTGCGGGGCTTCGAACAGGCCGCCGCGATTGCGCACCATGGCGACGCGCAGAGTGGCGTTGAAGGCGCGATTGGCATCGACTAAAGACAGCAGCGTAGCTTCGAGCTCAGACGGAGAGAAGTGGAAGGGAACGCGGAGGCGGGCGGCATCGCGCTGCATGCGCTGGTAATGGCGGTCGAAGGCGAATAAGACGCCTTCGGCGACGCGCAGAGTGGTGAAAATTCCCCAGCCGTTCAGGAAACCGACCTGACCGGGCGCGAGCAAAAGTTCGGTGGTTTCGCGAATTTGGCCGTCGTGGAGTAAGTGTCTATGCACTATTTTAACCGCGCACAACGGGCACCAAACGCCCTGTGCGCTCATGCTTCTATCTTATCGGACCTAAACGCCTCTAGATAGAAGTTCAAATAGCTTCGAAATTCTCTTGTGATAAGTAGCGAACCAGTGAGCGCAGGGCGATGCCGCGGTGGCTGACGGCGAATTTTTGCTCGGGGAGAAGTTCGGCGAAGGAGCATCCGGAGGGTGGATAGAAGAAGAGCGGGTCGTAACCGAAGCCGTTGCTGCCGCGGGGAGCGGGAAGAATCTCGCCTTCGACCGAGCCACGGAAGGTTTGAAGCACGCAACCGCAGCGGGCGAGTGCGAGGACGCATACGAAGCGGGCGGAACGGCGGGTGTGCGGCGAGAGCTGGCGCAGGAGCAAGGCGTTGTTTTCCTCATCGTTGGCGTGTGGGCCGGCGTAGCGGGCGGAATGGACGCCGGGAGCGCCGGAGAGCGCATCCACTTCAAGGCCGGAATCGTCGGCAAAGACCAGCTCGCGCGTGAAGGAGGAATAATAGGCGGCTTTGAGGCGGGCGTTTTCTTCAAAGGAGGCGCCGGTTTCCTCGGGCGGAGGAATGCTGGCGAGACCGGGGAGCGGCGCGACGGGAAGGGCAGGCGAGAGCAGCGCAAATTCCTTCAACTTGCCGGGATTCGAAGAGCAGGCGTAGAGGATCATCGCGCGGCGCGGGCGGCGAGCGTTTGTTGTTGCAGCGAAACGAGCTCGGCGAGACCGCCGCGGGCGAGCGAGAGGAGCGTGGCCAACTGATCGTCGCTGAAGGGGGTGTGTTCGGCGGTGGCCTGCAGCTCGACAAATTGATTGGCGCCGGTCATGACGACGTTCATGTCGACGTCGGCGCGGGAGTCCTCTGCATAGGCGAGGTCGAGCATGGGGACGCCGGCGACGATGCCGACGCTGGTGGCGGCGACGGAATCGAGGAGCGGCGATCTGGGGAGAACTTTGAATTCGACCAGCGTGCCGAGCGCGATGGCGAGGGCGACGTAAGCGCCGGTGATGGCGGCGGTGCGGGTGCCGCCATCGGCCTGGAGGACATCGCAATCGACGATGATGCTACGTTCGCCGAGAGCGGTGAGATCGACGACCGCGCGGAGCGAGCGGCCGATGAGGCGCTGGATTTCGTGGGTGCGGCCGGAGGGGCGGCCTTTGGCGATTTCACGCGGAGTGCGCGTGATGGTGGCGCGCGGGAGCATGGAATACTCGGCTGTGACCCAGCCTTTGCCGCTGCCGCGCAGGAAAGAGGGCACGGTGTCTTCGATGGTAGCGGCGCAGAGCACGCGCGTGTTGCCGGCCTCGATCAGCACGGAGCCTTCGGCGGTGAGCAGGTAATCGGGCGTGATGCTGGTTGGGCGGAGTTGGTTCGGTTCTCTTCCGTCAGTTCTCATGCGAAGCAGTCAGGTAGTGCTGCGGAGCGCGAAGAAGAAAATCAGGCCCACGATGAGCAAGATTAGGGCGACCAGGACGAGGCAGGGAATGGCGGCCTGGCGAGGCATGGGCGACGACTTGGCAGCAGTCGCTTTCTTCTTGATTTTCGGAGCTGCCATTCAGTCGTAGATGGGCCGGGGGGAGCTATTTTTTGAACAAGCTGTCGAATGCGGCGCGCGCGTCGGTGGCATTGCGCGGGGTTTGCACGGCGTTGTGGTCGCCGTTCTTGATGACGGCGGCGGGCAGAGCGTCACGGGCGACGGTCACGCGCGGGGAAAACAGCTCGCAGGTATTGGCCTGATCCTTGATGGGGACGCGGGCAGTGATGGGCTTGATGCATTGGAAGCGCGTGGAGGAATCAAAGTGGGTGCATTGCTTGCAGCAGTGAAGGGCGGCGCCGCATTTGGGGCAGTTGCCCTTGAAGTCTATGTCGGGCGGCAGGGTGACCGCGCAACTAAAACATCGGGAGGCAACTATGTTTTGCACCAGGCGCGGAAGCTTCGGCCCCGTGATATCGAGGGGAGGCCTGGGGCCGGATTGCCGCGGCCGCTCGGAGCGGTAGGGTTCAGACCTGCGGTCCGAGTCTTGATAGCCGTTTTGCCTGTATTTGCGATCTCCGTCCATATGTCGTTGATCGACTCCTTGCTCGAGTCCAGTGGAGTGCGGCCGCAGTGAGAGCGGACGAATATTGCAAACTGGACGTACGTAAAGTGCTGTTCCAGTACGTTCTGAAGAAACTTGCTCGGTAGCGCTGGAAGTCTCGGTTAAGAGAGGGCGGGAGTCTGGTTGGCCGGAAGGATTGGTAGCAGATAGCCCGCCTGCACCTAGATAGTATGTACCACGAATTTGCTTCCCGCGCCAGTGTGTGCCCTCGATTTTTAGTCCTAAGCCTTAGTACTAAATAGTGCTAGTCAGAAACCCATTTGAGCAATGCATTGCAGGGGCGTGTCAGGGGATTATCGAAATGGTTGGGACTGATGCGAACAGAGTAGCCGACGCGCCCGGTTTGCTGGACCGTGAATTCATTGGCGAAGACGACAGCGCTGCCACGCTCTTCGACGGGAACGAGGGGCAGGGCATAGGTACCCTGGAGTTCGCCAGTGACACCAATTTGACCGATGACGGCTTCGACGCGCACCTCGGATTTTTTCAGCCCGGCAAGATCGACAGTGGCGCGCAGCGGCACGGCGGAGCCGCTCATGACGTGATCGCCCGGGCCTTCGCCGAGATCGAGGAAGCGGATGAGGTGCCAGTTTTCATTCATGCGCGCATCCCACAGGCTCTTCTGGCGGGCGGCATCGAAGTTGTGTTTCGAGACGCTGCACCATAGTTTGTGGGCGGGTTCATAGAGCTCCGACATATACTCGGCGACCATACGGCCGCAGCTAAAGCGGGGCGTGATGTGGGCCATGCATTTTTTCATGCGGCGGACCCACTCGACGGGGATGTTTTCCTGTTCGGAGTGCTGGTAGAAGAGCGGGACGATTTCGTTTTCGAGAGTGGAGTACATGGCGCTGGCGTGCATGTCGTCCTGGTCTTCGGAATAAGGCATGCGGTCGCCGATGGCCCAGCCGCCGGAGAGCTCGAAGGCTTCGTCGAACCAGCCATCGAGGACGCTGAAGTTGAGGACGCCATTCATCGAGGCTTTCATGCCGCTGGTGCCGCAGGCCTCTTCGCCGCGGCGCGGATTGTTGAGCCAGAGGTCGACGCCCTGGACCATTTCGCGCGCGACTTGAATGCCGTAGTCTTCGACGAAGATGAGGCGCTTTGAAATTTCGGGATCACGCGAGAGATTGACGATTTCGCGGATCAAGGTTTTGCCGGGATGGTCCTTGGGATGGGCCTTGCCGGCGATGACGATCTGCACCGGCATCTTGGTGCTGTTGAGGATGCGTTTGAGGCGAGCGACGTCGCGGAACAGCAGCGTGGCGCGCTTATAGGTAGCGAAGCGGCGCGCAAAGCCGATGGTGAAGACTTCGGGTTCGAGGACTTCCTGGAGGCGGCGGATTTCGGCCGCCGAGGCTTTGCGCTGCACGGCGGAGTTGACGGCGCGCTCGCGCACGAAGGTGACCATGCGGCGCTTGCGCTTGCGGTGCATTTCCCAGAGTTCCTGGTTGGGGATTTCGTGGACGAGCTCCCACATTTTGGCTTCTTCGAGGCGCTCGCGCCAATCGGGCTGCAGGTACTGATCGTAGAGGGCGGCGAGATCGCCGTTGATCCAGGTAGGAGTGTGGACGCCGTTGGTGACGGAAGTGATGGGCACTTCGGGAATCGGGAGGCGGGGCCAGAGGTCCTGGAACATTTCCTGCGAGACGGCGCGATGCAGCACGCTGACGGCGTTGCGAAAAGCCGATGTTTTGAGCGCGAGCACGGCCATGGAGAAGCGCTCGGAGGGGTCCTGAAGATTCTTTCTGCCGAGCGTGAGGAGATATTCGAAGGGGAAGCGGGCCTGTTCGCAGTATTGGCGGAAGTAGTCGTAGACCAGGCCGGAATCGAACAGGTCGATGCCGGCGGGAACGGAGGTGTGCGTGGTGAAGACGTTGCTGAGACGGGTGGCCTCGAGCGCCTGATCGAAGGCGAGGCCGTTTTCCTGCATGAGAATGCGGACGCGCTCGATGGCGAGGAAGGCGGAGTGTCCTTCGTTCATGTGGTGGACGGTGGGCTTGATGCCGAGTTTCTTCAAGGCGCGCAGGCCGCCGATGCCGAGCACGATTTCCTGGCGAATGCGTTTGTGAATGTCGCCGCCGTAGAGCTGGTCGGTAATTTCGCGGTTGTCGTGAGAGCGGTTCTTGGGCGTGTTGGTGTCGAGCAGGTAGAGTTTTACGCGGCCGACGTCGATGTGCCAGACGTTGATGAAGACTTCGCCGGTGGGGAGCGTGACAGTGACTTCGATCTGCTCGCCCTGTTCATCGAGACAGGGGCGGACGGGCAGAGTATAGAAGTCGTTGAGGGGGGTGCGTTCCTGCTGCCAGCCGTCGGGATTGAGCGACTGTTGCAGATAACCGCGCTGGTAGAGCAGGCCGACGCCGGTCAAGGCGAAATCGTGATCGCTGGCGGCCTTGAGATGGTCGCCCGAGAGCAGGCCGAGGCCGCCGGAGTAGATCTGCATGCAGTCGAGCAGGCCGTACTCCATGGAGAAGTAGGCGATCTGGGGCGTGTCGTCGGTGGGCGGGGCGGTGTGGAGATAGCTATCGTGGCGTTCACAGGCGCGCCTATAGAGGAGAAGAAAGCGCGGGTCGGCAGCGGCGCGGTCGAGCTTTTCCTGCGGAATCCGGCCCAGGAGCTGGATGGGATTGTGGTTGCACTCTTTCCAGAGGGCGGGATCGAGGCGCCGGAACAGCGACCGGATCGTATGGTCCCAACTCCACAGCAGGTTGTAGGCGATCTCAGAGAGGCGGCTGAGCGCGGCTGGAAGCGCAGGACGAACCAAGAACTCTTTCAGAGGCTGAATCTGATAAGGCATGTAGTACTACTCAGTAATTCCCAAGATGTAGTGGCTGGAATCTATTAAATTTAGCAAAGCAATGGTAGGGAAGATAAAAGCGGGCCACAGAATGTGTCGGCGTGGGAAAGAACCTAACTTCTATTATAGGACACGGTGTAGTTGACTTGTATGGGCGACGGACTCGGGTACCTTTCGTTTCGTGATGTCTCCTACAGTGTGGAGGGGCGGGCAATTTTAGAGCGGTTGACGGTGGATGTCGAGTTGGGAGAGACGTTGGTGCTGCTGGGGCGCAGCGGGTCAGGGAAGACGACGGCGCTGCGGCTGATCAACCGGCTGCTGGAGCCGACGGCGGGGACGATTTTCCTGGACGGCCGGGACACGCGGGCGATGGATGCGATTGCGCTGCGGCGCGGGATCGGGTATGTGATCCAGGAGTTTGGGCTGCTGCCGCATTGGACGGTGGAGCAGAACGTGGCGCTGGTGCCGCGGTTGCTGAGGTGGCCGGCGGCGAAGCAGCGGGAGAAGGCGGGCGAACTGCTGGAGCAGGTGGGATTGAGCGGCGGGATGGGCGCGCGGCGGCCGCACGAGTTGTCGGGCGGGCAGCGGCAGCGGGTGGCGGTGGCGCGGGCGTTAGCGGCGGGGGCGCGGCTGCTGTTATTCGACGAGCCGTTCGGGGCGCTGGACCCGGTGACGCGGCATGAGATGCAGCAGCAGTTTTTGGAGCTGCGGCGGAAGTATGAGGTGGCGGCGGTGTTTGTGACGCACGATTTGCTGGAGGCGCTGACGATTGGGACCAAGATTGCTGTGTTGGATCGGGGGAAGCTGGAGGCGCTGGTGACGCCCGAGGATTTTTGGGGCGTGAAGACGCCGGTGGCAAGGGCGTTTTTAGAGACGCTGCCGAAGGGAGTGAAAGGGGGATAAGGGCTAGTTGCCTATAGAAGCCATGTGGAAAAGAAACGTAGCAGTATGTGCGGCGGCGCTGGCGCTGGTGGGCGCGCGTGGCTGGGGTGAAGGGCAGAGCGTGACGTGGATTGGTTCCTGGGGGTCGGCGCAGCAAGTGCCTGAAGCGGAGAATGCGCTTGCGCCGGAGGATCTGCGGGACGCGACGCTGCGGCAGGTGGTGCACCTGTCGGCGGGCGGGCAGACGTTACGCGTGCACGTTTCCAACGCGTTTGGGCCCGCGCCGCTGCACCTGACTTCCGTGCACGTGGCACACCCGATTTCGAATGCGTCGGCGGCGATCGATCCGGCAACGGATAAAGCGCTGGCGTTCGCGCGCGAGCCGGATGTGGTGATCCCGGCGGGCGCCGAGTATGTTTCGGATCCGCTCGAATATCCGCTCGCAGCGGGAAGCGACCTTACGATCAGCATTCATTTCGATGAACCTCCCGCGCAGCAGACCGGTCATCCCGGTTCGCGCGCGACGTCGTACGTGGCGCATGGCGACCTGGTCTCGGCCGCCGATCTGCCGAACGCGAGAAAGGTCGAACACTGGTATCAACTCTCAGGCGTTGATGTGGCAGCGGCGGCGGGCGCTTTCTCGATTGTCGCTTTGGGCGATTCGATTACGGATGGACATGGCTCGACTGCAAACGGCAATGACCGGTGGCCGGATGTTTTGGCGCGCAGGCTGCAGAGCGCGGGTATGCGGAACGCCGGTGTTGTGAATGAAGGGATCGGCGGGAATCATCTGCTCACCGATGGCCTAGGCCCCAATGCCCTGGCGCGTTTGGACCGGGACGTGCTGGCGCAGGCCGGGGTTCGGGAGGTGATCGTGTTGGAGGGAGTAAACGATTTGGGCGGACTCGCGCGCACAAAGCCGGCGAGCGCCGCCGAACACGCCGCGCTGGTCGAACATATCCTTGCGGCCTACGAACAGATCGTAGTGCGCGCCCATGCGGAGAAGCTGCGCGTTCTGGGCGGCACGATTCTGCCGTACGAGGGCTCCGACTACTATCATCCAGACGCGGCGAGCGAGCGAGACCGGCAGGCGGTGAACGCCTGGATTCGAGCGCCAGGCCATTTCGACGCGGTAATCGATTTCGACAAGGTGATGCGAGATCCCGCGCATCCCGAGCGCTTGCGGCCCGCTTTCGATTGCGGAGATCATCTGCATCCGTCGCCCGGCGGCTATGCCGCTATGGCGAACGCAATTTCGCTGGCGGCGCTTCGGTCGCCGTAGAGGTGCGAGGAGAGGATAACGGCGGCTGGCCGTTCTCGATTGGGCTGACGGTCAGGTTGTCGATCAGCCTTGTCGAGCCGATCCAGAGCGCGGCCGCAATCAGCACGGGTCGATCGATGTATGAGACCGGGGCGAGGGTTTGTGGATCGACGAGCGAGAAGTATTCAAGCCTTAGACCGGGATGGCGGTCAAACAGCGGCGCAACGGCAGTTTGAATGACGTGGGCGGATCGCTCACCCGACTGGATGCGTGCTCGCGCGGCTTGGAGCGCTGTGGGCAGAATAGCGGCGAGCTGGCGTTGCTCTTCGTTCAGATGCCGGTTGCGGGAACTCAGCGCGAGTCCGTCCGGTTCCCGAACGGTTGCTACTGGAACGATAGTCAGCGGAAGATTCAAATCCTCGACCATGCGTTGAATGATGGCGAGCTGCTGCGCATCTTTTTCGCCGAAATAGGCGCGTTCGGGCTGGACGATCTGGAACAGCTTCATGACCACGGTGGCGACGCCGCGGAAATGTCCCGGCCTGTGAGCGCCGCATAAGTGTTCGCTGAGCTGCGGCACATCGACGATGGCAAGCTGCTCGTGCGGATACATCTCGGCGGCGCTGGGAGTGAAGACGAAGTCGACGTGCAGCTCCCGGCAGCATGTGAGATCGTCGTCGAGCGGCCTGGGATAACGTGCGAGGTCTTCGTTGCGATCGAATTGCAGAGGGTTGACGAAGATGCTGACGACGACGGCGCTGTTTTGCTGGCGCGCGCGTTCGATGAGGCGGCGGTGGCCGGCATGCAGGGCGCCCATGGTGGGTACCAGGCCGATGCTTTTTCCGGCGCGCCGCATGGGGAGCAGACGTTCGCGCAGGTTGGCAATGGATGCGACGACTTCAAGCATTGGCCGCTCGATCGCGCGGAAAGCCCCCTTGCTTGACGTCGTCATAATAGGCGCGGACTGCGGCGAGGATGGTATTGCCGAGGTCGGCGTATTGCCTGGCGAAGGGCGGCGCTTCGGCGGTCAAGCCCAGCAGATCGTAGCTGACCAGCACCTGGCCGTCGCAGTGCGGGCCTGACCCGATGCCGATGGTGGGGATCTTCAAGGCGGCCGATGTTTCCTGGGCGAGATCGGAAGGAATGCACTCGAGAACTACGGCACAGGCGCCGGCATTTTCGAGCGCCGCGGCGTCTGCTAAGAGTTGCTTGCGTGCGCGCTCGGTGGTTGCCTGGCGCTTGAAGCCTCCCTGCTGATGGACGGATTGCGGGAGCAGGCCGAGATGACCCATGACCGGGATGCCGAGCGACACGAGGCGCTCCACCACGTCCAACACGGGTTCGCCGCCTTCGAGCTTGACGGCGGCGGCTCCGCCTTCCTGCAACAAGCGGCCGGCATTGCGGACGGCTTCCGGGACGCTGACCTGATAGGTGAGAAAGGGCATGTCGGCGACCAGGAGCGCGCGGGCGGCGCCGCGGCGAACGGCCTGGGTGTGGCGTATGACGTCCTCGAGCGTAACTTGCAGGGTATTGGGATGGCCGAGAATGGTCATACCGAGCGAATCCCCTATGAGGAGGACGTCCATGCCGGCGCGGTCGAACAGCGCTGCCATGGTGGCGTCGTAAGCGGTGAGCATGGTGATCTTTTCGCCGCGTGTTTTCATCGCCCGCAGGTCTGGTATGCGGAGCGGTTTTTGTGTCAATGCCATAGGGGATGCGCGAAGCCAGGGATCTGTTGGGCCTGGAGGTAGTCGGACACTACCATTGAATCAGAGCGTGAGCACGACTGCACGGCGGCGCCGGCTGCTTATTCGGTGCGCAGGGCCTGAATGACGTCCACGCGGGCGGCGCGGGCGGCGGGAATCAGGGAGGCGATGACGGCTGCCAGCAGCAGGATAATAGCGGAGCTGATTACGGGCAGCAGGCCAGGCATCTTCAAGTCTCCAAGGAAACTGCCGGCCAATTGAGCCAATCCGTAGCCGCAGAGCAAGCCGACAACGAGTCCAGCGACGGCGATGGCGGCGCCTTCGGTGATCACACGCAGGAGCAGACGGCGCGGCTGAGATCCAACGGCCAGCCGTATGCCGAACTCGCGCGTGCGGCCACTGACAGAGAAGGCCAGCACGCCGGCCACGCCGACGACGGCGATCAGCAGCGCCACTCCGGCGAACGCGCCGAATACTATTGCGTTGAGCCGGTCGGGGGAGAGTACTTGGGCGCGGACGTCTTCGAGGGTGGCGGCATGTTCGACCGGCTGGTCCGCGGACATGTTGCGCAGCATACTGGTGATCGGTTTCACCAGGGCATACGGATTCGAGTTGACGTGAACGAACAGACGCCCGCCTCCCATAATTTGCTCCTGATCGAAGGGACGATAGAGGGTCATGGTGGGCTTGGGAATAATATTGGAGTCGTCCAGGTCGGGCACCACGCCCACAACGCGCAAGGGCTGGATGTTCATCATGGGGATGAGCTTGAGGACCGGGTCGGTCCACATGACATGGTGGTTGAGCGCATTGCCGTTGGGGAACATGCGTAGCGCAATGCTCTGGCTGACGATGGCGACGCCTTCGGCGCCCTGACGGTCGCCATCGTTAAAATCGCGGCCTTCGATCATCGGCAGGCCGAGGGTGGCGAAGAAGGCGGGTGAGACGATGCGAACCATGGCGCGCGGACGTTCTTCGTTGGGCGCCGGAACGTGCCCGTCAACGCCAAACTCGAGTGCGAAGGTGGAGGCATCGTCGCGCCAGGGAACGGCGGTGCCGATGGAAACGTTCTGCACGCCGGGCATTTGGCGGATGCGCTCCGAGGCATCGCGGTAGAACCCCACCACCTGGCTGGGCGTCTTTCCCAGATGCACGATGGGCACGTCGACAGCGAGCACGTTGCGCATGTCCAGACCGGTCTGCGCGGCTTCGAGGGAGAGCAGAGTTTTGACGGCGGCGCCGGCGGAGGCGATGAGCACGAAAGAGGCGGCCACCTGAACGATGGTGAAGATCCTCAATTTGCGATTGGCGACGCTGGTGATGCGGGCGCTGCCGTTGGCGAGGCCGAAGGCCTGGGCGCCACCGGAGGAGGGCAGACGAGGAACGAAGGCCAGCAGAGCGGCGGCGACGACGGCCAGAGCCGCGCCTACCCAGAGCATGCTGGAATCGACGGCGAGGTCGAGGGCGCGCACCGAATATTGAGACATGTAACGCGCCAGGACAGCGACCATGGGCCGGGCGATCAGGATTCCGAGAGCCGCGCCGGCGACACACAGCAGCAGGCTTTCGGCGAGCAGGGTACGGCGCAAAGCGCTGGTGCTGGCGCCGAGGGCGGCGCGAATTCCCAACTCGGCTTCGCGGCGCACACTGCGCGCGAGAATCAGGTTGGCGACGTTGGCGCAGGCGATGACGAAGATCAGGATAGAGGTGGCCATCAGCACCAGCAGGATGGTCCGGGCGCCGGAGGTGAGCTGATCGCGCAGCGTCACGGCGCTGATTTTGAAATCAGCTTTAGGCGGATAGGATTCGGGATGGTCCCGCGTCATGCGCGCGTAGACCGCACTCAGCTCCGTACGCGCGGTTTGTAGCGTCGCGCCCGGAGCGAGCCTGCCGAACAGTTCGGTCATGCGGTGTATGCGGCTGGTTTGCATGGTCGCCGAAAGATGATGGGAGCTGGTGACGATGTTGGAGATGATTTCGGTTTCCTGGGGATAAGGGACGCACGGTTCGAGCACGCCCACCACGGTGGCGCTGCGCGCATCGAGAAAGGAATCGAGCCGGACGGTTTTGCCGAGCACGCTCGGGTCGCTCTTGAGCGTAGTGGACCAGAAGCGGTAGGTCAGCACCACGGCCCCGGCGGCATTGGGGCCATCGTCGCGCGCATCGAGCAGGCGTCCGAGCACGGGGCGCAGGCCCATGACCTGGAAGTAGGAGCCGCCCACTACGCCGGCGTTCACCGAGCGCGGTTCGCCGAGTCCGACCAGACTGAAGCCGACGGTGGAGAAATCGCCGAAGGAGCTGAATGCTTTCACGCGCGAGCGCAGGTCGTCGATCTCAGGGACGGAGAAGAGGGCATTGGCGGCTCCTTCGCCGGGCGCGCTCTGGCGGATGTAGATGAGCTTGTTCTCGTCGCGATTGACCAGCGGACGCAGCAGCACGCCGCGCACGAGGCTGAACATGACGGCATTGGCTCCGATTCCGAGGGCCAGGGTCAGCGCTACGGTGATCGTAAGGCCGCTTTCACGGGCGAGCGAACGGGCGCCGATTTTCAGCTCGCCGAGGAAGGAGAGAATGTGTTCGATCATGCGGAGATAGCTCGTCAGGTTCTCCGCAAGTTGATCGCCTTGGTTCATCGTTGTAGAAACAAAGGTGTTGGCTTCTCCGCCAGGGTAGCAAGTGTTCGTTTCTGGAATGCGCGTATTTCGGAAACAGACAACTGCTGCGTGGTCGCTTGGCGTGCGTTATACAATCCAGCCGTGATGAGGAAGACAACGTTAGTCGGGTTGGCGGTCGTACTGGGCGCGGCGGCGATGGCGGCTTATTCGGAAGATAGCGGGCGGATTGACAAGCTCGATGGGGCGCTGGATGCGCTGGTTGAGACGCAGGCGAAGGTCGAGCGCGTGGCGACGGGGTTCAAGTGGACCGAAGGGCCGGTGTGGATTCAGGCCGGGTATCTGCTGTTCGCCGATATTCCGAGCAACAGCATTCGCAAGTGGACGCCGGGGGATCGAGTGAGCATCTGGCTGCAGCCGAGCGGCTATGAAGGATCGAAGCCGTATGGCGGGCCGGAGCCGGGGTCAAATGGCATGACGCTCGACCGGCGGGGGCGATTGACGGTGGCCGGGCATGCGCGGCGCTACGTGTATCGGCTGGAGACGATGGACCCGCACGGAGAGGTGACGGTGCTGGCCGAGACATATCGGGAAAAGCGGCTGAATAGTCCGAACGATTTGGTTTACAAATCCGATGGGGCGCTGTATTTCACAGATCCGCCGTATGGGTTTCGCACGCAGAGCGATAGCGACCCGGAAAAGCAGTTGACGGTGAACGGCGTATATCGGATTCCGCACGCGGTGGAACACAAGGCAGGCGCGGGGCCGGATGACGCGCACCTGGAATTGTTGGTGAGCGATTTGCCGCGTCCGAACGGCATTGCATTTTCGCCGGACGAGCAGTACTTGTATGTGGACAATTCGGAGCCCAAGAAGATTTGGATGAAATATCCGGTGAAGGCGGACGGAACGCTGGGCAGCGGAACGCTGTTCTTCGATGCGACTTCAGACCCTGCGCCGGGCGCGCCGGATGGGATGAAGGTGGACCGTAGCGGCAACGTTTACAGTGCGGGACCGGGAGGCGTGCTGATCTTTTCTCCCGAGGGCAAACATCTGGGCACGATTCGGCTGCCCGAGAAAGCGGCGAACGTGGCGTGGGGCGATGGAGACGGCAAGACGCTCTACATCACGGCGAGCAGCAGCGTGTACCGGGTGCGGACGAAGGTGGGCGGCGTGAAGCCGTGACTTACATAGGCACGTATTGCGCCAGGTAGCGCTTGGCCATGATGAAGCCGGTCTTGAAGTCGGGGCTGAAGTCGGGCCCAGGATCATCGGCGCCGTAGAACGGATCTTCCTGTTCGACGCTCATAGCGCCGTCGTAGCCGGCCTCTTGCAGAACGCTGAAGAAGTCGCGCCAGTTGATAGAGCCCATGCCGGGGATGCGGTAGGTCCACCAGTGCGCCTGGTTGACGGGATTGATGCCGCCGGCGCGGAGGATGGGCCAGAAGATTTCGGTGTCCTTGAGATGGACGTCGTAGATGTGGGAGACGAAATCACGAGCGGTTTGGATGGGGTCCATGAACTGGCGGACGAGATGCGAGGGGTCGTATTGCAGGCCGACGTAGGGTGAATCGCCGAAGGCTTTGAACAATGCTTCGAAGCCGACGGGACCGGTGGCGATGTTGGGTCCGCCGGCCCAAGGCTCCCAGAGGATGCGGACTTTCGCCGCCTCGCAGGCTTTGAAATATTTTTCGTTATAGACGCGGACGATGTCGTCGATCTGCTGCGGGAAGCGCTTCGCTTCGTCCTTGCCGGAACAGGTGCCGATGTAGGGGATGCCGAGTTTGCCGGCTAGCTCGATTCGCTTGACGAAGTTTGCGGTTTCCTGGTTGTGTTTATCGGGGTCGGGAGAAATATGATTTTGGGAGGCTTGCAACGCGGAGAAATGCATGCCCGCATTTT
>JAJPHN010000023.1 GCA_021325235.1 Terriglobia bacterium | reverse complement strand
GCTTCCTCCGCCACCAGCATGAGGCCCTCCCGTTCGGAGTACCCCACGCCGGGGTGGGTCAGCTTTCAATCGGCGACCCTGGGTCAGTTTTGCATCGGCACTAACACCGAGATCACCTACATCGCCATCGCGCGCGGCTTCGTCTATCTCGCCGTCATCCTCGATGCGTGGTCGCGGCGGGTGGTGGGCTATGCACTGGGTCGCCAGATCGACACTCGGCTGACGCTGGCGGCGTTGCGCGCCGCGATCAGCGCGCGCCGTCCTCCACCCGGCTTGATTCATCATTCCGACCGTGGCTCGCAGTACGCCGCTCAACCCTATCGGAGCGAACTGGCGGCGCATGGGCTGGTGGGCTCGATGGGTCGGCGCGGCAACCCATACGACAATGGCAAGGCCGAGAGCTTCATGAAGACGCTCAAATGCGAGGAAGTTTACCTCAGCGACTACCAGACCTTCGATGACATGGTCGCGGGGCTTCCCCGCTTCATCGATGAGGTTTACAACCGGCGCAGGTTGCACTCCGCGTTGGGATATCTTCCACCGGTGGAGTTTGAAGAAAAATGGATCGCGGCCGCCGCGCACCGCTGGGCCAGCAGAGCTGGCCGGCGCGGCGCATGACGCGTCGGCCTCGGATCCGGAACCCGTAACGCTTTCCGCTCCACCCTCAGCAAAATTGGAGGGTGGAGGCGGAAAGCTGTTTACTCAGCCAGAGAGACGGAAATAGAAATGCCTTGCGACCTGGTCCAATTCGGGGCCGTCGACCTGTCCAGCCCGAAGGGTTCACTCCAACATGGATCACTTTTAGAGCGTTGCAAACACCCGTTCCCACGCGACGGGAAGCCATTTCAGTCCCCTCCTCATCGGTGAAGTCGACGTAACGTCCCCTCATTCGATCCCGCCTGGCACGGGTGAGAGCTTGATGAGTTCACCGAGAACAAATGGTTCTCTGCGCTGAACCTCGGGTGGGCGGCGATCCACCAGTGCTATCCGCGACAGAGTAACGCCGAGGCGCACGGCGCGCTCTGCAACGCGTTCAACAAGCCATTGGAGGGCGGTGGTTCCGCCGGTGATATTCACGACGACTTCGGCGGATTCGGCCAGGTCGGAGTCGAGGCTTGAGCCGAACAGCCTGCGGTCCTCGGAAAAGCCCATATGTGGGTCCTCGACCTGAAAAACCCGAGGCTCGATGTCTGCACAGCCTGCGGCACCGAGGACCTCTTCCAGCGAGGCGGCGGCTTCTCTGGAAGTGATGACCAGTAGCCGGTCGGGATTAACGTGTTTAAGGGCGGAGAACAGAACGCCGGGAGAGAGGCCGAGCGGAGAAACCAGCAATCGGCCGGCCCCAGCAGGCGGCGACGGTGCCATGGTGCGATCGAGCAGTTCGCGACACCGGCAAAGGCGTTCGTGCACCGCGTCGTGCGAGACCCGGGCATCGGTTGAAAGCATGCCTGAGTGGGCCGCACGATTTCGGAATTCCGCGACAGAAGACCAGACACCGGCAATCTCCGCTTGGAAGGATCGAGCCAGCAGCTTCGATTTCGAGCGCTCGACGAGTGCAGCCAGATAGCGTTCGGCGAAGGCGCGCGAGTCGCGCTCGAGCCAATTGCCAGCCCGCCCGAGGGCAATCAGCGCAACGTTGACGAGCAACTCGCGAAGCACCCGGAGCGCGCTTCCCAAGTCGCCACGCTGCAGGAGCCAGTCGGCGAAGTCGACTTGGCGTTTGAGTTCCTTTTGATCCAGAACGAGCTTCGCCTTGTCTTGCGCCGCAGGCAGCTTCCAGCCCTCTACGGCCGCGCGCAGCATCTCCGCTCCCAGGTACGATGCGAATGCTGTCACCGATTGCCGTTCGAGGCGCCCCGCGTCGTCGCACAGACGGCCGGCTTCTATCCCAGCTTCGAGCGGGAGGCCAATGCCGAGAGCGTCGGCCAGGCGGTTGGCGTCATCCTTGAGCCTGGCCAGGTCAGTATCCCGAACCTGCTCGGCGAAGAGCCTTTTCACTTCGTCGCTTAACGAGCGAGCAATCGCGCTGGCGTCTCCGGACTCGCGAAACGTGCGCAGCGCCTGAAACCAGGCAATCAGATCGAAGGTATGCCCGATGGAGATCAGGGGAACGGTTTCCTGCTCTCGCAGTTCCAACGCGCCATAGTAGATGCCGTTAAGCGTCACTCCCTTTAACGCGCTCAGGAAGGTGACCGCGGCGTGATACATGAAGGGCAGATGGCGAAGGCCGTAGGTCACGTCGAGGAACAGGCGCGCGTTGGCGGGGATGCGCTCGTCAAGAGCCTTGAGGATTTCCATGAGGTCCTGGCGATCGCCGGACGCACTGATCGGAATGATTTCCGTCGTGAACCCGAGCCCTTGGAGCTCCTCGCACAACTTTCGGCAATTATCGGAGTTTTCGACGTCTCTAGTTGCGAGAAGCAGCGCGCATGCGCCGGCAAGGTCAAGGAGCTTCGCCGTCGCGGCAGGGGCAAACCGGGTTTGGGCGGTTTTGTCATCCAGCCGGTAGGTTGTTTCCTCGTACCGGCCCTTTCCGAGTGAAGTGACGAAGAACAAGTCGCCCATTGCATCATCTCTCCACGGCGCTAACTTCGCGTACGAATGTATGGCCCGAGCTCGGGGAACTTCTCCGCGGCCTCGCGCAGGCGGCGGCGGTCGCCCTTCCATACCTGGGCTATTTTGGACCCGAGCGCCGCGAGCCGCGTGTCCTTTCGTCCCGGGTCGGCGAGCGCTCGCTGGTGGAAATTGCCGAGCTGTCCCCAGTCTTTGACCTGGAGTTTTTCAACCGCAAGCGAAAACTCGTCGATTTGAAGCGGTGGATTTTCAGGGACCGGAGTATCAGGGGCGGAGACCGGCGCCGGACGGAGGGGCGGTTGAATTCCAGTCTGGAGCGCTTTCGTTTCAGAGACGGGCGTCAGAGAGATCCAGCCGAGAACGTCGACGGCCGCGGCATTATCGGAACCGTCTTTGACAATCACCTTGCGGGTCTTGGGTCCGAACTCCCCGCCCTTGGGAAGCGGACCTTTTCGCTGGTCGGCGTTGAGAATGTCGCCGGTCATCGTGCGCCATCCGGTACCCCATCCAAGACGCAGAAACAGAGTGTCGGCGGGCGATTTTTTGATGAGCGCTTCGAGTTTTTCGAGGCGCTCAAGCGCCCGTGAACAATCGCGGCTAGGTGCATTTCCAGGGGAGAAGTAAGCGTGGTCGGTCGTCAAGAGATGAAGCGCGTGGCGGTGCGACCACTGGACGAGCTGCTCCCACGCAGGGAGCGATTCGGTAAAGAAGCTGTCCGAGCGGGGGAAGTCAAAGCACGCCCGCAACACGGATTTCGATTCGGGCTTGAGCGCTTCGACGCCGAGGGTTGTTGGCCGCGTGGTTCCGACTGCCGCGGTAATTAATAGTTGGGTGGAGTCAGGCGGAAACACAGCGTCGGAGAGAGAAAGCATGCGCAGGAGATCGCGCTTGGCGTCGCCTCTTCTGATGTTTGCAAATTCGTCCCGAACAGAAGACCGAAAGACCATCTCTTCGACCGGCTCGGCAACTCTTTTGGCACCAGGTACAGCTTTCGGGGCAAACGCGGCTAGTTTGGACGCGAGATCCGATTTCGGCTCGGTATCGGGGCCATCGACTCCGATGCGCCCGGCGAACAGCATCGTGCGCAGAGCTCCCTTGAGCGAGGAGCCGGGGATCATGGGACAGCCGTTTCCCGCCCGGATCGCTGCGCGAACCGAAAAGCCGCCCGGAAACGCTCCGTCGAAGCACCCGGTCGCGTATGGTTCAGGGGATTGGCGCTCAAACAGCCGCGCGATTCGGGATTTCAGATCGGAGACATCCCGGGGAAGCTCGCCTAGTGCGAGCAGCCTCTCCAGCACCCGTTCCGATTCGAGCAGGTAGGTGCGACCGGCGCTCCCGATAAAGTCGACGCCGTTCACATATTCCGCCCCGGAACCGATATGGACCGGCGTCAGGCAGGTGAGCATCAAATATTCCAGACGCTCCTTCATCGCAGTCACTCCACGGAGATTGGCACAGTGAGCGCGCAACCCGAGCGATAGACGGCGTAAGGCATCGTCAGGCCGGCGGGTATGACGCACACGCTGTCGCCGTATTGCTCACGGCCCAGGTCACGTATGACGCTGCCCTCGGCGAGCATGTTGAGCGACTTGCGGCGCGCAGCGCCGACGCCGGCGATTTCGGCCCATCCCCCGCGGGTTACGAGAGTGTAAGCGGCGGGAGGATCCAGCGCTCCATCCTGGACTTCCGCGCGCGCGGGATGCATCAGCGAAAGAGTCATCCGCGCGCCATGACCCAAACCCGGCTCAAAGCCGCTCTCCACGCGCTCGATCTTGAAGCGTCCGCATCCAATCGACCGCCCGCCGCCGATCCCTTCTTCCCCGAGCAGGCGCAAGACGGTTTCGAAAGTCGAACGGGAGGCGGGATCTTTGAATTCGGCGAGCACGGAGAGGAACAGATCGGAGCGAAAGGCCGTCGTCGCGTAGCGGAAGAGGATTCCCTCGCCGCCCCTGCCCGTAGCGCGATCGATTGATAAACGAGGGCGCGCTTCGCGCCGCCATAGACGGCCGCGCCAGGAATCAGCGAGCCGTGCGGCGCCCATCGGCCCCGCTGCGGAAGCGGATTTTTCGGGCAAATCGCCGTGAAGAAGCTCGCCCGAAGCGGAGACCAGGAGCGCATCGGGCGCAAGCTGTCGGCGCGCAAGTATCGCGCGCAGCGTTTCCACGCTGGCGAAACGAGCCTTGCGCAGGCGTTTGTGGCTTGCGTCGCCGGCAGCGATACGGTCGATCAGCCCGGGCGGAATGAAGAGCATGGTCTCAAGGCGGCCGTTGCGTTCGACCGTGGGCATTGCGGAAGAGAGCACGAACGGCGGCGCGGCGGCGAGGCGCTCAAGCTCCGAGCTTGCGACACCGGGAGCAACGCTGGGCCATGCGCTGAGCACGGCGGAGACGAGAGTATCGGAGCGCGGAAGATCTTCCAGGTCTGAGGGGTCGTCTTCGCGTCCGGCGCCGAAGTGAAACGTGGAGAGCGGCCGGATTAGATAGCGAACGAGCGGCATGTTCAGGCTGCCTGCGGTTCGCGGGCGCTGTCTGAAGCGGGCCAAAACAGTGGCGCCGGCATCAGGTTGTTGCCTAAAGCTTCTCGCAGTTTTTCCTCGGAGCTGAAGCATTCGACCGGGATCTCGTGGCGCGCGGAAAGCTCGATCCGGACACGGCCGTAACCGCGGGAAGATTGCCCGCCAAGCGCGTCGTAAGCCACCAAACGCAGGCCCTGGTGGATGAGTTCAATGAGTTCTTCTTCCTTATCGCCATGGAAGACGTTGAGGACAAGCTCGAAGCCGAATCTGGCTCCGGCTGGGACGCGCTCGAAGTTGCGGGGATTCGCCGCGCTGGTGAGCCGGTCGATTGAAACTTCTGTTTTGAGCTCGGTGTAATCGGTAAGCAGATTCGGCATCTTCCGCACTTTGTCGCCATTGAGCATCATCGCGTCACGCACGAGCAAACGTCCCGCCTGGACGCGGTCCTTGTTTTTTTCCGAAATGGCGACCCCGAAAAGGCGGCAGACGTCGCAATCGGCGCACCCGCAAGGCCCATAGACGGTCTCGTCTCCCCGTTTAACAGGCTTGTAATGGGCATCGCCGAGGCAATGAACGCGCTCGAGGAGGCTTCGCATCCTGCCCTTAAGAGAACTGCCCGGGACGTAAGGTGTGTTGTCCGACGGATTGCGGACCACGACCTTATCCGCGCCGCCGATTTGAAGACCGACTTCGCTGCCGCCGATGTGAAGGCCGGTAAGGGCAGTGATGGTTCCGCTGAAGACGATTTTCTTAATGAGACTTGCTTGCTCGGCGCTCATGCGGTTTTCCCCTTCGTTTGGGAATAATGATAGGCGACCACGGCTTCGGCGAAGTCGCAGATGGCCTGGACCTTTTCCTTCTCGACGCGACGATTGTTGCTTATCGCGGCGGCTACAAGCTCGGCGAAGCTTTTCTGTAGCGGTCTGGCGGCGTTGTTACGCGCCGCCATGTAAACGAGACGGACGCGATGCATCATCAGGTCGTGGGCGTGGCGGATGGAGAGATCGGCGTTTGGTTCGCTGGCGAGCTCATTGCGAAGGCGAACGATAGGACCGTAAAAGTTGCGCATCTGGGTCGGGGGTAAATTGCCGCACCCATTGGCAATTTTCTGGGCAGCGTCGTTCAACTTGTTCGCGTCCCCGCTCAGGATCGCCTGCACTTCCTCAGAAGTCAGCACCGGGCGGTTGTCGTCCTCGCTACTTCGGGGCCGGTTCTGATGACTCGGATTCCTGTGGGGATTTCTGTCGTTCATGGCCGTTTCTCCCGATTGAGCAAATCGACCCATTCGGTCGCGGGCCTTAGGAGCCAGAGCACCGGACGGGACGAGGTGGAATTGCGCCAGTCGAATCTTTCGAGATGATGGTAAAGCTCCTCGAGCTTTTCCCGGGCAGGACCGTGAGCGGGAGCGCGCGCGATCGCATAGGCGGCGAGCCAGGACCACTTTCCGCGTTTAACGGCAGAAGCGAGGTCACCCATCCCGGTCGCGGCGCCGGTTGCGCTGTCAATCACGTCTCCGGCGGCGCGCGCCTCACTTGCGAGAGCGTACAACGTCCGAAGCGTCGCGCGGGGCAGTCCGCGCGCGCCGTCACCTGGGAACAATTCACGGAGGCTGTCCCGCAGTTTGCAGAGGACGTCGAAATCTTCATTGTCCTTCCAGCCGAAAACTTCGTTGAGAAAGGAGATGGCGTCCTTTGTTTGCCCCTTGTGCCCACCGGTACGCCGGCTGTAATCCTTAGCAAATTCTTCGGCTTTGCCCGCAAGCTCCGCGCCGGCGACGATTGGAAAGCGTGGTTGCGTTAGCGCGATTCCGGCGGAGAGGCCCCAGTGCGGATTGCCGGCGGTGAAACGCGCAAACTCGCGTCGGATGGTGCGCGCGATGAGTGGCGTCTCGGACCATGCGCCGACGATGAACAGGTCATCACCGCCCGAGTAGATGATTTGAAGTTTGGCTCGATAACCGGGCTCGTCGAGCAGATGGGCGAGATAGCCGCCGAAGAAATAGCCAAGATGGCGTGAGAGGGCGGCGATGCGGGGAAGGCTTGCCTGAGCCCCGAATCCATTGCGCAAGGTGTTGCCGAGCGAATCCACGTCCATCCGGAGCACGCCGAGCCGCTTGATGCCCTCGGAATTTTCGGCCAATTCGTCAAAGTCGGGCGGCACCTCGTCAGCTTTCGTTGCGCGGCCGAGTCCTGCGAGCCAGATTCCGTGAGCGGCCGGTCCCTTCCATTGACGCGGAGGCCCGTTGACCCACATGACGGTCGAGCCGACGGGCGCCGACTCTGGAGCTTTCTCGTAAAGCACGTAACTAACGGTGGATGCGGGCGGCGAGTATCTGAACATAGGCGCGCCCGCAACAGCCACATCACTTGGTTGACGGACTATGACTTGAGCGCGTGGCGCATAGCGGCCCAGTTCCACAAAGTCACGGCATTGAGGGCATGCGTCGCGTTCGTAATCGTCCCCGTCGCGCGAGAGCGGCTTCAGGTCCTGCGTGGACACTCCGCAGACGCGACACGCATGCTCGAGGTCGCCAAACGGCTCGAAGATCTCTTCGTAGCGCGTCTTGAGAAGACGCGAGAAGCGACTACTGCGGCGAAACGCAAGGTCCCGGGTGGCGTTTTCCCAAAGCGCAGGGGCGCCGCTGGATAATTCACTTAGCGTGATCGATGCGCAGCCGATGCCGAAAGAGAGCCGGGCGGCAAAGGCCGTGTTGAGTTCCAGGTCAATTTCCTCGCCAAGCCGAAGCAGCGCTTCCTGCTCTGATTCGGGCGCGAGCAGCCATAATTTTCCGCCGCCGCTGTAAAGCAGATTGACGGCCGGGAGCTCGAGCGAGGAAAGTATCCTCTGGGCGATTGCGTCGGCGATGAGCTGAAGACCAAGCGAGCGGCCTCGCAGCATTCGCGCAGCCTTGGAAGCGACGACGGTGTAGAGAAAGCGCTGGATTCCGCTCAGGTCGCCGACCGCGAGGACGAGCTTCGCCTGTTCGTAATCTGCCGGCGCGGCGTCTTCGGCCGGGTAGTGCGCGGCGAGTACAGCGGCAATTGCGGCGGCGGTACGTGCGACATCGAAAATCGACACGTGATCATATCCGCTGGCCGGGACGCACCAGGTGAAGCTCTCGAGCGCGGCGAGAAGGCTTTGCAAAAGAGTGGGAACGTCGGCCGATTCGAGCTGGGATATGGCTACGGCAAATTCCTTGAACAGATCCCGCAGAGCGCCGTCCGACGTCGCGGGAGTGGCTGGAATAACGCTCTCGTCCAGGGCGAGCCTCTTCAGTGGAAGAACCGCGTTTGAGTCCTTGAATTGGAATACTGCCGCAAGCGGCGAGCGCATCTGTGTAATACGTACGGCTCTCCCCGGCTCGATTCCCGATGCGGCACGCCATGCCACACCGAGCAAGGACTTGTCAGATTGAGGCGACCCAAGGCTTCGCAGAGCAATCTCGACGGCTGAACTCCCAGTCACTTTTGACAGAACCCGGCCGAACTCGTTCCCTGCGAGGCGCTCGAGCGCCTGAGCGGGCGTGCCAGTGGAGATGGCGCGATGGGCGAACTCGGCCAGGCCGCGAAGAAGCGCTGCGAGTGCAAATTCGGCTGCGCGCTCTGCCTTTTGTGGGGCCATCAACGTCCCCCCTATCGGTCGAATTGATATTGGTACGTCATGGACGCATAGTGAGCAACGATCAACAAGCTCGGTTGTCAATAGTCACCATTTGAATGAGAACGCCCTGTAGCGAGTCTCGCCGCGGAGAGCCATGGCAAGATTGCGCGCCTGGATTTGGATTATGGACTTAAGCTTGTGACGCTGGCCGCGGAAGTTGACTTCGCTCTCGAGCCTTTGCAGGACGAGATTGGCCACGCCGTGGCGGCTCTCGTCGGTCAGTATCCCGTTCCGGGTTTCAATTTTGATGTCCTTGGCCACCGCCGCGATAATCGCGCGATCGACGATCGGCTGGCGGAACTCCTCGACCATGTCTAGCACGAGCGACGGCTTGCCCGGGCGATCAACGTGAAGAAATCCGGCGAACGGTTAGAGGCCGGCGTTCATGAGCGCGCCCCACACCTGCGTATAGAGCATCCCGTACCCGTAATTTGAGCGCGGAGTTGACGGGCTCGGCGGCGCCGCGATGCTCGCGGGTGACGAACTCGACCCTGTCGCATCAAGAGCCGCACGCCGTTCCAGTAATTCCGCCCGGAGCTGCCCTCGATCGCGAGTAGCTCCTCGTCGATGGTTGGTGCGGACACCTTCGCAACGCTGTTACGCGCCTGTATAAGCCTGAGCGCTATGTCGGAGAGCCTGGCGAACGCGTTGGGATTCGCGGTCTTAAGGTACTTGCCGAAGTAGTGCAGCAGAGCGGCTTGGTTACCTAGCTTACCGCGAACCACGGCCTTGGCGAATTCGACGCCGCGCTCGTCGCCGTAGGCGGAAAGCTGCTTGCGGCACGTGATCACCGTCGCGGTCAGCGTCGGCGACGACAGCATCGCGAAGGGCCGTCCACCGCGGGTCCGCTCGGTCCCGATAACCGGCGAGCAGACAACTAATCTTGTTCCGGCCTTGGGCGAGCGTTGAAATGAATGCCCATTGGTTTCGCCGCACGCCGCGCCAAGGTATCGTCAGCGAGTCCTATCTGCCTACTAACGGCGCATCACCGTTCGGAACGGAAGTCGCGAACTCTGGGGCGGAGGGTCGGTCGATGCCGGTTTCCGGTACGCGAAGCAATGCGACAGGCGGGTCGTGCGGGCGATCTTCTCCCTTACTCTCCGGATCGCGGCGTTCCAGAAACCGCATGCGGGTAGTGCTGATTCCTACAAATGCGGCGGTACGTGAGCTTCGTCCTGCGCGTGACCGCCCTTCGAACCGCACGGTCACGTATGGAATTCCTTCGATCACTTTCGAGGACTGGACCCTGCCGGGCCACCATTTCCCTTTGCCTAAACGCACAAGCCAGATCCACACAGGCCTGCCGGGCAAAAGTTCGACAACGGCTGTCGGGTCCATTTCTTATTTATCTGCGCTCCTTCGTGGCCTATCAGCTGAGACTCGTTTGCTCACAACTCAAGTGCCGCTGCTGTGGCCTCGTGCTCCACCTCGATTTCGCGCGGAAGATCGCACCTCAGCCGGCTGAAAAATTCGTCTTGCGAACACATGCAACCTCATCGACCCATTGCGAAAGCGAGCCTGCAGTTGATGCTGCGAGTGGAACCTTCATCGGGCGAGCTCGGTCAGTTTCCGCCGTGAGCGGGAAACAAACTCCGCTCCGCCTGCGACAGGGACTCGAACATGGCTGACGCATTCGGCGCTGCAATCAGCGCCTCCGTTGCCCCAGGATGCGCAAAAAGCTGCGCGAGTTTGGCCAGCCAGGGAAGGTGGAGCTCATGGAACTTGAGACCGAGAACAAAGAAGAGATGCGTGGGACGGCCATCCAGCGCGTCAAAATCGACGCCCGCGCGTGAACGGCCAAGCACCATAAAGGGCCGTACCACTTGCTCGGGGTGGCGATTCATCGTGTGCAGGAACGCCACCCCGTTGCCGATCGCACTCGGCATGATGTTCTCGCGCTCGATGAGCGCGCCGACGAACCAGTTTTTGTCCCGTACGAGGCCAAGGCGATTCGCGGCGTCGGCCAACTCTTCAATAACGCCGATTTTCGTGGTCGCCGCGAGCTCCGGCACGATATGGCTCGGTTGGAAACAGCTTGCCAGATCGAGCATTCGGCGCGGCGCGTGAGTTCGATTCTCGAGTTCCAGGCGCTGCGGCACGACGCCGAGCATCTGGTCATCAAGCCAGGCGTCAAGCATGGCCTTGCGAAAGCGCCATTGATTTCCGATCTTCACGCCGGGCAGCAACCCCTCCGAAACGAGCTTAAGGACGGTGCGCTCGTTCACATTCAGGTATGCCGCAACTTGCCGCGCGGTCATAAGCCGGTCAACAATCTTGACCGATTCTTCCGCAGATTTACGGAGAAGGTTTGACACGGCATTAATATTACGTAAAACTACCTTCGACTGCAACGGATTACCGTTATGGCAAGAAAGACCAGTATCTCCTGTGAAGGCCACTGTCGCTCCGGGGGTTTGCACGTGATCTTCTCCCCAGCGGAAAAACGCCTGTTGCGGGGCCAGATATTCCAAAATTCCGAATTCGTAAGGATCGAT
The DNA here is from genome assembly GCA_021325235.1 of Terriglobia bacterium. Classification (GTDB taxonomy): domain Bacteria; phylum Acidobacteriota; class Terriglobia; order Bryobacterales; family Bryobacteraceae; genus Bog-105. The sequence goes on along the minus strand of JAJPHN010000023.1, from coordinate 12,775 downwards.
TTCTCGAATGCCGATTTGCGCGATGCGGCGTTCCTGAACGTATCCCTCGAAGAGTGTGATTTTTCCGGCGCTGACCTGAGAGGAGCCAGCTTCATCGCATGCGACTTGCGCGGCGCCAACTTCGCGCGAGCAACTTTCGGATGGACACGTTTCGATGACAGTTGGCTGATCGGGGCTCGCGGTCTTTCGAATCACATGAGCGATTACGCGAGACGCAAGGGGGCGTTGCTGTGGGCGTCATAATGGCGAACTGCGGGGTGCGAGCGTCAGCAGGAGTCGAATGACGTGCGAGAAGCGAGAAGTGAAAACGGAGCCACCGCACTTTCTTGGGTCGGGCCGTTCAAGATCGGCGACTATCTTGCGAAGGTGATCGGCGGTCAGAATCCCAGGCCGCCGGATGCGCCAGGCATCTACATCGTCTCCGAGCGGACTTGGAAGGGGCTTCCTGATCGCGTCAGCAACCTCCTTTACGCCGGTCAGGCGCCGTACCTGCGGTATCGAATCGGCCAGCTTTTGTGCGACCTGCTCGGGTTCACCAGCGACGATCCGGCGGATGGGGAGGCTTACGAACATCGTGGCGGACATCTGCTCTGGCACCGATATTGTGTGGCTCGCGGCGTGGAGCCGATGAACCTCTATTTCGCGTGGTGCGCGCCCTGCAAATGTACGGACTGCGCACTGAATAGACTGTTGGAAATGACGCTGTTCGCTTCGGCCTGCACTCCGCAGCGACGCTGCGACAAACACGAACCCGCGCTGGATTTGGCTTATAACTGCTCTGCTTCCGCAACGCTCCCCGGTCTATCGGCCCGGCTGCTGTATTCGGATAAGAGCTGAGCCGCTTTTGAAACTTGTGAGGCTGAGAGGAGCCGCGCATAAGTACCACGCGGCTGGTGGGAAGCTGTCTCGATGCACCTGAACATCCGGGAAGTCTCAAGACTTCTCAAGGTTTCCGAAAAAAGAGTAAACGAATGGATCAGGCGCGGCATTTTGCGCGCCGATGCGGTCAACCAGCAATACCAGCTCCATCGGAGCGACCTCCTTGAGCTTGCGTCTTCGCGTGAAATCGATGTCCAGGCAGAAATCTTTGCGTTATCCGAACCGGACAGCACACCCGCATCTTTGATGGTCGATGCGCTTCGCGCCGGCGGGATTTTTCGCGGACTGGATCGCGCTGACAAGCCCGCGGTGCTGCGAGCGATAGTTGATACTCTGACGCTGCCGCCCAAGGTTGACCGAGAAGCCGTCGTGCAGCTTCTGCTGGCACGCGAAGCGATGGGCTCAACCGCGATCGGCGAAGGAATCGCCATCCCGCATGTCCGCAGACCCATACTGCTCAGCGGTATTGCAGCTTCGCTTTCGCTCTACCTTCTCGAGCGACCGGTTGATTTTGGCGCTCCAGACAACAAACCTGTTTTCGCAATTTTTCTGATAGTCAGTCCCACAGCGCGCATGCATCTGCAGCTACTCTCGCGCTTATCGTTTGCGCTTCATGATTCGGAGTTGAGAGCCGCGCTGGCGCGCCGTGCGCCTTCCGCGGAGATCTTCGCTGAATTTCAAAGAGTGGAAGAGGTGATTCAGCATCGAGCGCATAAGGACTCGCCTCAGTCATGACCGCGCTGCTGATCTCACTTCTTCTCTTCGGCGCGGGAGCCGTAGCTTCGCTTGTCTTCGCCCGTTGCGACCGCTGTTTGAGACTCTTCGGAGCAGGGGGCATCATCCTCGGATCTGTCTGCGGGTTGGTTCCGGCGATTCAGGTTGCATTGGGAGCGGTGCCACAATCGCTGCGGATAGCGTGGGATGTCCCTTATGGCAGCTTTTACCTGCGGCTCGATGCGCTGTCGGCCTTCTTTCTCGTGCCGATTTTCCTGATATGCGCGCTTGCGGCGATCTATGGGACTGAATACCTCGAAGCCTACCGCGAGCGGAAGGCACTCGCCCCACCGTGGTTCTTCCTGAATGTGCTCACCGCCAGCATGGCAGTGGTCGTTCTGGCGAACAATGCGATCCTGTTTCTGATGGCGTGGGAGACAATGGCGCTTTCTTCATTTTTTCTGGTCACGTTCGAGAACGAAAAGCAATCCACGCGTCAGGCCGGGTGGACGTACCTGGTAGCAAGTCATTTTGGCACCGCGTTCCTACTCGTACTCTTTGTGCTGCTTGGAAAATCAAACGGGTCACTGGACTTCGGTCGCTTCAACCCAGCTTCCAGCGTTGGCGCTCTCTTTCTATTAGCTCTCGTAGGATTTGGTACCAAGGCCGGTTTTGTACCTCTTCACGTGTGGCTGCCCGAGGCGCATCCCGCGGCGCCCAGTCATGTATCCGCGGTTATGTCTGCAGTCATGATCAAAACGGGAATCTATGGTCTGCTCCGCATTCTAACTTTTCTTGGTCCGATGCAGGCGTGGTGGGGATGGACGCTATGCGCGATCGGCCTGAGTTCGGGCATTTTGGGAGTGTTGCTCGCGCTTGCGCAACATGACCTCAAGCGTCTCCTCGCATATCACAGCGTCGAGAACATCGGTATTATCGCCCTTGGTATCGGCGTCGGAATTGTTGGATTAAGTCGTGACGAAGCCTTTGTCGCGGTCGCGGGTTTCGCCGGCGCTCTGCTTCACGTACTGAACCACGCCCTGTTCAAGGCCCTGCTATTTCTCGACGCAGGTAACATCGCCCACGCGACGCATACCCGTGAAATCGATCGCCTCGGCGGCCTTCTAAAACGGATGCCCGGCACCGGCGCAACTTTCCTGGTCGGAGCAGCCGCTATTTCGGGTCTGCCGCCCCTGAACGGATTCATCAGTGAGTTCTTGATTTACCTGGCCAGCTTCAAGGGAGCTGTCTCGCTGGGCGCCTTCGGTAGTGTGCCTATGCTCGCGACGATCTCGGGGCTCGCGCTGATTGGAGGTCTGGCGGTCGCGTGCTTTACCAAGGCCTTCGGCATCGTGTTTCTCGGTCAGCCACGGAGCGAATGCGCCGAACACGCCGATGAACCCAACCTCGCTATGGTGGCGCCCGCATTTGTCCTGGCTGCTGGATGCGCATTGATCGGTCTGTTTGGCGCCAGCGTCGTCAGGTCGCTGGGGCCGCTCATATCAAGTGTAACCGGACTCCAACCGCTCGTCGTGGCGGGCGGCCTCGCCGAGGCGGCCAATTCTGTGGAACGTGTGGCGCTATTCGGCGCCATTATGATCGCCATGGCCGCGCTCCTTAGTCTCGCACGGACGAAAGCGCTCGCTCGGCGCCAGGTCTCGATGGGACCGACATGGGACTGTGGGTACGCCACCCCCTCGCCGAGGATGCAATACGCCGCCTCGTCGTTCGCGCAACCTCTCACGGCAAGTTTCAGAATGCTTCTGCAGACGCGTGAAGTGCTTACGGGAATCGAGGAAACGTTTCCGCAACGGGCCGAGTTTCACTCGCATACCGATGATCCATACCGGAGCTATTTTTTCCAACCGTTATTTGAATCCATCACTCGGACGATGGCATTCCTCCGACCATTACAGCAGGGAAGGGTGCAGCTTTATGTACTGTATATCGCCGTTGCCCTCCTTGTACTGCTGCTCTGGCAGATCGCCTGAATCATGGTCGCTGGATCCTTCCTTCCGTTGATCGTCGCGCTGGCGCTCGCTCCGCTGATGCAAGGCGTGATCATCCGCACGAAGTCGGTGGTAGCGGGTCGCCAGGGCCAACCGTTGACACAGCCGTACTGGGACCTGTGGAAACTGCTTCACAAGGGCGCGGTTTACAGTCAAACCACTTCCTGGATTTTTCAACTCGGCCCGGTGGTCTGGCTCGTTTCACTTCTTCTTGCTCTGACACTAATCCCATTCGGGGGCTTCCCGGCGCTCTCATCTTTCTCAGGCGACTTTATAGTCGTCGCGTACTTGATGGCACTCGGCCGCTTTTCTACGGTCCTGGCGGCGCTGGACACAGGCTCAAGTTTTGAGGGGATGGGCGCCAGTCGTGAAGTGACCTTCTCCGCGTTGGCTGAGCCCGCTTTATTGTTGTCCTTCGCAGCGCTGGCGCGGCAAACAGAGCGGATATCCTTGAGTCCCGTTCTGACAGCGATTTCCTGGAGCGCCTGGGCGCATAGCGCTCCAACCTTCAGTCTGACGCTCGCGGCGCTGCTGATCGTCCTTTTGGCAGAGAACGCACGCATACCAGTCGATGATCCAACTACGCACTTGGAATTGACCATGATCCATGAGGTGATGGTGCTCGATCACAGCGGACCGGATTTCGCCATGATTCAGTATGGCTCCGCACTGAAGATGTGGCTGTTCGCGGCCATTATCATTGGCGTCGCGCCTCCATGGCATCGTGGCGGTCCATGGGCCGAGACCGCGGTCAGCTTGGCCGGCATGATGGTTTTCGCAATTGCGACCGGACTGGTTGAATCTTCGATGGCGCGATTACGGCTGCTCCGTGTACCTCAGTTACTGCTCGTCGCGATCGTGCTATCGGCCCTGGCTGTTGCGCTTTAGCGGTATTGAAGGATGAGTCAGGTCATTAATTCGCTTCTCGTTCTTCTCGTACTCACCGGATTTACGCTTCTTGGCTCCAGTCGGCTGGCCGCCTGTATACGGGCGGTGGGATTTCAAGGACTGCTGCTTGGGCTTCTCGCGATCCTCATGCAGGATGGAAAACTGTCCGCGGCAGGAGTGTTGCTCCCTCTCACCACTGCAGTAGTCAAAGGTATACTTCTTCCCTGGTTGCTATTTCGGGCCATGCGCGAAGCCGATACGGTACGCGAAGTTGAGCCGCTAATCACTTATAATGTTTCGATTATCGCCGGCACTGCCGCTTTGGCGCTTACCCTGTGGCTGGGACAACGCTTACAGCTTCCGAGTGAGCCGCCCTCCTCATTGCTCGTGCCAGCAGCCCTTTTTACCAGCCTCGCGGGCATTATCGTGATCGTCAGCCGCCGAAAGGCTCTCACTCAGGTTCTCGGATATCTCGCTCTTGAAAATGGCATATATGCGTTCGGCACAACGGTCGCTCTAAGGCTGCCTGTCCTAGTGGAACTGGGAATCCTGCTCGACGTCTTTGTGGGCGTCTTCGTAATGGGCATAGCGATATTTCATATCAGCCGGGAATTCGATCACATCGACACCGACAAACTTGTGGCGCTGAGTGACGTAGGATGATTGAACTGCTCATACTGATACCTGCTGGCGCCGGAATCTTGGCGTTTTTCGTTGCTTCGGACCAGTCCCGCCGCGTTCTACTCATATCTGCCGCCTTAGGTCAAAGTGCGCTGAGCATAGCGACTTGGATTGTCCCGCCCGGCCCCGCCTTCGGCGGTTGGCTTGCGGAAGATCCGCTTGGGAGACTCATTGAGACCCTGACCAGCGTGCTGTTCTTGGCTGTCGCCTTCTATGCCGTAGCCTATCTTCGTGAAGAAGCGCGGCAACTGCATAGCGATTTCGAGGAGGGTTTTATCTTTTCGAACGCGCGCGAAGCGAGTTTTACAGGCTGCCTGCTCCTATTTCTGGCCGCTATGACCCTGGTCGCCGTCAGCCAACATTTCGCGTTACTTTGGGTGGCGATTGAAGCGACCACGCTGGCGAGCGCTCCCTTGATTTACTTTCACCGGCATCATCGCTCGCTGGAAGCGACGTGGAAGTATCTGCTCATCTGTTCCGTAGGAATCGCGCTTGCGCTGCTCGGTGTTTTCTTTTTGGCCGTCGCGGCGACGAGTCCCGATGGCTCGACCATTGCGCTCATGGTGCGGGATCTTCGCTCGAATGCTCAGCATTTCAATGCACCATGGCTCAAGGCAGCTTTCGTGCTGCTCCTGGTCGGCTACGGAACCAAGATGGGACTGGCGCCATTTCACACATGGCTGCCGGACGCTCATAGCGAGGCTCCCTCGGTCGCGTCGGCACTTCTTTCCGGGGCGCTCCTTAACTGTGCATTTCTGGGCATACTGCGAGCTCACGAGATCTGCGTGGCGGGAGGGCTGGCCGGCTTCAGCGACCGGCTCCTGCTGGTGTTTGGCCTGCTCTCGATGGCGGTCGCGGCCGTATTTATTTCGGGCCAGACCGATTACAAGCGCATGCTCGCATATTCCAGCGTCGAGCATATGGGGATTCTCGCCGTCGGCGTGGGTCTGGGAGGCGCCGCGGTTTTTGGCGCGATGCTTCATGTCATTAACCACTCGCTGACCAAGGCGATGCTCTTCCTAGTGGCTGGGAACCTGTTGGCCGTTTATCGCACCAAAAACACCGATGGCGTTGCCGGGGCGTTGAGCGTGGCGCCGGTTTCTGGGGGGCTGTGGCTATTGGGACTATTCGCGATCACGGGCTCCCCGCCTTTTGGGCCGTTTTTGAGCGAATTCACGATTTTAAAAGCTGCGCTGGATCAGGGCGAAACATTGGTCGCCGTCGCTTACCTGGCAATCCTGGCCGTCATTTTGGCCGCTATGGCCACGCCAGCTCTCGCTATGGCGCAGGGGACGCCGCCCGAACAAGTCGCGCCGGCGCATCCGAAAAGCAAGGCGTTGAGCGTGGTTCCATCGATTCTCGGCATCGCGATTTTAGTAATGGGAATTTACATTCCTCCGGTTTTGACGCGCGCGCTTAGGGAAGCCTCACACCTCCTCGGCTGAGCGGCTTATGGCGATGCCAATACCATCGTTCCACAACGGCGAACCCATACCACTGGCCACCGTGCCGTATCTCCCGGTGCGCGAGTTCAGAGCGGAAATCGTCTCCGCAGTGCGCACCGGCTTCGCGCTAACGGCGCTGTTCGGCATGCCCGGAGAAAATGGACGGGTCCAATTATTTGGAGTGTTGGCAGACTCGACAGCCGGCAGCCTTTCCGCGCTTCGTGCCGAAGTGAACGAAGCCTACCCGTGCTTAACAGTCGAATGCCCGCAAGCGCATTGGTTCGAACGCGAAATCGCGGAGCAGTGGAAGATCGAGCCGCAGGGCCACCCCTGGCTCAAGCCGATCCGCTTCCACCCCCCTTATCGGTCGTCGCGTGTTGCGCATCTCCCGCTCCCTGGAGCAACTGAGTTTTTCAAAGTTGATAGTGACGAAATCCATGAGGTCGCCGTCGGTCCAGTACATGCGGGAATCATCGAGCCCGGCCACTTTCGCTTTCAGTGCCATGGCGAACGCGTCTTTCACCTCGAAGTTTCACTCGGCTATCAGCATCGCGGGATCGAAGCCGCTCTGGTCGGAGGGCCGAACAAGCGTACGATCCATTTGATCGAAACGCTGTCGGGAGACAGCACGATTGGACACGCGACTGCCCATTGTGAGGCGATCGAGGGTTTGAGCGAGACTGCGGTACCAGCGCGAGCGCAGGTGCTCCGAGGGGTCGCGCTCGAACTCGAACGTCTGGCAAACCACACCGGTGATCTTGGAGCGTTGGCGGGTGATGTTGGCTACCTGCCAACCGCCGCATATTGCGGTCGGCTTCGCGGCGACTTCCTGAACCTTACCGCGGCCCTTTGTGGAAGCCGATTGGTCGCGGCATGGTCAGACCGGGCGGCGTTTTGTTCGATGTGGACGCAAAGCTAGCCATCGAACTCTCGCGTCGACTGGATAAGACGTTGAAAGATGTTGCTGATGCCACGCGGCTCATGTGGGACGCACCGTCAGTACAGGCGCGCTTCGAAGACACGGGTGCGATAAGCGCCCGCACGTGTGAGGCGCTGGGACTTGTAGGCCCTGCCGCCCGCGCCTGCGGTATCGAGCGCGACATCCGATTGGATTTTCCGAGCGGAGTATTCAGATTCGCTGAGGTTCCCATATCGAAATGGGATACCGGTGACGTCTTCGCGCGTGCGTGGGTGCGATGGCTCGAAATCCAGCGCTCCGCCGTCTTCGTTCGCGAGCAACTCGCTTCGCTGCCCCAAGGGCGGTCTCTTGCGACGGTCGGACCTCTCATGCCCTCGCACCTGGTCGTTTCACTCACAGAGGGATGGCGCGGAGAGATCGGTCACGTCGCGATTACCGATGGTCGTGGACGACTGGCGCGCTATAAAGTCGTCGATCCGTCGTTTCGCAATTGGATGGGCCTCGCGATCGCCCTCCGCAATCAGCAAATCTCCGATTTTCCGCTCTGCAACAAGAGTTTCAATCTTTCCTACTGCGGTCACGATTTGTGAGGAATTTCTGATGTCGAGCTTATTGATCACTCGACTTCGGCAAGGCAAGCGCACGCTGCCGTTTCCGGATGGTGAGCCGAATCTGCCGGACCGCTTCCGCGGCCTGCCGGCCATTGACGCGTCCCGATGCCCGCCTGGATGCAATACTTGCGTTGCCGCTTGTCCTACCGACGCAATAGCCATCAACGGCTCCTTGGAGATTGACCTCGGGCGGTGCCTCTTTTGTCCCGAGTGCGCTAATGCCTGTCCGGAAGGCACGATCCGCTTCAGCCGCGAATACCGGCTTGCTACGAGCAACCGAAGCGACTTGGTGTTAAATGAACGCCAAACGCCTACGCTTGCGCATCGCCTCGCCGGCGATCTCCACCGCATCCTGGGGCGCTCGCTGAAACTTCGACAGGTCAGCGCCGGCGGATGCAACGGATGCGAAGCTGACGTCAACGTTCTTAATACGGTTGTCTTCGATCTGGCGCGCTTCGGCATCCAGTTCGTAGCGTCACCGCGGCATGCCGATGGACTTCTGGTCACCGGGCCGGTCACCCGCAACATGCACCTCGCGCTTGAGAAGACTTACGCGGCCGTGCCCGAGCCGAAAATCGTGATTGCCGTGGGCGCATGCGCCATCTCGGGAGGCCCGTTCAGGGATCACCCAGAGGTTCTCAATGGCGCAGGCAACGTTGTCCCTGTCGATCTCTTCATTCCGGGATGTCCGCCCCATCCAATCACGATTCTCGACGGACTGCTGCGTTTAATTGGAAGAATTGAAAGTCCCGCCACCAGGAGCGAACTACAATGAAGAACAGAGAAAGAATAGAAAAGATCTCGGAGAATCAAGCGTGTGCGTTAATGACGATCTGTTCTACAAGTGCGTTACACACAATGTTTGCAAACCTCTTGGATCCAGTCTGCATATTCCAAAACCTCGGCGGCGCGCTCCCGACGCGTTCGGACGATTCAGGTTGGGGTACGGTTGAATATGCAATCGAGCAACTCGGCCTCAGGCAGATTCTCCTTTGCGGGCATTCGCGTTGCACCGCTCCATCGATGAGGTCTGCAAATAGTCAAATCCATGCGACTGTACCCCGGACAGCTAACGGGCCCGATTCCGCCGCCAAACTAAAATTTGACGACGCAACCCTCCGCTCACAGCGATGGCTGACCGAGCAAATCTACAGGTTATCGTCTTTCCTTGATCGTACCGTCCACCGACCTGAAATCACGCTGCACGCCTTATGGTTTAACGACGACCGAGGAACGCTGTTCATGTGGTCGTCAACATCTGAGCGATTTGAACCCGCAGACAACCAGCAAATCAGACGTCTTCTTGATCTGCTCAGCATGTCCTCAGAAAGAACCCAAGAGGTGTTGAGCCAACTTAAAGAATTCTCCCGCATGTTCTTATCAGGCGATAATTGAAACTCAACGTGCCTACGACCATTTCTACTTACCGCAGGCAGCCGCTCAGCGCCGGAATATGCGCGCCAACCAGTGACGCTGGCGTGCGAAGCTCTGCGCGCCGTAGATTTTCTCGAGCGCGCGCAGATCGATCGTGACGCTGTCGGCGAAACGGCGCTTCAGCGCGAACGCGGGAACCAGTTTTTCGAAATTGTTGGCCTGCGCATTGTCGCCGCCAAAATTCAAGGTCAGTTCGCCGGCGCTCCGATTGATGTTGATCCGCTCTTCATGATTCGCCGCGATATCGTTGAGCTGGTCCAATAGCGGACGATCGTTCATCGCCAGCCGATCGGCGTTGGTCACTGACGTCATCCAAAGCGGGATCGTCTTGAGCTGCTCGCCGATAAGGCTGCGCAGCACGCCGGACGAAGTTTCGATCAAGTCCGGCGGCGCCATCGGGCGCTCGGCGATCTGCTCCCGCATCTTCGGAATCAGCGGTAGGAGGCGCTTCAGATACGCGCGGTAAAGCGCCGTGCCGATATTGGCGTGGGCGCGATGCGCAATTTCTTTTGACGCCGATTGTTGATCCGGAATCGCAGCGTCGATCATACAGACCACCGCGCGTTTGCGGATGTCCGGCGACACGGCGCTCACCTGCTTGTTGGTCGAAAGGATTACCGGCGCGTAAAGACCAGCGCGCTCGCGGTCGAACTTCACCAGGTCCGGCACTTCGCGGGTGAAACGATCGCGGTTGACGTCGTCGATCAGAAGCGGAATCGCTCCGAGCTGCTCGCGCAGCCCCAGTACCCGGTTGGCCGTGAACGTCGCGCCTCGCAATTGTTTCCATACCGGGCCAAACATCGAACTCGCCGCGATCTCCGAAAACCACGATTTTCCGCCGTTGGGCCGACCGTAAAGGATTCCGAAAACCGGATACGCCAGCGGATCGCCCGAATTGAGCACCGCGGCCTGGCGCAGTATCGGCGCGAACGGCGCCGCATAGAGCCAGGTCAGGAACGTCCAGTAGGCTCTAATCGCGCCCTCGGCATTGCCGAAGAAATTGGCGAAGCTTGAAAGATACTCAACCACTAGCGCCGCATCCGCACGAACCTCCTCGCTGCGGAGCTCGCTCGCGCGACCGAGCCATAGATTGTCATCGACAAACACCTCGCCAGTATCGATTGCGATGGTCGCCTTGGAAATTCGCTCGTCATTGGTCCCGTCTGTTGGGGCGGTCTTGTGCGCTTTGTATGCGCGAAAAAATGAAGTCGCCGTGATAACCGTTTTGCCATCCTTGGCGGCGTTCAACTCGAGTCCACGAAGGCGTGCGCCTTCGGCGCTCGCAGCTTTGAGCGCTTCGGCGGTCAATCCGGTGGACAGCGCCTTGGGCCGTTCCTCGACAATCGCCACTCCTGTCGACAGCATCTTGACGCACGGCACTTCGTCGATCGGAATCGGCGCGGTGCGCGGCCGAAGAAGATCGCCATTTTCAGCGGTACGATCAGGCAGTCGGCCGGAACCGCCGCGGCTTCGCCCGCGTCGCGTTGGTAGTATTCTTCGAAGGCGCGATATGCGCTCTCGCCGTCGAAGACAATAAAGACTTCCTTGTGACGACCGGAAAGCGCCGCAAGGCTGAGATTGGCCGAGCCGGTGATTACACGATAGCCCGCGTCGCCCGCGAGCAGATAGAGCTTCTCATGGCTCGGCATTTTGCGCAGAAGACGAAAGCGCAAGGTTCCGTCCGCAATCCGTAGCAGCAGCCCTCGGGCCGACTTGCCTAATTCCGCTGCGAGGCGCTCCAGAAACGCCTTCTGATCGGCCAGTGCGTCGGTAAATGTGTACCCTCTTGCGACGTGGCTCGCCTGTTCTAGCGCGGCGTGCTCGCGAGAGAGAATCCGCTCAGAGCCGAATGTAACCTCCGCATCCTTGAACATCTCGGTGAGCTCAAGGATGATGTCGAGGCCGCTCGAATAGGTAATTGCTTTAAGGCGATCGAACCCGCTGAAGAGTTCCCGCCAACTTGCCTCTTTGCACCCAACTAGCTCGGCGCGAAACACCGTGAGCGCACGTCGTTCGGACGGCGTTTTTTCACGAAACAGACTGGCCGGCTCCACTCTAATTTCCTTCGGATTCCTTGGTTTCAGGCGCGATTTCCCGCCTGACGAACTCAATCCCAGGCTTCGATTCGCAGGCCTTCGACTCGCCCGAACTCGTCGCGATTGCGCGTCGCCAGCGACGCCTTTTCGTGAATGGCGTGCGCGGCGATGAGCAGGTCCATCGCGCCGATGGGGCGGCCCTTCGCCTCCAACGCAGCGCGAATTTCGCCATAAATTCGAGCGGCCTCGCCCGGCCAATCGAGCACCTCGACGAACGCCAGGAACTCGTTTAAAGCCCGCTCGTTGCGCTCGCGTTCGCGCGACTTCATCACTCCGGTCCACAACTCCGCCGCGACAACGCAAGAAATCGCCACGTCCTGCGGCCGGATCTTTTCAAGACGCCGAATTATTTCAGGCTCGTTGCGTTTGATTGCGTGGATGCAGATGTTGGTGTCCAGCATGAAGCGCGGCATCAGAAACTCTCACGCGCTTGGGCCGGCCGGTCCTCGATGCGATCGGGAAAGTCGTCGGTAAAGCGCGCAGCCCGAGCAAAATACTCGCGCCACGATCTTGGTCGCGGCGTCAGGATCACGCGCTCGCCATCCCGCTCGATCCAAACCTCGTCGCAGGCGAAGCGGAACTCTTTAGGAATTCGCACCGCCTGGCTTCGTCCAGTCGTAAAAACCTTCGCCGTCGCCCGCCCGCCCGTCTTCTTAGCCATATATCAATGATACATAGCATGAATGCCCGCACCCAGCCAGCGCGGCTGGTCGAGCTTTATCAGCGGCTGTCGCAAAAGCGCCGAAGCCACGCGACCAGTCGCCGCCTTTTTGTCGGAGACGAACCTTCGAACCTGGAAGATCAACCGACCTTCTCTTGCCGCCGAAGAACACGGCTTGGACGCTCTGCTTCGGCAGCCGACTGAACCCAGTTCAAGTCGAGCCGATGGCCGCCAATCGCAAACTGACGTAACCCCAAATCTCGACTTTTCCGCCGACCCCGAGGTCGTCCGCGCCGTCGCCGAGGCGGAGCGTCTTTCCTACGGCTATATTTTCAACCCCGCCTTCGCGACCGAAATCTCGCGCATCGATCCGCTCCCGCACCAGCGAATCGCCGTCTATCAGCACATGTTGTCGCAGCCGCGGCTCCGATTCCTGCT
>JAJPHN010000057.1 GCA_021325235.1 Terriglobia bacterium | reverse complement strand
TGAATCAGCTGATGCAGATGTTCGGCGAGCGACTCCAACTCGCTTCCGTCGACTCGCTCTGACTGTGACCTGGCTCCGCCCTCTTACACAGTTTTCGTTACAGTCTCTTTCCGGCTCACCTAGAGCTATTTTCCAGCGTGCCCCATGTCGGCCGCGCTGTAGCGATTAGCTATCAGCCTTCAGCCGTCAGCGGTCAGCTATGAGCCTGCTTGAGCTGACAGCTGATGGCTGACCGCTCATTGATAAAATCGCGGCCATGACCCGGTTCGTCATGGTTCCCTGTGCGGCCGTTGCGCTCGCACTTTTCTTCTCCCCCGCCCTGTCTGCCAGCCAGGCCACGCGCGCCGATGCCGGTATGGCCGCGCTCCAGAATTTCTACAACACCTCCACCGGCCTGTTCAATACGCCCGCCGGTTGGTGGCAGGACGCCAACGCTCTCGAAACCACCATCGACTTCTCCGTCCGCCGCAACACCAGTCTCTACGCTTCCGATATCGCCACCACCTTCAATAACAACAACTCGCAAAACTTCCTCAACGACTACTACGACGACGAAGGCTGGTGGGCCATCACCTGGATCAAAGCCTACGACTTCACCGGCAACACCCAGTACCTCAACGCTGCGAAAACCATCTTCGCCGACATGGCCGGCGGCTGGGATTCCACCACCTGCAACGGCGGCATCTGGTGGTCGAAAGATAAAACCTACAAAAACGCGATCGCCAACGAGCTCTTCCTCACCATTGCGGCCCGCCTGCACAATCGCACCCCCGGCGATGGCGGCCTCGGCAGCTATCTCGACTGGGCGCAGCGCGAATGGGCCTGGTTCTCCGCCAGCGGCATGATCAATTCTTCGAACCTGATCAACGACGGCCTGACCTCCGCCTGCCAGAACAACGGCCAGACTACCTGGAGCTACAACCAGGGAGTCATCCTCGGCGGCCTCACCGATCTCTACAAAGCAACCGGCGATACCTCTCTTCTCACCGAAGCCCAGACTCTCGCCAGCGCCTCCATGACCAGTCCCGCGCTCGTCAATGCAAACGGCATTCTCGTAGAACCCTGCGAAGCCACCGGCTGCGGCAACGACGGTGTCGAGTTCAAAGGCCCCTACGTTCGAAATCTTTACTACCTCTACACCGCCGATCAGGACAGCGCCAAACACAATTTCCTGCTGACGAACGCCAACTCCATCTGGGCCAACGATCGCGACGCGAACGATCAGTTCGGCCTGCACTGGGCCGGTCCCTTCGATACCCCGGACGGCGCCCGCCAGAACACCGCACTCGACGCCATAAACGGCGTGATCGGCGCGACTTCCTACACGCCCGTCAACGCTCCCGGAACCTCAACCTTCGCCATCGTCGCGCAGACCACCGGCACCTATAAGCTCACCTTCCACTTCACGACTTCGAGCAGCAGCGCCACGCGTACCGTTCTGGTCAACTCCGTTCCCGTCGCGACGGATTTCGCTTTTTCCGGGACCACCGCCACGCTGGCCGTCAGCCTCGTCGCCGGACAGAATCAGATCGAAGTCGCGCGTATCGCCGATAACGGCAACCGCAACGCGCTTCAGCTCGCAAGTATGGACGCCATCCCCGCCGGCCAGTCCTTCGCACTGTTTGAAGCCGAAGACGCCGCCAGCAACGTCGGCGTCGAGAGCACCAATCCTGGCTACACCGGCTCCGGTTATCGCTGCTGCTGGGCGAGCAACGGCCAGTACGTCACCTTCTCCATCGAAGTAAAGCATCCGGGCGCGGTGCAGCTCATCTTCCATTACGCCGCTGCCGCCGGCAACGCCAGCCGCGAGATCTTCGTTAATGGCATTCCGGTCAACGCCAACCTCGCCTTCCCCAACACCAGCTCCTGGTCCAACTGGAGTTTCGTCTCGCTCAACGCCAATCTCCAGCAAGGCATCAACAGCGTCACCGTGATCTACGATTCAAGCGCCGGCAGCACCAATTTCCTCAATCTCGATAACGTGCAGGTCCTGTACTAACGCAGGTTCGGTGTCAGACACCTTTCTCGCTGCTCGAAGACACGCGTCATCCCGCGCTGCTGCGCTTGAGCTCCTCGTCCGCGGCACGTTGGGCGGGCGTTGTCTCCGCTCGAATCTCACGTTCCAGAAAATAATTCAGCGCCGTCCGCAAAGCCGCTATCGCTGCCAGCTTTTCGATGTCGCTCCAGCTCGGTGTCACTGCCGTGTTCAGGATGTCTGCCGCCAGCTCGAATTCAAGCGCTACGGCGAGCCATCGTCCCAGGGTCAACCGCACTTCGTTTTTCGCCGTCGCCGGTGTGTTTCGGCGCGCAAAAATCAGCGCCGCTTTCACCGTCGCCTCGATCGCTGCCACCGCGATGATCAGCGCCGCCGCGAACTCCACCGCCCGTGCAATCGTCTCGATCGCCGTCTTCGCCTGTTCGTCCCACCAGACCGCCACATCCCATCGACCCCGCTGGCGCGCGTTCTGGTACACTGGTCGTTTACGTCCCAACCCCGCGAGGGTCAAGGTGTGTTCTTATGGCAAAAGTTTGTGAAATCTGCGGCCGCGGGCCGCAATTCGGGCATCGTATCAGCCACGCCCACAATGTCACCAAGCGCCGCTGGAATCTGAATCTGCAGACCGTCCACGCCGTTGTCCATGGAGCCGGCAAGCGCGTGCGCGTCTGCACGTCCTGCATCCGCAGCGGCAAAGTGCAGAAAGCGCCGCTCAAAGCTTCGGCCGCTTAGGCACGCTCCTTTTCGCCCCACGTCATACTCACGGGGCCCATCGGAATGCCGCCGAAATTTCGCCAAGCCGTCAAACGCCTCGGCATCTCGGGAGTCGCATTCGTCCTCCTGTTTGCCCTGTTTGTCGTAGCCTATCTGGCGGGCAACGGCGGCCTGGCGTTCCTCAGCGCGCTTCTTCTCTTACCCTTCGCCTGCATCCTGCTCTTCCGCGGCCTCCGCTTCCTTAAGCGCCACGGCCTCTGGAGCGTTCGCAACCGTCTGCTCTTTGTCTATGGCCTGATCGGCGTTCTCCCGCTCTGCCTGGTTCTTGTCCTCATCGGCCTCGGCGCCTGGGCTTTCACCACCGAACTCGCCATTTACCTCGCCAACACCGCCCTCGACCGCCGCCTCGCCATGGTCGAGTATTGCACCGAAGCACTCCGCCATCTCGATCGCGCCCAGCAGGTCCAGGACGCCCCCGAAGTTCTCAAAAACTTCACCGGCCCGCTTCCCGGCCTGCGCGTCTACATCATCGACTCCACCGGCGAGCATCGCTATCCCGCTTCCAGCCCGCCTCTCCAAATCCCGCCCGGCTGGGATAACGTCCACGGCCTCATGGTCCTCGACGGCCATTTTTACGGCTGGGCCCACTACCGCGGCGACGGTGAAGAAATCGCCGCCCTCGCACCCATCACCGACGAAATGGTCGAAGATCTGGTCCCCAATCTCGGCGCCATTTCGCTCTTCGAAGATCCCAAGGACAAGCTCGCCAAAGGACGCCCCGCAGCCGCCGGCTCGCTCCAGGTCTCCGATACCGGCGGCCGCCGCGACTACGACTTCAAAGCCAGCTTTGGCGATCCCTCCACCAACGCCACGCATCACGTCCATATCCCGCCGCCCGCGTTTCGCTTCGACATCCCCGTCTGGTGGCTCGCCACCGAATCGCATTACCATCTCAATGCGCCCAACAAGACCTTCGGCGGCGTGATCTGGGTCTATTCCCGTCCCTCAGCCGTTTTGAGCTCGTTCTTCTCCGGTAAGGAAGTCCTGCGCGGCGTCCTCTTCGACGCTTTCATCACGGTCGCCATCCTGTTTCTTCTCGTTGAGCTGATCGCGACCCTTCTCGGCGCTCACGTCGCCCGTCGCATCACGGGTTCCATCAAAGCCCTCTATGAAGGCACCCGCCGCGTCATCAGTGGAGACTTCAGCCATCGCATTCCGGTCCGCACCAACGATCAGCTGGGTGAGCTCGCCACATCCTTCAACCAGATGACCGGCAATCTCGAGCGCCTGCTGGCGGTCGAGAAAGAAAAGGAGCGCTTGCAAACCGAGCTCGAAATCGCCCGCGAAGTGCAGGGCCAGCTCTATCCCAAGCAGGCTCCGCCCACTTGCGGCCTCAAGCTCACGGTGCGCTGCGATCCGGCCCGCATGGTCTCAGGCGACTACTACGATTACATCGAGCTCGAAGGCAAGCGCCTGGCTTTCGCCGTCGGCGATGTCGCCGGCAAAGGCATCTCCGCCGCGCTGCTCATGGCCACTCTGCAAAGCGCACTCCGCGCCCAGATGACCCAGTATCAGGCGCTCCGCGAAACCGGCTGCGATCACGTCCGGCAGATGGATGTGGCGCAGCTGGTCGCGACTCTCAACAAACAGCTCTTCGCCCACACGGCTCCCGAGAAGTACGCCACATTCTTCTTCGCGCTCTTTGACGAAAACTCGCGCACGCTGACCTACACCAACGCCGGCCATCTCTCGCCGCTGCTCTTTCGCAACGGCGATATCAAAGAGCTCGATCCCACCGGCACCGTCGTCGGCGCCTTCCCGTTCTCCCAATACGAAGAAAGCTGCATCTCGATCAATCCGGGCGATCTCCTCGTCTGCTACACCGACGGCATCACCGAGCCCGAAAATGCCTACGGTGAAGAATTCGGCGAAGCGCGCCTCATCGAGCTTGTGCGCAAGCACGTCCATCGCGAAGACAGCGAGATCATCCGCATCGTCCTCGACGCTGTCCGCAACTGGACCGCCTCACCCGAGCTGCACGACGACATGACACTGCTGCTCGCCCGCGAGGTCGAATCCGTTTGAAAATTCTGACCGCCGCCGAGATGCGCGACGTCGACCGCCTCACCATCGAGCGCGGCATCCCCGGCCTGATCCTGATGGAGAACGCCGCCAGCCGCGTGGTCGATTTCCTGCGTGAAAACTTTCCGCTCGATCGCCTCCGCGTTCTGATCGTCTGCGGCAAAGGTAACAACGGCGGCGACGGATTCGCCATCGCGCGCCAGCTCTTCACGCGCAGCCTCTGCCGCGAACTCACCGTCCTCGAGCTATTCGAGCCCGCCACGCTCTCCGGCGACGCCGCCCAGAACCGCCGGATGCTCGACGCCGCCGGCTGTCCCGTTACGCGCGAGTTCCCCGCCTGCCCCTCGGCCGATCTCGTGCTCGACGCCATCCTCGGCACGGGTCTATCCGGCGCGGTCAAAGACGGTCCCGCCCTCGATGCCATTCGCCGCCTCAATCGCGATTACACCCACGCCCGCAAGATCGCTGTCGATATCCCCTCCGGTCTCGCATCCGATGCGAGCCGCGCCGAAGGCGAATTCGTCAAAGCCGACTACACCGTCACCTTCACCGCCCCCAAACCCGCGCAGTGCCTCTCGCCGGTCTATCAGAATGTCGGCGAACTTGTCGTCGTCCCCATCGGCAGCCCCCCCGAAATTTACGAAACGAACCCAGCTAACCGGCTCAACCTCACCACGCCCGCCGATCTTCGCGATCTGTTCGCTCCGCGCCCGCTCGACAGCAACAAAGGTCTGTACGGCCACGTCCTCGTCGTCGGCGGTTCGTTCGGCAAGAGCGGGGCTCCCGCCATGACCGGCTTTGGAGCCTACCGCGCAGGCGCCGGTCTCGTTACAGTCGCCGTCCCGGAGAGTGTTCTCACTGCTGTCGCCGCCGTCCGTCCCGAGCTTATGACCGAGCCTCTTCCGGACGCGGCCAAACTACTCGAAACGAGCAAAAAGATGACCGTCCTGGCCGTCGGTCCCGGTCTCGGCACCGCCCCCGAGACAGTTCGTTTGGTAAGAAACCTCTACGAGCAAGCCGAAATCCCGGCCGTCTTCGATGCCGACGGACTCAACGCCCTCGCCGGCCATCTCCCCAGGACAGACAAAATCCGCATCCTCACGCCGCATCCTGGCGAAATGTCCCGCCTCACCGGCAAATCCACCAAAGAAGTCCAGGCCGATCGGGTCGGCGTCGCGCAACAGCTCGCGAACGAAAGCGCCGCCATCATCGTGCTCAAAGGCGACCGCACCGTGATCGCTTTCCCGGACGCGGAAATATGGGTGAATCCCACCGGCTCGCCCTCCATGGCCACCGGCGGCACCGGCGACATCCTCACCGGCATGATCGCCGGACTCGTCGCCCAGCATCCGCCCTCTCCGAACAATCACGACTGGAAGCGCGCCCTCCTCGCCGCCGTCTGGCTGCATGGACGCTGTGGCGAACTCGGTGCGGAACGATGGGGAGAACAGGCCATGCTCGCCACCGATCTGCTCGATCAGCTCCCCCGCGCCATGAATGAGCTTCGTAGTTGAAACACACTCGGCGGAAGAAACTCTCGCCGCCGGCCGGGACCTCGCCCGCATCCTGCCCGAGCACGGCGTCGTCCTCCTGCTCGGCGATCTAGGCGCAGGCAAAACAACGCTCACCAAGGGCATCGCCGAAGGCCGCGGCGCAGCGCACGCTGAAGACGTCTCCAGCCCCACCTTCACGCTCATCCACGAATACGGCGATCCGGTGCGCGTCTATCACATCGATCTGTACCGCCTCGACACGATCGATCAGGCCCGCGGCCTCGGCCTCGAAGATTTGTTCGAAGAACCCGCGCTCGTGCTGGTCGAATGGGGCGATCGCTTCCCGGAACTTCTGCCTGCCGCTACGAAAACCATCCGCATCCGCCGCACCGGCCCCGATAGCCGCTCGATCGAGCTCTTCGATTAGCCGCGCTGAGTCGCCGCTTTCGCCAGCTGGCACTCGACTGCGTGTTCCCGCAACTCTTCTTCGCTGTTAAAAAAACGCCCGCAACTGTCGCAGCGAAACTGGTTCGTGCCCGGTCCGGCCTCTCGGCCCGTAACTGCATGCGGCTCGGTGTCGCGCCCGAACGCGCCATCTACCGGCACCGCGCCACGCCCCGTACCAAACTCAGGCCGCGAAGCTGCCAGCTTCTCCGCCGACGAGTGCTTGCCCGATTTCGTCGAAGTCTGCAAGCCCTCCGTCGATGCGTTCAACTCGTCATCGTCCGCCGCCTCAGCCTCTGCATCGGGGTGCTTCCTGCGCGCCGTCTCGTCCGAATCCGGAGGATTTGTTTTTTGACTCATACGCTTGCCTCCACAAAAGAAGACCCGTCCCTCGGCGCCCGGTTTCAACAACGAATCGAAACCCTCTTCAAAGCCTGCAGGTCTATAATTTGGACACAGTTACGGGGCACGCCCATGCTGCTTGCTTCCATGCCATGGAAGCTCAGGCCATGCGCGTGCCCTTCTGCCATCTATATGAACACTGCCAAAGTGGAACTCACCGATTACCAGGGATTGAAGGATTTGAAGCCGATATTAGGCTCGCCCGGGCCCTGTCTGAGCGCGTATATGACGCTTGCCGCCACCGCGCCCAATCAGAACGGAAAGACCAACGCGCTCGAATGGCGCGAGCTGGTGCGCTCGCTCGAAGCGAAGCAGAACGGGCAGAATGCGGCCGGCCGTGAACTGATCGAAAGCATCGGCAGCTGGGAAACTCTCTTGAAAGATCAACCGCCGCAGGGCAAGGCCATTGCCGTTTTCCGCTCGCCCGAGGTGTTCCAGATTTGCTGGCTGCAGCGGCCCGTGACAAACCGCGTCGTCTTCGGTCCTCACTTTTACATACGCCCCCTGCTGAGCGAGCTCACGCGCGGCAAGCAATTCTACATCCTGGCGCTCAGCCAGAAAGACGTGCGGCTCCTCCGCTGCACACTGCGCAGCGCCGAAGAAGTCGCCCTGCCAGCCGGCACAGTTACAAGTTTTGACGCGTATATGCACGGCGCAAAACCCGATCACGTGCGCGTGAACGTAACCAGCGCAGGCGCCTCCGGCGGCCACACCAAAGGCGCAACCGGCACCACCGATACCGAGCGCGAGGACAAGCCCGAATATCTGGCGCACTTCTTCCGCCAGCTCGATCGCGGCGTGAACGAGCTGCTGCGCAACAACGGCGATTCAGCGCCGGTTGTGCTTGCAGGCGTGGAACGCGAGCTGGCGCAATACAAGACCATCAACACCTATCCGCGCCTGGTCGAAGAGAGCGTGCAGGGCGCGCCTAACAGTCTCAAGTCGGGGGAAATGCATGCGCGCGCCATCGAGGCTCTCGGCCGTGACTACGATCGCAAAGTGGATACGATCCTTGCCGAATACGACCACAAAGTCGGCGGGGGCGCTTCCAACAAACTCAAAGATGTCGTCACCGCCGCTCACGACGGCCGCGTGCTTTCGCTGCTCGTCTCCGATTCGCTCGAACACACCGGAGCCTTCGACGAGCGCACGCATTCCGCCCACGGCCGCCCCAACGGCAATTCGGACGAAGAAGACCTGGTCAACGACGCCGCCGTGCAGACCATCCTGCATGCCGGACAGGTCTATTGCGTGCCGAATAAAAAGATGCCGAACGGCGCACCGGCCGCGGCCGTCTTCCGTTATTAGCAATCAGGGCCGGCGGCATCGTCGGCCCTCACTCTTTTGCCTGCGCTACTTTCCCAACCCAAACTCGAAGTACAACAACTCCTGCTGCGAGCGCGCATCCTTCAGCCCATTCACATACAACTTGTCGCCCGCTTCGGGCTTCGCTTCAAAATAGAAAAAGCCGCTCGCCGAATCTCCCGGCGCCAGCATCTTGGCCGAAAATGCGCGTATCGCGATTTCCGGACTATTCAGCGGATTCTTCTTCGGTATGTGCACCGGCACCGGCAGCTTCACGCCAGTCTGATTCGGCGGATGTCCCTCAGTGGCCAGAAACGGCAGATCCTCCGGTGGGACGGCCTTCGCCTGCCGTCCATCGGTCGCCACCAGGCTCGCTTCCAGCTCCCGCATATCAAGCGCTTTCTCGCGTTTATTCTCGACGACCACCAGCACCGGCACCACCCCATACCGCCCGAAATCGATCTTCTTGCCGAACGCGCTCTCCACGTCATCGGCGCTCGTGTACGGTTTCGCACCGATCGTCACTTTTTCGGACTCCTGGTGCGGATAGCTGCTGGCCGGACCCGCCCGAAACCCCTTGTCCTCCGCGGCCATAGTGCTCGCGAGCAAGACCGCTGCCAAAGTTATACTCAGAATCACGACGCGGGATCTCAAGTTAAAGCGCACACTGCTCCTTTATCGTTTTTTGCAGCTTGTGCTGCTGCCGTTCCTCAGCTTGTATTTTCTCGCGCGGCTCTTACGCCGCCGTGCCTACCGGCCGCACTTCCGCGAGCGGCTCGGCCTGCTCCCCAAATCGATTAACCCGACGAACTCCGCTTCCATTTGGTTGCATGCAGTCTCGGTCGGCGAAGTAACTTCCGTTGTACCGCTCCTGCGCGAGCTCAAGAAAAGCGATCCGCTGGTTCCGCTGTTTCTTTCCACATCAACCGTCGCCGGACGCAACGCCGCTCTGCGCCAGGCCGTCGATCTCACCGCCGGCATTTTCTATTGCCCGCTCGATTTCGCCTCCTGTGTGCGCCGCGTCATCTGCCGTGTGCGGCCCGCTCTCCTGATCGTCGTCGAAACCGAAATCTGGCCCAATCTCTACACCGAAATCCGGCGCTCCGGCGCCCGGCTCGCCATCGTCAACGGCCGTATTTCAGAGCGCGCCTTTGGCCGTTATCGCAAGTGGAAACGCCATTTCGGTCCCGTACTGCGCCTGCCCGACTTGATCTTCGTCCAGAGCGAGGCCGATCTCGAGCGCTATGCCGAACTCGGCGCGCCGCGCAATCGCCTGGCAATTGCCGCCAATCTGAAATACGATGCCGCAGCAGCCGGAACCTCCGTCCCGCTCGAAAGTTTCGGCGCGCGCCACATCTGGATCGCGGCCAGCACGGTCGGCCCCAACGAGCGTGGCAGCCTCGCAAAGCACGCCGTCGATGAGGACGATCTCGTGCTCGACGCTTTTGAAGCGCTCGCGCGCGAGTTCCCCGACCTGCTGCTCGTTCTCGCGCCGCGCCAGCCCGACCGCTTCGAGCCGGTCGCCCGAAAACTCGAAGCACGAAAACTCAATTTTGGCCGCCGCACCGCCATGCTTTGCGGCGAAAGCAGCCATCTCGAACTGCCAGGCGTCCTTCTGCTCGATACAGTCGGCGAACTGGCCGGGTTCTATCATCTCGCTGATGCCGTTTTTGTCGGCGGCTCGATCGCGCCGCGCGGCGGACACAACATCCTCGAACCCGCTGCCGCGCGCGCGCCCATCGTGGTCGGTCCGCACATGCAGAATTTCGAAGCCATCGCACGCGATTTCCTCAACGCCGATGCCCTTGTGCAGATTCGCTCCGCTGATGAATTTCTTCCCGCGATTCGCAGACTCCTGCTCGATCGCGACAGCGCTCGCGAACTCGGCCTGCGCGCGCAACATCTTCTCGAAGCCAGACGCGGCGCCGCTCGCCAGCTTTCGGAACGTCTGCGGCCGCTCTTCTACGCCGCCTCCCTGCGCCAGACACGCCATTGGCTCGCGCGCCTGTTTCTCGCGCCCCTGGCCGGCCTCTGGCGCGAGGGTGGCACACTCAAACGCAAGCATCTCGAGCATTTCACGCTCATTGCGCCGCCATTGAGCGCGCCCGTGATCAGCATCGGCGGCCTGACGATCGGCGGCTCCGGCAAGACACCTTTCGCAGTGTATCTGGTGAACCGGTTGCGCGCGCGCGGCTTCCAGCCGGCCATTCTGACGCGCGGTTACCGGCGCCGCTATCCCGCCGAAGCGCTCGTCATCGCCGCAGGCGCCAAAATCCCGACGGCCTTCACCGGCGATGAAGCGCAGATCTTTCTGCGCGCCGGCGATGCTCCCGTCGGCATCGGCTCCAACCGCTACGAAACCGCGCAGATCCTGCTGCGCCAGTTTCCTTCGACGGATGTTCTCGTTCTCGATGACGGCTTCCAGCACGCCCGCCTGATGCGCGATATCGACATCGTGATGATCGACGGCCTCGATCCTTTCGGCGGCGAACAGGTGGTGCCTCTGGGCCGTCTGCGCGAACCGCTCTCCGCGCTCGCCCGCGCCGACATCTTCGTCGTCAGCCGCGTCGAGAAAGATCTTCAGTTCCAGGCCATCGCGCGCCGGCTCGCCAACTGGAATCCCGCAGCGCCTGTTTTTCGTGCACGCCTGGCCGCCCGCTCCTGGCACGATTACCGCACCGGCGCGATCATTGCCGCCATGCCCGGCCGCCGCGCCGCCGCTTTCTGCGGGCTGGGGAATCCCGAAAGCTTCTGGCGCACGCTCGAATCGCAGGGCATCGAAGTCGTCTTTCGCTGGGCCTTCGCCGACCACCACGCCTACAACCCGGTCGAGCTCCAGCGCGTGGCGCACCAGGCTCGCCTGCACGGTGCCGAATTTCTCGTCACCACCGAAAAAGACCGTATCAATTGCCCGAAATACTTGGAGCGCGCCATCGCACCGCTCGAATTGATCTGGCTCAAAATCGAGTACGAACTCGAAAACGAAGCCGGATTTTTCGCGGCGCTCGAAGAAAAGCTCGCCGCCGCCCGCGTGCCCCGCGTCTCGAAAAGCACCCGCAAGGCGCAGCTTTCGCCCGCACGCCCGCCACGCCGCTAGCTAGTTGCCGGTGCAAAATCCGAAAACCCACCCAGCGTTTTGAACTGCTTACGGAGCCGCGACTGTAAGGAGCGGTCGGCAGGCCGCATTTTCTACCGAAAAACCAGCCAAGCCTCATCTGCTATCTTGCGGTTTCACGCCCGAATGCAATCTCCCAGCCTGAAAATTCCCTGCGAGCAGTTCGTCCTGGATAACGGATTGACGGTTCTCGTCCATGAAGACCGCAAGACGCCAGTAGTGGCCCTGAACCTCTGGTATCACGTCGGATCGAAAAACGAAAAACCGGGAAAAACCGGCTTCGCGCATCTCTTTGAACATCTGATGTTCGGCGGCAGCGAGCATCTCCCCGGCAGTTACATCGAAGTGATGGAAGGGATCGGCGCCACCGATCTTAACGGCACCACCAACGAGGACCGCACCAATTACTTCGAAAATGTCCCAACCTCCGCGCTCGATTTCGCGCTGTTCGCCGAATCCGACCGCATGGGGCATTTCTACAACACCATCAATCAGGAAGTGCTCGATCTGCAGCGCGGCGTGGTGCAGAACGAAAAGCGCCAGGGCGATAATCAACCCTACGCCGTGGTCGAGGAGCTGGTCGTCAAAGGCACCTACCCGGTCGGCCATCCCTACGCGCACACCATCATCGGCTCCATGGAGGACCTCGATTCCGCCTCCCTCGACGACGTGCGCGAGTGGTTCAAGACGTACTACACGCCCTCGAACGCAGTGCTCGTGCTGGCCGGCGATGTGAGCGCGCGCGAAGCCGAAGAAAAGGTGCGCCGCTATTTCGCCTCGATCCCGGCGGGGCCGCCCATCGCGCACCTGCGCACCTGGGTCGAGAAGCTGACCGGCGAGCGCCGCGAAACAGTCGAGGATCGCGTCCCGCAGGCGCGGCTTCATAAAGTCTGGAACGTGCCCGCGTATGGCGATCCGTCCGCAGTTAATCTGCGCCTCGCCGCTGGTGTGCTCTCTTCCGGCCGCAGCTCGCGTCTCTACAAACGCCTCGTCTACGACGATCAGATCGCAACCCAGGTCTCGGCTTATCTTGATGAACGCGAGATCGGCAGCCAGTTCGTCGTCGTCGCCACCGCGCGCCAGGATATCGATCTGAAGCGCGTCGAAAAGGCGGTCGATGAAGAGCTGCTGCGCTTCCTCGAAAACGGACCCACCGAGCAGGAGCTCCGGCGCATGAAGACGCAGTCCTACGCCTCGTTCGTGCGCGGCATGGAGCGCGTAGGCGGTTTTGGCGGTAAATCCGACATCCTCGCCACCAGCCAAACCTATCTCGGCGATCCGCACGCTTATAGCCGCCGCCTCGAGCAGATGGCCGAAGCCACCGCCCAGGGCGTTCTGGAAACCGCGCGCGCCTGGCTTTCGGATGGCGTCTATGTGCTCGAAGTACATCCGTTCGAGCCCGCGGCACCTTCGCTCGACGGTGCCGCTGCCGAAAGAAGCGCGCCCTCCCTCGGCGCTCCCCACGATCTCAAGCTGCCGGCCATTCACGAAGACCGTCTGGCCAACGGCCTCCGCCTGCTCGTCGCCGAGCGCCACGATGTTCCGGTCGTGAATTTCTGGCTCGATCTGAATGCCGGTTTCGCAGCCGATTCTCTGGCGTCTCCCGGCGTCGCTCGCCTGACTGCCGCACTGCTCACCGGCGGCACCGAAAAGCGAACCGCGCTCGAGATCAGCGACGAGCTGCAGATGCTCGGCGCCCAGCTCAACAGCGGCTGCAATCTCGATACCAACACCGTTTTTCTTTCGGCTCTCACGAGCAACCTGCATGAATCCCTCGATCTCTACGCCGACGTCATTCTCAATCCCGTCTTCCCGCAGGCCGATTTCGCCCGCCAGCAGCAGCTTCAGCTCGCCGCCATCGCCAATGAAAAAGTAACTCCGCTGCAAATGGCTCTGCGTGCTCTTCCGCCGGTTCTCTTCGGCCCGGGACACGCCTATGCGCAGCCGCTCACCGGCTCCGGTACCGAAGAGAGCGTGCAGAAGCTGACCCGCGAGGATGTGCTTCGTTTCCACCGCGACTGGTTCAAGCCCAATAACGGCACGCTCATCGTCGTCGGCGATACATCGCTCGCGGAGATCAAGCCCAAACTCGAAAAGCTCTTCGAATCCTGGCAGCCGGCGCCCGTTCCCGAAAAGAAGATTGCCAATGTCGAACCTCCCGCGAAGCCGGTCATCTATCTGGTCGATAAGCCCGGCGCACAGCAGTCGGTGGTGATCTCCGGAACCATCGCGCCTCCCGCCGATGCGGGAACCGAGATCGCGCTCGAAACGATGAACAACATTTTCGGCGGCACTTTCGGCGCGCGGCTCAACATGAATCTACGCGAGGACAAGCACTGGTCTTACGGCGCCGGTTCCGTGCTCTACGCCGCGCGCGGCCAGCGCCCTTTTCTTGCTTACGCCTCTGTGCAGGCCGATAAAACCGCCGAATCGATCGCCGAAATCTTGGCGGAGCTCACCGGCATGACCGGCCACAAGCCCGTCACCGAAGATGAGCTGGAGAAAGTGAAACGGCAGCAGACGTTCGAACTGCCCGGCGCGCACGAAACCATGAACTCCATCGGCAACCTGCTCGGCGACTTGCTGCAACTCGGTCTGCCGCTCAACTTCTTCGACACGTACGTGCAGCGCGTATCGGCATTAACTGTGCCCGATATTGAGCGCTCCGCCCGCGCCTTGCTCCGCCCCGAGCACACCATCTGGATGGTCGTCGGCGATCGCTCAGTTGTCGAAGAGCCGCTGCGCAAACTCGCGATCGGCGAAATCATTCCGGCCGCGGTCTAGAGTTTTCGCGCTCGACAACGCCTGCATGCTCAAAGATTCAGGTGCAGGAATTGATTGAATGGACTCTGCACGTAACTGCCGAAAGCAGCGCCGTTCACAAACCCTCGTTTCCGATAAAGTGTGAGCGCCGCGTCGAAATACGGGCCGCTCCCGGTCTCCAGGCTCAGCTTCGTCATGCCTCGCGCGCGGGCTTCCGCAATGATGTGATCCAGCAGGGCACTCGCCGCCCCTTTGCGAAGCTGCTCAGGATGCGTGCGCATCGATTTCAGCTCACCGGTACCGTCGCCGAGATCCTTCAGCGCGCCCACCGCCATCAACGTCTCGCCTTGCCAGACCGTCCAGACAGTCACATTCGGAGCCTGCAAACGCGAGAGATCCAGTGCATAGACACTCCCCGGCGGCGAATTTGCGTGCATCCCCGCCAGGTGAATCGCCAATAGAGACCGAACCGCACTGCCAGTCAAATCGTCTTCACGAATTTCGAACTGCGGCTTCCAGGCGTCCGGTTCCATAGGCCACATCGTAAGACAAACTGTGCGCGCTAACGCAGGTGTTTCGGCTTCGCTCTGAGCCGCGCCTGATGCTTTCGCCCCCACTCACAGATCTTCTCCAGCACGGGCGCGAGCGTCATCCCATACGGTGAGATCGAATAAGAGACGTGCGGGGGAACGGTCTTCTTATCGTGCCGCAAGAGGATTCCGTCGTTCACCATCTCGTGCAGATGCCGGATCAGCATCCGTTCCGTGATCTCGGGTATGCTGCGCCTCAATTCGCTGGTGCGCATCGGCCCGCTGAGCAGCCTCCAGAGAATCGTGCCTTTCCAGCGCCCGTCGACGACGGACAGCATGGAATCGATCGGACACGGCGAAACCTCTTTTTTGGAAACGGGCACTGGTATTCCATTGTAAGTCAGTACTGACTAATTAGTCAGTACAACCTCCTGCGTCGCCACCTCGATTCCGAGCGTCCATAGGCCAGGAGCAAGAATGCACATTCTCGACGTTATTACGATCATTTCTGCAGGCTTAATGACGGGCACGGAGCTCGCCGTTTCGGCCTTCGTGAATCCTGCTCTCCAGCGCCTGGAACGTGGCCCGCAAGCGCAGGCCGTGGCTATTTTCGCCCGTTCGTTGGGCCGCGCCATGCCGGTCTGGTACGTTTCCTGTTTCGCTCTCCTGTTGGTTGAGTTGTTCCTGCATCGGCATCAAGGTGTCTTCATCCCTTTTGTGGCAGCGACAGCAATCTGGGCGCTAGTGATCTTGTTCAGCATCGCTGTGCTGGTTCCCATCAACAATCACATCATTGCTTCTTTGAGCGCAGCGGTTCCCGCAGTGGGCTGGGAGCGCGAGCTCCGAAAATGGGAACTCCTCCACCGCGTCCGCATTCTGCTGCTGATCGTTGCTCTTTTCGTATTTATCAATGCCGTGGTCGCTTGAGGCACATGCACGGACCTCCCGGCTCTGACGTGTAGCCCTTTGTATGCGGAGCACGCAGTGGAAAGCAAACTCCGTATCCCTAAAACACCGGTGCATGCGCTGCCGCCGGCGAATCGAAATACCGCACCCAGAAATCCAGCCGCTGTTTATCCGCCAACGGCATCGGCCCCATCCGCGCGCCCAGCTCCATCACCACCGGCTTACCCCGCTCGGCCCGCTTCCACTCCGGCACGCCGCCGCCATTCGGATCCCCGTTCGCCGCAAAGTTCTTCAAATATGTCTGCACCATCTCGGACAGCCTGCGATCCTGCTCCTCCCACGGCCGCTCGAGCTGGTCGAGATTCCCGAAGAAATACGGCAGCTCGCCGCTGTGAAACGCACCGAACTCCGGATGCTGCGGCCACGGAATCGCGCGATCGAAGTAGTAGAGGAAAACCGGCTGGCGATGATTCTTCTCGCGCCGGCTCGCCCAGAGGAACATCGACACACGTTCGCGATCGCGCGCAGCCTCGATCAACGCGCTCTTGCTGTCCGCGCCGTCTTTGGGCGCGTACAATTTCTCAAACTCCGCCGCCAATTCGCCATACTGCCGCTCCGCCAGCTTGTGAAACGCATCCGCACTCGCAGTAGCCGGCAGGAAAAGAAGTCCGTCGTTGGCCTGATAGCCTGTCACAACCGGCACATCGGAATCTGCACCCTTCGCGCTGCGAGCGTTCGGAGAATCCGGCAGCACCCACCCATCCACAATCGGCCCGAAGCGCGGCCCGTTTCCCTGCCCGTTGCCCAGCAGCTCCTCCGCCGGCAACGCGCGCAGCTCTCGGAGCGTGTTGGCGTGATGCGCCGCTGCGAACTCCGCACCGGCTTTCTCGGCAGCCGCGAGACTCATCATCGGCATACCCGCCACTCCCAGCCCGCTATCTGCTACTGCGCGCTCGAATCGTCCCGAAGCGAGCGGCGATGCAATCAGCGCGCCTACGCTGAACGCTCCGGCCGACTGTCCCCAGATCGTCACGCGCCCCGAATCGCCGCCGAAAGCGCGAATATTCTGTCGCACCCACCCGAGCGCCGCGATCTGATCAAGCAGTGCGTAATTGCCGGAACTATGCTCGGCCGATTCCGCCGTCAGCTCCGGATGCGCCAGAAAACCGAAAACTCCCAGCCGGTAATTGATCGTCACCAGCACCACGCCACGTTGCGCCAGATGCTCTCCGTCGTACACCGCCACATCACCCGCGCCTTCGGTAAATCCGCCGCCGTGAATAAACACGATCACCGGCAATCCGGCATGCTCTTCAACCCGCGGAGTCCAGATGTTCAGGTAGAGGCAATCTTCACTCACGCGGTTGTGCGTCAGATACTCCGCGGTCCACGGAAGGAATTCCTCACGCTCGTGTTGCACGCAGCTTGCGCCGAAACTTCCGGCATCGCGCACTTCTGACCAGGCCGCCACCGGCTGCGGAGGTTTCCAGCGCAACTCGCCCACGGGCGGCGCGGCAAACGGCACGCCCTTGAACGACACCACGCGGCCATCCTCGCTTCGCCGGCCCGCGAGCTTGCCCGAAGCTGTTCCCACGACCACACTCTGCTCCGCCGCTGATCCCGCCAGACAAAGCGCCAGCCACAGAATGATTCCTGTACCCGTCCTCATTCCTCGACCGCCTCCACCACTCGCACAGCTTCCGCGTTATACATGAAGATGAGCGTAACGCGGGCTATCCCGGCGTACTGTATGCAACCTTTCAATCTCGACCGCCAGTGCATCCCTCACCTGCTCATCATTCATCTCACACCTTAGATGCCTGGACCCGGCCGCTTGCCGAAATGGGTCTTCCCTGCGGAGTCTGCCGCACGGATCCTCACCGCGACGCTGTCGCTTCGAATCCCGCCACAACCAAAAACTTCCCGGAAGCAGACGAACTCGCTATGCATTCTTCTCTGCCTGCTGCCCTCGCTGCGTGTTCTCCACGGCGCTCCATCCCGCGCGCTTGCTCCACATCCACCTCTTCCTGCCTTGCTCAACGCTCAGTCCGGCGAACTCGCCATCTTCATGGCCATTGGCTCCGCGCTCACCGGCATCCTACTCATCCTCGCCACTCTGCGGCTCCTGCGCACGCAGCGCAGCGAACAGGACGCGCGTCAACTCCTCGCCGCCACGCTCGCGAGCATTGGGGACGCCGTCATCACCACGGATACGCGCGGCTCCATAACGTTTCTGAATCCCGTGGCCGAACGGCTCACCGGCTGGAGCTCCGCCGATGCTTCCGGTAAGCCCCTGCCGGAAGTCTTTCGCATCGTCAATCAGGAGAGCCGCGAAATTGTCGAGAACCCCGTGCATAAAGTGCTCCGCTCCGGTACCGTGGTCGGCCTCGCCAATCACACCATCCTGCTCGCGCGTGACGGCTCCGAAATCCCCATCGACGATTCCGGCGCCCCCATCCGCGATGAAGCCGGCGAAGTGAAGGGCGTCATCCTCGTGTTCCGCGATGTCAGCGAACGCTATCGCACCCAGCGCGAGCTCGAAGCCTCCGAGCAGCGCTACCGCATGCTGTTTGCCTACAACCCGGTTCCGATGTGGATGTTCGATGAAGACACGCTGGCTTTTCTCGACGTGAATGAGGCCGCCATCCGCCACTACGGCTACACCCGCGAGGAGTTCCTCTCCATGACGCTGCGCGATATTCGCCCGTCGTCGGACGTCGACGATCTGCTCGCCGATATAGGCCAGCATCGTGCGATGATTCACACAGATGGACCCTGGCGTCATCGCAAAAAGGACGGCAGCCTCATCGCCGTCGAAGTCACGGCCGTTCCCATTGAAGCCTTTGGACGCCCGGCCAAGTTTGTCTCCGCCACCGACGTGACGGCGCGCATTCAGGCCGAAGCGGCGCTGCGCCGCAGTGAAGAGCAGTACCGCGTTATCGTAGAAACCGCCAGCGACGCCGTCATCACCATCGACGAAACCAGCAAGATCGTCTTCGCCAGCGCGCCAGTCGAAACCATCTTCGGCCATCATCCACAAACACTCATCGGAAAATCACTGACCGATCTCATGCCCGAGCCGCTGCGCGCCGCCCATCTCAGCGGCATGCAGCGCTATCTCCAGAGCAGTCAGCCCAACATCTCGTGGAAATTGGTCGAGTTTCCCGGTCGCCGCAAGGATGGCTCCGAAGTTCCGCTCGAGTTGTCGCTCGGCGAAGGGCGCAGCGGTTCGCGCCGCTGGTTTACCGGCGTCGTGCGCGATGTCTCCGAGCGCCGCCGTACGCGCGACATGCTGCAGGAATCCAAGCAGCTCGTGCGCACCGTCGTCGAAGCCGTCCCGCTCGCTGTCACCGGCATCGATCTGCTCGGGCGCGTCACGTTCTGGAACCCCGCCGCGGAAAAAATGTTCCAGTGGTCGGAATCCGAGGTTCACGGCCGCGAGTTGCCCATCATCCCCGACGAGGATCGCCCCGAGTTCCGCCAGCTTCTCAGCGAATTAGCCGGCGGCCAGCAGTTCAGCGGCATCGAGCGCAAACGCCGCCGCAAGGACGGCAAACTCGTCATGTGCTCCATCTGGACTGCGCCCCTGCGCTCGGCCGGAGGCGCCATCATCGGCACGGTTTCGGTACTCGCCGATATCACCGATCGCCGGCGCGCGGAAGAGCAGACGCGCAAACATCTGCAGTATCTGGCCGCTCAGCAGCGAGAGCTCGAGGAGTTCGCCTGGGCCGCCAGCCATCGTCTCGAAGAGCCCGCCCGCATCACGCTCGCGCGCGCTGAAACCGCCGAGCGGCAATGGTCCGCCCTCCTGCCTTCGGAAAACAGCGCCGTGCTCAAAGATACCCGCATCGCTGCCCGGCACCTCTACGAGGTGGTCGAAGGCCTGCGCCGCTTCTGGGATCTGCAGCACGCGGTTCTTCAACGTGCGCCCGTGGAACTGGAAGACGTTCTCGAAGCCGCCCAAACTGCGCTCGCCCGCGAGATCGAGGTCAGCCATGCGAGAATCACCTGCAGCCATCTGCCCGCCGTCAACGGCGATCGCGCGCTGCTGGTGCAGCTCTTTACCGAACTGATCGCGAATGCCATCCGCTTCCGCTCCGAGGCGCATCCCGAGATCCACATCTCCGCCGATTCGTTTGAGGAGGGCTGGACCGTTCGCATCCAGGACAACGGCATCGGTATGACCGGTTCCCAGGCGGGCCAGGCGCTGCGCCTGTTCCATCGCCTCTCGCGCGAGGGCCCCGGCATCGGCCTCGGCTTGAGCCTCGCGCAGCAGATCATGCGCCGCCACGAAGGCGGCCTCTCGATCACCTCCCAGCCCAACGGCGGCACCACAATCTATCTCATGTTCCGCCAGCCTGCCGAACGCTTGTCCGAAATCGGACTCCCGCCCGTCGCCTAAGCCTGTTTGCCTTCATCGCGTATGCTCTTCGCCAGCGAGCGTTCGGATTGAGTTCCACACCTTCACTCGGGAATGCGGATGCAGTGTGATTTGAGTCCTGACCCTAAGCCTGCGCAATCGCGTGATGACCGCTCCCGGAATCGTCAGCCCTTTGGTATCAACCTCACTCGCGTCCATATCGACGTCGCCCGCCGCGATATGAAAGAAGCGATCCGGTAGAGCAAACCATTGCTGCATCGCCTCTGCGCTCATATCTTCCAGGATCGAGCAGAACAGCTCCATCCCTTCCACCGGATCAGGGATCTCGTACATAGGCCATGCCATCATACGCGTGGCAGGTCGTCTCGTCTGCTGCGCGAAACAACTTGGCTCCAGATCCGGAACTCCGCAGACCTCGAAATTGTCCGGCCACGGAATATCCGGGTCCGATTCGCCGTCCGGCACCCAGTACTCGAGACCAGGGCCCCAATCTGGTCTGCGAACGTAATCCTCGCCCATCTCGCTATTTAATCGCGTCGCCGATTACTCACGAAAGACTAAGCAATGCAATGCGCCTATAGCGCTCACGGCGTGTCTTCCCCAATGACTCTCCAGGCTGAACTTCCAGTCCCAAACAATGTTTGCGGAAACTCCCGCTGAATGCTCCATCTCCAGAAGTCCCCGTTTGAGGTCGCAGTAGATGTCCTCCAGGTCATCCGAGAGCGTTGTTGTGACCGATTCATGATCCTGAAACGGCTCGAAGACGTTTTGGTACGGGAGTTCCCCGCCGAGCGAAAGAATGATATTTTCTCGAATCATCTGCTTGAGTCGGGAATGCTCCTGAACTTTTGGATTTCGCTTGATCTGCTCACGTATAGGCAATCCCTTATGCTTCTCAAACCACTCGCCAGGTGGATTGAACCCAGCTTCCGGCTCAACGTCAGGCAACTGCAGCCCGGCGCTGTAGAGCGCCACTGTCGCTGTCAAAGCCTCCCTGAAAAATTCCGGCTTAGAAGATTGAGATTTTCTTTCCAGTAACTCACAAAACGACTGCGCTGCTTCGATAAACAAAGCCACCGCCGGGTCAGCCAGTTTCTTCGCCACGCAACACGTCTAACATACCCACACCATCAATGCACGCCGGCTTGCCCGACCCATTTCTGACTCCGCTTCGAACTTATGATTAGGTCCCTCGCTTAAATAAAAAGAATGACCGAAATCGCCTTTCTGTTCCCGGGCCAGGGCTCGCAGCAAGCCGGCATGGGCAAACGTCTCGCCGAAACCTACCCGGAGGCGAAACAGGCATTCGCGGAAGCCGATGAAGCGCTCGGGTTCCCACTCTCCCAGCTCTGCTTCGAAGGTCCCGACGAGGATCTCAAACGGACCGAAAATACCCAGCCCGCCCTGCTCGCCGTCTCCATTGCCGCGTATCGTGTGCTCTCCGCCCGTGGCTTCCAGCCGAAACTTGTGGCCGGACATAGCCTCGGCGAGTACTCGGCGCTGGTCGCCGCCGGCAGTCTCCCTTTCGCCGATGCGCTCCGGCTTGTGCGCAAGCGCGGCCGCTACATGCAGGAAGCCGTTCCGGAAGGCGTAGGGGCCATGGCCGCTCTCCTCAAGCTGCCCGATGGCCGCCTCGATCAGATCCTGAGCGAAGCCGCCCAGGGCGATGTCGTGACCGCCGCCAATCTGAATTCGCCCGACCAGGTCGTCATTGCCGGCCACGCGGCCGCCGTCGAGCGCGCGATGGAACTCGCCAGGGCCGCCGGAGCCAAGCGCGCCATCCGTCTTCCGGTCAGCGCACCCTTCCATTGCCCGTTGATGCGTCCCGCCCAGGAACGCCTGGCCCGCGATCTCGAAGAAACCCGCTTCGCCGATCTCGCCGTCCCGTTGATTAACAACTGGCAGGCCGCCACCATCTCCACCGGTCCCGAAGCGCGCCGCGGACTCTACGAGCAGATCCCTAATCCGGTACGCTGGACTGAGAGCATTCGCAGCCTGGCCCGTTCGGGCATTAAAGGATACGTCGAAGTCGGTGCCGGTTCAGTACTGATGGGACTCGTTCGATCTATCGAGCCCGTCCTGGAAGGTGCAAAATTCGGCGAACCTGCCGATATGGAAAAGGTAGAAGGTTTGTTCTCGCGAGTATGACGGTCAACGCCGGTCACTGGAGGTCTGTTTGAAGAAATTTGCTGCGCTTTTTGTCTTGGCGCCGTGCCTTGCCCTTGCACAGGGCATCGGCGGCGTGGCCGGGGGCATGGCGGCGCCCAATCCTGGTGCCGGCCTTTCTGGTGAATTTTTCCGCGGCGATTTCTTCAACTACAGCCTGTTCTTCAACGGCATCTGGGATTCCGGGAACCAAACTTTCGGCGGCGGCGGTTCAGCCGGCGGCTTTGCAGTCGGCGGCGCCGTCTCTCTCGGCAAAAGCTTCTCCGACGGTGGCTCCCTCGGCCTTAGCTATCACGGCGATTTCCGCGATTACCCCGGTAGTTACCAGGGCATAGGCACCGATCAGTACCTCGGCCTTACCTACGCCCGGCGCTTAGGCCATCACTGGGCCATTTCCTTCGCCGAAAGCGCCGGCATTCTCTTCTACTCGACTCCGTATTTCGGTACTTCGGCCCAGCCCGGGGGCGGTCCCTTAACGAATCCCTACAGCCCGACATCCCGTTTTCTGCAGAGCAGTGTGTACCTGTCCTACCAGCAGACTGCCCGCCTCTCTTACGTCGTCGGCGGCAGCTTCTTCCTCAACCGTTTCAGCTTTGAGGGAGCGCCAGGCAGCACGGGTGTCACCGGAACCGCCTCTGTCATCTACGCCCTGAGCCGCCGCAGCAGCGTCGGCGGTACCTATTCGCACAGCTATTACCATTACCAGGGCGGATTCGGCCAGTCCACCATCGACGGTGGTTACCTTAACTTGACCCATACGCTCGGACACTGGGAGCTCGTTGCCTCAGGTGGTGCTACCTACGTTCGCACCAACGGTATTCTCCGCATTCCCCAAGGGATCCTGGTCGTCACGCCCGACGGCCAGCTCGAACTCGTCTATCTGCTGCCCTATAACAACACCTCCACAGTGCCCACGGTTCAGGGTGCCGTCCGGCGCTCTTTCGGCAAATACGGTGTTAGCTTCAACGTTGGTCACGGTGTAAATCCCGGGAATGGAGCCTTCCTTACTTCTTCCCACACCTTCGCCGGCGGCTCGGTTTCCCACCCCTTTGGCCGCCAGGCTCTCATTACTTTGAATGGCAGCTATTCAAGTCTCAAGAGCATCGCCGGCCAGAATCTGGCCAACACCTATCTCAACCAGAACTATAACCAGTTCTTCATAACGGTAAGCTACTCCCGCGTCCTGGCCCGCCGGTTGTCCGGATACATCAGCTATAGCTACAACCGCTATGGCTCCCTCGCCAGCTCCCGCGCCGCCTCCGACAACCGGATTGTGGTGGGTCTGGCGTTCTCCGGTAAGCCAATACCGTTCACGTTCTTCTAAGAAGCAAATCGAAAGAGACGAAGCCAATCTGGCCAATTGGCTTCGTTCCTTTTTCGGTTACCCAGCCACCGAAAGGCTGGCGAACCGTCCCGGTCACAAGCCTGCAAATTTCGCGCGTTCCTCAACCAACACCGTCATTTTCAACGCGATGCGCCGCTTGAACTTAAGCTCGGCCAGCTCGAGCCTCACGCGCCCCCCGCAGTTCGTTTGGTAAAACTTGGATCGCGTACGGCGCGACGGACGCCTCCCCGTGCACGCCAGCTATGCCGAACCGTACGCGAATACCGCCCCTGTTATGCTGTGTTCCCAGGAGTAATAGCTTGCGCTCGATTATCCTCACCGTGCTGCTCGCCGCAATCCTTGTGAGTACGGCTGCCGCCAGCAGCATCATCACCGAAGCATTTACCGGAACCGTTTCGCCGGATAATCACTACGGAGGCCCGACAGGCAGCGTTTACAATCCTCCCGTGGGCTCAAACGTCCACGGAACCATCAGCATCGACCTGTCCACCATGCAACCTCAGCCCGGTGGATTCGATTACGTCGGCAACGTTTACATCACGGTATCCGACGTGAACGGAACGCAGACCAGTGTTTTGCCGGTGGGAGCCCAAATCATGTTTCTGCGCCAGAAGACTCCTGCGGAGGACCAGTTCCTTCTGTTTGCGGAGAATTTGATAGGTACGAATTTCGTCGATACCACCTTGCTTGTAAACTTCGCGCCGGGAACTTTTAAAACCGCAAGCCCCGCAGACCTACCCCTTGCTTTCCGATCCCAGACATCTCCTCCCGGTTCTTACGGTTCGTTGGTGAACCTTCCTGAGGGCGCAGAGGCGTCGTACTTTGGTTTCACGTTCGATCTTTCCACGCTGTCGCCCGCAAACGGCCCGAGCACTGCTCCCGAACCAGCCACAGCCGGCCTCTTCGCCCTGTTTGGAAGCGGCTTGCTCCTGCTGCGGCGCGGTCCCAACTTAAGCTGAAAAAACGAAGCCAATTCTCGCTCGAGATTGGCTTCGTTTTTTCATTTTTCGCTAAGCTCGACGCGGTACTCGGCCGTCGCCGTCTCCCGCGCGCCCAGCCACCGAAACGCCGGTGTATCGAACAATTGCCCCCGCTCCACCATCGCCCGCCGCGATTCGGGAAATGGCGAGGCCCCGAACTCCAGCCCCAGCGTCACCGTCCGTCCATTCCAGGGCGGCGTCTGCCGGAACCGGTTCTCTTCCCACATACCCAGCCACGGAAATTGGCTTCGTTTCCACAAATACGTGATGCGCAGCCGAGCCGCGGATTGTAGGCGCTCGCAAATGCCTCCTCCGCCCCCGGATCCATGCGATGAGTAGTGAAGCGGGCGGAAGAAGTTCGTTTGGTAAAAACCGAGAGATCGACCAGCTCGCCACTCCGGCCCGGCGCCTGTGGCCAGGCGAATTCCGCCTCATGCTCCAGATCACTCTCTTCAAAATCCGCCCGCCCGATCGTCATGGAACGCGTCCCGTTATGAGTGATTTGCGTGACCCCATGCTCCAGAAACGGCGGCCCGAGCGTCGCATGTTCGGTCCAGGCAAGCGCCCGGTCACAAGCCTGCAAATTCCGCACGCTTTCCGCGATCAAGACCACAGACCCGTCTTTTTTCAACGTGATGCGCCGCTCGAACTCGAGCCCGGCCAGCTCGAGCTTCACTCGCGCCCGCAGTTCGTTTGGTAAAACTTCGATGGCGTACGGCAGCACGGACCCCTCCCCGTGCACCGTCCAGCCGGCGGCCTCTTCCGCTTCCGAGGGGCCGCCGAAAAGATCCAGGCATAGATTGTGCCCCATAATTCCGCAGAGCAGTTTCGCTTCGGAATCCGTGCCCCATTCGTCGCTTTTGGGATCGAAGGTCGATGGCTCGATCGAGCGCCACGGCGGAATCCACAGCGGATTCACCCCGGTCCGCTTGTCCAGGATTTCCGCAATGTGCCCGCCCTCTTCGAGCACCGTCACGCGTAACTGCCCGTTCTCGATCTGCGCCGCCTTGCGCCCGTGGAAGGTCGTCATTTCTTCAGCAGCGGCTCCGCGTCTGGATTGCCCGGCCCGAAGTGTTTCAGGATGACGAGCGGTTCTTTGTCGCTCTCGTTCGTGATCGACACGCCACGCGCGGCCGCATCGGCGCTGACGAACAGCTCGTCATTGGTCAGCTCGCCGAAACGGATGAGCGCCGGCGTCTCCACGCGATGCACGCCAAACTTGCCGTACCCCTGCGTGAGAATCAGTCCATACGCAGCCGCATCTTTGATGGTCACCGTGCGCTTCGGTTGTATCGTGAGCTCTTTGGCCGAGTAATAGCGAGTGCCGTACGTGACCCAGACTTCGCGATAACCGGCGTCCTTCATCTCGCTCTCTTCGCGCACCGGTTTCGGCAACGTCAGGTTGTGCTGCATGAAATGCGGCTCGACATTCGCCTCCCAATCGAGCATGTCGACCAGAAAGTCGAGATCGTGCGCTTTCTCTTTCGGCACATCCTTGACCAGCAGATCCCACGGCACCGCACGCCCTTCCACCATCGACTGGAACATGCCGAAGACGTCGCTGTTCACCTGCGGTTCATAGGTCACGAGCGAGCCGGGAGCGTGCAGAATGCCGGCATTGATCTGCCAGCCCGTGCCTGGCACAAGCTTGTAAGCCTTCGAGTGGTTCAGAATGCCGTTGTCGCCCTCGTTCCACCGGCGCAGGCAATCGAGGACGTCATTACGCGTCGTGCCCGGCTCGAGGCCCATGAACGTGTACGGAAAATTGTTCGACTTGGAGTTGTACTGCGGCGGGAAATAATACGCTTCCGGTTTGCCCCGCTGATTGACGAGCGCAGCGTGCTCGTCGCGCTGGTGCATGTGATGCGGAATCGGCCCGAGGTTATCGAAAAACTTGCAGAAGAAATTCCAGCCGCCCTCGCGTCGCATCACGTCCGCGCCGAGAAATTTATCGCCAACCGTCTCGATTCCTTCCTTGAAGAGCGCTTTCTCGCCATTGAAGACGATATAGCTCAGCCCTTCGTCCTCGCGTGTATCCGGGCCGTTCGCCGCCTTTGTGGTCGAAGCAAACCAGCGCTCGTCAATGCCGCCCCGGTGCGCGCCGAATGCGTACAGATCGCGCGAATCGAGCTTCAATCGCCCACCCGGCATCAGAAACGAACGCGGCACCCAGCACGGCGCCAACCGTACCACGCCTTCGCCGCTCTTGAGCGCTTCTTCAATCAGCTTTTGTTTCGTCATTTCTCTCCTGTTCTATGTCGCCGGTCAGCCTCTTCTCGGCCTGGCTTAGCGCCTCTCGTAATTCGCGTAGCCCAACCCTCCACGGACGCCCGCTGCGCGACGCGTAAACCTCGCACACTATCGACGACCCTTCCACTCTCAGCTCTGCGAATTGCGCATCGCCGAAGTACACCTCCGCCACGACCGTATCGCGATCCGGAGGGCTTGTGATCAACACTTTCGTCATTACTCGCCGGGCGAGCCTTGCTGCAGCTCAGCACTTCTCCCAATGCCCGGATTGCGCCGACCGCAGCACCGCGTCCACTACATACTCCGTCGCCAGCGCATCCCGGAACGTTGGCCCCGCCGGCTTACCTTTTTCCAATTCGCGCAACAAGTCGGCCACCTGATGAATGAACGTATGCTCGTACCCAATCTGCAACCCGGGCACCCACCACTGCTTCATGTACGGATGCTCGCCCTCGGTCACGTGTATCGAGCGCCAGCCGCGCAGCCGCGAATCTTCGCTGTATTCGAAATACTGCAGCCGGTGCAGATCGTGCAGATCCCAGGCGATCGACGCGTTCTCGCCATTGAGCTCCAGCGTGTAGAGCGCCTTGTGTCCGCGTGCGTAACGCGTCGCCTCAAACGTCGCCAGCGAACCGTTCGCAAAGCGCGCCAGAAATGCGCTCGCATCATCGATCTTCACTTCGCGTTTTTCGCCAGTCACTGCGCTGGAACGCTCTTTCACAAACGTTTCGGTAGCCGCCGTGACCTCTGCAATTGAACCATTCAGCCAGATCGCCGTATCGATGCAGTGCGCCAGCAGATCGCCCGTAACCCCGCTGCCCGCCACATCCGCATTCAATCGCCACAAACCTGCGCCGTCCATCGGAACCTTCGCCGAAATGGTCCAGTCCTGCAGGAATTTCGCGCGATAGTGAAACACGCGGCCGCAGCGCCCTTCGTCCACGAGTTGTTTGGCAAGCGTCACGGCCGGCACGCGGCGGTAGTTGTACCAGACCATGCTCGCCACACCCGCTTTCTCGACGGCATCCGCCATGGCCCGCGATTCCTGCAAGTTGCGTCCCAGCGGTTTTTCGCAGAGTACGGTCTTGCCCGCCTGTGCCGCTGCGATCGCGATCTCGGCGTGGGTGTCGTTCGGGCTCGCGATATCGATCACGTCGATTTCCTTGCTCGCGACCAGCGCGCGCCAATCCGTCTCGGCTTTTTCATAGCCCCAGCGCGCTGCGAACGCTTCGACTTTCGCGCGATCGCGCCCGCAGACCGCTTTCAACTCGGGCCGATACGCCACGTCAAAAAAATGATTCACCTGGCCGTACGCATTCGAGTGCGTGCGGCCCATGAATCCATAGCCCACCAAACCGATTCGCAGAGGTTTTTTGTTCATCGTGTCTCAGGACCAGCCATGCGCCTCGCGCACCGCCAGCATGGTGCGCAGAATCTGGTTCCAAGTCTCCTGTCGCATCATGACTTCGTTCGGAAACATGCAGCCATCCCAGCAGATATGCTCGACGGCGCGCGTCGGCTCGCCGTTCTCGTCGCGCAGCCACAAACCGGCCGCACGCACGATATCGAGCTTGCCCGCTGGATCGTGCGGCAGACAGTGGTGGCCAGTTTTGTCGTGCGCGCCCGAGCCTTTCACCGTCGCATCATTCTGCGCGACGTGAAAATCAATCGTCCAGGGCCGCAGCGCGCGAATCATTTTGGCGAGTGCCGCATAGAGCGCATCCGAATCGCTCCAATCGAAATTTTCCGGCAGCAGACGGTCTTCGGGCGCGTTGTAACCGAGCGCGTACAGCAGCGTGTGCGCCATGTCGGCCTGAAACCCGAGCGTCTGTGGCCGTCCGACCTGCGCCAGCAGTTCCACCATGCGCCGCCAGCTATGCATGCCGCCCCAGCAGATTTCACCTTCCGCCGCCAGACGTTCACCATACGATTCCGCAATCACACACGCCTCACGAAATGTTTCGACAATGCGGGCGTTGTTCTCGTCCGGAGCTTTCAGCCAGTCATCCGGCGTGCCTGCGGAATCGATACGGATCACGCCATAGCTGCGGATGCCAAGCCTGCGCAATTCCGCGCCGATGCGGCACGCTTTCTCGACCTGTGTGAGAAACTTCCGCCGGTCTTCTTCCGAGCCCATCGCGGAGCCACCACCCGTTGCGCTCCACACAGGAGCAACCAATGAGCCGACCACAAAATTGTGTGCGCGAATCTTGTCCGCGAGTCGAGTGAGATCGTCGTTGCTCGAGTCGATGCTCACGTGCGGATCGCTCAGAAACAGATCGACGCCTTCGAAACGCGCGCCGTCGGCGGATGCGCCCGCGGTCAATTCGAGCATGGTGTCGAGATCGATCGCGGGCTCCGCTCCCGCGCCTTTCCCCACCAGCCCGGGCCACATCGCGTTGTGGATTCTTGGATAGGTGTGTGTCAGCGGCATTCCGGATAGCTCGCGAGTATTTTATTCCCCTGATACCGGAGCTCATCCATCAGGCCGATGCGCGATGTATAGTAGCCGTCCGCCGTCAGGTTCTTGATCAGACCGAAGAACTGCACGTTGCGCGCGCGATTGTCCGAGTTTGCATCGTACGCCGCGCAGAGCGGCTCCAAAATCGCCAGCTGCTGGCCCTCGCTGAGCTCGGGGAACGGCTTGCCGCCCTGTGCGTCGAGCCAGCGCAAACCGTCCGCGACCACAAGTTGATGGTCCGTATTGCGCGCGATCAGCGAATCGATGTAATCCGGCACGCCCGCGCCGATCGCACCCGGCGTGTCGGTTTCCGGAATAATCAGGTCAGCGATGCGCGAGATGGTTTTGAAATCGCGCTCGTTCAGAAAATGCGGCAGTGGAGTTTCCGCCGGTTTGTGTTCGTGGTCGGGCGTTTGGCCGTAGAGATCTTCGCTCGCGAACGGGAACGCACAGGTCGCGCCGATAGACCCGATAATGCGCAGCAGGGAACGGCGATCGGTCGAATAGCTGCTCATCTAAACCTCCCTCTTCTGCAGACGGTCCGCAATATGATCGGCCGCGCGCGAGGCCAGCGCCATGATCGTCAGCGTCGGATTTTTTTCCGAAGAACTCGGGAACGCGCTCGCATCCACCACATACAAGTTCGGCACATCGTGCGCACAGCAGAATTTGTCCAGCACGGACGTCTTCGGGTCATCGCCCATGCGGCAGCCGCCTACTTCATGGTTCGTTACCGGCTGCGTCGCCGCCCAATGAATTCGCGCTTTACTCGCGTCCAGGATGGCGCCGCACCAGCGCACCATGTCCGCGTGCAGCTTACGGTCGGATTCGCCCAGCTTCCAGAAGCGGCGCGGCTTCGGCAGACCGTAAGAGTCGAGGTCGTCCGAGTCGATATCTATGTAGGATTCGGCATTGGGCAGCATTTCATGGTATCCGGTAAACACCATGTACGCCGGATAGCGCGCCTTCACTGCTTCCTTGTACGCCTTACCCATTCCAGGTACCGAACGAGCCCAGCCCGCCATGCGATGGTTCTGATAATTGAACTGCACGCCGAAACTTCGCGCATATTCACGTTTTGCAGTGTGCATGAACGACGGAATATAGGCGTGATCGAGGAAGCCCTGATCGTCGGTCGGCGGCTTGCCAATGAAATCTTCCAGAAAAACTTCGAACCCGGCCGTGATGTGCGGAATAAAATTCTTGCCGAGCTCTCCGCTCGAATTCGCCAGCCCGTTCGGAAAGCGGCTCGATTTGGACATCAGCAGCAGCGCCACGCTCTGCGCACAGGCACAGGCCACCACCACCACTCGCCCGCGCGCCACACCCTCAGCGCGTGTCTCGCGATCGAAGTAGCGCACTTCTTTCACGCGCGCTTCGTCATTCACCGGCAGATCATAAACAATGCTGTTCGGCTGCATCGTCAGCTTGCCTGCGCGCGACGCCGGAAGCATGTGCACGTTGTAGGAGTTGTATTTTGCCGCCACATCGCAGCCCGACATACAGTTGCCGCAGTAATGACAGGCCGGACGTGTCGCCGATTTGCGTGTCAGCGTGGCCTTACGCACGTGGATCACTTTGACCCCAAGCGTGGCGGCGCCTTGTTTGATCGCCAGATCCGTACACTTGAACGGCGCGGGCGGCAAGAAAATGCCGTCGGGCAAATCTTCCAAATGATCATAGTTGCCGCAGACGCCGACCTCGAGCTCGACGCGATCGTAGTAAGGCGCAATGTCCGCGTAATCGACAGGCCAGTTTTCACCCGCGCCATCGTGATCGCGTCCCTTGAAGTCGCGCTGGCTGAAGCGCAACGAAACTGCGTTCCAGAGCTGCGTCTTGCCGCCCAGACCACGGCTGCGCTCGCCATCGAAACCCGGCTTACCGGCGCGCATCAGCGGTACATGCCGGAACGGAAATTCAAACGGCAGCCCGTGCGTGTTGAAATCGGTGAAGGTGTTGATGCTCGGACCGCCCTCGAGCACCAGCACGTCGGCTCCCAGCGAGGCGAGCCGCGCCGAAAGCGTTCCGCCGCCAGCGCCCGAGCCGACCACGACT
Source organism: Terriglobia bacterium (assembly GCA_021325235.1). GTDB lineage: Bacteria > Acidobacteriota > Terriglobia > Bryobacterales > Bryobacteraceae > Bog-105. The sequence continues at coordinate 131,644 of JAJPHN010000057.1, read as the reverse complement.
ACGTCGTACAACTTGTTCTGCATTACCTAACGCGTCTTGTTTTCGAACCAGAAGAGGCCGCTCTTGCCCGCCACCACGAAATCGAGATCGCCATCGTGATCGAGATCGGCCACGGGAATCTGCAGGCCGCCTCCTGTGCGGTCCCCATAGGAGATCACGTGCTTGGCCCAGTCGATTTTGTGGGTCTCCGGGTCGACCAGGCGCTCGTACCAGTAGACACCCAGCGGCTCGCGCGCGCCGGGATCGTGGCCATTGTGCGCCATGTAGCGCTTGCCGGTGAGCAGCCCGAGATTTTTGCGGCCCCGGAAATCGATCAGGGTAACGGCGTGCGGCTGCGACCAGCTTTCATCGATGACGTGCTTTTCCCACGAGCCGTCCGCTTTGTGCTCCAGCCAGAAGATGCCGTAGTTATGCGCCATCGACGTCACGAGATCGGCGCGGCCATCCCCATTCACATCCCAGGTGTAGATAAAGCCGAGATCGCCCAGCTTCCAATCGGGATGAAACTTCCATTCGCCCGTACGCGGATCCGCCGGCGCTTCAAACCAGCCATTCGGAGTCAGAATGTCGTTGCGGCCATCACCATTCACATCGCCCGCACCGATGCCGTGGCCCATACTCTTGCTGTTGACCGTGTGTTTCGCGAGGCCGCCGTGGCCGTCGCGCTCGTACCAGGCCAGCGGCATGTTCGGGTCTCCAAACTCCGGCAGGACTTCATTCGCCTTACCGTCGTTATCGAGGTCGACCAGCTCAGCAAATTCCACCGGCGACGTGCTCTCTACCACGTGCTCTTTCCATTTGCCGTTCAGTGTTCCCGGATTCTCCCACCACGCCATCTTTTTGCTGAACCAGCCGACGGTGACAAGATCGATATGGCCGTCGCCATTCACATCAAGCGGCACCGTGCTCAGATCGTCGATGTAGTTGTTCTCGTAATAAATGTCGCGGAAGTGATGCTGCTTCCAGTGCGGCGCTTCATACCAGTTCTCGCCCGAGACAATATCGAGTTTTCCGTCGCCATTGATGTCGGCGAGGCAAGCCGATTCGCTCGAGCCTGTGTCGAGCAGATGTCTCTCAAACGGGATATCGGGCGGGCGCGTCAGCATGAAGGCCGCGCCAGCCAAAGCGCAGGTAAGAAGACAAAGCGGTACAGCCAGTTTCTTCATCGTCGGTACTGTTATATCGAATCGGATGGGCCGTGCCTTGCGAGCGAGGCCAACAGGTACGCTTCGGCCGTAGTTGTTATGATCGCGGATGTCAAGCGGATGAAGAGTGTTTCTGTTCTGCTCGCGTGCGGAGCGGCGGGGCTGCTGCTGGCCTTCACACCGATAGGTTCCGTCACGTTTACCGATATCACTCGACAAACCGGCATCCACTTCAAAGACACAAATTCGGCAACTCCCGAAAAGTACCTCATCGAAACGATGACCGGCGGCGTCGCGCTGATCGATTACGACAACGACGGCTATCCCGACATCTTTGTGGTCAACGGCGCGCGCATTCATAGCGGGCAGAAAGACGGCGAAGCGCCCGATAAGTCTGCCCCCGACACCTGGAACCGCCTCTACCACAACAATCACGATGGCACTTTCACCGATGTAACGGAAAAAACCGGTGTGCGCGGCAGCGGTTACGGAATGGGAGCGGCTGTCGGCGATTACGACAATGACGGCTTTGACGACTTACTCGTAACCAACTTTGGTAGCGTCATTCTTTATCACAACAACGGGAATGGCACCTTCACCGATGTGACGCAAACGGCCGGCCTGAAGACTACCGGGTGGATGTCGAGCGCCGGTTTCTTCGATTACGATAACGACGGCAAGCTCGATTTGTTCATCGGCCGCTATCTGGACTGGAATTTCTCGAAGAACATTTACTGCGGCTCGCATGAATCAGCCGGACGCGCCTACTGCCACCCGGATAACTTCAGGCCAATCGCAAGTTATTTGTTCCATAACAACGGCGACGGTACTTTCACGGATGTAAGTGCGAAGAGCAAGATTGCCGCCTCGCCCGGCAAGACGCTCGGCGTCGCATTCGCCGATTTTAATAACGACGGCCGCATCGATATCAGTGTCGCGAACGATTCGTTTCCGCAATTCCTTTTCTTGAACAACGGAGATGGTACCTTCACCGAAAACGGCGTGGCTGCCGGCGTCGCCTTCACTGACGATGGAAAGACATTCGCCGGCATGGGAACCGATGCAGCTGATGTAGATAACGACGGCAAGCCCGACATTGTCACCACCGCGCTCTCGAATGAAACCTACGCCTACTTCCATAACAACGGCGGTGGGACGTTCGATTACGACACCAATATCTCGCGGCTGGGCGAAATTACCCGCTTATACGGCGGCTGGGGGATGCGGATCTTCGACTTTGATAATGACGGGACGAAGGATCTATTTTTTGCCAACAGTCACGTCATGGATAACGTGCAACTTACGCAGCCGCACGTCGAATATATGGAGCCGCTTTTGCTGTTGAAGCAGGTCACTCCAAATAAGTTTGCCGATGTTTCGGCTCACGCCGGTACGGTATTCGCAGAGAGATGGGCCAGCCGCGGCGCCGCGTTTGGGGACATCGATAATGACGGCGATATCGACGTCGTCGTGGTTACTTGCGGCGGAACACTATATGTCCTGCGCAACGACGGCGGGAATGCGAATAACTGGATTGCACTCGATCTGCGCGGAACGAGGAGTAACCGCGACGGCATCGGGGCCGTGGTGAAGCTCACTTCGGCTTCGGGTCGCGTACAGTACGCGACAGCGACTACAACAGCCAGTTACCAGTCCGCTCAGGACCGGCGCATTTATTTCGGTATAGGTCAGGAAAGGTCGATCAAAGAGATCCAAATCCAGTGGCCCAGCGGCACAAAACAAAATCTGGAGAACCCGCCAATCCGGCGAATTCTCCAGGTTACGGAAGGTAAGCCGATTTAGAAGTTCAGGCGAAGCGTAAACTGCACGATACGCTGCGAGTCGATGGTGCCGTTTACAACGCCGAAGTTTGGATCGTATGGATTCGAGTCCGGCGCGCTGAAGATATGCCGATTGAAGGCGTTCAGTAACTCGGCCTTCAGCTGCAGGCTCGCCGATTCGAACAAGTGGAAGTTGCGAATGATGCTGAAGTCTTCGTTGTAGTAATTTGGTGTACGCGCATCACCGTTATTCCTCGGATAGTCGCCGAAGTAGTATGCGCCGCCGCGGGCCTGCTGCACGGTTACGGTACTGTTCTTCGCCACCAGTTCAGTATTCGGATCCGCAAAAGCGCAACCCGCTTCTCCGAGGTAGGTACAAACCGGATTATAGAAGTTGTCCGCGAACGGATCGAAATGACCGCTGCTTGCCGCCGCGCTCAAAGGAGGAGCGGAAGCACGGTCGAAGCGGATACAATTTTGGAAATCCGGGATGCCGGTTGCGCAGCCGAATGAAATTGGTACGCCGCTCTGATAACGGAGCACGCCGCCGACCTGCCAGCCTCCCAGAATCGCATTTCCGATGCCGCTTCGGAACATCGATTTGCCTCGTCCGAACGGCAGTTCGTATAGAAACGCCAGGGTAAACACATACGGAACGTCCTGGCTGCTGAGCGCTTTTTCGCCGCGTAAGTTATCCGGATTTTGGATCTGACTGATGCCACCGTTGATACCCGGAAGAATGCTGTCGGCATCGGTGATGCTCTTGGACCAGGTGAACGAACCCTGCAAACTAAGTCCCGCACTCATACGGCGTTCCAGCGTGGCTTGCAGCGACTCGTAAGTGGATTGCCCGATATTCTGCAGCACATCCATGTAGATGTAGTTGTACTGGGGGAAGGGGCGCAATGCCTGACCTACGTTTACATTTGCACCCCAATCGCTGTAGAAGTTCGGGTATGGAGGAGTAATGCCCAGCGTGTTCTTCGAAACCGGCTGATTGAGAATGTTTCCGAGCGCCAGATCCTGGACGGGAATATTGTTCCAGTTCATGATGGCCGAGCGAAGATTCTGCGCACGCTGGCCGACATAGCCCAGGGTTGCGACCATGTCTTTCGAGACCTGCTCCTGAAGCTGGAAGCTCCAACTCTGAATAATGCCCGGCTGACCGAAGCGCGGCTGAATCCAATCCGGATCGCCCGTGTTGACAACCGAAGGATTGGTGTGAGGCGGCGGTGCAAATGGCGGGAAACCGCTATCCCAGTTGAAAGCGGGATAAAATCCGGCAGTGCTCGTGAAAGTGGGAGTCGCCGCGTAACCTTGTACCTGGCTGCCGCCGAAATCGGTGTATTGTAACGGGGAGTAGAGGATCCCGTAACCGCCGCGAATCACCAATCTTCCGCCGTTCGGGTTGTAGGCGAAGCCGAAGCGCGGTCCGAAATCGTGGTATTTCGTATCCGCCCACTTCGGATTACAGCCGGAACAAAGGTTCCCGTATACCATCGCGCCGGGTAAGTTGCCGGCAGCTGGATTCGGCGCCGTTGGATCGAAGTTAGAAGTATCGTTGTGGGATTCTTTGCGCGGCACGTCGAGATCCCAGCGCAGCCCGTAATTCAAGGTAAAGTGCGGGCTAACCTTCCAGTCATCCTGCGCAAAGACTCCGTAGTACTGGAATGTCCAGCGCGGTACGTGGCCCTGAATGAAGGCATTTGAGTTATCGACAGCGCCGAGCAGGAAACTCGCGATCCCGTTTCCGCTCTGCCCGCACAAACCCTGCAAACCGCAGGTTTCCGCTCTCGCGAAATTGTAGACGCCGGTGTCGGTATCAAAGGCGTAAGTCGCATACAGCTGATTGCGGAGGTCGACGCCGAATGTCAGGTTATGGTTGCCTTTGATCCAGCTAACCGTATCGTTGAGGCGCTCGCCATTATCGACGTTGTCGTCGGCATTAGCTCGGCCAAGCTGAGGCACTCCCTCGCCGATACCGACGATCGGGAACTCAATTCCAGAGATGCCGCCGATGCCGAGCTTTGCAGCCCAGTTGAAGTTACCCGATATAGCTTGCAACGCGCCGGGTGTGTAGTTCTGGCTATTGGTGCGGTTATAGCCCAGAGCAAGGTGATTCACCAAGCTAGGCGAAAGGATGTAATCCCATCCCGCGCGGCCGTAGTGAGTAATGAAATCCTGGTCCCAGCCGTTTGGATCCGCTGGCGGCGGCAGAATGTAGTTACCGTTCACATAACGCGTATTCTCGCGCGAATCGTACATACCGAAGAATTTGCTCTTATCGCTGATCACCTGGTCGATGCGAATGGTGTAAGTGGTGTTGTTCAGCGGTGTGGAGCTCGAGAGCGCATAGTTATTGCCGTTCGGCTGCGTTGGTATATTCGGCGGCGGCAGAAAGTTCAGGAAATTAGTGGTAACCGCAGAGATACGGCTGGTGGGTATTTTGTTGCCCGGGAAAGGTGAACGGCAGGGAACGCCGGTGGGCCCAATCGTCGTGGTGCTCGGGTCGAAAATCTCGCCCGCGTAGATTGGAGCGCTTGTGCAGGGATTGGTTCCAAGGACGCTGGCGGTGTTCAGGATTCCAGAGAAATCGCCGCTTCTCTCTGCCAGTGTGGGAACGATACTGGTTGCCGTTCCGCCGATGTGCTGCGTGTACTGCTCCCAGTTGAAGAAGAAAAAGGTCTTGTTCTTGCCGTTGTAAAGCTTCGGAATCCAGACCGGCCCCGAGAAGTTCCCGCCGTAATCGTTCTTCTTGTTGATGGGTCGCGCATATTGATCGCGGCAGGCGGTATCACCCGGAGCGCAGCGCGCCGCGTAACCGTTATTGAACCAGGAATTCGCGTCTAAGTCGTCGTTCTGCAGAATATCGTAGGCGGTTCCGTGATAACTGTTCGTGCCGGACTTAGTGGTAAACGTCTCGATACCGCCTGTGGTGCGTCCATACTCGGCGGGAATCGTGGAAGTAAGAACTTTGAATTCCGAGATAGCCTCTACGGACGGCGCTGCTTCATCGAAAGATGAACCATTCTCGGTGCGGAGCATGCTGGTACCGTCGAGTAAGATCTCGTTGCCGAAGTTCTGGCCGCCACCTATTTTCGAAATGAAGATTCCGTTGTTACTGTTCGCGGTTCCGGGACCGGCCGTACCAGGCGCGAGAAACATGAAAGCTTCGGGCGAGCGCATGGCGCCCACACCGCCGAGCGCCAGCGGCAATTCAACCACCTGGCGCGAGGTAATGACGGTTCCGATGTCTGAGCTCTCGGTCTCGATCCGGGTAGCGTCTGCCTGAACGGTGACGGTCTGCTCGGTCTGGCCGACATTCAGCGTGATCGTGATCGAAGCCGTGCTGCTGATCTGCACATTGACGCCGGATTGCGTAACTGAAGTGAAACCGGCGTGCGATGCGGTCACGTCATAGAGACCGATCGGCACCGAGGGGAAGCGGAACGCGCCGCTCGGACCCGTTGTACTTGTGAGCGTCTGAGCCGTGGCCTCGTTTTTGATGACAACCTGCGCGCCTTCAATCGCGGCGCCTGAGGAATCCAGCACCGTCCCGGCCAGGATGCCTTCATTGGTCTGCGCATAAAGCGCAAACGGCACAAGCAGGCAGGCGACGAGGAAAGCTCGTCCAACGAAACGCGAAAACATAACCGAATACCTCCCGATTCAACCCCGAAATGGAAGTTACTAAAGACCCAATGGCAAGATTATATATCGGCCATCCATCTAAAGTGGGATTTTATTCTCCTCGTGGAAGTGCGGGCTTGTTTCTTCTGAAGGTGTCAATTTGCTCAGCCAGGTTCTGATTGCGCTTCTTGCCGGCTGGCAGGCCGACCCCATCGCCCGGCAAGCAGTGGCCGAAATTCAGGCGCGCCGGTACGCCGACGCGGTCAACTTACTCCAGCAGAATCTGGCGAAGCAGCCTCACGATGCCGAACTTCTGAATCTGCTGGGTATCGCAGACAGCGAGCTTGGCCGGATGGCCGACGCGCAGCAGGCGTTCGCGCGCGGGCTATCGATTGCTCCGGATTCGATTTCGCTCAATGAAAATGCGGGGCTGCTCTATTTCCGTGAGGGGCGCTATGCCGAGGCAAAAAAGCTGCTCGCACACGCGGTGGCGCTGGGCAGCAAGAGTGCGGGCGTCCGATTCAGCCTTGCTGCTTCAAAGTTGCGCACCGGCGAAGTTGATGCAGCTTTGATGGAGCTACGCGAGCTTGAACCCGCTCTTCAAAACGTTTCCGACTATTGGGAAGAGCGCGGCAGGGCCGAGCTGCCGCACTTGCCTGCGGATGCCGAGAACAGCTTCGAACGCGCTCTGCAACTGCGTCCGGAAAGCATTGTCGCTCTCAACGGCGCCGCTGCTGCTGCCGAGCGGCAGGGGCTTGAGGAAAAGGCGCTCGCGTATATGATTCGTGCGCGTAAAGCTGCGCCTGATGATGTCGAAACGTTGCTGCATTTCGCGGCCGTTTGCATTCGCCGCGATCTGGGCCCCGACGCGATCGAAGCCGCCGAGCGCGCCCGTTCGCTCGCGCCGGAAAATCTTTCAGCGCTCTATCTGCTGGCTCGGGCCAACATCTCTGTTCAAAACTGGCAGCGCGCGCGGGATCTTTTTAAGCAGCTTTCTGAAAAGCGTCCGCCATTCGCTCCGGCCTTTTACGCGCTCGGCTGGCTCGATTTGAAACTCGGCCGCGTTTCCGATGCACGCCGCGAACTCGAACATTCGCTTGCCCTCGACCCCAAACAGACGGATGCCCGGTGCGATCTGGCGCAGCTGGAACTGGACGACGGCAATCTCGACAAGGCGCGCAGCCTGCTTGAAGCGGTGCTGCGTGAAAGCCCGACTCATGCCAAAGCCAATATGATGCTGGGCGATATCGAGTTGCGTGCCGGGCGACTGGATCGCGCGCGGGAACTGCTCGAAAAGGCGGTTGCGAACGATCCGAAACTCTCCGCCGCGCATTACAAGCTGGCGACCATTTATGCACGCGAGCGAGAGAACCAGAAGGCGGCGCATGAGCGTGCGCTTGCGGCCGAATTAAGCGAGGAGGAAAAGAAGCAGGCGCACACCCAACTCCGGCTGGTTCTACCGGATTGACTCAGTGGAAATCTCAAGCCGCCCGGTCATATAGTAGTGGGCTGGAAGGTGGGATTGCCGTGTTACATCGAAGCTGCACGGGCGCGTGCATTGTACTGGCTTTTCTGTTGCTTGTGCCAATGGCGGTTGAGGCTCAGGCGGTAGCGAATGCCCAAGTTTCCGGTCACGTGACAGATCCGACTGGCGCACCGGTTCCGGGCGCGACGGTTACGCTCACGGAAACCGATCGCAATGTTACACACAGCGCAACAACCAATGCCAGCGGAGCTTATACGCTGCCCAATTTGCCGGTAGGTCCGTACCGGCTGACAGTAACTGCACCGCGCTTCAAGAATTACGTGCAGAGCGGTATTGTTCTTCAGGTTGGAGATACACCGGTCATCAATGTGCCGCTGCAGATCGGATCGGTTAATCAGACGATCGAAGTTTCGGCAGCCGCCTCCATGGTCGGCACGGATCAGGTCTCGGTGTCGCAGGTCATCAACCAGAAACAGATCGTGGATCTCCCGCTGAACGGACGCCAGCCGACCCAGCTTGTACTTATTTCGGGCGCGGCTGTGGCGACTCCCGGCGGTGACATGACCGGCAGCAAGAATTACTGGAGCTCGACCACGATATCGGTCGGCGGCGGCCAGGCGAACGGGACGAACTACCTGTTAGACGGCGGCAATAACATCGACACGATGACCGATGTGAATCTGCCGTTTCCGTTTCCGGATGCACTGCAGGAGTTTAGTGTCGATTCCAATGCGCTGCCGGCACGCAATGGCGAGCAGCCCGGCGGGGTCGTAAATATTGTTACTAAGTCGGGTACGAATGCCTTCCACGGCGGCGTTTTTGAATTTATCCGGAATGGCGACCTGAACGCGCGAAACTATTTTGGGACCACGCACGACCTGCTGAAGCGCAATCAGTTCGGCGGTACACTGGGCGGCCCGATTGTTCGCGACCGGCTGTTCTTTTTTGGCGGCTACCAGGGCACGCGGATACGCAACGTTTCGCCGAGCGCCGTTGCGTACGTGCCGACGGCCGCGGAACTGGCTGGCAACTTCACAACGGCGGAATCGCCCGCCTGCGTCTCGGGCCGAACCTCGGCGCGTCCGATTTACGTTCCCAATACCAAGACACCCATTCGCAATCTTACAAACGTTTTTACAAATCCCGGAGTAACTATCGATCCGGCCGCACTTGCTCTGGCGAAGTATCTGCCCAGCACATCCGACCCTTGCGGCCGTATCACTTACTCCATTCCCTCCATACAGGACGAAGACCAATACGTAGGCCGCATTGATTGGGCACAGAGCGCTAAGCATAACTTTTTTGGCCGATACTTCTATACTCGCTATGACGCGCCGGCATTCTTCGATCCGCACAACGTGCTTGTAACTACGAATCCGGGGAACCTGGAGAGTTCCATGTCGGCGACCCTGGGCGACACGTATACCTTCAGCCCGACCGTTCTCAATTCTTTTCACGCCACCTTCACGCGCCGGACGGATTTTCGCGGTCCGAATTCGCAATTTTTCAATGCGCGCGACCTCGGGATCAATATGTTCGTCAACGTGCCTGATGACTTCCGGCTGGCAGTCAGCAACGGAGGTTTCAGCGTTGGGTGTGGAACCTGCTCCCCGGCACATCTGAACGTCAATACGTATCAGTTTTCCGACGATGTGGACGTGATTCGCAGCATTCACCGCATCGGCTTTGGCGCTGAATACATTCGCACACAAAACAATTTGCTAACCGGATATCTGCAGAACGGTTCCTTCAGCTTCAACGGCTCCGCAACCGGCGATCCAATCCTGGACTATCTTACCGGCACTCTGAGCGGCTTCAGCCAGAGCCTTCCGCAGCAGCCGACAATTCGTATGACGATTCCGGCGCTTTATTTCCAGGACACGATTCGTCTGAGTTCGCGGCTAACGCTCAACGCCGGGGTGCGCTGGCAGCCGATGCTCTGGCCGCAGGATTACTTTCATCGCGGCGCATCGTTCTCGATGGCGAACTTTCTCAGCGGTGTGCATAGCAAGGTATATCCGAATGCGCCGGCGGGTGCGCTTTACTACGGCGATCCCGGCATTACAGCTTCGTTTACAAATGACCGGAAGGCGATCTTTTCGCCGCGTTTTGGCGTTGCCTTTGACCCCCAGGGAAACGGCCGACAGACGATTAGACTCGGCGGCGGAATCATGTACGATCCGGGCATGCTGTACACCGCGCAGCGGCTTGCATCGGATCCGCCGTTTGTCAATGAAATCGATCTGGCCGGAAGCAACCCTGGCGGATTCAGCAATCCGTGGACCGTTGGATATAACTATCCAGGCGGGAATCCGTTTCCCCCGAACGGCGCCTACTTTCCCCAAGCTGCATTGTGGATCGTTCTGCCGAATAAGCTGAAGCCGACAACTCTTTACCAATGGAATGCGACGTATCAGATTCAGATCAAGAGTAACTGGCTTGTTTCGGCGAGTTATCTGGCAAACAAGACGTCGCATATCTGGGTTGGCCAGGAGCTGAATCCCGCCGTTTACAGTCCCTCGGTCTGTGCCGGCTTCAAGAAGGGCTGCTCCACCGCCAATACCAATCAGCGGCGCGTGCTGAACTTGCTGAACCCTGCCCAGGGACAATACTACGGCGGCCTGGACATCCTGGACGATGGCGCCAATGCTAATTACAATGCGCTGCTCGTCTCGGTTCAGCGCCGCCTGGCGAATGGAGTTACATTTCTGAGTAATTACACCTGGTCGCACTGCATCAGTGAGGCCGATTTCGGCGGCGATATTACCGGACCGGGTTTCATGAATCCCTACAACTTAGCTGAAGATCGAGGCGATTGTAACTTCGATATAAGACATATTTTCAATACGTCTATCGTTGCGACCAGCTCCTTCGGGAATCACGGAATTTGGTCGGCACTTCTCAGCAACTGGCAAATCGCACCGCTGGTGCGTGCGCTAAGTGGAGTCCCGCTGAACGTTACTACCGGCGTCGATGCGTCACTCACGGGCATCAATCTGGACCGGCCAAACCTGGCGCCGGGAGTAGACCCATACACGAACAACTGGGGCCCGAATTTGCAGTATCTGAATCCAGCTGCGTTTGTTCGTAACGCACCGGGTACTTACGGGAACCTCGGACGCGATTCACTCCGCGGGCCAGGGCAGCTTGAGTTTGACGCTTCTCTCAGCCGGATTTTCGCGCTGCATGAGTCGCTGCAGCTAGAGGTGCGGGCGGAAGCTTTCAACGTGATCAATCACACAAACTTCATCGCGCCCGCAACCGGGACTGGCATTCCCGGTATTTCGACAGGCGGAATTTCGCTGGGACTAACTTCGAGTATCTTCGGACGTATTACTACGGCGGGCGATCCACGAATTCTGCAATTTGCAATGAAGCTGAATTTTTAGAACGAGCTACTCTCGCCAGTCCGCCAACGAATTCACATACTCGGCCGATCCATCGCGGAGCCAGCCGTCCAATTGCGCCGGTTCTTTGAGCTGCTGGCCGCGCTCGCGAGGCACAAGCGCATAAGCACAGTTAAGTTCGGGCAGGGCCGTCATATCGACAAACAATTTCTCAAACTGCGTTACCGGGAAGATGTCTTCCTGCCCCTTGCCCCAGCGCCGCTTGACGTCTTTCAAAGTGATGTAGCTTGGCATGCGGGCAGCCAGTTTGCGAACCGCGTTCCTTACTCGCTCGGCATCGGCCAGCGCCGCGCGATCCAGCTCAAAAGCCGCCAGGAGCTTGTCGATATCGATCCAGAACGTATTCGTGTTGTAGTACGAGAGCGACCACTCGAGTTCTTCCGAAGGGAGCGCCATGCCTTCGACTAATCGCAGACGGCCGTTCACGCGCGCGAGTCCGCCGCCATGATCTTCCACCTGCCGCGCAATGACTTCTACGGTGAGCGCGGCGTTCCGTTCGATGTGCAGTCCGAGCAGCGCGGGGTCCAGATCCACTCCGGTCGTGTCGATGTTGTGCATCATCAGGTAGCGAAGCTGGGGCCGCGCCGCGAGCAGTTGGCGCAGCACGCCATTGCGCAGCATGTTCGGAATTTCGTACCAGTGCCCGGTGGGGTGAATGCATTGCAGCGGCAGATTGTCGGTGTAGTCGCTCGCTTCGCCGGCATTTTGCGCCCATTGCATGAGTGCGGTGCGCAGACTCTCGCGTACTTTTTCCTTCTGCTCGTCGAGCGTCTGCTGCGTCATCTCTTCCCAGGCGAAACGCAGATCGCGCAGCGTGGGAATGAGGCGCAACCCGATGCTACGGCCGGGCGAGAGCAGCACCAGCCTTTGATAGCCCGCATTCGACGTATCCGCGAGCCATTTCGCAATAGGCGCGTGCGTGAGATAACTTGTCGTAACGACGTGCGGCACGACCGTTCCACTCTGGCGGCTTGCTCGCCGGCTCTTGGCCAGATGCAGTTCGATGAAATTGCGCCAGCGTCCGTTGAAGCGCCCGAATGGATTCAGCGCTTTCACCACTCCCGCTCCGCGTGTCCAGCGGCTTCCCGCTCCCCCGGCGAGCGAAACGACCGCGACCTGACCCGCGGCCAACGCCTGTTCCCCGATCTGGCGCAGAGCGCGATTTTCCGTGTACGCTGCATGGACATCGCCTGGGCGCACATCTTCAATTCTGGTCGTCACCGGCAGCCGGTTCTGCGCGAGTCCGATTCGCCCGTTCTGCAGATCGGCGCGAATACTCTCGTGCTCCACCGGATCGAATCCAAACTCGTTCAGCAGCGCTTCGAGTGTCTGGGTCTGCATGCCGGTCTTCTGCTCGGAAGACGGCAGCAGACGATCGAACAAGCTCTGCACCATCCCCGAATACGCTTCCGTTGTGCGTGAGGCGGTGGCCAGCGCATCGAGTTCACGGCGGCGGGCACGAGGCATCAGCTTCGGATCGGTGCGCAGCAGCAGCGGCACCGTCAGCGCATAGTAACCGGGCGGCAAGAGATCCGCCGCTCCGCTCAGCAGTTCCGCAGTCGTGCCCTGCTCGTTGATGGCAAAGTCGTAAACCACGGGCTCCATCGCGAAGGGCACGGCATCTTCGAGCTGCCTCTTGCTCTCGCGCATGATCGCGGCCATACGCTCCTGCCCTTCGCGTTTGCGCGCGGGGTCGAAGATGAAGCCCATGCCGCCGCCTGCCATGCCGCCCAGCATCCAGAATCCCCAGAACTCCGCGCCCATCTCGCCGCGTGCCCGCTCGATCAGCCGCTCGGTGTAGAGATTGCTCGCCCAGGGGATGATGCTCTGAATCGGGCCGAAAAAATTGCGTTCGGTTGCGTGTCCGATCGCGCGCACATCGCCGGCCTTCAGATCGGCAAGCACTTCGTCGAGCACCTGAATCGCATCCTGCCGCGCGCGCCACTCCTGCGGCGAACGGAGCAGATACTTTTCCGTGACCATCTCGAGAATCGGGCCGACATCCTGCGCCATTCCGCCGTGCACAAGCACGAGGCTTGCTTCCAGACGCTCGCGCGCTTGGTGCGAAATTTCTTCGCGCGAGAAGACGTGGTGTGCGGGCAGCAACCGGCCGCGGCTGATACCGAACTCCGGATCGCCTTCGCGCGCTTCCGCGCCTTCGATCAGCTTGATGCCCGGCCACACGCCGCCCGAATCCTGCCAGCCGCCGCCCGAGCCACCGAGCCATTCGCCCAAAATCGCGCGCGCGGCTACGAGTCTGCGATCCGATTCCGCCAGCGGTCCCGTGAGGGCCTGGGTCTGGCGAGTGGCGCGCATACAAACCGCAATCATGCTCGCCAGCAGATTGGTTGAAACGGCCAGGCGCGAGCCTTTGGGAATGTTGCGCACGATGCTCGCGAGTTCGATGCCGCGCCCGGGTCCGGCCAGCTTCTCGAGAAGTGTACGGAGCGGCTGCATGGCGCCCTCCATGGCGGGCGGCACAATGCCGGACGCAATCAGCGCCGCCTTCAAAAGCCCAAGATAATCGCGCGCAAAATCGAACACTTCGGCGAAGGTGGTGATGTCGGTGGTCGCGCCCAGATCCACGCTCGTCAACCGCAGCACCGGTTCATCGATTACCCGGAGATAGGCTTCGATGGGCGGCTGCGGCTTCGCGCTCGCACCATCGCGCACCGCGAGATCGATAGAGACGTTCAGCACGCGTGCGCCTTCGGGATAGTCCATCCCCAGAAAGAAGATGTCGCTCCAGCCGCTGTGCGTCAGATCCATTCGCACCGGCGTCGATTCCTTCAGGATGGGAAACGGATCGCTCTCGGAAGCGCGCGCCAGCAGCTCCGGCCGGATTGCCAGCGGATAATCATCCGGGTGCCCGATGCGCGACATCCAGTGATTTCCGCGAACGGAGCGCACACTACGGCGGACCTGGTCAGCCAGCGTTTTGAAGGCCAGCCCTTTGTAGATGGCTGCATAGGCGCTTGATAGCGCCGCGCTCGGGCCGCTTGCTTTCTCCACGCGCGCCAGCGATTCGAGCGCTTCTTCGTAACGGCGCTTCAGCAGGTGCGTTACCGCTTTAAACGGGACGCGTCCGCTGTTCTCGCCCAGTTCTCGCTTTGGCAAATGAAAGCGATGAATCGCGTATAGAAACAGCAGCGCGCGCACGCGCTCGTACAGATTGCTGCTTGCGCGCCAGAATCGATCGAGGGCTGCGCATTCTTTCAGCAGCGCCGCTGTTTCGAGCCGTGCCGCCGCTTTGTCCACCGAACGATTGCGCACCGCCGCATCGCGCGAGGTGATGATCGAGACCAGTTCGCTCACGCACCCTGCCCGATCTCGTGCGTCTCCGTGTTGTGCAGCGCCACCAGTTCAAGAAGCTGAGCCAGGAGCGCATTGCGGTCCCGCCCGTTCAACCCGAGCGCCAGTTGCGCGTAGAACAGCCCGTATTTCGCCCCAATGTCGTAGCGGCGCGCGGTCTGCTCGACGGCCAGGTACTGTTCACGCGCGGCCAGCTCGGAAAGCGCCGCCGAGAGCGTAATTTTCTCGCCCGGCTCAGCCAGGCCACGCTCCAAAATCTCCATCACGCTAGGCGTCAGAACATGCATGCCGAAAAAGCAGAGGTAATGCCCGGCGCGCAGACCGGAAATCGGCAGCTCCTGTTCGGCTTCGGTGGGCGTTGGCTTTTCGAGCACTTTTGTGACCCGGTACAAATCGGGCTTGCCGGTCACCCGCTGTCCGCCGATCGCTCCGTAGTGCGAAAGAAGTGTCTCGCGAGTGGCCTGTACTGCCGAGACCGTGCAACCCTCGGCTTCGGCGATCTCGACTACGCGCTCGGTCGGACTCACTCCATTGCCGCCCGCATACAGATGATCGCCGACCAGGTGCAGAAACGGCTGGCCTGCGGTGAACGCCCGGGCGCAATGTATCGCATGCGCATATCCTGCCGGTTCGCGCTGCTCGATGAACTTCACATTCCGATCGCCCGCAGCGCGCGCAAACTCCGCTTCATCGCCGGCCGGAATCACCACCGCAATCTCGTCGATACCCGCGCGTCGCACTTCATCGAGCAGAATGCGCAGCACGGTGCGTTCCTGCCCGTCGCGATCGATCAGGCTCTGCAGCGGAAGCGTGCGCTGCCAGCGGGCGCCCGCGGTGATGACGGCCTTCTGAATTTTCATCGGCGCAAAGGCTGATTTTAGCGTGCGGGTACGTCAAACTTCAGTTGTGATTCGACATACAACGTTGACTGTCGCGACACATGGCAAGGGCCTGTACCCGTTCACTCGCGAAGTCGAAACATGGCTCCGCAAGCAGGACGCCGCCAACGGTCTGCTCACGCTCTTTGTCCAGCACACCTCGTGTTCGCTCGTCATTCAGGAGAACGCCGATCCGGACGTTACGCTCGATATGCGCGATTTTTTCGAAAAGCTCGTGCCGGAACACGGTGAAGGCTTCCGCCACACAGCGGAGGGGCCGGACGATATGACTTCGCACATTCGCTCGGCGCTTACACACGTCAGCATCACGATCCCGGTGATCAATCGCGAGATGGGGCTCGGCACCTGGCAGGGTTTATACGTCTTCGAGCACCGCGCGCGTCCGCACCACCGCCGCGTGATCGTACAGTTCATGGGCGAATAGCGTCAGCGCGTTACCTTGGCGCGCAATCTCTCCAGCACGGGCGCAGGCACAAACTGCGAAACGTCGCCGCCGAGCATGATGATCTCCTTGATCATGCGCGAGCTCACGAAGGCATACTCTTCGCTGGCCAGCAGAAAGATGGTTTCCGTCTCCGGGCGCAGACGCCGGTTCACATGGGCCATCTGCAGCTCGATCTCATAATCGGATATCGCGCGAATGCCGCGCAGAATTGCCGTTGCATCGCGCCGCGCGGCATAATCGACCAGCAGCCCGTCGAATGAATCCACTTCGACATTCCCGAACGCGCAGCACACCTCGCGCATCATGCCCAGCCGCTCGTCCACCGAGAACAACGGCTGCTTCTGGGTGTTTTTCAATACCGCTACTATGAGGTTACGGAAGAGCCGCGCCCCGCGCGCGATCAGATCCAGATGGCCGTTTGTCAGCGGATCGAACGATCCCGGATAAATCGCGATGCTCTCGCGGCCTTCGCTCGCCATCAGAATGAATTTTACAAGCCTGCTCGATTCCGGAAATCCTGACATATTCGAAGTGCGTACGCATGCGCGCGGGCCTGAGGGCGAATTGCCGCTCACGCCCGAGATGCTGATCGAGCAGCCTTCGGGTAATCTCTTCGGCCTTTCGCAGAACGCCGGCATGGGCTGGTCCCCGAGCGCGCTCGGGGGAAAACAGGTTCTCATTCTGAGTACGCACGGCGGCGTCCGCGCGCCCGATGGCACTCCGATCGCGCTCGGGTATCACACCGGCCACTGGGAAGTCGGTCTGCTGGTTGCCGAAGCCGCACGCGAGCTGAAAAGGCTCTCGGCGATTCCCTTCGCCGGCGCCTGCACCGATCCCTGCGACGGCCGCACGCAGGGCACGCCCGGCATGTACGATTCGCTGCCCTATCGCAACGACGCCGCTATCGTGCTGCGCCGCCTCATTCGCTCGCTGCCCACGCGCGCCGGCGTGATTGGCGTGGCTACCTGCGACAAAGGTCTACCAGCGATGATGATGGCGCTCGCCGGCACGCGCGATCTCCCGACTGCCCTTGTTCCCGGTGGCGTTACGCTCATGCCCGAGCACGGCGAAGATGCGGGAAAGGTGCAGAGCATCGGCGCGCGCTTTGCGCATCAGAAGATATCGCTCGAAGAAGCGGCGCTCGCCGGCTGCCGAGCCTGCGCTTCTCCCGGCGGAGGCTGTCAGTTCCTCGGAACCGCGGCTACGTCGCAGGTGGTCGGCGAAGCGCTCGGGCTTGCGCTGCCGCATTCCGCGCTCGCGCCCTCCGGACAAGCGGTCTGGCTCGACATGGCCGTTCGCGCGGCGCGCGCCCTGTTGCGCTTAAGCGAGCTCGGCCTGCGCACGCGCGATATTCTCACGCCCGCCGCCGTTGAAAACGCCATGGTGCTGCACGCGGCATTCGGCGGCTCGACCAATCTGCTGCTGCACATCCCCGCCATTGCGCATGCGGCCGGCCTCAAGCGCCCGACGGTCGACGACTGGAACCGCATCAATCGCAGCATTCCGCGCCTGGTGGATGCTCTACCAAATGGGCCCCGCAATCATCCCACCGTGCAGGTATTTCTAGCAGGCGGCGTTCCGGAAGTAATGCTGCATCTGCGCCGAGCCGGTCTGCTGCACACGGATGCGCTCACGGTAAGCGGTGAAAAGCTCGCCGCCGCGCTCGACTGGTGGGAGCAATCCGAACGCCGCCAGAGCTTCCGCCGGAAACTACGCGAACTCGACAACATCGATCCCGAGGATGTAATCCTCTCGCCCGATTCCGCGCGCGCGCGCGGTCTCACTTCCACGGTCTGCTTTCCCCATGGCAACGTGGCGCCCGAAGGCTCGGTCGTTAAAAGCACATCGATCGATCCGAGCGTGGTCGATCCCGACGGTGTGTATCGCATGCGCGGCCCGGCGCGCGTCTTCCTCACCGAACACGAAGCCATCATGGCCATAAAAAATCAAACCGTGCGCGAAGGCGACATCATCGTGCTCATCTGCCGCGGCCCGATGGGCTCAGGCATGGAAGAGACGTACCAGATCACGTCCGCTTTGAAACATCTGCCGTTCGGCAAGCACGTCGCCGTCATCACGGACGCGCGCTTTTCCGGCGTTTCCACCGGCGCCTGCCTGGGCCACGTCTCGCCTGAAGCGCTGGCCGGCGGTCCGGTCGGCAAACTGCGCGATGGCGATCTCGTCGAAATCGTCGTGGATCGCAACCGGCTGGAAGGCCGCGTCAATTTTGTCGGCGAAAACGGCAAAAATTTTTCGCCGGAAGAAGGAGCGCGACGTCTCGCCCAGCGCGCACCCCGGTCCGACCTGCGACCCGATCCGCTGCTGCCCGAAGATACGCGTTTGTGGGCCGCCTTGCAGCAGGCGAGCGGCGGCATCTGGGGCGGCTGCGTCTACGATCCCGACGCTATCATCCAAAAGTTGCAGAAAGGCTCAAACGAAAGTAAAACGTAGCCTTCCGAAAAAAAAGGTAGTGCGCTGACATCCCTTGTTCTTGTAAGATAACTGCACTAATACACTGCACGGTCCACGAGGATCTGGAATGTCAAAACGAAAACCTGATCGCATGCTGGCCGAGGAGCGGCGCCGCGAAATTCTCCGCGTGCTCGGACAGAATGGCCGCGTCACCGTAGAGGAGATCGCCCAGCGTTTCGGCGTATCTTCGGTCACCGCGCGCGGCGATCTCGACATGCTCTCGGAAGCGGGCGCTCTGGTCCGCTCCCATGGTGGTGGTCTCCGTCCGCTCACTGCCAAACCCGAACACGCGCTCCGTGTGCGCGAAGGAATTCATCACGAAGAAAAGCAGCGCATTGCGCATGCCGCGCTGCAGCTGATCGAGCCGTGGCAGACGGTGATTCTCTGCACCGGTTCGACTTCGGCCGAACTGGCAGCGCAACTGGCCCGGAACTGTCCCGAGCACCTCACCGTGATCACCTACGCGCTCAATGTCGCGTCGATTCTGCAGGAGCTGCCCGATCTCTCGCTGGTGATGATCGGCGGCATCCTGCGCTCGGTCTCGAGCGCTTTCGTCGGTCCGCAGGCCGAGCAGATGATGGACTCTCTGCACGCCGACCACTGTTTTCTGAGCACGGTCGGCCTCGATGCCGATATCGGCCTGACCACGCTCGACATCATGGAAGCGCAGTTGAATCGCCGCATGATGAGCGCCTCGGCACAGGTCACGGTGCTGGCCGATTCGAGTAAGTTCGGCCGTCGCAGCGCCAACCGGATAACCGGCTGGGATGGTATTCGCCGCGTCATCACCGATACCGGGGCGCCCGAAGAAGACATTGCGAAGCTGCGCACGCGCGGAATCGAAGTTGTTTGCGCCTAAGCACTTATCATAAACTTTCGATTTCTTTCGTTTTCTGCTTGACAGGCTTCCAGCGAGACGTTTACAATCGCGTCAACCCCTGATTTCTACACGCTTCAGGGTAGGGAGGTCTGGATGAACGGGTTTTCCGTCCTTGCGCGCCACCTCGGCCGCATGAAATTCTTACTTTTGACTTGCGTTTGCCTGCTGCTCACTGTGACCGCGGCGCTCGGGCAGGAAGTCACGGCCAACATCACCGGCGTCGTCACGGATCCGAGCGGCGCAGCCATCGCGGGCGTGAAAGTCATCGCCACCGATACGCAGCGCGGCACGCAGTACAGCGCCGAAACCAACAGCGATGGGCGCTATCGCATTTCGAATCTGCTGGTCGGCACCTATGACGTCAAGGCTGAGGCCAAGGGGTTCCAAACCGCTACGGTTTCGGCCATCACGTTGCAGCTGAACCAGACCGCCAAGCTCGATTTTCCGCTGCAGGTCGGCAACATTTCGACTCAGGTCGAGGTGACCAGCGAAGCGCCGCTGCTGCAGACGGAATCGACCCAGCTCGGTCAGGTGATCGACGCCCGCACCAACACCACGCTGCCGCTGGCGACGCGCAATTACGTGCAGTTGACGCTGCTCACCGCGGGCAGCGTGCATCCGAATCCGTCGACCTTCACCAACGGCCAGACAACCGCGAGCAGCGGCCGCCCGTATGTGAACGGCAACCGCGAGCAGGCCAATAACTTCATCCTCGACGGCATGGACAACAACCAGGTCTCCGACAACCTGGTCGGCTATGCACCGAGCGTCGACGCCATTCAGGAATTCAACGAAATCACCCAGAATGCCCCCGCCGAGTTCGGCAACTTTATGGGCGGCATCATCAGCACGCAGATCAAATCGGGCGCCAATCGGTTCAGCGGCGACGTCTTCGAGTTCTTCCGTAACGACGTTTTGAATGCGAACGACTGGGCCAACAACTTCAGCGGCGCCCCGCGCGCGAAACTGCGCTGGAACGAGTTCGGCGGCACGCTAGGCGGTCCGATCAAGAAGGACAAGCTCTTCTTCTTCGTCGACTATCAGGGCCAGCGCTTCGACAACCCGACCAGCACGAGCGCGACCAGCGTCTTCACCGCCCAGGAGCGCGCCGGCAATTTCTCGCAGCTGCTGAGCCAGCCGAAACCGGTTCAGCTCTACAACCCCTTCAGCATTGTCAACGGGCAGCGCACAGTTTTTGCCGGCAATATCATTCCCACCAATCTGCTCAATCCTGTGGCGCTCAAGATTGTGAACTCGCAGTACTATCCGCAGCCCACCAGCTCCGGCCTGATCAACAATTACCTCTACACTTCGCACAGCGCCATCAACGGCGATCAGGGCGATGCGCGCGTCGACTGGAACATCTCGGAGAAGAACCGCATGTTCGGGCGCTATTCGCAGAGCATGATCGACAACCCGAGCACCAACAATATGCCGCTGTTCTATAACTCGTTCGCGACGTATCCGACGCACAACGGCGTGCTCGATCTCGTCACGACGATCACGCCTTCGATCGTCAACGATGCGCGCGTGGGCGTGAATTATGTTCTGGTGAACAACGGCGCGGCGTCGAATAGCCTGAGCAATTTCCCCGCGCAGGTCGGGCTGCCCGGCATTCCCTCAACGATTCTTCCGGCCATGGATTTCTCCGGCGGTAACGCCGCCACGGTAGGCAACGCCGACGTCTATCAGCTGTTCGCGAATACTGTTATTCAGTACGAAGACACCATGGTCATCACCAAAGGCGTGCATACGATGCATGTCGGATTCCAGGGGTGGCGCGACCGCATCAACACGTTCTACTCGGGCAACAACGGTCTCGCCGGAACGTTCACCTTCGACGGCCGCTACACCGCCGGACCGAATCCGCTGGCAACTTCGGGCGGCGGCAGCGGTCAGGCCGAAGCCGACTTCATGCTCGGTCTTCCCGCGCAGATCGGCGGCGGCGTCAACGGCGGCACCTGGGGCCAGCGCGCGAATATCTTCGGCGCCTTCTTCCAGGACGACTGGCACGTCTCCTCCAATCTGACCCTCAACCTCGGCCTGCGTTATGAACTGCACACGCCCTGGATCGAAGTGCACAATCGCCAAGCCAACTTCGGTCTCTTTAGCGGAGACGTCGAAATCGCCGGCCAGAACGGTAACAGCCGCGCGCTGTACAACCAGTACAACGGCATCACCAACTATCAGCCGCGCATCGGTATCGCCTACAATCCGCGCCAGAATACGGTGATCCGCGCCGCCTACACCCTCTCGAGCTATCTCGAAGGCACGGGCACCAATCTTCGACTGCCGATCAATCCTCCGTTTGCACACGAGAATCAGGCCAACTACACCTCCGACTCGTTACCCGGCTCGACCCTCAGCGACGGCTTCCTGCCCTTCACGACAGCCAGCAACCCATTCGCGGGCGCCACGCTGCGCGTCTGGGATCCGAACGTGCGTCCGGCAGTTTCTAATCAGTGGAACTTCACGGTACAGCAGCAGTTGAGCAACACGACCACGCTGCAGGTCGGCTACGTCGGCCAGAAGACCACTCATCTGGCCGTGCCGATGCCGTATCTGCAGAAGGAAATGCTCGCGAATGGCACGGTGGTCAACAGCCCTTATCTCGCAGGCAATCCCACGCTGCAGAGCGAAATCGGACAGATCTCGGGTACCGCTACCAATGGGAACCAGAGCTACAACGCGCTCCAGGCCGTGCTGCAGAAACGGCTCGGCGGCGGACTCGATGCCTCGGTCGCCTACACGTATTCGAAATGCATGACCGATTCGAGCGGCTATTACGGCTCCTGGGGCGGACAGACCACGCCTACGTCGCCCTACTGGCAGAACCTCTACGACAAAAAAGCCGAATGGGGTCCCTGCTACTACGACGCCGAGCATGTTCTCACCAGCTACGCCACGTACGACATTCCGGTCGGCCGCGGCCGCAAATTCGGCAGCAACATGAACCGCTTCGCCGATGCCATTGTGGGCGGCTGGCAAGTCAACGGTATCCTCCAGCTGCATACCGGGTTCCCGCTCACTATCTCCGCCAGCGACGCTTCGGGCACCAACTCGCGCGGTTCGCGCGCCAACTGCATCGCGCCTGTCGATATTCTCGGCGAGCACAATTCGCCCGCCGGCGGGTATCAATGGTTTGATCCATCGGCGTTTACGCCCGCAGCTCCCGGCACGTTTGGCACCTGCGGCGTCGGTACCGTGCGCGGTCCGGGCTTACATACGCTCGATCTGAGTCTCGCGAAATTCTTCAACTTCACCGAGAGACAGAAGCTTGAATTCCGAGCCGAATCGATCAACCTGACCAACACGCCCATACTCAATTCACCGAATGCGGGCCTGGGCAGTACACTCGGATTGCTGAACAGCTCGCAAGGCGCGCGCAACCTGCAATTCGCGCTCAAGTTCCACTTCTGATGTAGCCTTGAACGTGGGGCTGGCTTCCGGCTGGCCCCGCGTGTCTACCAATGAAGTACATCCCGCTCTGCCTGCTTGTTCCCACCTTTGTTCTTGCTCAGACGCCCGCTCCCAATGAAGCCCAGCTCGGCCTGAAACTCGCCGAATCGGGCAAATGCGCCGAGGCTCTCCCGCATCTGCGCAAGGCGCATCCCACTGCAAGCGACGACAAGATGCAAATCGGCAACTGGGGCGTGCGCTGCGCCATGCTGCTCAACCAGACCGACGACGCGCTGCATTTCCTAAGCGCGCTTCGGCACGACTTTCCGCGTGATCCGGCGGTCCAGTTTTTGAGCGTGCATGTCTTCAGCGATCTCTCGATCCGCGCTTCACAGGAACTGCTCTTTACCAATCCTTCCGCTTACCAGGTTCATCAGCTCAACGCCGAATCACTGGAAACGCAGGGCCGCTGGGACGACGCTATGTCCGAATACCGGCTCGTGCTCGAAAAGAATCCAACTCTGCCCGGCATTCACTACCGCATCGGGCGATTGATTCTCTCGAAACCCGAGACCCCCACCACCTTCGCCGACGCGAAGAAGGAATTCGAAGCCGAGCTCGCGATCGACCCCAGAAATCCGGGCGCGGAATACGTGCTTGGCGAAATGGCCCGGCAGCAGGAGCAGTGGCCGGACGCGATCGAGCACTTCGGTAAAGCCGCCCAGCTCGACACCGGGTTCGCGGATGCGCTCATCGGTCTGGGCCGTTCGCTGATTGCAGCCGGAAAGCCGGAGCAGGCCATCGCGCCGCTCGAACACGCCGTGCGTCTGCAGCCCCAGAACCCAACCGCGCATTTCCATCTCGCCACCGCTCTGCGCCGTGCCGGCAAGAAAGAGCAAGGTGACAAGGAATTCGCTGTCTACAAGCAAACCTCGGAACGCGCCCAGCAAATGACCCATGATGTTCAGCGCGGTGTGCTCGGTCCGCAGCAGGTGGACCCCGACGCGCAGCCGCAGTGAGTGCCTCTGCCATAGAAGCTGGTACTGAAGCATTCTTTCGCCCAGGACGAACACGTAATCTGCGCCTTGTACCGCAGAGCCCGAAACGCGCATTATAAAAGCGATCCGGGGAGGAGGCTCCATGCGGGTTCATTTCGGCGCGTTGCTCGTCCGAATTTCTTCAGTCGCACTTTTATCGTGGTTGCTTGTGCCGGTATCGGCCTCGGCGTCCGCCATCGTGCCTTTCACGCTCGCCAATACTCTGCCCGCCACCGACGACGGCTCCAGTTCAGCCGTGCCGCTCGGCATTGATACAGCCTTTGGCATCAATTTCCTTGGCGGACTCTTCACCGATGTGTACGTGAACAATAACGGCAACGTGACGTTCGGCTCGCCGCTCAGCCAGTTCACTCCGAATGGTCTGGCTACGGGAGTGGGCTACCCGATCATCGCGCCATTCTTCGCCGATGTCGATACGCGCGGCACCGGCAGCGGCGTCGTCGCGTACGGAACTGCGACCTACAAGGGCCGCTCTGCGTTTGTCGTCGACTGGCCCAATGTCGGCTACTTCGACGCCCACACTGACAAGCTCAACAATTTTCAACTGATCCTCATCGACCGCTCCGATACCGGCGCCGGGAATTTCGATATCGAATTCAACTACGGCCAGATTCAGTGGGAAACGGGCGACGCGAGCGGCGGCCACAACGGACTGGGCGGAACATCGGCAGTTGCCGGTTATTCCAACGGCCTCTCGGGCACGCTCGACGTCTACTATCAGCTGCCCGGTTCGCTGGTGAATGGCGCGCTGCTCGATGGCGGTCCCGACAGCCTCGTTGGCCACAGCTTACATTCCAACGTCTCCGGGCGCTACGACTTCCAGGTGCGCAATGGAAATGTGCTCGCCACGCCCGAACCGGCGACTCTTGCGCTGATTGGTATCGGTTTGCTTGGTCTGGCGGCACGGAATCGACGCCGCATCCGCTAGCCCGGTCGGGTGATCGCTCCCTGGCGGTCTCGGCTCGGTCAGCGCGCCTCAGCGAGCGGGGATTTCGATTTTTGCACCGGAAAATGTTTACCCGCGCAATCCGTCCAGTGCCCGCTCGATCTCTCGCCTGACGTCCGCGGAAACCGGCACAAACGGCAATCGCGGCGGGCCCCCGTAATATCCGTTCAGGTCCATCGCATACTTCAGCGCCGGAATCCCGTATTGCGCCGCCATCAGCCGCGAGAGCGGCGTAATGCGCTGCTGCCAGTCCTGCGCCGCCTCGTGCTCGCGCGTGCGAAACGCCTCCCAGATCGTCACGCATGCATAGGGCAGCGCATTCGCAATCGCCAGAATGGCTCCCGCAGCGCCCAGCTTCAGCGCCTCGTAAATACTCGCGCTCGAGCCGGTCAGCACCTGAAATCCCGGCTTCACCGCCTTCAGCGTTTCGTCCAGCTTCGGCATGTTGCCCGAGCTGTCTTTCATACCGGCAACATTCGGGTGTTGTGAAAGCGCCGCGATCGTTTCCACCGGCAGATCGTAACCGGTCACCTGCGGGATGTTGTAGAGCAGCACGGGCAGCGGCGACTGGTCGGCAACAGCGCGAAAAAATAGCGCCTGCGTATCGGCCCGATACATCTGGTTGCGGTAATAAAACGGCGTCAGCACGAGCGCGGCATCGTAGCCGATCTCGGCTGCACACTTGGCCATGCGGACGGTCTCATGCACGCTCTCGGCGCCCACGCCCGCGATCAGAATTTTGCCCGGCGCGCTCGCTTCTTTGACCCAGCGCATCAGTTCCAGCCGCTCGTCGCTCGAGAGCAGCGGCGTTTCGCCGGTGGATCCGCAAACCGTGTAACCGGCCAGCCCGACCTGGTTCAGCTTCTCGACGTTATGGAAAACTTTGGTGCGGTACAGTTTGCCCTGGTAATCGAAAGGCGTGGCCAGAGCGGGGAAAATGCCTTGCAGCTTCATGCAATAAGAAAAAAGCCTGCCGCACGCTCCCGCGCAGCAGGCCCTTCGTCAATTGTAAATGGCTTGTCTAGCGCGCGATGAACGTGATAACCAGCGTGTAGAGCGCGAGGGATTCGATCAGCACGAGACCCAGAATCAGCGCCACGCGAATGGCGGCTACCGCGCCCGGATTACGCGCCATCGCTTCTGCGGCAGAAGCGGTTGCGCGCCCCTGACCCAGTCCGCAAAGGCCGGATGCAATGCCCATCGCCAGATACGCGGCGGCTTTGTGATACGACTCAGCGCCGCCGGCATTCTCCGTGCCCTGCGCAAAAATCGGACTCGCCAGCGCCAGCATGGTCAGGGCGAGTAAAAACAGTTTGTTTTTCAAGTGTCTTCTCCTAATGAATGTTGGCCGCGAGGAGGTGGTTCGACACCGTACGTTGGGACGCCGGGCGCTCACGCTCGCAACCGATAAAGCCTAATGCTCGTGCGAAACGGCCCCGCCTACGTAGACCATCGCGAGCAGCATGAAAATATAGGCCTGCAGGAACGAAACAAATAAGTGCAGGCCGATAAAAATAACGGGAATGATCAGTTTCGTCAGGTTTATGAATGTCAGATAGACCTGCTCGCCGGCAAACATATTCGCGTAAAGACGAACCGTGAGCGAGAGCGGTCGCGCAAAGTGGCTCAGAATCTCGATCGGCAGCATCAGCGGAATCATGATCAGAAACGGACCGAGAAACTGCTTGATGTATCCCGCGCCATTCGCCCGCAGACCTGTTCCGTGATAGAAGAGAAACGTCACGATTGCGAGGCCGAACGGCACCGAGGCAAACATGGTCGGCGAATCGAAGCCCGGTATGAGCCCGATCAGGTTCATAAACAGGATGAACAGAAAGATTGTGCCAAAGAACGCGGTATAACGCGGTCCCTCGTGGCCGACGATTTCTTCCGCCGAGGTCCGTACAAAGTCGTACGTCACCTCAAAAACATGCTGCAGCTTACCCGGCTTATCCACCGATAGCCGCGCGCGCAGAATGCTGAACAGCACCACCATGAACAGGACAACCAAAATCTCGCAGACCAGCCAGTCCGACCAGGGATTCGCCGGATCCTGCGCCGGGTAATGGACCGCATCGAGCACAGCATTGGCCGGCCCCGCCAGGAAGCGGTTGAAGAGGGCAGTGATCCAGAGTTCGTGTACCATTTCGGTCAGTGCGTGATCCGCTTGCGCGTTATATGGTTGAAAAGCTCGATCGCGAACGATGCCAGCACCGCGGCCGTGCTCGCAAACAGCCCTAAAATAACGGCCAAAGGGCTGACGTTCAAAGTTTCGACTATAGCATAGCCGATTCCCAGTAGGATGATGTAGCGGCCGATGAAGGCGCCCGCTTCCCACGGTTTGCCAGCCGTCGCGCCGCCCGGTGCAATGCGCCTGCTCAGCCGGTCGAAGAGCCAGAAATTGCCAAACGAACCGGCTGCGCCAAGCGCGAACGCCAAGCCATCGCGAATCCCGGTGGCAGCCACGTATACTACGAATCCGGCCAGACCAAAGAAGCCGATGAGCCAGTACGTGCGGCGCACAGAATCGGTCATTTGTTTTCGCGCCTGCTGTCGCGGCCGAGTTCGCGGAAGATCTGGATCAGTCCCGCGGCCATACCGAGCACAATCCCGACGGCTCGCAGCAGCGGCACATGCAGCCAGTCGTCGAGCGCCGTGCCCACGATATAGCCCGCCACCACCGACGCCGGCAACGTCAGCGCCAGCGAGAGATATTTCCCGAGCCACGTCAAGCCCCGGTCCGGCTTCGCCACGCTCATCACTCCTCTAGCCGCCCAGCCCGCCCCAGCGCGGCATCTCTTTGACCTCCAGCCCGAACTGATCGAGCGCCCGCCCCACGACGTAGTCCACCAGCGCCTCCACCGTCTGCGGCTTGTTATAGAAGGCCGGCACCGGCGGGAAGATCGTCACGCCGATGCGCGCCAGCGCGAGCATGTTTTCGAGATGAATTTCGCTGAGCGGGCTCTCGCGCGCCAGCAGCACCAGCCTTCTTCGCTCTTTCAAGATGACATCCGCCGCACGGCAGATGAGCGTGTCTCCGAAGCCCGCGCGAATGGCGGCGAGCGTCTTCATACTGCACGGCGCGACGATCATGCCGTCGGTGCGAAACGAGCCGCTGGAAACCGCCGCCGCCTGGTTCTCCTGCCGGTGGACGACCGTGGCCAGCTGCTCCACCTGCTCGATCGCGTAGTTTGTCTCCTGCGCAATCGTCACCCGCGCCCAGCGGCTCAGAATCAGGTGTGTCTCCACTCCCAGCGCGCGCAGCGCCGCGAGCGTCCGCACCCCGAAAATCGCTCCGGATGCGCCCGTGATTCCGACAATAAGCCGCACGCACCAGTATCCTATGCCCGAAATGTTGCCGGTACGATTGCGCGGGGAGTAGCACGTGTGTTAGTGTTTGCACATTCAGCAAAATTGTCAGCGTAGACAAGAGTTCTGCTGATCAGGAGAGTTATGCATCGGAGGTCTTCGCTCCTCGTCTGCTCCAGCCTTTTGCTTTGTGCCGGGGCAGCCTATCCGCAAGTCAGCCGACACGCCCCTGCGCTTGTCACGCGCAGCGCCAGCGAGAGCGATCGCATTACGCTCTACGGCAATGTTCATCCCGCCGTCCGGCAGGCCCGCGATCTCGGGCCGGTATCCGATTCGCTGCCCCTGCAGCATATTTATCTGCAGTTGAAGCGCCCCGCCGCGGCGCAGGCCGCGCTCGATCAGTATCTGGAAGATCTGCACAATCCGTCTTCGCCCAGTTTTCATAAATGGGGCACCGCCGCCGAGTTCAGCGAACGCTTCGGCATGGCCCAGAGCGATATCGCGGCGGTTCGCGAATGGCTCGAGTCGAAAGGCTTCACGGTCCACGGCGTCTCGGCCAATCTCGTTATTGATTTTTCCGGCACTGCCGCCCAGGTTCGCGACGCTTTCCATACGACGATTCACAAGCTGGATGTAAACGGGACCCCGCACATCGCCAATCTGACGGATCCGCAGATTCCAGCCGCCTTCGCCGACGCAGTAGTAGGGCCGGTCGCACTGCATAATTTCAAACCGAAGCCGCAGCACCGCCTGCGCTCGCAATACACAGCGCCCAATGGTTACCTGCCCGTTGTTCCTTACGACCTGCACACGATCTACAATCTGAATCCGCTGTTCCAGGCGGGCGTCACCGGCCGCGGCCAGACCATTGTTCTGCTCGAAGACACGGATCTTTACAGTGATGGCGACTGGTACGCTTTCCGCAAAACCTTCGGCCTGGCGCGCCGGTTCCCCTACGGAACGTTTGCCACCGTGCATCCCAATGGCGGCAATGGCGGGGCATGCGCCGATCCCGGTTTCAATGGCAACGACGATGAAGCCGCGCTCGATGTCGAATGGGCCAGCGCCGCCGCACCCAACGCCGCCATCGTGCTCGCCTCCTGCGCCGATACGGATGCCAATTTCGGCGTCTATATCGCGCTCCAGAATCTGCTCACTGCGAGCACCCAGCCGCCCGCCATCATCAGCATCAGCTACGGCGCGCCGGAATCCGAGTTAGGCAGCGACGGGAACGCCTATGTCAATGCGCTGTATCAGCTCGGGGTCTTCGAGGGTGTTTCGATTTTCGTCTCGAGCGGCGACGAGGGCGCGGCCGGCTCGGACGCCGACCAGGCCATCGCCACTCACGGCATCAACGTCAACGGCCTCGGCTCGACACCGAACAATGTCTCGGTGGGCGGGACCGATTTCGCCGATTCGTATTTCGGCGATAACGCCCAGTACTGGAGCGCCACCAACGGCCCCGCATACAACTCGGCCAAATCGTACGTGCCCGAGATTCCCTGGAACGATTCCTGCGCGAGCACGCTGATCGCTAACATCGAGGGCTATCCGCAAAGCTACGGCGCAAATGGTTTCTGTAACAGCACGCTCGGGGAAGAGTATTTTCTGACCACGGGAGCCGGCAGCGGCGGCCCGAGCGCCTGTGCTACCGGCGCGCCCAACATCTTCGGCGTGGTGGGAGGCACTTGCAAAGGCTGGGCCAAGCCCGCCTGGCAACGTTCGCTGTTTGGCAACCCGAACGATGGCGTGCGCGACCTCCCCGATGTTTCGCTCATGGCGGCCAACGGCGTATGGGGTCACTACTATCTCTTCTGTTTCAGCGATCCCACGAACGGCGGCACACCCTGCAATCTGCCGCCCGTCAACTGGTCCGGCGGGGGTGGTACCTCGTTCGCCGCGCCCATCGTGGCCGGAATTCAATCACTCGCCAATGAAGCTGCCGGAGCGCGCCAGGGCAATCCCAACTACGTCTACTACTCGCTTGCCCACAGTGAATTCGGAACCACCGGCAAGGCGTCCTGCAATGCCAGCCTTGGCTCAGCCATCGATCCCAGCTGCATTTTCCACGATGTCACGCTCGGCGATATGGACGTCAACTGCCAGCCGCTTACTACATCTACCGGCGCCGTCGTTGGCCGCTTCAGCTGCTTCTATCCATCCACCAATCCCGGCACAAACGGAGTCCTCTCGGTATCCGATACCAGCTACGAGCCGGCCTATCCCGCCAAATCCGGCTGGGATTTCGCTACAGGTATCGGCACCGTCAACGCATATAATCTGGTAGCAAACTGGCCCAGCGCAGCATCCTCGGCCAAACAAAAATAATCAGGCGGAGAGCGATGAAAACCCATCCCGGAATGCGTCTCGCAGCGAGTAGTCTGGCTGTTCTGTTTCTGACTCTGGCAGGCACGGCGAAAGCGGATGTCTGCGGCTCGATCGCCGGAAACGTGGTCGCCAACTGCGGCTTCGAAACCGGCGATTTCAGCGGCTGGACGCTCAGCGGAAATCTCCAGGGTGGCGCCCCACCGAACTTCTATTACGGCGTCGATAACACGAATCCGAACAGCGGGAGTTACGCGGCGTATTTCGCGGTGCAGGGCGGCGGAGGAACGGCCATCGGCACGTTCGGACCGTTTCTCGCGCTCAGCCAGACGCTCCATCTGCTTCCGGCCGAGTATTACCAGGTCAGCTTCTATTTCGCACAGGATACTCCGCCCACGCCCGGCTATCTCAATTACATCGATCTCCGTTTCGGCGGCGCGCTGCGAGCTTACGGTATCGATGTTCCCCAGACCGGCGGCTACGTTCCGGAGACCTTTGTAGTGTCAACGTCCGGCGATCCGCTCGTCGCCGCCAGCACGCTGCTTCAGTTCGATTTCCAGAATGACGCCGGCTACTTCGATTTCGACGACGTCAGCGTAGTTCCGATTGGCGCAGTGCCCGAACCGGCAAGCCTCGGTCTGCTGCTGGCCGCCTCAGCCGTGCTTCTTCTCGGGAAGCGCCGTTCCCGTGTGCGGCCATAAGTTGCAGCCAAAGTAAGAGACAGCCCGCCAGCGCCCGCGCCACTGTGCTCTGACTCGCTGCACATTCTGCTTGCACCCATAGCCAGACTGTCCTATAGTCTTGCTATGGGAACTCGGCCGGATATTCCACCCGGCACGCTCTACATGCTGATCCTCAAAACTCTGGGCCGGCTGGGGCCGATGCATGGCTACGGGATCGCGCAGCACATTCATCAGATCTCGGATGAAGTGCTCGAAGTGGAAGAAGGCTCGCTTTATCCAGCCTTGCAGCGCATGCTGATCAAGGGCTGGGTCGTCGCCGAATGGCGGCAATCGGAAAACAACCGGCGGGCGCGCTACTACACGCTCACTCCGGAAGGCAGAAAACAGCTAGGCCGCGAGGTGCGCGAATTTGAGCGCGTCGTTGCGGCCATTAGCAAAGTGATTCAGCCGGCCTGAGGGAATGTCATGAAGGCACTCTGGCGGCGTTTGCATTGGTTCTTGCATCGCGCGGATTTCGACCGCGAGCTCGACGAAGAAATCGCCCATCATCTCGCTATGAAAGCCGAGCAGGAGGGCGCTCACTCGACCCGCCCGCCATTCGGCAACGTGACGTTCTGGAAAGAAGGGAGCCGCCGCATGTGGACCGGTTGGTTTCTGGAAGAGCTCGGACAGGATCTGCGCTACGCTTTGCGCGCCATGCGGGCGAACAAGCTGTTCACTGCTCTTGCGATGGTTTCGCTGGCGCTCGGCATCGGTGCCAATACGGCCATTTACAGTTTCATGGACGCGATCCTGCTTCGCGCGCTGCCCGTGAAGCATCCCGAACAGCTGGTGCTGCTGAACTGGCGGGCGCCGCGCGACTCGGGTGTGATCAACAGCCTCTCCGGCTCGTCGTATCGCGACGGCGGAAACACTGTAAGCCCCAACTACCCCTACCACCTGTATGAGTTGCTGCGCGACCACAATCATGTGCTCTCGAGCCTGTTTGCATTTGCCGAAGCCGGAAGGCTGAATGCAGTCGTGCACGGGCAGGCGCTGCTCGAAAAAGGCATTTACGTCTCCGGCGGATACTTCTCCGGTCTGGGCGTTAAACCAGCGATTGGCCGGCTGGTAGATGCCGCCGACGACCGGCCCGGCGCGCCCGCCGTGGTCGTCATCTCGTACGCTCTCTGGCAAGGGCAGTTCGGCGGCCGCTCCGATGCCGTCGGGGCTTCGATTCTGCTCAACGGCAAACCTTTTGTCGTGGCCGGTGTCGCACCTCCCGAGTTCTTTGGCGTTCGCCCGGGCGAGGTGCCCGATGTCTACATCCCGGTTCGTGATCTGCCGATCGTCAATCAGGATCGCTATCGCGACGAAAAGGCCTTTTTCGCCGACGACCACACCTACTGGATCGAGATGATGGGCCGGTTGAAGCCGGACGTATCGCTGTCCACGGCGCAGAGCGAGTTGAGCGCACTTTTCCGCAACTGGGTCAGCCAAACGGCGCGCAACGATCACGACCGCAAAACTCTTCCGGCGCTCTGGCTCGAGGAGGGCGGCTCGGGCGTGGATGCGCTGCGGCGTACATATTCGAAGCCGCTCTTCGTTCTGATGGCCATGGTCGCGCTGATCCTCACGATCGCCTGCGCCAACATCGCGAATCTGCTGCTCGCCCGAGCCGCCAGCCGCCGGCGCGAAATTGCCGTTCGCCTCAGCCTGGGAGCCGGACGCCTCCGCGTCATCCGGCAACTCCTCACCGAAAGCGCCTTACTCTCACTCGGCGGCGCTCTGGGCGGTGTGCTCATCGCGGCCGCCGGCATTCGGCTTCTTACGTTGCTGCTCGGCAACGGCGACCAGGATTTCACTCTGCACGCTCAGCTCGACTGGCGCGTGTTGCTGTTCACTGTCGTCATCGCCTTGTCGACTGGCTTGTTGTTCGGCATTGCGCCCGCGATCCAGGCAACCCGCGTCGATGTCGCTCCCGCGCTCAAAGAAATTCGGCTGAGCGAGCCGCGCGGCAGAGTCCGTCGATTCGGTCTCCCGTTTGGCTTGCGCCACGTCCTCATCGTGGCTCAGATTGCAATTTCGATGCTGCTGGTTGCCGGCGCCGGCCTGTTTGTACGAACGCTCGCGAACTTGAATGCCGTCGATCTCGGATTCAATCGCGATCATCTGCTGCTCTTTAGTCTCGACGCGTCGCAGGCCGGCTATAAGAACCAGGCACTTGCCAACCTTTACTCGGATTTGCAGGACCGCTTCCGCCGCATCCCCGGCGTGCGCGATGTCACGTTGACCGATATGCCCATGGTCGCCAACTGGGTCAGCTCAACGGATGCGAAGATCCCGGGCTCCAACAAGAAAGATCAGAGCACGGATGTTCTCGTAGTTGGGCCGCAATTCTTCGAAACGATGCAGATGCCGCTGGTGGCCGGCCGAAGCATCGACGCTCGCGATCGCGCCGGTTCCGCTCCCGTGGCGGTTGTCAATGAGATCTTCGCCAAGAAGTATTTTCCAGGCGCCTGGCCCATTGGCCAGCATTTTCGCGTAGGCGGCCGCAAGGATGGTGCCGATGTACAGATTGTCGGTGTCGCTAAAGCGGCGCGGTATAACTCGCTTAAAGACGAAATTCCTCCCGTCACCTACCTGTCTTATCTGCAGAGTGCAGCCAAGGGTCAGGTGCAGCAGATGTTCTTCGAGCTGCGCACAGCGGGCGACCCGCTGGCTCTCGTGAATAGCGTTCGCGAAATCGTCCATCGCGTCAGCCCGCGCGTGCCCATCGCCGATGTGCGAACGCAAACGCAGATCATCAACCAGACCATCTCCGAGGAACGGACCTTTGCCGCACTCTGCACGGCTTTCGGCATTCTGGCTCTGGTGATGGCCTGTGTCGGGCTCTATGCCACTACCGCTTATGCCGTCATCCGGCGCACGAACGAGATCGGCATCCGCATGGCGCTGGGTGCGATGAAACGCCGCATCCTCTGGATGGTCCTGAGCGAAGTATTGCTGCTGGGCATCGCCGGGCTCGCCATCGGATTTGGCGGGCTCTGGCAGATCACCACGTTCCTGAAATCGTTTCTCTGGGGCTTAGCGCCTCACGATCCGCTCACGTTCGCGCTCGCCGGGTTCATTCTCATCGCGTGCACGCTCGTTGCGGGATGGGCACCGGCCTGGCGAGCTTCGCGTATCGATCCGATGGTCGCTCTGCGCCACGAGTAAGCAGCGAAGCGGACCCGTTTCCGTCTATCGCGAGAAATAGAGCAGCGCGAAAGACGCTCCGCCCGCAATGAGAAAAACGTTCAGCGCCAGCAGCGCCAGAAAAGCATACCGAAACGGCTCCGTGCGCACGGGCGCCGGCTGCTCCTCGGGTGTTTCGGGTTTCGGATTGTCACCACCGAACAGGCTCAATGTCTCCAAGTAAACGGCTCCATCAAGCATATCGACCAGGGGCGGCATTTCCTTTAACCCTTCTTGCAGAAAAGCAAGTGGCCGGCCGCACGGATTTTGCGTGCCGCCGGCCACAATGCTCATTTAGCGATGCAGCGGAACCGCGATCATGCTCGCAATACCGAGCCTGCGCGTCAGGTTCTTTTCCACCGCGCCCGGGGTGAGTGCGTTCGTCTGGGTCGCGCCCGCGACTGAGATTTCGCTCAGCACGTAATCGTCGCCGCTGTGCACAAAGGTCAGCTCCGACTTCTTGGGCATGTAATGCGCCCCGATCGGAGCGTTCACCAGCACCGTGCCTGTACCCTCGACGTTTCGTATCTCGAAAATCCCGCTCTGGTTCATCTTGTTGAGTACATAGGTGCCGGCCGGCAGTGTTTTTCCGGCCGCATGGAAGTCAAACGGGATATCCGCGTTCAGTTGATTCGTCTGTGCCTGCAGGCCTGCGCTCGCAAGAAGAGTCGAGAGCCCAGCAGCCAGCAGCATTGTTCTAAAGCGTGTCATTGTGAGTCTCCTTCGCTTACATCGGAGAACGTTGGGATCTCCGTCTCTCGCGTTTCCTTGAGAGATGCCCAAACGATATGCGTTTGGGATGCCGCAAAGCCAGACAAACTTACTCAACGACTTACAGCGCCGCGCGCACACTTAGCGAGAACAAATAGGTGAACTGTAACTTAGTTCAATTAGCAAATGTAAGTACAATTCGACTTACTACTGAGCGGTTGCGATGGTAATGTTGCGGTACTTCATTCCACCGGTGTGATCGCCCTGCAGATAGATCGGCCCGGGCTCACCTTCGTGGCTGTCGAGCGCGCCCCCCGTAATGCCGGGAATTTTTTGAGCGTTGATGGTGGTAACGCCGTCGCGCACGATCGTCACCGTGCGGCCCACCAGCGTAACGTCGAAGCTCTCCCATTGTCCGGGACGCGCCGGAAGCTGTTTGGAGGGCGCCAGAAACCCGTAAATCGAACCGATCTGGTGGAACGGATCTTCTTTCCTGGTCTCGTATTCGACCTGCACTTCGTAGCGGCCGCGCAGATAGATTCCACTGTTGCCATCTACCGGGCAGTTGAATTCGATATGCAGTTTGAAATCGTCGAACTTACGTTCGGTGCGGATATTCGCGCCGGGCGCTTCGTTCACTAACTCGCCGTTCTCTACTTTCCAGTGATTCTTATCGGGCTTATCGGGAATCCAGCCATCCAGATTCTTGCCGTTGAACAGCGGTTCGGGCGCGGACCACGACTGAGGAGCTTTGCGATCAAGTGCCGGCGCGCGCACGCCGGTCACCTCGGCCTTTCCGTTCGGTAGGTTTTCTGTCCCGCTCAGCTTTCCGCCGCTAACGCTCAAATCCCAGGTGGCTTTCCCATTCCGTTCCGAAAAGGTGACGTGCGAACCGTCGATCTTTACATCGCTGGCCGGATGAACACTGCCGGTCCGGTCGACGATACGCACGCTCGGTGTGCCGGCATTGGAAATTTCTATCCAGGACGGATAGGTTTCTCCGTTTGCCTGTAGCGTCAGATCCCAGCGGCCTTCGAGCTCCGATGTGGTGAGCCGGGTTGTTTGCGCCGTCTTCTCGGGAGACTGTCGAAAACCGGTCGCTGCTAGCACCGCAGCAGCAAGCACGACTGCAACGAAGTAAGGCTTCATCGCCGATTAGTCTATCGAACGCGTGTTATCCAGAAAAGGTGCCGTACGCCGATTTCGCTGTGCCAGCCGGAAAAAACTCACGCGTTGCCGTCGTCACTGGTGCCGCGCAAGGCATCGGACGTGAAACCGCGGAGTTGCTCGGAGCGCGCGGTTATGCACTCGTACTGACGGATCTGGCAAAGTGCGACGAGACGGCTGCGGCTCTTGCGCAAACCGGCGTGAACGTCCTCGAAGTAAACGGCGACATCTCCGACGAGCAAATAGCGATCAGGATATGCGAAGCCGCGCAGTCGCGCTTCGGGCGCGTGGATGTTCTCGTCAACAACGCCGGCATGTCGCATATCTGCCCAGCCGAGCAGACCACGGCCTCCGACTGGCGTCGCGTTCTCGACGTCAATCTACTCGGCCCATTTCTCTTGTGCCGCGAGATCGGCAAACTCATGCTCGAGCAGAAGCGGGGCAGCATCGTCAACGTTGCCTCCATTGCGGGACTTCTCGGGATCGCGGATCGCTCCGCCTATAACGCGAGCAAGCACGGACTGATCGGCCTCACCCGCACGCTGGCAGCAGAGTGGGGCGGACGCGGCGTGCGCGTGAATGCGGTTTGCCCCGGCTGGGTGAAGACGCCGATGGACGTAGCGCCCCAGGCAGCGGGCCTATACAGCGATGCCGATATTGAAGGACGCGTGCCGATGGGCCGCTTCGCCACGCCGCGCGATATCGCCTCTGCCATCGCCTTCCTGGCCGACCCCGAGCAGAGCGGCTTCATTAATGGCCATACGCTCTCGGTCGATGGCGGCTGGTTCGCCGATGCCAGCTGGGAGTCGCTGCGCCTGCGCCACCGTTAAACAGCGGTTTCGTCTGGCAGCAAATCGCCGGATCCCGCTTCAAAGGTTAGCTAGCTAAGCGCGCTCCGCTATCCGCCCACCACACTCGCCTGGCGTTTCCAGTGATACAGCGGAAAACGCTTGGTCAACTCCTCAACGCCCCGCCGGGCCTGCGAAATCGCGTCTTCGGATTTGATGTTGTTAAGCACGCGCGACAGCAGATGACTGATCTCGGCCATCTCGGGTTCGCACATGCCTCGTGTGGTGACCGCCGGTGTGCCCAGCCGAATGCCGCTCGGGTTCAATGGCGGATTTGTGTCGAAGGGAATCGCGTTCTTGTTCACCGTAATGTGCGCTTCATCGAGCGCCTTTTCGGCTTCCTTGCCCTTAATGCCTTTACTGAAGACATCGATCAGGAACATGTGGGAATCCGTACCGCCGCTGACCACGCGGAAACCGTCGCCCTGCAGGGCTTTCGCGAGCGCGCGCGCGTTGTTCAGAATCTGCTGCTGGTAGGTGCGAAATTCAGCGGTACTCGCCTCCTTGAAGCAGACCGCTTTGGCCGCTATGACGTGCACCAGCGGTCCACCCTGCGCGCCCGGGAAAACAGCTTTGTCGATCGCCGGCCCGAACTTCTCCTTCGCCAGAATGATGCCCGAGCGCGGCCCGCGCAGTGTCTTGTGTGTCGTTGAGGTTACGATATCGGCGTGCTGACAGGGATTGGGATACACCCCAGCCGCAATCAGCCCCGAGTAATGCGCCATGTCGACCAGAAAAACGGCCCCGACTTCATCGGCAATGCGGCGGAAGCGCGCGAAATCGATCACCCGCGAGTATGCGCTCGCGCCCGCCACGATCAGCTTCGGCCGGTGCTGTTCCGCCAGCCGCTCCACTTCGTCATAGTCGATCAGCTCATCTTCGCGACGGACGCCATACGCAACAACCTTGTATAACTTGCCGGAGAAATTGAGCGGATGTCCGTGCGTGAGATGTCCGCCATGCGACAGATTCATCCCGAGAATCGTGTCGCCGGGCTGCAACACGGACGCATAGGCGGCTTCGTTGGCCTGCGAGCCCGAGTGAGGCTGAACATTGACAAACTCCGCCTGGAACAGCGCTTTGGCACGCTCGCGCGCCAGGTTTTCGACTACGTCGGTAAACTCGCAGCCGCCGTAATAGCGCTTGCCCGGATACCCTTCCGCGTATTTGTTCGTAAACACACTGCCCGTAGCCTCGAGCACCGCCTCCGAGGTGAAATTTTCACTTGCGATGAGCTCGATGCCCCGGTCCTGCCGTTCGATTTCGCTTTGAATTGCATCAAAGATTTCGGGATCGCTTTCAGCAAGCGGCCGCGCCATTCTCTTCTGTTCGTCCATGTAATAACTCGGGTAGTTCTATTGTCCAATATCTTCTGCCGCGAAACCCATAAGTCAGGGGCAGCTTCTGCGCGCAGAAACTGAGGAAATGCTCGATTGATGAACCAATGTGCTCTTCTTCACGTTGAAGACGATGATGCGATGGCCTATCTCTTTCGCGCTGCCCTCGACACGGCTGGAATTACGGTAAGCGTGTATCGTGTCTGCGATGGCGAGCAGGCTCTGGCCTTCCTGCGCAAGGACGGAGTTTACCGTGAAGCGCGCACGCCCGAACTGGTTGTGCTCGATGCCAACCTGCCGAAAGTAGACGGCTGGATGGTGCTCGCTGCCTGGCAGCGCGACGAGCGCATTCGCTCCGTTCCGATTGTTGTCTTCACCACTTCCTCCAACGCCGAAGATCGGCGGCGTGCACTGGAGCTGGGCGCGAACGGCTTCGTCACCAAGCCCTCCAGCTTCGAGCTGTTGATTGCGGAAGTGAAAAATCTCTGCACGGCCTTTCTGACGTAGGCTGCGCTACAAAATCTTCTTGCCCATGGCGGAGGTAATCAGTTCGACAGCGAGCAGCGCCGTGCGGTTCGAGATGTCGAGCACCGGATTCACTTCCACCACTTCCATCGAGACCATGCGGTCGCAATCGCAGATCGTCTCCATCGCCAGATGCGCTTCGCGGTACGTGATACCGCCGCGTACCGGCGTGCCCACGCCGGGCGCTTCGTCCGGATCCAGAACGTCCATGTCGAAGGAAAGGTGAAACCCGGCGGTGTTGTCGTTCACCACGGCCAGCGCCTCGAGCATCACGCTGCGCAACCCGCGCTCATCGATATCGCGCATCGTGAAGGCGGTCACGCCCGACTCACGCACCAGCTCGCGTTCCGTTTTGTCCACGTCGCGCAAGCCGATCAGCGCCACGTTGCGCGGCTCAACTTTCGGTGCGAAGCCGAAGATGCCGGTCAGCTCTTTGGGGCCGCTTCCAAGGCAGCAGGCCAGCGGCATGCCGTGAATGTTGCCGCTCGGACTCGTCTCGGGCGTGTTCATATCGGAGTGCGCATCGATCCACAGCACGCCGATCTGCTGCTCCTTCTTTCGGAAGGTGTGCGCGAGTCCGGCTACCGTGCCGATCGCAACCGAATGATCGCCGCCCAGAATGAGCGGGAAATCGCCCGCTTCTGCGATCCGGTCCACCGCCTGCGCCAGCGCGTCGCAGCTGCGAGCAATCTGCGGCAGATACTTGGCGTTTTCGCGTCCGGTCGGCGTGCTTTCCTGCTGCACGACGGCAACGTTGCCCAGATCTTCAACCTGATATCCGAGCGCTTCCAGCTTGGCATTCAGTGAAGCCAGGCGCAGCGCCGACGGTCCCATATCGACGCCCCGGCGGCTGGCGCCCAGGTCAAGCGGAGCGCCGAGAATTTTGATTCTGGAGTGGTGCATACGTGGCTGCAGTATTCAGTGTGACCGAGCCGCACCCTGCGCGTGAGCTCGCCGCGCCACCATCCTCGCCACTTGCACTGCTTTGCGTTCAGGGCGAAGTAATTTCGCCGTGCATGTCCCAGCGATCCGCCCAGCTCTGGTTCTCCTTCCAGAGAAAGACCTGCCCTTTGATTAGCCGGCAGTCCTTATCGATTCTGGCGATTGCGTTCATGTCGTCCTGGCTGAGCGGAGCGCCCGTGACCGCTTTCAAATTCGAGAGATAATGCGGGCGGTTCGTGGAGAACGGGATGGGAATCTGGCCTCGCTGGACAGCCCATTTGAGACACACCGCGGCCGGGTGCAGGTTGAGCCTTTCGGCGATTCCGCGAATCACCGGATCCTGCAGCGGCGAGGTGTCTTCCGGTGTACGGTCGCGCTCCGGGCGGTGCGGTGATCCAAGCGGGCAGAAGCCGACCGGCTGCATGTCCTGCGCGCGCACATACTCAAACAGCTCCGGCTGTTGAAAATGGGGATGCAGTTCCATCTCGTTCACGGCCGGCTTGATCCGCGCGTCGCGCAACAGGAGACGCAACTTGGCCGTTGTCATATTCGACGTGCCGATGTGCTTCACCAGCCCCAGTTCCACCAGCCGCTCCATCTGGCGCCAGGTCCGCAGGAAGTCTTCGTGGATGTAGGGCCGGGCATTCGGGCTGCGCGAATCCACACTGCAGCCCGGCGGATGGTAATTCGGAAACGGCCAGTGCACGAGATAGAGATCCAGGTAATCGCACCGCAGATCGGCGATCGACTGGCGGCAGGCAGGAACCACGTCGGCTTCGGCGTGCTTATCGTTCCAGAGCTTCGAGGTAATCCAGACCTGCTCACGCTCGAGCCCACTCGAGAAGAGCGAGGCGAAGACCTGGCCGATCGCGGCTTCGTTCTGATAGACAGCGGCGCAGTCGAAATGGCGGTAACCGGCACAGGCCGCGCCATAAACCGCCTCGGCGACGACGTCGGGCGATACATGATCGGAGCCGAACGTGCCCAGACCGATGGCGGGCATTTCAGCTCCGGTGTAGAGAGTGCGCGATGGAACCGTTTGAGGATCGACTCCGTCCTCCGCGGGTCGGAATGAAAAGGTAGTATGTGAGTTCACTGCCAGCTATCGATGACTGTAGCGAATCAACCTCACAGATTCGACCCAGGCTGCGTACATGTGCGAGCACCTCTGCGCAGACCCTGAGCAGATGTGGTTTTCAGAGGATCCCAATCCAGCCAATCCCGTGGCCTGACGCATGGTGTGCTAGGTGCGATCAGCCTTATCAGGCGGAAGGCGAATGGACTGTGCTTTGCCACGATCGTTGAAAGGGAACATCAGCCCCTTACCGGCTCGCCAGCAGCTCTTTCTTAGGCTCGCTCAGCTCAGCGCCGGCCGGCAGATCGAAGCGTGCCGTGAAATGGAAGCGGCTGCCTTCGCCCGGTTTGCTTTCGAGCCAGATCCGTCCGCCGAACATTGCCACCAGCCGGGTACAGATTGCAAGCCCCAGCCCGGTTCCGCCGTATTTGCGCGTGGTCGAATTATCCGCCTGTGAAAACGATTCGAAGATGCGCTTCTGAGCGGCTTCCGCAATCCCGAGACCCGTATCGACCACCGAGAATTTAAGCTCCACCTGTTTCTGGTCGCGCGAAACATCCTCGATCAGCAGCCGGATCGAGCCTTGGGATGTAAACTTCAGCGCGTTGTTCAGCAGATTCAGCAGCACCTGATGCAGCCGGTACGGATCGCCCACAACCGCATCCGTCGTACCGGCTGCGATCTCAAGTTTGGTCTGGACGCCTTTCCTCTGCGCCTCGGACGCGATGAGTTGCAGCGCCCGTCCGGCGCAATCGGAAACGGAAAACGGCACACACTCAAACACCAGGTGCCCCGCTTCGATCTTCGAGAAGTCCAGCACATCGTTCAGAATGCGCGTCAGCGCGTGCGAGGAGAACTGCATCGTCTCGACATATTCGCGTTGCTCCTCGGTCAGCGGGGTATCGAGCAACAGATCGGCGAACCCGATAATGGCGTTCATCGGCGTGCGTATCTCGTGGCTCATGTTGGCCAGGAAGTCGCTCTTGGCTTTGCTCGCCGCTTCGGCGGCTTTCTTCAGCGCCTCTTCTTCGGCCAGCTTCTGGCTGATCAGCCGCGTCTGTGCGGTGACTCGTCGCCGTAGCAGTACAACCCAGACGAGCGCCAGCGTCACCGCCCCGATCAGCGCAAAAAGTAGCTGCAGAACGCGCTGCATCGTCCACCAGGGCGCCTGTTGAAGGACCGTGACACCGGAAGCATCGGCAACGAAGAAGCGGAAATTCACTGCCTGGTTCTGATCGTCGAGCAGCGTGTGACAAATACCGCTGACCCGAACCACAACTCCCGGATTCGGCAGTTGATCTTCCGGCGTGTGCAATGTGTAAAAAACAGGGAAAACCGAGCGGCCGCTGTTGACGTCGAGAATCTCGTGATGCGGCAGGGTCGACCGTCCGGCTACGCGTCCTTCGAGCGCGATCAGCATGTCGTCGAAATGGCCCGTAGCGGCCTGTTCAAAGCTCAGCTGCCGGGGCTGGAGCGGCCGGTCGTGCCGCAGCAGGGTGAGGTGCGCATCTTCCAGGTAAACATGCGCGTCCTGAATATCGATATAGGCCAGCGCCTCGACTACATCGCCGGGTACCAGCTTGATGTTCTGATGTGTTTCCACATACACCCCGCCCGTGGGGTCCTGGATGTAAAAGCCGCCCGATTTGGGCAGGGTGACGGTGCCGGTGATCTTCACGCGATGGCCCGCGGTCGAGTTGAATCCGAACCGCTGCAGCGTCCCGATCGGTGCGGGCGGTCCCCAGAGCGCAGCCGCCGAAGCCGGTTTCACAATTTTGATCTGATCCAGGTTCGGCACATCCAGAATGATGGCCACCATCTGACGGTTGTTGTTGAAGACCGCCGCGCAGATTCCATGCACAACCACTTCGGAATCCACCAGCCCGCTCGGCACGCTCGCAGCTGCCGGCAACGGGATCTGGATGTCGGCCACGTTGCCCGAAAGATCCAGCCGCATCCCGAGCACGTCGTTCGTCCCGGAGCCGTGACGACGCTCAATCTGGCGTATGGTGCCCCGAACCTCCACCCAGCGGCTGTCCTCGTGCGTGGTCATCATCTCGTCGTAGGTGACCGGCTTGGCCTTGGGCAGTGGCGCTTTGCCGATGATCTTCCACTGCAGGTCGGAAATATCAGGCGCGAAGGTGAAGCTGGTGCGCCCGGTGAGTTCAATCAGATCGCCCGCCACCGGCCTCGGTAGTCCGGGCTTCCAGAGCATCCAGACGCCCGCGCCTTCCGGGTCGTTCGCGAAAATATCGCCCGTGCCCGGGTCGAAATAGGTACCGACCCCGCGCAGATGTACCGGATATCCCGCTTCGGCCTCAGCTTTCGAGAGAGCGTGAACCGCCGCGGCCGTCGTCAGGGTTGGCAGTTGTTGCTCAGCCAGGCAGATAGCCGAAGCGCAGCACAGCCCCAGCACGGCACAAAGCAAGCCCGGGCGAGACATTCCTTTCAACTGTGTCACACTCTTCAGAGGCCACACAGGATATGTATCGGCAATCCCGGCCTGAAACTTCAGGAATGAGCTGCCAAAGATCATCCTGGTAAGTTCAACGGTTTAGCCGCTGGACCGGGGCTTAACCCGCGTTTGATCCGGCTGAGGCACTCACCACCCGCTGCTGCTCGGGCGTCCCGGGTGTGGTGTGGCGCTCGTCGTGCTTGCCGAAGATCATCTTCCCCGCGGTGGTCTGGAGCACGCTGGTGACAGTGATATCGATCGTTTTCGAAATCAGCCGGCGGGCATTGTCTACCACCACCATCGTCCCGTCGTCCAGGTAAGCGACGCCCTGGTTGTACTCCTTGCCTTCCCGGGAGATAAAGACGCGCATCGTCTCGCCCGGCAGCACGATCGGCTTCAGCGAGTTGGCCAGTTCATTGATATTGAGGACCTGGACACCCTGCACCTGCGCCAGCTTGTTCAGATTGAAGTCGTTGGTGACAATCTTGGCTTTATGCTGCTTGCCGTATTCGATCAGCTTCAAGTCGACTTCGCGGATGCCGGGGAAATCCTCGCCCGAAACCTCCACATTCAGCGGTGCCATGGA
The DNA here is from genome assembly GCA_021325235.1 of Terriglobia bacterium. Classification (GTDB taxonomy): domain Bacteria; phylum Acidobacteriota; class Terriglobia; order Bryobacterales; family Bryobacteraceae; genus Bog-105. The sequence continues at coordinate 87,605 of JAJPHN010000057.1, read as the reverse complement.
CTGCAGGCGCTGCACCACGTCCAGCCCGCGCCGGCCTCGATTTCGTTTGGCCGAGTCAGCCGAGTCGGCGACCAGTTGCAGCTCGTGGAGCACGAATTCCGGCACGACTACGTGGCCGTCCAGAAACCCTGATTCCGCGATATCAGCGATCCGGCCATCGATCAGAACGCTGGTATCCAGTACTTTTTCGATGGATGCATTGCCGCCACCCTTGCCCGAAGAGCGCAGCAGATCCGCTTTGATGAAGTCGGACTTGGCAATACCGACGCACAAACCAAGGAATCCGCCCAGCAGCGGAATTGCCAGCCGGAAGAACTGCAGAGTAGGCCCCTGCAGCAGAACAGACTGATTCAGGACCGAGGCGAACAGCAGCCCGATGCAAGTCCCCAGCAGTGCCCCGCAGGAGCCGCCAAACAGCGTTTTCAGGTCGGCTCTCCGAAGCCGGATTTCGACCACGGTAGCTCCGGCGGCTACCACAATGCCGCTCAGAGCAGCGGCGGGAGAGGACAACCGGAACGGGTGTGTTATCGCTGCCAACACGGCGATTAGGGCGATGAACAGGCTGCGGATAATAATCGCTTCCCAGCTAATGTGTTTCACGTTGTTGCCTTCCGGCGTAAGCCAGATCAGGAGGCCTCCGTGTATGGCGCCGGACACACTTCGACGGCTACCACCTCCGCCTTACATTATCACTCAGATAAGGGCGCGGAAGATATAAACCAGATATATCGCTAGTACAGATAGGACGACGGCAGGTGGAAAAAGGTAGGAGGGGAAGGAACTGCGCTCAGGCTAAAGAGCCTTGGCGAGTTCCTCGGCGAAAGCACTTTGACGGGCCGGAGCGCCATTCGTGCGGCGTCCATTGGCGGATTTGCGCTGGGCATTGCCGGCGGCGGAAGAGCCTGCAGCAGCGGCGGCGGAACGGCGGTTGCGATCGGCGGGAGAAGCACCCTTCGGGGCACCCTTGCCGGTCTTGGGCGGCTGAGCCGGGTTGGCGCGTAACAGTCGGTCTTCGAGAGGAGCGCGGTCGAAGCGGCGAATAATCGAGTTCATCTCTTCCTGGTTGGGAGATTCGATGAAAGCGAAGCCCTTCGATTCCTGCGTTTCCGGATTGCGTATAACCTTGACCGCGTCAGCGACCAGGTTTTCTGAGGTCAGCCACGATTTGATATCGTCGGCCGTCACCCAGACAGGGAGGTTTCCGAGAAAAACGGTAAAGCTCATTTAGTTAAGTTGTATTTGCTCCGAGGGAAAAGTTAACGAGGCGTACCTCGCTAGGATCGCACATCCCGGAGGCTATTAGCATCCTAGCATAGCGTCTGTAAGGAGAAAAGCCAAAAATCGCTTCAATTCCTTGTGCCGTAAAGGGTAGCCTGTCCTTTTGATGCGCGTGACCGGCAAAGCGACGCACACCATTTCCGCGCCAAGGCGAGTAGCGCTTCAGGTGCTCGCAGCCGTCGCCCAGGGCGCCTATGCAGCCGACGAATTGCAGGAACGAAGCCATCCGCTCGACCCACGCGACGCCGCCCTGGCCACCCAGCTGGTTTTTGGCTGCCTGCGCTACCAGAATCAGCTCGACTTCCTGATCTCTCACTATTCGGGCAGACCCGCTGCAAGACTCGATGAGCCCGTGCGCCTCGCGCTCCGGCTCGCGATTTTCCAGATCCGGTATCTCGAGCGTATTCCGGCGCGGGCCGCCGTAAACGAATCGGTCGAGTTCGTGAAAACTGCTTGCCGCTCGGCCGCCGGCTTCGTCAACGCCGTCTTGCGCAAGGTAAACCGTAATTCGGTCGCCTGGCGGAGCCGGGAAGTGGAGCTGAGTTGTCCCGAATGGCTCCTCGCGCGCTGGACCGGGCATTTCGGAGAAGACCCAGCTCGCGGCATCGCCCGGGCAGCTCTCGCGGAGCCCGTGGCCTACCTGCGCATTGCGCCGGGAAGCCCGCTACCGGAAGAGCTGGAACTCGCACCAACCAGTGTTCCCGGGGCCTGGCGCTTGTCCGGCGGTGGCCACGGCTTGCGGCTGCATGATATCGGCTCGCAATCGATCGTCCCGCTGCTCGAAATCCGTCCCGGAGATCGATATCTCGATCTCTGCGCCGCTCCCGGCAATAAAACCCTGCAAGCGCTCGAGTACGCTCCCGAGCTGGCTGTCGCCTGCGATATCAGCTTCCGGCGCTTGCGCGAAATGCCTCCCGTGTGCCCGCGCGTTGTGCTCGACGCTACCGAGCCGCTACCGTTCGCCGGCCCTTTCGACCGCGTCTTCATCGACGCACCCTGTTCGGGAACCGGAACTCTGGCCCGAAATCCCGAAATTAAATGGCGTCTCGAAGCCGGCGATCTGACCCGCTTTGCCGAACGCCAGCAGCAGATCCTGCTCCGCGGCGCAGAGGTGCTCGGCAAGAATGGCAGGCTTCTTTATGCCACCTGCTCCCTCGAACGCGAGGAGAACGAGGATGTGATCCGCTGGTTTCTGGCCGCCCATCCGCAGTTTCGATTGATGAAAGAGCAATGGCGCCTCCCCGGGCGCGACGAAGGCGACGGATTCTACGCGGCGGTGCTGGAAAGATACGCCGAGGCTTGCGCGATTGCACGCCCGTTCTGATTCTGAATGCATACTATTCAGATGGCGCGCGAGAACGGCTGTCATGCGCACTGAACCGGAGCTGGTCCCGGCCTGCGACCAATTCTATTTGTCAGGTCGCACAAAGTACCAGTACGGGCTAAGCCGTACTGGCACCGCGTTCGGTTTAATCCGAGTCATTCTTTCTGCGAAAACTTCCGCCGGTTCTCCACGAGAACCATATGAACGAAGTCGAAAAGCTCGCCTGGATGATCGCCGAAGAGTTCGTCGCCGCGTTTGAAAGCCTCGAAGCATTGATCGTGGCCGAGCCGGAAGAGGAAACCAAGCCTCTCGTGATGGCCGCGAAAGCGTAAGCGCCGAAATATCTGCACTCTGACATCACCCCCTCTAAAGTCTTTCCCTGAAGGATTCGATAAGAATCCAGAAGGAATGATGTCTTGAGTTTCCTCACCTTAGAAAAATACCTGAGCAAGCCGCACTCCCGGTCCGCCGCTGTGCGGGAAAAGGCGGAGTCTGTCGGGGCCGAGCCTGCTCGCGAACAAGTCAACCTGCTCGATTCGGTTCTGGGCAGTGTAGCCGGTTCCATCTTCTCCGGAGAAGGTCTCCACGACCTCTGCGAGGAACTCGAGGCGCTGCGCCGCAACGTACTGAACCAGCAAAACGCCCAGGAGCTGACGCAGTCCGCCCAGCGTTTCGACTCTCTGCTGGTCTCGTTCCAGGAGCGTCTCCGCAAAGCCGACGAGGAGCGCGCGGACGATTTCCGCAAAGTTCTCGCAACGCTGAACGACGCTTTCCTTCATCTCTCTTCTAGTTCGGACCGGCGCGACACAACCTGGAAACAACTCGAGTCTTCCCTCAAGCTGGCCTCGCGCTCGGAGGATCTGCGCACCCTCAAGCAGCAGCTCTCGGAACTGATCGAATACGTAAATCGCGAGTCCAAACAGGAATCCGCGCAAGCAGCCGAGACGCTCGAAGCTCTCGGCACGCGCGTGCAGTGGGCCCAGCAGGCGGCTTCCAAACTGAATACCAGTTTCGCCACAAAAGAAGAAGCGCTGGCGCTTCTACAGAAACAGATTAAGAGCACCCGTACCGGCCCGCAGAAGCCGTTTGCCGCGATGTTCACACTCGACGCGCTCACGGCGCTCCGCAACCGTCACGGCAGCGACGTTGCCAATGCTCTGCTCGATGATTTCAGCCGGACGCGCGTTCAACAGACTCTGCCCGGCAGCAAAATGTTCCGCTGGTCGCCGGAATCGATCGTCGCCATGTGGGAGAGTGAGCGCGAACTGCCCGATCAGGTCGTAGCCGTCTCGAATTCAGCCAAAGATCCTTTCGAATTCCGCACCTTTGTCGGCACGCGCGTGGCATCTTTCAGCATCCCGTTCCGCACAGTTGTCACCGCCGTCCAGGGCTCCCCGGAAGATATCGTCTTCAGCTTCGATCGATTTGTGCGGGGCGTGTAGGTGATTCCAACGACCATCCCATTTGACTCGGCCTTATCCGCGCCTGCTCCGCAATCGGCGGCTCTCCGCACCTTGCGCGCTGTCTCGCGCATGGCGGCCCGTCTCGACCCCCGCGCCGGAGTAGCGCTGCTCCTGCTGGAAAACGACTGCCTGATTCTCGCCGCCGAGCACGGCCTCAAACCCGCCGACCAGGAGATGCTGCGCGGCCTGCGCGAGAGCGTCACCGCCACCTCTCTCTTGCATTGGGGGAAAACACACGGGCTGCGGCTCCGTCCTCTTTTGACCGAAGTCGGCGAGTCACTGGGAGCATTGGTGCTCTTTCCCCCGGACGTCTTCATTCCACTCGCTATCAGCGATGAACAACTCGATGAAATCTCCTGGATGGCCACGCTTGCCATCGAGCAGATGCACTTATCGGAGGACCTGGTCTATCGCGCGCACCACGATCCCTTAACTCATCTCTGGAATCGAACCCGCATGGAAGAGGAAATCGACCGGACCCTGGCCACTGGCAGTTCCTCCGTGGGTTTGATCCTGCTCGCGCTCGATCGTTTTCGCATTATCAACGATGTACTCGGCTATCAGGTCGGAAACGAGCTGCTCCGGCAGGTTGCCGTGCGCCTGGCCGACAATCTAAGCGAAGGTTACTGCCTGGCGCGCAGCGGTGGCGACGAGTTCATGATTCTCATCCCCCAGCTTCTGAGCCACGACGAGGCGGCGGCGCGCGCTCAATTGCTGCTTGCCACCTTTTCCGCGCCGTTTCAGATCGGCGATCACGAACTGGTGGTGCGCGCCACTGCCGGCAGCAGCGTCGGACTTCCCGGCAAAACCAGTGCGGCCGATCTGGAGAGCTGGGCCTCCATCGCGCTGCGTCACTCCAAGGCACGCTCGCGCGGCCGCGTCTCGAGCTTCCAGCCCTCGATGATCCGCATCCCCCCGGAACGGCTCGTCATGGAGCAGCATCTGCGTTTCGCGCTCCAGAAACGGGAATTCGTGCTCCATTATCAGCCGCAGATCGCGATCAAAACCGGACGGGTAACCGGCCTGGAGGCTCTGCTGCGCTGGAACCATCCCTCGCTCGGCTTTATCTCGCCCGCCACCTTTGTACCGCTGGCCGAAGAGATGGGCCTGATCGAAGACATCGGCGACTGGGTACTCGAAGAAGCCATCCTGCAGTTACAGCGCTGGCGGATGCAGGGCCTGGACGACGTTCGCATGTCCGTTAACGTCTCGCCGCTCCAGTTCTCACGCCATAATTTCGCCTCTTCCGTCGCTCAAAAGCTCCGCCGCTTCAATATGGAACCCGCCTCGATCGAGCTCGAAATTACCGAAGGCGCTGTGATGAACGATTTCGAGCACGCTCTGCGCCAGATGAGAACGCTCCGCAGTCTCGGCATCCGGCTCGCCGTCGACGATTTCGGAACCGGGCACTCGTCGCTCGCCTATCTGCGTACCCTGCCGGTCCACCGGCTCAAAGTGGATCGAATGTTCGTAAAGGACATCGTGGACGCCACTCAGTCTCATCCATTACTCGCCAGCATCACGCACATGGCCCACGCTCTGAATCTCTCGGTCATCGCCGAGGGTGTCGAAACCGAGGCGCAAATCCGCGCTATTCGCGATTCCGGCTGCGAAGAAGTGCAGGGCTTCTATTATTCGAAGCCGCTTCCGGCGAGCGATACTCTGCCCTGGATCGAACAGCAGCACAAAGCTCACGCACCCGCCGCCTGAGTCTCGAACCATAAAGTAAGTCAAACCCACCCGACCCTCGCGGGCTGCTGGTACGCTATCTGTTTAGCTTCACGTAAAGCGTTTCGACTACAACTGCTGAGCTACGTCCGCTCTACTTTGTTTCTTTTTGGAGGTGGTTAATGGCTCATCGCAGCTTTGCTGTTTTTGCACTTGCCGTTCTCTTCGCGGCAGCTTCTCTGGCACAAACCTTTCGCGGCGGCGTGGCCGGAACGGTCGTCGATCAAAGCGGCGCCGCAATTACCGGCGCAGCTATAAAGCTGATCGGTACCGATACCGGACTTACCCGCACGGCGCAGAGCGCAAGCGCAGGCGAGTTTGCTTTTCAGGATCTGCCGCTCGGCAAATATTCGCTCACGATCTCGCAGCCGGGCTTTGAAACTCAGAGCATTAAGGACATCAACGTCGAGGCCGGCAAGGTCTTCAACCTGCAAGCGACCCTTACGGTTGCGACGCAAGCCGCTACGGTCGAGGTCTCTGCTTCCGCCGTGGCCATTGAAACCAGTTCCTCGGCGCTCACCAGCGTCATCCCGACCAAGGCGATTCTCGACGTGCCCCTCAATGGCCGCGATTTCACCCAGCTTCTGAAGCTGAATCCCGGCACCAACGCCGCCGGCTCCGTCAACGGCAATCGCGTGAACGCCATCAATTGGCAGATCGACGGCGCCGACAACAACGACCAATGGCACAACAGCGCCGCCGTCAACCAGGGCGGCGTCTCCGGAATCGCCGGAACGCTTCTGCCTATCGATGCCATCGACGAGTTCTCGCTCCAGACCAACGGCAATGCCGAGCAGGGGCGCAACAGCGGCGGCACGCTCAATCTCGTCATCAAGTCCGGCACCAACGATTTCCACGGCTCGCTCTACTACTTCAACCGGAACGAGTTCCTGGCCGCACGCAACTGGTTCACGCCGGCCGGCACGCCCACCCAGGAGCTGCGCAACAATCAGGAAGGCGGCTCGCTCGGCGGCCCGATCTGGCGCAACCACACCTTCTTCTTCGTCACCTACGAGCAGCAGAACTTCGTCGCCGGCAATACCGCCGAAGGCACCACTCCCAGTGCGGCCTGGGTTGCGCTCGGTGAACAGGTGCTCGCCAAGAAGGGCGTCCCCGTCAATCCGGTTTCGCTCAATCTCATCAACGCTCTCTGGCCCGCCAACGCGCTCACCGGTCCCGCCACCCAGGACAACTACTTCAGCAGCGCCAACAACACCTCCGACAGCTACAACGCCATCATCAAGCTCGACCACATCTTCAACGAGCGAAACAACATTGCGTTCCGCTACTTCGGAGGCACCGGCTCGCAGACTGAAGCCGTCGGTTCCGCGGTCCCTTACTATTACCAGGTCGCGCCCAGCCGCATGCACAATTTCTCGCTGGTCTACAACGGCGTCATCTCGCCCAAACTCGTCTCGCAGACCGTCGCCGGCGTCAACTACTTCAAGCAGGTCTTCAACGACGCCAACACCGGCTTCAACATCCCGGCTCTCGGCCTGAATACCGGCGTCACCGATCCCAGTCTCTTCGGCTCACCCGATATCACCATCGCCGGCTTCGACGAGATCGGCCTCACTCCGCCGCTCGGCCGCATCGATACCACCGGCCACATCGACGAGACGCTCACGTACACCACCGGCACGCATCAGATCCGCTTCGGCTTCGAATTCCGCCGTGCCCGTCTCGATGTCTTCTACGATCGCAACAAGCGCGGCGTCTTCGATTTCGATGGCTCGCAGGGCGGCTGGAACACGGGCAATGCATCACTGAACGCTCTGGCTGATTTTCTCGCCGGATATGTCGGTCCCAACAAAGCCACCATCACCTACGGAGACCTGCAGCGCAACTACTATCTCAACGGCGCCAGCAGCTTCATCCAGGACACCTGGAAAGTAACCCCGCATCTCACTCTCAACTACGGCGTGAACTGGGTCTTCCAGACACCCGTCATCGACCCGACCGGGCGCATTTCAACTTTCATTCCATCGCAGGGCGGAATCGTCGGCGTCAATCAGCTCGGCACGCTCTGGCCGCATGACTGGAAGAACTTCGCTCCGCGCTTCGGCTTCGCTTACACGCCGAAATTCTCGAGCAAGCTGGTTGTGCGCGGCGGTTACGGCATCTACTACCAGGTGCCGAACGTCAACTACTTCGGCGACAATCGTCCGCCCAACGGCGGCGCCACCGGTATCCTGGCCAATCCCGGCGGTCTCGCGCCTGTCTACACGCTTTCCAACACCAACCGGCCCTTCACCATTCAGGCTGGCGTGCCCGTCTTCGGCAGTGCCGATTTCCCGCCGCCTCCTTATGGAGCCTTTTCTGTCAGCCAGAATTTCATCACCGGCTACAGCCAGAACTCGAACCTGAACCTTCAATATCAGCTCAACAACGCCTCCGTGCTCGAAGTCGGCTACACCGGTTCTTTGAGCCGCCACTTGCCCGTTACGCTCGATATCAACCAGATTCCGCTCGGCGGCGGACCGCGGCCTTACGCGGCCCAGTTCCCCGATCTTGCGACCATCAACGAAGTCCAGTCGGTCGGCAACGGCTACTACAACGGCCTGATCGCTTCGCTGCGCACCTCGAGCTGGCACCGCTTTACCACCAAGCTGAACTACACCTACGGCCACTCGCGCGACGATCTTTCTTCCACACGCGGCGTGATTCCGCAGAACAGTTACGATCTGCGCGGTGACTACGGCAACTCGGATTTCGACATCCGCCACTCGTTCGCCGGATTCCTGAGCTACGAAGCTCCCACGCCTTCGCACCTGAAGCTCCTCCTCGGCGGCTGGCAATTCAACTCGCTGCTCACGTTCTACTCGGGTGCGCCCTTTACCGTCTACGCGGGCACCGATACCAGCGGCACGGAAGAGAATGAGGACCGCGCCGAAGTACTCAGCAACCCATTCAAAAACGTGCCGGCCGACGTAAAGGGCAGTTACGCGTACTGGTTCAATCCGAATGCCTTTGGCTTGGCGGCGCCGGGTACGTACTCCAATCAGACTCGCAACGAATTCGCCGGACCACCTACCTACCAGGTCGATTTCTCGGTCTTCAAAAACACACGCATCACCGAGCGCTTCAATACCCAGCTCCGCCTCGAAATCTTTAACCTGTTCAACACGCGCGATCTCGCTCCTCCTAACAACTCCGTCAGCGGCGGCGGCATCGGCCAGGTGACGCAGACGCTCGACGTCTGGAACGGAGCGCCCGGCATCGGCACCGGCGCGCCGCGCAATATCCAGCTCGCGCTGAAGCTGATCTTCTGACCTGGCCTCACGAAAAAAGAGGAAGCGGTCCGGTTCACTCTGAACCGCTTCCTCTTCATGAGCCGCGCTTGCCTCCTGGGCTCCATTCCTCGTACAATTGAGCAGTCGGCCTTTCCAGCCGCCCCCGCCTACGCCCATTCATTAGGGCCTCCCTGCGAAGTCAAAATCGGTCCGCGTAGATTCCAGAAAGGCTTACTGCGCCCCGCCGCAGACATAAAACATGGAGCAGATCAGTACTCTATACGAGCGCCTGGGCGGAGAGCCCGCCGTCAACGCAGCAGTAGAGGTCTTCTATCGCCGCGTCCTCTCCGATGCCGAACTTGCGCCGTTCTTTCAATCGGTGGACTTGCGCCGGCTGCGCGCTCATCAGTTCGCGTTCTTGTCGCAGGCCCTCGGCGGACCTCGTCAATATCGCGGCGCATCGATGTCCAGGGCTCACGCCAGGCTCGCCATCACACAGCGCCATTTCGACCGGGTCGCCACGCATCTCGTCGCAACACTTCGCGAGCTGGGCGTCCAGCAGGAAATGATCGAGGATGTCTGTTCCGCAATCGCCCCGCTTGCCGCCGAAATTGTAAACACGGTCGAGCCTCTTCCCCCGCCTGGCCAATTCGAGCCCCAACAGCGAGCCGAATCCGGAAGGGCGACAAGAAACCGCTCACTCCGCCGCCAGCGCACGGACCGGCGAAGTCGTTGCGGCCTTCTGTGCCGGCAGGAAACACGCTACCAGCGCCGCGAGGCCGATCAGTCCTGTCGCCTCCGCCAGCACCGCCGCGCTGTGCCCCGAAACATGGAACAGCACCGCTTCGATCGCCCGCCCCATCATCCACGCTCCGCCCAATCCAATCGCGACACCGGCCGCCAGCAGCCGCAAGCCGATGGAGAGAAACTGCCGCCGTATCTCCACCGGCCCCGCACCGAGCGCGATCCGAATGCCGATCTCCCGCTGCCGCTGCGCGACCGAATAACTCAATACGCCGTACACGCCGATCGCGATCAGCAGGACTGCCATCCCCGAAAACAAAGCTGCTAACAGCGCTGGCGATCGCCGCACCAGCAGACTCTCTGCAATCCGGTCGCTCATCGCCTCCGTCCCCGTCAGCGCCAGGGCCGGATCAAGCTGCCGCAGCGCGCTCTGCAAATCCGCTTTGAGCGGCTCCGTCCGCACACTCCCGCGCACCACGATGAAGATCTTGCTGTCCGGCCGATAGATGTACGGATAATAAACAGCTCCCTGCGTCCCCTCATCCGTAAGGCCCGCCTGTTTGACGCTTCCCACCACTCCGACCACCGTAAAGGCTTCGGCATCACTGCCCGGCCGGGTACCCTGAAACAACTTCTGCCCCAGCGCGTTTCCCTGCGGCCAGTGGTAGCGCGCGAAGTCCTCGTCCACGACGCATATCCGTTCTTTCCTTTGCGAGTCTTCCGCGTTCAGAAAGCGGCCCGCGCGCAGCACCATTCCCATTGCCTCGAAATAGTCGCCGGCCACTCCATACGAGTAATTCCCCCGCACTGTTTGCCCCGGCCTGAGCACTTCGCCCTTCACCGTCGCCGCGCTCATTCCGTTGTAGCCGCTGAACGGGATGTTGGTCGTGATTCCAGCCCACCGCACTCCCGGCCGCTGCTCCAAATCCTTTACGAGTCTCTCCGTGAACTCCCGTCCCGCTTCGGGCGAAGGATACCGATTTCCAACCAGCGAAACTCGCCCCGCAATCGCATGATCCGCCCGAAAACCCGGAGACACCTCCATGGCGCGTTTCAGACTTAGCCCCAGCAGTCCCGCTCCGGTCAGCAGCACCAGTCCCAGCGCCACCTGCGCCACGATGAATGCATGCCGCAGTGCCTGCCCCGCGCGCCCCGTCGTTACGGTTCTCGATGCGGACTGCAGCCCGTCAGCCGGCAGTGATCGCAGGTTGAACCACGCGACCGGAACCGCCAGCGCGGCTCCTAACACAATCGTCATCACCAGGCCGGCCAGTACCACCCGCGCGTCGAAAACGATGTAAGCGCCCAGCGGCAATTGCTGGGCTCCCAACGCATTCACTAGCCGCACTCCCGCCACTCCGACCGGCATCGCGAGCACCCCGCCCGCGAGCGTCAGCAAACATATTTCGACCAGAACTTCGCTCACAACGCGCCGGCCACTGGCGCCCAGCGCTCGCCGTACTGCGATCTCCTTCAGCCGCCCGCTCGCACGGATCAATAGCAGATTCGCCAGGTTCACGCCGCCAATCAGCAGCAAAACCAGCACTCCCGCCTCGAGCAGCAGCAGAACCGGCCGCACCGTTGCCACCTGATCGCCATGCAGCGAAACGACCAGCGATCGGAACCCCGCGTCGGCGATCATCTTCGCCTTCGGGTCATCCCGCTCGAGCGCCGCGTTCTGCGCATCGATCTCCGCCTGCGCCTGCTCGATCGTCGCGTCAGGACGTAATCGCGCAATCATCTGCATCACATTTCCACCCGAGTGCCGCTCTTGCGGCGTCCTCCGTTCCGCGCTGGAGGAAAGCGGCAGGTAGACCTCTGCCTTCGAGGAAAGAAAGCGGAAGCCGCGCGGCAGTACGCCAACCACCGTTCTCGGTGAGCCATCGACCCATATCTGCTTCCCCAGCACGCTGGGATCGCTCGCGAAGTGGCTGCGCCAATATTCATCTGTCAAAATGACCACCCGATCGGCTTCGGGATTCATCTCCGCATCGCTGAACTCGCGTCCCCGCGCGGGACCTCTGCCGAGCGTCGCAAAAAATTCCGGGGTCACCCACGTGATCTCCGTTACCGCTGTCGATCCTGCGCCACCCACCACCGCCGTCCCGAACGCATACATGGACACCGAGCGAAATGCCGCAATCTTCCCGCGCCGTTCGTAATAATTCGTGATCGAGGAGCCGTCCCGTTCCACTCCCGCCTTCGGATACGTATTGAAGATGGTCACCAGCCGGCCCGCATCCGGAAACGGCAGCGGCCGCACCAGAATCGCGTCCACCACCGCAAAAATCGTCAGGTTCGCGCCGAGACAAAGAGCCAGCGTCAGCAGCGCTGCCGTCGTGAAAGCCGGCGACTTCCGCAGCAACCGCGCCGAAAACCGCGCATTCCGGCCGACCTCATCCAGCCACTGCAACCCGCGCGCTTTGCGGCAATCTTCTTCCACGCTGTTCCGCCCGCCAAGTTCCATGCGCGCGCGCCGGTAGGCTTCCTGCTTCCCCGCGCCTGCCCTCATCAGGTCTTCTGCGTATTGCTCGATGTGAAACTCGAGTTCGGCCGACATGCTGCTCTCGAATTCCCGCCGTCCGGCCGCCGCCCGCCACCACGAACGCACTCGCGCCAGCACTGCCTTAACTCTCCTCGAGCGACGACGTATTCAGTGCCGCATCGATCGCCGACGTCAGCCGCTTCCAGCCTGCTGTCTCCTCGCGCAACCGACGCCGTCCGGCCGCGGTCAGCTTGTAGTATTTGGCTTTTCGATTGTTTTCGCTCTGTCCCCACTCGGCGGCAATCAGCCCCTGATGCTCCAGACGGTATAGCGCCGGATAGAGCGATCCCTGCGGAATGTCAATCGCCTCCCGGGAAATCTGGCGTATGCGCAGCAAGACCCCGTATCCGTGCAACGGATCCAGGGATACTGCTTTCAAGATCAACATGTCCAGCGTGCCCGGAAGAATTTCCGCCGGCTTGGCCATAGCTGTGCGTGCTCCTAGTCTGCCTAGGATAATAGCGCGCCTTTCCTAGTTTGGCAAGAGGAGAGATGCGATACATGGAGCGCACCGCCTGAGTGCGTCACTCGGAGCCTACTCGACCAGGCCCGGCTCGTTTCGCGCGATCGTGCCCGCGTGTAGAATCGGCGTTACGAGCGCGGCGACCGTATCCACGATCTCCTCCGCCGGCCTCCGGTTCGGGTTCTCAATCCACTCTTTTGCGGCACCGTAAATCGCCCAGCTCGCCGCGGCCGCGATCATCTCCGGGGGTATCCCGCCCTTCACCGCATAGTTCCGCGCGCCCTCGAGAATGTTCCTGCGTAAAACAGCAATGATGGCCGACTCCATATGCGGTTCAAACCGCCGCATCGGCCTCTCTTCCGTCTCCGGCGCGGCCGCCAGGAAATCGCAAACCGCCAGAACCAGTCCCTGCATTGCGGAACCGCACGTTCCGTCGAACCGAACGTTCCGTTTCGCCAGCAGCTCAAAAAACCGCCTTGCAACCAGACACTCGAGCAGTTCGAACTTATCGGTGTAGTGGTCGTAAAACGTGGCGCGGTTAACGGTCGCCGTGTCCGCGATCTCCTGCACCGAAATCCTGTCGAAATCTTTCGTTTTTAGCAGGTTTTCGAGCGCCTGCTGCAGCAGTTCGCGAGTGCGCCGGATTCGGGGATCCAGCATGTCGCAGCTCAACTGGGCGCTCATACGGGCGATTTCAGCGTATCAGGAGTTCGGCAGGGAGCCTTCACAACAGTTGTCGCTTTTCTGAATCCAACAGATGTTGCTTAAGCATCATATGTTGCAGGAGCGTTCATTATGCCCACTCTTCTCCACATCGATTCCAGCCCGCTCGGCCAGGGCACGTCGTTCACCCGCGAGCTCACGGCGGAATTTGCCGCCCGCTGGCGCGACACTCACCCCGGCGGGAAAGTCATCTATCGCGATCTCGCCCGTCTCGAGATACCCGAGCCCACCGCGGAATGGGTAGCCGCCATCTTTACGCACGAAGCTGCACAGTCCGAGGCGCAGAAGAAGCTGCTCAAGATTTCCGAGGAATTCATCGCCGACCTGTACGAAGCCGGCGAATACGTCATCGGCGTCCCCATGCACAACTTCTCGGTTCCCTCCAAGCTCAAACTCTGGATCGATCAGGTCGTGCGCCGCGACAAAACCTTCAGCTACGGCACCGGTATTCCCGAAGGTCTGCTGATCGACAAGAAGGCAACGTTTCTGATCGCCTCGGGCGGCGTTTACGATCCCGGCACGCCGCTGGCCTCCTACGACCTGATCGAGCCGTACCTGCGAAACGTCTTCGGCTTTATCGGCGTAACCGACTGCAGCTTTGTTCACGCCGGCGGCACCGCCAAGCTGATGTATGGAGTCGATCGGCCGACGATCCTTCAGCCCGCTTTAGATGCCGTTCGCACCAGCTTCCAGGCCGCCTGAAGCGGAACAGGAGAAACATCCATGAAAATCATCTCGACCGTAGCGCGAGTCCTGCTCGGAATTTTGTTCACGGTCTTCGGCCTCAATGGTTTTCTCCACTTCATTCCGATGGGGCCGCTGCCCGCTGGTCTCGCCGGACAATACCTCGGCGCGCTGGCCATGTCTCATTACATGACCGTTGTTTTCGCTCTTGAGCTTGTCGCCGGTATCCTGCTCCTGGCGAACCGCTATGTACCGGTGGCGCTCGCGACGTTAGCGGGCATCATTCTGAACATTCTGCTGTTCCACTTGTTCATGGCGCCTGCCGGCCTGCCGCTTGCCATCGTCGCGGCTGTCCTCTGGATCGGCGCGATATGGAACGTCCGCGCAGCCTTTGCCGCACTGGTGCAGAGCCGCCTCGGACCGCAAAGTGCTGAACCCGGGGCGCCCGCTTCCGAAAGATGGGCCGCTGTTAATCGCTGAACTGGCGCAACAGAGAGGCCCGCACGCAGCCGATGGCCTCTCCTTCCGCCCAGCAACTCACTCGCAAACTATGCCGCCAGCAGAGTCTCTCGCTTGGCCGGACACCGGTAGCCAAACAGACCCTTCTTCCGAATCACGTCCGCAATCGCCGCCGGCACCATCTGCTGCCAGCTCTCATCACAATCCTTGATCCGCTTCAGCACGTCCCGCGAGAAGATATGCAGCACGCTCGAATCGAAGTACTGCATCGCCCGCAGTTTCCCTTGGCTCAGCAGATGCTGATACAGATGATTCAATCCGCCGTGCATTTCGAGCGTGTCCGCGGTCGTCAGCTTGCCTGTGGCCTGATCCAGCAGCGGGTACACGTAAATCCGCAGATTCTTGGTAAACAGCTTGCCGAAACTTTCGAGGATGCCTCCTTCGAGGCCGGTGTAATATTTCTCGTTGAAGAGATCGCGTACGCTGCTCGCGCCCATCACCAGCGCAATCGGCTCATTGGTGTAGCGCGTCAGATACGCCGCCAGCCGATAGTATTCCTGATAGTCGGAAATCAGCACAATCTTGCCGGTGGTCGCCAGCAGATCGGCGCGCGCTAGAAAGTCCTGCCCATCCACACCGCTCGTCTCGCGCAGATTGTTCATCGTGATCTCCATCACTTCCACAATCTCTTTGCCCTGCACATCCGGCTCCCCCGCAAATTGCTTCGAGGCGCTGTCCATCATGTCCACATTGACCTTCGTCACCGGACGGAAGCTGCCGCGCTCCACCAGCACCGGCTTCTTGCGCAGCACTTCCGACGGCTGCAGCACTTCCCCATTCGGTCCAAACATGGCCGCGCCGCTCAAGCCGAGCTGCACCAGCTTCAGACTCATCACCCGGTTATCCACGCGCCGAAACTCGATACCGGAAAAATGCACCATGTCGATCTCGATGCGATCGGTCGAAAGATTATCGAGCAGCGATTCGAGCAGCAGTTCCGGCGTCTGATGCAGATAAAACGCCCCGTACAGCAGATTCACGCCGACGATTCCGAGCGCCTCCTGCTGCAGGCTGTTCTCGTTGTCGAGCATCCGCACGTGGATGATGATCTGGTTATCCACATCCTGCGGATACGACTGAAACCGTACGCCCATCCAGCCGTGGCATTCATTCGTGCCGTGATAGTTACGCGCCGAAACTGTATCGGCAAAGGTAAAAAATCGAGTGGTTGAACCGCGCGCCGCGCTCAGCCGTTCGAGATTCAGCTTGTGCTCGTGTTCGAGCATGCCTTCCAGCCGCTCGCGCGACACATAGCGCTTCGCCTTGCCATAGATCGCGTCGCTGACGGTCATGTCATAAGCGGAAATCGACTTGGAAATCGTGCCCGCCGCGCCGCCCACTTTGAAGAACCAGCGCGCGACCTCCTGTCCCGCGCCGATCTCGGCAAACGTGCCGTAGCGCGCCGGATCCAGATTAATCTTGAGTGCTTTTTGGTTGGTTGTCAGCCTGGGATGGTCGTGGCCCATGCCCTCCTATCGGCAGTTCCATGCCCGGAACTTTAGCGCCGTGTCAAAAATTATTCGCAGACGGTCACGACCATCAGACTCGACCCCCGCGCCACGAGGCTGTGCGGCACGCCCCCGGGCAGGCTGATGATTGAACCTGAAATCCATTCGATGGATTCCTCGGCCGTGCTGAACAAAACGCTTCCCTGCAGGCATTGCACCGTAATCGGACCTTTGACTTTGTGCTCGGGCATCTCTTCGCCCGCATGCAGATGCAACAGAAAAGCGCGCAGTCCAGCTTCGCGCACCAACTGTGTCGTACGGGCGAGCTGGCTGAAATTGGACGCATAATTCGAGAGTTCGGCGGACTTCACCCGCTTTAGAGCACCTCCCGCGCAGTCGCGTTACACCATCACTCCGAGTTCCGTCTCCAGTGCCCTGCGATTCAGAATCACAACCTCGCGCCCCGCCGATCGCAGCAGATTTTCCGCTTCGAGCCGCGCCAGATTACGCGAGACCAGCTCGCGCACTGTTCCCACATGCGCCGCCAGTTCCTGATGCGTCATCCCCAAATCGAGCACAATGCCCTCCGGCAGCGCCCGCCCGCGCTGATCCGCCTCGCGCAGAATCCACGAGATCAGCCGTTGCCGTAAGGTTGCAAACGAGAGCTCGTGAATGATTTCAACCAGGCGTCGCAACCGGGTGCCCACCACCTGCAGCACTTTCAGCGCGAGCTCGGGATTTTCCAGGCAGCACGCCCGAAAATCGCTGCGCGAGATAAACAACACCTGCGTCTCCGCGACAGCCGAGCATGACGCCGGATACACTCCGCCATCCAGCACCGGCAGTTCCGCCACCGAATTGGCAGGGCCTTCTTCAAGCAGAACCTGCTCCCGTCCGCTGCCTGCGCGTTTGAAGATCCGCACGCGCCCCGCCGCCACAATGTACAGGCCCTCCGACGGATCGCCCTCGGAGAACAACATCTCGCCTCCCGCAAAGCGCCGCACGACCGCGCGATTGGCCAGCGCCGACAGCTCTTCCGCATCCAGCTCCGAAAAGAGCGGCGATCCCTTGAGCGTTGCAATCGCCACCGGCAATTTCTCCGCGTTCATGTAAATCACAGTTTAGGTGACCAAAGTCACTGCCTCCCACAATGCTGTCTCGGAGACTACTTCACAAGAGTCGACTCATGCCCTCCAACCAGAACAATCAACCCGCCTTCGGCCAGCCTGCCAGGCGGGAACTACTCGTCTCCAAAGGCTGGCTGCAAGCCGTCGCGCTCGTCGTTATCTTTGGCTTCTTTGTCATAGGTCTGCTCGCCTATCGCACGTACACCGGCGAAGCCCCCATACCCGGCCGAGTCGTCGCCCCGGATAACTCCGTCCTGTTCACCCGTCAAAACATCCTCAACGGTCAGCAGGTCTTTTTGAAAAACGGCCTCATGGAGTATGGCTCCGTGTTCGGTCACGGCGCTTATCTCGGACCCGATTACACGGCCGACTATCTGCGGCGCTCGGCCACCGCTGTTCTTTCTTCCCTCGCCGCCAAGGATGCCGGGCGCGCCAAGGATCTCACCGTTCAGATCTTCAAAACCAATCGCTACGACGCCGCCTCCGACACGCTCGCCTTCACCACCCAGCAAGCCGCAGCGCACCGCGATCTCATCGCATATTACTCGAAATTTTTTGCTGAGCCCAGCACCCGTTTCGGCCTGCGACCTGCGGCCATTTCGGACCCGCGGCAGGCGAGCGATCTCACCGCCTTCTTCGCCTGGTCCGCCTGGGCTGCCGCCGCGCTCCGGCCCGGACACGATTACTCCTACACCAACAACTGGCCTCCCGAGCCGCTCGTGCACAACACCGTCACGGCCGATAACGTCGTCTGGAGCGTGCTTTCGCTCATCGCTTTGCTGGGCGGCATCGGTGCACTCTTCACCGTGTTCGGCCGCTGGAATGTGCTCGGCTGGCACGGCCGCGAACAGAACACACTCACCTTCCGCGCCCCGAATACCGTGCTGCTCACTCCTGCGCAGCGCGTCACTGCCTGGTTCTTCTTCGTCATGGTCCTGCTGTTTCTGATACAGACTCTGGTCGGCGGCGCCTCGCAGCACTATCGCGCCGATATCTCAAATTTCTTCGGCATCGACCTCGCTCGTCTTCTTCCGTTCAATATTGCCCGCACCTGGCATCTCCAGCTCGCTATCTTCTGGGTTGCGACGTCGTATCTTGCCGCCGGCATCTTCCTCACTCCCATGCTCAGCGGCCGCGAACCAAAGATTCAGAAATGGCTCGCCGTGGCGCTGCTCGGTGCTCTGACGCTGGTCGTTTTTGGTAGCCTCTTTGGCGAGTTCGCCGGTATCCACGGCTGGATTCAAAGAGGCTGGAGCTGGTTCGGCAACCAGGGCTTTGAATATCTCGATCTCGGCCGCTTCTGGCAAATCCTGCTCACCATCGGCCTCTGCTTCTGGGTGCTCATGCTGTATCTCGGCTTGCGCGGGCGTCTTCGTAACGAGCACAAGGGCAACATGCCCTGGCTGTTCTTCTTCTCGGCTTTGTCGATCCCCGCCTTCTACGGCGTCGGCCTGCTGGCGCGTCCCGAAGCGCATTTCACCACCACCGATTTCTGGCGCTTTTGGGTCGTTCACCTCTGGGTCGAAGATTTTCTCGAGTTGTTCACGACCATCATGGTGGCCTGCATTTTCGTCCTGCTCGGAGTCGTCGCCGAGCGCGTCGCGCTTACTGTCGTTTATCTCGATATCGTGCTCTACTCGGCAGGCGGCGTCATCGGAACCATGCATCACGTCTACTTCTCCGGCACTCCCGCGGAGCACATGGCCCTCGGTGCATTTTTCTCCGCCGCCGAAGTGATTCCGCTCACCTTCCTCACCGTGGAGGCATGGAGCTTTCTGCAACTCGGCTCGCGCCAGGAGGCCCGTTCGCGCACTGCCTTTCCTCACTACTGGGCCGTCATGTTTCTCGTCTCAGTGGGTTTCTGGAATTTCCTCGGCGCCGGGGTGTTCGGCTTCCTGATCAATCTCCCGGTTGTCTCTTATTACGAGATCGGAACCGCCCTCACCACGAATCACGGCCACGCCGCCATGATGGGCGTGTACGGAATGCTCGCCGTCGGTCTCGCGCTGTTCTGCATCCGCTACATCGTGCCCGAAGAGCGCTGGTCCGAACGCGCCGCCAAGATCAGCTTCTGGTGCCTCAATGGCGGCCTCGCCTGGATGGTCTTTGCGACTCTTTTCCCCCTCGGCATCCTGCAACTCTACGAGTCAGTCAACCACGGCTACTTCGAAGCGCGCTCGCTCAAGTTCATCGGCAATCCTGTCAACGCGCTCATCGAATGGCTGCGCTTCCCCGGCGATGCAGTCTTCATTTTTGGCGGCGTGCTGCCTTTGCTGTATCTCTGCTGGCTCGCGGTGCGCCACAGCGTTCGCCGAGAAACCACGCTCCAAGAACCGAAGACGATTTTGTTCGCGGAAGTCACCGAATCCACCGCCGGCCGATGATCGCTGCTTTCCGTCTGGAAACGCTGCTCGCGGGCGCATATATCATCCTGCTGATGCTGATCGCCTTCGCGCTCGAATGCATGGCGCGCCACACGCAAAATCGCGCCGAGCGTTTCCATACCGGCGGCTTCCGCTTCGATCCCAACCGGGATGTCTGGGAGTGCCCAACCGGCATGGCGCTGGTCCGCACCGAAGTGAATTACGAACAGCGAATCGTTCGTTATCGCGCACCCGCCCACGCCTGCAATAACTGCGCGATTAAATCCCGCTGTACGCACTCCGATCGAGGCCGCGAAATTCCGGTTTCCATGGACCCCATGCTCGTCTCCGGCTCCGTCAAATTTCAAATCGGCTTTTCCATCATTCTGTTTACACTCGCCGCCTGTATTGCTGCCATCGAGCTTCTGCGACACACTTCTGGAACAGAAGCATGGGCCATGGCAGTGCTTCTGGCAATCGCCGTTCTTCTCATCAAACACACCGCCGTGCGCCTCCGTGATCACTCCGGCTTCAGCGCGACCAGTCCGAAACCCGATCCACTCATCCAGATCAAGTAAACAAGGCATGGGAGCGTGAGCAACCCAAGAACTATACGCTCAACTCTTTCACCGAAAATGGCGCTCGAAAGCCACGGCGATCAAAGCTGATCGCGAGCCCCTGTACCTCGAAAGGACCGCTTTTTTAGCCCCCCACGGGCGTATGCGCCGCACTCCGCTCCAGTTCGCCCGCAATCAACCCCCGCACCCGTTCAGTAAGCGCACCCCGATCCTTCAACGTCAGCCCGTCCGTCGCAATCGGCTCCAGCACCCGCAACGTCACCTCGCCGGCTTGAACGACACCGCTCCCAAACGGCAGCACCTCGCGCGTACCGATCATCACCAGCGGAACCACCGGCACGCCGGCCCGAATCGCAATATACGCGCCGCCTTCCTTAAAAGGCCGCGTCACGCCATCATGCGAACGCCCGCCCTCGGGAAAAATCAGCAGCGATATGTTCTTCTGCTGAATTTTCTCCGCCGCCACCTGCATCGTCTTCACCGACGCGCGCGGATCTTCTCGCGGCACCGGAATATGCCCCGCGCGGCTCAAATGCGTGCCGAGAAAGGGTATCTGAAACAAGCCGCGCTTCGCCAGAAACCGAAACTGCACCGGCACATTCGCCAGCGCCACCGGCGTGTCCATATAGCTCAGATGATTCGCGATAAACACATAGCTGCCCGCCGGATCGATCTGCTCCAGTCCCTCCACGCGCACGCGCACGCCGCTCACCCGCAGCAGCATTCGCGCCCACGCCCGCGCCACCCGAATCTGCATCCGCCCGGTGCTGTCGAAAAACGAAACAATCAGGCTGATCGTCCCGTAGACAATCGTCGCCAGCACAATCGCCGGGTCGGCAAACAAAACCCCGCGCAGCTTTTTCATTGCGTCAGTAACCGCCGCGCTTCGCCCACCAGATACAGCGATCCTGTGAAGAATACTACACAATCCCGTGGCGCCTTGCGCGCCATTTCGATCGCCCGCGTCACATTCTCCGCAATCACGGCATTCGGATGTGGCGCCGCTTCCAAAATCGCCTCCGGCCGCAGCGCGCGGGGAAAATCGGGCGCCGTCACAATCAGCTTTTCCGCTAGCGGAAACAGCTGCTCGGTCACTTCCTCGATCGCCTTATCGCGCATCGCTCCATACACCAGCCACACCGTCCGTCCTGCGCAGAATTCCCGTATATAGGCCGCCAGCGCCGCCGCCCCCGCCGGATTATGCGCGCCATCCAGCACAAAATCGGGCTTCCTCGAAACGTACTCGAGCCGCCCCGGCCAGACGACCCTCTTCAGACCCAGGCGAATTTTCTCGCTATGGAGTCCGAGTGCGCGACACGCCAGAATCGCCGTAACCGCATTCACCACCTGATGCCGCCCCGGCAGCGCACATTCATACTCGTTTTCATCCAATCGAAACCGCGAGCCGTCCGCGCACGCCTCCATTACCTCGACTCGCGACATGTCCACACGAATCGCCGGCGAAGCCAACTCACGCGCACGCTCTTCGATTACGCAGCTGGCCACACTCTCCTGTGTCGCCATCACCACCGGCACACCCGCCTTGATAATCCCCGCCTTCTCCCCCGCAATCGCCTCCAGCGTGTTGCCCAGATACGCCTCGTGATCGTACGAAATGGGCGTGATCACCGAAACCAGCGGCGTGATCACATTCGTCGCATCCAGCCGCCCGCCCAGCCCCACTTCGATCACGCTGATCTGAGCCTTGTCGCGAAAGCGCAGCAAACCCATCGCCGTCACCGTCTCAAAATACGATGGATGCGCATCGATGTCGCCCTCACGCAGCAGTTCCTCCGCCGCCCGGTGCACCACTTCGAACACACGCGCAAAATCCTCCGCGCTGATCGGCTCTCCATCGATCTCGATGCGCTCGGTCGGCTCGATCAGGTGCGGCGACGTATATAACCCGGTACGCATGCCTGCGCATCGCAACACGCTCGCAATCATCGCGCATGTCGATCCCTTCCCGTTCGTGCCCGCTACATGCACAAACTGCTGCCCGCACTCCGGATTACCCAGGGCCCCGAGCAGCGCACGCATCCGCTCCAACCCGAACTTCGCCCCCGGCCGCAGCTCATTGCCGAGCCCGTACAAATACCGCACCGATTCCGGATAACTCACGAATGCGTCCTGCTCAACAGCGGCCGGATCAGCTCGAACACATCCCGCGCCACAACCTGATTCCCCGCCCCGTTCGGATGAATGCCATCCGGCTGCATCATCTCCGGATGCTCATACACATGCGCCAGCAGAAACGGCATGTACGCCAGATGGTACTTCTTCGCCAGCTCCGGAAACATCTTCGTGAACGGCTCCACATAATCCGGCCCATAATTCGGCGGCAGCGTAATCCCCAGCAGCACCACGCGAATCTTCGCCGCCTGCAATCGCTCGATCATCTCCGCCAAATTCTTCTTCGTCGCCTCCACCGGAATGCCGCGGAGCCCGTCATTCCCGCCAAACTCCAACAGCACCAGGACCGGTTTCGCCGCGATTACGTTATCAATCCGCGCCAGCCCATCCGTCGACGTGTCGCCGCTCACGCCCTGGTTCTCCACGCGATAAGTCAAATGATTCTCATCCAGCACATCCTGCAGCTGCTCCGGATAACTGCGCCCCGCCACGCCCGCCGTCAAGCTGTCGCCGAACGCCACGATCACCGGCCGCGTGTCATTCGCTTTCGGCTCTTCGCGCTTCGTTGCGCCTGTTTCGGAACTCGGCACCGCTGCGGTGCGTTCTGTAGTTGTGGGCGCTTTTTCGCGCGAGCCGCACGCCGCCAATATCGCCAGCAAAACCAGCCCCGCTGCGACAATGAAAGCAGTCCTCCGCTTCTTCACAACCTAAGCTTGCCATGCATTCCCCCGCCGACGTCATCCAGGTCGACCGCCTCTCGAAAACCATCGACAACGGTGCCAATCGCGTCGAAATTCTGCGCGATCTTAGCTTCGCCATTCCGCGCGGTCAGTTCGTCGCCATCATGGGCGCCTCCGGCAGCGGTAAGAGCACGCTTCTTGGCCTCCTCGCCGGCCTCGACACCGTCACCAGCGGCCGCATCACGCTCGACGGCACCGAAATTCAGAACATGCGCGAAGACGATCTCGCGCGTCTGCGCGGACGTAAAATCGGCTTCGTCTTTCAGAGCTACCAGCTCGTGCCCACGCTCACCGCCGAAGAAAACGTGCTCCTTCCCGCCGAACTCGCGGGCTTCGAAGGCGATGCCGTGTCCCGCGCTCGCGACCTCCTCGCACGCGTCGGCCTCAAACGCCGCAGGCACCACTACCCCGTTCAGCTCTCCGGCGGCGAACAGCAGCGCGTCGCCCTCGCCCGCGCCTTCATCACGCGTCCGCCGATCCTGATGGCCGACGAGCCCACCGGCAATCTCGATTCCGCCAACGGCAAACAGATTCTCGACCTGCTGCTCACCCTCAACCGCGAGGAAAACACTACCCTCGTGCTCGTCACCCACGACCCGCAGCTCGCCGAAAACGCCGACCGCATCATCACTCTCCGCGACGGCCAGCTCCTCTCCGACGTTCTCTCCACGCCCGCGCTGAACGCTCGCTCATGACCCGCTTCACTCTCCGCACCGCCTCCAGAATTGGTTTCCGCGAACTCCGCGCCACACCTGCCAAATTCCTCTTCGTCATCCTCGCCGTCGCGGTCGGCGTCGCTGCGCTGAGCGGTGTCAAAGGGTTCGGTTACGCCTTTCGCGGCATGCTCCTGCGCAACGCCAAGCAGCTCATCGCCGCTGATCTGCAGGCTCAGACCTGGGAGAATCTCTCGCCCGATCAAATCGAAAAACTCGAATCCATCGCGGCACGCTACGGCCAGATGACGCGCGTCACCGAAACCATCTCGATGGCCGGCTCCTCCCACGAGCGCATCCCGCAGATGATTTCGGTCAAGGCCATCGAGCCCCGCGCCTATCCTTACTACGGCCAGATCAAACTCGAACCGCACAAATCTCTCGCGCAGCTCCTCTGCGACGATCACTCCGCCGTCGTCACGCCCGAGCTCGAACTGCGCCTCAAAGTGCAGCCCGGCGACGCCATCCGCCTCGGCGGCAAAGAGTACACCATCACCGGCACCATAACCAGCGAACCCGACCGTCTCGCCTCAGGCTTCGGCCCCGGCATGCGCGCGCTCATCACCCGCCAAGGCCTCACTCGCAGCGGTCTCGTGCAGTTCGGCAGCCGCGCCGCCCAGCGCTTCCTCTTCAAACTCAACCCCGGCGTCGATCTCGACCGGATCAAAAACGAGATCAAAAATACCATTCACCGCGTCTTCCTGAGCGACTATCGCGAAGGCAGCCCCGTCGTCGGCAAAGCGCTCGATAACACCACTACCTTCCTCTCGCTCATCTCGCTCATCGCCCTCATCGTCGGCTCGCTCGGCGTCGCCATGGCCATGTACTCACACCTGCAGCAACACATGGACACCATTGCCGTCATGAAAGCGCTCGGCGCGCGCTCGAACCAGATCCTGCGCATCTATCTGCTCGAAACGCTCTGGCTCGGCCTCGCCGGCGGCCTGATCGGCATCGCGGTCGGCGCGCTCGTGCAAAAATCCTTCCCCATCCTCATCCAGCGCGTCTTCTCGTTACTGCCCGAAGTCCCCTGGGATTGGTCGTTCAGTCTGCAGGGCCTCAGCTTAGGTGTCCTCGCCACACTTCTCTTCACACTTCCGCCGCTGCTCAGCATCCGCAACGTGCGCCCGAGCCTCGTCTTCCGCCGCGATATGGCCGATGCCGCGCAGCAATCGCGTAAACACTGGCGCGAAAAACTCCCCGCCTGGCTCGGCGCTGCTGCCATCCTCGCCGGCTTCTACGGCATCGCGGTCTGGCTCGGCGGCTCCGCCCGCATGGGCCTCTACTTCATCGCTGGACTCATCGCGAGCGTGCTCATCCTCGCCGCCATCGCCGCTCTTCTGCTCTGGCTCATGCGCCGCATCGTGAAAATCGCTGGCCGCCGTCTCCCGACCTCTTTCCGCCATGGCTTCGCCAATCTCTATCGCCCCGGCAACCAGGCCCGCTCCGTCCTCGTTGCGCTCGGCATCGGCGTCATGTTCACGCTCACCACCTATCTCCTGCAAAGCACCGTGCTGCGCGAAGTTCGCGCCGAAGGCCCCGGCCGCCAGGGTAACCTCTTCCTGCTGGACGTCCGCGATACCTCCGGCATCAGCCAGCTTCTTTCCCATGAAACCGGTGTCAAAGGTAACGTCCAACTGGTCGGCTACATCGTCGCCCGCATGCTCTCGAACAACGGCAAACCGCCCGAGCAGCTCGATCTCAAGAAAGAGCGCCGCGAAAATCTACAGGCCATTCGCATCACTACCGCGCGCTCTCTTCCCGAAGGTCTCTCCATTCGCAAAGGCGAGTGGTGGCCGCCCGAATCCAGCACGCCCCAGCTCGCCGTCTCCGAAGAAGCCCAGCGCGATTTCAAGCTCAAACTCGGCGACCGTCTCACCTTCCAGCTCGCCGGCCGCACCCTGACCGCCCCGCTCGTCGCCATCTTCGATCGCAGCAATCGCGCCGCCGTCCGCTACGATCTCGTCTTTCCGCAGAACGCGCTCACCGGTCTTCCCGTCGTCTACTACGGCGCCGTACACGTCGACCCCAAACGCATCCCCGCCGTCGAAGAATCGATCTTCGAAGCCTACCCGACCGTCACCGTCATGAACCTCGCCGACGTGCTCACCCGCATTCAGGAAGCCGTCGATCAGGTCGCGCTCGTCATCCGTTTCCTCGCCGCCTTCGCCATCCTCGCCGGCGTGATCATCCTCTCCTCGAGCATCGCCGGCACGCGCTACCGCCGCATCCGCGAAGTCGCTATCCTCAAAGCCCTCGGCGCTACCCGCCGCCGCATTCAGAGCATCTTTTCGATCGAATTCTCCATCCTGGGCGCCATCGCCGGCCTCATCGGCGCACTCCTTGCAAACGCCTTCTCCGGCATCATCGCCGACAAGTTCATCGACACGCACTTCGATTTCGACTGGCCGTCGCTCCTTGTCGCCATGCTCGCGACCGCCGTACTCGCCAACCTCGCCGGCTGGCTCGCCAGCACCCGCATCCTCAGCCAGCGCCCGCTCGAAGTGCTCCGCTCCGAATAGGCGTTCACACGTTCCGTACTAAAATCGTCTCCCGCTTTTCAAGCACTTCCACGCATCTTCTTCTTTTCTTCTCTTTTGCCCGCGCTAAAACCGGTGGCATGACAGCTCGTCAGATCCGTCGCGCCGCCGAGCGCAAAGCCCGCAAAGAAGCCATCAAGAACGCGCGCAAAGCCGAAAACTCGCGCACCCTCGACACGGAACCGGGAAGCGTCAGCGACCGAAATCGGACAACGCATCCTTCCCAAGCCCGAGCAGGCGGACCCCGCACCGAAGCCGGCAAGGCCATTTCGTCCCAAAACGCCTTGAAAACCGCCCTCACCGGCCGCACCGTCCTGCTTCCCACCGACGATCGCGCCCGCTACCAACAGCACCTCACGCACTATTTCCACTTCTGGAAACCCGTCGGCGAACACGAGTGCGCTCTCGTGCAGCTCATCGCCGATACCTGGTGGCGCCTCCTCCGCATCCCCTGCCTCGAAGCCGCTCTCTTCGCCAAAGGCCACCACGAGCTCGCCTCCGAGTGCGACCCCAATCTGCTCCGCCTCGAAATCTATCTCAAATACGAAAAGCAGTTCCGCAATCTCGCGCTGCAGGAACGCCGCCTCTCCAACTACGCCGCCCGCCTCAAAGCTGAGCTCGAGGAAGTAAAGGGCCAGCGCCAAACCGAAGACGAAGCCGCAAACGACGTCCCTGAGTTCGAATTTTCAGCCGCCCTCGATCACATCGATTCGCCCGATTTTTCACCTGCCGAAACCGATTCTCTGCAACCAGATACGCCCGATCCCGCGCTCCTCGCGGCCTCCCTCGCGCACTCCTCCGGACTACCTTCAAACCGATGAACAAGCACGATCTGGCCCAGCTCCTGGCCAAACAATCGCATCGCTCCCGCGGCAAAGCAGCCGACGCCGTCGACGCGCTCGTGCACCGCCTGCTCAAGGACCTGAAAACGCCCAGGCCGCTCCCCAACCCGGCCCCCAATAAAAGGAAAGCGCCACGTGAACCGTAGTGTCCGCGCCCGTGCCCTCGTCCAGCTGATCGAAACCTATCTGCGCAACGGGTCCCGCATCGAAATCGACGGTCTCGGCCACTTCAAGCTCAACCCGCGCAATCAGCTCACCTTCGAGCCCAATGGTCGCATTCCCGTCTTCATCGCCTATGCCTACGAAGACCGCACCCGCGCCAAGCGCCTCAGTGCCGCGCTACGCAAAGCCGGCTTTGAACCCTGGCTCGACGAGGAGAAAATTCTGCCCGGCCAGAACTGGCCTCGTGCCATCGAGCGCGCCATCGATCTCTGCGATTTTTTCGTCGCCTGCTTTTCGCGCCGTTCCGTCTCCAAGCGTGGCCACTTTCAGCGCGAGCTCGCCTATGCCCTCGACGCCGCTCTCCGCGTGCCGCTCGACGAGATCTACTTCATCCCGGTGCGCCTCGACGACTGCTCGCTTCCGGTCGAAATCTCGCAAAAGGTACAGCACGTCGACCTGTTCCCGGATTGCGAGCGCGGCACCCGCGAGCTGATTCAGGCCATGTGGCACCAGACCGCCGCGCGTGCGCAGCCGAAAAAATGACCGCGCTCTATTCGTCTTCGAGCAGCGCCAGAATTTCGGTCAGCTCTTTGCGCAGTTCGCGATGAAACGTGAACGCTCCCGGCGAAAACATCTCCACCTGCTTCTGCGGTACCGGCGCCCGCACCGGTTCCCGCTTTGGCTTCGATTCCAGAACTTTGCGCGCACCCTCGATCGTGTAGCGCCGGTCGTACAACAGCCGCTTGATCTCGAGCACCAGCTCCACATCTTTGCGCCGGTACAATCTGTGTCCGGTGCCCGACTTCTTCGGCCCCAGGCCCGAAAATTCGGTCTCCCAGAAGCGCAGAACGTACGGTTTGATCCCCGCCAGGCGCGCCACTTCCCCTATCCGGAAGTAGAGCTTGTCCGGAATCTCCGGATTCTCCGCAGGCTTGACGCTCGGTTCTTCGGTTTTCACCGCGAGGCAGCTCGATCCCTAGTATTGTATCGGGAACGCGCCCACTCGCGCTCAATGCACTTCGAGCGTTACCGTAACCGATGCGCGAATATCCAGATCGCCCGCTTCCACCGGCGTCGTGGGAGCAGCCGCTGCTTTCATCGCCACGAACCCCACCGGCCGCGGCCGCACCACCGGCACTTCAGTCGGTTCTGCCTCCAGCACCGCGCCGGGCTCCAGGTTCAGTGCCCGCGCCAGTGCCTCTGCATTCGCCCGCGCTCGTTTCGCCGCTTCGCTCAGCGCCTGCTCGCGTACCGCCGAGTCGTCTTTCAACGTGAACGCAACGCCGTTGATGTTATTCGCGCCTGCCTGCGTCGCTGCATCGATCACTTTCCCGAGCAGCGCCAGCTCATCTACCGTGACATTCACCGTATTCGCCGCCTCATACCCGGTCAAACGCGGCGCATGATTCTGCGGATACTCGTAACGCGGCGACAGCGAGTAACCCGACGTCTTGATCGTCCCGCCGCTCCCCAGCGCCTGCTTGATCGCCGCAACCATCTTTGTACTCTCTTCCGCATTTTGTGCCGATGCCGCCTGCGCCGTCGGAGCCTGGCTCGAAACGCCGATCGTGATCTCCGCCCGGTCCGGTTTCGCCGAAACCACCGCCTCCCCCGAGGCCCGCACGAAATGCGGCCGCGGCGCTACTTGTGTCTGCGCACTCAAAACCAATGGCAGCAGAACTACCAGGTATCTCGTCATCACTCGCTACCTTATCAAGTTCAAAACCCAATGAGCCCGCGCTTCTCAGCGTGGCGAAGATTGTGCGAGATGGATGGATTAAGATGATTACGCCTATGTCGCGCATTCTTCCCGCTGCGGTCACGCTCGCCGTCGCCTTTTCCTCTCTCTCTTTCGCCGACTCGCTCCCCAAAGAGTCTTTCGGCCAGTTCGAAGGCAAAGACGTTTACCTCTTCACGCTCAAAAACGCCTCCGGCATGACCGTCAAAATCACCAATTACGGCGGTACCGTTCAATCCATCAGCGTCAAGGACCGCCACGGTAAATTCGGCGATGTCGTTCTCGGTTTCAACACTCTCGATGAATACGTTCAAAAAGCCGGCACCGCCTACTTCGGCGCGCTCATCGGCCGGTACGGCAATCGCATCGCCCACGGCATCTTTAAGCTCGACGGCAAGACGTATCACATTCCCACCAACGACAACGGCAACGCCCTCCATGGCGGCAAAGTCGGCTTCAACCGCCGCGTTTGGGATGCGAAAGACGTCTCCGAACCAGGTAAGCCCGCTCTCGAGCTGCACTATTTAAGTCCCGATGGCGAAGAAGGCTTTCCCGGCAATCTCGACGTCACCGTCCGCTACTCCCTCGACGATCAGAACGGGCTCCACATCGACTACTACGCCAAGACCGACAAAGACACCGTCCTCAACCTCACCAACCATTCCTACTTCAACCTCGTCGGCGCGGGCAGCGCAACCATCCTCAATCACAAACTCTCCATCGACGCCGATCAGTTCACTCCGGTAGACAAGACACTAATTCCAACCGGCAAGCTCGAAAACGTCGCCGGCACGCCTTTCGACTTCCGCCACGCCACCGACATCGGCGCGCGCATCGGCAAGAACAATGAGCAGCTCAAACTCGGCAAAGGCTACGATCACAACTTCGTGCTGAACCATCCCGGCGACCTGAACCATCTCGCCGTGAAAGTGGAGGAGCCGAAATCCGGCCGCGTGCTCGAGGTCTTCACCACCCAGCCCGGCGTCCAGTTTTATTCCGGCAATTTTCTAAACGGTAAGGTCAGCGGCATCGGCGGCATCTATCGCCATCGCTCCGCGCTGTGTCTCGAAACGCAGCACTTCCCCGATTCGCCCAACCACCCCAACTTCCCAACGACTGTCCTCCACCCCGGCGAAGAATACCACCAGACGACGATCTACAAATTCTCGACCGAATAAGGAGAATAGACTCCCGCTGGACGGCGAAAATCACAATTTGCCGGGCGAGCTGATCGCGCTGCTTACGCGAGCTCTCATATTGGCCGATAGCGAAGGCTCGGACGAGATATCGGTGCAGCACCTCAGAGCCGCATATACCGCCGATCAGCCAGATTCATCCGCGGACCCGGAGATGGATGGCCTTCAACCGGTTCCGCGACTGGAAAAGCCACTGTCCAAAGAAGCCTCCGCTCTGCTGGAGGAAGCTTTCGCCCAGGCGCGCGCTGAAGGCGGTGAGCCGCTCACGTACGTAGAGCAGGTCCTGAGATGACCGCCTCACTTATGCATCCTCCGGAGCGTGTATGCATCGGGCCGCAGTGTCTCATTGCGCAGCTTATTGGTATCGTCCGTCACATGAATCAGCTTGCCCGTAATATGGTTCGACTGCTCGGACGCCAGAAACGCTGCCACCTTCATCTGCAGATCCGGCGACGTCCCGCCCGTGCGCCGCGTCTCCTTGGCTTCGCTCACCACGCGCGCCTCCAGCCGGTTTTCCGCGCGAATCAGCTCGTCTGTCATGTTCGTATAAGCCGGTCCCGGATCGAAGCAGTTGATCTGCACATTGTCCTCCACGACCTCGGCCGCCACCGTCTCCACAAACCGCACCACCGCGCTCTTCGAAGTCGAGTAAGCCGAAAGCCCGGTCTTTGGCAGCGCATCGCTCTCGCACGCGATCACGATGATCTTGCCCGCTCGCCGTTCCGTCATCGATGGCAGCACCGCGCGAAACGAATGCACCACGCCGAACAGATTGATCGCCAGCGTTTCTTTCCAGGCCTTCAGCGAATGCTCCATGAAATCATGGATCGGCCCCAGCGTTCCCGCCGCGCAGATCATCACATCCACAGCGCCTCCGAACACCACGCGCGAGCGATCTACCGCCAGTGCCAGTTGCTCGGGATCCGTCACATCCGCCCGAATGCGCAGCGCGTTGCCGCCCGCCTGCTCGATCTCGATGTGCGCCATATCGAGCTCTGCCTTGCTGCGGCCCACGAGCGCAATTCGCCCACCCAGCCGTGCGAATCCAAGCGCCAGACGTTTTCCGATGCCCCGGCCCGCCCCCGTCACCAGGAAGTTTTTGTCCTTGAATTCGCCGATCGCTTTCGTCACCGCGACTAGTCCCGACTCAAGAGTAAACCACTGCTCAGCGCGTGCTGCAGTGCTGCTCCGGCTGCGCGAAAAACCCTGTATTTGCGCTATACTCAAGCCGTAGCAGGTTGCCTTTTCGGCGCCGCCTGCATCCCACTTCGTAAGAGGCGAATGAGTAAAGAAGACAGCATAGAAGTTACTGGTACCGTAGTCGAAAAATTCCCCAGCGGACTCTTCAGCGTTCAGCTCGATCAGGACCGCACCGTTCTCGCTCACCTGGCCGGCAAACTGCGGCGCAATCGCATCCGCGTTTTGGCCGGCGATCGCGTCACCCTCGAGATGTCTCCTTATGACCTCACGAAGGGACGCATCACTTACCGTCACAAGTAGTCCTTCCGATTCCGTCTCCGCGCCGAAGCCCGTCCTGCTCATCTTCGGCACGCGGCCGGAGGCCATCAAGCTCTGCCCGCTCGTATACGCACTGCGCAGCGAGCCTTTTTGCAACGTCCTGCGCCCCGTCGTGTGCCTCACCGGACAGCATCGCGAGATGCTCGATCAGGTCCTCGACGTCTTCCAGATCCAGCCCGATTTCGATCTCAAGCTCATGCGGCCGAATCAGTCGCTGGCCGCACTTTCAAGCCGTCTGCTCCAGGAACTGCCGCCCGTATTCGGTCAGGTAAAACCCGCTATCTGCCTCGTCCAGGGCGACACCACCACCACCTTCTGCGGCGCGCTATCAGCGTTCTACGCAGGCGTCGAAATCGCCCACGTCGAAGCCGGACTCCGCACCTTCGATCTGCGCAATCCGTTCCCCGAAGAGATGAATCGCGTTCTCACCAGCCGCCTCGCCGCGCTGCATTTCGCAGCCACCGAAGGCGCCGCACGCAATCTCATTCGCGAAGGCATCTCTCCGGAGCGGATCGAAGTCACCGGCAATACCGGCATCGACGCCGTGCTTATGATCCGCGACCGCCTCGAAAGCGGCGCGCATTCCGGCCTCAACATTGCGCTCGACGCCGGCAAGAAGCTGATCGTCGTCACCGCGCACCGCCGCGAAAGCTTCGGCTCGGACTTCGAGAATCTCTGCCGCGCCATCGCTCGCCTTGCCGAACGCGAAGATGTGCAGATCGTCTGGCCGGTGCACCGCAACCCGAACGTCACCGGTCCTGTCGATTCCATCCTGCGCGGAAAACCAAATGTCACGCTGGTCGAGCCACTCGATTACCTGCCGTTTGTCGACCTGATGCGGCGTGCTTATCTGCTGCTGACCGATTCCGGCGGTATCCAGGAAGAAGCGCCTTCGCTCGGCATACCTGTGCTTGTCCTGCGCCATGTGACCGAGCGTCCCGAAGCAGTCACAGCCGGAACAGTGAAACTGGTAGGTACCGATCCCGAGCGCATCCTCAGCGAAGCAACGCGGCTGCTAAACGACGCCGGAGCACGGGAAAATATGGCCCGCCAGCACAATCCGTACGGCGATGGCCACGCCGCAGCGCGCATCGTCAAGCGCATGGCGGCGCATCTCGGCGTCGCTCTGGCTGACTTACCATAAAGGTTGTCCTCCTCCATCACACTCGGCGAGCAGGTGTCGCATACTGCCCGCCGCAGACACTGGCCACAGATCTATTTCGGCGTGGCCGCCACCTCGCTCGCCACGCTGCTGCTCGAGCTCGCGTTGACGCGCGTTTTTTCGGTCGTTTACTTCTATCATTTCGCGTTCCTCGCCATCTCGATCGCGCTCTTCGGACTCGGCGCGGGTGGCGTTTTCTCGTATGTCGTCGCCGGCTGGCCGGGCACGCTCCATCGCAAACTCGGCATTCTCGCCTGGACGAATGCCATCGCGATTGTGCTGAGCCTCTGGTTCCTGCTCGGACGTTCAGCTGCGATGAGCGGCGGCGAATTGACCCTCGCCTATTTCGTTGCCGCGATACCGTTCACCTTTTCGGGCACCATTCTTTCGCTTGTCATCGCCGACACCATCGGCCGCGTGAATCGCGTCTACTTTTTCGATCTGCTCGGAGCTGCCGGTGGCTGCGCCGTGCTCGTGCCGCTGCTGAACTGGCTCGGCGGACCCAACACCATCATCGCCGCTGCCCTTCTCTTCGCTGTTTCGGCAGCCATCTGGTTCCATCTGGCGGGCTCCTCGCGCGGCCGGGCCACCGCCGTTCTTCTCGGACTCGTGCTGGTCGGCGTCATGACTCTGAATTGGAAGGATCCGTTCATCGACGTCAAATTCGCCAAAGGCCAGCGCCTCACCAACGAAGAATTCGTACGCTGGAACAGCTTCTCGCGCATCGCGCTCAAGCGCCAGCCCGACGGCGCGCAGCTCATCGTGATCGACGCCGACGCCAATACCTATCTGGCGCAGCTCGATCTCGATCACCTTACCCCGAAACAGTCATTCGATCTCACCTATCACGGGCCCGGCTTTCCCTATCTGCTCCGTCCCGGCGCGAAAACGCTGATCATCGGGCCTGGCGGCGGCTGGGATGTTGCCCGCGCGCTCCATTCCGGCAGCAAAGATGTGACCGGCGTCGAAATCAATCCGACCATCGCCACCGAGATCATGCGCAAGCGTTACCCGGCCTACAGCAACAACCTGTATTTCCGGCCCGATGTGCATATCGCTGTTGAAGACGGGCGCTCGTTCATTCGCCGCTCACGCGAGCAGTATCAGGTGCTGCAGGCCACGCTGGTCGATACCTGGGCTTCGACCGCCGCCGGCGCTTTCGCGCTATCGGAGAACAATCTCTACACCACCGAAGCGTTCGGCGATTACCTCTCGCACCTCACGCCCGATGGCGTCATGGCGTTTACTCGCTGGGGTTTTGATCCGCCGCGCGAATCGCTGCGCATCGTTTCGCTTGCCATCACCGCTCTGCATCACATCGGCCAGAACGACCCTGCGCGCAACATCATCGTCGTGCGCGAGGACGTCAACCAGCTTCATCAGTGGGGCGCGCAGGATACCATTCTGGTCTCGCGCAATCCGTTTACCGCAGCCGATCTCGAACGTCTGCAGCAAGGTGCGAAAACCGCCGGCATGGAAATCGTCTATCAACCCGGCACCGCCCGCGACACGCCGTTTCGAACCCTGCTGACGATTCCCTCGCGCGAGAGGTTCTTCGATTCTTACGCCTTCGATGTACGCCCGGTTGGCGACGACCGCCCGTTCTTCTTCTACACCGTGCAGGCGCGCGACGTACTCGATTTTCTCTCGCACGCTTCGCACGCGACCGCCGATTACAAAATCAACTCCGCGCTGCCGGTACTCTTCGGCGTTGTCGGCATCAGCATTCTGGCGACGATCATCATGCTCGCTCTGCCTCCGATGCTGCTCGGCCACCGCCTGCCACGCGAGCGCGGCGCCATTCCGGCACTCTTTTTCTTCCTGTGCATCGGCGCCGGCTACATCATCATCCAGGTCGCCCTGATCCAGAAATTCGTGCTGTTTCTCGGACACCCCACTTACGCTCTCACGGTCATCATCTTCTCCATGCTGCTCTCGAGCGGCTGCGGCAGCTTCGCCAGCAAGCGCCTGGTGCAGGGCAACCCCGCCAAACTTCGCACCGTGCTGATAATCGTCGCGGCACTGAATGTGCTGCTTGCGCTGATTGTCACACCGATCTGTGAAGGTGGCGTGTGGCTCCCGTTTGCTTTGAAAGTGCTGATCACGGTCGCGCTCATCAGCCCGCTGGGCTTCGCCATGGGCATGCCGTTTCCGACCGGGTTGACGCTGCTCGAAAGAGTAATGCCGGCATCTGTGCGGTGGGCCTGGGCCGTGAATGCCGCTTCGAGCGTGCTCGGCTCCGCCGCGGCCATGTTCCTGGCGATCTATCTCGGTCTGCGCACAACGCTGATGATCGGCAGTGCGTTGTACATCGGCGCCCTGCTAAGTGCCGCGCTCTCGATTTTGAGCAAAAGGCCGCGCGCCGAACTGGAATTCGAGCCCTAATTCACTGTGGAGTGCGCGGCGCCGCGGTCCATCACGCGCAGCGCTTCTTCGAGCGCCTCGACAAAGTAGTATTCGCCCCAGATCACCGACTCATCGACGCCCAGCCCTTTATGCACGTGATAGACGCCGCCTTTGAGGATGCCTTCCCAGCCCGGATCGGCGCCCGCCAGATACTTCGTGCAAAGATTGCGCAGGATACCAATCGCGGTCGACCAGTAGAAATGCCCTTTCATCGGATCCGCAATCTGCCGGCATAAACGCAGCAATCCCGCCGCGCTAATCGCAGCCGCGGACGTGTCGAGCAGCTTGCGGCTTTCGCCCGGCGCATTGTAGTCCCAGGGCGGAATGCCGTGGGCCGGCGTGTGGGTTATGTAGTAATCGGCACAGCTTTCGGCAGTGTGCACAAAACGCGGATCGCGGCTGTATTCGTAAGCCGTGGTGAAGCCGTACAGCGCCCAGCTCAAGCCGCGCGCCCAGCAGGAATCGCTGCGGTAGCCCTGCTGCGTCGCCTGTCGCAGAAACTCACCGGTGTCCGGATCGAACAAACCTTCCTGCGCCACCGAACCATCGCCGCGGACCAGGTGCTTGCGGGTGGTCAGCGAATGCCGCGTGGCAACCTCGCGCAGCTGGCGGTCGCTGGTCTCGCGCGCGGCGTAAAAGACAATGCCGACGTTCATCATGATGTCGATGAACAGCGAATTGCCCGCCACCAGCGAGCGCAGGAACTGTCCCTTCTCGTCGTAACCGAGCGCGAGCGTGCGGCCCGCCGCGATCATGGCCTCGCGAATCGGATCCTCGTGGGCGCATTGAAACCAGCGATAGTAGGCCGTTTGGAAGATAAAGCCAAGGTCGTGCGCTTCAGGCTCGGTCTTGCGCGGCTCGAGCGGACGGCTATAGGTGGTGGCCACTTCCCACCAGAAGCGGGCATCGGCAGCATTCGGCCCTCCGCGCTTATAGAACAGCCAAAGGATGCCGGGCAGAAAGCCGTCACACCAGTGCGCCAGCGCCGGACTGTCGTGCTTCCAGACGCCGCCCTGCGTGTACACCGGATAGAAACCCGGATACTTTTCCACCAGCTTGCGCACCTGGCGCTGGGCGAAACGGATGGCGCTTTCAAACAGCTCGCGGTCGCTCTCGTAGCTGAACTGGATCAAACGCCCACCTGCACGAGAAACATTATATTGATGACTTGAGGGCGGTGCCTCCCCTGCTACCCTCAGGTTGCATGGCGGCGAAAGTGACTATCGTGAATAACGGCCCGATTCGCATCGAAGGGGAATTTATCATCCAGGATTCCGAGGGCAATTCTTACGGGCTGGGCGGCCGCTCGGTGATTTCTCTTTGCCGCTGCGGGCTGGCGGAAAACAAGCCTTTCTGCGACGGCTCGCACAAGAATAACGGTTTCCTGTCGGAGTGCAAAGCGCGGGAACTCGCTCCGCCGAAACCCCGTCTATGAAGCATCCGCGCTTCCCAAGTCGATAAGCAATTCGGTTCTTCTTCTGTGACTCCAACAGCGGCCCCGCTCCGGCAATCGACATCGGCCCGCTTAGTGGAGCTCGACATCCTGCGCGGTTTTCTGCTGCTCTGGATGACGCTTACGCATCTGCCGACTCGAGCGAGCATTGTCTCCAATCAGACCTTCGGCTTTGTCTCGGGAGCGGAAGGGTTCATCTTTCTTTCCGGCTTTATCATCGCCCAGCTCGAGCACCGCATCGAGAGCCGAAGCGGCTTCGACGCCACTTTGAGCGATCTGCGCAAGCGTATTGTTCGCGTCTATACGTACCATGTGGTTCTGCTCGCGATCACGTTCACCGTGGTGGCCTGGATTGCCGCGCGCTATCACCGGCTGGGCCTGGAGAATCTGCTGTCGTTCTACTTCGCGCATCCCATGCACGCGGTCGTGGCGGCGATCATTTTGAAATACCGGCCGTCGCTGCTCGACATTCTGCCGATGTACGTGCTGTTTCTCGCGCTCACGCCCATTGCGCGCTGGGTGGCGCGGCGCTGGAGCTGGGACCCGGTGATCTACACCAGTTTCGGCATCTGGGCAGCCGCACAGTTCGGTCTCCGGCACTGGGTCCACACGCATTTTGACATGATGCACCTGGGCGTACCGGAAGACTCAACCGGCGCCTTCGACACCTACGCCTGGCAGCTGCTCTGGATTGTGGCTCTGGCGCTGGGGAGCATTTACGCGGACCGGATTGCCGGGAACGGCAGCGGCGTAAAGCGCGAGAAGGGTATTTCGCCGGGGCTTTCGAACTTCGCGCTGGTGCTGGCGGTCATCTTTCTCGTTCTTCGCTATAGCCCGGTGGACCAATGGATGAACCAGGACGTGTACGGCTGGCTGATTGACAAGTGGCATCTCGGCCCGGCGCGCGTCATCAACTTCGCCGCGCTCACGCTGGTGCTGGTCCGCTACGGGCAGAAGATCGCTTCACTTGCCATCTTCCAGCCGCTGGCGCTGCTGGGCCGCGCCTCGATCGAAGTTTTCTCGGTGCACGTGCTGTGCTGCCTGGGCGGACACATGCTCAGTCCGGATGCGGACCCGGATCTGCCGGCCTGGGAGCAGATCCTGCTGCTCGCCGTGACGGTTACGGCGCTGTTTGTTACCGCTCAGATTCAGACCAGGCGGCAGGCGCGCCGGAAGCACTCGTAGCGATCTCTTCGAGCACGCAGATATCGCGCAGATTGCGATAGTCTTCGGCGAAATCGAGCCCGTACCCGACCACAAATTCGTCCGGAATCTGAAATCCGGTGTAGCGAATTTCGACCGGTTTCACGCGCCGCTCCGGTTTATCGAGCAGCGTTGCCACGGCGAGCGACCTGGGCCGGCGCGCGCCGAGCAGATTGAGCAGATAGCTGAGTGTGAGGCCGCTGTCGACGATGTCCTCGACAATGAGCACCTGCTGCCCTTCGATCGAGACGTCGAGATCGCGGGTGAGCTTGACCTGTCCGGAGCTGGTCTTCTCCGTGCCGTAGCTCGAGATGGCCATGAACTCGGTGCGGACTCGCAGGCGCTCGAAGGCGCGTACCAGATCCGCCATGAAGATGAACGAGCCTTTCAGCACCGAGACGAGATAGAGCGGACCTTCGGCGTAATCGGCCTCGATCTGGCGGGCCATTTCTTTTACTCGCTGCTCGATCTGTGCGGCCGAAAGGAGGACACGGGTTGCCGGGGCCGTCATGGGCCAATCTTAACTTGGTGTTCGGGCGGCCGCGGCTCAGAGGCTGACTTAACCGGTACTTTTGTCAGGGTTTTAATGGCAAATTCACGGAATTAGTTGTTAAACTTGGGAAACCGCTTTGTACCTGATCCCTGTGCTCGCTCGAGCAGCGATGGTCGAGGCGGATAACGTTGTCATTTTTTGGACCGGAGTTTCTTATGTCTTCTCGCGTGAAAGCCGCGCTCTTCGCCTTTGCAGCCCTGTTTGGCTGCTCTTCGATGCGCGCTGATTTTATTACGATTTCGCAGCCGAATGCCGCCTATATCAACAGCACCACGCTGCTCGATTTTACGGACCCGGATTTTACGGCGGTCGGATTTCTCTCAGGCGGCGGCGAGACGCTTACCTACGACTCGCTGCTCGAGGAGCACACGGTTCCGACGAACTGGACGAGCTGGAACAATCCACCGGCGGTGGAAACTTCGACGCCACGGGTGGGCTGGACGGGCGCTTACGCCAACGATCCTTCCGAGCTGACGATTACGCTGAGCCGGGCCGCGACGACCTTTGGCTTCGAAGTGGGCCCGGATCTGATGATCCCGGAAGAAACGACTGCCGATTTCTACAGCGGCTCCAAGCTGGTGGGAACGATTGACCTGTTCCCGAGCGGCAACAACGGAGCGCTGCTGTTTGCCGCGACCAGCCACACGGATCCGTTTACGAGCGTGGTGATCAATAACCTGAACGGGGACGATTTCGCGATCGCGCGCCAGCGTTTCCAGCTGGCCGCGGTGCCCGAACCGGGTTCGTTCGCGCTGCTGGGGCTGCCGCTGGCGGCTCTGTTTGCCTTCAAACGCGCGCGGCGGAGCTAGGCGTCCAGGCACGAGACGGATCCTCGGAAACGCATGTGAGCCGGTGCGCTCGCATCTTTCCGAGGGCCGAGCGCGCCGAGGGCCGAGCGCGGAACTGCCGAGCTGTAGTACCCTGAGCGAGGAGAGCCTTACGAGCAATCTGTCACGCCGTTCCCATCCGCCGGCCGCGTCTTCCGATCTCGAGGACATCAAGAGCAACTGGCCGACGGCCCTGCATGCCGCCGAAGAAAAGAAAGCCAGCGATATCCGGGTGCTGGATCTGCGCGAGGTCACGTCCTTTACAGATTTTTTCCTGATCTGTTCGGTCGGGAACCAGCGACAGGGACAGGCGGTTGCGGACGAGATTCACAAGCAGATGAAAGAGGTGGGCGAGCTGCCGGTGAGTTTCGAAGGGTACGACCGCGCGGAATGGATCCTGATGGATTACGGCGATTTTCTAGTGCATATTTTTTCGGAAAGCGCACGCTCGTACTACGATCTGGAGCGGCTCTGGCGGCATGCGCGGCTGGTACCAGCCGAAACGTTACAAACACGTTGATCGAGCGCGCGAGACCAGCCAAATCTATATATAATCGACACTAAGGGAGAATTCGGCTCGTCCGGCGATGAGGTTCCGGCAGAGCGCGAGCCCTGCTCGACCCCAATGAAGGTTTCCGGATCGCTGACGCCGCGCCATTTCGAGGTTCTGCACGCCATCGTCCAGAACTATATCGAAACCGGGGAGCCGGTCGCTTCCCGCAGCATTGCGCGCAAATACCCGATGAGCGCCGCCTCGATTCGCAACATGATGGCGGATCTGCTCGAGGAGGGCTACCTTTCGCAGCCGCACACTTCGGCTGGTCGTGTGCCGACCGAACGCGCTTACCAGAGCTACGCGCGCACGCTCTTCGGCAGCCGTATCATCCAGGCGGAACTGGATCGTCTGCAGCTGGAAATGGAACGAGCGGGGAGCGTGGAGGCGCGGATTGAGCGCTCCTCCAAGCTGTTGACCGAGATTACACGCAGCTTCGGCATCGTGGCCGCGATCCCGACCGAGAACCAGATTCTGGACCAGGTGGAACTGCTGGCGCTGCCGGACCGGCGCATTCTGATGGTGGTGATCACGCGCGACCGCATGGTGCGCAATAAAGTGATCCAGATCGAGGACAACGTCACGCAGGACGAGCTGGTCTCGATTCGCAATTACATCAATTACCACTTCGGCGGCTGGATGCTGCCCAATATCCACCGCGAACTGAAGCGCCGCTTTGAACTGGAAAGCGCTGCGTACGATGCCATTCTGCGGCGTGTGAATCTGCTGTATTCGAACGGCCTGCTCGACCTGGGGGCTATGCCGGAAGTGCACTTCGACGGCGCGGAAAATCTGATCGGGCTCGATCTGCATCTGACACGCGAGCGCGCTCGCGAACTGTTCCGGGCACTCGAAGAGAAGAAACGCATTCTGCACCTGCTCGAGCGCTTTCTGGAATCGCGCGAGGGCGAGCCGGCGATTCAGGTTGGATTGTCGGAGGTGCATCCAAGTATGAGCGAGCTGTCGCTGATTGGGGTGCGCTTTAGCCTGCAGGGCGGATTGAGCGCGCACTTGGCGGTACTAGGACCGATGCGCATGAATTACAACCGCGCGCTTTCGGCCGTGCTGCATGTCGGGCAGGCGATGAAGAGCGCCGCTTCCCAATAAGACCAATGAGACTTGCGCGCTTTGTGCTTTTGTCGACGGCGGTGGTGTCGCTGTACGCCCAGGAAAATCGGCAGGTTCCGCAGGCGGATTCGAGCTATATCGACGCCGACGGCACGGCGCATGTGACGCGCGTGGTTCCGGTGCCCGGGACCGTGAGTCCGGAAGCGCAGCGCAGCCTGGCGCGGCAGCAGTCGGATGCGCCGGTTCATCAGACGATTGAAGAGCGCCGCAGCGGGACGGACAAATGGCAGGCTCGGGCCGGCGAAGCGTATCGAAAGGCGTATCCGGCGAACGTAGCCGAGGACAAGATCGCCGGCGTTCCGGTGCGGATCATCACGCCGCTCACGATTCCAGCGGATCGCAGCGAGCGCGTGCTGATCAACGTGCACGGCGGCGGTTTCAACTCCGATTCGGGCTCGCTCACGGAGACGATTCCGATCGCGAATCTGACGAAGACGAAAGTGATCGCGGTGCTGTACCGGCTGGCGCCCGAGCATCCGTTTCCGGCCGCGGTGGACGACACGGTTGCGGTCTACAAGGAACTGATGAAGCAGTACAAGCCGAAGCACATCGGGTTGTACGGGACCTCGGCGGGCGCGGTTCTGACGGCGGAAGTGGCGGCTCGGCTGCGGCAACTGGGGCTTCCGCTGCCTGGAGCGCTCGGCATTTTCTCCGGCTTTGGCGATTTCAGCCAGCCGGGCGATTCGCGCGCCATCTATGCGCTGAACGGCTTTTCGGGACACCTCGATCCACCTTCCAAAACGAATCCGACCGACCGTTCCTACGTTGGCAGCACGGATCTGAAGGATCCGGTGCTCTCGCCGATCTACTCGGATCTGCATGGCTTCCCGCCCACGCTTTTCGTGACGAGCACGCGCGATCTGCTGCTGAGCGGGACGACGATTCTGCACCGTGCCTTTCTGCGGGCCGGGGTGGAGGCGGAGCTGGTGGTCTTCGAGGCGCTTCCGCACGCGTTCTGGAATGATGTCAATCTGCCGGAATCGAGAGAAGCCGACGAGCTAATTGCCAAATTCTTCGATCGCAAGCTGGGCGGGCGCGGAGTTTAGCGAGCAAAATGGGGTTGCGAT
Organism: Terriglobia bacterium; assembly: GCA_021325235.1. GTDB lineage: Bacteria > Acidobacteriota > Terriglobia > Bryobacterales > Bryobacteraceae > Bog-105. The sequence goes on along the minus strand of JAJPHN010000057.1, from coordinate 45,451 downwards.
CGCTCCTTTCAGTCGCGGCTCGGTAAGCAGTTCAAAACGTCCGAAGCGGTAATTGAATTTTGCACCGGAGAGCAGCTAGTGAGCCGGCAGCAGCGAGTTTCGCAGATAAATGGTGTAGGCGGGATTGCGGTACATCTCGCGGTAGTTTGCGGCGAGTTGCTCGCGCGACCAGATCCAGGGCTGTTTGTCGCCCGGCGGAGGATTGCACGAGCTGTACATCACGTAAAGCCGCGGTTTGATTCCGGAGTGGTAGCCGAGATAGCAATCGTCGATGAGCGGCAGCTGGAAACCAAAGGCGTAGCCGAGTTCAGATGGCCCCATGATGATATCGCCCGGCTGGCGTAGTTGCCGGATCGTTGCGACAGCGGGCCGGTACTCGTTTGCGAAGTCGTTGCGGTGGATGTAATAGAGGCAATCGGCGGCATTGGCGCCGAGAAAAGCCAGCCCTAGAGACGCCGCCACGTATCGCAGAGCGCTGCGGGACGAAAACGTCTGGTAAAGCGAGGTTGCGCCGAGCGCGGCAAGCATCGGCATAACGTAGACCAGATAGTACGGAAACTTCATGTCGTCGACGGCGGCGACACCGAGGAATGCAACCGCGAGCATCAGGATGAGTCTTCGCACCAGCGGTTGGGCGCGCCATTGCTGATTGCCGACGAGCATCAGCAAACCTGCCAGGCCGAACAGCGGGATGAAGATCTTCAAACGGTGAAGGCCGCCGCGCGGTGCGAAGTAGAAGTGCAGATAGCGGTCCGGCAGATCGCGCAGCATACTCCGGAGCGTGAAGAGAATCCCGCCCACGCGGTAGCCGGAGATGGCCTTCATCTGCGCCAGGAACAGAGGCGGGTCCTGCAGGATGTAGAGCGTCCAGGCTATCCCGAAAACGACATAGGGGATCACGGCTGACAAAGCGAAACGCCAGTGCAATTTGCGCCAATCGCAGAGCACCAGGGCCAGCAGGCAGGCATTCATGACCAGGCCCATGGGATGGGAAAAGAGAGACGCCGCTGCGCACAGGCCGGTCAGCAACGCTGTGCGGGTGTGGGGTGATACGCGCCACTTCGCATACAGAGCCAGGGCCGCCATGCCGAGAGCGGCGCACATCATGTCCATGCGCCCGTCGGAGGCGGCCGAGATGACCGAGTAATCGAACCCCACGGCCACCGCCGCGAGCAGCGAAAGCGATTCGTTGCGGCTGAACGCGCGGACAAAGACAAACCAGCTGACAACGAAGACGCCGCCCCACAGCACGGAAAAGAGCCGTACGGAGTAGATGCTCACCGGTACGATGCGGAGCCAGGCGCCAAGCCCGATGAGATACGCCGGGAACTGCCAGTAGGTAGCGCGATCGGGCGCGGGCAGATTCACGTAGCTGTTCGGCGCGAGAAGCGAGCTGCGGAGATGAGCGGTGTTGCGGAAGTTGAGGGCGACGTCGGAGAAGAGGCCTTCGTCCCACCACGGGCAGCGCGTCCAGGCGTAGGCGATCGCGAGTGCGAAAGCAGCGGCGAGGGCCAGCGTCGCACAGAGGCGAAGCGTGGCGGGAGCGCGCACGCGGCCATGAGCGGGCGGCGCCGCTGAGGAATGCTCGGCACGCACAACGAGATGGTAATGCATACCTCCTGACCGATTCGAGAGATATCCCGAATCAACCGCAGCAAGACCAGATGCCCCAGCACTTGTTCTAGTACTTATCGCCCGTTTCAGGGCAAGTGATTTCGGCCGGAAAGGACGAAAAGGAAGGTAACGCTAACCATTTCGTCATTTATGAATTTAATTTCGCTTGAAAGACAGAGCAGCGGCCGCAACCGCTGGACCATCAGCCTTTGCGCCGTGGCTCTCGCCTGGTTTTTATTACTGCTGCTCACGCGTCCGGTCAGTTACGTCGACACGTTTGATTACGCCAGGCACGTGATCGATCAGTCGCACCATTTGTTCAAACCGCATCAGAGTCCGTTCTGGGATTTCGGCCATGTGCTCTGGCGGCCGCTTGGCTTCGCGGTTTGGACACCGCTGGCAGGCAGTCTGCGCGCGTTCCTTCCCGACGATATTCTCGCCGCCGGCTCCGTGCTGATGGGCCTGAGCATCGTGACGGGGCTGGCCGGCGCAATCTTTTTGTACCTGCTGCTGGCTCGGACGACGGGCAAAGCGGAACTGGCCGCCGCGGTTACGGTGGCGTACCTCGCCACGCATGCGCTGCTCTTTTATACTCCCACCGGCATGGCCTATATTGCCGGCATCAGTTGCCAGATTGCCGCGCTGTACTTCTTCGACCGATTCACCAGCAGAGGGCATCTCGATGCCCTGCACGGCGCGCTCGCCGGACTGCTGCTCGGCCTTTCCGTTGTCATCTGGTTTCCTTACGTGCTCTCGGTTCCCGGGATCATTTGCTACGCACTCCTGATCCCTGAAAAATCATCAACCGGAGTCGTCTCTCCAGACGTTCGCCACAGGATTCCGGCCACACTTGGCTTCGCGGCGGGGACGGCCGGGCTGCTGCTGGCGGTTTATGTGCCGGTGATGATCTGGTGCGGATTCACGCACCCCTCCGCGATTGCGGAATGGATCGCCCGCTCACGCTACGACAAAGCTCCCATCAACGGCCTGGTACGGATGGTTGTCGCCATACCGCGCGCGCTTTTTGTACTCGATCGGGGCACGAACGAGTGGAAGCGAATGCTGTTTCAGCACCATAGCGTTTCACCCGTGCTGCTGATCAAAACGGGGATCTGGAAGCTGGCGCTCGTCTACGCTATGTTCGCGCTGCTGGCAGTCCGGCTGTGGGGCTCGCTGCGCGGACGCCGGCTCCTCGTCTGCCTGCTCGTGCTGGCCCTACCGGTGGCCGTTTTCGCCGCGTTTCTGTTCGAAGCCGGACCACCGGAGCGCTACCTGGCTCTCTTTCCACTCCTTTTTATCGGCTTCGCCTGGATGCTGGCCGAGCGCCGCTCAGGCCGGATCGAGCGGGGTATCGTGCTCGCCTTCTTTGGTTGCATGCTCGTCACGAATGTGGCCGCCCTCGCCCGCTTCCGCAGCGATTCGGTGCTCGACTCCGGGCGAAACCGGCTGCAGGCCTTGCAGCCGGTCCTGAGTACGAAGGATTGCATCCTCGTCCTTTCTCTGCAGGACGAAACAATCGAGTTCGTCTACGCACACCCGTACAGCCAGCTGAGCAGGGACCGGTATCTGCTGACTCCGGCCGTACCGTGGGGAACGATTCATGTGCGACAGTGGCGCGAGCAGTTGGCCGGTCACATCCAAAACGTTTGGAAGCACGATGGCCGAATCTGGATCTCGCGCCGCCTGTTCGCCCCTCGTCCGAATCCCGCCTGGAATTGGGTGGAAGGCGATGATCCGCGGGTGTCATGGGCGGAGGTGCGCACGTTCTTTTGCAGTCTGGACCTGGGCACTTCGGTTGGCGGGGCGGACGGCTTTTCCGAACTGGCGAGAACTCCAAAAAACGAAGCGATGATGGCGGAGCTTACCGGACCGATCACGAGTGCCCGAATTCAGACACCATAAGACGGCGAGGGGCTGCTATGGCATTACGTAGCGGGGCGCCTGGGAATCCCGCAGATGGGTGCTCACCGGGCGCAACACGGGGCATCCGGGGCGATTGAATACTTCTCTGGAGCTTGCAAACCTGCGCCACACCTAGCGCCGAGGGTCGCGAGCGGGTGATTTGCGCAACCGGCCGGGAAAGTGTTCTAATAGAGGAGTACGGCAACCAACAGTGGGCGTAAAGCCCACTTTTTTATTGCTGTTCGAACTTTCTGGCAGGTTTCGACGATGGCGACAGCGGAAAAGGCGGAGATACTCGACCGGATCACCGAGCTTGGTGAACGGGCCGCCGCCGGTACGCCCGTCGAAATCGTGGAAATCGAGCTCAAGGGCTCCGGCAAAGCGCGCCTGCTGCGTGTCTATATCGATAAACCGGGCGGGGTCACGCACGGCGACTGCGAGCTGATCTCGGAACGGCTGGGCAAGCTGCTCGATGAGGGCGATGTCATCCCGGGCGACAGCTACACGCTGGAGGTAAGCTCTCCGGGGCTTGAGCGAAGGCTGACGAGGCCGCGCGATTTCGAGCGGGTTCTGGGCCAGAACGTGAAGGTGGTCCTGCGCGAGCCGCTCGAGGGCCAGAATCGCTGGGAGGGGAAGCTCGAACAAGTGGCAGACGACGCCATCGAGCTGGCGGTTCCCGGCGGCAACCGGCTGCGCATACCGCTCACCCAGTTGCAGAAAGCCAACCTGAAGTTCGAGTGGTAGCAATCCCGCACGAGTCCTAAGCAGGCAATCAAAGAGAGTTCAGTTATTTGTCCGATGAGGTTATGACGTGGCTTCGATCTATCAGTCCATTGAAATATTGAGCAAAGAAAAGGGCATCGATCCGCAGATCGTGCTCGACGCGGTGAAAGACGCGATGCTGGCCGCTGCGCGCAAGCATTTTCGTTCGACCGAAGAGCTCACAGCCGATCTCGACGAAGCGAGCGGCAACATTCAGATCTACAGCCTGAAGCAGGTAGTGGACGCGGTGGAAGACCCGGTGACGCAGATCAGCCTTTCGGCGGCACGCAAGATCGACAGCGAGGCGCAAGTTGGCGCGACGGTGCGGGTGGCAAAACCGACCGATGTACTCGGCCGCATTTCGGCGCAGACGGCGAAGCAGGTCATTCTGCAGAAGGTGCGTGAAGCCGAGCGCGACAGCGTGTACTCGGAGTTTCAGGGCCGCTCGGGCGAACTGGTGACGGTGACGATCAAGCGGCTGGAAGGCCCCGACTACATTGTCGAGATGGGCAAGACCGAAGCGCGGCTGACGAAGAAGGAGCAGTCGCGGGTGGAGACGTTCAGCATCGGCGACCGTGTGCGCTGCGTGATCAAAGGCGTCGAGCGCAGCGGGAAATATTCCGGCGTGATCGTGTCGCGCGCAGCTCCCGAGCTGGTGATGCGGCTGTTTGAGCAGGAAGTGCCGGAGATTTACGACAACACGGTGGCGATCAAAGCCTGCGCGCGCGAGGCCGGCGAGCGCACCAAAATCGCGGTGTTCAGCCGCGATCGCGATGTGGACAGCGTGGGCGCCTGCGTGGGCATGAAGGGCATGCGCGTGCAATCGATCATCCGCGAGCTGCGCGGCGAAAAGATCGACATCATCGAGTACTCGGAAGATCCGGTGCAGTACGTGACGAAGGCTCTGAGCCCGGCCAAGATTTCACGCGTCACGATTCTCGATCCGGTTGAGAAGCATATGGAAGTTGTGGTGGACGATCTGCAGCTTTCGCTGGCCATCGGCAAGCGCGGGCAGAATGTGCGGCTGGCGGCGAAACTGATCGGCTGGAAGATCGATATCAAGAGCGAAGAAGAGAAGCGCCGCGAACTCGAATCGCGCATGGCGGACCTGGTGATTTCGGGCGCGCCAGTTTCGATTCTGATCGATCACGGACTGCCGGAACATCTGGTGGAAACGCTGGTGAGCGCGGGGATCGGCACGGTGGAGCGGCTGGGGTCGATGACGCCGGAAGAACTGGAAGCGATCCCCGGTATCAGTGAAGAAACCGTGACGCAGATCCAATCGGTGGTGATGTCCTATTACGGCGATTACGAACAGCAGCAGACCGAGACTGTCGAGGAAGAAGCGCCGGCGAGTGCCGAGCAGGTGGAGCAAGTGATCGACGCTTCGGGCAGCGGAAATTTCGGCGAGGAAGAGGAACCTCTGGCGTTTGAAAACATCGAAACAGGGGTGCTCGAACAGGATCTGGCGCGGCATGAGCCTGCGCCGGTGGGCGAGACGGACGAGGGCGAAGTATTGGATCTGGGGCGGGTGGAAGGACTGTCGGCCGCTCCATCAACGTTGAGAGATGTAGTCGAGAGCGGCGGAAACGGGGAAGAGGCTGAATCTGGTACCATGAAAAACGCGGATAATCAGCCAAAAACATAGGTGTTTGAAGGATTTATCGGGCAAGACGCTCTGCTGCAACAGGAATTTCGGATTCCTGTGGGACCTTCTTCGGAAGGTTCGCGAGCGCTCGAAAGCGGCACCGAGCGCCGGGCACTTGCACGACAAGCCTGATTCCCGCGATCGCGCGCCCTGGGGGATGACGTAGAAGCTGTACTTTCTATGAAGAAAATCAGAATCAACGAGCTGGCACGGGAGCTTGAGGTAAAACCTGGCGTAATCATCGACATGCTGCCCGAACTGGGTGTGCAGGAGAAGAAGACGCATTCCAGCTCGGTGGACGAGGATGTGGCGCTCGAGTTGCGCAATCGGCTTTTGCCGCATGGGCAACCTGCTCCGGGTCCGATTGCGCGCGCACACGATGGTCCTGCGGACCGCGAAAATGGGCGGCACGCAGGCGAGGAACAGGCTGAGACGCGCGCCGCTTCTGCTTCACCGGGCACGACCACGACGGTTCCCGCTGCGCCGGAGACGAGAGAAGCTGCGAGACCGCAGCCGCTACGCCCTCCGCTGCCGAATCCGGTGCGCCCGCAGCTGCGCGAGCATGCTCCTTCGATTCCACTGCCGCCATCGGCACCGCGTACGGCTCAACCGCCTGCGTCGCCCGTAACGACGGCCGAGACACCGGCGGCGAAACCGGTAACACCTGCTGCAGCTTCGAGTACACCAGCTACGTCTGGCGCGACACCAGGTGCTCCTGGCGCAACGCCGGCTGCGCCGAGCGGATCCGCCACCACGCCCGCTCAGCCGGAAAGCGAACGGCCGGCGGTTCCTTCCTTACGTCCACCACTGCGTCCGCCGGTTGGAGGTGGAGCAGGTGCGATTCATCCGCCACTGGCTTCACCGCAGACGACACCGTCGACGCCGGGCGTTGCCAATCGCAACATTTCGATTCCGGCTCGCCCGCTGCCGCCGCCGCGAACCGGCGCTCCCGCTACGGGACCGCGCCAGCCGCTGCCGCCCGAGCCGCCCAAAGCTCCGGCATCGACACCCGTTTTTCGCCCGGGAACACCGGCGCCACCCGCGGAACCTGCGGCGACGCCTGTGCGGCCACCGACACCAGCGGCACCGCGCGTGCAGCCGCCCACGCATGTAATCGCGCCCGGCGCACCCGCTTCTCCGGCTCAACCTTCGGCTTCGGCTGTTCCGGGAGCGCCAATTCTGTCGCGCCCGGCAGCACCACGTCCGGGACCGGGTCTGACACCGGGAGCACCGATTGCACCGCGTCCTGCCGGCGCGCGCCCGCCCTTAGCCGGCCAGCCGCAGGCACGTCCGGTGGTACCGCCGCGGCAAGATATTTTGCGCCGTCTGCAGCAACAGCAGGCGCCCGCGCGCCCGACTCCATCCGCACCCGCGATTCCGCGCCCCGGTGCGCCGCCGGCACGTCCTTCGATGCCGACGCCGGGACAGCCGCAGTTTCGCGGCCCTGTTCGCCCCGGCCAACCAGCCATGCGCGGGCCCGGTGGACCTGGTCAGCCCGGTCTGCGCCGTCCGGGAGGGCTGCGGCCCATGCATCCGACCGCGCTGCGTCCCGAGGTCTCCACTGTCCCGACGGAGCAGCAGCGCCGCCACGCCGCGAAACCCGGCGCCCGCCAACCCGGCCGCAAACGTGACGAGGACGAGGGAAATCTTCGCGAACGTATCTCGAAGCGCACGGCCGTTCTGGAGCCGCCTCCGATCGATCGCGAGATCACGGTCGCGGAAGGCATCACGGTCAAAGAGCTATCGGAGAAGCTCGGCGTCAAGGCCAATCTGGTTATCAAGAAGCTGGTCGAGAAGAAGATTTTCGCGACCATCAACCAAACGCTCGATGTGAAACTCGCCGAAGAGATTGCGCGCGAGTTTGGCGCTTCGACCAACCAGGTCAGCTACGAAGAGGAATCGACACAAGAAGTCGAACTGGCCGAAGACGCTAAAGAACTGGTCAGGCGCGCACCGGTGGTCACGATCATGGGCCACGTCGACCACGGCAAAACGTCGCTGCTCGATGCGATTCGCCAGACCGATGTGGCTGGGCGTGAAGCGGGCGGCATTACGCAGCACATCGGTGCTTACCACGTAGAGAAAAACGGCCGCAAGATCGTGTTCATCGACACGCCCGGCCACCAGGCGTTTACGCGCATGCGGGCGCGCGGCGCCAAAGTCACCGATATCGTCGTGCTGGTGGTTTCAGCCGATGACGGCGTAATGCCGCAGACGCTCGAAGCGATTGACCACGCGCGGGCGGCGAGCGTACCGATTCTGGTTGCGATCAACAAGATCGACAAGCCGGATGCACAGCCCGACCGCGTGAAGCAGCAACTCTCGGATCGCGGCCTGCTGGCTGAAGACTGGGGCGGCGATGTGGTGATGGTTCCGGTCTCGGCCAAAACCGGCCAGAACCTGGATCTGCTGCTCGAGATGATCCTGCTGGTGGCTGACATACAGGACCTCAAAGCGAATCCAAACCGTCCGGCAACGGGCACTATCCTCGAGGCAAAACTCGATCGCGGACGCGGTCCGGTGGCGACCATGCTGGTACGTAACGGCACGCTGCGCGTTGGCGATTTCTTCATCTGCGGTGCGCTGTTCAACAAAGTTCGCGCCATGTTCGACGATCGCGGCAATCCGGCCAAGGAAGCCGAGCCGTCGATGCCGGTCGAAGTTATCGGTCTCGAAGATCTGCCGGAAGTGGGCGATAACTTCCAGGTGGTCTCGGATACCTCGAAAGCCAAGCAGATCGTCATCTATCGCGAATCGAAGGCACGCGATGCGGCGATGGCCAAGGGCGCGCGTGTTGCATCTCTCGCCTCGCTCAACCAGCAGTTTGCCGAGGGCGAGCTCAAGGATCTGAACCTGATCATCAAAGCCGACGTGGGCGGCACGGCCGAAGTGCTGTCCGACACGCTGCAGCAGCTTTCGAACGAGAAAGTTCGGGTGCGTGTGCTGCGTACCGGCGTGGGCGCGATCACCGAAGACGACGTGCTGCTGGCCTCGGCATCCGAAGCAATCATCATCGGCTTCAACGTGCGGCCCGAGCGTAACGCGCAGTCTACCGCCGAACAGCAGAAGGTCGACATCCGCCTGCACTCGATTATTTACGAATTGATCGACGAAGTGCAGCGCGCCATGACCGGACTGCTCGAACCGGTTTACAAAGAGACGATCGTCGGGCACGCCGAAGTGCGCGAGACGTTCCGCATCAGCAAGGTCGGTACGGTGGCGGGCTGCTATGTTTCCGACGGCGCGATTCGCCGCGACGCTCAGATCCGGGTGCTGCGCGACGGCGAAGTGGTCCACACCGGCCGCATCGAAGCGCTCAAACGATTTAAGAACGATGCGAGCGAGGTCAAGAACGGCCTCGAGTGCGGTATTTCGCTGGTGAACTACAACAACATTCAGGTCGGGGACAGGTTCGAAGCGTTCACGATGGAGCGCATCGCGCCGGAGTTGCCCGCGCCTACCGCGCCTTAGCGCGCAAATCCGAGAATCGTGGCCGTTATCGGCGTCCTGACGCTCGAGATATACGTAGAAGATTCGCATTCGCTCAAGGACAAACGGCACGTCGTCAAGAGCTTGAAAGACAGGCTGCGCGACCGCTTCAATGTAGCGGTTGCGGAGATCGACGGTCTCGATTCGTGGCAGAGTTCTGTGGTGGCGGCCGTGACGGTTTCAAACGATCGCGTGCACGCCGAACAGTTGCTGCAGGCGGTAGAAGCACAGGCGGCAACTCTGCTGGGCGGTGCGCTGGCGGGGAGTAGTGTGGAGTGGCTGTAGAAGGCTAGCGAACGTCATGCGGCCACGCCAGCGAGCCATTTTGGTGCTCGTCGCGGCGTTGCAAACATTCTGCAAGCGGCGTACAATCCTTGCGGAGGAATCCCCTGGTATGCGTTTCCTGTGGCTTTCTTTCCTCGCGGGTTCGCTCGGCCTCTACGCCACGCCTGTTGGAACGACATTTAGCTCTGTAACTTGCGTCTATAACTCTCAGACCGTAAGCAGCACTTCCTCGTGCAATATCCCAGTGGCCGGAGATTTTCCGGTTTCCGCCAGCGCCGCAGCCAACTCATGGAACGTGTCCGTCAGTGCCAGCGGACCACTGAGCTTTTCGAATTGGAGGGCAACGGCAAGTGCCGGTGAAAGTGGAATCTACGCAGCGGCCGGCCCCGTACAGAACGGTTTTGTAGCATTTGATGTTTTTTTCGGTGTCCATGACTGGCCTCTATCCGGGAACCCGGACGCCACGCTGTCGGATGGAACGCATAGGTACGTGTTTTCGAACGCAGGGGCTCCCGTGCCGTTTTCGCATTGCAATATTGGCGCCTGCGAGTGGATCGGAATGCTGCCGTTTACTTTCGGCGCAGGGCGGACGTTTACAGCGAGTCTGACAGACAGTGTTTCGGCGGCGGTGAGCTGCGGCGCAGCGGGCAGTTGTGAGCCCGATAATCTGACATTCGATTTTTCACTGCTCGAATCCGACGGCAAGACGCCGGTTCCGTTTACTGCCGTGCCGGAGCCGTCCTGCGTCCTGCTGCTCGGGACCGGGATCGCTGTGCTCGCTGCCGGAAGGAAAAGGCCGCGGGCGTAATCTAACGCGTCGCTTTTCTGATCACATCCTCTCCCGCCGGACGCTGCGGCTTCGCTTCTGCACTGGTGTGCAGTAAGAGCTGTGAGCAAGTTGCGGTGTTGTGCAGCAGCTGGCGCATTCGTCTGCAGCGGACAGGTGGAAGTGTTTGCGCGGCGGTGTCATGATGAGAAATCGCTCGCAATACTTTTCCGTGAAAAAGAGGCGCATATCGAAGAGCCGTCCGCGGCAGAGCGCAGGCATCAAAGAGATCGCCGCGAAGCTGAATGTTTCGATCGGCACGGTGGATCGCGCACTGCATGGGCGGCCGGGCATTAAGCCCGAGACCGCGGCGAAGGTGCTGAAGACGGCCGAGGCGCTCGGTTACCGGCCGAACGTTGCTGCGCGGCTGCTGAAGCTCAATCGCAGGCTGGTGATTTCCGTGCACCTGCCGAGCGAGATTGCGGCGTTCTTTGATCTGCTGCGCAGTTCGATTGTGGAAGCTGCGGGGCCGTTCGATTCGAGCGTGGAGCTGCGCTTTCGCACGTATCCGACGCTCGAAGAAGGCGATGTGGAAGCGTTTGAGAAGGCACTGCGAGAGCATGTGGACGGCATCATCATGGCGCCGGGCAATCCACGCAAGTTGCAGCCGCTGATTGCGCAGGCTTCCGAGCGCGGGGTGCCGGTGGTGTGTGTGGCAACGGATGCACCCGCGACGGAGCGGCTGGCGAGCGTATCGGCGGATGCGCATGTGGGGGGTGCGATGGCGGCCGAGTTGTTGACGCGCTGCGTGCGTGAGTCCGGTCCGGTGCTCGTGCTGACGGGCAACCTGCGCGTGGTGGATCACACCGAGAAACTGCGCGGATTCTCCGAGCGATTGAATGCGATGCAGAGCGCGCTGCACGTAGTGCCAGTGCTCGAGACGCACGATCATCCGGCGGAAGCGGATCGGAAGACGCGAGAATCGATTGCCCGCTATCCGGATTTGAAGGCCGTGTATGTGACGACGGCGAACTCGCTGCCGGTGCTCGATGCGCTGGAGCGTACGGGGCATCTGGGGAAGGTTTCGATCGTGACCACGGATTTGTTCCCGGCGCTTGCTCCTTATATCAGAAGCGGGGCGGTGCTGGCTAGTATCTATCAGCGGCCCCAGACGCAGGGACGCGTTGCGTTCGAGGCGTTGTACCGGTATCTCACAGAACGCAAGGTGCCGCCGCGCGTGTATCCGCTGCCGCCGCATCTGGTGATGCAGAGCAATCTGGATCTCTTTCTCGATCTGCAGGCAATGGGCTATGAGAAGGCCGAGGGTGCGATGCTAATGAAGGCTAACGCGCGGGCGCGGTCCTGACGGCTTCAAACTCGCGCTCGGCTAACTGCGTTTTGCCCGCCTTGCGGTAGAGCTGCGCGAGATGATAGTGCGCGCTCTTCCAATCAGGTTTCAGATGAATCGCGGTTTCGAGCTGAGCGATGGCGTGGGTAGTATCGCCCTGCTCTTCGTAGAGCAGGCCGAGCTGGTAATGCGCGTCGGCGAAGAACGGGGATTCGGCGATTGCGCGCTCGAGTAAGCGGCGGGGCAGATCGCGAGAGGCGTTCGGGACGGCGAGCAGGCTTACGGCGTAATAGTAATTGGCGGAAGCGTTGTTCGGATAGGCGGCGGCGAACTGCCTGAGACGCGCGGAGACTTCACTCGAGAGCTCGGGCGCAATACCAATCATTTTGCCGAGGAATTCGAAGGGACGCGGATCGGAGGGGTTGCGGTCGACGGCACTGCAGAGCGTTGCCACGGCTTCGCGGTACTGGCCAACCGAGTATTGAGCGATACCGAGCGCGACCTGTAAGCGCGCCGATTGCGGATAGTGCTCGACGGCGTACGAAATGATCTGAAGCGCTTCGCGATAGGCGCCATGCTTCAGCAGTTCCGAGCCAAAGGAGAAAAGATTCGGCTCGCTCGGATCGGCGCGCGCGGCGATTTGATACTGATTGGCGGCTTCGTGGAAATCGCCTAGAGCTTCCTCACAGTCGCCGAGGAGGTTGTGGAAGTCGGGGCGGTCGTGGTGCGCGAGAAGAGTTTGCAGAAGGTTGCGCGCGGTGGCGGCGTCGCCGGTTTGTAGTTCGGCTTGTGCGAGATCAAAGGCGTTGTCTTCGTCGGCGGGATTGAGTTTGTATGCAGCCCCGAGATAGCGCTCGGCGGCAGTGTAGTTGTGCTGCTGCACGTAGCGTTCGCCGAGAGCGTGGTTGGATGCGAAGTCTCGCGGAGTATCCTGCGGCTGCGCGATGGTCAGCGCGCAGGACAATACGACACAGAGAACCGCGCTACCAGTAGAACTTAAGAGCGAACTGCAATTCTCGCGCATCGTTTGGATTGTCGCGCGTGGACGTGATCTGTCCGAAGTTTACAGTGTTCTGATAGTTCAGGCTGGTGGGCAGCGCGAAGTTGGGTGTATTCGAGAGGTTGAATGACTCGGCGCGAAACTCGAAGCGCATGCGCTCGCCGACGGGAAAGCCCTTGAAGAGCGACAGATCGAGACGCCGGAAGGACGGGCCATAGACCTGACCCTGACCGCCGCCCAAAGGCGAGAGATCGCTCTGCCCGGGAGCTACGACGGCGGGAGGATTTGCAAACGCGGCGGCGTTGTAGAAGTGCTGAACACTTTGGTGCGCGTAGGGATCGACGCCGAAGACCATATCGGCATTGCAACCGGTTCCGGCGCCTGTTCCAACGGCACAGCCGATGGTCTGCGGCTGGCCAGTGTTGTAGGTGAAGATCCAATTGGCGCTCCAGTTGCCCAGCAGGAATTGAGCGACACGCGGGCCATTTGCGAGATATGGTTTGCCGCGGCCGACGGGCAGTTCATAGGTACCGCTGGCGGAGAATGCATGGCGGATATCGAAGGCGGCGGGGCCGTAGTCGCCGCGAATGCCGATAATGCCGGTGGCGCGATAGCCGTTGAGACCGCCGCCGTTGAGCGAGTCGCCGGCGTCGGTGAGCGTTTTCTGGAAGGAGTAGGAGACCAGGAAGGTGAACCCGCTATGGAAGCGGCGCTCAAGGGTGGTCTGAAGAGCGTTGTAACTCGAGATGCCGATGGTATCGAGATAGGGAGAACCGCGTGAGAAATCCGGGAACGCGATGTAGTTCTGCGGATTATAGGTCAGCGGCAGAAGAATGTGCTGCACATTGGTGCCGGGGAATGTTTCGAGATGCCGCGACAAACCTCCGACGTAGGCGACGGTGAGCGATGTGCTTGCGCTGAGCTGGCGCTCGATGGAGAAGTTGTAATTCTCGTAATACGGCGTTTTGTAGTTGAGCTGGATGCCGCGGAGCGCGAGTCCGGAGCCGTTTACGAGCGTGGGATTGAGCGGAATCGCGGTGAGACCGGTTTCGAGCGTGGCATAGCTGCCATTGGAGTACTGGATCGGCGCGACTGGATTCGGCGCGGGGAAGCTGAACGAGTATTGGAAGGGGTAGTTGTAGCCGAGACTCGGATAACCGCCTCGATTTTCGAATGCGCCGTAGTAGATGCCGTATCCGGCGCGAATGACCCACCGGTCAGTAGCGCGGAACGCGATGCCGATGCGCGGCGCGACGTTGGTGGTTTGCACGTTGGTGAGACCGGAGCCGTAACGGTTGGTGTAGACGAGCTTGATGCCGTCCTTCTGCAGAAGCTGCTGGAAGCTGGTGGAGAGCGCGGGATTGTTCTCGCGCGCGGCGGGAATGAGATACTCGGCGGTGCTGAAGGGATTGCCCGGCACGAAGTTGGCCTGGGCGTTGTAGCTCTCGCCGGTGGGGCTGAACCATTCATAACGCGCGCCGAGGTTGAGCGTTAAACGCGGCGTAACTTTCCAATCGTCCTGCACGAAGCCGCCCCAGTACGAGCGCTTAGCCGCGACACCGCCGAAGTTGGAGACGTTGACGGAATCGGATCCTCCTACATAGTTGGGACCACCGACCGTGGAAGGGATCGGGGTGAGCAGCATCTGGGCGAGACCGGTGCTTCCATCGGTGACGCCCGGAATGGAGGTGTACGTTCCATTGAAATCGAAGGCGCCGCGCGAGGTGGGTGGTGCCAGCCACGGGAACTTAATGTTCTGATACTCGGCGCCGCCTTTGAAGGTATGCGCGCCGTAGATTTTAGTGAGCGTGTCGGTGAGTTGCAGAGTGTTGCTGTAACGATCGCTCACGAGCCACTCGGAAGCGCCCAGATTCGTTAGGTTGCCGAGCGAGATATACGGCAGGCCGCCATTGCCCGGAGTCTGCAGCACACCGGGGATGCCGAATTGGGCGGGGATGTTGGAAGTATCGGAGCCATAGGGCTGCTGCCGGAGAGTGTGTTCGCGATTGAAGCCGGCGCGCACTTCGTTGACCAGCGTCGGCGTGAAGCTGTGCGTATAGCTGAGCGCGGCTCCCTGCGTATCTTCGTTCTGATCGCCATTGCCGAAGCCGCCGCCATCGGCATAGCCGGTGAAGGGACCGGGAAGGTGCATGGGTTCGGTGGCCCAACTGTAGCGCAGGAACGCCTGATCCTTTTCGGAGAAGTATTCATCGACGCGCACGTCGAAGGAATTGCGGTCGGTGGTGTTTTTGCGGTTGACACTAAAGTTGTTCAGCAGGCCTGGGGCGGTGGGTGCAGGATAGAGTTCGAGAAGTTTGATGGCGTTGCCATCGAGCCTTCCGGCAGGAATGATGTTGCCTGCAAATGGCTGGCGAATGTACTTACCGTTGGCCAACTGTTGCGTGGTGGCCGGATCGAAGATGGTACCGGCGGGATGGAC
Source organism: Terriglobia bacterium (assembly GCA_021325235.1). Taxonomy (GTDB): domain Bacteria; phylum Acidobacteriota; class Terriglobia; order Bryobacterales; family Bryobacteraceae; genus Bog-105. The sequence goes on along the minus strand of JAJPHN010000057.1, from coordinate 30,197 downwards.
GTTGCCGAGCGCGTCCGTATAGGATCCGGTTTGCAGCGTGATGAGGTCGGAGAAATTGGTGAAGCCGCTGTTGCGCTCGAGTGCGGTAGGAACGGTAGCGGTCTCGGGGTTCGCCTGACGAATGCGCGTGCCCTCGTAATCGCCGAACCAGAACGTCTTATTGCGGATCAAACGGCCGCCCGCGGTGGCGCCGAACTGATTCTGCCGAAACTCGCCTTTGTGCGTGCCGTTCGCATTCTGAAAAAAGTCGGCGGCGTCGAGTTTGTCGTTGCGCAGAAATTCCCAGACGCTGCCGTGGAACTGGTTTGTGCCCGATTTGAGCGTCGCGTTCAGCACGGCTCCGCCTGCGCGGCCAAACTCAGCGCTGAAATCGCTGGTTTGCAGGTTGAACTCGGCAATGGCGTCCACCGGCGGGCGAACGACGTAGCTCGCGCCGGCGAGGAAATCGACGCTGCTGGTGTTGTTGTCGATACCGTCGAGCAGGTAATTGTTCTGCGCCGGGCGCGCGCCATTGGCAGTGAACTGGCCTTCGGCATTCTGCCCGCGCCCTTCCTGCTGGCCTTGTGTAACGCCCGTTGCGAGCCGTGCAAGAAACGTGAAATTGCGGCCGTTGAGCGGCAGATCGTTAATTTCGCGGCTTTGTACGACCTGACCGACGGAGGCATTCTCGGTCTGCAGAACCGGGGCGGTGGCATTGACCTCAATGGTGCTTGTTACTTTGCCAGGCGTGAGCGAAAAATCGACAAGCGCCTGCTGCTGAATGTTGAGCTGAATGCCGCTCTTCTTCTGCGTTTCGAAGCCGGGCGCTTGTACAGTGATGGAGTACGAGCCGATGCGGAGCGGCGAAAAAGTGTACTGGCCGTTTTCGGAAGTCGTGCTGGTTTGTGTCGTGCCGGTGCCTTCGTTGGTGGCGGTCACGGTGGCATTCGCGACAACGCCGCCGCTCGGGTCACGCACGGTTCCGAGGATCGTGCCGGTATCCACCTGCCCACGAAGAACGGACGTAAACGCGAGCAGAGCGGGCAGCATGAGCCGGAGCGCGGCCAACCTCGACATCGACATAGATGAAATGCCTCCCTGGCGGAACTCTCTTTCGGGGAATGGTATCACCGAGCAGGACGCGTGTCAACGTACACGAGGAATAAAAAAGTTGATTGCGCGAAGTGGTCTGTGATTAACTCGTTAACGTACACGTTTGTGCAAGATGAGCAATGCTTTCAAACCCTTTGCGCTTCCGCCCGCTCCTTCGCACCTGAGAGGTGAGGTCAAGGCGTGGCTCGAGCCGGTAGTGATTCCGACCTACGAGACAGCGCCGCCGCAAAAGAATCCGATGTTTCTGGAGAACCGGGTGTACCAGGGCAGCAGCGGGCGCGTGTATCCGCTTCCGTGTATCGAACGGGTGGAGCAGCAGGCACACTCGCGGGCCTGGCAGGCGGCGCACATCGAGAACGAATATCTGCGTGTGATGATTCTGCCGGAACTCGGCGGACGCATTCACGTCGCGCTCGATAAGACGAACGGCTACGACTTTTTCTATCGGCAGAACGTGATCAAACCGGCGCTGGTTGGTCTTGCCGGGCCGTGGATTTCGGGCGGCGTGGAATTCAACTGGCCCCAGCATCACCGGCCGGCGACGTACATGCCGGTGGAAGTTTCGATCGAGGAGCACGGGGACGGTTCGCGCACGATCTGGTTGAGCGATCACGATCCGATGGAGCGGATGAAGGGCGCACACGGGGTCTGTCTTTACCCGGGCAAAGCGTATCTGGAAGTGAAGGTGCGGCTCTACAACCGGACGCCGTTCACACAGACGTTTCTCTGGTGGGCGAATGTGGCGGTGCGGGTGGATGGGAATTATCAGTCGTTTTTCCCGCCGGATGTGCATTACGTGGCCGATCATGCCAAACGTGCGATCAGTACATTTCCGCTCTCGCGGGGAACGTATTACGGGATTGATTATGCGGCGCGCGCGGAGAAGGGCATTCCGCCCGATGAGATGCCGGAACGTTTTCGTCCTCGCGCGGATGTTCCGCCGAATGATCTGAGCTGGTACGCGAACATTCCGGTGCCGACGAGTTACATGGCACTCGGCTCGCACGGGGATTTTTTCGGTGGCTACGATCACGGACGACACGCGGGCTTTGTGCATGTGGCGAATCACCATATCGCGCCGGGCAAGAAGCAATGGACGTGGGGCAACAGCGAATTCGGCTACGCGTGGGAACGCAATCTAACCGATAACGATGGGCCGTATATCGAGCTGATGGCGGGCGTGTACACCGATAATCAGCCGGATTTTTCGTTCCTTGCGCCAGGTGAGACGAAGACCTTTGAGCAGCACTGGTTTCCGATTCAGCAGATCGGCATTCCGCAAAAGGCGAACCGGCGCGCGGCCATTGCTTTTCATATAGAAGGCGCGAGCGCGCGGATCGGATTGAGTGTTACGGAGAAGCTTCGCAGCGCGGGTGTCGTCCTCTCCTTACGCAACGCGGCGGGAGAGTGGGAGAAGGTTGCGCAAGAACGGTTCGATACGGAACCGGGGGCGCCTGTGAACTTGCTGCTCGACCTTCCGAGTGGGGCGGAGGAATTCTGTATCGAGGCGCGCGATGCACAGGACGGCGAGCTCATTCGTTACTGCACGAACGACTTTTCGAGAGCCGACGCAACTCTGCCGCAGCCCGCGACGGAACCGCCTGCTCCGGAGAGGATTCAAAGCACGGATGAGCTATACCTGACGGGATTACATCTGTGGCAATACCGGCATGCGACGCGCAGTCCCGAACCGTACTGGTGCGAGGCGCTGCGGCGCGATCCGGGCGATAGCCGGGTAAACAACGTACTGGGCGCGTGGCATCTGCGGCGCGGCGAGTTCGAATTGGCGGAACGGCATCTGCGTGCGGCGATCGATCGCCTCACGTCGCGCAATCCGAATCCGCCCGAGGGCGAGGCGCACTATTATCTGGGGCTGTGTTTACGCCATCTGGAGCGCGATTCAGAAGCGTATGACACGTTCTATAAGTCGGTCTGGAACTATGCGACGCGGAGTTGCGGGTATTACGCGCTCGCGCAGATAGATTCGAAAGAGCAGCGGTGGGAAGCAGCGCTCGATCATGCAAAGCTGGCGTTGCCCACGAATGCTGATCACGCGAATGCACGCAATCTCGCGGCGATGATTCTACGCAAGCTTGGGCGCGAGCGGGAAGCGGCGGACTGGATCGAAGAAACGCTGCGTATCGACCCTACCGATGGCTGGGCGCGTTATCTGCGGGACCAGATCTTGCCGGAGGACAGACAGAGACGGCTCGATCTCGTTTTCGATTTCGCGAATGCAGGTTTTTATCGCGAGGCATGCGCGATACTCGAGGCGCCGAATCAGGAATGGACGAGCGGCACGGCTCCGATCCGGTGCTATGCGCTTGCGTGGCTCTATGCAAAGCTCGGCGAACAAACCACGTCAAGCTCGTGGCTCGAAACGGCCGAGCGGCAATCACCCGATTATTGTTTCCCGAGCCGTCTTGAAGAGATGGTGCTTCTACAGTTTGCGATTGCGGAATATGGGTCGGCAGCGAAGGCGCACTATTATCTCGGCAATTTTCTGTATGATCGAAGGCGCTATCGCGAGGCAATCGAGAACTGGGAGGCTTCGGCACAACTCGATCCGAAGTTCGCGACCGTCTGGCGCAACCTGGGTATTGCGTATTTCAATGTCAAAGAGGATGCGGCCAGAGCGCACGCGGCATTTGAGAAGGCGTTTGCGCTCGATCCACATGATGCGCGAGTATTCTACGAGCGCGATCAGCTTTGGAAACGCACAGGCACACCCCCGCGCAGGCGATTGAGCGAATTCGAAGCGCACCGCCCGTTGGTGAGCGAACGCGATGATTTATCGGTCGAGCTTGCAGCCCTGTATCAGCAAACCGAGCGTTACGAGGATGCGCTTTCTGTTCTGCTCTCGCGGCGTTTTCAACCGTGGGAAGGCGGTGAGGGTTTAGCGCTGGGTGAATTTGTTCGCGCACACGTTGCGCTCGGGCGGCGTGCTCTGGAGCGGAACGATTTTGCAGAAGCCAAACGCCACTTTGAAACTGCGCTGACGAGTCCGGAAAATCTCGGCGAAGCCAAACACGTGCTGGTGAATCAGGCGCATGTATATTATTGGCTCGGTGTTGCCTGTGAATTGCTGGGCCAGAACGAAGAGGCGCGGAAGTGGTGGCTGCGGGCGCGGTCGCACGCGCGCGACTTTCAGGAAATGAGCGTGAAGCAGTTTTCCGAAATGACCTATTACCGGGCGCTTGCGAGCGAACGGCTCGGCGACCCGGAAGTTTCGCGGGCGCTGCTCGACCAATTGCTGGCGTACGCGCGAGAGCTGGCGGCGAGCAAGCCCACTATCGACTATTTTGCGACTTCGCTGCCATCCATGCTTTTGTTTCGGGAAGACCTTCGCACGAGAAATCAACTCACTGCGGATTTTCTGAGAGCGCAGGCACTCGCAGGGCTGAGGAAACTGGACGAAAGCCGCGAAACCTTGCACTCGATTCTGGCGCGCGATCCGAATCATGCCCTCGCGGCCGATTTTCGGAACGAATTGTCTCTTGTCGAGAGGATGGCGTGCACGGGCCGGTTCTGAAACAAGCGGCGATTTCGGACAGCGAAACCCTGAACGCCCGCTACACAGGACTGATCTGCGCAGTGGCGGCGCTCGGGGGCCTGCTATTCGGCTACGACTATGTAGTTATCGGCGGAGCCAAGCCGTTTTACGAAGCATATTTCCGGCTGACGACCAGTACGCAGATCGGCTGGGCGAATAGCTGCGCGCTGCTTGGGTGTCTGGCGGGGTCGATCGTTTCGGGCGCGGCGAGCGACCGCTTCGGAAGAAAAAAACTGCTGCTGCTCGCGGCCATCTTGTTTGCCGGGTCTTCCGTATTTACCGGCCTTGCGCATTCGATCGACCAGTTCATCGTGGCGCGCATTCTGGGCGGTGCGGCGATCGGCATTGCGTCGAACGTCTCGCCGACGTATATCGCAGAAGTGAGCCCGGCGGCGTGGCGCGGCAGGCTGGTTTCGCTGAATCAATTGACGATCGTGGTCGGCATTCTGGGGGCGCAGATCGTCAACTTGCTCATAGCGGAGCGCGTTCCGGCGGGAGCTACGGCGGAGATGATACGCGCAAGCTGGAACGGGCAATGGGGATGGCGCTGGATGTTCATCGCAGTGGGGGCGCCTTCGCTGCTGTTTCTGTTGAGCGCGCTGTTTGTCCCCGAAAGCCCGCGCTGGCAGTTGCTGCACGGAGAACGTGCGCGGGCGCGAGCAACGTTCGCACGCATTGGCGGAGCATCTTACGCGCAGGCCGCGGTGGAGACGGTGGAGGCCACGGAAAGCGAACTGGCGGCTGCTCCAAAGGGTGCGTATTTCGGCGCATTCCGGCGCGTTTTGCTGGTCGGCGTTGTGCTCGCGGTGCTGCAGCAATGGAGCGGCATCAACGTAATCTTCAATTACGCCGAAGAGATTTATCGCAGCGCCGGTTATGGCGTGAACGACATTCTCTTCAACATTGTCGTGACGGGCGCGGTGAATCTGCTCTTTACGTTCATCGCGCTGCGAACGGTCGATCGCTGGGGACGAAGGCCGCTCATGCTCGCCGGCTGCGCGGCGATCGCGATTTCGCATGTGCTGATTGGCTCGGCATATCACTTCGGACTACGCGGCTGGCCGGTTCTGGTGTTTACACTGCTGACGATCGGATGTTACGCGATGTCGCTGGCGCCGGTGACCTGGGTTATTATCTCGGAAATTTTTCCGACGCAGATTCGGGGCGCGGGCGTCGCGATTTCCGTGTCGGCACTCTGGATCGCATGTTTTCTGCTGACGTTCACGTTTCCGATGCTGCAGCAGGGGCTCGGCGCGGCGGGCACGTTCTGGGTCTATGCGCTGATCTGCGCGGCGGGGTTCTTCTTTGTGCGCGCGCGTGTGCCGGAGACGAAGGGAAAGACACTCGAACAGATCGAAAAGGAACTGAATGCCTGAATTGTCCTGGATGAAACGTGGGCTGTGCATTGCGTTAGTTGCGTGCGCCGCAGGCTTGTTGGCGCGTTCGCAGCAGAATCTCACAACCAGCGTGGTGATCGATGCGCACGCACCCGGGCGAACCTTCGACGGCATCGGCGCGCTGAGTGCGGGAGCTTCTTCGCGTTTGCTGATCGACTATCCGGAGCGGCGGCGGAGCCAGATTCTGGATTATCTGTTCAAGCCCGCGTACGGGGCGGCATTGCAGCATTTGAAAGTGGAGGTTGGGGCGGATGTGAATTCGACCGATGGTTCCGAGCCAAGCCATATGCGCTCGCGCACGGATCACAATTACACGCGCGGGTACGAATGGTGGCTCATGCAGGAAGCGGTGAAGCGCAATCCCGAGATTATTCTGGACATTCTGCCCTGGGGCGCGCCGGGCTGGGTGGGCAACGGTAAGCTCTACTCGCGTGACATGGCCGAGTACATGGCCGACTTCATCGAGGGCGCAAAGAAGCACTACGGGCTGCACATTCGCTACACCGGCATCTGGAACGAGAAAGAATACGACTCGGAATATGTGAAAGAGCTTAAGCGTGTGCTGAAAGAGCACCGGCTTGATACGAAGATCGTTTGCTGCGATGACTATTACGGGGAGCATCAATGGCGCATTGCCGAGGAGATGCGTGACGATGCGGAACTGCGCGCGGCGGTGGATGTGATCGGGGTGCATTATCCACAGACGCAGGACGGAACACTGACCACGACGCACGCGGCGCGGGTGAGCGATAAGCCGCTGTGGTCGAGCGAGGACCAGCCGAATCCGGGAGGCGGGCCGTTTCTCTCGCGCGACTGGAATCCCGGCGGAAAAGTTCTCGCAACGGTTTATAACCGCAACTATGTGGAAGGCGGGATGACCAAGACCGAGATCTGGAGTCCGATCACGTCGTACTACGATAACCTCGCGGCGCCGAATTCGGGGCTGATGTACGCGAACACGCCGTGGTCCGGCTACTACAACGTGCAGAGCACAATCTGGGTGACGGCGCACACGACGCAGTTCGCTCAGCCCGGCTGGCAGTATCTGGATCCGGCCTGCGGGCATTTGCCGGATCGCGGCACGTTTGTGACGCTGCGCTCGCCGGGTGCAAAGGACTGGAGTTTCATCGCAGAGACGATTGGCGCGCATCATGCGCAGACGCTCGAACTGAAAGTGCAGGGTGATTTGAAGAGTGGCGTGGTGCATGTCTGGGAGACAAATGCGGCGCGAACGTTTGAGCATGTAAAGGATCTGAAGGCCAGCAACGGCGTTGTTTCGATTGCGCTCGAACCGGACTCGCTCTATTCGCTCACGACGACAACAGGACAGTCGAAAGGCACTGCACAGCCGCCGGCGAACACGCCATTTCCATTGCCATACAAAGACGACTTTGAAAAAACCACGCCGGAACGCGCGGCCAAATATCTGGCGGATCAGGATGGCGCGTTTGAGGCGCATACCTGCCGCGAGCGCGCTGGGCAGTGCATGGAGCAGGTGATCACAGAGAGGCCCATTCCGTGGGGACCGCTGCCCGATCCATTCACGCTGGCGGGCGATGCGAACTGGTCGGATTACACGGTGAGGGTAGATGCGTTTTTGGATAGCGCCGCGGATGCCACGCTGATGGGCCGCATCGAGTCAGCGGATGTGTTTGAAGATGGACACGCGCGCTGGCCAAGCGGTTATGTACTCGAGCTCGATCACGACGGCGGATGGCAGCTCTTTTCGGCGAAGTTCAAGCAGGCACCACAGACGCTCGCATCCGGCAGGCTCGGCCACAGCGCCGCGGGCTGGCACACGGTGCGGCTTACGTTCCGCGGAACAACAATCTCGGCCGCACTTGACGGACAGCAACTCGCGAAAATCGAGGACAAGAATCACGCACACGGGATGATTGCGTTTGGCTGCGACTGGGGCAGAGCGCAGTTCGACAATCTCTCGATTGAGCCGTAACTGTGGGGGCTCACGAGCCGCACCGCATCCAGGTTGTCCAACGATGAGCATCGCGCATGGAAGGTTCTGATGAAGTCTCCTGCGTCATCTTTGAACCTGCGTCCGACGTGCTCATCCGCCTTCATCCAGTAACTCCAGCGCATTGAGGCAGGCGTTGTTGACTCGTGAGCGCAGAGTGACAGCGATATATCCGCTGCGGTCGGGTGTCAAATCATAGAAGCTCTTCTCAATCCCGATCCGAGGTCCGGCCGCCGCTTCCAAAATATCGAACTCGTTCAACACCGTCATACCATTGATATCCACATCGAAACGCCTGCTCCCGGGTCCACCTCCGCCGGGATTGCCCGGCCCGAACCAGGTCTCTGCAAAATATAGATTCAGACGGTAACGGCCGGGAGCGACCGGGATCAGGTATCGGAAATCCCCATACCGCTCGCCTGTGAACAGATTCGGATCGAACCGGCCCTGGGTGGAAAGGCTCCGCATGACCAGCGTTCCCCCCTGTTCGTATCGGTCGGCGCCCCACACCACGCCTTGCGGGCTGGTATAGGGCGCAGGTTTCATCACAATCCGTACCGGGTTCATCCGCCCGCGCTCGCTCGGCGCGATCCAGATACCGCTCACAAAGGCCCTATCTTCGCCGGAACGGAAACTCAGGTGCAGCTTGCCGTCTCCGGCGGGCCGTATATCCTTAAACACTCGAATGAGCACATGCCCCGGGGATGCTTCCGTATTTTCGGGCGCCTTCTCATTCTGCAGCAACCTGCTATTCGCCGTGATCCGGAAGCGCCGCGTCCGTGCGGAGCCGCCAGCAGCGAAATAAAGCTGCAGTTCGTTGTACGGAGCCTCCAAGGGAATGATGTAATCGAAATCGCCAACTCTTTCGTCGGTCAGAATGCCCAGTGCAAGGTCGAATGTGCGATCCGGGAGCGGCAGCTTCCTTCGTTCGCCGCCCGAGAAAAACTCATCGTGCTCCCATACCTGACCTAATTGATTGATCACCGGACCGAAGCTAGCCGCCGCTATCCGGATGTTTCCGACCGGCGTAGCCGGAATGCCCGCCGCGCGCTCACGTCCTACTGACCAGAACACAAGCGCTGCAATTGCAACGAGCCCCAAAACTCCCGCGATCGCCCACCGCTGGCGTCCCCGGCTACTTACCGGCTCTTCGGTCTCTGTTGACGCTTTCCTCGAAACCGGCTCTACGGGGGGCCGCGGCGTTTCCCTGGCAGGCTCTTCAATTAGCGTGACACCGCGTTTTTGAAAGCGCGGTACATATTGGCCGGTATCGAGCACCACTTCCCACTTGTGCTCCGCGCCCTCGGTGGAGTAATACTCTTTGAGTTTCTTACGAACCCGGTAGGCCTCGACCCGCACAATCGAATCGAGCTTCGTATTGAACGTCGCCGGCCGCCCGAGCGCGTCCACCGCGATCGTGTATTCCTTGAGGTCGCTCGTCTCGCCCTGCTTATACTTCCGAACGATGAACTCGAACATTCGCAGCACACTCGGCGAGCGCTGGAAAATGGCCGAGCCGAGCACCGCGTCCAGCTCCTCGTGCTGCTCGGCTATGGAAGGCGAAAGTTCCTCGCCAAGGCTCGAATCGTTCAAACCTTCAGCTTACTCCGGAATGCTGTAACACGCCTGATTTTCCGGGGCTTTTGGCCCCGTAACGTCCGTGGTCACGTCTGAAACGTTTCGCCGTTCTCAAATTAGCGTTAGTCTGTCTGGCAATCGAACAAAGCCGCGCTGGGGGGCGCTGATTCACCGTCGCCGCTTTGATCGTTCGAGGGGTCCGTCAACCTTTTCTTTCTGGAGAGATTCTTGCCATGTTCAGCAAATGGGTGCGCGCCATTCCAGCGTTATTTGCCTCACTGCTTTTTTCCGTGCCGTCCGCCTTTGCTCAGTTCAACAGCAACGTGCAGGGCACCGTCACGGATCCGTCCGGCGCCCAGGTGCCGGGGGCGACGGTCGCGCTGCACAACCAGGGCACTGGTACGGAAACCAGTGTTAAGACCGACAGCCACGGCTTCTACCGGTTCAGCGATGTGCTCAGCGGAGCCTACGCGGTCACGGTTGACGCGACCGGATTCCAGCGCCAGCAGGTAACGCTACAGGTGAACGCCGGTGAAACTGCCGGGGTCAATGTCAGCCTGCAGCTCGCGAGTGCCTCCACCTCGGTCACGGTAACCGAGCAGGCACCCATCCTGAATCCGGATGAAACACGCTTGGTGAATACGGTTTCCGGCAAGGAACTCGCGGACTTGCCCCTTCCTCAGCGTGGAACACTGAACATCGTGCGGTTTGCTCCCGGCGTGGTCGATACCGCTCCAAACGCGCAGTATACGAACATCCCGATCGGCGCGCAGCAGCCTTCGATCACGGCCAATGGCCGCCCGTCCAGCTCGAACGTCTACCGCATGGACGGGCTTCCCATCATGAGCGTCGGCCAGTATGGAAGTCTTGACCTCACGCCAACGCCGGACATGGTCGCCGAAGCCACCCTGCAAACCAATACCTTCAACGCAGAGGTCGGCGGCGGCAGTTCGCTCGTCACGGACTTCACCACGAAATCCGGCACCAACACCTTCCATGGCGATATCGAGGGCACTTACTCCGGCCAATCTTTCCAGTCGCATCAATGGAACGTGGCGACCACGGCGCCCTATACGCAGCGCTGGCTTTCGGGTGCGCTGGGAGGTCCGATCCTCAAGAACCGTCTCTTCTTCTTCGGTTCGGCGCAAACCCAAAAGCTGCAGAACTCGCCGACTTCCACCACCGGCGACGAAGAAACGGATCAGTTCTACAACTGGGCGAAGAATGCGCTGCCCAATTCCGGAATTGTGAACAAGTTCTGGGCTTTCCGGCCAAGCCGTTTGCAGGTCACGCAGATTACGCACTACGCCTCCGATGTCTGGCCGGCGAATAATAAGAACGGCCCGGCGTGCGGCAGCGTTTACATGGGCGTTCAAATGATGCCCTGCAACATGCCGCTGTTCGACAAGGGCACTTTCCCTCAGTCTCCCGTATTGAATGGAACGCAATACAACATCCGGCTCGATCACTACTTCCATCAGGATCAGGACCGGGTCTTTCTGAATTACTATCGCGTCGATCAGAGCTCAGACTTCATTTCGCAGCGCCCTGGCATGGATGGCATCACTCCCAGCACCACCGAATTCGCCACCGTCAATTACGTTCACACCTTTGCTCCCTCGGTGCTCAACGAAGCACAATTTGGCTGGACCCGCTTCCACAGCGATTTCGTCAGCCGAGGTCCGCAATACTATGCCGATGTCCCGTTCCTTTTCCTCGATCTTGGCTTTGGTGGTACCGACAACCTCGGGTTCCTCGGCTATTTTCCAACCGACATCAGTCCAGCCGGCACGCAGTACAAAGAACACTCGTACCGCTTCCGTGATTACGTGACCTGGGTGAAGAGCCGCCACAGCATACGATTCGGGTTCGACGCGGCCCATCTGGATTACTGGGAGGACCAGGCAGGGTTCTACGCCCGGCCGTTCACGCCGCTTTACACCAGCTTGTGGAACCTGCTGAACGACAATGCGTTCCAGTACAGTCTATATACGCTTTCGGCCCAGACTGGCAAATTTTTGTCCCAGACCTTCGGGTCGCAGGTCAGTCAGTTCGGCGCCTACGTGCAAGATGAGTGGAAAGTCACGCCGAACTTCACGCTCAACTGGGGTCTGCGTTGGGACGATTACGGCAATCCGTACCGTTACGGCGATCGCGCCCAGCCCTACGTGAACGTGTTCTATTCGGGACCGCACAACACGCTGGCCGATCTGCAGAATTCGCTGGCTGCGACTTCGGCCACCCAGTTCGTCAAGAATGCATTCAGCGGCCGCCTGAACCAGAACTTCGAGCCGCGCCTCGGCATCGCCTGGGCCTTCGGCAACGATCGTAAGACCGTCCTGCGCGCCGGTTTCGGGTACTATCTCGACGCGCTGGACATCGCCTCGATCACCAACCTGCTGCCCACGCAGGCGCCGAATCGTCTGACCATCACGACCAACGCCTTCAATCCGAATGCGGTGCAACCCGGCAAGACACCTTTCGGCGCGGTTCCCAGCTATCCGTTTGATTTCGACTATCCCACCGTGACTCCGCACGGGTTTGATAGCCGCGGGGCTGCCCTCGACCAGAACGGCAACGTGATTCTCTCCGATCAGGCGGGTGTCGATCCGAATCTGAAACCGCAGAAGACCGGCATCTGGAATGTCGGCGTCGAACGCGAATTGCCCGGACGCACATCGGTTGGCCTGTCGTATGCCGGCTCTTACTCGTGGGATCAGTTTTTCACGCCGAACTGGAATCTCTCGCCGAACAATCCGAGCGGGCTCACCTCCGAGTGGGGCGCGATGAAGCGCACCATCAACTGGCTCACCTCGAACTACAACGGGGCCATCGTTACGTTCCGGCAGCAACTCGGAAATCTGACCTGGAATGCCTCCTACACCTGGTCGCATGCTCTGGGTGATCAGCTCCTGCCGGGATCCAACGATATCGCGGCCCTGACGTATGGACAGCTCTCCTACGACATCCGCCAGCACTTCACCTTCGCCGGAACCTATCAACTTCCCAGCCCGGAACGCACGTTCCTCAAGGAGGTCTTCGGCGGCTGGTCGGTGGGCGCCGTACTGCTGGCACAAAGCGGAACGCCCTTCACGGTGACGCTTTCAGGGGGGAATCTGAATGACGGAACGAGCTGCAGCCAGTGCCTTGTCCCCAATATCACGCAGCCACTCAAGACCAATGGGTTCAGCCGTGCGCAATACGAGCAGGGGATCCTTCCCACCCAGTTGGTTAATGGGACAGTAGAAGCGGTTGGTTTTGCAGCGCCGGCGACGGGAACAGTCGGCAACGAAGGCGTCAATATGTTCCGCAGTCCCGGGTATGTGAATCTCGATTCGAACCTAGTAAAACGCATCACTCTGCCCTGGATTCACGACCAGACCAGCGCTCTCATGTTCCGCGCCGACGCGCTCAACACGCTCAATCGCGTCAATCTGCTCGGAATCGGTTCGACTGTCTGGCAAATGGGTGGCGTGACTACCAACTACGGCCAGTCGGTCAACGCCGCTCTGCCGCGCGCCTGGCAGCTTGCGTTGCGCTTCGAATTCTAAAGAGCAATGAGGCACGGCGCTTTCTGGCCGATATCGCTGCCCTCCGCGGTTGCGGCTTCGCGCCACTGGTTCAGCTCGGCCATACCCGGCATGCCTGGCGCGACGAAATCGCCTGCAGGTGGCGCTTCACTCGTAAGAACGCCATCACCGAAGGTTTCCACACGAAAATGGAAGTCCTCCAGCGGCAAGCCTACGGCTTTCGCAACTTCCAACATTACAGATTGCGTGTTAAGGTAATGTGTTCTTGAGCGTCAGTCAGTAGCCCCCGCCCCATTAAGCGCGTAGAGCCCGAAGCCAAGCTTTCTGGTCGGGCCGCCGGGATTTGAACCCGGGACCTCTTGCACCCCAAGCAAGCGCGCTAGCCAGGCTGCGCCACGGCCCGAAGCTACAGTCTAGCGTACCCACCGCTGACTTCGTTCCTTCAAAAACGTCAGAAGCCGCCCTCAGTAGACTGTATCCATGCGTAGTCGGAAACTGCTTGTGCTGGGGCGCTTGCCGGGTTGGCCGGGGCGGTGGAATATCACCTTTCTGCGGAACGGATGCGTGCGGATGTGAAATATCTGGCATCGGACCAGCTCGAAGGCCGGGGTGTGGGAACGAACGGCGAGAAGCTGGCCACCACTTATCTGGCGGATCAGCTCAAGCAAGCTGGCGCTGAACCGGCCGGAGATAACGGCTCGTGGTTCCAGCGCGTACCGCTGGTCGGCTCGCAGACGGCGCCCGATGCGAAGCTGGACATCGAAGGCGGCGGCAAGAACTTTTCGCTGCACTTTCTGAGCGACTTCGTGGGGACAGCGTACAGCCAAGAGCCCGAGAACGACTTCGATGCGGAAGCGGTTTTCGTCGGCCACGGCATTTCCGCTCCGGAATATGGCTGGGATGATTACAAGGGCCAGGATCTGCACGGGAAGGTGCTGGTCTACTTCACGAATGAGCCGCCCTCGACGGACCCGAAGTTCTTTGGAGGGAGGGCGCTCACGTACTACGGGCGCTGGACCTATAAGTTCGAGGAAGCGGCACGGCGCGGAGCTGTGGCTGCACTAATCATTCACACGACGCCCACGGCGGGTTACGGTTGGAACGTAGTAAAAGGTTCGTTCAGCCGCGAAATGCCTGAGCTGAAGCGCGAACCGGGCAAACCGGCGCTTGAACTCGCAGCCTGGCTCACCGAAGATGCGGGCGCGAAGCTAATTTCGTCAACGGGGAAGACGGTCGATCAGCTGCTGGCACTGGCGAATGAGAAGTCCTTTCGCCCAATGCCGCTCGGCGTGAGCGTGCGCGGCCATATTCCGGTGAAGCTGCGAGAGATCGATAGCCGCAACGTGATCGGCAAAATCGAAGGATCCGATCCGCAGCTCAAGTCACAAGTGGTGATTTACAGCGCGCACTGGGACCATTTAGGTGTCGGAGTTCCGGTGAACGGCGACCGCATTTATAACGGGGCGGTGGATAATGCGACTGGCTGCGCGGTGGTTCTCGATCTGGCGCGCGCCTGGGCGGCACTCTCGCCGAAACCAAGACGCAGCGCTTTGTTTCTCTTCGTCACAGCGGAAGAATCGGGACTGCTGGGATCGGAGTATTACGGCGAGCATCCGGTGGTTCCGGCCAGACTTACTGCCGTGGATATCAATTACGATGCGCTGTACCCATTCGGCAAGACTTCCGATGTTCTGGTCAGCGGCGCGGAGCGGACGACGTTATGGCCGCTGGTCGAGCGCGACGCGAAGGCGATGCATCTGGCGATTGCGCCGGATCCGACGCCCGAACAGGGGCACTACTATCGCTCCGATCATTTCTCACTGGCGCGCGTAGGAGTGCCGGCGTTCAGTGTTTCGCAAGGCCCGCATTACATCGGCAAACCCGCTGATTTCGGGAAAACGATTTTTGAAAAATACAACGCCGAGCATTACCACCAGCCCTCGGACGAATACCGGCCCGATTGGGATTTCAGCGGCATGGAGCAGATGGCGGCGTTTGGCATGCGCATCGGTATCGATGTTGCGAATGCTGGCCAACTGCCGACCTGGCACGCCGGCGATGAATTTCTGCGCGCGCGCGAACAGAGCCAGAAGCAGTAGATCCGGTCAGGAGCGGCCGCTTTTCGCACCACGAGCGGCGCGCTCCGCGTTTACGGCCGAGCCAATAGTGGCGACGTTTTCGCCGCCGGGGACGACTTCGATCTGATACCCCTGCAGCGGACTCAGCTTTACCATTTCATGCAGGTACTCGTTGACGAGGTTGACGTTGATGAAGCGGGCGTTAAACCCGGTGACGTAGAACTTGCCGGGACCATCGAGATGAATGCTGGTGGCCGTTGCGGCGGCCAGCGCGCGGTGCCATAGCTTCACGAAATCCACACAGCGCGGGACGCCCTCTTCGGCCTGGGCGAAGACTTCATCGGGTTCGAGGTCCATGAAGCGCAGGCGCATGGAGCGCTGGCCCATGATGCCTTCCAGATGCCCGCGGCCGCCGCAGCCGCAGAACTGCTCCTTTGGATCAAGACTCACGACCGAGTGTCCCGCTTCCCATACGCCTTCGACGGATGGATAGCGGCCAAAGCCGATGCCGTTGCCAAGCGTCCAGACGCGAATCAGTTTGTCGAGATGCCCGCGTGTGGCGGCGATTCCGGCGGCCATAACGTCGGCATCGTTGAAGATCGATACCGGCACCTTTCCGAAGAGCGGCTCAACCGCGCGCTTCATCAGATCGCGTATGTGCACGCCTTTAAACTGCACCAGATTCGGCGAATCCTCGACAATGCCGCTGCGCACAATTCCGGGAAGGCCGAGCCCGACATGGGCGGGCGGTTCCGAGAGGCCGAGTTGCCGGATCTCTTCGACAATGCGCTGGACAATGGATTCCGCCGGAACACCGAGCAGCGAATCGGCGATGGAGGGGTCTTCGGGGGAGACGCGCAACTCACCAGCCAGAGCGTTTCCCGAAACCGCGCCCACCGTGATTCTTTCCGTTATGACGACGCCAACACTGTATGCCATATCTTTCAGCGCTCAGGGCCGCGGGAGCTTGTTCAATCCATTGAATGCCGCGGCTTTGTAGCATTCAGCAAGAGTGGGGTAATTAAAAACGGTGTCCACGAAATAGTCGACTTTGCCTTTCAATATCAACACCGCCTGTCCGATATGCAGCAATTCGGATGCGCCCTCGCCGATGATGTGCACACCGAGCAGATCAAGCGTTTCGCGATGGAAAATCAGCTTGAGGCGTCCGGTCGTATCGCCGCGAATCTGCCCGCGAGCAATCTCGCGATAATAGGCGACGCCGACTTCATAGGGCACGTCTTCATCCGTCAACTGCTCTTCGGTTTTGCCGATGAAGGAAATCTCGGGAATGGTGTAGATGCCGAACGGAAAGTAGCTCGGATTCGAGGAAACGGGTTTTCCGAAGGCGTGCGCGACGGCGATGCGTCCCTGCTCCATCGAGACCGACGCGAGACTCGGGAAACCAATGACATCGCCCACCGCATAGATATTGGGCTGCGAAGTCTGGTAATTTTCGTTGACGGCGATGCGGCCACGCCCGTCGGCGTTGAGTCCGGCGGCTACGAGGTTCAACTCATCGACGTTACCTTGCCGGCCTACCGCGTAGAGCAGTGCATCGGCCACTACTTTCTTATTGCTTTCGAGATAGGCGACAACGCCCGGCGTTCCGCCAGCGGAGGTCTCTTCGACGGCGTGAACTTCCTCGTTCAGCCGCATCGTGACACGGTGGTCGCGCAGGTGATAGGAAAGCGCCTCCACAATTTCGGAATCAGCAAACTCAAGCAGGCGCGGCCGCTTCTCGATCAGAGTGACGCGGACGCCCAGAGTGGCGAACATGCAGGTGTATTCGACTCCGATGACACCGCCGCCAACCACGATAAGCGTGCGCGGAATGGCCGGCATTTCGAGAATCTGATCGCTGTTGATAATGGTGCGGGCGTTAATCGGAACTTTTTCCGAGGAAGCAGGCTTCGTGCCGGTCGCGATGACGATCTTTTCGGCCGTAACCTCGGTTGAGCCCCGGGAGGCTGTGACGAGCACGTTGGACGGATCTTTGAAGCTGGCGATTCCGGTGATCACTTCGATGCCATTGCGCGCGAGTTGCGCCTGCGTGACATCGATTTCAGTTTTGATGACATGCTGCACGCGAAAGGCGAGATCAGCCATCGTGATCTTCTCCTTCACGCGGTAGCTCACGCCGTAGATGTTTTGGTAGTTATAACCGGAAAGATGCAGCACGGCTTCCCGCATGGTCTTACTGGGGATGGTTCCGGTGTTGATGCAGACGCCGCCGATCACCTCCCGGCGTTCAATTAAGGCGACGCGCTTGCCGCTCTTGGCGCCCTGGATCGCCGCTCGTTGACCCGCTGGGCCTGAGCCGATAACTACCAGATCGTATTGAGACATGGAAAGTTAATAAATCAGTTCTGAGCTGCAGCCGAATCTCGAGTACAACAAATCCGAGTATATCTTTGCGGCTCAATGGAGCGCGATGGCGGCATCGAGCTTCGCGCCGCTGACCTGCTGCTCGAGATAGTCGCGCGTGCTCTGCCGGAGACGGGCGGACTCCGCGAATTCCGACTTTGCCTCGGGATGCCGGTTCAGCGCGGCCAGCACCTGAGCACGCAGATAGTGCAGGCTGGCGCTCTCGGGAGACAGTTTCTCCGCATCATCAAGCTTTTCGAGAGCTGCCGTGAGACTGCCCTGGGCCTTGTAGATCTTGGCGAGACCGAAATCCGAGCGCGCGGAATGGCGGTCTATTTTGAGAGCAGCAAAATATGCGCGTTCGGCGTCTGCCGGGCGATCGAGCTTCGCGTAGACATCGCCCAATTCCTCGTAGTCGAGCGCCAGATCGGGTTCGATCGCGGCATCAGCGGTGAGTTCTGCCACAGCTTGCTGGTACTTACCCGCTTTGGCGTAGATATCGCCGATTGTGTAATGCGCGAATGGCAGTCTCGGATTGAGCTTCAGAGCTTCCTGGAGTTCCCGAATCGCTTCGTCATCGCGCTGGCGCGCGAGCCATGCTCGTCCGAGAAAGAGATGATATTCGGCGGTATCGTGCCCGACCCGGTACATCTGCTCGAGCGCCTGCTGTTCGAGTTGCGGGTCGCTCGCTTTATTCGCCGAGAGCGCAAGCATGTAGAGGTAAGGCAGTTTGCTGCTCTCGGATTCCCAAAGCGGAGTCAGATCGGCCAGCGCGGACGGATATTGTTCGAGCGCGAAATCGCAGAGACCAAGGAGATAGCGTGCCTGTTCGGAGGAAGGATTGGCCGCCAGCACATTCTTGAACTCGGGGATAGCCGCACGATAGTTTTCCTGATGGAAATAAATCAAGCCCTTGTTGAGCGCGATACCGGGGTTGCCTGGCGCGAGCTGGCCGGCGATACGGAATTCGTCCAGCGCACGGGTCCAGTCGTGCCGGCGCATATAAACGACGCCGAGATTGGCGCGGGCTGGAAGCGAGTTTGGCTCGAGCTTGAGTACAGCTCGGAAATCCTGTTCGGCGGTTGTGAGATCGCCCTGATTCAGCGCGGTCTGCGCTTGCGAAAAGATGTCTTGCGCGCTCTGGCCAGAGACGTTGAGGGCTGTAAGGAGAACTAAAGCTACTCGGAACAGCACTCCCATAGAGAGCTAGGCTAGGTTTCTTAATGAGCTTTGAATCAGGTGTTTCGTGCCTGCGAACGGATCACCTTCCGAATCCCACTCCATCGAGAAATAGCCCTTATATCCGGAATCCTTTGCAATTGTAAAGAGCTGCTCCACGTCAACCCGGTACACCGTTTTTTCATCCTGCAGCATGTCCTTGACATGACAGACGTTATAGGCCAGCGGGAAAAGAAGGCTCAAGGCTTGGCGATTATAGGTCTGATCGTTATGGATCGCCATAGAATTGCCAAAGTCCGGAAGCGCGCGCAGATACGGGCTTTTCACCGTTTTGAGAACGCGCACGATCCGTTCCGGCTTTTCGCTGCCGGGATCATCGTTCTCGATATTGATCACAATGTTCTTCGAGGCCCCGTATTCGGCGAGTTCTGCCAAGCCGCTGACCGCGCATTGTATGCCGGCCGCATCCGATCCTCCCGGCAGATGCACGCGGATGCTCGGCGCATGCAAATCGACAGCGGCATCGACCCAGCGCCGATACGCGGTTAACGCTTCCGTACGGTCGGCCGAATTGCCGCACAGATTGGCACGGATGTCGACGGGAATATTGACGACGCGAACTCCTGCCTTCGAGAAGGCTTCGTGGAGCTGGGCGAGGTAATCCGGCTCTAGAGATTCGATGTGTTGGCTCCACGGTTCGATGCCGTGGACGCCGAATGTGTCGGGAATGCTGGCGGCAAATTGCGCGAGTGGTTTCGCCGGGCTGATCACCTTCCGAAACGGATAAGTCGCAACAGCCAGGCGTTCGCGGGGGAGAGCGGGAAACGCGACGTCGGGTCGGCGATTGGCAGCGCGGAGGCTTGCGGCCCCGAGTAGTGCTGCGAATTCGCGCCGGTTGATTTGCATCATCGCTTCCCCTCGGATTCTCGCCAGAAAGGCCAGGCTGCGCCAATCAGAGTGGCCATGGAGCCCAGCGTAGCGCGTGTAAGAGTAGCCTGCGAGCGTGCCAGAACACAGGCGGACTCGCGAAAGACACGTTCCGCAGGCGCGAGCACAATCTCGCCTGCTGCCGAAAGACCGCCCGCGACAGCAATGTGATCGGGGAAAAAGATATTCGCCATCGAGGATATCGCGAAGCCGAGCCACTCGCCCGCGCGCTCGAGAATTTCCATTGCCCGCCGGTCGCCCGCTTGTGCCGCCAGGATCAGTTCGCGCAAACTCGCTTGCTCCGAGCCACTGAGGGCGCTGAACTCGGCCGCCAGTGTATTAGAAGAGAGCAGCGCTTCGGCGCAACCGCGGCCTCCGCAGGTGCACAACGGACCGTCGCGCGCAAGAATGATGTGGCCCATGTCGCCGAGGCAGCCGTAAGAAAAGCGCACAGGCCTGCCATCGATAGCGAATCCGACGCCCAGACCCGTTCCTGCTGTAAGACAGAGAAAGCGCCGGCTGCCGCGCCCGGATCCGAGCTGGTACTCGGCCATGGTGGCGGCGTTGGAGTCCACTTCGAGCTCAATTGTAAGTTGAGGGAACCGATCCGCCAAGCGCGCTTTCAACGGAAAATCTTCGAGCCAGGAGAGATTCGAGTTGTAGACGAGCCGGCTGCGCGATTCATCGAGAAAGCCCGCCACGGCGACGCCCATTTGAGTGATACCCGGATCAAGGCCCGATTCGATGAGCTGCGCCAGGTTCTTGAAATAGGTTTCCACATCGGGCTGCGTGGCGATTGAACGAACGCTCTGCGTCTCCCCTAGGCTGCTCACCAAGCCAACTTTGGTAGAGGTTCCTCCGACGTCAACGCAAAGAATCAAAACTGCCTCGCCGGCCGGTTCACTTCAGGTTTGTTCCGAGCCATTCTTCGATGGGCTTGTTCCCTTTGGGCTGATAGGGCATCTGAATCTTGCGACCAGCACCCGCCGCTGCATAACCGGCGTAGAGTGCCTGCATAACCACTCGTCCGTCTTCGCCCGAGGCCTGCAGCGTCTCCTTGCCGCGAACCACTCGCGCAAAATGCCGCATTTCCTGCGGAATACCGTAGTTCCAGTGCTCTTCGAAAACGGGCCAGCTCCAGCCCTGTGTGGTCGGCGCCTTTTCGACAGCGTAGCCGAAGCCGTATTCGCTGTAAGTGGGGATGGCGTTGCCCATATGCAGATCAGCGTAAGTGACCCCGCCTTCGCCGTAGATTTCGGTGCGATCCGACATTCCGCCGCGCTTGGCCCAACTGCACTCCACTACACCCATCGCGCCATTTTCAAATTCGAGTATGCAGAGCGCTTCGTCGTCGCCCCGGGTCTTGTCGCGATGCACATAGGTGCCTAAATGTGCGTAGACCGACTTGATGGCGGGGCGTCCCAGAAACCAGTAACAGAACGCAATGCCATGGCAGCCGAGATCCATGAGTGCGCCTCCGCCCGCCTGTTCCATGTCCCAGAACCAGGGGCTGTGCGGGCCGAAGTGCTTTTCGGCCTGCTTCACCAGGTGGACTTTGCCAAATGCGCCCTGGTCGGCCATTTCCTTCGCCTTGACGTATTTGGGCGTGAAGAACAATTCTTCGGCATAGCCGAGCATGACCCCTTTGCGCTTGCAGGTGTCGACCATCTCGTCCGCCTCGGCAAGCGTCATGCAGAGCGGTTTTTCGCAAACCACATGCTTGCCGGCGTTGGCGATATCGATGGTCATCTGCGCGTGCAGTTTGTTGGGCGCCGTAATCGTGACCATCTCGATGTCGGGCTCTTTTAGCATCTCGCGATAGTCGAGAAACACACGCGGAATTCCGTATTTTTTCGCGAGTGTAGCGGCATTCCCTGGTGTGGGTGAAGCTATGGCGACTACCTCCGCCTCCTCGGGCATCATCTGAAACGAAACCGCATGTATATCGGCTTCAAACCGGGACCCAATGATCCCCACTTTTACTTTTCCCTTATCCGGCATGTCTCCTCGTTCTTATCGCGCCTGCCTCTCGGTCTTACCGCGCCACCTGCCTCGGGCGGCCGGCCGGTTCGCCTCGGCAGTTGAGCGGCGCACGACCAGCTCCGTTTCGAGAACGTGCTCGGCACCCGATTTCTTTTTGGAGCGCAGCATCTTTGCCAGAACCTCGAAGGCAAGTCTTCCCAGCCTATCGCGCGGGATTCGAATAGTTGTGAGGGGCGGATTGGAATAGCGGCTGACCCACACATCGTCGGCGCCCACGATGGAAATGTCTTCGGGGACATGAAAGCCGAGATCGTTGGCTGCGCTGAGCGCGCCGATCGCCATACGATCGTTGCCGCATATCAGAGCCGAGGGACGGTCACGATTCTGCTCGAGGAGTTCGACGATAGCGCGCGCTCCGCTTTCGGGCCTGTGATCGCCTTCGATGATCCGGTAGGCGGCCAAGCCGAGTTTCCGCAACTCGACGATGGCCGCCTGCAGGAAATCGCGCGCTGAAACCTGGTCCTGCGGGCCCGTGGCAATCGCGATCCGCTGGTGTCCGAGATTATGAAGGTGCCGAATCGCTTCGGCCAGGCCCTTGCGGTAATCGATGGCGATATTGCTGTGATACGCGCTTGCGGGAGGCGAGCCGAGCAGTACGCGCGGAATGCCGCGCTCGGTGAGCTGGGCTTCCAGTTCGGGCCTGAACTGCGAGGTCATCACGGCGACGGCCTGGACCCGGCTCTCAAGCATCCGGCGAAGCGCGTTTTCCGCCTGAGAATCATCGTAATTGGTCGCGCTCAGCAGGACTTCCATTTTCTGCGCGGCACAGGCCTGCTCGAAGCTCTTGATGAGCTCGGGATAGAAGGGGTTTTCGATATCGGAGATGATCAGTCCGAGCAGGTCGCTTCTGCCTCGGACGAGCAGACGCGCGGAGGTGTTCTTGTAATAATTCAGTTCGGCTGCGGCGCGCAGCACTCGGGCGCGCGTTTTGGCTGCCACGGGACGTGTGTCATTCAGGACGTGCGAAACGGTGGTGATGGAAACCCCGGCCTTTCTGGCTACATCTCGCATCAATACCGACATGGGCTTCGTGAGCGGTCCCTGCAATACCAAACGTTTGCGGAATTCAGTATAGGTTTGCAAACTAATGTCTGTCAAAACAAATCTTGACAAACACCAGTCAGCCGCCTATAGTTCTAAGCACGTAGCAAACCTTTGCCGCAAACGTTTGCGGTTCGCGCCTCTCTTGGTTCTTCAGGGCGGCGCTGGAAGGGGAATGTATGGGGTCGTTTCTTTGCAGATTCTTGTTTCTTTCAGCGGTGCTCTTGGCCGGTGCTGCCGGGTGCTGGGCCCAGGAAGGCTCGATCGCGGGCTTCGTAAAGGACGCGAGCGGCGCGATTGTTCCCAATGCCGAAGTTACCATTGCGGATTCGCAGCAAGGGTTCTCGCGGACCGTCAAGACAAATGACTCCGGTGAGTATCTCGTTCCCGGTCTGCTTCCCGGCACGTACACCATCACGGTAAAGGCGCCAGGGTTCCAGCAGTTCGTGGTGAAGGATCTGGTTTTGCGGGTAGCCGAGAAGGCACGCGCCGATGCGTCGCTCACGCTGGGACAGACCAGCACCGAAGTAACGGTGGCCGGCGAAAACGTGGCCCAAGTGCAGACCGAAACCGCGGAACTCTCGGGTACGATTACGAACAAACAAATCGACCAGCTCGTGCTGAACGGGCGGAATTTTACTCAGCTGATTACGCTTGTGCCTGGTGTGAGTAACCAGACAGGCCAGGATGAGGGCACGGTCGGGGTCTACGGCAACGTTTCCTTCAGCGTGAATGGCGGCCGCACCGAATACAACAACTGGGAACTCGACGGCGGCGACAATATGGACAACGGCAGCAATGCCACACTCAACAGTTACCCCAATGTTGACGCGATCGCCGAAGTGAAAGTGTTGACCTCAAACTACGGCGCTCAGTATGGCCGCAACGGATCGGCGACGATCGAGACAGTAACGAAATCCGGCACACGCGACTTCCATGGCGATGTTTTTGAGTTTCTAAGGAACGAAGACTTCAATGCGCGTAATTTCTTCCAGGATACGCGCCCGGAATACAAGAAGCACGATTTTGGCTATACGATTGGCGGACCGGTGTTCATTCCGAAGCTCTACAACACGGGACGCGACAAGACCTTTTTCTTCTTTTCTGAGGAATGGCGCAAGGAACTCGTGCCGGGCCAGACTTTTCACAACCAGGTGCCCTCCGATGCCGAGCGCAGCGGCGATTTCTCGGATGTGTGTCCGGGCGC
Source organism: Terriglobia bacterium (assembly GCA_021325235.1). Classification (GTDB taxonomy): domain Bacteria; phylum Acidobacteriota; class Terriglobia; order Bryobacterales; family Bryobacteraceae; genus Bog-105. Next base: position 6,233 of record JAJPHN010000057.1, on the reverse strand, counting down.
GAATTGCCCGGTGAATCCGGCAACCGGCACCTACTATCCCAATTACAAGGTTCCCGTGTCGCCGCAGGCACAGACGCTGCTTCCTCTAATCCCGGCTGCGAACTCCGGCTCGGGCGCTCAATCGTACTTCAACGCCGCTCCGGCGCAAAAGACGAATTTCCGCGAAGAACTGGTCCGCATCGATCAGAATTTCTCTGACAAGCAGCGCTTCTTCTTTCGCTTTATTCACGATTCCTGGAACACCGTGACGCCCACTCCACTCTGGGCCAACGGCGATTTTCCAACAGTAGGAACAAGCTTCGTGGGCCCGGGCGTAAGTCTGGTGGCAAATCTGACTTCGACTGTCTCGCCGACCTTACTCAATGAGTTTGTCTTCAGCTATACGACAGACCATATTTTTCTCAACGCCGTTGGAAATGTTCAACGGCCGGCCAGCTTCGATATGCCGGGGATCTTCAATAACGGTTTCCGCGGCATACTACCGAATGTTTCGATTATCAATACGGCTGAATACGGCGGGGGGTTCACGGCGGGAACAGGTTACTTTCCGTGGGACAACTCCAACCCGACTTACACCTATAAAGACAATCTGACCAAGATCATGGGCAGCCACACCCTGCTCTTTGGCGCGTCGTTTATCGCGGCCCAGAAGAACGAGATGAGCTCCGTTTTTCAGAATGCGCAGGGGTATCTCACTTTCAACGGCACTGCTTCCGGGAGCACGGGCAATGGCTTTGCCGATTTTCTGATCGGCAATATTTACTCTTTCGAGCAATCAAATCAGCTGCCTAAATACTATGAGCGATATAAGATTGTCGAACCCTACCTACAGGACGACTGGCATGTTGGCAAGAAATTAACGCTGAACCTAGGCCTGCGGATCAGCCTGTTCGGAACCTATCGCGACAAGCACAAGATTGCATATAACTGGGAACCAAACGCCTACGATCCCTCGCAGATCTCGCTCGATCCGGTTACCGATACCGTCAGCGGCAACCGATTCACCGGAATGGTGCAGTGCGGGGCGCCCGGAGTACCGGCGGGCTGTCTGGCGGGCCATCTGTTCAATCCGGCGCCTCGCGTGGGCTTCGCTTACGATCCCACAGGCGACGGCAAGACATCGATCCGCGGCGGCTACGGTGTATTTTTCGAACACAGCAATGGTAACGAGGGTAATACGGAATCGCTCGAAGGCAGCCCGCCGCTCGTGCAGGACATCACCTACTACAACATCCCGAATTACACGAGCATCAGCTCGGGAACAGCTAACTTGGGACCGCTGAATGTGACAGCGATTCCGACCAAGTCGACCTGGCCTTACGTCCAGCAATGGAACGTCAATGTGCAGCGGCAGCTTCGGAGCAATACCGTGCTGACCGTCGCGTATGCGGGTAGTAAGGGGACGCATCTGGCGGACCGGCGCGATCTGAACCAACTGTTGCCGGTTCCGGTATCGCAGAACCCGTATGCTCCAGGCCAGGTTATCAATACGTCGACCGATTGTGGCTCGCCCCTCACGGTAAATGGCGTTCCGGTTACGGGCCAGGCTGCAAATAACCTGAGCGTCGCCTGCGGAAACACGACGCCCGATATTTACAGGCCTTATCCCGGTTATGGCGACATCACCTATCGCGAGTTTATGGCGAATTCGAGTTATAACTCGCTGCAGGTTTCAGCGCGCCGTTACGTTGGCCGCTTGCAACTCAGTATGGCTTACACCTGGAGCCACTCGATTGACGATTCCTCGGACGGCGGCGATGCCAACTTCGTAAATTCGTATAATCTGGCCGCGACGCGGTCGAGCTCTAACTTCGACCAGCGCCACTTACTTAATGTAAGTTACGTGTATGACCTGCCGTTCTTCACGCAGCCGGGCGTTTTGCATACGATCTTAGGAGCATGGCAATGGTCGGGGCTGGTCACATTCCAAACCGGTACTCCATTCAGTGTTACAAACGGAGCTATTGGTGACAATGCCGGCGTAGGAAATGGTGTCGGTACCGGATCCTATGTTGATGTAATCGGGGATCCGTACTCGACTCCGGCGCAGAAGAACACTGCTGGCGTTACGGGTCCGCTGCTTTACAATCCAGCTGCATTCGCCGAGCCCACCGGCCTGACCTTCGGCAGCGCAGGACGGAACATCCTGAACAATCCGGCGCGAACTAACTTCGATATGGGGCTGTTCAAACGGTTCCCGTTGAAGAGTGAAACGCGCGCATTCGAGTTTCGCGCGGAAGCGTTCAACGTTTTCAATCACACGCAATGGAGTGGAATCAATGCGACGGCAGCGTGCTACGGCGGTGCCGACAACTCGGCGGGAGATGCGAGCTGCATCGCGACGCAGACGTTTCTACACCCCAGCTCCGCGCACGATCCACGGCGCCTGCAGCTCGGCTTGAAGTTCCTCTTCTGAGGCGGGGCCTTCGCGGCCCCTCGGGAACCTATGTTGTGGTGGTCTTATCGGAGACTTTGTCGGCCGCCTTGTGAACGCCCTTCTTGGTGGCGTGCGTACTCTTGGTTGCACCTTTCTTGACAGCGCTGGTGCTCTTCTTGTAACCCTTTTCGCTGGCGGTCTTGGTATCGTGCGCGGCGTCTTTGGCATCCTGGCCCACGCTCTGGGTAAAAGCGGGCAGAGCGCAGAGGCCGGCAGCTAAAGCAAACGAGATGGCAGTTTTCTTCATGCCATCTATCGTACACTTCAGCTACTCGAGATGCACTTCTGCGTTGTGAATAACATCCGTCATGCGTTTGTGCCAGTCCACATCGCGCCACATGCCGGCAAATTGGGGGCCGCAGAAGTTACTGGTCGCGATTGCAACCCACCGGCCGGTCGCTGCTGCCGAGCGAACTCCAATTTCGCATAGTTCTTTCAGCCAGCCCCATTCGAGCAGAGGCCAGTCTTTGTAATCGACCAGGCTCCAGCATTCGGTTGTAATCAGCGGGTGTTTAGAAAAGCGCGACCACTCCGCGGCGAGCGCAATTCGATCTTTCAACTTCTGCTGCCAATACGCAGGCCGGGAATCGTATACCGGTTTCGCTCGATCCACAAGATGCTCGTAACCTTCCGGCGAAAACTTTTCGTAGTTATAGCCGACTTCCTTGTAATAATCGGAGGATTGCGCCATCCAGATATGTAACTCGAGAAAGTCGAGCATCGAGACGTCCTGCTGGCGCCAGGTGTCCCACTCCGAGGTCATCGAGAATGTGTAATCAAGCTTCGGGTAGCGCTGCCGGACCGCTTCCACCGTCTGGCGCATCCAGTTCGTGCCCTGCGGAGTGGCCCGCAGCATTCCCTTCGGAACAAACGGAGCCCAGACATCGAGCGGGAATTCGTTGCAGAGGTCTACATATAAGAGATGCGGAAGCAGTCCGTCTGCTTCGATGCTGGCCAGCGTGTCGCTCCAGATGCGGCCGTGATCTCGCGGCGATTTGATCTGCATCCGTGTGTTGGCCGTATCCTGCCTGAACCAGGTAGATAATGCCACACGCAGGCCGCGATCAGCGCACTTGCGAATAAACTGATTTAACGCGGGCTGGACCTGCACACGATTTTTTGCCGGACTGCCCCAGTCCTGCGTGTTCCAGCACGGCAACAACTCCCACATCTTTTCGGGGGCAGCCGCGACCAGATGCGGATAGGCATCGATGCGAACGGCATTGTAACCTCGCTCGACCAGCTGATTGAGCACAAGATCCCAATCTTCGTATCCAGCTCCGGGCCAGCGCCGTTCAAGCCAGGAGAAGTCCCACATCGTTATGGCCAGAGGCTTTCGAATGTCGGCCAGCCTTGCAGTTTGCGGAGCTTGCGGCTCCTGCTCAGCGTTGAGCGTAGAAGATCCGACACCGGCGGCTACGGAAGCGAGGAAAGATCGACGATGCACGCCTATTTTCTATCACGCGGGCACACGAGCCTTGATAGTCTAAGCTCAGGTGTTCACGGTCCAGTAGATCGAATAGCGTTTGCGGAAGGTGCGGTAAAGCGGCTCGAAGCTGACGTCCTGTTGCTGCCCGGTGGTGCGAAAGGCAAGCGGTTTGTCGGCCGGTTGGATCCAGGTTGCAGGATCGCCCGCTGCGGCGCGAAACGCGGAAATGGCGATGCGGGCGTTGGGCACATCGGGGCCTTCTTGCCCCTGTATCATTTCGGGCGTCAGTCCATTTGTACCCAGGTCGCCCGCGAGCACGAGCGGTCCATAGAGAATCGCCTGGGTGGAAGGCTCGTCCGGCATGGCTTCGATGTGGAGCCGCATGGGCATCTGCATTTCGACGCGATCACCATTGTGCCAGGTGCGCTGGAGAGTGAGATAGCTGCCGCCGGACGCAACGGCATCCACCACCTTGCCGTTGACCTTTACCGTTGCCGCATCGCCGGTCCACTCCGGAATGCGCAGATGGAGAGCAAATTCGACGGGACCTTGCGTGTGCAGGCGGAGCAGCGTGGCTGAATCTTCGGGGAAGTCTGTCTCCTGAATGAGCGAGACGTTCTTGTCGCGCCAGCGCAGTTCGCTCGGAATGAACAAATTGACGTAAACGCCGTGATCGTCGTGGAAGTAGACGCTGTCGTTCAGCTTTGAGTATTCTTCGACACCCGTACCATTGCAGCACCAGAAGGAATCGTTCTCGGTGGCGAACGTTTTCCAGGCGGCGGGGACGATCGAGAGGTAGTACTGCGTGTGCCCCGTTCCGGGCTGCAGAGTACCGAGGCGGTGGTTGAGAAGAACGCGCTCATAGTAATCGAAGTAGCGCGGATCGGCGGTCCATTCGTAGAGGCTGCGAGTGAGCTTCAGCATGTTATAGGCACAGCAGCACTCGGTCGTGTCCGGCCCTTTTTTTAACTCGGCGCCTAAGCGGCGGGGTTCCACGAGCCAATGTTCGGAGTTGCTGGTGCCACCGGTGACGTAGGCGCGCGCGCTGGTGATTTCATACCAGAAGAAATCGGCGACGTCGTGGAAGCGCTCGTCGCTTGAGAGTTCGTAGCGCCGGGCAGCGCCGATCACTTGTGGGATATGGGTGTTGGCGTGCAGTCCGCGGAGTTCGTCGCGGCGGAGGGCAAGCGGATTGAAGAACCATTTCTTGGTAAAGCGGTCGCCGACTGCGGCGTAATGATCGTTGCCAGTGGCGAAGGCGAGAGTGTAGAGAACCTCGTTCATGCCGCCGTATTCGACGTTGAGGATGGATTGCATCTGCGGCTCGGGAATGGGCGCGGTCCAGTCATCGACCCATTTCGCCATGCCTTCGACAACTGCGAGAGCCTGCTGGTTCTGCGCATGGTGGTGCATATCGAGCATGCCGGCCATGATCTTGTGGTAGGTGTAGAATGGCGCCCAGACCTTTTTGTGCATTTTCAGGCGCTCCATGTACTCAGTGGGGAAGGCGCTGAGATAACCGCCGCCGAGTTTCTGCTGGCATTCGGCGAGGCTGGCGACGAGCGCGTCGCCTTTGCTTTTGATCTCCTGGTCGCCCGTGGAGGCGTACATGAGCGCGCAGGCCGAGAGGAAATGGCCCACGAAGTGGCCGCGCAGTTCGCAGTCCGGCTTCTCCCATCCGCCGAGCGGCTGGGCAGATGATGGCAGGCCGGCGTTGACGCGGAAATTGTGCAACAGGCGATTGTTGTCCAGACGCTTCAGGTAGGCGAGATTCAGCTCCTGCGCCTCTTTGCACGGACCGCCGGTAATTCGGACTTCGGAAAGCGCGAACGCGTTCACTTTCCTGGGTGCTTCTTTGCGTTCGAACTCGATGGCCTGGCCGAAAGGCGGTGTTTCAGGCGGCGACTCGCGGCGTCGCGGTGCACTGGTGTTCTGCGGACTCGCATTGGCATCGGTGGCGATCTGACTGGCTAGAAGAGGCGCGGCGGCCGTGCCGGCGAGAAGGGACAAAGCGGCCTGACGCCGGCTCAGTTTGTTTCGGGAACTTGTGTTTTCCATGACTTTCACTGCTCGAGACAAGGAGGCCTGGGCGGTTGAAATCGTTGGTGGTCTCGGGGAAATTGTACTGCAGCTTGCCTCCGAAGCTGCGGCGCTTTAGGTGGCCTCTAGCTCCGTTCGTTACAGAGTGGCCACACGCAAGTCCTGATACCGCGAACTCTATTTCTCGAAGCCGAATTCCAATTCGTTGGACCAGTGGGTCTCCCAATCGTCGTGGAACGTGAGTGCGTTTTGTTTTGAGACACTGCGGCCGGTGGCGAGCTCGAGCGCCGGTCCTGAATTGTTGTTGACTCGAAAAGTAAACTTGAT
>JAJPHN010000056.1 GCA_021325235.1 Terriglobia bacterium | reverse complement strand
GAGGATCGAGTCTTTCCTCATCATGAGACGAAGGAAAGCCCCTACGCATTCACGCCGGACCATCGAGCGTTCCATGATGCAGTGCTCGACTATTGCCTCGGTGTCGTCGACGGTGCCGGCCCTGATCAACGGCGTCGGAGGCTCGCTTTCTGGGGAACGCTGGCTCTCATGCGTTGTGTCGGCTCGTCACCGGCGGCGGCTGCCAGTGCGCTCCGCAACCGACTTGCGGCCGAACCAGATCGGCTCGCAGAACAGGTGTTCGACGACGATGCGGATGAAGCCGACGCAATCGATGTGGAACCGGCGTCCGGCCTCGACGGTTCGGACCCTCTCACCGCTCTGGTTAGGCAGGCCGAGGAGCTGGTCGCGGCGCCGGATCCAAAGCTTGAGAATACGATCAAGGAGCTAAAGCCACTCCTCGCCGCGGGTGCAAACCCTGTCGTCTTCTGCCGCTTCATCGCAACCGCAGACCATGTCGCTGCGGGGCTCCGGAAGTCGTTTCCGAAGCTCCGGATTGAGGCGGTCACAGGTGCGCTGACTGCCGAGGAACGTCGCACGCGCGTGGAAGACATGGCCGCCGCCGAGCAGCGGTTGCTCGTCGCCACAGACTGCTTATCGGAAGGCATCAATCTTCAATCGCTCTTCGACGCGGTCGTCCATTACGACATGTCTTGGAATCCGACACGGCACCAGCAGCGCGAGGGCCGTGTCGATCGATATGGACAGCGATCCCGGCTTGTCCGCTCGATCCTACTGTATTCTCCGGACAGCGCGATTGATGGCGCAGTTCTGGAGGTGATCCTACGCAAGGCCGAACGCATCAGGAAAGCCACCGGCGTCACAGTTCCCTTGCCGGACGATCGTGGCGCCGTCACCGGCGCGCTGATGAACGCAGTTTTGTTGCGGAAGGGACGCTCTCGCCAGCTCACGTTTGACTTTGGGCTTGGCGAGGCCGCCGAACAAATGGAGACGCGCTGGCGAAACGCTGAAGAAGGTGAGCGCAGATCTCGAGCCCGCTTCGCTCAGAATGCATTGAAGCCAGAGGAAGTAGCGCCGGAATGGCAGCGTTGGCGCGAACTACTCGGAGGTCCCGATGAGGTCCGGCGATTCGTCGATAGGGCCATGAGCCGCTTCGACGCGCCTCTCGAGGAGGCGGGCCCGAATGTGGCGAAGGCGCATCTGGCGGCGCTTCCGAGCGCGGTGAAAGAGCGTCTTGCCGGACGCGGCTTGGAAGGCACTGTGCGTCTTTCATTCGATGCGCCGGCAGCGGCAGGCGCCAGTTTGGTGACACGCAATCATCCGTTATCTGCAACGCTCGCCGAAGCGCTGTTCGAGGGAGCATTGGATCCAAGGTCCGCGCCGATGTCCTCATTAGGACGTGTCGGCGCTTGGCCCGCATCCGGCGTCAAGTCTGTGACGACAATCCTGCTGCTTCGTCTGCGGTTCAAGTTGACGGTTCATGGCAGGCGCGAGCGGCTACTTCTCGTGGAGGAGGCCGGAGCTTTGGCCTTCGACATTTCGCCTACCGAACCCAAGGTCATCGGTAACGATGCGCTGGCGCTTCTGCAGCATTCTGCCGCCGGCGATCTCGCGCCAGTTGCCCGCCACCGAATACTGGGTCAAGCCAGAGACAGGGTAGTGAATATGTATGGCGCGGCGCTCGCTGCCCATGCGCGCAAGCGAGCCGAAGAACTGGCTCAGGATCACGGGCGCGTACGCGCCGCGGGTGCTGGTGTGGCTCGAGTCAGCGTCGAGCCGGTACTGCCGCCAGACATCATCGGGCTGTACGTCCTCCTGCCGCAGGGGGCGTAACGAATGGCACGCTCCCCGCGCACCTTCGCCTTGGCGGCGGATGCGATCACCATTGAAGGCGCTCTGATCGCTCCGGCTATGCTGGCAAAGGTGGCCGCGCGCGAAGCCGACGGGCAAAGCGACGCGGACTACAGAATCCCAAAAGGCCTAACTCTGCGGGACGAGATAGCGCGCTATTTTCGAATTGGCCAGGCTCTGTTCGCGGAGCTCAATGCGAGCAACACCCCCTCTGTTGGTAAGACGGTCACTTTCGCTGAAGCCCTTCTGCGCGATGTGTTTGGCTTCACCGACATCACGCGGGTCGGCAGTCGAATGGTCGATGAGCGTCTCTATGCGGTAACTCTCGAAGGGTTGAGCGGGCGAGCACCCATCGTTGTTGTTCCACCGTCCGATAGCCTCGATCGCGCGAGTGATCATCTGCCGACGGACGGTCGTCGGCGCTCTGCCGCAACAGCCTTGCAGGACTGGCTCAACGCTCAGGAAGGTGCACTCTGGGGCTTCTGTTGTAATGGAGAGCGGCTGCGGCTGTTGCGTGACAATGCCAGTCTCACGCGCCCTGCCTATATCGAAGCAGATCTCCGACAGATATTCGACGCAGAGTCGTTCGCCGATTTCACCGTTCTATGGCTGCTGATCCACGCGAGCCGTTTCGGGGCTATTGGAACGCCAGCGTCGGACTGCGCGCTTGAGCGCTGGCGTGAAGCCGGGGGCCGTGAGGGTGCTGCGGCGCGAGAGCGGCTGCGTGATGGAGTCGAAGCGGCTCTCAAAGCGCTGGGCACCGGGTTCTTGATGAGCAATCCCGAGCTTCGTCGGCGCGTTCAGGACGGTGACCTGCCGCTCAACAACTTCTTTGGCCAGCTCCTGCGTCTGGTCTATCGACTAATTTTTCTATTGGCGGCTGAAGATCGCGGGTTATTGCATGCGCCGGACGCATCGCCTGCGGCCAGAACGCTGTACGGTCAAGGCTATTCGCTGTCATCACTGCGTGACCGCGCTGTCCGGAGGACGGCTTGGGATTCCCACCACGATAAGTGGGAGGGACTGATAGTCGTGTTCGCAGTTCTAGCTCGTGGCGAAAAGCTTCTGGGACTTCCGGCGCTCGGCGGTCTGTTCGGCCCCGACATGACGCCGGATCTCGAGATAGCGCAACTGACGAACCGCGCATTGATGGAGGCGATATTCCGGCTTGCTTGGCTACGCGAGGATACCGGTCTGGTGCCCGTCAATTGGCGCGATATGGAAACCGAAGAACTCGGTTCAGTCTATGAAAGCTTGCTGGAGTTGACGCCACGCCTTGTGGAAGAAGGACGTGAATTTGCCTTCGCGGAAGGCGCGGAAGCAAAGGGGCATGCTCGCAAGACCACGAGCAGTTATTACACGCGGGACCCTCTGGTCCAAGCATTGCTGGATGGTGCGTTGGATCCCGTACTCAATCGAGTGGAGGCCGAGTCCGACGATCCGGCCAATGCGCTGCTAGGCGTTACGGTCATCGATCCCGCATGTGGCTCGGGTCACTTTCTGCTCGCCGCTGGGCGCCGCATTGCGACGCGGCTGGCGCGCGCCCGTGCCGGCGGCGTTGCCTCGGCCGAGGACTATCGGCATGCCCTGCGAGATGTAGCACGCGCTTGTTTGCATGGCGTCGACCGCAATCCAATGGCTGTGGAGCTGACAAAAGTTGCTCTCTGGATAGAGACTGTTGAGCCGGGAAAACCATTGGGTTTTCTCGATGCCAATATTCGTTGTGGTGATGCTCTTTTGGGCGTGCTGGATTTTAGTATCTTGAGCAAAGGAGTGCCCGACGAGGCGTATAGGCCGCTAGCGGGAGATGACAAGCCTACGGCTCGGTTTTACGCCTTGCGCAATCGAGACGAACGCGCCGGCCAAGGCAGTCTGGACTTTAGCCGTGGTGGGGGGAAGTTGCCGCCGTCAGCGCCGCTGGCGCGAGTGCGTGCCGAGGTCCGTGCTCTCCCTGAAGACAACGTTGAACAAATTGCCGAGAAGCGTCGTCGATTTGAGGCCGCACTTGCGGATCGTCTGAGTCACGCTTGGGGCGAGGCCTCAGACATATTCGTTGCGGCGTTCTTACTTCCCAAGACAGGCGGGCCGCCGGCTTCTGGCGAACTTGCTTCGATCCCGACGACTGGTGATGTTTGGCGGGCGCTAGCGAACGAGCCCGCCCGTGCGTCTCTCGTGGAGCGTGCTGTTGAAGTATCTCGCGATGCACGTGCCTTTCATTGGCCCCTTGAGTTTCCGGACGTCATGACACGTGGAGGCTTCGACATCGTGTTGGGGAATCCTCCGTGGGACACGATGAGCCCCGATGCGAAGGAATTCTTCTCTCCGTACGACGGCCAGGTTCGGTTTATGTCGCCGGAAGAGCAGAAGGGTCGTATTGCGGAGCTTCTCGCACTTCCGGGCGTCGCGGAGGCATGGGGCGCATATTGTCACCGACTCTATGCTCTCGCGAATTTCTTCAAGGAGAGTGGCCGCTATACGCTGTTCTCTGAGGGAAACCTCGGCAAGGGCGACTTCAACGTCTATCGAATGTTTGCGGAGTTGGCGCTTAGAGCTACGCGGCCAGGAGGTCGCGCCGCACAGTTCGTTCCCGAGAATCTCTATAACGGCGCCAATGCGGCAGCAATCCGGCGATTCCTTTTCGACAAATGCGAGCTCCACCGCCTGATCGCATTTGAGAACACTCGCAAGGTCTGGTTCGACATAGATACCCGAGCGAAGTTCTGTTTGTACGTTGCGTCTCCGGGATCGAAGACGGTGGCGTTTGACGCGGCCTTTGGGATCAATTCCGAAGAAAAGCTAGCCGCGCTCAGTGGCGGTCTTCCAATCGAGTTGCCGGTTTCTCTGGTCGAAGAGTTTAGTCCCGAAGCTTTTGCAATAGCGGAAGTGGCCCATCCATCTGACATATCCATATCACGCAAGCTTTATGCGCGCCTGCCAAAGTTTGGTTCTGAACAGCAAGCTGCGGCCAAACGGGAGTACATGCGCGAGATTGATATGGGTAATGATCGGGAGGATTTCGATGATGACCCTGAAGGCGCACCTGTCTACGAAGGACGAATGGTTGAAGCCTTTGATTATCGCGCAAAGTCGTACGTTTCAGGGCGCGGCAGATCAGCAGTGTGGCGAGAACTTGAATTTGGGTCGCCAGCAAAGGCAATCGTTCCACAGTGGCGGTTAGCCTTCGAAAAGGTGCCCGCGAAGGCTGAAACACGTTGGAGGAAGCATAGGCTTGGATTTTGTGACGTTGGTGGGGTCACGAACGCGCGCTTTTTGATGGCGGCGCTGATACCGCCAGACGTGGTTTGTGGTCACTCAGTACCAACAATTCTTTTTCATCCTGAGAGTGATTGCCTCGCGATGCTGTGGCTCGGCATCGCAAATTCGTTTTGTGTAGACTTTTTGGCGCGCAAGAAGGCGGCTTTGCACATGACGTATACGGTGCTCGACAGTCTTCCTCTTCCACGAAGCTACGGAGCAACGTCCCTCGAGAGAGAAATCGCTCGACGGGCACTCGTGCTTACAGCGACCGGCGCTGAGATGGAGAGCTTCTGGAACAGGACGGCGCCCACGCTTGGACTTGACCCGAGAACTGACTGCCCATGTGAGGATCCAGCTAGGAGGAGATTGCTCAGAGCAGAGCTTGATGTCCTGGTGGCTCGCGACTTCTTTGGCCTCACGCTGGACGAGATGCGGTATCTGCTGGATCCAGGAGACGTCCTCGGCCCCGACTGTGGCTTTGAGACATTCGGCGCGTTGAAGCGTGCGGAGCGACGCGAGTCAGGAGGTGCCTTCACGACTCGTGATCAGATACTTGAGGCTTGGCGAACGCTGCGAGTGCCGGTCGATTTGACGTCGCTGCCTGACGGCGCATGGGCACGAAGTGGACAGCTTCAGCCGGGTGACACCGGTGCCGCACTCGCCGCTATCCTCAAGGCAATGCAAGGCCCGATGCCATTCCGCAGCGTCCGGCTCGCCGCAGCCCTGCTACTTGAACCGCGCTTAGCTGCACCGTTGCTGCCGGCCGCTTCCGCTGTTCAATGGCGTCGGCTTGTGGGAGCAGAGGCCGATCCGTTGCCGGGTAGCGTCGCAACATTCGCCGCTCGAATCAACGCTGCATGGGGCGCGGCAGTTCGCAATCATCGAGGCAATGATCGACTGCTCGAAGACGTTAGTAGTGGGACCTGGGCACCTGGCTCCGGACTCGAGACGATCGACACCACCGGGTGGCCAGATGGTCGAGCACGGTACATTCTAGATTTGCTGAATAGCATCGATCTCACCGCGGTCGTAACCGCGTTGCCGAATGAAATCCAGCGCTGGATCGTGGATGTCGCAGCCTGACCTTATAGGGCCGCAGCCCCTCAGCATAACTCCGGCAACGGGAGTTGCGGGGCCGCGCCTCTGGGTCAGACGCCTCGTCATCTGGAAGGAACCCGGCGGGGAAAAGATCCGTGACATTTCGCTCGCGCCCGGCCTGAACATCATCTGGTCACCGGATGGCGCCGACGATGTTGCTACAGGCGGGCAGACGAACGCGATTGGTCATGGCAGCGGCAAGACGCTGTTCTGTCGGCTTATTCGCTATTGCCTGGGCGAGGACCGATTTGCGACCGAAGCGCAACGCGAGCGAATTGGCACGGCCCTTCTAAATGGTCTCGTCGGCGCGGAAGTTATCCTCGACGGGACCTGTTGGGTCATCGTCCGACCGCTCGGTGTCCGACGCCGACACATGGCAGTGGCGAATGCCAATTTGGACGAGGTCGCTGCCGGCGAAGGTAGTTCTACGGGACTCGAACCGTTCATTGAGGCAGTTGAACAGAGCATCATCACGCCCGGGCTTGCCGAATTGATCCGGCCCGGTACGGGCGGAGCGGTTTGGCCTGTAGCGCTGGCGTGGCTCACGCGGGATCAGGAATGCCGGTTCGATGATGTTCTGGATTGGCGCTCGCCGGCATCCGATTCCGATTCGCCATTACCTGCCAGCGGCCGGGAAAAAGGGCCGCGGTTGGAGGCGCTCCGCGCTTTTCTCATGGCTATCACACCCGAAGAGCAGGCGACCCGAACGCAGGTCGTGGGGCTCGAGGAGCAACGCCGACTGCTGGACCAAGAAATTGGCCATCGGCGGTGGGAGATCGACCGATCGCAAGCGCGCCTGATTCCCACGCTGGGCCTTGCCGATCAAACGCTGCCGGAAATGCCCCTTCTGATTGACGTCTTGCGCAAGGCCGCGGCCGAACGGGTGGCGGTCGCAGCCAAGTTGCCTGCCGGCGGTAGTGCTGAACTGCTCGCCGCTCGAAAGGAATTCGAAACGGCTCGATCCGAGTGGACGCGCCTCGATGGCGAGCGCATTCGTATCGAGGCATCTATCCCGGTCGAGGAACGCCTTCTAAGCCAAATCCAGGGTGAATTGCCTGGTCTTTCGTTCTCAAAGGTCGAAGCAGACAGTCCGGTCTGTCCGATCTGTGAGGTGCCGATTGACCGGGCGCTGGCGGAAGGGTGCAAACTCTCTCACAAGATTCCAGATGCCGCGGCGTGCCAGCAGCGTTGGGCGCGACGACAAACGGACTTTCAGGAGCAGAACAAGCGACTGCAGGACCTTCGTCTAGAGCGAACGCAAGTCCTCCAACAGGTTGCACTCGCCAAACAGAAATTCGAGCAACTTCGTGATCGCGTCATCGCGATCGAAAAGGCGCGCGATTCGCGCGAGGCAGCGTGGTACTCAGCCAAAAGAACGCAAGACGACATCGAGCGGCTCTCAGATTTTGTCAGTGCGCAAGATGCGGCGACAAAGAGCTTGCGAGAGATGACGGCTAAGGTGGATGGGGAACGTGCGCGGCTAGGGGCGTTCCGCGACAAGCAAGCTCGTGTGTTTGGCGCACTGAGTGAAAAGTTCGACCCGATCGCCCGGCGTTTGCTTGGCCATAACGCAAGGGGCCGCGTTACACTTTCGGCCACCGCAATAGAACTTTCTATTGACCTCGGCGGAGATCGTGTGACAGCGGCGATCGACTCGCTGAAGATTTTGGCGTTCGACCTCGCTGCGATGTCCCGCAGCATCGAAGGCGCGACGCGCGTTCCCGCATTTTTGCTTCACGACAGTCCGCGAGAGGCCGATCTGGGTCTCAGTATCTACCACGAACTGTTCCGACTGGTACGGGACCTGGAGGGAACAGCCGACCAGCCGCCGTTCCAGTACATTGTAACCACGACCACCGAGCCGCCGGAGGCTTTCAAAGGTGATCCCCGATTGCGCCTCATCATCCGGGGAGAACCGGCGGACGAGCGCCTTCTCAAGATGGATCTTTGATGTGATTCTGCCCCAAGATCCGCCTGGCTTCATCGTGCGCACCGAGGCGCACAAGGCCGCATCGGCCAATGGATTTCGATTGGAGCGCGGCATTAAGGGAGGTTGGCTGAGCTTCGGATCAACGACAGCGCAGGTCGGCATTTGGATTGCTGGCGTGTCAAAGAACGGTCCGTGGCTGCTGTCGGTGGACCGCGGAGAAGTCTGCGCCGAATTCAGCCTGTCACCAGCGGCAGATTCGTCCGGCCCTGGTGTCGCGACGTTCGCTTTCGATACGCTCCAAGCGCTGTACGAGGCGCTCGACAGAATTTACAGGTTGGGCATCAGCCTACCCGACGTACCGTTCCAGGCTTTTCAATCTGCGGTCCGTGATCTGCCGCTAGCAACAGAGGCTGAGCGGCTGGTCATACAGCGGGTAGGTCAGAATCTGTTTCGTGAGGCTCTACTCGCCTATTGGGGTGGCCGTTGCCCGATGACCGGAATAACAAATCCCGAGCTACTCCGAGCTTCGCATATCGTCCCGTGGGCGGAATGCGACAGCGACCAGAAGCGGCTCGATGTTCACAATGGCCTCTTGCTCTCGGCGCTGTGGGATGCCGCGTTCGATGCTGGGCTCGTCTCTTTTGGTGACGACGGAGCGCCGCTCACATCACCTCGCTTGTCGGAGACCGCCGCAACGGCGCTCGGCTTGCATGTCGGTGGCAGCCTATCCGGCCTGACGGCTGGGCATCGTGAGAACCTTACGTGGCACCGGATGCGGTACGGGTTTATTCGAAATCCCTAGGATTATTGGCGATGGGACTGGAGCATTGGGACCCGAGTAGGCGGAAATACGTGCTGTATCGAAACACTGAACAGCACACCGCTGACTGCGATCGCTTCCCGTTTGAGTCTATTCCGCGACGAGCGTTCCTCGACACGAATGTGCTCAATGTGCTGGTGAAGCACAGCGCGCATATTTTCGAGCAAGAGCGTATGCCACCAGAAACCGAACCGACGCTCGCAAGCGATGTCGAAGCGCTGATGCACGTGTTCTATGTTGGTGCGCGAGCCAACTGGGACCTGTTGGCCTCTCAAAAGACACTCAACGAACTGTCGCGGACGAAAAACGGCGCGCTGCGCGAAGATCTTCTGGAGTATGCGCTCGGGTTTGTTAATCGGGATCTCGAGGATGAAGATCGCAGGTTCGCCACAGATTTTGGACGCCGAATGATCGATGCGCCCTTCGTCGCTGCTCTACCGGATTTGGCTGACCGCGAGCTGATCGGGAACGCAATAGGTCTTGGCTGTGACGCCTTTTGCACCTGCGACAGGACGACGATCGTGCGCAAACGCAGTCAGCTGCGGCAGGTGCCCCTGCGCATCTTGACCCCTGCCGAGTGGTGGGCTCACGTAAAGCCATGGGCGAGCCTTTGGTGCTAGCGTCGGTTCAAGCACAGCGGTCATGACAACGTGCGCGTCCGGGTCTATAAGCGTGACGGTCTTTTTTTGGCTGTGGCGATATGGTGTTCGCCTGCGGTTTTGGGTGAAATCGACCGATCGTTGTCGATAGTCGTTGAAACCGCGCAAAATTCGAATCGCGCGAATTTTCCTTTGAAATCATAAGCGAAAAATTTTGACGGCTCGCCAGTCGGGCTTTGACCGTCAGCAGAAAAAAATTGCGCTGAAAAATCAGCGCGT
>JAJPHN010000039.1 GCA_021325235.1 Terriglobia bacterium | reverse complement strand
GGTCTCATTCGCATTCTCAAACAGCGAAATCTTGAGATGATTCGGCGTGGCCAGCGATATCGACTGCTTCCCCGGCTTATCCACGATCTGAATCCGGTTGCCGCTCTTGGTGATAATGCGCTTGACGTCATTCGGCGCATATTCACCGCCCCAGAAATCCTCGCTCGGCGCCGTATCTACTCCGTTCCACACGCAGCCGAGAATGATGGGCCGCTCGGGATCGCCATCCTCGAACGCCACCACGACTTCATCGCCCACTTCCGGCTGAAAGAAGAATCCGCGGTTCTGGCCGGCATGCGGCGTCATCATGCGCGCCCACAGCATCGGCTCGCCCTGCTCCTGCCAGTAGAAGCGAATGCGATAGCGATTCATGCTGGCCGCGTCGCTGTGCTCGACCACGCGTGCCGGCACCACGCCATACCACTTACGCGGGCTCGGCGCCTCCGGATCGATCCAGCTCGTCCAGGGCGTGCACCAGAATTCGTTTTCGTAGCCCTGCTTCGTCCAGCGATGCACCGCGCGCGTGACACCGTAGCTCCCTTCCGCATCGATCGGACCGCTGATCGAAACCTGATTGCCCGCTTTGACGCGCAGTTCCCGGCTAATTCCGTGAGCCACGATCTTTGAGCCGAGCGCACGCGCGCTCTCGAATTTCAGCCGCTGCTCGTAATCGGCGAGCGCTGGCACGCGATTGCGCTCATACAGATATCCCGGCGGCAGGACCGATTGCGACTGACTGAGCACCGAAGAAACCAGCGGCCCGCTCGCACCCGTGAACCCGGGCTGCTGCGCAACCTGCGTATACGTCTGGCTCTGCATGGGCCGCGCATCGTAATGCGCGCCGTTGAACGACGGCTGCCCAAGTTCACCGCTCACATCGAACGTGAGTAGCCCAAATTCGTCCTTAAAGGAAAGCCCTACGCCCGCCTGAAACTGGTCGAAAATCTCCAAGCCACCGCTCACTGGACGAAGCCAGGCGCCATGATCATCCGCCACCCGGTGCAGAAACGCGAAATCCGTTTCGCCCCACTGAACGTACTGTTTGGGCGGCGTTTGCCGGCTGGCCTGCACCTTGGCCGAAACACCCGTCCAGCCGCAGACCTGTGAAGCAAGCGTATTCAGCGCGTTTGTGGTGTAGCAGGCCAGCCGCGGAGTTAAATCCAGCTTGTAGGAATCCGATACCGCCACGATCTTCCCGCCATAGTTGCCGTAGACCTTGTATTCGAGCTGCGATTTCAGCACGAAACCTTGGAAGGTCACCACTTCGGCGCCGTTCTGATCGTAGGTGAACAGCGTGCACGGCTTGCCCAGAAAACTCTCAAATCGCAGGCGCTGGTCCTGCGTTTGCCGGCATTCCACCTCGAGCCACCAGTGCCGGTTGAGCGCCTGCGTAACAACCACGCTGTCGAGCAGCGCATCGCTTAACAGTTCGTCACCAATCCGTAAATAACTTGGGTTCATCGTAGGCGAGTGATTCGCTTCATGATACGGTAGGGCGGCAACTCGCGGCAATAGCTTGGCAGGGCCAGGCGTACCAGCCGCATTGTTCAAAAAGACTCCTCAAAATGGGCCAGAACACACCTTTCACACGATCGTGATATACCCCTTGTTGGGATGTTCGGCAAAATACGAAAACGCACGCTTGCCATTGCCTCCGGAGTTCTCTGCGCTCTGCTGGTCTCAGCGTTCGCGGCCCAAGTCGTCACGGTCTCGGCCGAACGCCTTTCTGAAAAGCCTTTGCTCGAGCCAAACAGCAGCTGGGCCGAACTTGGCCTCTTCAATCCCGCCGCGATTCGTGTTGAGAACAAGATCGTGCTGCTGTTTCGCGCTCAGGATCGGAACCACACTTCGCGCATCGGCTATGCCGAGAGTACCGACGGCGTTCATTTCTCGGTTCGCCCGGAACCCGTTCTCTCCCCGGAGGCGAACTACGAGCAGGGCGGGGGATTGGAGGATCCGCGAGTTGTACGCATCGACCGCACGTACTATCTCACCTACACCGGCTACGATCTGCATGCTGCTCAACTCTGTCTTGCAACCTCGAACGACTTGCGCCATTGGACGCGCAAAGGAGTGATCCTGCCCGCATACAAAGGCACGTGGAATACGCAGTGGACAAAATCGGGCGCGATTCTCGATCGCAAGATCGCGGGCAAATGGTGGATGTATTATCTCGGCACGCGTACCGACTCCGATGGCAAACCGCGCGACTACATGGGCGTGGCCTCGTCGGCCGATTTGCTGCATTGGTCGGACGCAACGTCTCAGCCGGTGCTCGAACGGCATCCCGATGCTTTTGATTCGCGCGTTATGGAGCCCGGTCCGCCGCCGTTTTACACCGATCGAGGCATTCTGTTGCTCTACAATGGGGCCGACGAGCGGTTAGTCTATCGCCCCGGCTGGGTGCTGTTCGATCGCAAAGATCCGGCCAGGGTTGCCGCGCGCGCCTCGAAACCCTTCATCGCGCCAAAATTGCCGTGGGAGATCAACGGAAATGTGCCCAATGTGATTTTCCTCGAAGGCGCTGTACCGCAATCGAGAACCGAGAGCCGCGGTCTTCAGCTCTTCGGCTATTACGGAGCGGCCGACAAGCGCATTGGCGGGATGAACATACGAATTGACTTAGCGCAAAGGCCGCGTTGATTATTCGCGCCGCAGCGCCTCGGCCGGATCAAGATACACGGCGCGCAGAATGGCTGGGGCGACCGCCGCAAGCGCGATCCAGAAGACAAACAGAGCAGTGACCACCAGCGCAATTGTGTCCCAGGGCCGTAGCTCGTACAGAAACCTGCGCAGGCTCGAGGCGATCAGCGCATACAAGCCCAATCCGAGTGCCAGACCCGAGACAACAATGCGCGCCGCGCCTCGCGAGAACAGGCCGGCAATACGCGCCGAACCGGCACCGACTGCCATGCGGACCCCGATCTCGCGTGTTCGCGAACGTACCGCGTAATCAAGCGTTCCGTAAAGCCCGATAGCCGCGAGCAGCGCCGCCAGCAAAGCGAAAACCGAGGCGAGTACAGCCAGCAGCCGCTCCTGCCAGAGCGAAGCTTCTATTTCCGCTTTGAGTGTATGCACTTCGATCAGCGGCATCGCCGGATCGAGCGAATGCACCAGCTTTCGTACCGGCTCTTCCATCGCTTCTGGATTTCGAGGCGTCCTGACGTAAAGGATAAAATCGGAATCGAAGCCGTCCACCGCCGGGCTATAGGCGGTAGGCGGAACAGGCTCACGCAGCGACCGGTATCTCGCATCGCTGACAATCCCGATGATTTCATCCTGACCACCGGCCACGCCAGATGGCCCCGGCGGTCCGAAGCGCTCGCCAATCGGATTCTTTCCCGGAAAAAAATGCCGCGCGAAGGTCTCATTTACGATCGCGCGCCCCGGAGGCTTGGCCGACCGATCGAACCAGGTGAACGAACGGCCTGCTAGCAACTTAATGGCGAGCGCCTCGAAGTAGTCCGGTGTAACGCTGTTTAAACTGCTGTTCAGAAAATCGCCGGCGCTCAGATGCTGGCCGGCTGCTCCGAGCGTGGCCTTCAAACCCGTGCCGCGCATCAGAGGCCGGGACGACATACCGGCGCCTTTAACTCCCGGCAGCTGTTTGACGCGTTCCAGCAGTTCTTTACTGAAAGCGCGCGCCTGATCCGGTTTATAGCCCCGCAAAGAAGGATCGAGTGTGAACGTCACGACTCGGTCCGGATTGAAGCCCGGATCCATCCGCTGCATTCGTTCGAGCGTACGTACGAGCTGTACCGCACAGAGCAGAATAACTGTGCAAATGGCTACCTGTCCCGCTACGATCAGGTTGCGCCCCGCCATGCGGCTCGTTACGGAACGCGTGTCCACTCGCGCGGAACCGAGCGCGGGAGAAAGCGTGAACAGAATCGCCGACACTACGGTGGCCGCAAGTGCAAATGCGAGCACGCGCCCGTCGACTGAGACATGCACCGCAAGCGGCTGCAGCACCGCCGCTCGATCCCGGATCGGAGGCAAGGCGCGTACGAACAACGGGAGTACGGCAAAAGTGAGCAGCACGCCCATAATGCCTCCGGCCATCCCAAGCAGCAAGCCCTCGGTCAGCAATTGGCGCGCGATCCGTCCCGGGCTGGCGCCGAGCGCGCGCCGGATACTCATCTCAGGTGCGCGGGCAGCCGATCGCGCGAGCAACAGCCCCGCTACGTTGGCGCAGGCCATCAAAAGTAGCAGCGCCACACCGGCCATCAGGAGTTCGAGGCCGCGAGAGAATTGAGTTCGCAACGTGGAGACGCCGTTCGTAATCGATTCGAGACGCAAACGGGAATGGCTTACGCCGCTGCCTCTCTGTTTCGGATACAGCCGGTTCATCTCCTCATCGAACACCCGGTGCAGCAGCCGGTCGGCGCGTGCGCTCGCTTCTTCAGCGGTTACGCCGGGCCGCAGGCGTGCAAAAATCTGCGCAAAGAGCGGACGTGGATCGTCTGTCTGCTCGCTGAGCAGCAATCGGTCGAGCGAAGCCGGTACGCGCAGATCCGGACTGGTATCGGCACTCAAGCCGTTGAACCAATCGGGCGAAATACCCACAATGGTCAGCACGTGGCCGCCCACCCGGATGCTCTTGCCGACCACGCTGCCATCGGCGGTAAATTCGCGTCGCCAGAAGCCATAACTAAGCACAGCCACCGGCGCTCTCGTACGCTCGTCGTCAGCGTTCAGAACGCGGCCCAAGGCAGCGCTCACTCCGAGCGATGAGAAGAAATTCGCAGACACGAGATGCACACGCGCCCGCCCGCTCCGATCGCCCAATGCAAATGCGAGATCGGCCTCGCCCTGGCACAGAACCTCAGCCAGATCCGGATCCTGATCTCGAGCACGCTCACAAACCCGGTAAGGCAGGTCCCAGGTCAAAAAGTTATTCGGATGTACCTCGACCAGCCGCACCAGGTTCTCGGGATGCCGGACGGGCAGCGGCCGTAGCAGCAGCGCGTTCACCAGGCTGAAGATCGCGGTCGTCGCGCCAATGCCGAGCGCCAGCAGCAGAATAGCGGTCGCGGTGAAAATCGGACTTCGCTCCAGCAGCCGCAAGCCGAAACGAAGATCCTGCAGCATGATAGTTCCAGCGTATTATGCGGGTTCCACGACGCTCCTCTTGACTATCTACAAAGTTCTGCTGTATTGTAGATAGTCGAGAGGAGATCCCACTCGCTTATGGGAAAACCGACCGATCTGCTGCAGGGCACGCTCGACTTACTGATCCTTAAAACCATCTCGCTCGAACCAATGAACGGTTGGTCGATCGCCAAGCGCATTGTGCAGATCTCAAATGAAGTGCTGCAGGTGCAGCAGGGCTCGCTGTATCCCGCGCTTCACCGATTGGAGCATCAGGGCTGGATCAAAGCCGAATGGCGCGAATCGGAGAACAATCGCCGCGCAAAATACTACTCGCTCACGGCCGCCGGACGCAGGCAGCTGAAATCGGAGCTGGAGAACTGGCGGCGGCTCTCGGGTGCCATCGGCCAGGTTATCGAAGCGATGTGACAGGGGGGATTTTCGACGTGCGCTGGCCCGATCGGTTCAAAATGCTGTTGCGCTCGCTCTTTCGGCGGACGTCTCTCGAAGCGGAGCTCCACGCCGAGCTGGAAGATCATCTTGCGCGCGAAATAGAACAGAACATCGCCGCCGGCATGACTCCGGATAAGGCGCGCGAAGCGGCGCGAAAATCCATCGGCCCGGTGGCGCTGTATCAGGAAGAATGCCGCGACGCGCGCGCGACACGGCTCCTCGATACGGCTGGGCGCGATTTCCGGTACGCCTTCCGCATGCTGCGCCGCACGCCCTTGTTTACCGCATCGGCCATTGCAACTCTCGCGCTCGGAATCGGCGCCAACACCGCCGTGTTCACTTTTGTCGAAAACATTCTGCTGCGCTCGCTGCCGGTTATGAATCCGCAACAGCTGGTTGCGGTCAACTGGGGCGAGTCGGCGAACATGTCGTATCCAAACTACGTCGATTTCCGCGACCGCAATCAGGTATTTTCGAGTCTCGCGGCGCACCGTTTTATCCAGGCGAATCTCAGTCTGCGCTCCCGCGAAAATTTCCTTAGCTGGGGCTTCGAGGCGTCGGGCAACTACTTTCAGACGCTCGGCGTGCATCCATTCTCAGGTCGCTTTTTCGGGCCGGCGGACGACGACAAGCCTAATGCGCATCCGGTGGTCGTGCTCAGTTACCGATACTGGCAGACGCACTTCGCCAGCAACCCCGGTGCTGTCGGCGGCACGATAAAAATCAGCGGCTATCCGTTCACCATCATCGGCATCGCGCCGCCCGAGTTTGGCGGCACGGAACTCCTCTTCAATGCTGAATTCTGGATCCCGATGTCGATGGAACTCGAAGCGGAGCCCGGCAGCGACTGGCTGCATCAGCGCATGGCAGGCGATATCTGGGTATTGGGCCGTTTGAAGCCGGGAGTTTCGCGCCCGCAAGCGGAGGCGGATCTTGATCGCATTGCGCAACAGATCGCGCACGCATACCCGAATCAGTTCGACGCCAGGGCGAAATTCCACCTCAGTAAGCCCGGACTGGTTGGGCAGGCATTGCGCAGCCCCATCACCGGCTTCGGCATCGTCCTCACGATCATTGCTACGCTCGCGCTTCTGTTGGCCTGCGTCAATCTGGCCGGCATGTTGCTTGCGCGCGCCTCGGATCGCGGCCGGGAAGTGGCCATCCGTCTTGCGCTCGGTGCGGGCCGACGCCAGTTGCTACGGCAATTCCTCGTAGAAAGCGCGCTGCTCGGACTCTCGGCAGGTGCGGTCGGGTTCGCACTTGCCTTTATCGCCTGCCGCTGGTTCAGCTCGCTGGGATTCGGCATCGACCTTCCGTTCAATCACTCGCTGCAGCCTGACATGGCGGTCCTCTTCTACACGCTTGGACTTGCCTGCCTGGCGGTTCTGCTGTTCGGCCTTGCTCCCGCTCTCCATTCCCTGCGAGCCAGCGTCATTGCGGGCCTGCGAGAGGCTGCGCTGCCCGGACGTTTCCGGCGTTTGAACATGCGAGATCTGCTGGTCGCCGGCCAGATCGCGCTTTCGGTCGTACTCGTCGTTTCTTCCGTACTGGTGGTGCGCAGTTTGCGGCACGCGCTCTCGCTCAATCTGGGCTTCAATCCCGAAAATGTGGTCACGCTGTCTTTTGAGCAGCGCTCCAAAGATTACACACCTGCGCTCAGTCGTCGATTGGATGCAGCGCTACTCCAGAAGGCGGCTGCGATTCCGGGGATCGAAGCGGCAGGAATCATCGACAATATGCCCTTGCGCGTCGATCACGGCAATAACAGCATCATCTCGCGCGCAGACCGTCCCGTGCCGCCGCCTGCTGAACGGCAGGGCGCGACCATCTATACGATTTCTCCCGGCTATCTTCGCGCCGCCGGCACAAAACTTCTCAGCGGCCGCGATCTGAACGAGCACGATAACGAACATGCACCGCCAATGGGCCTCGTGAATGAAGCATTAGCCCGAGCGTTGTTTCAGAACGAGGATCCCCTGGGCCGCCATGTACGCCTGAGCGACAACCCCGCAGATAAAGGATTCGAGATCGTCGGCGTAGTGGAGACCGGAAAATATGAATACCTGGGTGAAGATCCACATCCCGCTGTTTTCCTGCCGATCGCGCAAACCGGCACTGGCTGGACCACACTGGTCGCCCGTACGCATCTCGCTGTATCCGCCGCCGTTCCGCTGTTACAAAAAGCCGCTCTCGATCTCAATCCGGATCTCAGCTTCTCGAACGTCGGTAGCTTGAAAGATCAGCTCTCGCTCCAGCTTTTCCCTGCGCGTGCGGCCGCGATCGTGCTTGGCAGCTTCGGAATCTTCGCCATGCTTCTCTCCGCCACCGGCCTTTTCGCATTAATGGCGTATGCCGTCTCCCGGCGCTCGCGTGAAATCGGCATTCGTATGGCACTCGGCGCCAATCCGCATCAAGTACTCTCGGCGGTGCTCAAGCGTACCGTCATTCTTTGCAGCGCAGGCGTAACAGCCGGCACGTTGTTGACGCTGGCTTCGGCGCGTCTGCTCTCGTTTGTCCTCTATGGAGTGAGTCCGCGCGATCCGCTCACCTACGCCACTGCGCTCTTGCTCATGCTCGCGGTTGCCCTCGCTGCTGTGTGGCATCCGGCCCTTCGCGCCATCCACATCGATCCGGCTATAACGCTTCGCGAGCAATAGCGTCGATGCTATCCTCACGGGCGAGGGCCTGTGCGTACCGGTCGCCTGAAGTTTCTGCGGCAATTCGCCTGCGGGCTGGCGCTGCTCACGCTGCTCATCACCCTGCTCTATGCGGCCGATCGCACGCTTCCGCGGCCGTTCCGCGAATACCCGGGCGACGAATATCAGGCCGCTCGATTCCCGCTTCCTCCTGACTTCGACGAGCGCACCGAGCTCGTCTTTGCGCGGCTGATGTATCCTTCCATTCCCGACGCCCGCTTCCGCCACGCCGGCTGGGACTGGACTCAGGGCCGCTCGAGCTGGACCAACGATTATCCGCGCGCCGACCGGCATTTTCTCGAAGCCGTGCGCCGCCTCACTCGTCTGCACGTGCGCTCGGTCGAGCAGCCAGTCAGCCTCGACGATCCGTTCGATGTCTACAATTATCCGTGGCTCTACGCCGTCTTTGTTGGCGAATGGGATCTCACCGATGCGCAGGCTCACACCTTGCGTGAATATCTGCTGCGCGGCGGCTTTCTGATGTGCGACGATTTCTGGGGCAGCCGCGACTGGACCATCTTCGAAAACAGCATGAAGCGCATTTTCCCCAACCGCGCGGTGGTGGAGATCCCCGATTCAGACCCGATTTTTCACACCGTCTACGATCTCGAAAATCGTTACCAGGTGCCCGGTGAATGGGGCGTGCGCACCGGCGTGCCGTTTCGCAACGATGGCTACGTCGCCCACTGGCGCGGCATCTACGACGACAAAGGGCGCCTCATGGTCGCCATCAGTTTCAATTCCGATCTGGGCGATTCCTGGGAGTGGGCCGACGATCCCGAGTACCCGGAAGAATATTCGGCGCTCGGCATACGCATTGGCGTGAATTACATCGTCTATTCCATGACACACTAGGATTCAGTTATGTGCGTTCGCGCCCTTTTCGCCACGGCTCTGCTCGCGTTTCCTCTCGGAATCGTTGCCGATGATACGCTTGGCCCCGAAAAGCTCGCACTGCTGCAGGATGCGACCGGCTGGGAGTATGTCAGTATGGACGATGCCCAGAACGGCTTTCCCCGCCAGCACACCTGCTTCGATGGCAACCCGCATCCGGACGAATGCAGCGGGCGGCTGACCTTCACGCGCCAGAACCGCTTCATCCAGCAGGTCTCGATTCAGCACCAGACCGTTGCGCGCCACGGCACGTATCAGCTCGACGGAAACCAGCTCGCATTTTTCGACGAGTTCGGCACCCGCGACGGCCCGTACACCATCGACATCGACACCGACAAGAAACTCATGTCGATGGATATGCCGCAGATCAAAGTGCGTCTCGTGCTCTACAAGGAATATCGTAAAGAGCTCGAAGACGCCCGCAAGCGCAAGAAGCAGTAAATTACAAATCTCGGTTGTGACAGGATAGGAACCGTGAAAACCTGTTTCGCGATTCCGCTTTTTGCCGTCTTAAGTACGACTATGTCGACCTCGTCCCATCTCTCGGGCGCTTCAACCGGCGCACAGCAGCAAAGCTATTTCGTCTATCTCGGCAGTTACGGGCAGGGAATTCAGGGCTATCGCTTCGATGCCGCAAATGGCGCGCTCGAATCGATCGGCTTGGCTGGAAAAGTGGAGAACCCGTCGTGGATCACCGCCGATCGCGACTACCGCCACCTGTACGCCGTGAGCGAGCTGCAGGGCAATCAGAACGGCGGTGTAGCCAGCTTCGCCATCGATCGAAAGTCGGGCAAGCTGACGTCATTGAATCAGGTCAGTTCGAAGGGTAAGGCGCCCTGCCACGCTTCGGTGGATGCCACCGGCCGCATGATCGTCGTGGCCAACTACACCACGGGCGATGCAGTTTCGTTCGCCATCGAGAAGAACGGCTCGCTCAGTGAGGCGGTCTCGATCGAAAAAGCCCATGGTTCGGGTCCGAACAAGGAGCGTCAGGAGGGCCCGCACGCCCACGAGGCGGTGATCACCCGCGACAATACGCGCGTCTATGTTCCCGATCTCGGACTCGACGAAATTCGTATCTACAAAATCGATCCCGCGACGGCGAAGCTGACGCCCAATGATCCACCCAACGCGAAAGCCGAAGCCGGTTCCGGGCCCCGGCATATCGTCTTCGATCACAACGAGCGCTACGCCTACGTGATGCACGAGCTGAAACCGTTTGTCTCGGTGTTCCGGCGCGACCCGGCAACTGGCGCGCTCGAACGGATTCAGGAAGTCCGTACCATCCGCCGCGATTTCACCAAAGAGAACACCGGCGCCGAGATTCGGATCGATGCAGCGGGAAAATTCCTCTACACCTCCAATCGCGGCGAGGACAGCATCCAGGTCTTCGCCATCGACTCCGCTACCGGCAAGCTGAACCAGGTCCAGAACATTTCCACCGAAGGCCAGCAGCCGCGCGGTTTTGCGCTCGATCCGACAGGCCGCTTCCTGCTCGCCGGCAATCAGAAATCGAACACGCTGGTGGTTTTCAAGGTCGATCCGTCTACCGGGAAACTGACCCCCGCCGGGAAAAAGATCGAGACACCCTCGCCGGTGGACGTCTTCTTCGTTCCCGCGAGCTGAGCGGCGGCTAGCATCGCGCCACAAAACGCGCGGCCCAGTCCCGGGCGTGCGAGCATCAAATAAGCGATGGCAGAGGCACCCCGATTTCGCCATTCCCGGCATTTACCACGGCATCCGCGTCCGGGACGGCACGCGCGCATGCCCGAAACCGCCCGTTTCCTGCGGCGAGCCGCACCCGCCTTTTTCCGCGAGATGGCCAAAGAGTACCGGCGCGAGACCGCACCTGCGCCGCTTCGTCCCGAACCGCTCTTGTGGCCGGATACCGGGCTGCACGCGGCCTGGCTGGGGCATAGCACCGTCCTGCTGAAAATCGACGGCTTCACCGTTCTCACCGATCCCGTCTTCAGCCTGCGCGTCGGGCTGAATATCGGACCCGTAACGCTCGGCATCAAGCGCCTGATCGCGACCGCCTGCGAATTGGAAGCGCTGCCTCCGGTGGATCTCGTGCTGCTCTCCCACGCCCACATGGATCATTTCGATCTGCCGAGCCTGCGCGCACTCGAGAACCCCCGCACCCAGGTTGTCACGGCCCAGCATACCTGCGATCTGCTGCGGCCGAAGCGATACGCCGGCGCGCACGAGCTGCGCTGGAATCAAAGCGTGCAGATCGGGCCGGCCTGCGTGAAGGCCTTTCAGGTGGCGCACTGGGGCGCCCGCATGCGCAGCGATGTCTATCGCGGCTTTAACGGCTACCTGCTCGAGATCGGATCGAGGCGCATCGTGTTCGGTGGGGATACAGCGCAGACATCCCATTTCCGCGACGTGCGATCCGCCAGGCCTGTCGATCTGGCCATTATGCCGATCGGTGCTTACGATCCCTGGATTCACGTACACTGCAATCCGGAGCAGGCCCTCAGCATGGCCAATGATGCCGGCGCAGAGTTTATCCTGCCCGTGCATCACCAGACATTTCAATTAAGCCGCGAGCCTAAACTCGAGCCCATTGAGCGCTTGCTTACGGCCGCTGGATCGGCTCCCGAACGCGTCTGCCTGCGCGAGATCGGCGCGGAATTTTCGCTTCGCTAAGACGCGGCCGTATAGCGGCGATCGCGCTTAACGGAGATCAATCCGCGTAGTGCGCCACCACTCGCACGACTTTCGCGTCTGGGCCGAATTCCATGTACTCGCCGCAAACCTTCCCGTTCTGGTTGCGGTATTGCAGCACGATACTCGACAGGCCGTTCATTACTCCGAGCAGCTGAAACGCAAGATTCGGGAAAACTTCGAGACCCTTGCGGAAATAGGCTTCGAGCGCGTTTTTGCCGGCCACTTTGCCGGAGGAGTCGTTCAGCAGCCGTGCGGCGACCGGCGATGTCAAAACCACTTGCGGATCATAATGGCTCAGAATCCGGCTCAGGTCGTGCGAATTCCACGCCGTCACCCATTCGTGAGCGAATGTTTGCGCTTCCGTCTCGGTCATAGGTCCGAGACAACATTGTACGGGTCGTTGAAATCTGCCTACTTCGAAGGCGGCTGATTCTCCGCGCTCGCCGGCGTATTCTCGTTCCCGTTTTCACGCGTCAAATACACCATGAACGGCGTCACCTGGAACGGCATCTTTTCTTTGGCGGAAGCGAGCGCGACCGGCGGCGCCTTCAGGAGCTTCAGACGATCGGACCACGGGTCGACGATAATGCGCGATCCGAGCGGCAGAGCGGCAATCTGATTCTTGTCGCGCATCTCGAGCTCGGGCGCCATTTCCATCAGCCCCGACATCCGCAGATCCTTCTTGGTATCCGCCATGCGATTGCCGAGCAAAGGCTTGATCAGGTGCGGCACCTCATCGCTGCGCGTCGACAGCATGCGCAGAAACAGGCCCACTTTGGGCAGCTTGTCCTTGTAGGGCGAATTTTTTAGCAGCTCGATCGCTTTGGCATCGGCGGCCTCTTCTTCATCGCGTGTACGGCTCACCGAGATCTTCGAGAGTGTCTGCGGATCATCGAACAGCAGCCGGTCCTCGAAGGAGTACTTCGTGTTCACCGAGTGGCCGAGCACCACATGCGCCAGTTCATGCGCCAGTACCGCCGCCAGCGAAGCTTCATCCGGCAGCACGTCGATCAAGCCGCGGCTGATCAGAATCACGTGGTTCACCGCTACCGATTCGAGCGGCGTCGTCAGCAGGATCCGCGCATGCACCGGAGGGTCGAGCGAAATGTTGTTGGTTACCTCCAGATTGTTCAGCACCGTATCGAGCACCTGATCGACTTCGCCGGAAGGCGCCACCAGTCCAGCCTTCTGCAGGCGGTCCACGATATTCTCCTGAGCCTGCGTCTCCCACATCCGCTCCGCCTGAGTCGGCGAATAGCCGTTGGTGTTCGACTGGCTCTCATCCTTTACGCCCTGCGGGCTCTCGACGGTCAACTCCGTGAACGCCTGCTGCGCCCGGTCGCGCGAGGTTTCGTAGTCCCACAAACGCGTTTGTGCGCGCATCGGCGCCGTGTGTACCGGACCCCAGCGATAACCTTCGTCCTGCGCATAGATATAGGTCGGAAGCCAGAATCCGCCCGAGTTCACCCGCCAGCATTCAAAATGCGAAAACTCGTTGTGCGGGGCCGGCACATAACGGCCGCTGAACCGAACCAGGTTGTAGTTCTGGTCTTCGATCCAGATACGCCCTTCGAAACGCCGCTTCCCGCTCTCCGGCTTCGGTTTGATGTCGAGCACAAAACAGCGTACTTCGCCCAGAAACTCCTTCTTGACGAATTCGAAATCGTAATGGCTGCGATCGAACCCCGTCGGGTCGAGAAACATCTCGTCAGCGAAGCCGTTCGGATAATACTCGGTGCTGAAGAAGGTCGTGAAGTATTGAGGGATGCGCTTGTAAACAGGCCGCCTCGGAAGAAACGAGTTATCCACAATACCGTTGGTGATGTTCAGCTTTCCAAGAAAGTAGAAGTCATGTTGAGGAACGAACCCAAGATCGGGGTCCTTCTTCATTTCCTGGATATACGTCTCGAGAACCGGTTCTTTGGTACGCAGCCGGTCCACCAGCACGTGTTCGCTGTTGATGGCGCGATCGATCACCTCATCCAGATTGTGCGCGGGAGTCGAATTCGAGCGCCAGAGGATGTGGTTCATCTCCTGCGAAGGGTCCTGCGGGGCCGCCTGGGCCGGAGCCGGGTTCTGAGCCGGAGCCGTTTGCGCGAACGCGAACGGCGCGGCCAGCAATAGAAGCGTCAGATTTGTTAAGAATGCCTTACGGCTGAAGAAAACCATGCGGTTGCTGCTCAAATACTGAAATAATCGTTTACGTTAACTGAAAAGTAATTCGAATGGTGGCGTTGCTGTCCACCGGAACGCCGTCGCGGGTTGCGGGCCGGAATCGGACTTGTGTGGCGGCTTCCTCGGCGGCCTCATCCAGACCGTGGCCCAGGCCGTGCACAATGCGCACCACCCGGACCGATCCGTTCGCCTGAAAGACAACGTCGAGCGATACCTGGCCCTCGAGCTTCAGATTACGAGCTTCTTCGGTATAGCGGGGCTTCGGCTTGGAAAGGATCTCGACTGGCGTTGTCGCCGGCTCGACCGGTTTGGCTTTCGCCACCGGTCCCGTCGCCTGACCCGCTGTAGCTTCTCCAAAAGCGCCCGTCTGAACTCTTCCGGGACCTCGCCCGGTGCCGCCCGGAACTCCGGAAGGATCGCCGATCGCGCCGAACGAGCCTTGCCGCACGCCGCCCGCAGCACCGTGGCCTCCTCCGCCCGCATGACCGGCCCCTTGCGGCAGGTCGAACGAACCGACCTGTGCCATCGTCAGCTGCGACGGATGGGAGTCAGCCGAGGCAGGAACCCCGTGAGGATCGCCGAAGCCGCCCAGCTTGGTTTCTTTCGGGACCACCGCGCCCTTGGCTTGCTCGGTATTGCGAAAGACCCCGGTCTGCACCGGCGGCTTGGGAGCGGGCATCTCCGCCTTGATATCGGGCAGCGCGTGCGGCGGAGTTACCGTGGGTTTGATTTCGGGGGCAGCCGCCAGCTCTCGCTTCGGAACTGTAATGGGCTTCACTTCAATCGGCTTGATCGGCTCGATCTTCGGTTTGGGTTCGTTTTTGACGATCAGCCGCGGCGTCTCGATATTACGAGTCACACGCGGTACGATCTTCGGATGATAGGTCGGCAGCGGCGGCGGTGCGATCAGCGTGATATGTTCAACTCGGCGCTTCTGCACTTCCTGAATCGCCGGGACTGTGATCAGAAGTAAGGCGAGCAGAATCGCGCCGTGCACGACCGTGCTGGTCAGGTAGCTCCGCCAGGTAGGCGAAGGAACATAAGCCGTATGAAACAGGGTTTGATTAAGGATTGGCTGAGCTGGTTTTTTCTCTGACGTCATAGGGGGCTCAACTTCCAAATGCGCCGCTCAACCCGGGCTGTTCCGGTACGGCGGCGCAGGCGTGCAGCATCTGCCGCAGAGATGCGCAGACGCTCCATCTGGGGCTGTAAAAACAAATACAAAGCTCCCCTGACTACCATAGCGCAATCGAGCGCGCCGCAAACTTGCCCTGGCCAGTTTTACGGTAGTAAAACGTTCTATTTTCGAGGGATATTCGCCTTCCCGAAATACGGAACCAGAGCGAAGGCGAAAGCGCTTTCGTTATACTCGGAGATACCGACTCAGGCTGGAGTGGCGGAACTGGCAGACGCACCGGACTCAAAATCCGGCGACCTTCACTGGTCATGAGGGTTCGACCCCCTCCTCCAGCACCAGTGCTGCCATGTTTTTTGGCGGAAGCTAATGGGAGTCGAACCCACCCGTGACACGAAGTGCCGCACTCCGGTTTTGAAGACCGGGCCCTGCACCGGCAGAGTTTAGCTTCCGACGGGAACTTCGGCCGTCTCGTGGGCGGGAAAGAGCTGCGAGCTCATCGCAAAGCGCAGTTCCTCGAGACCTTTGCCGGTCACCGAGGAGATCGCATAAAACGGCAGATGCCGCTCCTCCGCCTTGCGCCGGATCGCTTCGATTCTCGCCGGATCCGTGCACATGTCGATGCGGGTTGCCGCGACCAGCATCGGTTTGCGCAGCAGGTCGGCGTTGAACTTGGCCAGTTCGCCCATGATCACGTCGAAATCGTTGGCTGGATCGCGCCCGCTCGCCTCGGCGGAATCGACCAGATGCACTAAAAGCCGCGTGCGTTCGATATGCCGCAGAAACTGCGTTCCTAAACCGTGTCCTTCGTGGGCGCCTTCGATCAGCCCCGGAACATCGGCCAGCACGAAGGTGTGATCGCCCGCCTGCACCACACCCAGATTGGGCTGCAGGGTGGTGAAAGGATAATCGGCAATTTTCGGCTTGGCGGCCGAGAGGCGGGAAATAAGGGTCGACTTTCCGGCGTTCGGGAAACCGACCAGGCCAACATCGGCCAGTAGCTTCAGTTCCAGCCGCAGCCGTACCGCATCGCCCGGTTTTCCTTCTTCGCATTCAGTCGGCGCCTGATTTGTAGAGGTTGCGAACCGCGCGTTTCCCTTACCGCCCCGTCCACCGCTCGCAACCACGAACGTTTGCCCGGGTTCGGTGAAGTCAAAAATCTGCTCGCCCGTCTCGTCGTTGTAAACGATCGTCCCAACGGGTACCGGCAGTTCCACCCCGGCTCCATCCCGGCCCGTGCGGTTGCTTCCTTCGCCATGCCGCCCGCGCTCGGCCGTGTGTTCGGGATTGAATCGGAAGTGCAGGAGGGTGTTGTAGTGTTCGCTGGCGACCAGCTTGACATCGCCGCCGCGCCCTCCGTCCCCTCCGCTCGGTCCACCTTTGGGCACGAACTTCTCGCGCCGGAACGCTGAACAGCCATTCCCTCCGTCGCCGGCTTTCACGGAGATGACTACTTCATCAATAAACACGAGGAAACCTGCCCTGAACCGCGGCGCACAACCTGGCGCACATCGGTTTAGACTAGCTCTGTTCCGAAATAATGTTAACGAACTTTCCGAGTCGCCCGCGGTCGCGGAACTCGACCGTGCCGGGCACAGTGGCAAAGATCGTGTCGTCCTTGCCAAGTCCGGCATTCTTTCCGGGTTTGTAGCGGGTCCCGCGCTGCCGCACGATGATCGAGCCGCCCGTTACAAATTCGCCTGAGAAGACCTTGATGCCCAGCCGCTGCGAATTCGAATCGCGACCGTTTTTGGAACTGCCTAAACCTTTTTTATGTGCCATTGACGACCCTGCTCGCAGCGCTTAGGCTACGATCTCCTCCACCTGCACCCGCGTGAAATTCTGGCGGTGGCCGATCGTGCGCTTGTACTGCTTCTTGCGCTTGAACTTGAACACGATCACTTTATCGCCCCGGCCGTGAGCCGCAATCTTGCCGCGCACGCGCGCGTTACCGAGCGCCTCGCCGAAGCTTAACTCATTCGATTCGTTCGAAATTGCCAGAACGCGGTCGAACTCCAC
Organism: Terriglobia bacterium; assembly: GCA_021325235.1. Lineage (GTDB taxonomy): Bacteria > Acidobacteriota > Terriglobia > Bryobacterales > Bryobacteraceae > Bog-105. The sequence continues at coordinate 32,701 of JAJPHN010000039.1, read as the reverse complement.
CGCCGAGCCGACATCGCCCGCCAGTGTATCCACTTCAATCATCTGTCCCGGCGTGACGCGGTATTGCTTGCCGCCTGTTTCTATTACAGCGTACATTTCCAGAAAGCCTTCTTGAAACTCTATTTGGGTTTTACCGTCCAGGTGACCGGCCTGCCGCGCAGTAACCTGGCCGAGCGGGCCCGTCCGCGATGCTGGATGTGAATCCGAACCCCTATATGATAGCGAAAACGTTTACCGGATGCTACTCAACGATCGCTCTATTCCGGACCTGCCTTGTACATGTACTTTATGCAGTGTTTGTAGAGCAACAGATTCGGCGCCCCAATACGGTTCAGCTTCAGGCAATCCCGGTCGTACCACTCAATCACGCCTTCCAGTTGCTCGCCGTCTGTGAGCAAAACAACCATGTGCGTCTTCCCCTGCATCTGCTTCGCGTAATAGAACTGCTCGGCGTTGGTCTGATCGGGAGGAGCCGACTTCTTGGCGGTCGGCGGTCTGCGCCCCGCATCCTTCATATCGCCCGACATGACCCGGGCTGGCTTCCGATTGAGCGATTCCAAACGCCCCTCCTCCATATCCGTCTCCCTCATCCGCAGCCCGGCGCGCCAACCTTGTCCATTCAGGTGCCTGCCGTTTGCAAGCGGTTTCGCAATTTAATAATCATAGCGTCCAGCGCTGCTGTTTTTTGAATGTTTCGGCGTACCATCAGTACAAGTTCATCCAGAGCGCGCGCGGCTTCTTCCAGCCAGTCGAAATTCACCTTGGCCGCAATACGGCCCAGTTCCCCGCGGATGTCCCGGTTCCGCCGCAGCTCCCGGCCGCAAACCGCTGCCAGCAGATCTTCCAGCAGATCGTAGGCCGGCTTCAGGTAAAACTCGAGCTTTTCCGACTTCTTCATGGAAAAACCTTCCGAGTGCTGGATCCAGCTCGCAAACGGCGAAACCCCGGCCGCGCACTCGAAAGCTTTGACAAGCAGTTCCCGGCGCGCCTGATACACCCCGAGATCAAGCGTTGCCGCAACCCCCGGAGCTCCCTCCGCAAGCAAACTCCGCAGCTCTGCATCCGGCAGCTTTCGAGCCGCGGCAAAAGCAGCCATTTCCTCCGCATCAAGTCGGCGCATTTCGAGCACCACCGCCCGCGAGCGAATCGTAGGCAGCAGATCGTACAGATTTTCAGCGGTGGCGATAATCACCAGGTGCTCTGGCGGTTCTTCCAGAACTTTCAGCAGCGAGTTGGCTGCCTGCTCGTTGGCGCGCTCCAGATGGTCGATCAGAAACACGCGATGCGCGCCGCGCGTCGGTTTGAAAGACGCCCGCTCCCGCAGCAGCCGCATCTGCGGGATGCCGATCTGCCGCAGCGGTCCTTCCGGCGCAAAGGTTACAAAATCGGGATGCGTCGAGAAGAGCAGCGGATCTTCGTTGCGCTTTTCCGCCGTCCATTTCTCGCGTTGCTCGATGATCTCGCGATTGCCTTCGAGACTCAGATCATCCTGCTCGATCTTGCGCGCATCGCCCAGCAGCGCCGCGCCGAAACGGCGTGCCAGCGTGGCTTTCCCGACGCCCTCGGGTCCAGCCAGCAGAATGGTCTGCGCAATCCGGCCGCGCTCGATCATCTGGGCCAGCGTTTCCGCTGCGAAACGGTTGCCATAAAAATCCGGAAACATTGCTTATTTCCTCAACAGCGGTTCGATCTCGGCCCAGACTCGTCCCGCGATCTCCTGTTCACTCCCCGAGCCGTCGACAAAACGGAAACGCTCGGGCTCCAACTCGGCGACGCGGCGATACCCCTCCAGCACCCGCGCATGAAAATCAAACGATTGCCGGTCAATGCGCGACTCCTCATCGCTCGTTGCCGCGTTACGCCGATGAGCCCGGCGAAGCGCCGTCTCGAGATCCAGATCGATCGCAATCGTACGCTGCGGCTGCAGCTCATCCAGAGCCAGTCTATGAGCGGTCCGCACCAGATCAAATCCGAGCCCGCGCGCGTAACCCTGATACGCCAGAGTCGAATCGGTGAAGCGGTCGCTCACCACAATCTCCCCGCGTGCCAGCGCCGGCCGGATGATCTCGGCCGCAGCCTGCGCGCGCGACGCGAACATCAGCAGCAGCTCGGCGACCGGCGCCATCTCGCTGTTCTCCGGATCGAGCAGAACGCGGCGAATCTGTTTACCGATGGCGGTCGTGCCCGGCTCCTGATTCTCCGTCACGCGATACCCGAGCCCGCGCAGCCGCTCGACTAACAAGCGCATTTGCGTCGTCTTCCCGCAGCCCTCGATGCCTTCAAACGTCAGAAAAAGCCCGCCAGCGAAGCTCATCTCGAATGCCGGCTAATCATAGACGTAATGAAAAAGCGTCTTCAAGTCTTCCCAGGCTTCGCGCCGGGCCTGCTGATTATATTGACGAAGCAGATAGGACGGATGATAGGTCACCATCACCGGAATGTCGCGCCACTTGTGCCATCTCCCGCGCTGCCGTGTGATGCCCTCCTTGGTATCGAGTAGAGCTTTCATGGCAGTCGCACCCAGCGCGCAAATTGCTTTGGGCCGGATGGCGAGCAGTTGCCGGTAGAGAAACTGGCCGCAGGTCTGCATCTCGTCGGGAAGGGGAGTGCGATTCTCCGGCGGGCGGCACTTCACCACGTTGCAGATGTAAACATCGGCGCGTCGAATCGGGATGCCTTCTTTGGCCGCCGTATTGTCGATCATCTGGGTGAGCAGTTGCCCGGCGCGCCCCACGAACGGCAGCCCTTGTTCGTCCTCATCCGCGCCCGGTCCCTCGCCGACAAAAACAATCCGCGCTTTCTCATTCCCGGAGCCGAACACAATCGAGTGGCGCGCTTCCGCCAGCCGGCAGCGTCGGCATTCGCCGATATCGAGCCGGATCTGGTCGAGCGAATCGCCGGCAGGTTCCAGCGTGGGCAGAACCGTCACGGGCGCAACCTTTACGGGTTCAGGCACCGGTTCAGGCGCGCTTTCGGCAAGCGTCTGTCCAATGCGGTTGTAGATGTATTCAATACCAAGGTCCCGATAAAACTCGAGCCGGCTACGAAGTTGTTCCGCGGTCATTCGCACGTTCGATCGCTCGAAATGTCAACTCTTCGTTTCCGCCGTGCTCAGCGAAAGCCGCAGCATCGCGACCTGATCCAGAATCTTTTCGGCAACTTCCTTCTTATCCGCCGGCCCCGCGTGCACCGTCTTCCCCGAGCCTGTGATGATATCCACTTCGTTCCGGTCGGAGTCGAAGCCGAGACCTTCGCGGTTCACCAGGTTCGCCACCAGCATGTCGCAGTGCTTGGCCGCCATCTTGCGCCGCGCTTCGCCGATGAGGTTATCGGTTTCGGCCGCGAATCCGATCAGCAGCCGGTCGCCTTTTTTCTCGCCAATTTCGGCCAGAATATCCGGCGTCGGATCGAGTTCGAGCGAGAGCCGCGTCGCGGTTTTTTTGAGCTTCTGTTTCGGCACCTCAGCCAGGTAATAATCAGCCACCGCCGCGCTCTTGATAATGATCGTCGCGCTCTCCAGACTCTCGAGCACCGCTCTGCGCATCTCCTGCGCCGTGCGCACCGGGATCAGCCGCACATTAGGCGGCGCGTTCAGATGCACCGGCCCGGCCACGAGAGTGACGCGCGCGCCACGGCGGGCAGCTGCTTCGGCCAGCGCAAAACCCATCTTCCCACTCGAGCGATTGCTGATATAGCGCACCGGATCGAGCGCCTCCTGTGTGGGCCCGGCCGTGATGAGCACCGATTCCCCGGCCAGATCCTTCTTCTGTTCCGTCAGCAGATCGACCTCCGCAGCGATGCGCTCTGGATCCGGAAACCGCCCCGCGCCCGTGGTGCCGCAGGCCAGCCAGCCTTCGTCCGGCTGAATGACAAAGCAGCCGCGCGCACGCAGCGTTTCCAGATTTTGCTGCGTCGCCGGATGCTCCCACATCGCCGTATTCATCGAAGGCGCCAGCACCACCGCGCCGGTAAAGGCCAGGTGCAGCGTCGTCAGAAAATCGTCGGCCTGCCCGGTCGCGAACTTCGCCAGCAGGTCGGCCGTTGCAGGCGCTACCACGAGCACGTCGTGATTCTGTGCCACGCCGATGTGTTCCACCGCGCTCGCCAGCGTATCGTTGGCATTTTCGCCCGAGAAAAGATCGGTGATGACCTTTTTGCCCGTCAGCGCGGCGAAGGTGAGCGGCTGAATAAACTCCCGCGCGGCGCGCGTCATCACGACCTGAACGTCGTGCCCGCGCTGCTCGAGTTGCCGAACCAGTTCGGCGGCTTTATATGCCGCGATCCCGCCGCCGACTCCGAGAACAACGCGCATATGCGAGAGCGTTTACTCGGCTTCTGCGGGTGCCTGTTCCTGCTCGCGCGCCAGATCGGTGAAGGGAACAAGTCCGCGCCGCGTCTCTTCCATGGCCAGCGTAGTCGGCTTGCGATTGGCGGCCGGCAATACGCTGCGCTGCCCGTTCTGCAACTGGCGCGCGCGCTTGGCCGCCACAATGATGAAGCGGTACGTGCTCGCGCTCTCGTCTTCCGGGATGCTGTAGGTCGCGTTCGGCCTGGGTCTGTCTGCCATAAATCGAATACTCTCCAAACTTGTTGCTTAACGGAACAGCGACGGCGGCCGCTCCTCGAAACTCTTGAGAATCGGCCGGATCTGCTCTTCCATGCGAATGCGCCGGTTGCGTTCGGCCCGCACAATAGCCGCGAGCGTCGAGGTCGATTCCTCTACCTGATGGTTCACCAGCACGTAATCGTACTGCCGGTAATTGCGCAACTCCTCGGCCGCTTCCTGCAATCGTCGCTCAATGACGCTTTCGGCGTCCTCCGAGCGCGCGCGCAGCCGCTGCTCCAGTATGTCACGCGAAGGGGGAAGAATGAAGATCGTTACCGCTTCCGGGATCCGCTCCTTTAATTGTCGCGCACCTTTCACGTCGATGTCGAGAATCAGGTCCTTGCCCTCGGCCTGAGCCTGTTCCAGTACTTCGCGGTGCGTGCCGTAGTAGTTCCCGAAGACATCCGCGTATTCCAGAAATTCGCCGCGATCGATGCGCCGCAAAAACTCCTCGCGCGTGATATAGACGTAGCTCTCGCCCGGCTTCTCGTTGCCTCGCGGCTTGCGCGTCGTGTAGGAAACCGAGAAGCGCAGCGAAGGATTGCTTGCCAGCAGGCGTGCCACGAGCGTCGATTTGCCCGAGCCCGAGGGTGCCGAGATGATGAATACCGTGGTCCTGCGCCGGGCGGTCGGCTCCAGGCGGTCCCCTTCCGGCACCGTCATGGAATAAGGCTGTTTATTCAAGATTGAGTGCCTGTTCCCGTATCTTTTCGATCTTAGCCTTGATCTCTAATCCCAGAGTAGTCACCGCCAGCCCCGGTTCGCCTGCATTGGCGCTCTTGGAAAGTGTTGTGTTCGCCTCCCGGTTCATCTCCTGCGCCAGAAAATCGAGGCGCTTGCCGATCTCGCCTCCTTCGGTCACCAGCTTTTCAAGCTCGTTGAGGTGCGCTCCGAGCCGCACCAGTTCTTCCTGAATATCGGAGCGGTCGGCCAGCAGAGCCGCTTCCTCGAGCACGCGCGCTTGGCTGATCTCTGCCGCAGCCAGCAGTTCGCCGAGTTTCGTGCGCAGCCGCTCTTGAAACTCCTGCAAAATCCGCTCCCGCAATTCCGCAATCCGCCTGGTAGCAGCGGCGATATCTGCCCGCTGCCGGCTGATCTCTTCTCGCAGCGCTTCGCCTTCCCGCTCACGATGCTCGTTGAGCTCTCGCGCGCACTGCTCCAGGCCGGCCAATAGCTCCGGCAGAAAATTCTCGGGAAGTTCGTCACGCCCGCTGCTTTCTTCCACCACCCCGCGCAACCCGAGCATCACGTTCAGATCCGGCTGCGAGATCAGCTGTAGCTCGTACGCTGCTTCCCGGAACGCCGCGACATAGGCATTCAGCAGCTCGCGGTTTAGCCCAACTCGCGCACTCTCCGCGCGGCGTTCAAGCGACAGCCGCACCTCTAGATGGCCGCGCGCCACGTGCTGCTTGAGCACTGCCCGGATCTCATTCTCAAAGGCCGCGAAATCCGCGCCCGCGTGGAAATGAATATCGAGCGAGCGATGGTTCACGCTGCGCAGCGTGATCGTCAGCTCGCCCGCGCTCGTTTGCGCCCGGTGCGAGGCAAAGCCGGTCATGCTGCGAACGGGCGATTTCATCCGGCGCTGGTTCCGGCGAACTGCAGCTCGTATAGATGCCGGTACAAGCCGCGTCCGGCCAGCAGTTCTTCGTGCGTGCCCGTTTCGACAATGTGTCCCTGATCGAGCACCACGATGCGACTCGCATCACGCACCGTGGAGAGCCGGTGCGCGATCACCAGCACCGTGCGCTTCTTCATCAGTTCGGTCAGCGCCGCCTGCACCAGCCGCTCCGATTCGCTGTCGAGATGGGATGTCGCCTCATCCAGAATCAGAATCGGCGCGTTCTTGAGCAGCGCGCGCGCAATCGCGAGCCGCTGCCGCTGTCCGCCGCTGAGCTTTACTCCGCGCTCGCCAATCACCGTCCGGTAGCCGTCCGGCAGCCGCTCGATAAACTCATCCGCCAGCGCCGTTTTCGCAGCCGCGATTACTTCCTCTTCTTTCGCATCCGGCTTGCCATAAGCGATGTTGTCGAAAACCGTATCGTTGAAAAGAAATGTTTCCTGCGAAACGATGCTGATGTTTTCACGCAGGCTGCTCAGTTTGTAATCGCGCAGATCGATGCCGTCTATCTGGATCGCGCCCGCCGTCACGTCATAGAAGCGCGGAACCAGGTTCACCAGCGTCGTCTTGCCCGCACCGCTCGGACCCACCACGGCCACGATCTCGCCCGCCTTCACCTCCAGATCCACCCCGTCGAGAATGCAGCGGTCCGGCGCGCCCGGGTAGCAGAACACAACCTTGCGGAAGCGAATGGAATCTTCGAGTCGGGCCAGTTCCTTGGCGTCGGGCGCATCCATCACATCCGGCTGCGTGTCTAGATAGCGAAACACCGTCTGCGCCGCGCCCAGCCCCTGCTGGAAAATGTTGTGGATGTTGGTCAGCCGCTTGATCGGCTCATACAGCATCACCAGCGCCACCACAAACGCAGTGAAATCGCCTGCCGTCATCCCGGTGTGCTTGGCTTGCTGGCGCGCCAGGTACAGCAGCATCAAAACGGTAAACGCCCCAAACAGTTCGATAATGGGCGAAGCCAGCGCCTGGTGCGCCGTGTATTTCAGATTCCCGCTCTTCCAGCGCGCCGAAGCCAGCCGGAAGCGCTTCGACTCGAAATCTTCCGCTCCGAAACTCTTCACCACCTGGTGCCCGCTGATCGTCTCCTGCAGAATCTGGTTCAGACTCGCCGTGCGGTCCTGCACCTGCCGCGTCGTCTTGCGTATGCGCCGCCCGAGCCGTGTCGTGAGCACCGCCACCACCGGCACAATCAGCAGGCTGATCAGCGAGAGCTTCCAGTTCACCGACACAATAAACAGCAGCGTAAACAGCGCCGTGAAGAACTGCCGCAGCCAGTCGGCCAGCATGGTCGAAGTCGAAACCTGGATCCGATCGATGTCGTTCATGATCGACGACATGATCTGCCCGGTCGTATGATCTTCGAAAAAATGCGCGTCCTGATGCAGCACGCGATCGAAGACTTCCTGCCGCAGATCGTTCACCGCGCTGATGCCGGCGTAATTCACTAAGTAGTTTCCGGCATAGTCGCTCAACCCTTTGGCGAGAAAGCAGGCGATCAGGCTGAAAGCCACAATCGTCCAGATGTTGTGTACCGTGGCAGGGAAGAGATCCTGCAGGTAAACGGTAAAGTGAGTGTGCGGTATCGAAAATAGTTTGGCCGGTGTATCGGGCTTGTTGGGATCGAGCACGCGATCGAACACCAGCGGGATCAGGCGCAGGATCATGGCCTGCGACATGCCCACGATCGACATCAGGATCGCCGAAACCGCCAGCGCCGCCAGGTACGGCCGCGCGTATCGGAGCAGCCGCGAGAGCTCTTTCAAGCGTGCGCCTCGGTGAAGGTCAGCAGCCGCTCGAGCGCCGCAATCACCCGCGACACGCTCACTTTATCAATCCCGTCGCGCGTCACGATCACTTCCGATTCGGTCTGCCACGGACCCCAGATCGCCGCATCCGAGGTGCTGAAAAGAACCAGCGACGGCACGCCGAACGCCGCCGCCATGTGCGCCGGACCGCTGTCGTTGCCAATGAACAGCGCGGCATTGGCGAGCACCCCCTTCACCTGTTCGAGCGAGCCTTTGAGCACGGCATGCGGCGCAAACGGAGCCGTGTCGTCATTCGGCCCGGCCAGAAACACGGGCGTAATGTTCCACAGTTGCAGGTAGCGCGCGACTTCGGTGAAGCGCTCGGCCGCCCATTGCTTTTCCGGTGCAGAGGCGAAAGGGTGAAGCACGGCGTGCTTATCGCTCAACGGCGTCTCACGCGCGAAAAGCTGCGCCCGCGGAACGGCTTTGATCGGAACGCCCAGCGCAAAAAAGGCCGAAGCCAGATGCTCGGCCGTGTGCACCCGCCGATGCACTCCTAAAATCCGCTGCGCCCGCGGGATCCGGATGTTGTAGGCAAGCGTGGTCGAGTGATGCGCGAATCCCGCACGCCAGCGGGCGCCCGAAAGCGCAGTCATCACCTGGCTGCGCGTTCCACCGTGCAGATTCACGCATAGAGCGGGCTTCCAGCGCCGCAGCGCCTGCCAGGTCGGCTCGATAATCTGCGCAATGGCCGGATTGCCCGCGAACACTTCCGCAAAGCGGTCTTCGACCACCACGCCGATCTCGAGGTCGGGCCGCGCCTCCTTGAGCAGCGCGATCGCGGGCGTGGTGAGTACGCAATCGCCCAGCGAGCGCAGCCGGATAATGGCGACGCGCGCACGCTCAGGCAGCTTGTCGAGAACAGTCATGACCCTCGCCTACTCCGGTTCGATCGTGGCCTGGTCTTTGAGCATGATCGGAATATCGTCACGCACCGGATAGACACGATGACAGGCGACGCACTTCAGCCCGCTGCCATCCTCTTTCAGCAGAACCTTGGCTTTGCACACCGGACAGACCAGGATGTCCAGCAGCTCTTTGCTGATTGCCATGCGAGTTTCAATTTTATCAATTCACGGCCCGGCGGACTTCCTGGCCCCGGGGCGCGCGCACTGCACAATTGTAAAGGGCCGAGGCGACCGCGGCCATCCGGAATTCCTAGTGATGAATGGTACCGATTCGACGGGCGTGTCAAGTGGAATACGTCCTGAGTAGGTACGTCCCCGTCCTCGGGCCAATCGAACTGCTGGTATACTCAAGAGGCCTTCCGTTCTATTCGTCCTTCGTCAAGTGAGTCTTCTTCACTTACCTCGAATTCTCCAGGTTCAGCAAAGTTGAATCTCTGAATTGTTGGCTTAAGGGCGTCATTCCGGTACTCGGCGTACATCCTTTTGCAAACTATGACACGATTCAACGAATTACCCTTGTCGCAGCCCGTTCAGGTGAATCTGAACCGGAACTGCTTGACTGAACCGACGCCGGTGCAAGCCCGAGCGATTCCGCCGGCGCTGACTGGCGCCGATGTGATCGCCACTGCACAGACAGGCACTGGCAAGACTCTCGCCTTTTTGCTTCCGCTGATCGAAAACCTGCTTAAAGCCTTGGACGCGGAAAAAAACGTTCCGGCTGTAGCGTCGGTACGAGCTCTGATCCTGAGCCCAACACGAGAGTTAGCAGTTCAGATCTCGGACGCTTTCGCAAAGCTTTCGCTGAACACCGGCTTGCGGGCGGCTGTAGCTGTGGGCGGCCTGAGCGAACAGGGGCAATTAAGCGCGATACGGCGAGGCGCGCACGTGGTAATTGCAACGCCTGGGCGGCTCGAGGACTTCCTCGATCGGAAACTGGTGAAACTCAACGCTGTCGAAGTGCTGGTCTTGGATGAAGCGGACCGCATGCTGGATATGGGTTTTCTTCCGGCAATCGAACGGATTCTATCCGTGTTGCCAAGTGCGAGGCAGAGCTTGTTCTTTTCGGCCACGATGGAGAAGGACGTCGAGCGCCTCATCACCCGTCACTCTAAGAACCCGGTTCGCATTTCCGTCGGCGGATCGAAGATGGCTACGCCCGATGTAGTTGACTTGCATGTGTATGAGGTGGAGGATCACGTAAAGCTTGCCTTGCTGCGTCACATGCTGGGTCAGAACGACGGATCATTTATGGTGTTCGCTCGAACCAAGCGCGGAACCGACCGGCTTGCAAAGCGGCTCTCGCGGCTGGGCTTACCCGCCGTAGCGATGCACGGTGACCGCACACAGAACCAGCGGAATCAAGCTTTGGCGGGATTTCGCGACGGCCGGTACAGAATTTTGGTGGCGACTGACGTTGCAGCTCGGGGCATCCACATCGACAGCGTGGCCCATCTTGTGAACTATGACCTTCCGCAAGCGCCGACGGATTTCATCCATCGTGTAGGCCGCACAGGGCGCGCTGGCCAAAGAGGAGCCGCATCCACCTTCAGTATGAAGTCGGAGCGAGGCGCGGTGCGCCGTATCGAGCAAGAATGCAAGGTTTTGCTTGAGCGGCGGACGGTAACGGCGGACATAGTGCAGGAAGCGGCCGAGTTGGCCAAAGCCAACGCACATCCCGATAGCGCGGCTCCGAACAGGCGTGTTCATCGCTCCTTTCCCGGTGATAGTGCCGGTAAACGGACGGCGGGAACGCGCCCGAAGCGCGGTCATCGCGGACGCTGACGGCGCGGCGCAAAGCGGAAAGATCGCGTTAGCGCCAGCTATCGTTATCCGCTCTGTGCGCGGAGCATACATCTACGCCGTCGGACTACCGGCGTTGGATAATGCCGGAGTTCTGTCCGGATCGCCGACGACACAGCCGGTTTGCTAAAATCTCGAACCTACCCTCACGGCCGTTGGATTCGCAAGCCAGTAATACTGGAGCGCCCCTGATGCAACCCGCTTCGGATGACATCTACGCGCAAATCAACAATGCCCTCTACGACGAGGCAGGCGATATCTGGTGGGATGAAAATCAATGTCTGCACCTGCTCAAATCCTCGGTGAACCCGGCCCGTGTTGGATATTTCCGAAGAATCTTGGACCAGGCGTTGAGGCTCAAAGTTCAGGGTACAGCGGCGCTGGATGTTGGCTGTGGGGGCGGCATTCTTGCGGAGGAATTTGCCGCGATCGGCTTTCGCGTGACTGGCATTGATCCTTCGGAACAATCGCTGAATACGGCCAGACAACATGCGCAATCCGCGGGGTTGCCGATACAGTACCAGAGGGGAACCGGAGAATCTATTCCTTTTCCCAACGACGTTTATCCGGTTGTGTATTGTTGCGACGTGCTGGAGCACGTGCGCGATTTGCCCAAGGTGATCAGCGAAATTTACCGGGTGACGGCACCGGGCGGCGTGTTCTTTTTCGACACGCTGAACCGCACGTTCCTCAGCAAGCTGGTTGCTATCAAGATCTGGCAGGAATGGAGGACAACGGCCTTCATGCCGCCGCGGCTTCACCACTGGAAAATGTTCATCCGGCCGGAAGAATTGAAACGATTGCTCGTGCAGACCGGCTTCGAGTTCAAGGAATTTCGTGGGACATCTCCAAACGTAAGCATGCCAGCAATGATCAGCATCCTCCGAAAGAGGGCGAAGGGCAAAATCGGCTATAAGGAGTTTGGCCAAAGGTTCAAGCTCGTCGAGAGCAACGATTTGAAAATTCTTTATATGGGATACGCCCTAAAGCCCACGCAGTGATCAGGCGAAGTGGAGTTGTCTAGGCACTCATACAGGCGCATTCGGCTACTGTCGCCCGCGCGGCACTGACAAATGCCTTGCTTTTGTTGTGCGATATCGGCTCGGAAAGGGTGAGTTGAGGCTCACGTCATCGAGCCTCGATATAAAACAAAAAACCTGCGCAGCCTGTAAGCCGGTTTCTGTCCCGCCCGCATCTCTGCCGGCGGCGGCAGCCATTCCTCTAGGCCGTCCATTACTGAACGGCTCCAGCGACCTACCCGGGAGTGGTATGAGCCCGCGCCTCTCAGCGAGGCGAAGACTCAACAAATAATGAGCCCGCGCCTCTCAGCGAGGCGAAGACTCAAAAAAGACGGAGCGGGCCGCTCCTCCTCCCCTATTTGGTCTTGCTTCACATGGGGTTTTCCCTGCCAAGGACGATTACTCGCCTCGCGGTGCGCTCTTACCGCACCTTTTCACCCTTACCCCGCCCGACTCTCGCCAGGCAAGGCGGTATCTTTTCTGTGGCACTTTCCGTGACACGCGCTTTGAGCGCGCACCCCCGGCCGTTAGCCGGCATGCTGCCCTGGGAAGACCGGACTTTCCTCTCGCCATTCGCATGGCCAGCGGCCGCCCGGCTGCGCAGGCAGCATCCATTATCGCAGTTTTTTCCTCTTTTTCCCGTAACCCTCTCAAAATCCGGGAGCAATAATTTCCGACCCTGCGCCACTGTTGAGACGAAGGATAGTCACCGTTCTGTCTCACTGTTCGCGGTTATTTCAAGCCCTGCTCATACTCGCCATTCTGGGCGGCACACGCCCGGCCACGGCGCAGGTCCAAAGCCCACTCGGAGAAGTCCGCAAGCTCGGCCCGGAAAAACCCGGCAGCGCACGCCCGATCCGCGTCCACGGCGTCATCACCGCATTCTCCGGCTGGAAAAACTCGTTCTTTCTGCAGGATGCCTCGGGCGCCATCTCGATCGACCGACAGGAGTCAGCACCGGTCCAGATCGGCGACGAAATCGACCTCACCGGCCGCGTTCAGCCCGGGCTGTTTGCACCGATCATCCTCAGCCAACACATCGATATTGTTCGGACCGCCACGCTCCCCGAAGCACGCCCGGTTTCTTATCGCCAGTTGGTAACCGGATCGCTCGATAGCACCCGCGTCACTGTAACCGGTGTGATTCGCTCGGCCAAAATCGAAAACATCTGGGGCCGCAATATCCTGCGTGCCGATCTGCAGACCGACGGCGGTTCGATCGCGGTTCACGTTCTGAACTTCACCGGTCAGGACGCGGAGGATCTCGCCGGAAAACTGGTCGACAGCGAAGTGCGCATTGCCGGTGTCGCAGGAACCATCTTCAACGACAATCAGCAACTGGTCGGCATCCGGCTTTTCGCACCCAGGCTGACCGACATCGAAATTCTCAAGCCCGCGCCCGAACCATCCGTCCTGCCCGTGTCGCCCATCGCGAAATTACTGCGCTTCGGGCAGGATGGAGCGCCCGCCCACCGTGTGCGCATCGAAGCGACCGTCACCTACGATCCCCCCGAGCATGTCCTTTATCTCCAGGACCAAACCGGCGCAATGCGAATCGCCGACAGTTTGAACCCGACGTTCACTCCCGGTGCGCGCGTCTCCGTCCTGGGCTTCGTCTCGCCCGCCGAACGGATGCCGACGCTCGTCAACACCACCATCACGCCCATCGGCCGCGTCGCCGAGCCGCAACCGGTTTCGATTGAGGCCTCGCAATTGGTCGTTGAGCGCGACGGCTTCACTTTCACTCCATATGAGGCCAGGCTGGTTCGTCTGCAGGGAACGGTTGTCGACCGGCTGGCCAGCAGCCGCGGCGAACTCTGGCGTCTGCGATCCGGCTCCCGTACTTTCCAGATGCTGCTTGCCGGCACTCTTCCCGCCGGAGGAATCGGTTTTGAGGCAGGGACGCAGCTTCTCGTAACGGGTATCTGCACCACCCGAACCACCGTGGACGGCGCGCCCTCCACCCGCATCCTGTTGCGATCGATACAGGATGTTCAAATCGTGCGATCGGCCTATTCGAGCGTGGCGCTCCTGTTTCTCGTTCTGCTGGCGGCCATCACGGGACTCGGGATGCTGGCCGTCTGGTATTTCCAGAAGCGTGTCTCCGTCCCGCTGCTGCCCCAGCGCGACATGCAGCCCATCTTTCAGCGTCGCGCGCGCATTCTCATCTTTGCGGCTGCCCTGGTTGTACTCGCGGTTTGTGTTCTCGAGCTCTCGGGCAGCAGCATATTGAACACCCGCACCGGACTCGTCGGTCCGAGCACCGTTCTGATGCTGCTCGCCGCAATAGCCGGACTCCTCGCCGGACGCGAACGCCGCACCGGCTGGCAGCTGTTTCCCGCCATCGTTCTCTTCTTCGGCATCGCCGGCTGCATCGAGCAGTTGACCGGCATCACTCTCGGCATCGCGGCTCTCCTCCACCGCATTCTCCCCCTGACGCCACAGCCCGGACGCATGCCGCTCGCCACCGCTTTCGCCGCGGTGCTGACCGGCTCGGCGATCTTGCTCGTGCAGTCCCGGCGGGCAGTCGCCCTGGCCCACGGCTTTGCCGTCCTCACCTCTGTCTTCAGCCTCTTCGATTTTCTGATCCGCCTGTACGGCGCATCGCTCGAGTACCGGCTTACTTCGCAATCGGTGATGTCGGCGCCCACCGCGCTTTGCTTCTATCTGCTCAGCCTGGCGATTCTGTTCGAATCTCCGCGACAAGGCTTGATGCGCGTCGTCTCGGCCTCCGGGCCCGGTGGAATCACCGCTCGCCGTCTGCTCCCCGCCGGCCTGCTCATTCCGGTCGCGCTCGGCTGGCTGCGCCTCCAGGGACAGCTCCATAGTTTTTACGACACCTTCTTCGGCCTGGCCCTTTTTGCGCTCGCCAACGCGCTCGTCTTCAGTTTCCTGATCTGGAGTAGTGCCGGCGCACTCGAGCGCTCAGAAGAAGCCCGCACCGCCGCCGAATCCGAAACCCGCGAACGCGAACGTCGCCTCGAGAAAGTCTTCCGCGCCGCCGCCATCGGCGATTTCAGCTGGAACGCCGCCACCGATCAGGTCACCGCTCATCCCATGGTCTGGGCACTCTATGGCGAACCGGGCCGCGAAGGCTCAGGGCCTGGCTCCTGGTTCCGCGCCCGCCAGCATCCCGCCGATGTACAGGCCAACAAGCAGGCCACCGACGCCTCTTTCGCCACCGGCAAGCCGCTCGATATCGAATTCCGCGTCCTCTGGCCCTCCGGCGAAATGCGCTGGGTCGCCTGTAAAGCCACCGTCACCTACGATGAGGCGCGCCGTCCGGTAGGCCTGAACGGCGTCAATTTCGACATCACCGAACGCAAGCTCGCCGAACTGGCACGAGTTGAGGCCTCCGCTGTCGCCGCCCGCGCCGAACAGCAGCTCGCAACCGGTCTCGATCTCTCCGAGGTCGCGCTCTGGTCCTGGACTCCCGAGAACGACTGCGTCAGCTGGACCGGTCCCGTCGAGCAAGTGTTCGGCAAACCGGCTGAGAAACTCCCCAGTTTCGGCGCGTTTCGCTCTATCGTCTTCACCGAAGATCTTCCCGAGCTCGAGGCCAAGCTAAGAAGGTCCCTCGCCGGCACGGGCGAATATCGCGCCGAATTTCGCATCACCACTCCCGGCGGCAAGACCCGCTGGATTGCAGGCCGCGGCGACGTACTGCGCAACGAGAAGCAGCAGATCATCGGCATGGCGGGTGTCAATTTCGACATCACCGCCTCCAAGCACGCCGAACTGGGCCTGGCCCGCAGCGAACGCGAGCTGCGCGAGATGGCCGATGCCATGCCCCAGATTGTCTGGACCGCCGGCGCCGACGGCAATGTTCAGCAATTCAACCGGCGCTGGTATGAGTACACCGGTACCAGCCGCCTCGAAGAGGCTCTATCCGTCATTCATCCCGACGACCTGGATCGCTATCAGGGCGAATGGCGCGAAGCTTTCCTGTGCGGCGTTCTCTTCGAATGCGAGGTGCGGCTGAGGCGCTCCGATGGCGTCTATCGCTGGCACCTCTCGCGGGCCGTTCCCGTCCGCAATCAGGCCGGAGCGGTCATGCGCTGGTTCGGCACCTCCACCGACGTCGAAAACTACAAGCAGCTCGAAGCCCGAATACTTGGCATGAACAGCGAGCTTGAGCGCCGCGTCGAAGAGCGCTCTGCACAGCTCGCCGAAAGCGAGCGTCGCTACCGCCAGCTGGTCGAAGGCGTCAAGGACTACGCCATCTTCATGCTCGATCGCGACGGCCGCATAGCCACCTGGAACGCGGGCGCTGAGCGCCTCAAAGGTTATCAGGCCGAGGAAATTATCGGCCGGCATTTCTCGATCTTTTATCCCGAAGACGTCGCCGCCAGCGGTCATCCGGCTTTCGAGCTGGAGTTTGCGGCGACCCATGATCAATACAGCGAGCAGGGCTGGCGCATCCGCAAGGACGGTTCGCGCTTCTGGGCCGATATACTCATCACCGCCATCCGCAACTCAGATGGCGAGTTGACCGGTTTTTCCAAAATCACGCGCGACCTGAGCGATCAAAAGAAGATCGAAGATCTGCTGATCGAAGAACGCGAGCGCGCCGAATCCGCCAACGAAGCCAAAAGCAGCTTCCTGGCCGCTATGAGCCACGAGATTCGCACGCCCATGAATGCCATCCTGGGCATGGCCGACCTGCTCTGGGACACCAATCTCGACCCCGCACAGCGCGAGTACGTCGGACGCTTCCGCCGCGCCGGATCCACGCTCTTAACGCTGATCAACGACATCCTCGATCTCTCCAAAATCGAATCGGGGCGCTTCGAGCTCGAGCAGACCGATTTCGCTCTCGAAGACACCATCGAGCGAACCATGGAACTGGTCGTTCCCAGGGCGAAGGCAAAGCAGATCAGCGCGGCAGCCCGCATCGAGCCCGGCACATGCACCGCGCTCTCGGGCGACCCCGCGCGCCTGCAGCAGATTCTGCTCAACCTGCTCGGCAACGCCGTGAAATTCACCTCCCAGGGCGGCGTCACCCTCGAAGTGCGTCAGCGTCCCGCTGAGTCGGCCGTGCATCTGGAGTTCACCGTCATCGATACCGGCGTCGGCATTCCGGCAGACAAACTAGCCTCTATCTTCGAAGACTTCACACAAGCCGAGAGCTCCACCACCCGCCGCTTCGGCGGCACCGGACTCGGCCTCGGCATCGCCCGTCGCCTGATCCATCGCATGGGCGGCCAGATCTCGGTCGAAAGCACGCCCGGCGCAGGCAGCACGTTCCGTTTCGATGCGATTTTCGGCCGCGCGGAAAATCCGATCGTGCCCGCGCGCGACAACCCGCCAGCGGCTTTCGAATCTGGCCATACCTACACCTTGAGCCATGCCGCGAGCACACCCGCCCAATACACCAACGCCGCGCAGCCAGTCGCCCCGGAACCACCCCTGCGGGTCCTGGTTGCCGATGATTCAGAAGACAATCGCTTCCTCATCGCCGCTTATCTCGATAAGAGCAGGTACGCGCTGACTTTCGTTGAAAACGGTCTCGATGCCATCGCACGCCGCAAAAGCCAAAACTTCGATCTGATCCTGATGGACATGCACATGCCGCTCCTCGATGGCTTGTCGGCAACAAAAGCCATCCGCGCCTGGGAACGCGAGCAGGAAGCGCCCGAGGTGCCGGTCATCGCTCTCACCGCCAACGCCCTGGTCGAAGACGCCGCGCGCAGTTATCAGGCTGGCTGCAACGGGCATCTCTCGAAACCGATCTCGAAAGCCAGATTGATCGAGGCCGTCGAGGGCTACCGTTCCGCCCGTTTCACCGAGCAACTGGCCGGGCTCGCTGCCTCGGGTTCCGGCTCGCGCCAGCGGAAAGCGCCCGAAATTCCCATCGGACTGGAAGCCATTGCGCATCGCTATCTTGCCGCCCGGCGCGAAGAGCTCATAAAGATCGAAGCCCTCATCCGCCAGCGCAATTTCGCTGAGCTGCGCACGCTCGGCCACAACATGAAAGGCAGCGGGGAGTCGTTCGGCTTCGACGAAATCACCTGGATCGGAGAGGCCATCGAAGCAGCCGCAAAGCGTGAAGACCTGATCGCCCTCCAGCGCCACCTGCGCGACTTGAGGGATTACGTCGCCTTCGCTTCCGAGAGCGTGCTGCCCGAGAGCCCGGTCTAACGCAAATTCAACCTGAGGTACCGAGATGATAAAGGCAACCATACCGGTCGAAGAAGCACAACGCCTGCAGGCGCTGGTCCGCCTCGAGATCCTCGACTCCGGATCCGAGCCGCTCTTCGACGCCATCACGCGGCTCGCCGCCCGCCTCTACAAGACCGATATCTCCACCATCTCTCTGATCGATGCCAACCGGCAGTGGTTCAAGGCATGCGTCGGGCTCAACACTCGTGAGACCGCGCGCGAGCCAGCCTTCTGCGGCTATGCCATCACGCAGAAGGACGTCATGATTGTGCACGACGCGCTCGATGATCAGCGCTTCTGGGATAACCCGTTCGTCACCGGGCCACCCTTCATTCGTTTCTACGCCGGTGCACCGCTGGTCACTAGCGATGGCTACGCCGTCGGCACGCTCTGCGTCATCGATCGCGAACCGCGCGCTCCCGGCAGCATCGACCGCCACGCGCTCAAAGAACTCGCCGGCATCACCATCGGCCTGATCGAAAAACGGCTCGAGAACCGGCTGCTTGCCGAACGATTGCGCCGCGCTAATGTCAACGCCGCCGCGCTCGGCTGACACGCAATTTCCTCCGCCTCTGCGGTCACTCGCGGCTTTAGTACGAACCACCTGTACCAAACCCACCTGCTAAACTTCATGAACGTCCGATAAAATTTCATGGAACTGTAAGTTTCGATTGACTTCGGTCGTTGTTTCGCTTACATCTGGATACAATCGTCCTCGTTGATGAAGGTCTCGCTCGCCGCCTGCTCGATTCTTGTCTCGCTCGCCCTCGCGCCGCTTACCGCGCAAAGCGTGAGTTACGCCGGTACGCACGGCCCCGGACGCGGCAGGCACATCGTCATGATCGCGGGCGACGACGGCGAGTACCACTCCGAAGAAGCGCTGCCGCAGTTCGCCAAGATTCTTTCTGTCCGCCACGGTTTTTCGACGACCGTCATCTTCCCGCTCGCGCCCGACGGCACCATCGATCCCCACCAGAACAAAGACCTGCGCGGCCTCGAACCGCTCGAGAATGCGGATCTGCTGGTCCTGTTCATGCGCTGGCGCGATCTGCCCGACGATCAGATGAAAAGGATTCTCGACTACGTCGAATCCGGACGCCCCGTCTTCGCCATTCGTACCGGCACGCATCCGTTCCAGCTCCGCATCAGCAAAACATACGAGAAGTGGTCCTGGGACAGTAAAATTCCTGGCTGGGAAGGTGGCTTTGGACGTCACGTGCTCGGCGAAACCTGGGTGGCGCATCACGGCGCTCACGGCAAGCAAAGCACGCGCGCCTTCTTCGCTCCGGGCGCCGCCGGCAGTCCGATTCTGCGCGGCATCAAAAACGGTGAAATCTGGGTTCCCACCGAAGTCTATGAAGTAACGCTGCCCATGAAACCGACCTGCAAGCCTCTGCTGCTCGGCCAGGTGCTCTCCGGTCTTCATCCCGACGATCCGCCCGTTTCCGGCAAAGTGAACGATCCGATGATGCCGGTCGCCTGGACCAACTCCTACCACTCCGCCTCCGGTAAAGACGCGCGCGTCTTCGTCTCCACCATGGGCGCAGCCGACGATCTGCTGAGCGAAGCGCTGCGCCGCTTGTTCGTCAACGCCGCCTACTGGACGCTCGGCATGGAGGCGCAAATTCCGGCTCGCGCCGATGTGCGGCTGGTCGGCGACTATCATCCGCACGCCTACACCTCGGAAGAATTCACGCAGGGTGTGAAACCATCGGATCTGGCATTGAAACCATGAAGCTTCAGATCCTGTTTCTGTGCGCTGGCGCCGTGCTGACAGTGGCGGCGGGCGGCAATCGCAACGCCGACTGGCCGATCGTCGGCGGATACCACGGCACGCATTACTCACCGCTCAATCAGATCAACTGCAACAACGTCAAGCAACTCGAGCGCGTCTGGCAGTTCGATTCCAACGATCAGTTTGAAGGCTCCGAGATGCAGTGCAATCCGCTGGTGCTCGATGGCGTCGTCTACGCCACCACGCCGCGTCTGCGAGTCGTCGCGCTCGACGGCGCAACCGGCAAGCTGATCTGGGATTTCGATGCCCATCGCGGTGAGAA
This sequence comes from Terriglobia bacterium, assembly GCA_021325235.1. GTDB lineage: Bacteria > Acidobacteriota > Terriglobia > Bryobacterales > Bryobacteraceae > Bog-105. The sequence goes on along the minus strand of JAJPHN010000039.1, from coordinate 12,711 downwards.
GATCACGCAGAAGCTCCGCAATCGCGGCATGGCCTGGTGGGGCGCGGGCGATGAGCGCCGGTTATTCGTCGGCATCGATCAATATATCTACGCGCTGAGCACTAAGACCGGCAAGCCCGTCGAGAGCTTCGGCGACCACGGCCGCATCGACCTCCACGTCGGCTTGGGCGACGAATTCAAAGATCTCACGGTGCAGGCCACCAGCCCCGGAGTCGTTTACAAGGATCTGCTGATTCAGGGCACGCTCGTTGCCGAAGATCTGCCCGCCGCGCCCGGCCACATCCGCGCCTTCGACGTTCACACCGGCCAGATGCGCTGGATTTTCCACACCATTCCGCTTCCCGGCGAGTACGGCTACAACACCTGGCCCAAAGACGGCTATAAAAAGCTGGGCGGAGCAAATTCCTGGGCTGGACTCACGCTCGATGAGAAACGAGGCATCGTCTTCGCGCCCACCGGTTCAGCCTCGTTCGACTTCTACGGTGCCAACCGGCTCGGCGATAACCTGTTTGCCAATTGTCTGCTGGCGCTCGATGCCGCCACCGGCAAGCGCATCTGGCATTTCAAGCTGGTCAAGCATGACATCTGGGATCGCGACCTTCCAGCCGCTCCCACGCTCGTCCAGTTGCACAAGAACGGCAAGACTATCGATGCCGTCGCGCAGATCACCAAATACGGCTGGGTCTGGATCTTCGATGAAAAAACCGGCAAGCCGCTGGTGCATTACCGCAAAATCAAAGCCCCGCCCAGCGATGTCGATGGCGAAGTAACCGCCAAAGAGCAGATTCTGCCTACCGAGCCGCCGCCTTATGCGCGCCAGGAAGTCACGCCCGACATCCTCACCAACCGCACGCCCGCAGCGCATGCCGCGGTGCTCGCGCAGTATCAGAAGCTGCGCGTCGGGCCGCAATTTACTCCGCCCAGTTTTCAAGGCACCGTAATCTTCCCCGGCTTCGACGGCGGCGGCGAGTGGGGCGGCGCAGCCTGGGATCCGGAAACCGGCGTCCTCTATGTGAATTCCAACGAGATGGCCTGGATCTTGCGCATCATTCCACGTAGCCTTGGCACGGGAGCGATTACCGGGTCCACGCTCTACCGCCAGAACTGTTCCGGTTGCCATCGCCCCGACCTGCAGGGCAGCCCGCCCGAATTTCCATCGCTCGTTAACATTGGCTCCCGGCTCAACCGCGATCAGATCACCGCAATGATCCAGCACGGTGGCGGACGGATGCCCGGTTTCGGCCGTCTCGGAGACGGCGCCGTCCGCGTGATCGTCGATTTTCTGATGACCGGCAAAGACGTGCCGCTCGATGGCGCCGAGCACATGAAGGTCACAAATCTCTCGCCGCTCAAATACGGCATCGACGGCTACAACCGCTGGCTCGATCCCGATGGTTATCCTGCCGTCGCGCCGCCCTGGGGCACCTTGAACGCAATTGATCTGAATACGAAAAAGTTTGTCTGGAAAGAGCCTTTCGGCGAATATCCGAAGCTCGCTGCGCAGGGCATGACCAAAACCGGTTCGGAAAATTACGGCGGCAGCATTCTCACTGCCGGTGGCGTCCTCTTCATCGGCGCCACCAATTACGACAGGAAATTTCACGCGTTCGACAAAAAGACCGGCGATCTGCTCTGGGAGACCACATTGCCGGCCGCTGGCAACGCCACGCCCGCTGTCTATGAAGTGAATGGCCGCGAATACGTTCTGATCGGCGCCGGCGGCGGCAAGTGGGGCGCGCCGAGCGGCGGCAGTTATGTCGCCTTCGCGCTGCGCGAAAAATAGATTCTGATTGGAAGGAAAAGGGGTACTTCTATGAAAAAAACGCACCGGATCGCAACCGCGATGGCGTGCTTTGTGATACTCGCGCTGGCCGCTGCACCCAGCCTGCTGGCGCAGACTTTTTCGGCGTCCATCTCGGGCATCGTGCGCGACCCGAGCGGCGCTGTTACCAGCGGCGCCAAAGTCGAGCTGACCAATATGGACACGCACGACGTCCGCGATTACACCACCACCGGCGACGGCACCTACAAATTCGACAACCTCATTCCCGGCACCTACCAGATCACCGTCGATGCCAGGGGCTTCAAAACCTTCGAGCGCTCGAACATGCTGCTGCGCGCCGAAACATCAGCCACCGTCGACGTCTCGCTCGAAGTCGGCGATACCCAGCAGAAAGTCGAAGTGACCGGCGAAGCCGTCCTGGTCGATACCCAAAGCGCCAATAACTCCGTCACCATGGACAGTCAGTTGATCGAGGCCCTGCCCAACAACACCCGCAATCCGCTCAACTTCGTCTTTTCGCTGGCCGGAACCACCGAGGCGCAGGGCGGAATGACCTCGCGCTCGCAGACCTTCGATCAGCTCTTCAGCATGTTCGGTTTGAACGGCGGTCGCGCCGGCGATGCCCAGATCCTGATCGACGGCGCACCCTCCACCGCCATGGACTGGGGCGGACTCATGGTCTCGCCCATGAACGACTCCGTCCAGGAGCAGCAGGTCATGACCAATGTCTACGACTCGCAGTACGAACGCTCCGGCATGGGCGTGGTCACTTTGATCACCAAAGGCGGTTCCGATTCCTTCCACGGCGAAGCCTACGATTACCTGCGCAATTCCGCCCTCGACGCGAATCTCTGGTCCAACAACAAATACGGCCTGCCCAAGAATCAACTGAAACGCAACCAGTTCGGCGGCAACATCTCCGGCCCGATTCTGAAGCGCTACAACCTCTACTTCTTCGGCGCCTATGAGGGCCTGCGCCAGCCCGATACCGAAAACAGCGGCCTGCAGACCGTCCCCACCGCCCTCGAGCGTTCCGGCGATTTTTCACAGACCCTGAATCAGAACGGCCAGCTGCGCACCATCTACAATCCGTTCTCGACAACACAGGCCACTGATCCCGCCACCGGCAGCACCTACTACACGCGCACACCCTTCGCCGGCAACAAAATTCCGTCGAATCTGATCACGCCGCAGGGCCAGGCCGTCGTCAATCTCTTCCCCTTGCCAAACCGCCCCAGCGACCAACCCTACGACAGCGACAACTACTACTCACAAGGGCGCGGCAGCACCAGCAACGATAAATTCGACTGGCGCATCGACTGGGACGGCAACTCCAAAAATCGCGTCTTCGTCCGCATGTCCGACCGTGTCCGCGAGCAGCAGATTCCCGCCTGCTTCTTCTGCAATGGTGCCGATCAGGGCAACAACAACGACGACGCTGCTTTTCAGGTCGTCGTCAACGACACCTTCACGCCCTCGCCGAGCTGGGTCATCAACGCCTACGTCGGCTATAGCCGCTGGCGCGAAACGCATCTGCCCGTCGGCGTCGGTAAAGCGGATGCCTCCACCATCGGTCTGCCCGTCTCCGATTTTCAGGCGCCCGTGCTGCCCACCGTCAGCATCGATGATTACAGCGGCCTCGGCAACGGCTTTTACGCCAACTACGTCCGCTATTCCGAAACTGCGCAGATCAACCTCTCCAAAGAGTTCTCCAAGCACAGCCTGAAGTTCGGCGCCAACTACGACGTCTTTCTCATCAACAACAATCAGCAGGGCGTCGGCAGCGTGTACTTCTCGAATTACCTGAGCGCCTGTGATCCCACCGGCTTCGCCTCCTGCCAGGCCACGCCCGGCCAAAGCTCAAACCTGAGCGGCAGCGGCCTCGTCGAAACCCTGCTCGGCATCGGCGATATCAATTCCACCACCGACATGGATCCCGCCATGAGCCAGCACGCCTACGGCGGTTACGTACAGGATCAATGGCGCGTCACGCCGCGGCTCACGCTCAACATCGGCCTGCGTTATGAAAACCAGCGCCCCGCCACCGAACGCTACAACCGCCTCGCGTGGTTCGATCCAACCGTGGTCAATCCGATCAGCTCGCAAGTCGGATACACCGTGCGCGGCGGCTTTGAATACGCGAATTCAAAGAATCGCTACGCCTGGGCGCCCGATAACACCAACTTCGCGCCTCGTCTCGGCATCGCCTACCGCGCCTCCGATCGTATGGTGGTGCGCGCTGGAGCCGGCATCTTCTACAGTCCAACCTCCGCCATGCTCAGCTTCGATGGCGGCCAGTTCCTCGGCTACGGCTCCACCACCAACACCTTCGGCAGCGTCGATGCACAGGGTGTCTATCCCGTGCAGACCATGTTGAATCCATTTCCGTCCGGCCTCAATCAGCAGACCGGAAGCTCGCAGGGTCTCAATACCTATGTCGGTCTCGGCGCCAGCCAGATCTGGCCAAAGGGCTCGCATCCGGTCGGCTACTCCGAGCAATGGAGCTTCGATATCCAGTATCAGCTCGACTCGCATTCCGTCTTCGAAGCCGGTTACACCGGCGTCAACGGCCGCAAGCTCATGTATGGCAATCCCAACCTGAACGCCAATCAGCTGCCCACCCAGGATCTCGCGCTCGGCTTCAACTACCTCAACACGCAAGTGGCGAATCCGTTCTACGGCGTCATCACCGACCCCAGCAGCGGCCTCAGCGGTCCAACCGTCTATCAGTATCAACTGCTGCTGCCCTATCCCGAGTTCTCCAATCTCAACTGGACCCGTTCGCTGCCCGGCGCAACGTCCAGCTACAACGCGCTTGATCTCAAATACAACCACGCCTTCACCAACGGCCTGAGCGCCATCGTCACCTATCGCTGGTCTAAAGCCCTCGACGATGGTTCCGAAGATCTGATCGGCTGGGCCGTCGGCAACATGTGGCGCGATTCCTACAACACCAAGCTCGATTACGGCGTCAGCGAGCACGATCAGCCGCACAGCTTCGCCGTCGCCGCCGTGTACGATCTGCCCTACGGCGTCGGCAAGCGCTGGGGCGCAACCGCTCCCTGGCTTGTCAGGCAGGTGCTCGGCAATTGGCAGCTTTCCTCTAACGTCCGCGTCGCCAGCGGGCTCCCGCTCTTCGGCATCAGCGACGGCAACTACACACCGCTCACTTACTTCTACGGCTTCCCGGGCAACGGCAACGGCGAAATCCCCGACATCATCGGCAATCCCGTTCCCGCGCATCAGACGCCCGACAACTGGATCAACCCCAACGCCTTTGTTTCGACCTACAACCAGCCGCGCTATGGCGACACGCCCAACCGCATGCCCTACCTGCGCGAGGAATGGACCAAGAACGTCGACCTATCCGTTGCGAAATCGTTCGGTCCGGAGAGATTCCGCGTCCAGTTCCGCGGCGAATTTCTCAACGCCTTCAATACCCCGATCTTCGGCGGCAACTACAACATCAATCTCGCGCTCACCAACGGCGGCCCGTTCGGTCAATGGACCGGCACCCGCAACGATCCTCGCAACATCCAGTTCAGCCTGAAGGCCAGTTTTTGATGCGGTCTTGAGTATCATCGCTATTTGATCAACCTGAAGGAGCAACCGCACAAACGCTTTAATCCGCTGACCGGCGAATGGATTCTCGTTTCGCCGCACCGTACTCAGCGGCCCTGGCAGGGGCAGGTGGAAACCACCGCCGCTCCTGTCGGGCTGCAATACGATCCGGCCTGTTATCTCTGTCCCGGCAATGCGCGCGCCGGCGGAGCACGCAATCCGAATTACACCTCCACCTTCGTCTTCGATAACGACTACGCCGCGCTTCGCCCCGACACCGCGCCCGGCGAGCTGAACGAGAATGGATTACTCGTCGCCCGCTCGGAAAAGGGCATCTGCCGCGTCGTTTGTTTCTCGCCTGATCACAGCCTGACCGTCGCGCGCATGAGCATTCCCGATCTCGAAAAAGTCGTCCATGTCTGGACCGGGCAATATCGCGATCTCGCCGCCGTTCCTTTCATTCAATCCGTCCAGATCTTCGAAAATCGCGGCGAAATGATGGGCGCGAGCAACCCCCACCCGCACTGCCAGATCTGGGCCAACGAATCGCTTCCCAACGAAATGCTCAAAGAGCAGACGACTCAGCGCGCGTATTTCGAGCAGCACAATCGCTGTCTGCTCTGCGACTACGTGTCGCTCGAGCTGCAGCTGCGCGAACGAGTCGTCTGCGAAAACGAAAACTTCGCCGCGCTTGTCCCGTTCTGGGCGATCTGGCCATTCGAAATTCTGCTTCTTTCCAAGCACCACACGCCCTCGCTCGAAGGTCTCGACCGGAATGCCGCGCGCGATCTGGCCGAAATCCTGAAACGCATCACCACCCGCTACGACAATCTGTTCCGCGTCAGCTTCCCCTACACCATGGGCTTCCATCAGCAGCCCGCCGATGGCCGCGAGCACCCCGAATGGCACCTGCACGCGCACTACTATCCGCCGCTGCTGCGTTCGGCCACTGTCCGCAAATTCATGGTCGGTTACGAAATGCTCGGTTCGCCCCAGCGCGATATCACCGCCGAGTCCGCCGCCGAGCGTTTGCGCGCGCAACCCGAGATCCACTACCTCCAAGAGCAGAAACAATAGCGCCCGCTACGATACGGTAAGCAGTGGTGCGGCGAAATCGTCTCTTTGTCTTTGCGTTTCTCATGCTGCTCTCCGCAGCCCCGCTTCGCCCGCAGTCTTCCGCACACGATCGCGCCGTCTCCGAAGCCAATACCGGCGTCTCTCTTTCGCGCCAGGGCCGTTACCGCGATGCCATTCGCGCCTATCAGCGCGCCCTCGCGCTCGATCCGCAATTGCCTGACATCTATCTCAACCTCGGCCTCGCCTATTTCAAAGCCGGCGAGTTCCGCCCCGCCGCCGAGGCGTTCGAGAAAGAAGACAAGCGCTCCCCCAGCACCCGTGCCAAAACCCTGCTCGCCATGAGCCGCTTCGGACTCGGCCAGTATCGCGAAGCCGCCAACTTGCTCGAGCCGCTCGCAGCCGCCGAGCCCGAAAACACCGAGCTCTCCTATCTGCTCGCGAAGTGTTACCTCTGGTCGAAGCAAACCACCAAAGCAATGGATCTTTTCCAGCAGCTACTCGCGCGCGATCCTAATTCCGCAGCCGTTCATCTGCTCATGGGCGAAGCTCTCGACGCCGACCGCCGCACCTCCGAAGCTGTCGCCGAGTTTCAAGCCGCGCTCAAAGCGAATCCCTCGCAGCCCGACCTGCACTTCGGCCTCGGCTATCTCTATTGGGAGCTCCACGACTATGAAAATGCCGAGCGCGAATTCGCCCGCGAGCTCGAGCTCAATCCATCCGATCCGCGCGCCCGAGCCTATTTAGGCGATGTACAGTTCAAAACGGGCAGGGAAGCCGAAGCGTTCGCTTCCCTCAGCAAAGCGCTTGCCCTCGACAGCAAATTACGCATCGCTCAGGTCGATATCGCTGCAATCTATGAAAAGCGCAAAGACTACCCCGCGGCCGTCTCACACCTCAAAGCAGCGATTCAACTCGACCCCAGCGCCTTCGACGCGCACTACCGCCTGGCGCGCGTGTACAAAGCAATGGATAATTCAACCGAGGCCGAAAAAGAACTGGCTATCGTCAAGCGCCTGCATGAGGAGAAGACCGAGAAGCCGCTCATGGAAGTAAGCGGTCCGCAATAAAAAGCGAAGCCAGCCTATTTCGCCGCTGCGACGTCTCCGCCGCGAAACAGCCCCACGATCCGCCCGATCAGCCCCGGCTTCGGCGCGGCTTGCGGCAGCGCTGCTCCTGCAATATGCTTGCCGGCCACCAGATCCCGCAGGTAATTCTCCGGCAAACAACTCGCGCCTTCCTGCGCCATGCCCGCCAGCCATTGCTTGCCCGCTTCATCCACGCTCTCGAGCGCTCGCAGATCCAGAATCAGAGGCCTCTTCCCAAGTGTCGTCTTCGCGGTCCGCCAGCAGCCGTTCAATTCGCCAAGATCCGCCTCGCTGAGTTCGCCGATCAGCTGCAAACGGCAGTTGGCAACGCCGTCGTGTATGTAGTACTTAAAACTGGAGGAGCGCAGCGGCCTTCCGGGACGTTTGCTCGGCTCGGCGGGTTCGGTCATATCACTTGAGTTGGATTAGTCCCAACTCATTCTCGTTCCAGAAATCTCCAGATTCAGTGTATCGTGCGCGTCTTGCGATTCATGTAGTCCATCAGCAGATAATTGCCCAGCGTATACGGCGTCGTAAAATACGCTTTCCCCCGGCACATCTGCGTTACTTTCTGCACAAACTGAACCAGCCCGAAATCGCTCGCCAGCATGAAGGTGTTGATCAGAATCCCGCGTTTCTTACAGCGTGCAACTTCTTCGAGCGTCTGGCTGATCACCAGCGGATCGAGCCCAAAAGCGTTCTTGTAAATCCGCCCGTCTTCCAGCGTCAGCGCCGAAGGCTTGCCGTCCGTGATCATGATGATCTGCTTCATGTCTTTCTTTTCCTGCGCCAGTAAGCGCTGCGCCAGGATCAGACCATCGCGCGTGTTCGTGTAATACGGACCCACCTGCACCCGCGCCAGCTCCGACAAGCGCATCTCTTCCGCGCTGTCGTGAAACAGCACGCAGCGCAGCGAATCGCCCGGATACTGCGTCCGTATCAGATGCGAAAGCGCCAGCGCGACTTTCTTCGCTGGTGTGAACCGGTCTTCGCCATACAGAATCATGCTGTGGCTGCAATCCAGCATCAGCACCGTCGCGCACGAGCTTTGATACTCCGATTGGTGCACGTGCAGATCGGAATATTCGAGATCCAGCGGCAGCCGAAGGCCCTCGCGCGCCATCGCCGAAAAAAGCGTCGCGCTGATGTCCAGATTCAACACATCGCCGAACTCATATTCTTTTGCCCCGCCGCTTGCATCAATGCCGGTCGCCAGGTCGCGCGTATCATGCGCGCCGAAGCTCGATTTACCCAGCGAACCGAGCAGATCCTTCAGCGTCTTGAAGCCGAGAAAATCGATCGCCTTATCGGTGACCTCAAACTTCATCTCGCCTTCCGGCCCACCCTGCGAGCCCGGCGCCGATGGACTCTCCGGCGGCTCGCCCTGCGTGTTCAGATAGCCAGCTTCTTCGAGCTTTTCAATCAGCCGCTCCACCAGCTGCTCGCGTTCCTGGCTCGACATCTGCTGCAGCTTCTGTCGCGCTTGCTCCAGTTGCTCCGGATCAAACAGCTCGCCGCTCTGGAGCGCCCGCTCGATCGCCTCCTTCAGGTTTTCAAGCGTATGCTCGTTCATTTCGGTGAACTGCATGTACGGATTCTGATATCCGCTCTGCAGCAGAAAATCCGCCAGCGCGCGCAGCAGATCTTCCATCCCGATGCCGAGATCGTCTTCGGAAAATTTGGAATACGAGATGCGCCGCATGTGCCGCCTCCGGCTGTCAGTTCAGGTTTCGGCGCCCGCCGCCCGGTCCCCCGCGCCTCGGATCGCGCGGATCGTAGCCGCTCTGGCGCCGGAAATCGTCCCGTTCATCCCGTCCGCGCTCTTCGCGTGAGCTGCGCTCGCCCGCCACAAACGCCAGCTCTTCATTCCGGCTGATCCGCTTGTGCGCGTACAATCCTTCCAGAATGAACTCGCCTGCTGAAGCCCGCAGCGCATCGCTCTCGCTTTCGCTCAGACCCAGTTTCTTCGTCGATGCGAGCAGATCCTGAATCCGCCCCAGTTCCTGCACCATCTGCGCCGCCGGCATGTCTTCGTCAAGCTTCAGCGATCCGCCCAGCTCGAACCACTGCACCACCGCCCGCAAATTCGCGCCGTCGAAATAAGAGTTATAAACTTTGCCCACCGCATTGCGAATCAGCTCGCGTCCGATCGCATCGCCGCCTTTCAGCTCGCCTTCGTACTCCAGTTCCAGCTTTCCGGTAATGGAAGTCAGCGCCGCATAAAGATCCAGAATGCGTGGCACTGCCTCCGTCTCGCCCGCTCGCAACGCCCGCCTTTCGGCATTCGAGACGACGTTCTCCAGCACCGTAATCGGCAGTCGCTGCGAAACGCCCGAGCGCTTGTCGATCCGTTTATCCTCGCGCGCCAGAAACGCCACCTGCTCGACCACCTCGTGTACATACGGCGGGACTTCCACCGCGATCGGCGAGCGCCGCCGTGTCCACGCTTCCTGTTTCGTGATCGCAATGCCTTCCGCTACCGTCATCGGATAGTGCGTGCGTATCTCGCTTCCAATACGGTCCTTCAGCGGCGTGATAATCTTCCCGCGCGCTGTGTAATCTTCCGGATTCGCCGTGAAGACGAGCATCACATCCACCGGCAGCCGCACCGGATACCCTTTGATCTGCACGTCGCCTTCCTGCATGATGTTGAACAGGCTGACCTGTACTTTCCCCGCCAGATCCGGCAGCTCGTTGATCACGAACAGCCCGCGATTCGCGCGCGGCACCAGCCCGTAATGCATCGTCAGCTCGCTGCTGATTGCCTGTCCCGTGCGCGCCGCCTTGATCGGATCGATATCGCCGATCATGTCGGCGACTGTCACGTCGGGCGTCGCCAGCTTCTCCACATACCGCTCTTCACTCGTCACCCACGCGATCGGCGTATCATCCCCAAGCTCGGCAATCTTCTCGCGGCACGCGCGGCAGATCGGCCGCAGTGGATTGTCGCGAATCTCGCAGCCCGCTACATACGGCATCTGCGGATCGAGCAGCCGCGTCAGCATCCGTGCCAGCCGCGTCTTCGCCTGCCCGCGCAGGCCGAGCAGGATGAAATTATGCCGCGACAGAATCGCATTCACCATCTGCGGCACAACCGTGTCGTCATATCCCATTACGCCGGGAAATAATGTTTCCCCGCGGCTGAGCTTGCAGATCAGGTTTGTGCGCAGCTCTTCTTTGATCGTTCGCTCGGGTTGGAGTTGATCCATGAAACGGCTCGATCGCAGCGCGCCGAGCGTTTCGGGCAAGTCGGAGTGGTGCATGAGAGGACTCGCGGAACCTCGTTTCTGTCCCAACTATACCAGCGCTCGATCGAGCCCCGATTTTTCTCCTTACATTCGCCAAAATCAATCCGTAATGTGATATGTTCTCGATTCAAGATGAGCGAGGCGAAGACAAGGACGACCCCGCGCTCTATCAGCGAGGCGAAGACTAAATAAGAATGAGAAGCCGCGAAGGCGTCGTAACCGACTATCAGGTCAACTGGCGCAAGCTCCAGCAAGTGGGATTGAATGCCTACGAAGCACGCTCCTACCTCGTCCTCATGGGACATCCGCGTTTCAAAGCGCTCGAACTCGCCGCTCGGGCACACGTGCCTCGGCAGAAGATCTACGAAGTGCTCGACAGCCTGGTCGAAAAGGGCTTCGCTCAGGTTATTCAGGAAAAGACCAAGTTGTTCTCCGCCGTCGATCCGAGTGTCGCCATTCCTAGCTATCTCGCCCGCCGCAGCCGCGCTCTGCAAGGCGAGTTGACCGAGCAGGCACGCCTCGCCAGCGGCCTGATCGAAGATCTCCGCCCTGCATTTCTCGAAGGTCAGGATGGCCGCGGCACGCTCGATTTCCTCAGCCTCGTCAACGATCCCACCCAGACCGCCATTCAGTACCGCCGCATGCTGACCTCCGTCAACGATCACTACGTCGAGTTCTCGCGCGCACCCTTCGCAGTCGATCCGCTCGATGAACAACTCGTCAAAGATGCAGCCTCTCGCGGCGTTCGCGCTCGTCTGTTGATTGAAACCCGCGATCTCGATCCCGAGCACCGCGACCGTCTCCATGAATATCGTCACGCCGGCGTCGAAATCCGCTTCCTCGATCGGCTTCCCCTCAAACTCGCCCTCTTTGATGGCCACCGCGGCATGGTCGCTCTCCTCGATCCCGTGCTGACCCGCCCCTCCTGGACCTCAGTCATCTTCGAACACGAAGGATTCGCCGAAGCCATGTCCGGACTCTTCGAGAGTTACTGGAACCGCGCTCACGGCGAGCTCAACCCCGAAGCCGTCCCCGCCTAGCTCGTTCCGAGCCATGAGCAAAGCGAGTGGTTTTGTCCGCACCTTGCGCCAGGACCTGCGTATTCGTTCACAGCTTTCTGAAATATTTTTTCCAAGCCTCAACACTCCTTTTTCCGCCAACTTACAAATTCTTCTCTCCTTTGGCACAGTTCGTTCTCCGCGCCGCACATGCTATAGCCTGTGCATGTCGACTCCCGCTCAGATACAGGCCAATCAGGCCAATGCGCAACTTTCGACGGGTCCCCGGACCGCCGAAGGCAAAGCCAGGGTTTCCCACAACGCCGTCAAAAACGCGCTCACCGGCGCCACCGTCCTGCTTCCGACCGACGACGCCGCCGTCTACGAACAATACGCCCGCAACGCCTATGCCCGTTGGCAGCCCGCCAATCAGGCCGAAGAATTTCTCGTCCAGTCCATCCTCGACACGGAATGGCGTCTGCTCCGCATTCCGGTTCTGATCGAGGCCACCTGGGCTCTCGCCCGCCACAATTTCGCCGACCTCTTTGCCGACCACCCCGAACCCGTCCGCTCCATGATGCTCGAGGCGCACATCAACGAAGTGAAAGGCCGCGAGCTTCGCAACCTCGCCCTACAGGACGCACGCCTCACCCGCAAGCGCGACCGCCACATCGCCGAGCTCAAGGAACTTCAGGCCGAGCGCCTGAAACGACGCGAACAGCTGTTGAACGCCGCCGCCAAGATGTACGAGCGCTTTGAAGAGGAGAACCTGGAGTTCCAGCCGTCCGAATTTGGCTTTGAATTTTCAATGGAAGAAATCGAAGAGCGCGTTGGACTCTTTGAAGGCCGCCGCATCCGCTGCGAATACCCCGAACAGTTCGGAAAATACATCCACGCCAAGCTCCTGCGTGAAGAACGCCTGGGAATAGATCCGGAAACCTACGAACAAGCGGCCTAGC
>JAJPHN010000017.1 GCA_021325235.1 Terriglobia bacterium | reverse complement strand
GCTCGCCCCAAGGCGGCCCTAAGTATAAGCAATAGATGTATTTATTTGGTGCGGATGGAGGGATTTGAACCCTCACAGAACGTCAGTTCTGCTGGAACCTAAATCCAGTGCGTCTGCCAATTCCGCCACATCCGCGTCCGGCTTCAGAAAAATAGTATCAGGCTAACGGTTAGTGCCCCGCCGCGCCCGCCACCTGCGCAGCCGCCGCCCAGCCGTCGAGCTCGCTTGCAATCCGCTCATCAATTCTGTTTTCGGCGAACTCTTTGGCTACGCGGATGGCGTTCATGATCGCTTTCCCGTTGGAGCGCCCGTGGCAGATCACGCAAAGGCCATTCAGCCCGAGCAGGGGAGCGCCGCCATATTCGTCGACATCCACATGCTTCTTGAATTCTTTGAAAGCACCCTGCGCCAGGAAGGCACCGAGTTTGCGTGTCGGCGTGGCGGTCAGCTTCTGCTTCAGAATCTGGCCAATCACCTCCACCAGTCCCTCACTGACTTTCAACGCCACATTTCCGACAAAACCGTCGCAGACGATCACGTCCACTTTGCCTGTATAAAGATCGCGGCCTTCCACATTACCGATGTAATTCAGACTGTGCAGGCTCTTGAGCAGCGGGCGCGCATCATGCGTCAGCGAATTGCCTTTATGCTCTTCCTCACCGATGGAAAGCAAGCCCACACGCGGCCGGGCATTGCGAAAAATCACGCGCGAATAGGCGTTTCCCATGACGGCGAACTGGGCCAGCATCTTCGGCGTGCAATCCACATTCGCGCCGACGTCGAGCATGACCGCCGATTCGCCTTTGATGGTAGGAAAAGCGGTCGCGAGCGCAGGCCGGTCAACCCCGGGCAGCATGCCCTGGACCATCTTGGCTGTTGCCATCACCGCGCCGGTATTACCTGCCGATACGACCCCCGCCGCGCTCCCGTCGCGCACGAGCCCGCAGGCCACCCGGATCGAGCTGTCTTTTTTGCGGATCGCCTTGCCGGCGCTGTCCTCCATGGTGATGTAGTCCGGCGCATGGCGGATCTCGATCGGAAGCTTCTGCCATTTCCCGTGACGGTCCAGTTCCTTGCGCAACACTTCTTCGCGTCCGACAAGGATCACTTTGACGTCAAGAGATCGTGCCGCTTGCAACGCGCCCGCCACTTCGGGCTTGGGAAAGTGATCGCCTCCCATCGCGTCGAGAGCTATGGTCACCATGGAGTTAAAGTGTAATACGCGCTCGCTTGAGAGTGGAGCTGATACCGTTCGTCAGGCTTCTACGACTTCGATGACTTCGCGGCCCTTGTATTTGCCGCAGTGCGGGCATGCCCGGTGAGCGCGGATCTTCTCGTGGCAGTTCGGGCACTCGGCCAGCTGCGGCACCTTCAGCGCATCGTGAGCGCGGCGGTTCGAGGTCCGGCGTTTCGAATGTCGGCGTTTTGGATTCGGCATGGTTTTTCTGTCTCTCTTCTTTCTAGGAGCGCGGTGTGATCTCTTCGCGCAGTGATTTCAATTTGCTCCAGCGGTCGTTGGTACTCTCCGGCGCACAACCGCAATCCCGTTCGTTCCTGTTCTGTCCACATACCGGACAAATCCCGCGGCAGCTCTCGCTGCAGGTCAGCTGCATCGGCAGCGCCAGCAGCACGACCTCACGCAAGACGTCGTTCAGCTCGATGCCGCTGCCTTCGTAGTAGCCAACGTCCATACCGCCTTCTTCCACTTCGTCTTCGCCTTTGCCCGCACCCTCTTCAGCCGGCACATAAAGAAGATCGAAATGGTTGGCGATCGAGTACTTCGCACCCTCGAGACAGCGGTCGCAGGTACCTTCGACCTCGACCTGCGCATCGCCCTCCACCCGAATTTCGCCCAGCGAATGATTCAACAGACGCGCCGTTCCGGCAGCTTTAAGAGCTCTCGATTGCTTGATCTTGCTGTCGTAATCGATCCGCCCCGGCGGTACGTCCACCTCGAAGCGAACAGGCTTGGATTCTAATTCCTGGAGGCTTATAAACATATGCACTTTCCGGTTACCGACCGATGAAACCGCCGGTGCAGTCAGCCTTCAGACACACAAAACGCTAGTATAACAAGCACCTTCCGTTGCTGATGTATCCTGACTGAAACTATTTCCCATGCCTGTGAGTACTGCTGTTACCCGGCGCACCTTGCTGGCGGCTTTGACTGCGGCCCCACTACTTCGCAGCGCGTCTGGCCCGTATCCAATCCATCTCGGCGGCCCGATCTTTCTCAAGAGCGACGATCCGGTTGAGCTCGCCCGTGAGCATCGCCGCCTCGGCTACTCGGCTGCTTACTGTCCCGAGGCAAAGGCCAGCGATACAGCCCACGTCACAGCGATTCGCGACGCCTTCGCCGCCCAGAATGTCGTAATCGCGGAAGTCGGAGCGTGGAAAAATCTGCTAGATCCCGATCCTGCGAAGCGTGCCTCCAATCGCCAATACGTGATCGACCGCCTGGCGCTGGCCGAAGCGGTGGGCGCGCGCTGCTGCGTCGATATCGCCGGCTCGTTCAATCCGGATGTCTGGTTCGGACCGAATCCGCGCAACCTCTCCGCCGATTTTTTCGACGCGACCGTCGAGAATTGCCGCCAAATCGTCGACGCCGTCAAGCCCACGCGAACCAAATTCACGATCGAGATGATGCCCTGGTCTTTGCCAGACGGCCCGGAAAGCTATCTCAAGCTGATCAAAGCCGTCGATCGAAAGGCTTTTGCGTTGCATCTCGACGTCTGCAATATCATCAACTCGCCTGCCCGCTACTACGACAACAGCAAGGTCATTGCCGAATGCTTCCGCTTGCTCGGGCCCTGGATCGCGTCCTGCCACGGCAAGGATCTGCAGTGGGCGATCGAGTACAACGTCCACTTTGTCGAAGTAGGCCCGGGCCGTGGCGGCATCGACTATCGAACGTACCTGACCGAGATAGCGAAGCTAGGTCATCAGCCGCCGCTCATGCTCGAGCACCTTGACAAGCCCAGCGAATACGACGACGCGCGCGCCTACATTCAGCGGCTCGCCAAAAGCTTAGGACTTCAGCTGGCCTGACGATTCGGCCTGCGCAGGCGCCTTCAGCTTCTCGAGAAGCCGGATCGCTTTGCGAATATCGGCAGCACGCCTGGCCTGGTCCGGCTCCTCCCGCTCGATACTGAGCAGCCCGCGATAGCCGATCTCCTTCAGCTTCGAAATAAACGCGGAAAAGTCCACGCTGCCTTCGCCCAGCGCCTTCTCTGTGCCGAGCGCGGCGGGTTGATCTACCGGCGGCCAGTCGCCGTCTTTGCAGTGCACCGAAACCACGTGCTTTCCAAGCAGCCCAAGGGCTTCGATCGGGTCGCCCGTCCCGTACAGAATCATGTTGGCTGGATCGAAGTTGATCTTCAGATTCGGCCGGTCCACATCCGCGATAAACTGCAGCAGCACTTTCGCCGGTTCCTGGCCGGTTTCGAGCGTGAACGACTGGCCGTTTTGGGCGCAGTAATCGCAGATGTCGCGCGCAACGTCGCGCATGGTAGCGTATTCTGCGCTGCCGAAATCGTGCGAGATGAAACCGATGTGGCAGGCCACGCTATCAAGCCCGAGCTCGCGCGCGACATCCGACACGGCCTTCGTTCGCGCGATGCGGGCAGCGCGCGTGTTCTCCGGCACCAGCCCGACCGTCTTTTGCACCGTCGGAATGTCCTTGTAATCTTCTCCCTGGTAACTGCAAACGGCAGTGACCACCGTGAAGTGCTCCTGCTTCAGGGCTTCATCCCATTTTTCGGCCGCGCCCTCGAGCGAAAGCTCACCGGGGAATCCCAGTTGCCCCGCGCGCAGGCCGAACTTCTTCACTTCCCTGAGCGTTTCGCGGGCATTCTCTTTCGCCCAGAACATCAATCCAAGTTCCAGATCCTCTAAGCCGAGCATCGAAGTGTGTGTCCCTCCCTTTTGCGTGATTCTTTCAGTACCAAGGCCAGCGCGATCCCCTGGGCCGATTGCTCCGGCGGGCAGCGATCCGGCTTCAGATTCCGCCGGCAGCATTCGGCGAAATACGCCAGCTCGCGCTGGTAACCATCGCCCTCCTCCGTCCTAACCGGCTGCGTCCCGCTTTCGTCTGTGAACGTCAAGCCGGTGCCATCGAGCCGGAGCGTCCCGTGCTCAGCAACCATCTCAAAGCCCATGGAAAACTTTTCGCCCGGCGCGAGCCAGCCGCCTTTGATTCGCACTTCCACTCCGTTTGTATAGGAGAGCGCGGCGTCAATCGTGTCCACTGCTCCCAGCGAGCGCGCGCTTACGGTTTCCGGCATTCCGAATAACGCGATCGCCTGGTCAATGTCGTGTACCAGCAGATCGACCACGGCGCCTCCGCTGCGTTCTTCCCGGGGCAGCCAGCGGCTCCAATCCGGCAAACCGGCGCTGCGCCGGAATTCGACACTGCGTACTATCCCAAACCTCTCGCTTTCGATTGCTTCGCGCAAGGTCGCATACTCGGGCCAGAACCGCAGCACCTGTCCAATCATCAGTACGCGCCCCGCGTTTCGGGCTGCGCGGATCATGCGCGAGCAATCGTCCGTATTCAGCGCCATCGGCTTTTCACAAAGCACATGTTTACCGGATTCGAGAGCCCGAATCGCGACCTGCGCATGCAGGTCGGTAGGCAGGCAGATATCGATGGCCTCCAGATCGGGGTCGGCCACGAGTTCCTGCCACTCGCGGCATTTGTGAACCGCCGAAAAATCGTACTTCGCGCCCGGAATATCGAGATTCCCGCCGACATCGGTGAGATCTCCGCTGAGCGCGCGTTCATTCGTCGTGCAGACCGCGCCCAGTTCGAGCCCGGGGATCTTCTGCATTGCGCCGATGTGAGTGGCGCCCATAAATCCGAGTCCCGCGATTCCGATTTTCACCACCGTATTGTAAGCGGTCAGCTTATCGTGTAAAGATGCGACTGATTATCGGCACTATCCTCGGCATCGCGCTCGTTATTGCGGGTGTCTACACGTATTTCTATTTCGGCTGGGCTCCGGTGGCCACCGCGGCGGCGCCGATTCCGTTTGAAATTAAGCTGGCACATATGGCGCTGCATGCGCGCATCGATAAGGAAGCTCCCCGGAACGCGCCCTTCCAGCCATCGCAATCCGATCTGGAAAACGGCGCGCATCTTTATCACGATCATTGCGCGGTATGCCACGGTCTGATCGATCAGCCGCAGTCCGCCACCGCTAAAGGGATGTTTCCGAAGCCGCCGAAGCTGCTCGAAGGCACCGGCGTTACAGATGATCCACCCGGCGAAACTTACTGGAAGGTTGCAAACGGCATTCGCCTGACCGGCATGCCCGCTTACCGGCAATCGCTGTCGGATAAAGAGATGTGGCAGATCAGCCTGCTGCTGGCGGGTGCCGACAAATTGCCCGATCCGGTGAAAGCGATCTTGCGCCAGCCCTGAGGCTAGCGAACTGCAGCCCGGCCCATGATTTTGTATACGTAGGCCAGAATCTCGGCGATCGCCTTGTAGAATTCGGGCGAAATCGTGCGGCCGACTTCCACTGCGTCGTACAGCGCTCGCGCCAGCGGCGGGTTCTCGATGATCGGAATCTGGTTTTCCATTGCGATGCGCCGGATGCGGAGCGCGAGCCAATTCTTCCCTTTCGCGACAACCTGCGGCGAGCTCATCGTCTCGATCTCGTACCGAATCGCCACCGCAAAGTGCGTCGGATTGACGATTACCGCTGTGGCCTTCGGCACATCCTGCATCATGCGCTTGCGCAGCAGTTCGCGGCGCAGACGGCGGATGCGGCCCCGCATCTGCGGATCGCCTTCCTGCCGCTTCATCTCTTCCTTGATCTCCTGCTTCGACATCTTCAGCTGCGACATGTATTTCCGCTGCTGCCGGATCAGATCCACAACACCGAAGGCGATGAACAGCCACGCGGCTTTCCAGAGCAGCGCTTTGATCGACTCGCCGATTTGCGCGGCGGCGAGCGCAGCTGGTTCGAGCGACAACCGCACCAGCGCCGCAGCCTGGTCCTGCAACAGCGCATAAACGGCAAGCGCCAGCGCGGCCAACAACAGCACAGACTCGAGCACATTTTTGAAATTCTGCGCCGGCAGCTCCTTCAGCTTCGCTGCGGGACTCAGCCTGCTGAAGTTAGGCGCAAGACGCTGCAGGCTGAAACCGAGTTTGCTGATGCCCAGGTGCACGGCCAGCGTAATCGCCAGCAGGGCGCCTATGAAATAGAGCAAAGGCGTGAGGTTCTGGAGCACTACGGTGCGAATCAAAGTGGGCCATTCCGAGGAACTGATGTCGCCCGCAAAAGCGCGCTCGAGCAGTCGCGGAAACTGCATCGCGAGCGTATTGCGCCAGGCGTTTACCAGGCCATCGAGAAGCAGGATTGCAACGATAAACTGGATCGCACTCAGAAAACCGCGCGATACCAGAAACTGCCCTTGCTCACGCGCCTTCTTCAGGCGCTGCGGTGTTGGCTTTTCGGTTTTATCGTTGGCCATGCGTCGCTAATGCAGGAGCACGCGTTCCACCAGGCGCAGGATCTGATCGGCATACGCCCGGTACAGATGCGGCATCACAATCAGAATCGAGCTGAGCGCGACGAGTGTGAGCAGCATCTTCACCGGCGCTGTGTGAGCCGCGACATGCAGTTGGGTGCTGATGCGGCCCACCAGCGACAACGTAATCTCGGTGAGCAGCAGCAGCACGACAATCGGCAGCGAGAGCCTGAGCCCGATGGCAAAAATGCCCGCTCCGGCCTGCACAATGTCCGTCGCCACATTCCGCGTCAGCAGAAATTGCCCGGGCGGATAGAGCTCCAGGCTGCGCGCAAACACACGCATCACCCAGAGATGCAGATCGGCGGTAAAGAATAGCAATCCGGCGAGCAGCTGCGCGATGACCATCAGCACGTCGGAATCGGCGTTGGTCGAGGGATCGACAACGGAGGCGTACGCGTAGCCTGCCTGCATGGCAAGGCTCTGCGCGCCTACGGTAAAAGCCTCGGTCAGGAATGCAACCAGCAGCCCCACCGCTGCCCCGAGCGCCATTTCGGAGAGCATGAGGAAGATCGCGAGCGGAAGCGTGAGCGTATTGAGAGTAACCGCCGGCCAGCGCGCGTAAAGAGCAATCGTTGCGCCAAGTGCCAACGCAATACGCGGAAGTGTTGGCCCCGCCTCGCGGCCCGGCAGCGGGATGAAAACGAAGACACCCGACATGCGCGCCAGCACAAACACAAAAGCAAACAGAGTGGAAGCCGAAATCTGAAGGTTGGCGCTAGTGTGCATAGCGCGCGAGATTCCCGAGAACCGCGGCGGCGTAATCGGTGGCGTGCTTAAGCATCCAGGGCAGCAGCAGCAGAAATCCGGCCAGCGAGGCCGCCAACCGCGGTACCGTGCTGAAGATCTGGTCCTGCATCGACGTGACGATCTGAATGAGGTTGATCAGAATGCTGAGTGCAAACGCAATCACGAGCATCGGCGCGGCAATCCAGAACGCCGCCATCAGCGCTTGTTCGACAACATGCACGGCGAGCTGTGGCGTCATATTGGAAGCTTCGCCTCGCTGATAAACCGCGGCCTCATCATTGGAGAAAACTCTTCATAAGCGAGCCGACCACCAGGTTCCAGCCGTCCACCAGCACGAACAGCAAGATTTTGAACGGTGCCGAAACGATAGCGGGCGGCAATTGCATCATGCCGATCGAGAGCGTCACGGACGCAACCGCAATGTCGATCACCAGAAACGGCAGAAATAAGACAGCGCCGATCTGAAAGCCCGCTTTGAGCTCCGAAAGAATATAGGCCGGCACGAGCACCTTCAAGCTGAGGTCGCGCGGCGAGTGCGGCGGCGGTTCGTGCGCAATTTCGAGAAACAGCTGAATGTCCTTCTCGCGCGCAAATTTCACCAGGAACGCTTTCAGAGGCTGCGCACCGCGGTCGAGCGCCTGGTCGGTCGTGAGCTGGCCTTTTTCGAGCGGCTGCCAGGCGTTGGTGTAAATATCGGAAAACATCGGCTGCACAATCAACAGCGAGAGAAAGAGCGAGATGCCGATCAGCACCTGGTTGGACGGCGCGGTCTGTGTACCGAGTGCCTGCCGCAGAAAATGAAGCACCACCGCAATGCGCAGGAATGGCGTGATACACATGATCACCGCCGGCAGCAGCGTGAGCAGCGCAAGCCCGAGGGCTGTCTGCATCGGCAGGCTGAGCGTCAATCCGCCCCGGCCGCTCGAAGCCGTGACGCCGAGCGCGCCGAGGAAATCATTCGCAGGCGCGGCGGCAAGAAGTAAGAACATCAGAGATTCGTCTCCGGAAGCGGGGCAGTATCGGGCGTAAGCACGTCCAGTTTGTTGCAGCCCTGCGGCGACAACCCGATCAGATACGTGCTGTTATGCACATTGACCAGCACCAGCGCATGCTGCGGTCCCAGCGGCAGCCGTTCGACCACGCGCATTTGCCGCGATTTCGCTGCCATACCGCCGAGCGGGGCGGAGAACTGCGCGATGCCCTTGCGGCGCAGCAGGACGAGTGTGCCGATGAGCAGGGCGAGCACGAGCAAAACCGCGAGAATCTGTTGCCACATCGGAGCTGGTCTTGAAAGGGGAGTCGGGTTAGGACAGGAAAAATCTCAGGGGAAGACATGGGGCTTCGGCGGAAGCCTATCCCGCGGGAATCAGGGCAGAGTAGCATTCATAGGTGCCGTTCGTAAGCAGACGAATACGCGAGAAGCCGCGCCGATGCTCTCTCTTCGGGTGGCCAGGCTGCGAACCGCCGAAGCACTAAGCTCTCTTCGCCAGCGCAGCAGCTTTTCCTGGCCCGGTACTCGGTAGTTTTCCTCGGATGACATCACGTCGGATGCGGAACTCTAACGGTCACCGCCTCGAGGAGCGCGTTGCATGAAAGCCGTCTTGTGTGTTTCGATATTCACCCTTTGCATAGCCATGTGGCTGATCGCCGGTCAGCCGCGAACCGTTTCGGCGCAGAACAGTACAGCCGGGAGCGAGAGCTGTTTGTCCGGCTATAGCTACCCACCAGGGCTGATCCCGTCCGGGGTGTGCGAGGGCATGAGCCGCGTGCTGCGCGAGATAGATGCAGTAGAAGCGGCTACCTTGAAGCAGGCCAAGGCGCTTCCGATCAATGCCGGTACGAGGTTGAAGCAGATCCGGACACTCGGCAAGCTGCTGCTGTACGACAAGAACTATTCGGTCGAGCGCAATACAGCCTGCGTGTCGTGCCACACGACCGAAACGGGATTTACCGGTCCCCTATCGGAACTGAACCAGACGACCGTGAGCTACCCGGCCGCGGTCCGGTACCGGTTCGCATCCCGTAAGCCGAAGAGTTATGCCTATGCCCCATTCCTGGCCGTGTTGCACCTGGATCCTGGATCGAAGCAGCTCTATGGGGGCAATTTCTGGGATCAGCGAGCTGGCGGATGGAAGCTGCAGAACCCGTCTTCGCAACAAGCGCAGGAGCCGCCGGTGGATGCGCTCGAGATGGGCCTGCCCGACTCAGCCTGCGTGGTTTACCGGCTGTCGAAGGCGCCGTACCTGTTCTTGTTTGAGGATGTCTGGGGCATTGACATTGCCGCCATACGGTTTCCGGCAGACATCGAGACAACTTGCAGCACGCCGACCCAAGGACCGCCGGATCCGGATTTTGCCGGCAACGTACCGCTCGATGCGCTGAGCCGCTCGCTTGTCCGGACCGTCTACGATCAGTTCGGGATGTCCATTGCCGCAAACGAGGCCGGCCCCGACGTCAGCCCGTTCACCTCGAAGTTCGACTACGCAATTACGCATCCGGACCAGCAGATCCTGACAGCAGACGAGCTGCGGGGCTGGGAACTGTTCGATGGCAAGGGCAAATGCAACCTCTGTCATCTGGACAGCCTCACGGCTTTCCAAAGCGGAGAGCCCTCAATTTCGACTCGACAGGTGCCGGAAACCGAGCCGCTCTTTACCGACGGCGCTTCCTTCAATCTGGGGCTGCCGAAAAATGACGACATACCGTACCTGTACGAGGACAAGCCGGACAAGTACGGCGTGACGCCGAATCCGCAGGGGCCGTCATATACCGATGGCGGTCTCGGCGACTTCCTGCGGAATGCGCCGGGTACAGGACAGATCAATCCCCAGAACCGCTGGATGAAGCTCGCGTCCGAGAACGAAGGGAAATTTGAGACCGCAACGACCCGGGACGTGGATAAGAGGCCTTATCCGTCGTTTGTAAAAGCTTATTTTCACAACGGTGTGATCAAGGACCTGAAGACCGTGGTGCACTTTTACAACACGCGCGACGTACTGCCGCGCTGCAGCAAAGGCGAAGACGATCCGGGATTCGGGAAGACCTGCTGGCCCCCGCCGGAGGTTCCGCAGAACGTGGAGCAGCGGATTGGAAATTTAGGCTTGAGCGATCAGGAAGAAGATCTGATCGTGGATTTCATGAAGACGCTGACCGACGGGTACAGCGCGACGAGTCCGGATCAGTGATGAGCGAGCGCGAACTCGTCTACTAAATGAACAGGTGACGAGGTGCCGAACAGCGCCTCGTCCCTGCAGAATCAGATCAGGTATTAGTGGACAACCTGCAGCAGATCCTGGGTCATTTCGTTGGCCGTGGTGATGACCCGCGAAGCCGCCTGATACGCACTCTGATACACGATCAGATTCGTCAGCTGCGTCGCCATGTCGACGTTCGACGATTCGAGCGCCCCGCCTTCGATCTGTCCGCGTCCACCGCTTTGCGGAAGACCAATCGCCGGAGCTGCCGTTTGCGCCGTTGCGGCGTAGTTGTTATTTCCCACGTTGGTGAGCGAGTCCGGATTCTGGATTCCGGCGAGCGCGATCTGCCCCAGCACTTTCTGCTGCTGGTTATCGAAAGTGGCTACAATCTGACCGCCATTCTGAATCGCAATGCCGCTCAGCTGAGAGGATTGCGAGCCGTCCGGCTTCCCGGCAACCGAGGAGGTCTGCGAGTACTGCGTCATCTGGCCCGTGCCGCTTGAGTTGAAGAGGCTCCAGTTGAGGCTCATGTTGCTCGCCCCGTCGGCCAGGTTATTCAGGTTGATGGTCACCGAACTCGGGTTCGAGGAGGCGACGAGATTGCCCGCCGAGTCAAATGTAAGCGTGCCGGGCGACGCAAGCAGCGGAGTCTGTGTGCCTGCCGTACCGCCCGTAATATCGCCGCCGTCCACCGTTACGTTGTAATTCCAGGTGTTTCCGCCGGTTTTGGTGAAGTCGAAGGTCAGCGTGTGCTGATTGCCGAGACTATCGACCACCTGAACCGGCTGCTGGATGCTTCCCGCCGAGGAGCCGACCGTTGCCGAGGCGTCGAGATTGCCCGCAACATTGAGGTTTTGTGTCACGGAAGGCGGCAGCACCAGTCCGGCCGGCAGAACGATGTTGCCGGGCAGTCCGGATGTGTTCAGCGCTCCGTTGCTGGTTGTCCAGCCCTGTACGTTTTCTCCCGTTTGCGTGGTGAGCGTGCCGTCGGCCGCCAGCTTGAAATTGCCGTCGCGCGTGAAAAGCTGCTGGCCTTCCGAACCCTGCAGAACAAAGAAGCCGTTGCCCGAAATCGCAGCCGCGTAAGACGACGTGCTGGTCTGAATCGGACCCTGGCTGAAAATCGTCTGGCTGATCGGCACGTTCACGCCAAGACCCACCTGGAACGATCCGTTCGCGCCGAGTGTCTGGCCGAACAGGTCTTTGAAAGCGATGTTCGCGCCCTTGAAGCCTGTCGTATTCATGTTCGCCAGGTTGTTGCCGGTCGTGTTGATCGCCTCCGATTCGGCCTGGAGTGCGGAGAGTGCAATGGAAAAAGTGCTGGACATGATTTATGAAAGTTCGCTTTCGTGAATTAGGAATTCGAAGAGCTACCGTTTGTGCTCTGGGTCGCCGCCGCCGTCGACGGTGCATACTTCGCCGTCAACGTGTCGAGGTCGGTACGCATCGCCACGTTCTGCTCCAGATCGCTGAACTGCGCCAGCTGCGTCACGAAGGTCGTGCCGTCCATCGGGTTCATGGGGTTCTGATTCTTCAGCTGCGTTACCAGCAGCGTGAGAAACGTTGATTCGTTGGCGAGCGAAGCGTCTCCGGTTGCGTTCGCGGCCGATGAGTTCGAGTTCGAGGAGGAGGACGAGC
Organism: Terriglobia bacterium; assembly: GCA_021325235.1. GTDB lineage: Bacteria > Acidobacteriota > Terriglobia > Bryobacterales > Bryobacteraceae > Bog-105. The sequence goes on along the minus strand of JAJPHN010000017.1, from coordinate 65,797 downwards.
TTGCGCTGTACACTCCGTTGCTGTTATTGCTGACGGCGGTTACTGCCATGTGTATTCGATCCTTTTTTGAAGTGTTGCGGAATGGCTTTCCATCTCATCGATCCACTCCGGTTGTTGCTGTTGTTTTCGATTTTGCTGTTGCGAATTGTTGCCGCTGTTGCTCGAGTAAGAGCTGCCGGGCTGATTGCCGGATTGCGACTGGAACGAGCCCCGGTTCGCCGAGGGCGTCCACATCTCGGTCCGGAAATGCTCCAGATGCAGCGTAGTATTCAGTTCCGGCGCATGTTGCTCGAGCGAGCGGGCGAGCGTCGTGTCCGATGAACGGACCGTTACCGACAAAGTCCCGGCACGCTCTACCAGGCGGATGTCAACCCGCTGCGAGTCTGCGCCCGAGATCTGTACCTGTGCGCCGCGTACCGGTTCGGCCGCGCGAAATTTGTTCAGTTCCGCTTCGAAATCGGAAGGTGTTGAGGCCGGCGCGGCTGATTCGGTGTGCGATACCGGCTGCGTGGCGGAAGATGCGCGATGATCTTCATTGGCACTCGGCGCTATAAGGGCCGAGATCTGCGAATCAAGCTTGCGTTCGGGCGTTGGCTGAGCGCTCTGCGGAGCCGCGGAAAGCAGCGGACCCGCGCTGCTGGCCGGCGTCGGATTCGGCGAAGCGGATTCCGTATCAGCATTCGCATTCGCACGCGGCGATTGAATCCGCAGCGCCAGAGCAAGATCTCCAAACACCGGCTGCGCCATTACCGAAACCGCGGTCGTCGACTGGCTGGCTTGCACCGGCTCGGGCGCGCTTGCCGCGTTCTTACTTGCAGGAACCGGCGCAGAAGAGCGGTCCGGTTGTGCGGGCACGTCGGGTATCTCAATCGGAAGAACACCCGCTGCGGCGGCGTTGGCGCTGGCCGACAAAGTAACCGAATCCGCATCGTCGTTGGCTCGGCGCTCATTGTCGCTGGGTGCTGTCTTTGTGCTCTTTGTCGGTGCCTGGTTTTTTGTTCCCGAATCGGAACTCTGCGGCTGGTTGTCACTCGCCGCCTTCTGTGAATCTCCGTTTGGCCTCGGAGGCTCCGCTGAGACGGGCATCTGCGCACTGTCCTGATCGGCCGTCTTTCCAACCGGGGGCTTCGAGAATGCCTGCTGCGAATCCGTCTTTACTGCGACCGGTTGTGATGTGTTATCCCGCGCTGCCGGCTGCGCGTTCGGCGCGGTTGTTGCGTCCACGTCCGTTTTGCCAGTATTGATCACTCCGGCGGCGCCGTCGTCTGTGCCGGCGCTGTTCTGCACTTGCATGTTCGCGGTATTCTGCGTCCTGGCCAGCAGCTGCTGGGGCAGCGAATCCATCCCCGTGCGTGTCTGGTTCTGTTTGGCGGGTGGCTGCGTGCCGCAGGTCGCGCTGAACTTACTGTTCGAGCACTGCTCCTGAAACGCACTGAGAAAATCGCCGCCCGCCGAAGAGCTCGTGCTTGCGGAAGAGCTCGTGCCTGCCGAAGAGCTCGTGTTTGCGGAAGAGCTCGTGCCTGCCAAAGAGCGTTCCCCCCGCGTTTGCGGGACCGGCGCATCGGCGTACGACAGATGTGTGGCGCTGGAGAGAACGTTCACGTGCCGTCGCTTATTGCATGGGACGTGCCAAACCCGCTTACTGGCGGAAATGCTCGATTTTCGGGCTCTCGCACGCACTCGGCCGCTGTCAAAAAATTGAGCACAGCCGCGTTCCGCCAAATTTTCGACACCGTTCGCGACCCACGCCCGTCGAGAAAACGTCAGTAAACACGCAAGTTCGAGAATTGGCAGCGCATTTGCACACTACCGCTGCGAGATGGACCCACTCACATCCGCAGCAGCGGCTGGTTTGCAGGCCAACATGGATTCGTTCGACATGCTGGCCAACAACATGGCGAATGCTTCTACCAGCGGTTTTAAAGCCGATCGCGAATTTTACAGCAGCTATCTGGCGCCCGAAGCCGACGATCTGATGAACCCAACGGTCGGCGTCTCGCCCGTGGTCCAGAAGCAGTGGACCGATTTTGCCCAGGGAACGCTTCAGACAACCGGGAACGCCACCGATCTGGCTCTCTCCGGACAGGGCTTCTTTGTTGTGAATGGACCCAACGGTCCGCTTTACACTCGCGGCGGCAGTTTTCAATTCAATTCGCAGGGTGTCCTCACCACAGCCGAGGGTTATCCCGTCCGGCTCGACAATGGACAAACGCTGCAGGCGCAGGGCACCGGACCCATTCAGGTCGGAAGCGACGGCACGGTTTCGCAGGACGGCATACCGCTCGGAAAACTTCAGGTGACAAATTTCGCCGATCCGACACTACTTACCAGGAAGGCGGGAACGTACTTCGAAAATCCGGATCCGCAGACGAATCCGCTGCGTGCAGCCACAGCCGATGTCCAGCAGGGTAAGGCTGAGACTTCGAATGCAGCTCCGGCCGAAACAGCCGCTCGTATGATTTCGCTCATGCGGCACTTTGAAATGCTGCAGCACGCCATCAAGCTCGGATCGGATATGAACCGGGCAGCAGTCGAAGAAGTCGCAAAAGTTTGAGATTCCGCAGAAAAGGTTTTTGAGAAATGATCAGAGCACTCTATAGCGCTGCCAGCGGTATGACCGCCCAGCAGCTCAACGTCGATAACATCGCCAATAACCTGGCGAACGCGAATACAGCTGGTTTCAAAGCGCGCCGTGCGCAGTTCCAGGATCTGATGTATCAGAACATGATCCAGCCGGGTGCCGCAGCCGGGCAGCAGACCACCGTCCCCGCCGGCCTCCAGCTCGGTCTCGGTACGCGCGCCGCCTCCAACGAAATCATCTTTACGCAGGGCGCGTTCACCCAGACCAACAACCCGCTCGATCTCGTGATTCAGGGCAAAGGCTTTTTCCAGATCCGCCAGCCCTCGGGCGATCTCGCCTATACGCGCTCGGGAAGCTTCCAGCTCGATCGCAACGGCAACATCGTCGATTCCAACGGCAATCAGCTCGAGCCGCAGATCACCATCCCGGCGAACGCGCAGAGCATCACGGTGGCGCAGGACGGTACGGTCAGCTTCACCGTCACGGGCCAGACCGCCGCGCAAAAGGCGGGACAGATCACGCTCGCCAATTTCCAGAACCCGGCCGGGCTTAACGCCATCGGCAACACGCTTTATACGGTTACGGATGCTTCCGGCGATCCGCAGGTCGGCAATCCGGGAAGCACCGAAGGCCTCGGCACTCTGCAGCAGGGTTTCACCGAACAATCGAACGTCGATGTGGTCGGCGAATTCGTCAATCTCATTCAGAGCCAGCGCGCCTACGAAGCCAATTCGCGCGTCGTGAAGGCGGCTGATGAGATGTATCAGCAGGTCAATCAAGTCACCCAGTAATGCTCGCGCTCCTGTTCGCGGTGTTGACGCCGCTCGCCTGCCATAGCGTGAATTCCGATTTTATTCACGGGCAGGATCTGGCAAAAGCAGTGCCGGCGCTCGCGTCCATTCCCTTGGATGCACGGATTGGCGCGGCTCCCATGCCCGGCCAGCAGCGTGTCTTTCGCGTCCTCGAGCTCAAGCGCATCGCACAGCAGTACAAGATTGCCGCCGAGCCCTCCGAAGACGTCTGCTTCGAGTGGGAAACCGCTGTGCCCGATCGCCAAGATCTGCAGGCCGCCATGGAAAAAACGCTAACCGGCCGTAATGCTGCCATTCAGATTCTGGAGAGCAGCAACCTGGGCGCGCCGCACGGAGACGTTGTCTTCCCGCTTGCTGGGCTTACAATCACCACCGCGCAATCCGCCACGCTCTGGCGCGGCTACATCCAATACGGCGAGACGCGCCGCTTTCCCGTCTGGGCGCGGGTCGTCGTAACTGTTAGAGAGACACATTTGGTAGCCGCAAAGGATCTGAGCGCCGGCGCAGAGCTCGACCAGAACGATTTCAAGGCCGAAACCTATGAAGGTCCCCTCACGCGCGAGCAGTTCTTAAGCGACGGCCGCCAGGTTGAGGGCAAGCGTCTGAAATTTGCCGTGCGTGCAGGCTCAGCGCTGCTGGATCGCATGCTCGATTCTGCCCTGGAAATCAGCCGGGGCGAGCTGGTAAACGCCGTCGTTGAGAATGGCGCCGCGCGGCTCGAAGTTCAGGCTGAGGCGCAGGAAGACGGGCGCATGGGCCAGGTCATTACTCTGCGCAATCCGCGCAGCGGCCGTTCCTTCCGCGGTCGTGTCGAAGCAAAAGGAACCGTGCTGGTCGTGCCCGGAGGTCCGTTCGGGCTGGCCGTGGAGACGAAGAAATCATGAATCGCTTTTGTTGCATTTTGTTGTGTCTGGTATTCGCGGGCGCGCTCGAAGCCAAACCGAAAATCATCAAGAAAATTACCGGCGAAGATCAGGGGCCTTCCGCGCTCGACCAGTACATCGCCGAAGCGCATCGCCGCGCTGCAGCCGCGCAGGCCGAAAGCCCGGGCTCACTGTTCAGCTCTCCGGCTACTATGACCGATCTGGCTGCCGATGTGAAAGCGCGCAATGTGGACGATCTGGTCACCATCGTCGTGAACGAACAGGCCTCGGCCGTCACTACCGGCGAAACCAAGACGTCTCGCGCATCGAGTGCCAATGCCGCCATCACCTCCGCTGCCGGTGCTCTGTCGAGTGCCGGCCGCCTCGCCAATCTGCTGAACGCCAACTCCAATCAGTCGCTCACTGGAGACGGAACCACCTCTCGCACCACTACCTTGACGACAACCTTGAGCGCCCGGGTGGTCGATGTTCTGCCCAACGGCTATCTTGTGATCGCGGGAAGTAAAACCACCATGGTCAATTCCGAAAATCAGGTCATCACGCTGCGCGGCGTCATCCGGCCCAACGATCTGTCGAATGCCAATACCGTCGTGTCGGGGAACATTGCGCAGATGGAATTGAAGATCAACGGCAAAGGCGTCGTGAACGATGCCATCCGCCGCCCCAACTTCCTGTATCGCCTGCTGCTCGGGTTGTTGCCGTTCTGAGATTTTCATTCACTTCGCAAATGACACTGAATAAGCGTTTCAAGAAGGCTCTGATCCTTGTGCTGACGGCCGCCGCGCTCGCGAGTGCACAGTCGCCAGCGCCCACCATCGTGCAGCCGGTGACGAACGAGCAGGACGCGGCGGCAGCTCGCCGTGGAGTTCGGCTCAAAGACCTGGTCACCATCGAAGGCGTGCGCGCCAACCAGCTGATCGGTTACGGTCTGGTCGTTGGCCTCAATGGAACCGGCGACCGGCAGCAGACCCTCTTCTCGGCCCAGAGCTTAACCAATCTTCTGCAGCGAATGGGCGTGAGCGTATCGCCCACGCTGATTACCGTGAAGAACACCGCGGCCGTCATGGTGACCGCTACCTTGCCCGCTTACGCGCAGCCCGGTACCAGTATCGATGCCACGGTAGCCGCCATCGGCGACGCCACCAATCTGCAGGGCGGGTTGCTCGTGCTCACCACTTTGCGCGGTATCAACGGTCAGGTCTTCGCCACCGTGCAGGGCCCGCTCGTCACGGGCGGTTTCATCGCTGGTCGCGGTCAGGCGAATTCCCAGACCGTCAATCACCCAACTGTCGGACGCATCCCCAACGGCGTCACCGTGGAGCGAACTGCTCCCTCCGTGCCGTTAGGCAATACCATCAAGCTGCAATTGAAGGAAGCGGATTTCACCACCGCCGCGCGCGTCTCCGAAGCCGTCAACAAGAAATTCAACTCCTCCGCCCACGCCGAGAATTCGAGCCTGGTCACCGTCAATGTGCCTTCAACCTATGCCAACCGTTCCATCGAATTCATGGCCGAACTCGAGCGTCTCACTGTCGAGCCGGATGAAATCGCCCGCGTCGTCATCAACGAGCGTACCGGCACAGTCGTGCTCGGCAATGAAGTGCGCATTTCGCCGGTTGCTATCATGCACGGCAACCTGACGGTTGAAATTCAGACTCATTACGCGGGCATTCCCGCCGGGCCGTTCTCCTCTGCGCCGCCTACTGTCGTTCCCGACGTCTCGGTTGGCGCCAAAGACGAGAAATCGCGCAATATCCTGCTCAAAGAGGGCGCCACCGTGGAAGAACTCGTGAAGTCGCTCGCCGCGATCGGCTCGACCACGCGCGACGTAATCGCGATTCTGGAGAGCCTGCGCGCTGCCGGTGCACTCGAAGCGCAGCTCGAGGTGATCTGATGACCCCGCAGCTGGCTATTCCATCCACCGGGCTCAATCTGAACACAACCGGCCTCGATAAACCGGAACGGCTGCACAAAGCCGCCCACGAGTTCGAGTCCCTGCTGATTGGCGAAATGCTCAAATCCGCGCACGCCGACAGCGACGATGGCTGGTTCGGAAGCGGCGACTCCGCCGGAAGCGACTCGGCCATGCAGATGGCGCAGTCGCAGTTTGCCGAAGCGCTTTCCAACGGCAAAGGTCTCGGCCTGGCCAGCGTGATCGAGAAAACCATGGCCCCGCGATTAGCCTCGACCGATCCGCCGGCGGCCTCACAACCGGCTCACGCCTTTCCGATCGGCGTCCCCGCAAAATCGTTGCCTTTGTAAAAGAGCGGCTCATTCAGCACCTGCGCCGCTGCGTAACTGAAACAATCGCCGAAATTCAGCCGTGCCGCGTGGGGCGGACCGTACTCTCGATACGCCTCGATCGCAGAAGCGAGAAGCTGGCTGGTAAACGGAACGACTTCTGGCGAAAGTGCCTCCAACAGCTGCGCGGCCTTGCTGCCTAATCCGCGCCGGCGCGCTGCAATCTCGAGTTCCAGGACCGTTCCGGCGCTGATTTTCAGCTCATCCGCCCAGAGGTCCAGCTTACGTGCAATCTCATCGGCCTCCGGCTCGCCCAGCAGAATCGCCATAAGCACCGAAGTGTCGATGACCATCAGTTTCGCTCTTCAAACAGCGAATCGGACTCTTCTTTCGTGTAAGGCGCCAGCTTCTGCTCGCGTGCTTCGCGGATGAGATCCTGAGCGGTTCTCAAAAAGCGCTCGCGCCGTGCTCTGCTCCGCTCCTGGCGGAGTGCAAGTTCCAAGGCGTGCCGGACCGCTTCCGTTTTGGTGCTCCCAAGCTGTTTTTGGTACTCGGAGATCAGCCGTTCAACATCGGGATTGTTGATGTGTACAGCCACGTTGTACATCGTAGCATGTACAAGCTTCGTTAGAATGTTGCTGAAATTGCTCCAACATAGGCTGGCGCGTCGCTAAAAAAACCGCCGTAAAAGCCCGGATTGGGAGCTTCCACCCCGGGCGTTGCATAGCCCACCCCGCGCGCTTCCGCATCCAGCTTTTCCGCCGCCTGCCGCCAGCCCTCCAGCATCGTTTCCAGAAGCTTTTCTGCCTCAAAAAGCGGTTTCTCGGTCTTCTGGCAATGCGCCGCCTGGATCCGGTTTTGAATATACGCGTAAAGGCGCAGCAGGTTGGCGCTGATTTCGCCGCCTTTCTCGTGATCGAGTGTGGCGATAAGCTCCGTCAAGATCGTAATCGCCTTGTTGATCGACCTTCCGCGCCCCAGGATGTCGCCCGTTTCAAAGCACTGGCGGGCCATGCGAACCGAATCAATGGCGCCCTCATAGAGCGCGATCACATTGCTCAGCGGATTCCCGCTGAATACGCTGCCTTCCACGTAAGCCTGGTAGGGATCGAAGAAACTCAAAGCAATAACTCCTCGCAGGACTTATCGGCAGAACACCGCCTGGTGTTTAGGCTTGTTTTCGCAAAATCTTGAAATAAAAAGGCTAGAGGAACGCGGCCAGATCAACGATATGTCTGCTGAGGTTATCTCCGGACAATGTTTTCGATCATCGGAATTGTGGTAGTTATCGGCGCCATTCTGGGCGGCTACCTCATGGAGCACGGCAATCTGAAAGTGCTGATCCAGCCCGCCGAGCTCATCATCATCGGAGGCGCTGCCATCGGAACGCTCCTGATCGCCAACCCGCTGCCGGTGATCATCAAGATCATTAAGGCTATGCTCGGCGTTCTCTCGTCCGGAAAATACAGCAAGGCCCGCTATCTCAGCACGCTCAAGATGCTCAACGATCTTTTCAAAAAGGGCCGCAAGGGTGGAATTTCGGCGCTCGAGACCGATATCGAGGAGCCGGAAAACAGCGAATTGTTCAAAGCCTATCCCGACGTGCTCAAGGATCACCATGTCCTCGACTTCATCTGCGACACCGTGCGGACCGGGATGAGCGGCAGCGTCTCCCACTACGACCTCGACGCCATGATCGAGCTTGATCTCGAAGTGCATCACCGTCAGGTCAGTATCCCGGTCAATGCGCTCACCACCGTGGCCGACGCCCTCCCCGGCCTGGGCATCGTAGCCGCCGTTTTGGGCGTCGTCATCACGATGGGTTCGCTTGGCGGTCCGCCGGAAGAGATCGGAAAGAAGGTTGCCGCCGCGCTGGTCGGCACCTTTCTCGGCATTCTGCTCTGTTACGGCTTTCTCTCGCCCCTTGCCGCCAGCATCACCAAGCAGAACGACGCCGAATCCGAGTATTACCATTGTTTGCGAACCGGCCTGATCGCCTATTTCCGCGGTGCGGCGCCGATCCTCGCGGTCGAATTTTCGCGCCGTTCCATCCCGGCCGACGTACGCCCTTCCTTTAAGGAAATGGAAGAATCCTTCAAGGGCGCAACCGTCCAGTCCATGGCGGCTTAGCGCGGCTGATTGCATTACGAGAAGCCCGGGCGGCCTGAGAGCTTACGCGCGTGCCGGCTACTAAGCTTATGCACCCGTGAGATTTATCCCTCTGGCAATCCTGTTGTGCGTGGCCGGCTCCCTTTTCGCAGCCGATGTTCCGGATCAGTTGAAAGGAATTGAGCTCCAGCGCGCCTCTCTCGAGAAGCAGCGTGCGGCCGTGCGCCAGCAGGCTGGTCTCAAGGACGACAGCTCGGCTTCCGAAACGTTCATTCTGCTTCCCGCCTTGCCGCCTCTTGCGCAGGCCGATTGTCCGGTGCTCGATGCCGACGAACTGGATAACCTCATCGACGCCGCCGCTAAGAAACATTCGGTTTCACCGCGTCTGATCCGTGCGGTTATGCATCAGGAATCGGGATTTCGCCCTTGCGCTGTATCGGTAAAAGGCGCCCAGGGTCTTATGCAGCTCATGCCCGCCACGGCTTATCAACTCCACGTTGCCGATCCCTTCGATCCCGTGCAGAATGTCATGGCCGGAACAGCTTTCTTGAAGCGCCTGATCGATCGGTATAAGGGCGATCTGCGCCTGGCGCTCGTCGCCTACAACGCCGGCGCCAATCGCGCTGACCAGCTCACTCCCGCGCAGTATCCGCTCGAGACACAAGGCTACCTGGCCAACATCTTCGCCGAGCTCGAAGCCGGCAACTGACAGTATTCCGTTAATCTGTGGACTCCGTCCGCGTTCCGAGCTGCTTATGCAGCCAGTCGGTCATCACCTGCTGATAGCTCTGGTAGCGTGCGGGCCACCAGCGCAGCCCGTGCCCGGCCCCGTTGAGCGCATAGACCTGGCACGATCCGGCCACCTGCTTCACGCGCCGGCACATCTCCACCGACTGCTCGAAAGGGACAAGCGGATCAGCGGTACCGTGGATCAGCAATAGCGGCGGCATACCCGGCCTGACATTCTCGACCGGCGAAAGCGACGCGAGCTGCTTGAGGAACAACCCCTCCCAGGGTGTCCCCTCGATCGCGTTGCGGATCTGCGCCGGAATAAATTTCGAGGTCTTGGCCAGCTTCACCAGATCCGTCGGGGCGTAAAACGCGACCACTGCCTGAACGGCATCTTCCGAGGAAAGCCGGAGCGCCGCCGAGGCGGCCAGCTGGCCTCCCGCCGATTCGCCAATCAGCGCAATGCGGTGCGGATCGATACCGAACTCAGTCGCATGCGCGCGCACATACTGCAGCGCCGCCAGTACATCGTCAATGCCGCAACCCAGGCGCGTGAGATCCGAAACGGGCCGGTAATCGATCGAGAACCACGCCAGCCCCGCATCCTTCAGCGGCTGAAACAACGGCTCGACTTCCACCCGTCGATCGCCTCGCACCCACCCTCCACCGTGCACCAGAATCGCCGCCGGAACAGCCGCGCCGCGGCCCGGAATCGACGCATCCATTCGCAGGCCGATCCCGTCGGGATGGCTGTACTCAATATCGCGCCGCGTTTCAAACGAAACCGCAGCATTCAAAGTGGTGCTCATGAGGAGAACGAACGCGCAGGCGGCCCACAGGCGGGCGTACATCACCTATTTCGATGCGCGGCAGCGTCTCCGGGTTCCGGCTCGCCTCAGCGCAGCAGGTCTTCGAGCTGAACGCGTGCGTCGGTCTGGCTGTTCCGGTACTTCACGACTACAGGCGTATACAGCGCGATGCCCCATTCTTTGCCGATACCGGAGGCGACCTGGCGCGAGCCCGCCACCACTACCGCTTCTTCCGGAATGATCAGCGGGCTCTCGTCCGTCGCGCGATGGATCGTGTTGCGTACCAGGTCGTAAACGGGAGTGGAGCGATTCAGAATCGTACCGCTGCCCAGCACGGCGCGTTTCTTGATCACCGTGCCTTCATAAACGCCGCAGTTGCCGCCGATCAGCACGTCGTCTTCTACGATCACCGGGATCGCGCCCACCGGTTCGAGCACCCCGCCAATCTGCGCTGCCGCCGAGATATGGCAATTGCGCCCGATCTGTGCGCAACTTCCCACCAGCGCGTGTGAATCGACCATCGTTCCGGAATCCACGTACGCGCCCACATTGATGTACATGGGCGGCATGCAGGTCACGCCCGGCGCAACGTAACAGCCGTCGCGAATGCTCGAACCGCCCGGCACGACCCGCACGCGATCCTCGATCGTGATCGGCCGCAGCGGATACGTCGATTTATCGAAGAATTGCGCTCCGGCTTCGGACATGGCAACGATGCCGCCCATCCGAAACCCGAGCAGAATGCCTTTTTTCACCCAGGCGTTCACTCGCCAGCCGGTTGCGGAAGCGGGATCGGGTTCCGCTGCCCGAATCGCTCCTGCATTGAGCTGTGCGCGAAAGTGTTCAAAAAGCGTTTTGTGCGATTGCGAGTAAGCCGCCGGCGGATTCGCGAAGAGTTCTTCAATATCGCGCTGCAAAGTATCGGACGAAGTCACGCGCGCACTCCGGCCACCAGACCCGCCTTCTCCAGAACCGCTTCAATCTTCTGCTGCGACGCTTTCGAAGGCGTCACCAGCGGTAGCCGCCACACCGGCTCGAGCAGCCCCATACGCGCCATCGCAAACTTGACCGGCCCCGGGCTCGTTTCCACGAAGTTGACTTCCGCCAGATCCTGATATCGCCGCTGGATGCGCCGGGCCGTCTCGAAATCGCCGTTGAGCGCCGCCCGCGTCAGCTGCGCAAATTCACTGGGAATCTCGTTGCTCAAGACCGAGATCACGCCTCGGCCCCCGAGCGCGATCAGCGGAATCGTAACCGAGTCGTCACCCGAAAGGACGACAAATGATTCCGGCACCCGCGCCAGAATGCTCGCCATCTGCGCGACATTTCCCGAAGCTTCCTTGATGCCGATGATGTTCGGAATCTCAGCCAGTCGCGCAATCGTTGCGGGTTCGACATTTACACCCGTGCGGCCCTGCACACTGTAAACAACGATGGGCAGCGCTGTGGATTCCGCAATGGCGCGATAGTGCTGGTACAGTCCTTCCTGCGTCGGCTTGTTGTAATACGGTGTCACCGAAAGCAGGCCCGAAACCCTGAGCTTTTCCAGTTCGCGCGCCAGTTCGACCACATGCTGCGTGTCGTAGCCGCCCGCGCCGGCCAGCACCGGCACGCGCCCGTTTGCTTCTTCCACGGTGATTTCGACGACGCGCAGATGTTCTTCGTGTGACAGCGTCGGGCTCTCGCCGGTTGTGCCGCACGGGCAAAGAAAATCGATGCCGGCTTCAATCTGGCGGCGGATGAGCGCGCGCAAAGTCGGTTCGTCGAGCGAAAGATCCGTGCGAAAAGGCGTGACGAGTGCCGTGCCGGTTCCGGTGAACATGGTGAATCCTTACTAGTAGTCTACTGGCGCAGGAGCCAGGTAGCCCGGTGTTCCTGGCAGCGTGTTTAGGCGGGGGTCGTGAAGAAAAACTTCATCGACAATTCCGAAGACCGTTTGAGCCAATTCGGTGCCGATTACTTCCTCGCGTTGAAGCGCACGGCTCGCGAGAGCTCCGGTTGCGAGCCGTCTCGTTGCGGCATCGATCACCATGAACGACGGACCGGACTCCAGAACCCGGTATGCGAGTGCGACAGCGACGCGGTCCTCTGGGCCGGTATCTTCGCCCCATTTGCCGATGATGAGATCCCAGTAGGCGTCCTGCTCGTCATGCCCTGGAGTCCATTCGACGAAATAGGTGGCCAGCGGAGTTTCGAGCTCGTATACATACCCCCAGATTCGGCGAGTGAGATTTCCGCAGCATTCACATGGACCGAAGGTTTTCTGATCGCCTGGATTGATCTGCAATTTCAAGGTAGTTTGTTTCTATCACGGACAATCGTAGTGGCCTCCGAAAATTTCCGCGCCTGTTTGTAATAATCGTCCCTGTCTCTCGTCTTTAGGGCTGAAAACGGGAGTCCATGCTGCAACTGGCAACTGGAGAGGGCACTGCGATTCGAAATCCGCAGTTTAGCCGGCTTTTCGAGGCATATAACGGGCTGATTTTCCGGACGGCGTACCGGCTGACGGGCAGCGCGGCGGATGCCGAAGACGTGCTGCAGACGATCTTTCTGCGCCTGGTGCGGCGCGATTCGGAGGCGGTGCCTGCTCAAGGGGAGAGCTATTTTCGCCGTGCTGCGGTGAATGCTTCGCTCGACCTGATCCGGGCGCGTAAAGCCGACCGGAGCGTCAGTCTTCACGAAAGCGCGCCTGCGCCCGCCACAGAAAATCGTGATCTCCGCGAGGAGCTGCGCGAGGCGTTTGCCACGCTAACGCCGCGCTCGGCGGAAATCTTCGTGCTGCGCTTCATCGAGGGCTGGACGAACGCCGAGATTGCGCAGGCGCTCGGCATTTCGCAGGTTCTGGTGGCAGTGACCCTGCACCGCACCCGGCGTCAGTTGCAGAAACAGATCCGTTTTCATTCAGGAGGGCGATCGTGAACAAAGAGAAAAAACTGGATGAAGCCATCGCGCAGATGCGGGCGGAGGAGCCCAGGGAAGAGACCGTGCAGGATGCGGGGCGGCGCGTGTTCCGCAAGGTTTTCGATGCAGCGTACAGGTCCGATGCGGTGGGGCGCATCGAGGGCTGCGGCGATTTCGAGGCGCTGATTCCGGCTTATCTCGAGCATTCGCTGACGCCCGCGCGCACGGCGCTCTTTGAGGATCATGTGCATGCCTGTGTGGCGTGCCGGCGGGCGCTGAATGAGGCGCGCGGCATTCAGCCCAGAGTTCTGCCGCCGAAGAATGCAAACAGAAAGCCGGGAACGAGTCCCTGGCTCAAGTGGGGATTGGCGGCGGCACTGGCGGCGGGCGTGGCGCTGGGTGTAACGGGCGCGCTCAATGGCCTGTTGCCCGGCCAGCATGCAGTGCGCGCACGGGTCGTCAGCGTGCAGGGCGTGCTGTATCAGATTGACCGGCTCGGCTCCCACCTGGTGGCAGCGGGTTCGCTCATCCGGAATGCTGACGAGCTGCGGACTGCCAAAGGTTCACGCGCGATTTTTCAGTTGCTCGATGGCGCAAAGGTTGAGATGGGCGAGCGTTCCGACGTTTCGGTTTCCGGACGGCTGAGCGGCATCTCGCTCGAGGTCGAGCGCGGGCGCGTGATTGTGGATCATCAGGCGGCCGGCGAGAAGCCGTTGCTGCTGGCAGTCGGCGATGTGCGTGTGCCGGTGAAGAGGAACACGGTGCTGGCGGCCGATCGCGGCATGAAGGGCACGCGCGTGTCACTCGCCGCCGGTTCCACCGAGATCGAGCAGGGCGGCCGGACAATGCCGCTGAGCGCGGGCGAGCAGTTCGCCGGTTACCGGCTGCAGAATGCGTCGTACGTCCGCAAGGCATCGCTTGAAAACGAGTTTGCCTGGAGCAGCAATGCGCCGCAGTATCGGGCGCTGCTCGATGAGCTGAAATCGGTGCAAAAGGACATTCGCGCCATTCCATCGCCCGGTCTGCGATATGCGACTAATCTGGCGCAGCATCTGCCGGTCAACACGGTAATTTACGCAGCCATTCCGAACCTGGGTGGGACGATTCAGCAGGCCCGGCAGATCTTTGAGCAGCATCTGAGCGAGAGCGCGGTGCTGCGTGAGTGGTGGCAGCAGCAGCCGGCCGCGCGCTCGGGCGAACTCGATCGCGCGCTCAATCAACTGAGCGCGATCAGCGCCTATCTGGGCAACGAGATCGTGTTCGCTGTGACCTCCAACGCCCCGCATCAATTCAATGCGCCGTTGCTGATTGCGCAGCTCGAGAAGCCGGGCCTGGAAGACTATGTGAAGCAGATCAATCCGGCGGCCGCCAACAATCTCGCGCTCTACACCAATGGACAGATCGTGGTGGCTTCGCCGGATAAGAGCGCGGTGGAACGAATGAAGAGCACGCTGGTGCAGCCGAACGCATCAGGTTTCGCGCAGACGCCGTTCTTCCAGCGCATTTCGCAGTCTTACGGAATCGGGGCCGAATATCTGCTGGCGGTTGATATGGAACAAATGGTCGCCAATTCCGTACATAGCTCCAGGGAGATTCCGCCTGGATTCGACAATGCGCAATATCTGCTGCTCGAACGCCGCGACACGGCGCAGAGCAATGTGGAGACGCGCGCCACGCTTTCCTTCGCCGGTAGCCGGCAGGGGATCGCTTCCTGGCTGGGCGCTCCGGGGCCCATGGGCTCGCTCGATTTCGTCTCGCCCGATGCCTTTGTGGCGGCTTCCATCGTTATGAAAAATCCGCTGACCATCATGCAGGAGCTGATCAGCTATGCAGGGCGCAAGGATGGCAATGGCGCGGACCAGGTTACGCAGCTGGAGCAGCATCTGGGCGTGAAACTGACCGACGATGTGGCCGCACTCTTCGGCGGCGACGCGACCTTTGCGATCGATGGCGAGCTGCTGCCGGTGCCCTCATGGAAGGTGGCCGTCGAGGTCTATAATCCCGAGCAGCTGAACACCACCGTGCAGACGATTGTCGACCACTTCAACCAGCAGTTTGCGGCCGAAAAGGGTAAGCTGCTGTGGGGGCAGGAGCAAGTGAACGGACGGACGTTCTATACGCTGCGCAACGAAAAGGCGTCTGCGCTGACCGTGTACTACACGTTTGTCGACGGCTTCCTGCTTGCGGGACCCGAAGAGCAACTGCTGCTGCAGGCGATCCAGAACCGGGAAAACGGCTACACGCTGGCAAATTCCCAGCAGTTCAAAGATCAGCTGCCGTCGGATAACTACCTGAACTGTTCGGCGCTGCTCTGGCACAATCCGGGAAAGAATGTGCAGGATGCGTTGAAGAAGCTCGGCAGCGCGCAGGGACCGGGTTCGTTTTTGCAGATACTCGCTTCGAGCGGGCCGGGCCTCATTTGTGTTTATGGCGAACCCGACCGCATCGTGGCCGCAACCAAGACCGATTTTCTGGGCTTCAATCTGAGCACGCTGGCTGGGCTCGGGCTGGGGAAGCCGCTGCCCGAGATCATCGATTCGCGGCAGTCCGCGGCCAGCAAAATTTGATTCCGCAAATTTGATGGATACCTCCACTCAATCCGCTCCTGTATCAGAGGCGCTCGCTGCGGCGGGCGCTTCGGCGCGTCCAGCTGCGCCTGTCATCGAGCTCGAAAATCTCACGGTGCGCCTGGGGCATCGTGAAGTGCTGCGCAATATCAGCTGCTCGTTTCGCGGCCGCACAATCGGGCTGCTCGGGCCAAACGGCGCCGGCAAATCCACGCTGATCAACACGCTGCTCGGCTTCTGGCCGGTGGCTTCGGGCACCGCGCGCGTCTTCGGCACCGATATTCGCAGCCATGCGAAACAGATTCGCGGACAGATCGGCTACATGCCGGAGAACGATGCGTTCATCAGCAAGATGAGCGCGGTTTCCTTCATCCGCATGATGGCGGAACTCTCCGGCTTACCGTCGGACGCGGCGCTCGAACGCGCGCACGAGGCACTGTTTTATGTGGGTCTGGGCGAAGCGCGTTATCGCCCGCTGGGTACTTACTCGCTCGGCATGAAGCAGATGGCAAAGCTGGCGCAGGCGATCGCGCACGGGCCCAAGCTGTTGATCCTCGACGAGCCAACCAACGGGCTCGATCCTTCGGCGCGCCAGCGCATGATCCGGCTGGTGCGCGAAATGCGCGATTCCGGCGAGATGCACATCGTGCTCTGCTCGCATCTGCTGCGCGATGTGGAGGAGACCTGCGAAGAAGTTGTCATTCTCAAGCAGGGCCAGGTGGTGCACTACGCGAATCTGGCCGAAGAGCGGCGCTCGAACCTGCGCTTCCTCGAACTCGAACTGCAGGACGACACCGAAACGTTTCGCACCGCAATCGAAGCGCTCGGTTGCGAGTGTGCACCCGGAGCAGGGAAGCGGCTCAAAGTGGTTTTAGGCGAGAAGGTCGGCGTCGAGGATGTGTACCGCATCGCCTCCGAGCAGAATGTGCAGATCCGGCGCCTGAACTTTCGCCGCGACACGCTCGAAGATATTTTCCTCAAAGCGATGGAGACGCGCAATGGCGGTTTATAAGCGCAGTTATCGCGGCTATTCGGGCGCGCTTACTCCCGCCTGGTCGCGTTTCCTCGTACTGTACCGGTTTGCACGGCGCACTATGTTCCGCTCGCGTTTCCAGACCGGCTTTTTCACGCTCTGCTTCTTCTTTCCGCTGCTCTGCCTGCTCGGCATCTACGCCAATGCGCATCTGAGCGCGTTCTCCTTTCTGACAAAACGCAGTGGGCCGCTGCTCAAAATGGACGGCTCATTCTTCTACATCTTTACGAGTGTGCAGTGCACGCTGGCGTTTCTGCTGACGGCGTTTCTCGGCCCGGGACTCGTCTCGCCCGATCTGGCAAACGGTGCGCTTACGTTGTACTTGTGCCGGCCGCTAGCGCGGACCGAATATGTGCTGGGAAAACTGTCGGTCCTGGTGATCACGCTGTCCTGGATTACCTGGGTGCCGGGCGCGGTTCTGTTCTTCACGCAAAGCGCCATGGAAAAAGGCTGGATGGCGGCAAATTTCAATCTGCTCATCGGTGTTCTGGTCGGTTCGTTCCTCTGGATACTGGTGCTCTCGCTGCTTTCGCTCGCGCTCTCGGCCTGGGTGAAATGGCGCGTCGTGGCGGGTGCGCTGCTGCTGGCCGTTTTCTTCATGGGCGGTGGTTTCGGGAATGCGATCAACGCTGTACTGCAGACCCAGCAGGGCTACCTGATCGATATCGCGCGGCTCATTTCAATCGTCGAAGTCTCCTTTTTCCGCGACGGAACGCCGCAGCCGTTTTCGCCCCTTGAAGCTTCGCTCGCCTTGCTCGCCATTGCGGGCTGCTGTTTGTGGCTGCTGATGCGTAAAGTGCGGCCCAACGAGGTGATCGAGTGAGCGATCGCATTATTTTCGACAACGTCTCGAAATTTTACGGCGACGTGCTGGGTGTCAATCGCGTAAACCTATCGATTCCGCCCGGCATCACTAGCCTGGTCGGTCCTAACGGTTCGGGCAAGACCACGCTCATGAATCTGATGACCGGCCTGATACGTCCGACCCGCGGAAGCATTCAAATTCTCGGCATGACAATCGACGATCCCGAAAACTTGTTTCGCGTGGTCGGCTACAGCTCGCAGTTCGATTCCTTTCCCAAGGGCCTGTCGGGCTACGAATTCATCTATTCGTATCTGCTGCTCTATGGCTTCGACCGCGCACAGGCCGACGAATTCGCCTGGCGCGCCATCGATCGCGTCGGGTTGCGCGAAGCAGCGCAGCGCAAAGTCGGCGGATACAGCAAGGGCATGCGGCAGCGAATCCGCCTCGCGCAGGCGATCGCGCATAATCCGCGTGTCCTCATTCTCGATGAGCCGCTCAACGGCCTCGATCCCCTGGTGCGCGCCGAGACCATCGCGCTGTTTCGCTCGTTTGCCGGCGAAGGCTGCCACGTCATTCTTTCCAGTCATGTGCTGCACGAGGTCGATATCATCTCCGATCAGGTGATTCTCATGAGCGCCGGCTACGTCGTCGCCGAGGGCAATATCCAAAGCGTCCGCAACGAAATTCAGGATCAGCCAATGCAGATTCTCATTCGGTGCAAGCAGCCCTCCGAACTCGCCGCCCGCTTCTTCGAAGAGGACGACGTGGTGGAAGTGCGGCTGCATCACGATCGCGCCGGACTGCTGGTGAAAACCACGAATCCGACCCGCTTCTACCGCTCGATGAACCACCTGGCGCGCACGGGCGTCGGCCTGGAATCGGTGGCGCCGGTCGATGATGACGTCAATTCGGTCTACGAGTACCTGATCGGCGAGGAGGGCTCGCGATGAACCTGCTTCGCTGGCAACAGGTGCTGGGCGTGATCCGGCTCGAAATTCGCAAGACCTTCTTCGCCAAACGCGGCTTCTGGATTTATCTGCTCGCGCTCGCGCCGGTGGGCCTGTTTCTGCTGCATACGATTATCGAAATACAGCTCCGTCATATGGGCCGTACGCGCGACGCGAGCATCGGCCAGATGAGCTTCATTTACGCCGGCATCTTCCAGTTCTTCTATCTTCGGCTGGCGATTTTCTTCGGCTGCCTCGGCATCTTCATGAACCTCTTTCGGGGCGAGATGCTCGACAAAAGCCTGCACTTCTATCTGCTCACGCCCATGCGGCGGGAAGTACTGCTCGTCGGCAAGTATCTGGCCGGCCTGATCGCGGCCTCGGTTATTTTCAGCATCAGCACGGCCCTGCAGCTTGCCGCGGTCCTTGCGCAGTTCGACTCCGCCACGATCTCGCACTTCCTCTATCAAAGCCACGGCCTCAGCCAGATAGCCTCCTATCTCGGCGTCACAATCCTGGCCTGCCTCGGGTACGGCAGCGTTTTTCTCGCGGCCGGCATGCTGTTTCGCAACCCGATCATTCCCGCCGCGGTGGTGCTCGTGTGGGAAGCCGCCAATCCGGTGCTGCCGTCCATTCTGAAAAAAATCAGCGTGATCTATTACCTCAAATCGCTCTGCCCGGTGAGCATTCCCGTCGATCCCGGCATGCCGTCGCTGCTTGCGCTGCTCGTTTCGAATGCCGAACCCGTTGCCGGATATCTCGCCGTTACAGGCTTGCTGCTTCTCTCGGCCTTGATTCTGGTTGCTTCCATGAAACGCGTGCGGCGGCTCGAGATCAACTACACGACCGAGTGAGCGCCGGGAATCCCGCTACGACTCCTTCAAACTTCGATGCGCACCAGTGGTCGTGATCCAGGATGCGCGGTAGTTGAAACAGGTCTGAATCGAGCTTCGCCACGCCGAATTCGCACGTAGTGGCGCTTCGAATCCCGCACCGCGAAAGCCAGGGCCGCAGCTGCTGGCTGTACCGCCCGCTCGGGTAACAGAAATGCCGCGGGTCAACGCCTGTGAATTTGAAAACAAGACGCCGGTTTTCCCGGATCTCCTCTTCAAAGACTGCCTCGCTGTCCGGCGTGCGATGTCGGTGGGTGTGCAGTTCAAAACCGAAACCCGCAGCCGAGAGCTGGTTCACCTCATCACCGGATAGAATCTGCAGGATCCTGCTCCGCAGTATTTGCTGGTAGTCGATTCCGAGACGCTCGGCAATCTGGCTCAGCATCTCGTTCTTGCCGCAGGTCCCGAGCTGGCGGCTCTCGGCGCGCCGGATGATCCGCTGTGAA
The DNA here is from genome assembly GCA_021325235.1 of Terriglobia bacterium. Taxonomy (GTDB): domain Bacteria; phylum Acidobacteriota; class Terriglobia; order Bryobacterales; family Bryobacteraceae; genus Bog-105. Next base: position 46,040 of record JAJPHN010000017.1, on the reverse strand, counting down.
ATCTCGATGCGCGAACGCGGACCGGCGATTTCGAGCGGGCGGTGAATGCCGCATTCGGGAACGGCGATGCTGCGCGCGCCTGCTTTCCAGAGCAAGTAATCGATCATCAGATTGCTCACCGGGACCCGATGGCGTGTGTAGTGGGTCGTCAGGTAAATGGTCGCCGGATACCCGTACGACGCCAGCGCGGGAGCGGCTTTGGAACAGAAATCGGTGAACCCATCGTCAAAGGTAATGACCACGCTCCGTGGCGGCAGCGCATTCCGTGCTAAGCGTTCGAGCGCCTCGCCCAGCGGGAGCACATTCGCTCCACAGGCTTTGAGGCTTGCGAGCCGGGCTTCGAACGTTTCCGGCGAGAGGTAGAGGTCGGGGCGCCAGAGGTGCTCGTCCCACTGCGCCACGCCGTGATAGCAGAGAATAACCAGTTGCGACCTGCGCCAGTCGGTGCGGCTCAGGATATCGAAGAGGTGAAGTCTTTCCAGCGTTCCGAAGGCTGCTTTCGAGATGACTCTTGCGACGGGCACGAGACAGCTCTCTGCCGTTTAGACATGCGCCAGAGGTGTTGGGTAAACAGCCGAATGCGATGTTTGGCAGAACTGTCGTACCAAAACTGTGAGAATTGACATGGTACCCGGGACAGTGTCTTACGCCGCAAAAGGCCTAGCCGTGATGAATCGCAAGATGGGCCTGAACAAAGCGCACGCGATCGGCAACATCTGCGCGCGGAAGCTCAACCAGTTCGTAGCCGAGAGTCGAGTAGACATGGACGAGCGCCTCGTAAGTGGCCTCAGCTTCTCCCGCCGTCTGTCGGCGCTCCGTATCAGCGGCGAAAATCTCGCGCCAGGGTGGCGCAACGAATACGCGGGGCGCATAACGCAGATTGGCCGCCGCGCGCTCGCAGTGTGCAGCAATCGGAAGACCGCAAAGCCTTCGGTATCCGAGCACATCGGGCACGCCGCGATCGAAGAAGATCGTTCCCTCGAGCGTCTGCGCCTCCGCATAGGAACGCATCTCCCAGCTGAGCATCAGCTCCGCAAAGAGCTCGCGATCGGCCCAGGGCAGGGCATTACCGCCGATCGCGACTTGATGCTGAATGATGGCGCGGCCCGCTTCCGGCATCGTCTGCAAACCGCGCTCGCGCAGCGCCTCGATCAGCGTAGTCTTGCCCGCCCCGGGACCGCCGGTGATGATGAAAAAACGGTCGCCGCCGCGGGCACTCACCGGATACTTGTTAAGCGCCGACGCCGGCTTCCTGCGGAACTCCGGCTTCCTTGCGTCTCTTGAGGAATGGCATCATCGCGCGCAGTTCGGCGCCCACTTTTTCGATCGGCTGATCCTTAGCGGCTTCGCGCATGGCGAGAAACTTCTTTCGCCCATCGCGATTTTCCTGCAGCCACGTGCGCGCGAATTCGCCCGACTGAATCTCGCTCAGAATCTTCTTCATTTCAGCGCGCGTCTGCTCGGTGACGATACGCGGCCCGCGGGTGTAGTCGCCGTATTCGGCGGTGTCGGAGATCGAATAGCGCATATAGCCAAGGCCGCCTTCGTAGATCAGGTCCACGATCAGCTTCAATTCATGCAGACACTCGAAGTACGCAATCTCGGGTGCATAGCCGGCGTTCGTGAGCGTCTCAAAACCGGCGCGAATCAACTCGCTCACACCGCCGCACAACACCGCCTGTTCTCCAAAAAGATCGCTCTCGGTCTCTTCCTTGAAGGTGGTTTCAATAACGCCCGCCTTCAGACAGCCGAGTCCCTGCGCATACGCCAGCGCATCTTCGAGCGCGTGGCCGGAGGCATCCTGCGCAATCGCAACCAGTGCCGGAACGCCTACGCCTTCGGTGAAGAGCTCGCGCACGCGATGTCCCGGCGCCTTAGGCGCAATCATCGAGACATCAATATCCGCCGGTGGCTTGATTTCGTTGAAGTGGATATTGAAGCCGTGCGCGAACATCAGCGTCTTGCCCTTCTTCATGTGGGGCGCGATGTCGTTGCGATAAGTGTCGCCCTGCACGTGATCGGGTACAAGGATCATGATCACGTCGGCTTCTTTCGCCGCGTCGGAGACTGAGACAACTTTCAGGCCCGCAGCTTTCGCTTTCGCAATGCTCTTGCTCGAAGGGGGCAGGCCGACGATGACATTCAGGCCGGAATCGCGCAGGTTCAGCGCATGGGCGTGACCCTGACTTCCGTATCCGATGATGGCGATCGTCTTGCCCTGCAGCGGCGCAAGATTGCCGTCTTTTTCATAAAAACGCTTTGGCATGTTGTTCCTTTATTGTCTCCAGACCAATCACTGGCGCAGTGTGTTGGTGCGCTTCGATACCTAACTCTGCAATTCCAAAACTTCTTCAGGCGCGGCACCGCGCGGAATCGGCGGCGAGAGCTTCAGCTTGCGATTATCGAGCGACATCGATACAACCCCCGAGCGCGTGATCTCGATCTCGCCATAGCTGCGCATCACATCGATGAATTCGTCGAGCTTCTCGGAATCGCCAGTCGCTTCGAGCACAAAGCCTTCGAGAGTCGAATCGACCACGCGCGCGTGAAAAATCTCCGCCTCTTTCAGCACTGCCGTGCGGCTCTGCTGGTTGGTTCGCACGCGCACCAGCACCAGCTCCTGATTCACCGCCGGGCCTTCGGTCACGTCAGTGGCCTGCAGCACGTTGATCAGCTTGTTCATCTGTTTGATCACCTGCGCGCGAATGCTTGCCTCCACATCCACCACGATGGTCATACGCGAAAGCGTGGCATCAAGCGTGCGCGCAACCGTCAAACTTTCGATGTTGTAGCCCCGCTGGCTGAGCAGTCCGGTGACGCGCATAAGCGCCCCCGGCTTGTTCTCCATCAGTAAGGAAATAATCTGCTGCATCGCTCGACTCCTTACACTTCCACCGGCTGCGGCGGACGCAGCACCATTTCGTTGATCGCGCCTCCCGCTGGCACCATCGGAAAGACATTCTCAAACGGCGACACCTTGACGTTCAAAAGATACGGGCCGGGCTCGTTCACCGCTTCGCGCAGCGCGCTCGAGAGTTCGTTGACGCGCTCCACCGTGCGCCCTTTGAAACCGTACGCGCCCGCGAGCTTTTCGACATCCGGGAACGAGGCCAGTTCCACCTGGCTCAGACGATTGTTGTAGAACAGTTCCTGCCACTGGCGCACCATGCCGAGATGGCCGTTGTTCATGACGATGATCTTGATCGGCAGCGCGTGATTGACGATGGTTGCCAGCTCCGGAATCGACATCTGGAAACCGCCATCCCCGACGATCGAGAAGACGAGCTTGTCTGGCCGTGCGAACTGCGCGCCTATAGCCGCCGGGAGACCGAAGCCCATAGAACCGAGTCCGCCCGAATTGATCCAAAGCCGCGGCTCGTTGAAGCGAATCAACTGCGCGGACCACATCTGGTGCTGTCCGACGTCGGCTGTGACGATCGCGCGGCCGCCCGAGAGCGCGTCGATCTCAGCCATCAGATGCTGCGGCTTGATCTCGCTGTCGCTCTTTTCGGCTTTCAGCGGATGCTCGGCTTTCCATTCGCGAATCTGCTGCCACCATTGCTGGCGCGTCTTCGCGTTCTTGTCGCGCATCGAGGGTTCGAGCTCTTTCAGTTCGGCTACGAGCTTCGGCAGCACTCGCGCGAGATTACCCACAATCGGCAGGTCGGCGTGCCGGTTCTTCCCAATTTCGGCCGGGTCCACATCGACGTGAATCACTTTGGCGTGCGGCGCGAAGGCATTGAGGCGTCCCGTTACGCGATCGTCAAAGCGCACGCCCAGCGCGATGATCAAGTCCGTGTGCGTCATGCCCATGTTTGCGGCATACGAACCGTGCATCCCCGGCATGCTGATGAAATTCGGATGATCGGCCGGAAGCGCGCCCAGGCCCATGAGCGTACAGACCGCCGGTGCATCTAGCGCTTCCACGAGCGCCCGCAACTGCTCGCTCGCTTCGGCCGCGATCACACCTCCTCCGGCATAGATGAAGGGCCGCTCGGCTTCCCACATCATCTGCGCGGCACGCCGGATCTGCCCGCCGTGCCCTTCGCTGTACACTTTATAGCCGGGCAGGTGGATCTCTGTCACCGGCGTATATTGCGCCTGCCCCTGGAAAACATCCTTCGTGATATCGACCAGCACCGGACCGGGACGTCCCGAAGCAGCGATATAAAAGGCTTCGTGTATTACACGAGGAAGTTCCTGGATGTTTTTGACCAGAAAGTTATGTTTCGTTGCTGAGCGCGTGATGCCAAAGGTATCGGCCTCCTGAAACGCGTCGGTGCCCATCAGCTTGGTCGTCACCTGGCCCGTCAACGCCACAATCGGGATCGAATCCATCACGGCATCCACCAGTCCCGTGACCAGATTGGTCGCGCCAGGCCCGGAAGTCGCGCAGCAGACGCCCACCTTTCCCGTAGCCCGCGCATACCCCTGAGCCGCAAAAGCGGCGTTCTGCTCATGCCGCACCAGAACATGCTTTACCGGATAGTCGTAAAGGGCGTCATAGAGCGGGAGCGTAACGCCGCCCGGGTAGCCGAAAATGCACTCGACTCCTTCCCGCTGCAAACAATGCAATAGAATCTTGGCCCCGGAAAGCGTATTGGAAGACATGCTTTAACTTTTGCCTCTGCTTTTCTTTTAACTCAACTGCCAATAAAAAAGGCCACGCGGCTGGTCTGGTCAACCCCGCCGGTGGCCCCGAATGCTTGTGTTCAGGCTCCCCTAAGCGGTGTTGCGAACCGCTACGAGGACGCTAATCAACGAAAACCGTATCATGCCGAAAGGAACAGAACACCCGGAACGCCCGGTAAGGCTTGCTGCCGTGCATTCTGCTTGAAACCAAATTAGCCTAGAAGCGCTGTTTATGCAAGAGAATACAATTATAAAAAATCCTAATGGAAGGCGCCTTATGGGATGCCGGAAATAGGTCGTCCCTGGAGCCCTTGATATTCCCGGTAATCGAAACCCAGGAGCTGCAGAATCGTGGGCGCAATATCTCGCTGATACGCCGGAGCGGTGTTGTGCGCTTCGCCCTCGCCGGCAATGCCGGGTCCAAAGAACGCCGCCCAGATCTGCTGATCTCCGGCTACATCCGGCCCGTGATCGGAGAAATCGGCGAGCGCGCCGCCGCGGCCATGATCGGTGGTAAGGACGAGCAGGGTCGAATTCGCATACTTCGGCGAGCTTTGTAGAAAACTCCAGAGCCGTTCGAGCGAACGATCGAAATACTGAAGGCTCTCGAGCACGCGGTCGTAGCGATGGTCGTGCGCCCAGTCGTCCGTTTCGTCAAAAGACAGGAAGAGATGTTCGGGCTGCACCTTTTGCAGATACTCGAGCGCGAGTTCAAACGTGAACGCATCGTGGCGTGCGTTGTCCTCAATGAAGCGCGCATCGAACTGAAGCGTATTGAGCTCGTTCGTCCACGGCGAATCAGCGGGAAGGCGTGATTTCTCATAACCGGCGTTGATATAGAGATCGCCGCGCTTGTTCTCGGCGCTGTAGTGAAAATTGTCCCAGGACGCGAAAACAGCAACCTGCTCGCTGCGCAGGTTCTGCTTGCGTTTCAAAAACTGCAGGAAGCTGGGAGTCGGATTCTGGATCGAATCGTTGCCGCGAATGACGTCGTCCTGTGTGCGGCCGGTCAGGATCTCGGAGTAGCCAGGGTACGAAACACGATAGCGATTCGAAACCTGCAGCGAGCTGCCTTTCCTCAAATTGCCGAGCACAATGCCCGTGGGAGCCAGCGTTTTCCAGAAAAACGGCATAAGTGCTTCGCGGCGTTGCACCGGATCAGGAAACCAGAGCGCCTTCTCGAGCGCGCGCGCATCGCCCATACCGGCCTGCTTCTGCCCCATGAGCTTCGGATCGATACCGGTGAAAAGATCCTGCCAGCGCACGCCATCCGAAGTGAAGAGAACAACGTGCTTTGCTAGTGGTGCGGCTCCGGCAAAGGGAGCTGCCAGGAGCGGAAGAAATGCGCGGCGCGTCAGCATGCGGCTGGTCTCGCGGGCTGGTTCACTTCTGCACCTTGCTCGGAGGTGATGGTGGCGCGCATACCTGCCGCGATCACCCGTTGCGCGCGCAAGCCGTCCGTATGCGTCACCGGGAACGGCGCATTGCGGCGGCAGCATTCGATGAAGGCCGCCAGTTCCGCTTTGTAGGCCGGCCCAAAACGGTCGACAAACTCAGGCAGCTCTCGCCCGTATGCGCGCATCCGAAAATTTCGCGATGCCAGCTTCTCCTGGCCCCCGCGCCGGCCGTATGCTTCGACCAGCACATCCAAGGGCTGCTGCTCGAAACGGCCCACATGAATCTGGCCCTCTTCACCGAACAGCACCGTTTCCACGCGATAGCCCGAAACATGATTGCGCCCGACCTGAACCTGCGCCAGCAGGTCGTTACCGAACCACAGGCACAGCAGGGCATCGTCAAAATCCTCGACACACGTGGTGAGCGCATGGCTATACAGGCGCGAGCCGACCGTCAGCGCTCGCTCCGGCATGCGTCCGGTCAGCCACAGCACTTCGTCTACGTTGTGCACCGACATGTCCGGCAGAACGCCGCCGCTCTTGTACCCATTCGGAGCCGGGTTCGAATCTTCCAGTGCGGAATAAATCTTGAAGACGCGCCCGATCAGTCCGCTTTGCATCAGCTCGCGCGCATAAATAAGCGGTTCGTCAAAACGGCGCTGGAAACCGAGCATCAATCCGTGCGGGTATGCCCGGTCGAGCTCTTGGGTAAATTCCTCGTCGGCTTCGAGCGTCCCGGTAAGCGGTTTTTCGAGCAGCACCCGTTTGCCGGCCCGCAGCATCGCCGTCGCATGCTCGCGATGATTTTCTGTCGGGGTCACGACGACGACCGCATCGCAAACACTCGCCGGCGCGAGTTCTTCGATTGAGCCAAAAACGCGCGCCGAACCGCCAAGTTCTTTGGCCATGCGCTGGGCTCGCTCGCGGTCGAGATCGGCGACGGCCACGACCCGGCACGCTCCTGTCTCGCGTTCGAGTTCCGCGGCATGGAATGCGTGTACCGCGCCCATACGTCCCAATCCCGCAATCGCCACTTTCAATGGTTCCGCCATGCACCGTCTTTCATAACATGTCCCGCCCGGGCATTTCGCGCATTGTCCGCTCCCGCACACCGGAATTCCGCGAATGGTCAGCCCGAAACACGCGGGCGCCGGAAACATGGATCGCCAACGGGCCTCGAGTTGCACACTGAGGAGGTGATGCTATCCGATTTCGCCCGGAATCTTCGTTTCAGCTTCCGCCAGCTTTCCAAGCGTCCCGCATTTAGCCTGACCGCGATCCTGGTTCTGGCACTCGGGCTGGGCGCCAATACGGCCATCTTCAGCATCATCAATGCCTTTCTGCTCCGGCCGCTGCCGTACCCGCAACCGGATCGCCTCATGGCGCTCTTTGAACGCGACCCGGTCGGGCCTCCGGGCAGCGATCCGTACAACATGGTTGCGCCGGGCAATTTCCTCGATTGGCAGAAGCTTTCCAAAACCTTCACCTCGATCGCAGCTGCATCGAGTGATGCGGTGAACCTGGCGAGCCCGCAGAATCTTTTCGAACCGCAGCGGGCGCCGGTCTGCTTCTGCTCGCAGTCGATGTTCGAGACGCTCGGTGTCCAGCCGGTGCTGGGCCGCGCCTTCCGCCCGGAGGAAGACCGCACCGGTGCCCCGCGTGTGGCCATCATCAGCTACGGTCTTTGGCAGCGGCAGTTCGGCGGGGATCGCAACATCATTCACCGGCAGGTTCGAATCAATGGCACGAACCACGAAATTGTGGGCGTGATGCCGCGCGGCTTCGGCTTCCCCTATCGCGATACCGAACTCTGGATGCCGCTGCTCCAGAACATCACGCCGGAGCAGGCTGTGCTGCACGATAGCCACTTCCTGTTCGTAGTCGGAAGACTGCGCCCGGACGTGACGGTGGCGGCGGCCAAAGCCGAGATCGACGGTTTCGCCTCGCGCTACAAGCGCGATCATCCGCTCGAGGTGAGCGGAAAGGGCGGCAACGTGGTTCCGCTGCAGCAATATCTCGTGCAGGATGTGCGCACGTCGCTGCTGGTCCTGCTCGGCGCCGTCGGCTGCGTGCTCATCATTGCCTGCGTGAATGTGGCGAATCTGCTGCTGAGCCGCGCCGCCGCGCGCACTCGCGAGATCGGCATCCGCGAAGCCATCGGCGCCAGCCGCGGTCAGATCATTCAGCAACTGCTTACCGAGAGCATTGTGCTGGCCGTGGCGGGTGCCGCCTGCGGACTACTGCTCGCCAGCTTCATCGCGAATATGTTGATCTCGCACGCTCCGAATGCTGGAGCCGTGCTGCCGCCGGGATCGGTGCCCTTCAGCCCCATGGTGTTTCTTTTTGCTTTCGGTGTGGCATTGCTCGCCGGGGCAGCTGCTGGCCTCTACCCGGCACTGCAATCGGCGCGCTCCGATCTCGCCAACAGTCTCAAGGACAGCACGCGCAGCTCTACTGCCAGCCGTTCCCATGGCCGCTTCCGCAATATTCTGGTTGCCGCTGAGGTCGCTCTCTCGCTTGTGCTGCTCGCCGGAGCCGGCCTGCTCGGCCGCAGCTTCATGCGCTTGTATCGCGTGAACCCCGGTGTGCGCATCGCCAACACCGCCACGGTGGGCCTCTCCATTCCCGACCCCCTGCACACCGATCGCGCCAAGACCGCCGAGATCATTCGCAATGTGGTCGAGCGTGTGGGCCAGACACCCGGGGTGCGTGCCGCCGGCGCAACCAGCTGCCCGCCGGTGCTCGGCCATTGCAACGACTGGGTATTTCGCATCGAAGGCCGGCCGCTTCCGCCGGGGCAGATGCTCGATGCTCTCACACGCTACGTGGATCCCGGCTTTTTCAGCGCTGCCGGCGTTCCGTTACTGCGCGGCCGCGACTTCACGCCGCAGGACGGCATCGGCTTCGATCCCCAAAAGCCGCGCCTCTGCCCGGTGCTCGTCAGCGACTCCTTCGCCCGCCAGTTTTTCCCGGGCGAGGATCCCATCGGCCATTTCATCACCCGCGGGATCGATTACGAATTTGCCATCCTGCAGCACATTCCGGTGCCGCGTTATCAGATCGTGGGCGTAGTGGGCGATGTGCTCGAGCAGATCGATGCCAAGATTCAGCCGACCATGTATTACCCGCTATATGACGGGCGAGCCAACGACATCTGGATCGTGCTACACACCGCGACCGACCCGCACTCCGTCATGGGCAGCGTGCGCGAGGCCATTCATCAGGTGCGGCCCGATCTGCCGGTCTTCGACATGCGCACCATGGACGAAGCGCTGGGACGCTCGGCATCCGATCGCCGCTTCAACATGCTGCTGCTCGTCTCGTTTGCCGCACTGGCTTTGTTGCTGGCAGCGGTCGGACTTTACGGCGTGCTTTCTTACGGAGTCACGCAGCGGACCAGTGAGATCGGCATCCGCCTGGCGCTCGGCGCAGATGCGGGCAACGTGCGCATGCTCGTCCTCAAGCAGGGAATGCTTCCCGCGCTCATTGGCGTCGGTGTCGGATTGCTCGTCGCAGCTTCCGTCACCCGGGTATTGAGCAGTCTGCTGTTTCATCTCGATCCCGGTGATCCGCTCACCTTCGCCGTGGTGACGCTTCTGCTGCTCGCGGTTTCGGCCCTGGCTTGTTATCTGCCTGCCCTGCGCGCCACGCGCATCGACCCGACCGTCGCTCTTCGCACCGAATAGAAACGCGCTTACGATTCCACGCGCGCGATATCGGTGTGCTGAAAATCATCGCCTTTTGCCAGCAGCGGCTCACCTGAAATCACCGCTGTCGCATAAGCGGCGCAGTCGCCGAGATTCAAACCCGCCCGATGCCGTCCCTTGCCAAAACGCCGCCACGCCGACTGCGCCTCCCAGGCATGCTGCCGGTCGAACCCGACCAGTTCGACACCGAGTTGATCCAGCACGATCTCGACTTTGTCCGCACTCTCTCGGCCATAGCGCGACTCCACCACCATCTGCGTCTCCAGCCAGTTCACCGCTGACATCCGCCGCTTGCGCGCGGTCGCAATCTGCTCGGTGAACTGGTCGGCTTCGGGCTCCTGAAAAACGATCGCCAGAATCGCCGAGGAATCGATCACCATTAGCGCGGTACTCCGATATCGTCGTAGCCGAGAATTTCATTCGGCGTGCGCGGATCAAGCACCGGCCGGGAGGAGATCTCGCGCGCCAGCTCTTTCACCCGGCGCAGCAGACGCCTTCTATCCTCATGTGCCGCTTTCGTTTCAGCGAGCCGCTCCCGCAGCGCCTCCTTCACCACCTGCGTCATGGATTTCCCGGTGAGCTGTGCGAGTTCCAGCGCCATCGCGTGAACCTCGCTATCTTTGAGGTTAAGAACCGGCACGGTTATTCCTCCTATCCACCGTAAATTCTACCATGGCACCACCCAGCCCCGGAGGCCTCTTTGAAACTGCTCCCTCAAGCGAGCTACTCGCTCCCGGAGCGATCCTCCTCCATAGGTTTGTGGATGCCCGGGAAGCCGAACGGATCGTAAAACTTATAGCGCAAATCTCAACCCCTTCTCCATTTCGGCACATGGCCGTCCGCGGAGGCCGGCGCATGTCCGTAGCCATGACCAACTGCGGGGCTCTCGGCTGGGTCAGCGACGAGTCCGGCTACCGCTATTCGCCCGTCGATCCGCTCAGCAAGACGCCCTGGCCCGAAATGCCTCCCGAGTTCCGCGATTTAGCAACCCGTGCCGCCGCCGAAGCTGGTTTCCCGGACTTCGCCCCGGACGCCTGTCTGATCAATCGCTACGCACCCGGCGCGCAGATGGGTCTGCACCAGGATCGCGACGAATCGGATTTTGCCGCGCCGATCGTCTCGGTGTCATTAGGCCTCCCGGCCGTGTTCTTATTTGGTGGAATGCGCCGCAGCGAACGGCCGCGCCGGATCGCGCTCGAAAGCGGCGATGTCGTCGTCTTCGGCGGACCTGCGCGGCTCGCGTATCACGGCATCGCTAAGCTTGCCGCCGGTGCGCATCCTCTGGCGGGTGCGTATCGGCTCAACTTGACGTTTCGGAAAGCCGGACGCTGACTCCGCAGCTGTTTACTCGACCCGGGTCGCCACAAACGTGCCGTCGTAGTCGGCGAACTGCCAGTTGCCTGTTAATTTGCCGTCTTTGAGCTTGCCCTTCATCTTGAGCGTGGCGGTCATGCCGGCCTCATCCGAGTTGTACGGAAATTCGAGATCGAGTTCGCCGTCTTTGAACGTACCCTTCACGTCCGCCTCGCCGTACTTGCCGGTTACCTGATCGCCGTCCAGCTTGAAATTGGCATCGTTCTCGCGCTCGCCCGCCTCAGTCTGGTAGACAAAGTGCCACTTACCACTGATATCGTTGCTCGCCGGTCCGCGCGCCAGCAGCAGCAAACCGGTACCGCTCAAAACAGCCAGTAGCAGGATCGTTCGCAGCATAACTTCCCCTCAGTTTAGCCCAAGTTTCCGACGAACCACTCCGGCGGCGAACCCAATCGTTCAAGTGGTCCGGCATAAACTGACTGAATGATTGAAGCAGCGCCATGAAACGACTTGCCATTCTTATCCTTGCTGCTAGCACTGCCGGGCAGGCTCAGATTGTGCTCCACGCGGAGCATCTGCTCGATATCGAAGCCGGGCGGTTGGTCAGTCCGGGCGAAGTTCTGGTTCAAGGCGAGCGCATCGCCGAAGCCGGTAACAAAGTTTCTCATCCGCCAGGGGCAAAAGTGATCGACCTCGGCAATCTCACACTCATGCCGGGGCTGATCGATGCGCATGTGCATCTGTTCCTGCATCCCGGAGCCGAAGATCTGCAGACCGTGGAAGAATCCGTTCCGCAGCGGACGATTCTGGCCACGCTGGCTGCCCGCGACGATCTCATGGCCGGCTTCACGGCTGAGCGCGATATGGGTACCGAAGGCGCCGGGGCGGCCGATACGGCGGTGCGCAATGCCATCGATAAAGGCCTGATCCCCGGCCCGCGCCTCCGGATTTCGGGCAACGCCATCGATATTCTCGGCGGCCACGAAGATGCCAACCACTTCAATCCCGACCAGCACGTCCTTTCCAACGCCACCTACGCCAACAGCATCGACCAGATCGTCACGGTAATTCGCCAGCAGTTCAAGCTCGGCGCTGATTTCATCAAAATGTACGAGACCGGTCCCGACACGCTGCGGGACGGCAAATTCTCGACGCCCTATCAGTACAGCGAAGCCGAACTCGCCGCCGCCGTGCACGAAGCGGCCCGCGTCGGCAAGCGCGTCGCGGTACATGCCACCGGAGAACCCGGCACGCTCTATGCTGCGCAGGCCGGGGTCGAATCGGTCGATCACGCCGATCAGCTCGGCGAAGAAACCATGCGCATTATGCGCGAGAAACACATCCCGGCTGTGCCCACCTTCACCATCTCCGAATACTTCGCCGAGCACGCCGCATCGGCCGAAGCAGGGCAACGCCTTCGCGAGATGCTGAAGCTGCATGCCGAAGAGTTTCGAAAGCAGCTGGCTGCTGGAGTGCCGATGGCGGTCGGCTCCGATGTGGGGCCATTTCCGCACGGCACGCAGGCCCGCGAATTTGAATTGATGGTTCAGTACGGAATGAAGCCGGTCGACGTGCTGCGCGCCGATCTGCTCGAAGGCGCGCGTCTGCTCGACTGGCAGGGACAAATAGGCGCGCTGAAGCCCGGCTACTTCGCGGATGTGATCGGGGTCGAAGGGGATCCGCTAAGGGACATCAGCGCGCTCAAAACTGTGCCGTTCGTCATGAAAAACGGCACGGTTTATAAAACCAGTGCCGTTACCAGCGCAGGCCGACCGTGATCGGCACCACAGTCGTATGTGTCCGGTCCGTCAGTCCGTCGTAGTAGCGCGACTCCACATATAGCTTCATGTTCGTCCGAGGCAACGGGATATTTACGCCGGCGCCGACGTCCCACACTCCCGCATTCTGCGAAACGGTTCCGAGAACCTGGTTGGCCGGAACCAGCGCGGGCCCGAAATATCCCCACCACGGGTCGAAGACGATCGTCTGCGCTACCGTGGGTTGAGTAAACTGTACAGTTCGCCGCAGCCACCCGCCGCCGCCCAGCACATAAACGCTGGCGCGTCCGCGCAGCGGCAGAGTGAATTTCGGATCAACTGTGAACGTATAAACGCGGCCGTTTCCGTCCGGCACGTTTAAGTTATCCAATGCGCTGCGAGTTACTCCCAGCTGGTTGAACGAGAACGTACCCAGCACTCCCAGATACCGGTTAAAGTTAAATCCAGCCGCAGCCTGGAAATTACCGCCGCCATCTAAGCGGTCGCCAATTCCTCCAACGACCGATGTATAACCGCCTCCTACGTTTGCCGTAAAATGATGCATCTCATCCTGTCCGTATGCACACGGAATCAGGCAAATACCCAGCAGGCACGGCAGAACCTTAGGTAAGTAATTTGCTAAGTGTTTCATCGTCATTTTGGACGGACGACTCGTTTAACGAGTTACTATGGCTTGACTTTCAAGACGGCAAATAAGTCGTTAGTGCGACTAATAAGTGCGAATTACTGACTGGAGCAGTTACTATTCTGCGGTTACTTACTTTGATATCGATTGCCAGGATATGCGCAGGCCGAGAGTAGTTAAACCGGTAACAAGCTCAGCGCCCGCTCGATCTCCGAGTGCGTGTGCAGATCACCTTTGCTTTTGCACGCATCGAGCCCCTTCTCATACAGAGCTCGTGCCTCGTTGATCCTGCCAAGTTTCTCAAGCGCCTGCCCGCCGTGATAATAAGCGGCAACGTACGTCTGGTCTTTCTCGAGCAGAGTATGAAACTCGTTCACCGCATCCTCTAACTGGCCGCTGTTGGCGTATTCAGTCGCCAGACCATAGCGCGCGAACGAGTTATTCGGATCCTGCGCGAGCATCGATTTGAGAATCTCGAGACGGTTCGTTGCCATACCCACATTGTGGCAGCTACTTCTTCTCGGTATGCTCCGTGGGCTGACGCTCGCGCCCGTCGCGATCCACGTTCTTCTCTTCCTCTTTACTTCCCTTCGGCTCCGGCTCCTGCTGCTGCTTTCGCTCGGGCTTCGGATCGGTTTCCCGCGGCATGGTCGTCTCGCTAAGAGGTGTACTCGCGCACGTGTCTTGCGGCCGTCTCCACGGCGCCCGCTGCCTTGGCCGTAGTAGCCTTCGCCGTCTTGGCTGCTTCCCCAAAGCGCGCCTGCGCATGACCCGCAAACTCGCCGAGCGAGCTGGCCGCATTGCCCACGCCTTCCCGCGCGCGGCGCACCGCCTGATCCATCAATCCAGCCGACCAGTTCAGGCAGGCGGGCACCACCAGCACCAGGCCCGCAGCCGCCAGGCCCACACCGGCGCCAATTAAAATTGCTCCGATTACTCCGTTATTCGATTTCGTGCTCATGCAATTCTCCTCTTGAAATGAGATTGAAAACTACAGGTGAGTTGTTTCAGTATATGTCCCGAAAACGTCTTTGAGCGCACCGCAGATTTCCCCAACGGTCGCGTACGCCCGCACCGCGTCGAGAATCTGCGGCATCGTGTTTTCCTTCCCCGTAGCTGCTCGTTTTAGCCCGTCGAGAGATCTGGCGACCGCATTGCCATCGCGCCGCGCCCGTAGTCGATCGAGCTTGGCCCGTTGCCGCTCGCCTGCCTCGGCATCGATTTTCAGCAAATCGATCGGCTGCTCTTCTTCGACCTGAAACCGGTTCGCACCCACAATGACCCGCTCACCCGCTTCCACTTCGCGCTGATACCGGTAACTGGCGGCCGCAATCTCCCGCTGCGGAAAGCCCGCTTCAATCGCCGGAAGCATTCCGCCCATTGCGTCGATCTGCTGAATGTAATCGTTCGCCGCCTTTTCGGTTTCAAGCGTCAGTCTTTCGACGAAGTACGAGCCGCCCAGCGGATCCGGCGTATTCACCACGCCCGTTTCATACGCCAGAATCTGCTGCGTGCGCAGGGCCAGCGTAACGGCCTCCTCGTTCGGAAGCGCATACGCCTCATCGAGCGAATTTGTGTGCAGCGACTGCGCCCCGCCGAGCACCGCAGCCATCGCCTGCCACGCCGTCCGCATCAGGTTGTTGTAGGGCTGCTGCCAGGTGAGCGAACACCCCGCTGTCTGCGCGTGAAAACGCAGCTTCATGCTGCGCTCCTCGCGCGCTCCATAGCGTTCCCGCGCCACATGCGCCCAGATCTTGCGTGCTGCCCGGAACTTCGCAATCTCCTCAAAGAAATCGCTGTGCGAATTGAAGAAGAAACTCAGCCGCGGCGCAAATTCATCGAACGCCAGGCCGCGCTCCAGCGCCCAGTCGGCGTATTCGATCCCGTCACGCAGTGTGAACGCCAGTTCCTGCACCGCCGTCGAACCCGCTTCTCGTATGTGATAGCCGCTGATCGAAATGGGATTGAAGCGCGGCACATGGCGCGTGGCAAACTCGATCGTATCCGTCACCAGCCGCATCGAAGGCCGCGGCGGAAAAATGTACTCCTTTTGCGCGATGTACTCTTTCAGAATGTCGTTCTGCAAAGTCCCGGAGAGCACGCCCCAGCCCGCCCCCTGCTTTTCGGCGGCCACCAGGTACATCGCCCAGATCACCGCCGCCGGCGAGTTGATCGTCATCGAGACCGTCACCTGCTCGAGCGGAATCCCGCGAAACAGCGTCTCCATATCTTCGAGCGAACAGATCGACACGCCGCATTTGCCCACCTCGCCCGCGCTCACCGCATCATCCGCGTTGTAGCCCATCAGTGTCGGCAGATCGAATGCCACCGACAGTCCGGTCTGCCCCTGCGAGAGCAGATATCGATAGCGCTCGTTGGTCTCTTCCGGCGTCGCAAAACCCGAAAACTGCCGCATCGTCCAGAGCCGGCTCCGATACATCTCCGGATGAATGCCGCGCGTATAAGGAAACTCGCCCGGCTTACCCGATTCGCGCGCCGGATCAAAGCCTGCCAGCGCTTCCGGCCCATAATACGGTTCCACCGGAACCCCGCTGATCGTGGTGAACTGCTGTTCTACTGCTTTCTCATGGGCCGCCACCCATCCCCTCCTCGACCGACGCTTTGATACTAAGCCATTTCGACCCGGGCTGGATCGCGCGCGACCATAACTGTCATCCAAAAGTACAGCGGCCTACTTCTGCAATTCCGGCTCACTCGCGCCTTCCGGCTGAATGGGCGTCTCGCCCGCAAGATGAAGACGAGTGCGGGCAGAGAACATAGGCCCGTGTGCACCTTTTACGGGTGCAAACGTTTGAAAGCCGAGTGGTGGAAGTCCGGTGTCGTCATAAATGGCTTCCATGCCGCCCCGCATGAAATAGGTTTCATGCCAGAAGCCCGTGCCACCCGAATCGCGTAAGAAGTCCTGCCACCAGCGACGGTGCGGTTCTGAACGCGCCCAGCGCTCCATCGACTCGAAGTCCCTCCAGTACCATCGCATTCCCACATGAAGCGGGAAAAGGCTATAGATGATTCCGTTATCGCAATGCAGTAGGCCCTCGGGGTTTGCCTCTCCAGCTTTTGTTATCTGAGGACCGAGGCCAAAGAGACGCTTGAGGCCAGAGAGCTTCCGCATCCGCATGCCGAGGTAAATGACAATGAGATCGGGGTACTTGGTCAGGTCTACGGTCTGTCGCTCAATCCGCGAAGCCATTCGTTACTCCTCTTTCTCAAGTTGATCATGCGTCGGTGAGACGCATTGGCATCAATGGGGCACCAGCATCCCATTCATACCGGGAACACGCTGAGGTCGCCAATGTCACAAGCCGCCGTCGGGCCAACTGAGATTCGCCTCTATCTCCGATTTTCCAACCTGTCGGAGACCGCCTTCTGGCAGCAATAAATTGCACGTTGAATCGATGTATCACCTTTGCGGTCGCTCATCGATGCCGCACCGGAAGCGAGCAGAGCACCCGCGCGTAAAATGCTGCGGAAAGCTCTGTGGCAACCCGCTCCCGGCCAAGTTCTTTCAGGAATGTACTTCGAGCGTTCCGTTGCCGTGGCATACACAGCATGTCCCGCGCCTTTGCAACCTAAAGGTATAAGGCATAATATTCATATGCCTAATGGCCAGATACCTAAACGCGGAATGCCTCCCGGTGTTTTGCCCATGCTCATCCTGCGCGTGCTCCAGTCCGAACCCCTGCACGGATACGCCATCGCCCAGCGCATCCACCTGCTTTCGAGCGAAGTGCTGGCGGTCGAGGAAGGACTGCTCTATCCCACATTGCAGAAGCTCTTGCTCAAGGGCCTGGTAAGCGCCAAATCGGGCATTTCGGAGACCAACCGCCAGGTACGTTTCTACGAATTGACGCGCAAAGGGCGCGAGCAATTGAAAACCGAGCTGTCCGATTACGATCGGGTCACCGAAGCCATCCAGGACGTCCTGCGTACCGCCTGAAAGGAGGCAAACAATGCTTGAGCTCTTTCGCCGTTTCCAGTACCTGCTCAACCGCCGGCGTCGCGATCGCGAACTCGCAGGCGACATCGACTTCCATCGCGAGATGGCCGCCCGTGCAGGCCGCCCGAATATCGGCCGCGCTCTCCAGCTTCGCGAAGAATCCCGCGATGCCTGGGGCTGGACCTGGCTCGATCGTCTGGCTCAGGATCTTCGCTACGCCTTGCGCGTAATGGCGCGCTCACCCGGCTTCACCGCCACCGCTGTTCTCGTGTTGGCCATCGGCATCGGAGTGAACGTAGCGGCCTTCAGTTTGTTCGATATGTTCGCGCTCAAGCCCCTGCCGGTTCCAAACGCCGATCGCCTGGTGAGGCTGGAACGCCGCTCTCTCGATCAATACACGAGCGAGATGGCATATCCTTCGTTCCTCTTCTACCGTGAACATTCCAGAACCCTGTCCGCCGCCATGGCAGTGCTTGGAGTTCCGCCCATGCAGATCGAGGACGATCTTCAGGGTGCGAAGGCCTCGTTCGCCACCGCCAATTACTTCACGGAACTCGGCACCCATGCCGCCTATGGACGCCTCCTCGACCCCCATTTGGACGATGCGAGCAGCGCGCCGCCCGTAGTTATTCTCAGCTACTCCTTCTGGCAGCGTCGTTTCGCCGGAGATCCATCAGCCGTCGGCCGCACCATCCGACTGAACAAAAAGCCGGTGACCATCGCGGGCGTTACTGCCTACGACTTCGCTTCTTTAGGGGGACAAGGTCCTGAGATTTGGCTGCCGATCGCGCAGCAACCCTATTTTGTGGAAGGCAGCCACATTCTCACGGACTTCAATAGTTCGAGCGTCCGAATGTGGGGACGCCTCGCCCCCGGTATTAGCGCGGAGTCTGCGGCACAGGAGTTGCGGCTTCTGACGGATGAACTCCGCCGCCAGCACCCCTCCGCGGTCTGGGATCGCGAATTCATCGAGGTCTCGCCCGGCGGCCACCTGCAAGTAATGAAACCCGAGATGTATCGCATCGCCGCAATGATCGGCATTCTGACCTTACTGATTCTCGCCGTGGCCTGCGGCAATCTCGGCGCATTGCTGCTGGCGCGCGCCGTCCAGCGTTCTCGCGAAATCGGAATTCGCGCCGCCATTGGCGCCAGCCGCGCCCGCATCTTCCGCCAGCTCTTCACCGAGAGCCTTTTGCTCGCGGCATTTGGGGCAATTGCCGGTCTCATTCTCGGCTGCGTAGTGATACGCATCGCACTCACCGTTTTCGATACGCCCAAATGGCTGAGCGCCGTGCCTGACGTGCGTGTCCTCGCGTTTGCCTCGATCGTCGCGTTGTTGTCCGCAATCTTCTTCGGCTTCACGCCCGCTCTGCAGCTTGCCCGTCAGGGCAAACACAAGACCACAGCGCGCCAGGTTCTGGTCGGGGCGCAGGTGGCCGGGAGCTGCATCCTGCTGATCGTCTCGGGGCTGCTCGTTCGCGCCGCGCATCACGCGCTTTACACCGATCCGGGTTTCGGCTACGAACGTCTCGTTTCGATTGACCCGCAGCTTGGACAGCACGGCTATAGCGCCGCTCAGGCCAGAAATTACCTGGATCAGATGCAAACGCGGCTGCAGGCTACTCCCGGCGTTCGCTCCGTATCTCTTGTTCTGCTGCCGCCGCTCGGCCATACCGTCTCGAACTCGACCACCGAGATCGATGGCCGCACCGTCATTATTTATCCAAACTGGGTCACGCCTGGCTTTTTCGACACGATGCAGATTCCAATCCGCCTCGGCCGAACCTTCGAGCGAGGCGAAAAGAATGTCGTCATCGTCAGTGAATCTTTCGCGCGCGTCCAGTGGCCGAATCAGAACCCCCTCGGCAAGCTGCTCGGCGATAGCGCGCATAAGAACACCGTCATCGGCGTCGCGGGTGATGCCCATGTCAATGCCTTGAACGATGACGATGCGGTGGAACAGTACTGGCCGGCTGATGACACTCAGCTGCCCGGCATGGTTTTGATGGTCCGCACCGCCGGAGTTCTCAAAAATCTGCCGAAGCTTGCCAAGACCATGAGCGAAAGTATCGACCCGGAGCTGTTTCCTGAAATCCGGACGATCAAAGCGTTGTATAGCGAGAACATCCAGGGAATCGAGCGGGTGGCCGGAATCATAACGTTCATCGGCCTCATCGCGCTCACACTGTCGAGCATCGGCGTGGTCGGCCTGATGAGCTTTACCGTCATTCAAAAGACCAAAGAGATCGCCATTCGCCTCGCCCTCGGGGCAAAACCGGCCAGTGTGCTCCAAGCACTCGTCGCCCAGTTCACCTGGCCGGCTATCATCGGCCTCATCGCCGGGACAGCGCTGGCCGCCTCCACCTCCGGCGTCCTGCGTCGCGCGCTCTACGGCATCAGCAATCTCGATCCATTAAGCTACGCACTGGCCATAGCCTTCCTGCTCGCGATTCTCGCCCTCGCCGCCATCGTTCCCGCCCGCGGCGCCCTCCGCATCAACGTCTCCCGGGCGCTCCATTACGAGTAACTCGACGCAACTGAACCACTTACAGCCGCTCGCGCTGTTAAAATGGAAGTTCAACGCACACTCGCGTTCGGAGGTCTTTCCAATGGCTGCATCGCCGCGCCGCAAGTCGGTCGCCGTCAACATCGGAGGCGTCATGGTCGGAGGTTCCAACCCGATCGTGGTGCAGTCGATGACCAACACCGACACGGCGGATTCGAGCGCCACCGTCAACCAGATCATGCAGCTCGCGCGCGCCGGCTCCGAACTCGTTCGCGTCACCGTAAACACCGAAGAAGCCGCCAAAGCCGTCCCCGTGATCGTCTCCACGCTGCGCGATTTCGGCGTCAACGTCCCCATCATCGGCGATTTCCACTACAACGGCCACCTCCTGCTGCGCAAATATCCCGACTGCGCCCGTGCACTCGCGAAATACCGCATCAATCCCGGCAACGTCAACATCGGCCGCAAGCAGGACGATAACTTCCGCACCATGATCGAGGCCGCGATCGAGTACGACAAACCCGTGCGCATCGGCGTCAACTGGGGCTCGCTCGATTCCGTCCTGCTCACGCAGATGATGGACGAAAATTCCCGTCTGCCCGAGCCCCTCGACGCGATGGAAGTCACTCGCCGCGCCATTGTCGAGAGCGCCATCCGCAACGCCGAAGCCGCCGAGCGCTACGGCCTCCCCCGCAATCGCATCATCCTGAGCGCCAAAGTCAGCAACGTGCAGGACCTCATCGCCGTGTATCAGATGATGTCCGCGCGCGGTGATTACGCGCTGCATCTCGGGCTCACCGAAGCCGGCCTCGGCTCCAAAGGCATCGTCGCCACCACCGCCGCTCTCTCGATCCTTCTGCAGCAGGGGATCGGCGATACGATTCGCGCCTCGCTCACGCCTTTGCCCAATGGTGACCGCAGCGAAGAGGTCGTCGTCTGCCAGCAGATTCTGCAGGCCTTGAACCTGCGCAGCTTCACGCCCCAGGTTGCCGCCTGCCCCGGCTGCGGACGCACCACGAGCACCTTCTTCCAGGACATGGCCGACCAGATCCAGACCTATCTGCGCGAGCAGATGCCCATCTGGCGCGAGAAGTATCCGGGCGTCGAGGAAATGAAAGTCGCCGTCATGGGCTGCGTCGTCAACGGTCCCGGCGAATCGAAGCACGCCGATATTGGCATCTCGCTCCCCGGCACTTTTGAAAAGCCGGTCGCGCCCGTTTACATCGACGGCAAGCTTTCCACCACCCTGCGCGGCGATACCATCGTCGCCGAGTTCCGCGATCTTCTCGACAACTATATCGCGCGGCGTTATGGACGCGAACAAATTGCCGCCAGAGAACTCGACGCCGTTACAGTTTGAGCTCAAGCAGTTGCGCGAGGCAATCGCTCAACTGTCGGCCCGTGTCGACGCCCTCGAACACCGTCAGTCCGCCGCTCCGCCCATCCTTCCATCGTCCTCACACACCGAGCCCCGCTTCGGTCTCGCGCTGGTCAATCGCGCCGGCGCACTGACGCTCGCCCTCGGCATCATTTTCTTCTTCAAGTACGCGGCCGACAATCAGTGGATTGGCGCAGAAGCGCGCGTGCTGATCGGCGTGGTCGCCGGTCTGGCCATGCTCGCCGGAGCCGAGTGGCTGCGCCGGCGCGACCGCGGCGAATCGAATCTTTTCACCAACGGCCTTACCGGCTGCAGCATCGCGATCATCTACGCCTCCGCCTACGCCTCTTTCGGCTATTACCACCTCATCATCGCGGCTGCGGCCTGGATCTTTCTCATTCTCATCTCCGCGCTCACCGTGATCCTCTCCATTCGCCATGCCAGCCCTGCTATCGCTGCTCTTGGCTTTCTCGGTGCGCTGCTCACGCCGATTCTGCTGCGCAGCGAAGCCACCGCTCCGTCTTTCCTGTTTGCCTATCTCGTCTTCATCGCCGTCTGCGCACTCGCCGTCAGTCTGCGCCAGCGCTGGTTCACGCTCATTCCGGCGCTCGCAGGCATCATCCTCATCGCCGCCGCCGTTTCTTTTGAAACGCGTCACCCCGGCTGGTGGATCTCGTTCGCTTTTCTCCTCGCCGCTATCCACTTCGCCGCCGCATCCCGCTTCGGTCTCTATCCCTACCTGACCGCACACGGTGCGCTGCTCCTCGGCGCCATGCGTCTGGTCGCGCTCTGGGCCCAGTCACACGCCCAGCCCGCCGATCGCTTCAGCTTTGGAAGCGCACTCGAATCTGCACTGCTCGGCGTCTACGGTATCGCGGCGCTCGCTTTCGGAATCGCGCGCAGCTCACTCGTCAATCGCACCCTCGGCCTGGTTCTCCTCGGCCTGCTCATCGCCAAGCTCTACCTGTGGGACGTCTGGCAGCTCAGCACCTTCTACCGCGTCAGCGCTTTTGTCCTGCTCGGCATCCTGCTGCTCGCCGCTTCCTACTTCTATTCCCGCTTCCGTTCCCGCGCCTGACGCTTACCATCCCGTCACTGCTGCGTAACACCCCTGCAATATTCCGGTGTTCTTATAAAGAGAGTTCACGCGAAACGCTTCGTCGTATCCACCGGAGAACTTCTTGCCCGTTTTCGACGCTTCCACCAAAACCAAAACCGTAGTCCCCGATCCCGGAACCGATAAGCGTCTCGCTCCCTCCGGCAGTCTCTCCTGGGGCGGCATCTGCTCCCCCGTCGGACTCGCCGGAACCATCGGGGTCGATGTCCGCCTCGATCATGGCGATTCCTGGAGTCAGATCACCGGCAACGAAACCATCAACATCCTCGAGAACGAGCGCGTCACCGTCTTCGGCAACGGCTATCTCACCGTTCAGCAGAATCAGACCACCAACATCGTCGGCAATTTCTACGAAACCATCGTCCAGAGCTACCACGAGACCATCGTCGGGCCGCACGTTCAGGTCAATATCGGCATCCGCAACAACACCTTCGTATCGCCCAAGACCGAAGTTCACTCCGCTCCCAAGCAGACCCAGGAGCCTGCCGGATGGTTGCAGTACATCGCCGAAAATACGAAGGTCTACTTCTACAAATTCGATATCATTCTCGGCCCCAAGCTCCAGTTCGCTCTCTTTGAAACAGCCATCTCGCTCATTAAACTCGAAGCCTACGGTATGAAAGGCAGCGGCGTCGGCCTCCAGGTGCAGCTCGTCTGTCTGAAAATGGACGTCAAGCTTTCCGATAACCGCATTCTTGCCATGGCGCTCAAAGTCAGTGCGCTCAACGGGCATCTTGGCCCAATCGACATGCAGGGCGTCGCTCTGAAGCTGATGGAACTCGCCTTCGGCGTCAACCAGGTCATCTGACGCGTGCAGGAAACCGCCGCCACACCCAAACGCCGCACCCGGCTCGCTCCCGCCGCCACCAGCCGCGACATACTCCCATGGCGCCGCGCCAGCGAGCTGAACCAGTGCGCGCTCTACTGGATGCCTGCCAGCACCTTCCCGCTCCGCGCCCGGGAGCGTGAATGGCTCCTCGCCTTCTCGTCTCTCCTCGACCGGCATCTGCAGGCCCAAAAGAAACTCAGCCCCGAGATCTTCCTCGAATTCAAAACCGTAAACGAGCAGGTGCGCGATGAATTCGTTGCTCAATCGCCGCAGTTACTTCCGTTCGGCGGTCTCAGCCGGCGTCCCGACGCCAAACCGCCTGCTCTGCCTACGCCCGAAGAGATACGCGATCTCCAGCAGGGACGCCGCCAGTTTCGCTTCAGCGACTTCCACGCCGATTATTCCTACTGGTTCCTCTCGCGCGACGCAGCACGCGTACGCACCTCCTTTGCCGGCTTCGGCGGCCTGACCACGCTCTTCCTCAAAGCCAATCCCAACGCGCCGCAGCTGAATTTCCGCATGCCCGCCATGATGCAGCGCAGCCCGCTCATGCAGCCGCTGCTCGCCGAATTCGATCTGCCCGGCATCTTCGCAAGCACCTCGGCGCTCGCCAATCCGTTCTTCGCCAAAAGCAAAAAGCTGTTCGGTCTCGGACTCGAGCACGACCCGCAATTCCGCGGCCTGCTCTACATCCTTCCGCTCCTCTCCTCGAAAGATTTCTTCGCGCGCGCTTCCATCGACGCGCCGCTCTGGTTCGAACTCTTCGAGCTTTATTTCCGCGAGAGCCCGGAAGACGGCGGCATCCTGCTCGCCTCCAAAGACGATCTCGACGAGCTCTTACTTTCCATTCACTCCGAACTTGCCGCTCGGGGCATCAGGCCCGCGCACGTATGACACGCCTGCGGCTGATTCCCCAACCGTCACCGGATTCGATCGATACCCTCCTGCTTCCGGTCTCGGCCTTTCCCGTGCCCACTCAGGAGCTCGAAATCCTGCAACACTTCGTTCTCGGCCTGTACGACTACCTGCGTTCGCACGCCGCACTCGAATCGGCTGTCTTTATACAGGTTGAGCATCTCCATCGCGCCGGCAACGCGCAGCGCTTCTCCTCCAACGCCGCACATTGGCTCCCGATGCTCGGTCTCGGCGTCTGGCCCGACCGCGAGCCGCCCCACTCCTGGACCCGCGAAGAACTGGAAGAACTCGAGGAGGGACAGCCGCCGCGTACTCTCATGCCCCAGCTGTTTCAGATCACGACCAACGGCAATTCCCACCGGCACGCCATCGAAACCATGCTCGGCACCGGGACACTCCTCTGCGCCTTCGCTCAGTCGCCCGCTTCCAGAGTCACCGCTGCCGCCGGCGATCTCTTCCTTCCCCAGATTCGCGATCCCGAATTCCGCGTCTTTCGCTACTATTTCCCTCTGATCAACAGCGCCACCCTTGCCGCTGCCGCTCTCCGCGCCGATGGCGCCCGGGACTGGTTCTGTGAAACGAATGTGTATCTACGCGAAAGCCCCGAAGACGGCGGTCTCCTCATCGCTTCGCGCGAATCGCTCACCCCGGCTTTCGAAGCCCTCGGCTTCCGCCGCGAGGAACATCATCCTGGCCATTGGACAATAGAGGCTTGATTCTTATGCTCGGTGCTTCTGCCATTCGCATCATCGAACAGACGCCCGGCCGTCTCGTCATTCTCGAGCCGCCGTACACCGTCGGTTACGTCCTCGCCGTCGGAGGCATTCTGTGGCTGCTCGTCGCCTGGTTTTTTTTGAGTGGACCCCGCGCCCGCGCCATCGCCTACATTGCGCTGCTGGGCCCCGGCATCCTGCTCGCACTTGCCGGATTCGCCACTGCCACCTGGACTCGCGCCGTCACCTTCTCTCGCCCTGACAATCAGATCCTCACCCAGACGCGCGTTTTCGGCATCAATCTCGCCGCCTCCGCCCGTCCGCTCTCCGATGCCGCCTACGCCGATGTCGTGCAGGTCGACGTCACGCGCAACATCCTGCTTCATCTGCACTCGGGCAGCGCCGTTCCGCTCTTCACCAATTCCGATCGCCATGGCCAGCACGAAGCCGCCCAGGCGATCAATCAATTCCTGCTGAATCCCGCTCCTTCGAAAGCCGAACCGGCCTCCGCTTCTCCCAGCACCAAACTGTAGACATCTTCCGCCAGCGAAGTGTCGTTGCGATACCCGGCAATCACCAGTGCTTCCACCATCAGTCCGCTGTTCGCCATCGGCCCGCGCGTGACAGGTTGCATGCCGTTCACCACAATTGCCCCGCGCGGCACAATCAGCGGCTGTCCCGGCGCAGCTTTGTAACCCGTCTTCTGCGCGGGATCGAAAATTCGGCTCTGCCTTCGAATCGTCACCCCTGCCGTCAGCACCGCATCCGGGCTGATGAAAACTCCGTCGTAGATCCCGCAGTTGCATCCGATCACGGCGTTCTCGCACACGATATTTGGCAGCGCATCCAGCGGATCGATCACTCCGCCAATCTTCGCCCCCGCGTGGATGCGCACTCCTTTGCCAACCTGTGCGCAAAGCCCCACCGAGGCATGCGTGTCGATCAGCGCGTTCTCTCCCACATGCGCCCCGATGCTCACAAACGAGCACGGCATGCACATTGCGCCCGCGCCCAGGAACGCGCCATCGCGGACATATGCGGTAGCGGAAGGAATCCGTACCCGGTCCGCTGCCGTGAACCGCCGCCGCGGCAAAGTGTCCAGTTCGAAAAATCCCGCGACTTCCTGCTCGGCCTGCTCCAGCCTGCCGATCAGGTGATGCAGCAAAATCCCGCGCTTCACCCACAGGTTCAGCCGCCAGCCTTCGCCCTCCGGCTCCGCCACTCGAGCTTCACCGCGGTTCAGTTGTCGCCGCAGCCGCGCCAGCGCCGCCGTTATCTCCTCGCGATCCGCTTTTACATGGTTGTCATACAGCCGATCGATCTCTAGTTCCAGCGTCAACACCCCCGCATTGTAGCGGTGAGATTATTCGCGCCACACCTTCTTCAAATAGTCCACGCCCGGCTCCAGATCGCGCGTCGTGCCGCCATACAACAACTTCGCCGCGCGCTCATCCTCATTCCGATGCATCGCCGCGTCACACGCACGCGCGAGCGCATCATTGCGCGCCGCCTCCGCACGCCAGATCGGCAGGCACGTCCCAGCCGACGCGATCAGAATCAGCGCCACGCCCCACTCCAACACTCGCAATCGTTCCGGCCAGTACCGCCCGATCTGCACCAACACCAGCGCACAAAGCGCCGCCCAATACAGCATCGCCGGAGTCTGGTAACGTCCCGCAAACGCCTGTCCAACCCCGTATTGCAAACGCCCGAGCGCTGTCGTAATCGAGACCACGATCATCAGCACGCACTCCGCAATGCAGAACCATTCGAAGGCCGTTGTCTCTGCTCTCCGCTTCGCGCTCTTCACGACCATTACCGCGAGCGCCACGAACGACAACAGACAGGTGATTCGTTCCTTGTGCGGCATCAGCCGCGTCCAGCTCGCACCGAAATACGTCAGCACATACACAAAGATTTCCCGCGGGTGCGCCAGCGCCTGCATTGGCGTCAGATGCGAAGCGGGCACGTGGTAATTCGTCAGGTACGCCGCCACGCTGGCGACAAAGATTGCCGCGATCACGACCACATACCGCGTTCCCAACCTGCGCCGTAGCGCATATACAAGCACCACCGGCCCAATCATCAATCCGCCAGCCACATTCAGGCCCGCCGCCAGCGGAGCAATGCCAACCGCAACTGAAACCAGCATCGGCCATCGCCAGCGCTCAAAATACGCCACTCCGATCAGCGCCAGTGTGCCAATCGCAAACGCAATCACAAACGAAGCCTGAAAAGCCCAGGTGAAATTCTCCGCTTGGTTCAGATGAAACAGGCAGAACGCGAACACCCCCGCAATCGAAAGCTTGAGAGTACGCGGAAGATCTGTGTACCGCGCGAGCACATGCCAAATCGCGCCGAGCTGCACCAGCTGCGCTGCAAACATCTCGACAAACAGCGAAACATTTTTCCCGCCAAACACCCGCAGATCGAGCAGAATCAGCAGCCTCGTCGCGAGCAGCCGGTGCTCGTTATGCTCGCTCCAGAGCCAACCCCACGAAGTCACACCTGCGCCTTTGGCAATCGCATTTACCACCGCCCATTCATCCCAGAACGGGCAGGGCATGTACGCGCGCACCGCCAGCGCAATCGCCGCCCCCATCATCCCCACGCCGAGTGCCAGAATCAGTAGCGCAGGCAGCCGCGCCTGCCGCTCTTCGCTCACTGCACGCGCACCGCGATCAGCGTCATGTCGTCGTGCTGCTTCGCCCCGGCCGTGAAGCGATCCACTCGCTCGAGAATCTCCGCGATCAGATCGGCCGCGGTTCGCGCCTTGTGCTCGCGCAATGCGCTCAGCAGCCGCTCCTCACCGAACTCGTCATCGTCGTTGTCCATCGCCTCGCTGATGCCGTCCGTGTAGGCCAGAAAGATATCGCCCGGCGCCAGCACTACGCGGCTCTCGCGGAATTCGCAATCGGGAAACAAGCCGATCACCATGCCGCCATCGCACAAGCGCGTGATCTCGCCCCCGCTATGCCGCAGAATCATCGGCGCGTTGTGTCCGGCATTCACATACCGCAGCACGCGGTTCGCCGGGTCGTACTCGGCATAGAAAAACGTCGCATATCGATTCTCCGCCGACGCCTCATACACCAGCTTGTTGATATGCCCGACCATCTCGCCCAGCGTCGCGCATGGCTTGATCGTCTGACCCCGCAGCGAGGCCTGCAAACTCGCCATCATCAGCGCCGCCGCAATCCCTTTGCCCGAAACGTCGCCGATCGCCACGCCCAGGCAGCCTTCCGCCAGCCGCACGAAGTCATAGTAATCGCCGCCCACGCCCTCCGCCGGCCGGCAATAGCCCGCAAAATCCAGTCCTTCCACGCGCGGCAGCTTCTGCGGAAATAGATGCTGCTGCACATCGCGCGCAATCTCGAGCTCGCGGTTCAAACGTTCGCGCTGCGCCACTTCGCTGCGAATTTTCTCCGTCAGATCCGCATTCTCGAGCGCCAGCCCCGTCTGCGACGCCACCGCGCTCAGCAACTGCAGATCACCCTGCGAATACGGCGCCTCCGATTTCTTCGCACCCAGGCTGATCACGCCCAGCAGCCGGCTGTTCATCTCCACCGGCAAAAGCAACTGCGTCTGCAATTCGCGCAGCGCTTCCTGTTCCCGCTCCGGCGTCCCGTAGATCCAGGACTGCGGATCGTCGAAATACACCTTCGAGGGCGAATGCGCCTGTTTCAAATAACGGATTGTCGCCGTATCGCGCGCCAGCGTCACCGCCGGAGCCGTGCCATTGAACCCCAGCGCGTAAGCCGGCTCGTAGCGTGTTCCCCGTTCGAGCAGCACCGCAATGCGGTCCACGTGCAGCGACGTCGCAATCCGCCCCGCCACGGTCTGCAGCAGCGTTTTCACATCGCGAATACTCGAAACCGAATTGCCCAGATCGGTCAATATCAGCTCGGCATCGTACGCCTCGCGGAAAAAGCGCCGGTCCATCCATGCGCTCAGCCAGCGTGCCAGCCTCTGCACCATCACGATCAAAGCCACGCTCACCGCCGCAACCACGATCCAGGCCAGCGGATGCGAACTGCGCTGCTCCACCTGAATCGCCGCCATTACCAGTCCGCTGATCAACACAATCCGCAGCACCCGAATGCCGTTGCTCGCGAACGCATACCGCACGCCGCTGCGCACGACCATCTTGATGTCCATCGCACGCTGCACCACAATCACGTACGCCATCGTGATCGGGAAAAAGAGCACCATCAAAAGGCAGATCGTCTCCACCCATTCGGGCGGTTTTAAGAACACTACCGGCAGGAGCGGTGCCAGGGCCAGCGTGCACCCCGCGCTCATCACCCGGAGGCGGCGTTTCGCATCCGGTGTCTTCACCACGCCCTGCTTGAAGCCGAGCAGCACAAAAAAACCGGTGATGTACACCAGCACCATGATTTCGAACGGCTTCTCTATACTTCTTGAAAACTGAGCCAGCCTCTGAAGCTCTTGAATATGTCTGCCCGCTCTCAGGAATCCGTAGACGTTCAATGGCGCGAGAACCATCACCGGGAGCGCCAGGATCCAGTTCAGCCAGCTGTGCCGTCGCCACCACCCGAACGGCACCGGGAAGTACAGCGCAAACAGAATCAGCCACAGCGGCCACGTTCCGGCTAGCAGTGCGTGGTACACCAGCACCGCCTCGCGCCATGGCGAAGAGATCAGCCACGCCACACCCGAATCCGTAAGCTGGCCGAACGAGGCAAGCATCGCCATCGTTACCCACGCCAGCGGATCGCGCGGGCGGGCAAAGGCAATATAGAATCCGATCAGCAGACAGCTTAGTGGGAGCAGCACCAGCAGCCCCAGCGTCTCTATCCATCGCGAGTCGCCGCCCTTTAACGTCAGCGATACGGTACTCGGCTTTCCGTCCCTTTCGATCCCGACCGTCATTCTGTCGCCCGGCCGCGACTCAAGAGTGAGCCTTCCCAGCTGTTCTGCCCCGGCAAAAGGCTCACCATTGATCGCCGTCACTTCATCGCCGGGCTTCAATCCCGTGGCCTGATACTTGCCCGGTACGACCGCAATTTTCGTCTCGAAGCCGTGCAGGAAAAACGGCATGTCCGGGTAACGGCTGGCATTCGCGTTCAGATACACCGCTACGCCCGAAAACGTTAGCTGCGCCGCCAGCGCCCACAGCAGCAGCACTCCTAAAATAATTTGCTGTAACGGCTGTTTCTCTACCATGCGCCCGCGCGCTTATCCGCGCTCCACCCTCTCCTCAACCGGCGCAAACAGGGCACTCCTTCTCTTGCTGTACAGCCCATAAATAAACAGCCCGATCACCAGCCACACCACAAACCGGATCCAGGTCTCAAGCGGCAACCCCAGCATCAGCCCGAAACAACACACCACCGAAATAATCGGCGTCACCGGCGAAAACGGCACCTTGAATGACCGCACGCGCTCCGGCTGCTGTTTGCGCAGAATGAGCACACCAAAAGAAACGATGATAAACGCAAACAGTGTTCCAATATTCGAGAGATCCGCCAGCGTCCCGATATCCCAGATCCCCGCCGGAATCCCAACCGCCAGCCCTGCAATCCACGTGCTCACATGCGGCGTCTGAAATTTTTTATGCACGCGCGAAAACACAGCGGGCAGTAGCCGGTCGCGCGACATCGCAAACCAGATGCGCGCCTGTCCATATTGATAAACCAGCAGCGACGACAACATTCCGAGCAGCGCGCCTACGGTCACCGTAAACCGCAGCCGGTTCATGCCGATCGCCTCCAGTGCATTCGCCACCGGCGACGCATTCTCCAGAGTCTTCCAGTTAACGATCCCGGTCAGCACAAACGCCACCGATGTATACAAAATCGTACACACGATCAATGTCCCGATAATCCCGATCGGCATGTTGCGCTGCGGAGCCCGGCACTCCTCCGCTGCGGTCGACACCGAATCAAATCCGATGAAGGTAAAAAACACGATCGCCGCCCCGCTCACCACGCCGCCCATTCCGTTCGGAAAGAATGGATGCAGATTGGCCGCCGTAACCGCCTTCGCCGCGCCGAACACAAACAGCAGAATCGCGCCGATCTTGATCGCGACCATCACATTGTTCGCGCCCGCGCTCTCCTTCACACCCCGCACCAGCAGCCAGCTCAGCAGCATCACGATAATCAGCGCCGGCAGATTGAACACGCTACCCGTCAGCCGCCCATCCACAATCGCCGGTTCCGATAACCACTTCGGCAAATGATGCCCGCCAAACAGGTAATCGCACATTACGTTGAAGTACGCCGAAAATCCCACCGCCACCGACATGTTCGATACGGCGTACTCCAAAATCAGGTCCCAACCAATAATCCACGCAAAAATTTCGCCCAGCGTCGTGTACGCATACGTATACGCGCTGCCCGCAATCGGAATCATGGAAGCCAGCTCCGCATAACAAAGCGCCGCAAATCCGCACGTGATCGCTACCAGCAGAAAGGAAATTGTCAGCCCCGGTCCCGCACCCGGTCTGCCAATCACCGAACTTGCCGATGTGCCATGCAGAATCAGATCGAGCAGCGGCGCATTCAATATGGATGGCACGGCCATGTGCTGCCCCGCCGCGGCCGTGCCCGTCACCGTAAAAATCCCACCCCCGATCACCGCCCCAATTCCGAACGCGATCAGGCTCCACGGACCCAGCGTGCGTTTTAACCGTTTTCCCTCTGTATGCGCTTCGTCCATCAGCGCATCTATGTTTTTGGTCCGCAAAAGCTGGATCATCTTTTAGCGCTAAGTATAACGGTTTGTTCGCACTTCGGGCTTGACACGCTTCCCGTAATGGGCTTACCGTTGGGGTAACAGTACGTTTTGGTGAAGGCGGGTCGAAAGGCCCGTCTCCTATGGGGTTTTGCTATGTTTCTTTCCACGCGAATTCGCGGGCGCGTGCCGTTTTTCCTGCCCGCTTTCCTCCTCTTTGCTGTCTCTCTTCACGCTCAGTTTCGCGGAGGCTTTCAGGGCACTGTCACGGATCCCTCCGGCGCTGTTGTGCCCGATGCCAAGGTCACCGTCACCAATGCCGATACCAACATCTCGCGCGACACCACCACCAATGGCGACGGCGTGTACTCAGTTCCCGGTCTCGGCCCTGGCCGCTACAACATCAAAGTCGAAAAAACCGGCTTCACCACGCGTGTCCTGAACGACATCACGCTCGTCAGTGAGCAGATTCAATCGCAGGATGTGCAATTGCAGGTCGGCCAGGAGACCGCGCAAACCGTCACCGTCACCGCCAGCGAAGGCCCGGCGCTCGACACCGAAAACGCCACCATCTCCGGCACATTTTCCAGCCGCGTCGTGCAGGCGCTGCCCACCTTCGGCCGCGATCCGTTTCAGGTAGCCGCCCTCGCACCGGGCACGTTCGGTGAAAGCAACGCACGCAATGCAAGCGGCAACGCCACGCAGAATCTGCCAGGCAGCGCCGGTCCCGGCGGCACCAGCGCCAGTTCCAGCATCTTCCAAACGGAAAACCAGGTGCAGATCGTCGCCAACGGCACGCGCAACAGCTCGAATAACTTCCAGGTCGATGGTACCTCCGTCAACAGCCTCGCCTGGGGTGGTGCCGCCGTCATCACGCCCAACAAAGAAGCCGTCAAAGAAGTCACCGTCGCGCCCAACTCCTATAGCGCCGAAACCGGCCGCAACAGCGGCGCGCAGGTGCTGCTCGTTACCCAGAACGGCACCAACAGCTTTCACGGCAGCGCGCTGATGAAGTTCGATCGCCCCGGCCTTAACGCCTATCAGCGCTGGAATGGTCCCAACGGCGCACCCGTCACGCGCGATACTGATCGCTTCAACCAATGGGCTGGCAGCCTCGGCGGCCCCATTATCAAAAATCGCCTCTTCTTCTTCTTCTCGTACGAGACCTTGCGCGACCAGACCAACACGCTCGCCACCGGCTGGTACGAAACACCGCAATTCCTGCAATCCGCCGCCACGGCCGGCAGCATCGCTTCCAAACTCTTCAGCTATCCCGGTGAAGGCGTCTCCGGCTATCAGATCATCCCCGAGCCCTGCTCGTTCGCCGGGATCTCGCCCTGCAAAGCGATCTACTCCAACGGCACGTATCAGGGCCTCGATATCGGTTCGCCGCTCAAAAAAGTCGCACTCGGCGCACAGGATCCCAGCTACGTCAGTCCCGCCGTCCCGGGCTCCGGCGGAGGTCTCGACGGTGTTCCCGATCTCATGTATGTGCAGACCTCCTCGCCCTTCAGCGCCGTTCCGCAGCAGTACAACGGGCGCATGGATTTTCAGGCCACCAATAAAGACCTGATCACCTTCAGCACCTACTACGTTCCCAATGATTCAACCTTCTACAACGGCCCCGCACGCGCCGCCAATCTCTGGCACAGCGACCGCCTGAATGAAACCGCCGCGCTGCTCTGGAACCACACCTTCGCGCCCGCCTGGATCAACGAAGCCCGCTTCAACGTCACGCGCTGGTTCTTCAACGAAATTTCCAGCAATCCGCAGGAGCCCTGGGGCCTGCCCACCGACAATATCGACAGCCTCGGCACCGCTTCGCCCCAATTCCTCGGCGCGCCCGGTCCCGGCGTTTTCTACCAGACGACCTACAACTACCGCGACACCGTCAGCACCGTGCAGGGCAATCACTCGCTCAAGGCCGGCGTCGATATTTACTTCGAGCAGGACAACGACACCCAGGCCTACGCCGGACGGCCTTCCTACAGCTTCCGCAATCTCTGGGATCTCGCCAACGACGCGCCGTATCTCGAAAGCGGCAACTTCGACCCGCGCACCGGGCGTCCAACCAGCGAGACGCGCTACATTCGTTCCTCCATCTGGGCCGGCTTCATTCAGGACGATTGGAAACCGAAGCCGAACCTCACGCTCAATCTCGGCCTGCGCTGGGAATACTTCACGCCCGTCAGCGAAAAATACAACGACATCAGCAACGTGCTGCTCGGCTCTCTCCCCGATCCGCTTACCGGCGTGCATCTCAAAGTCGGCGGCGATCTCTATCAGGCCAGCAAGAACAACTGGGGCCCGCAGTTCGGCTTCGCCTGGCGTCCCAACCCCAACAGCGAAAAATTCGTCGTTCGCGGCGGCTTCGGCATCGGCTATAACCGCATGCAGGAAGCGATCACGCTCAACGGCCGCAGCAATCCACCGCTCGTCACCAGCCTGAGCTTCAATCCCTCGAAACTGCTCTATCAGGTTCCCTCGAATGTGAATCAGTTTTACAACTGGCCGGTCAATCCGAACGCCATCCAGACCTTCGATCCCACCACCGGTTTGCCACTTGGCTCCGGCGCGCTCAATCTAACTGGCTTTCCGTCCTTCCTGCCGACGCCCATGACCTACCGCTACTCGCTCCAGACCGAGTATCAGCTGCCCGCCAACTGGGCTGCAAAGATCGGCTACCAGGGTTCCGATAGCCATCACCTGACCATCCAAAACAACTACAATCTGAACTTCGCGCCGCTCAATCCGCAGATTGCGAATCTCTACTTCTTCACCAACGAAGCCAATGCGACGTACAACGCGCTGCTCACCGAACTCGAGCACCGCTTCGCCAACAACTTCCAGCTCGACTTCCAGTACCGCTGGAGCCGCACCATCGACATGGGCTCCAACGACTACTATCTCGGCGAATATCCCTTCGGCAACCAATACCGCCGCGGGCTCGCCGATTTCGATGTCGCGCATAACATCAAGCTCTACGGCAGCTATCAGCCGAGCTTCTGGAAAGGCCACGGCCTGCTCGGCAAACTCCTCGGCGGCTGGGAGATCAGCGGCATTCTCAACTGGCATACCGGCTTCCCCTGGACGCCCGAATACAACAACATCACCGGCAACAATCTCGTCTACCAGAACAGCGGCTACAACATCCTTCGTCCCGGCGCGGTGATTGCCCCCTACGGCACCAACTACAGCAACAGCAACTTCATGACGACCGGCAACTTCCCCAATGGCGGTCTGGCTTACTTCACACCTCCGGCCTACACCCCGGTCACCGGCTCATTCCCGGCCAGCTTCGGCATCCCGCCTGCGCCGAGCGTCGGCCGCAACTTTCTCCGTGGGCCCGGCTATTTCGACGTCGACGCCACCATCCAGAAATCCTTCGGTTTACCCAAACTGCCCATCTTCGGCGAAAATGCCCGCTTCGAATTCCGCGGCGACATATTCAACATCTTCAATAAGCTGAACCTGACGCCGTTCCCATCCAGCGATTCAGCCGCTAACAACACGCTGATCACCAGCTCGCAATTCGGCTTGGCGCAAAGCGCCCTGGGCGGCCGCGTCGTCGAGCTTCAGGTCCGCTTCAGCTTCTAACTGGAGCGGACCTCCCAGTCGGCGCGGGTGCGTTTCGCGCCCGCATCCCACTTTCCCTACAGAATTCACCGCATTTCGCCGATAACTCTCTGAGGGTGGTTTTCCGCCCTCGGAGCGCTCGTGCCCATACGGAAAGTTCTTCCCAGATCCGGAATCCTCCTGGTGTTCGCCTGAGCCAATGCTGAAGCGCGCCTCCTATCTCGCTTTCGCGGCCGTCTTGCTGACCCGCACTGCACTGCACGCCTCGAGCAGCGAGCTGACCATTATCGCCAATCGTACCCTCGCCGTCGCCGAGCTCTCGCGCGACGATCTGGCCCGCATCTTCCTGCTCACCAGGACTTCGCTTCCCGGCGCCGGACGCGTCGAGCCGGTGCTCGAAAAACCTGGCCCCGCCTACAGCGCCTTCCTCAAGGAATTCATCGGCCGTTCCGATTCCGCCCTCATGACCTACTACCGCAGCCTGCTTTTCACCGGCCGCGGCGCGATGCCCAAGAGCTTTGCGTCCGACGAAGAACTCATCGCCTATATCGCCCGCACCAGGGGTGCCATCGGCTACGTCCGCTCTTCCGCTGTCCTCAACAGCGTCAAAATTCTGAAAATCAAATAGCCCGACCTCTTCGCAATCGCAATGGCTAACCTCAACACCAAAACGAAAATCTGGCTGAGCATCGGCATCTTTGTCGTCGGCTTCATCTTTTCCACCCTGCTCGTGCAGATTCAGGGCGTCGCGCGCGAACACGAACTGCGCGCCACCGCCAATGCTCTCTTTCCGGCTGCTCAGGGTACCCAGGACGCCGAAGCTTCCTTCCTGCGCGGTGTGCGCGGTTTTGCCGATGCCGTCGTCATGCAGGATTCTTCCGGCCTCGAGCGCGCCGTCGAAGAGGGCCGCCAAACTCTCGCCACCCTGCGCACTGTCGCCGCCATCCCCGGCCTCTCCCCCGCGCGCGCCGCCGAGGCCCGCCGCCTCGCGATCGATCTCGAATCTTTTCTGAAAGAAGCCCAGACCACTTACTGCGATGCCGCCGCGCAGGCCAGCGTGAGCCCCGCCATCCAGCAGAAAATGCTAAGCCTCGCCGGCAAAAGCGCCGAGCTCCGCGACCGCCTCGCCTCGATGAAGAGCTCCTCCGCCCGCGATCTGCACAACCACCTCGACGCGCTCACCGCCAGCTCCGTCCACCAGCGCTGGGAAGCTCTTATCGTCTTCGCTTTCACCCTGGTCGTGGCCGCCTTCATGGTGAATCTCACCATCCATCGCGCCGTCATCCGCCCCGTGCTCGCCATGAACACCGAGCTCCTGCTCGCCAAAGAGCACGCCGAAGAAGCCAACCGTACCAAGAGCGAATTTCTGGCCAACATGAGCCACGAAATTCGTACGCCCATGAACGGCATCATCGGCATGACCGAGCTCGCCCTCGACACTCCTCTCCACCCCGAGCAGCGCCACTACATGAGCGTCGTCAAATCTTCCGCCGAGTCGCTGCTCACCATCATCAACGACATTCTCGACTTCTCCAAAGTCGAAGCCGGCAAGCTCGAGCTCGAACAGATCGATTTTTCCCTGCGCGACACCATCTCGGAAGCGCTCAAAGTGCTTGGCGTCAAAGCCGACGAAAAGTGCCTCGAGCTCGCCTGCGAGATCGATCCGCATCTGCCCGAAACTCTCAGCGGCGATCCCGGCCGCCTCCGCCAGATCCTGGTCAATCTCGTCAGCAACGCCATCAAGTTCACCGAGCGCGGCGAGGTCGTCGTCCGCGTCGTCGACAAAGCCCGTGAGGCGGACTCGCTCATGCTCCAGTTCAGCGTCTCCGATACCGGCATCGGCATCCCCGCCGACAAGCTGCACCGCATCTTCGACGCTTTCACCCAGGCCGATGGCTCAACCACCCGCAAATACGGCGGCACCGGTCTCGGACTCTCCATCAGCCGCCAGCTCGTCCGGCTCATGCACGGCGACATCTGGGTCGAAAGCACGCCGGGGCAGGGCAGCACCTTCCATTTCACCGTTCTATTGCGCAGCGCGTCGCTCCCCGTTTTGCACGCCGCCAGTGCCGATCTCAGCGTTCTGCACAACGCGCCCGTGCTGGTCGTCGACGATAACGGCACCAACCGCGAAATTCTCGCCCGTATGCTCACCCGCTGGGGCGCCCGGCCCATCCTCGCTTCCAGCGGTCCCGAAGCGCTCGCTGCTCTCGATCACATTCGCGCCGCCGGCGAGCAGCTCAAGCTCATCCTGCTCGATGTCTGCATGCCCGAAATGGACGGCTTCGAGCTCTGCCAAAAAATCCGCCATACCCCCGGCATCGAAAACATCACCGTCATGATGCTCAGTTCCGTTGCCCGCCGTGAAGATGCCGGGCGCGTGCGCGAGCTCGGTATCGCCGGCCACCTCACCAAGCCCATCGACTGGAAAGAGCTCCGCCGCGCGATTGCCTCTGTGCTCAATGCCGCCGAAGCCCGCCGCGCCCAAACTCAGCCGCAGCCGCAACGGACGGCCGCCGCGCGCCCCAATCGCTCGCTCAGGATTCTTCTCGCCGAGGACAATAAAATCAACCAGCAGCTCGCCACCACGCTGCTGCGCAAGCAGGGCCACCACGTCGAGGTCGCCGGCAACGGTGCGGAAGCCATCATCGCCTGTGAAAACGCGCCCTACGATCTCGTCCTCATGGATGTTCAGATGCCCGTCATGGGCGGCTTCGAAGCAACCGCCAAAATCCGCGAAAGAGAGCAGCGAACCTCCACGCACCTCCCCATCATCGCCATGACCGCACACGCCATGAAAGGCGATCGCGAACTCTGCCTCGCAGCCGGCATGGACGGCTACGTCTCGAAACCGATCCGCCTCCAAGCCCTCCTCGCCGAAATCGAGCAGGTGACTGCCCCGGATCTCGCTTCGACAGCCGCATAATGAAAGCGTGGCGCGCGCGCTCCGCACCATTGCCGCTCTGTTTTTCGTTACGCTCACCCTCGCCGCCCGCGATCGCTGGACCGAGCTCAACATCGGTCCCTTCTACGTCACCACCGACACCGACGAAGCCGCCGCCCGCGACACTCTCACGCAACTCGAGCAAACCCGCTGGGTCCTCGGCAATCTGCTCGAAAGCAAAGATCTCCGCAGCCTCTGGCCCATTCGCTTTCTGCTCACCCGCGAGGCCACGCCCACCGGCGCTTTCGCTCTGCAGAACGGTCAGTATCTGTGGCTGGCCGCGCCCAACGATCGTCCTCCGCTCGCCGAAGTAGCCGGCCTTCTGCTCGACGCCAACACACCCCGTCTGCCGGCCGAAGTCGAATCCGGTCTGCGCGCGCTTTTTTCCACCCTCGAAGCCCACGGCAGCCGCGTCACCTGGGGCAGCGCACCCGCCCATCCCGATCTCGCCTGGGCCCGCATGCAGCTCTTCGCCACGAAATTCGAATACAGCGCCAGCTTCCACATCTTCCTCACCGCTCTCCGCGGCGGCAGCACACTCGCCGCAGCCGAGCGCAACGCCTTCGGTAAGTCCAGCGCCGAACTGGAAGCCGAAGCAGAGGCCAATCTCGCCGCGGGCCATTGGGAAGCGGTCGCCGTTTCCGGCCGTCCTCTCGATCCCAAGCGCGATTTCGGCGTGCATTCGCTCGATCCCGTCATCGCAAATGTCTATCTCGCCGATTGCTACGCCGCGCACGATCCCGGGCGCGCGGCGGCTGCTTACAAAACCGCGATCGGGGCTGGTGGCGATGCCGCCGCACTCGGCTACGAAGGTCTCGCCTCGCTCGATATGCAGCAGCATGAAAATCCGAAAGTAAATCTGGACAATGCCATCCGCGCCGGCAGCCGCAGCGCGCCCGTTTACGTCGATGCAGCCGAAGGTTTGTCCCCCGCCGAAGCGCTCCCGCTCTTAAGGCGCGCCGCGCAGATCAATGATCGCTGGGCCGAGCCCATTTACCAGCAGGCCGAACTCGCCGCCACGCCCGCCGAGAAAGAAGCCCTCCTGAAACAAGCCCTCCAGCTGGATCCCCGCTCCACCGATCATTGGATCGAACTCGCCAAACTCGAAACCGCCGCCGGCGAAGGCACCGCCGCGCAGGGCTCCTGGCTGCGCGCGGAAGATTCCGCACCGAATGACGCCGAGCGCGACCGCGTCCACCAGCTCCGTCTGTCTTACGAAGACGAGCGTCTCGCAGCCGACGAAGCCGCCCGCCGCCGCGAACGCGATGCCGCCCATCTCGCCGATCAGCAGGCTCAGCAAGCCGAAATGGCACGCATCCACGCCGCCGAGCAGAAAGCCAACGCAGCAGCCGATCAGGCCGCTGGCGCCGAAAAACCCTCCGATGTCGTCTCCTGGGATTCGCTCGCCGGCAACAAAAAATTGTCCGGTACTCTCACCCGCGTCGACTGCCTCAAGTCCGGCTGGCGTCTCGCCGTAAAAGACAAAACCGGCGCCGTCACCCAGCTCTTTCTTTCCAAAGACAGCGGCGCCCAACTTCCCTGCGGCACTCCCTCCCGCACGCGCCGTATCTCGCTCCAGTACCGCGCCGCCATCGACGACAATCTCCAAACCACCGGCGAAGTCTCGAGTCTCACTCTGCAGTGAATCTGCTCCTCCGCCCGGCCACTCGCGACGATCTGCCCGCCCTCCTCGCCATCGAAGAGCAGTCCTTCTCGCGTCCACGCTGGCGCCCCGCCGATTTCCTGAAGGACCGTTGCACCGTCGCCGAATGCGACGGCCAGATCGCCGGCTTCATCGTCGTGCGCGAAGTTTTCTCCGGCAATACCCACACCCGCGCCGAGCGTGAAATTCTCAACGTCGCCACCCATCCCGATTTCCGCCGCGCCGGAATCGCCACTCGTCTTCTCGAAAACGAACTCGCCTCCGGTGCAATTTATTTCCTCGAAGTACGCGAATCGAATGTACCCGCGCAAACACTTTACCGGAAATTAGGCTTCACCGAACTGCACCGCCGCCCGAAGTATTACAGCCACCCCGTCGAAACCGCTATTGTCATGCAGATGAAATAGTGCTAATTTTTGGGAGACGGGCGCGCCCGCGCCTGCCGCGAGTAACGAATGCACTCGAAACCCACCGGGCCCGATTGTTCTGAAATTTGGATGAGCCCGCGTCTCTCAGCGAGGCGAAGACTCAACTGGATGAGCCCGCGTCTCTCAGCGAGGCGAAGACTCAACTGGATGAGCCCGCGCCTCTCAGCGAGGCGAAGACTCAATGTTGTAATCGAACTCGGCGTGGATCATCACCCTGAAAAGGAGTTTCCCTTTGGAGAATCACACGCAAGACGAAGAATTGAAGGCGCATCTGCTCTCTACCGACGAGCACTTCCGCACGCTCGCCGAGCAGCATGCGCGCTTGAAACATCAGATCGAAGAGATCGAAGCCAAATGCCACGTCACGCCCGACGACGAGCTCGAAGAGCAGCGCCTCAAAAAGCTCAAACTGCAATTAAAGGATCAGATGCTCGAAATCATCGAGCAGCATAAACACGCCGGCGTAGCGTGAAGCATGGAAACAAAGGCAGGCCGCTCGAGCCTGCCTTTTTCATTTCCCGCATACAAAACCCAACGCAAGACTCCATCTGCCGATTCGCAGATCCGACCCGCTCTTGGTCGGGGCCGAAGTGGCGCTTTAGCGCACAAACCCCAGCTTCTTCAAATCCGGCGCTGGCGAAGGCTCATTGAACTGCATCTGCGTAAACGTCTGCTTCACCCGCCCATCCTCCAGCGCCA
The DNA here is from genome assembly GCA_021325235.1 of Terriglobia bacterium. Taxonomy (GTDB): domain Bacteria; phylum Acidobacteriota; class Terriglobia; order Bryobacterales; family Bryobacteraceae; genus Bog-105. The sequence goes on along the minus strand of JAJPHN010000017.1, from coordinate 5,162 downwards.
CCCCATACGGCGGATCGCCAAACGGAAACGCCTTCTTCAATTTCGTATATTCCAGACTTGTCTCCGCCTGCTTGAAATGCGTATCGTGCAGAAAGCTCGCCGCCCACTGCGGATTGATCGTCGGTATCGCCACGATGCGCGTCGATCCCCAGTCCAGCTTCGACATGAACTTCGCCGCCGCATCACAATGCATGCACGAAGGATCGTAGAAAAACAGAAATACCTTCCCCTCCGCTAAATTCGCCGGCTTGCCATCCACGACCACCGGCGTCGGCACCTGCGCATGCGACCGTTCTGCCGCATTCACCCCAAAACTCACCGCCGCCAGAGCCGCCAGCAGCACCGCCGCAAACGCCGGCAACTTACTACGCACCACTCGCGCCGACCACGCAAACGCCGCAATCCCGAGCAGCAGCATAATTCCGTCGCCGACGAAAAATCCCGGCCCCACTGTGCGCTTGATAATCGGAAAACAGCTGCACTCGTGCCCCACCAGCTTCTGGTAATAAAACGCGATCCAGCCGATAAAAAACACCAGCAACGCCGAGCCCAGCAATCCGCCCCAGCGCCGTAATCGCGGCACGAACAGCAGGAACGCCGCCAGCAGTTCAATCGTGCCCAGCACCGCCGCGCCGATCGCGCCCCATCCCGCCGGCACCTGCGCCTGCTCCAGCAGTTCGCCCGTCTTAAACGGACTCAGCACCTTCCATCCGCCCGACACCAGAAAAACAATCCCGAGCAAAATCGCCGCAATCGCCGCTGCATTTCGCTGCCATCCGGCCTGCGCGCGCGACGACGGTATCTCGTTTGAATCTGCGATTGCTGCCTGCATTTCTTTCTCAATTGTATTCTGATGTGCAGACTCAATGGCTAAACTCCTCCACAGCATTCCCGCGCTCGCCGCTTCTCTTATGCTCGCCGCACCTCCGACAAACTCAAAGATGAGCCCGCGCCTTTTCAGCGGGGCGAAGACTCAGCAATCGGCAATTGACGCCGAAGTTCAGAAGATCACCAAATCCGCGATCCTCATCGACACCCACAACGACATCCCCAGCTTCACCGTCGATGGCGCCGATATCGGCACCTCCACCAGCACCATGACCAACATCGCGCGCCTCAGGCAGGGTGGCGTCGGTGCTGTCTTCTTCTCTGTTTATGTCGCCTCAAAATACGTCGATGGCAACCACTCCGCCCATCGCGCGCTCGAGATGATCGATACCGTTCGCCACGACATCATCGATCGTTATCCCGATACATTCCAATTCGCCCTCACCGCCGACGACATCGTCCGCGCTCACAAGCACCACAAAATCGCAGCGCTGATGGGACTCGAAGGTGGCCACGCCATCGAGGACAGCCCGCGTCTGCTACGTGATTACTACCGCCTCGGCATCCGCTACATGACCCTGACCCACACCAACACCAATAACTGGGCCGATTCCTCCGGCGATATCAACAAGCCAGACGTCCAGCACCACAACGGGCTCACTCCGCAGGGCAAGGACTTCATCCGCGAAATGAACCGCCTCGGCATGATGGTCGATATCTCGCACGTCGCCGACAAAACGTTCTACGATGCTCTGGAAGTCAGCCAGGCGCCGCTGATCGCCTCGCACTCCGCCACCCGCGCGCTCACCGACGTTCCCCGCAACATGACCGACGACATGATCCGCGCTCTGGCAAAAAAAGGCGGCGTCATCCAGATCAATTTCTACTGCAATTTTGTCGCGCGTCCCGGCGAACCCCACGCCACTCTCGCCGATGTCGTCGCTCACATGGATCACGTGCGCCAGATCGCCGGCATCGATGCTATCGGCCTCGGCACCGACTTCGATGGCATCGACTGCGCGCCCACCGGTCTCGAAGACGTCTCGAAATTTCCCGCACTCACCCGCGCCTTGCTCGAAAAGGGCTACTCCGTCGCCGACATCAAAAAGATCTACGGAGAAAATACGCTGCGGCTCATGCGACAGGTCGAACGAACCGCAGCGTCCATGAAACAGTCCGCAAAATAATTCCGCGAACCGCGCGCTGCCGCTACGGCAACGCTTAGTTTGGCCGCCGCCAGCGGAGGAGATAAAGCAGCGACCCGCCCAACCCGAGCAGAGCGAGTGCGGCCGGTTCAGGCGTTGCCGTCGTGCTGCCGAAAGTTTCTCCGAGCACTTTCAGCCCGCCGTTCGCCTCGATATCGGCCGCACTACCCTCCAGCGCGAAATATGTGTCCGCGCCCATTGCCAGACCCGGATGGAACATCACCGTCGCGATCGCCGTCTCAAATGGATTCGTCCCCGGCTTCAGATTGCCGAACGTCGTCGTCGGCCCTTCATACCCGGTCGCTGCCGTCGCGCAATACGCTGCTTTCGTGTAGATGCAGATTCCGTTGAAATCGAAATCGAATATACCCGTATTCGCTCCGGCGCCTTCGATCGTTAACGTCGCGAGCGGCTTCGCGTAGTCGTTCACCACTCCCACCAGCGAGCCATTCCCGCCCGGCACCATCGTTCCATCCACCAGCGTCATGGCCGTGTTAAACGGCGTTGACCCCGGCACCTTCGCCACCGAAGCCGTCCCCGAACTCGCGATCGTGATCACGAAGTCGCAGTCCGTCGTGGTCGTCGGCGTCGACGGGCAAATCGACGACGCCAACATTGCTCCACTCGAGAGCGCGCAGAAAACCGCAGCCAAAAGAGTTCTCTTCAGCATGTTTGTGCCTCTCTCCTTACTGCGGCGGAATCGTGCCCGTCGAATTCAGCCCGATCATCTTCGCGTCATACAACGCCGTCGAAAGCGATACCGCCGGACCCGTATTCGGATTCAGAAACGGCGTCAGCGCTGCCACTGCAGAGCTCGACCCGTGATACACGCTCGTCAATCCATCCGTCTGCTCGTAATTGAGGTTGTTTGCCTGCGGCGTATTCGTGATCACTCGCCCCAGCACGCGATGCTCCGCCTCCACGCCCAGAATCGAGCCCGCCACCTCTGCAAAATACTCGAGCTGCGCCGCGCTGTACGGCCCGCCATACGGACCATTCGGCACACCGCGCTCTCCGCTGCGCGATGCCAGCGACGCAAATTCGCGAATCGCATTCAGATACGCCCCGATGAACGCGTTCTCCAGCGCTTCCAGTGTCGCGATGAAATTATTCAGCGTGTCGAATGTCCCGGCCGGAAAATAAAACGTCTGGTACGGATCGGTCGAGGCATCCTTCCCGAAATTTCCCACCGTGCGCAGCAGATCCGCATGCTGAATCTCCTGATTCAGCGCCGCCCGCACATAATCCAGATTGGGGATATTGCTGTTCGTCGGATTCGGCTTCGTGGCCGTGCCGCCCGGACCCGCCAGATTCGGATCCTGCACCACCTTCCCCACCAGTCCGCTGTAATAGAACGTCGTCGCCAGATCTTCTGCAATCAGCGCCGCGAGAAAGATCTGGTTAGCCGTATCCTGGCTCGCTCCCGTGCTTTGTGCGCGCAAGACCGGCAGCTCGCCAAACAGCATCGCCGCCGTTCCGCCGGCCGCCATCTTTCCCAGGCCCTTGAAAAACTTCCTGCGGCCATGATTCGTCTTCGGCGCCGTAATCGCGCCCGCAACATGATCCATGTATCAGCCTCCCTTACATATGCCTGTACGAGGCTGCTGGCCAGCCGGATGAACTTGCCGGTACTATTCGTTTGAATTTTTTGCTTCCTGCCAGAGCTCTTCCATCTGCTCGAGCGAGGATTCCTCCACCTTTCCGCCGCCCGCCGCAATTTTCCGCTCGATATATCCAAAGCGCGCGCGAAACCGCCCGTTCATCTTCCGCAGCGCCTGCTCCGGATCCACCTTCAAATGCCGCGCCAGGTTCACCACGTTGAACAGCAGATCGCCGATCTCGTGTTCAATATGCTCCTGATCCCCGCGCGCGCACGCCTCCCGCAATTCCTCGGTCTCTTCGCGCAGCTTGTCGAAGACACCCTCCACGTTCGGCCACTCGAAACCAACCTTCGCTACTTTGTGTCCAATTTTGTTCGCCTCCATCAGCGCCGGCAGCGCTCGCGGCACCCCATCCAGAATCGATTCCGCCTTCGCCCCGCCGTTCTTTTCCTGGCGCTTGATCTCGTCCCAGCGCGTCAGAACCTCTTCGGCCGTCTTCGCCTGCGCATCCCCGAACACATGCGGATGACGCCGTATCAGTTTCTCCGTAATCGCGGTCAGCGAATCCCCAATCGAAAAAAGTCCCTCCTCGCGCGCCATCTCGGCAAAGAACACCGGCTGCAGCAGCAAGTCCCCCAGCTCTTCGGCCAGCTGCGGCCAGTCCCGTGCATCGATCGCGTCCATCACCTCGTACGCCTCTTCAAGCAGATACGTCTTGATCGTGTCGAACGTCTGCTTCCGGTCCCATGGACATCCGCCCGGCGCCCGCAGCCGCGCCATGATCTCCACCAGCTCCTCAAACTTCTCGCCCGCCCGCTCGAACTCAGTCACAGCCGTTGTCTTTTTTTCTTTCTCCACGTAAGCCCTTCATTCTTGAGTGAATCACGTGAGCCTGGACGTCCCGGTCCGCTGCAAATGGTCCTCATTCGCCTTCCGCCCGTGCTAAAGCCTTCGTCATGGCCACCGAAGCACAAATCGCCGCCAATCGCGCCAATTCTGAACTGTCCACGGGTCCGAAAACGCCTGAAGGCAAAGCCAGGGTCTCCCACAACGCCGTCAAAAACGCGCTCACCGGCGCCACCGTCCTGCTCCCGACCGACGATGCCGCCGTCTACGAACAATACGCGCGCAATGCCTATGCCCGTTGGCAGCCCGCCAACCAGGCGGAAGAATTTCTCGTCCAGTCCATCCTCGACACGGAATGGCGTCTGCTCCGCATTCCGGTTCTGATCGAAGCCACCTGGGCTCTCGCCCGCCACAATTTCGCCGACCTCTTTGCCGACCACCCCGAACCCGTTCGCTCCATGATGCTCGAGGCGCACATCAACGAAGTGAAAGGCCGCGAGCTTCGCAACCTCGCACTCCAGGACGCACGCCTCACCCGCAAACGCGACCGCCACATCGCCGAGCTCAAGGAACTTCAGGCCGAGCGCCTGAAACGACGCGAACAGCTGTTGAACGCCGCCGCCAAGATGTACGAGCGCTTCGAACAGGAGAACCTGGAGTTCCAGCCGTCCGAATTTGGCTT
>JAJPHN010000009.1 GCA_021325235.1 Terriglobia bacterium | reverse complement strand
TGTTCTTCGCTGAACCTGCTGTTCTTCACCTTTTCGTTTTCCTTCCGCAACTTCGTTGCTTCGGAAAACCCAGTTTAGAGTGGCTCAGTTCTGTCGGGCAAGGTCAGGTAGTGCTGCCGTTGACCCTCCGCTCGACATTCCGAACGAGAATGAGTAGATATAATCAAGCCGATAATGCCGTATCTGCTGAAGACGGAGCCGGAAGCGTACTCGTTCGCGGACCTGGAGCGGGAGCGCGAGACGGTGTGGGACGGCGTGACGAACCCGGTCGCGGTGCGCCATCTGGGTGAGATGAAAGCGGGCGAAAAGCTCGTGATTTATCACACGGGGGATGAACGGCAGGCGGTGGGGACGGCGACCGTGGTGAGTGTGGATGGCGCGAATCCGAAGAATCCGGCGGTGAAGATCAAGGCGGGTCATGCGCTCAAAGAGCCGCGGACGCTGGCTTCGATCAAGGAGCATAAGCTGTTTGCGGATTCACCGCTGGTGCGGCAAGGGCGGCTTTCGGTGGTTCCGTTGACGAGCGAGCAGTACGACTGGCTGGTGAAGTAGCGCGGCAGGGAAGTCCGCCGCGAGCTACCCGGGGGGAAGAGAAGCGTGCGGGCACGGGGTCTCATCAGCCGTCGACGCTTTGCCCGGCAAGCGGCGTGTGCTGCCGCATTCTACCCATTTCCGGTCAGGAGCCATGAAACGCTCGGTGGCACAGCTGCAGATGGAGAGAATGGGCGTCCGCTCCAGACTGAAGCAGTCCGGAAGCTCGCTTCACAGATCAGCGGCCAAGTCATCACGCCCGGGGACTCCGACTACGACGCGGCGCGCGCCATTTTCAACAGAGCCTTTGACCGCCATCCGCGGGTGATCGTGCGCTGCGCGGGCGCATCCGATGTCGCGCGGACGCTTGCATTTGCTCAGAGCAACCAGTTACCACTCGCGGTGCGCGCGGGAGGCCATAGCCGGCTCGGGTTCGGGATGTGCGATGGCGGTGTGGTGATCGATCTCTCCGGCTATAAACGAGTGGACGTAGACAGCGGCAAACGAGTGGCGCGCGCACAAGCTGGTGCTCTGGTGCGCGATCTCGACTCGGCAACACAGCGTTTTGGGCTGGCCACGACGTCGGGCGGTTGCCAAAGCGTCGGCATTGCAGGCTTGACGCTCGGAGGCGGAGAAGGGCGACTGATGGACAAATACGGCCTCGCTTGCGACAACCTGCTGTCGGCGCAGATTGTGACGGTAGACGGACGCAAGGTGGAGGCGAGCCCGAACGCCAATCCGGATCTTTTTTGGGCGATTCGGGGTGGAGGCGGCAACTTCGGTGTGGTAACGGAGCTGGAATACCGACTGCATGCGGTTCATCAGGTTCTCTCCGGCGCACTGACGTACCCGGCCGGGCGGCTGACAGAGCTGCTTCAGGCATTCGTCAGGTTTTTGGCTGGAGCCTCCGACGAAATGGACGCGTTCGCGCAGTTACTGCCCTCGCCACAGGGTCGAAGACTGAAGATCGATTTGTGTTACTGCGGCGAGGCTCGAATCGGGAATGACTTGATCCGGCCGTTGCGAGCTCTTAAACCGCAGGATGACACCGTTAAGATCATGCCGTACCTGGAGGCTCAGATGGCCGGGGGATTTCTTGCTGCTCCGGTTGCACACTTTCAAACGAATCTCTTTCTCACAGAGCTCACCGGGGCTTCGATTAACGCACTGGTAGCCGCGGCTAACAACGCTCCATCCACCTGCAAGGTGATTATCGTGCCGCTGCGTGGAGCGGTCAGCCGTGTCGGTGTAACGGATACTGCGTTTGCTCTCCGGCAACCGGGTTACGAAATCGACATAGCGGGTGTGTGGAATGCTCCCGAAGAAAAGACGCGGGTTGTGCAGTGGGTGCGCGCTACTCGCGACAGTTTGCAGCCATTTGCAAAGGGCGTTTACGTCAATCAGTTAGGCGATCCCAGCGAGCAACTGGTCCGGTGGGCATATGGCCCGAACTATGCGCGGCTGGCAGAGATCAAGAGGAAGTACGACCCGAACAACGTGCTGCGGCTCAACCAGAATGTAAAGCCGGACGATGCAAGGCAAGTTGGTTGAACGAGCGGCACGTTTTTCAGCGGCGCGCGGCCGGGGGCGCCGCTGGTGTGGCGGGGACGGCTTTCGGTGATTCTGTTGACGAGCGAGGAGTACGAGTGGCTGGTGAAGTAGGTGAGGGCAGCGGTTGGCGGGGGCGAAATGCGAAAACCCGCTTGCGAGGCGCGCGGCTCGGTTAGCGCATCCAAGATTTTGAACGTCTCGTTCGCTTTAACCGCGGCCGCAGTGGCGTGGCCATAGACGGTTTGTCATCGCGAGTCGGTGGTTTGTCCCGCTTTTCGTGGCTGCGGACCTGAACGGCCACGATGGTCCGACGGATACTTCACGGACGAAGACGGCAGGGTGCCTTGGTGAGTGGCTTTCGTTCCGCGGGCGGGAGAAAACCGCTCGGAGCTATCTCAGCGATTCCGTCGATAGATCCGGAAAGACGTCGCCAACCGCGACCGATACGCCGTGGAACGTCACGGTTTCGCCGAGCCTGGCTTCCACTGAGTCATCTGATGTGCAGACCGTTATTCGCCGTGTCTTGGGATTGACGATCCATACCTGCTCGGCGCCATGCTCCAGATAAGCAGCCGCTTTCACGTGCAGCTTACGGTTGCTGGGTGAAACCACTTCGATGACAAGTTCCGGAGCATTCTCGAGCCAGCTATCTTCGCGGGCTGCTCTCTCCCAGCGCTCCCGCCGCACCACGGCAAGATCGGGGATCGGCATTGAACGCGGCCGCAGAATACAGGAGAAATCGTTTGAGATGACAAACCCACTCTCCTCGACCGCCAGCAGTGCCCGATGGAGGCGGCGGACAACGTCGGCATGCGATACCTTTGCTCCTGGCGACACGATCAGTTCTCCCTCGATCAGCTCTTCTTTCTGATCATCCTCGCGCTCGGGACGTGCAATGAATTCCTCGAGGGTCAAAAGCGTTGTTGCAGTCGCCACACTTCGATTATCGCGAAAATCTCACCCGCAAAACTCACCAGCGACAATAGAACTCTAAGCATGGCTGAATCTCGAATCACTCCCAGAGCGCAGGATTTTGCAGCGTGGTACCAGGACGTAGTGCTCGAAGGCGACATGGCCGAACCGGCGGAAATCGTCAAGGGCTGCATGGTGATCAAGCCGAACGGCTACGCGGTTTGGGAAGCTCTGCAACGCGAATTTGATAATCGCTTCAAAGAAACCGGTCACCAGAACGTTTACTTTCCTCTGCTGATTCCACAGAGTTTCTTACAGAAAGAAGCCGAGCATGTAGAAGGCTTCTCGCCGGAGCTGGCGGTAGTCACGATCGCCGGTGGCAAGGAGCTCGAAGAGCCATACGTGATCCGGCCAACTTCGGAGACAATCATCGGGCATTTCTTCGCGCGCTGGATTCAGAGCTGGCGCGATCTGCCGGTGTTGATCAATCAGTGGGCAAACGTGGTGCGCTGGGAACTGCGCACGCGCATGTTTCTGCGCACCAGCGAATTTCTCTGGCAGGAAGGGCACACGGCGCACAGCTCGCACGAGGAAGCGTTCGAAGAAGTACTGCGCATTCTCGATATCTATGCCGAGGTTGCCGAGAGCGTCATGGCCATGCCGGTTATCAAAGGCATGAAGACCGCGGGCGAAAAGTTTGCGGGTGCGCTGCGCAGCTATTCCATCGAAGCGATGATGCAAAACGGGCTGGCGCTGCAAGCCGGCACAAGCCACGACCTGGGTCAGAATTTTGGACGCGCTTTCGACGTGAAATTTCAGACAAACGAAGGGAAGCTCGACTATGTCTGGCAAACCAGCTGGGGCGTCAGCACGCGCTTGATCGGCGGCTTGATCATGACGCATTCGGACGATAAAGGGCTGGTGCTGCCGCCCAGAGTTGCGCCATGGAAAGCAGTGCTGGTGCCGATCTACCGCAAAGACGAGGAGCGCGCGGCGGTACTGGAAGCGGCCGGAAAAATCGCGGCCGAGCTGAAGATAAAGTTGGACGATCGTGAGGGCCAGACGCCGGGTGCGAAATTTTTCCATTGGGAGCGGCGGGGCGTGCCGGTTGTGATGGAGCTTGGGCCTCGCGATCTGGCCTCCGGCAATGTTGTTCTGAAACGCCGCGATACGGGCGCGAAGGAAGTGGTGCCGCAGTCTGAAGCCGGCGCGCGGCTGGAAGCCACGCTCGCCTCCATTCAACAGAATCTCTACGGTACGGCGAAAGCACGCCTAAAAGAGAATTGCGTGCTGGCCGAATCGATCGAGCAGATCGAGGAAATTCTCACTCCCGTAACCGCCGAAAAGGGCGGCGGGAAATTTGTGCTGGCGCACTTGAAGGACGACCCGCGCTGCGAAGAACGCCTGAAAGAGTTCAAAGCCACAATTCGGTGCATTCCAATGGTCGACGAATGGGGCGGCGGCGGCAAATGCCTCATCACCGGCGAGGCCGTTCCTCAGCGAGTGGTTGTCGCCAAAGCGTATTAGTTACAGCGCACGAACGGAAATCAGCATTTCCGGTGATGCCTCGTGCCGAAGCGGATTGCGCAGCGGCCGACCGAGGGCAGGGAAGGATACCTGCATCAAGTCGCCGTCTTCAAGCGCGAGACCTTCGCCAAAACTGAAGGCGCTTGCTCCGAAAAAATGGATGTGCGCGTCGCCGGGCCGGCGATGCTGCGCGTATTTGAAATGATGGTGCTCGAGATTGGCGAGCGAATGGCACATGTTGTTCTCTCCACTCCGAATCTGCTTCGACCAGAGTGTTGCGCCGCTGCGATAAATGCTAACTTCCCCGGGCAGATCGTCGAATGGGAAATCGCCCACTGAGAGTTCGGGACCGATGGAGCAGGTGCGCAGTTTCGACGGCGCGAGATAGAGATAATTCTGCTTCTCCATTACGTGATCGGAAAATTCATTCGCGGTGGCAAAGCCGATGCGGTGCGGAACGCCCGATTCTGAGATGAGATACGCCGCAGCAATTTCCGGTTCTTCACCACCGTCGCGGGCATAGCGCGGGACATCGAGCGGTTCGCCGTGCGCTCGCAAGATCGTGCCGCTGCCCTTGTAGAACCACTCGGGTTGAACACCGATGTGCCCCGGCGCGGGCCGGCCTCCTTCGATGCCCATCTGGTACATGCGCATGCTGTCGGTGATTTGCGCCGCCGATTTGTCGTGCATCGCGCTGCGGTTATCCGCACTCGCTTTGTGTGTCAGACCGGTGCCGCTGACCAGGCAGCGAGCGGGCTCCTGCGAGTGATCGAACGGGACAAGCAGGCGCCATTCCGAGCGGCCCTGATACACCGAATCGTAGTCGATCCTTTCAGAGACGAGCGCCTGCTGAATGATGTGAGTGAGCGACTGACCACTCTCAACTGCGCTCAGAGCGAGTTCATACACGGTCGGTGCCGCTGAGACTTGAAGAAGTTGCAGCCAGGGTTCCTCAACCATTGCGACGCGCCTCTCACCATCTCGAATCAACTGGACGATTCTCATCTTGCTCACAGTAGCAGCGCAGAACGGCGTCCGCGATATGCTTTCATGCGACGTATGAAACTGCCCACCCGCCTTCTGTTCACTGTGACCTTTCTGGCCTCAGCTCCTCTGATCCGGCCGGCGGCGGTCTCTCCGTTATTTGCGCTCGGCTATACCGTGATTCCGACGCCGCAGCGGGTGACGCCTGGCGCTGAGAATTTCATTTTCAGCTCCGATTGGCGGATCGAGATTGATAAGTCGGTTGCTCCGGAGGATCCGGCTGTTGAAAGCCTGCGCGAACTCCTCAAAGAGCGGTTCGAACTCGCACTCAATCCACAAGCGGCGAATGTGATCGAGCTCGAAATCGCTCCCGGCTCTGTCACTCCCGAAAGGACGCGAGACAGCGACACGGCCGCCATTAGCGCGCAGGCCTATCGTCTGACCTGTTCACCTGGCCGTATTCGCATCACGGGAAACAGCGCCACAGGCCTGTATTACGGAGTTCAGACGCTCGTCCAGCTGATAAAGCGCGAGAACGGACGGCTGCTTCTGCCGCACGTCGATATCGAAGATTGGCCGGATCTCGAGCTGCGCACGATCTACTGGGACGATGCGCATCATCTGGAACGGCTTGCTGTTCTAAAGCAGGCGATACGTCAGGCCTCGTTTTATAAGATCAACGGCTTTGCCATCAAGCTCGAAGGGCATTTCGAATACGCGCATGCCAAAGCAATTGTCGAGCCGCAGGCGCTGACGCCAGCCGAGTTTCAGGAGCTGACCGACTACGGTCTCGCGCATCACGTGCAAGTGATTCCGTATCTGGATGGTCCGGCGCACGATGCGTTCATTCTGAAGCATCCCGAGTACAGCAAACTTCGCGAATTTCCCGACAACAATTACGAATTCTGTGCGACTAACCCGGACACCTACCGGCTCTTTCAAGGCATGTTCGACGATCTGATGGCCGCCAACAAAGGCGGTAAGTATTTCGTGCTGTCGACCGATGAACCTTATTACGTTGGCCTGGCGCATAATGCACAATGCAACGAAGCTGACCGCGCAAAACAACTCGGAAGCGTGGGCAAGATGCTGGCCGAATTCATCAACAAAACGGCCGCGTATCTCCACGAACAGGGCCGCACCGTGATCTTCTGGGGCGAATATCCGCTGACGCCTGACGATATCAGTTCGCTGCCGCCATACCTCATAAACGGCGAAGTCTACGGCCCGGAGTTTGACCCGGTGTTTCGCAAGCATGGCATTCGCCAGATGATTTACACCTACACGGAAGCGGAAGAGCAGATGTTTCCGCAGTACTACCTTCTGCCTCCTGCCGAGCGATTGCATCCGCCGGATGACCGTGCGCAGCGTGTGCAGGAGATGCTCGACAGCATTGCGCTCTCCTCGGAAGAGAGTCTCTCTTCCGAGCAGTCTGCTTCGGCGCAGCCGGATCAAGCGGACCTGATGGGTGTTTTCGTCGCGGGCTGGGCCGATGCGGGTCTGCATCCGGAAACATTCTGGCGAGGGTATGTAACCGGCCCTGCGGGCGGATGGCGGAGCGGCACGAGTGCGCAGGAATTGTCGAACTCTTTCGACGCTCTTTTCTACGGCGCCTCAGCCACGAATATGAGCCGCGTCTATCAGCTGATGAGCGAGGGAGCCCAGTTCTGGGAAGACAGCTGGGAGACCGGGCCTTCAGCTGCTCGCAAACCGATCTGGGGCGATTCGTATTCGATCTTCGACACACCACGCCCGGCCAGAGACCAGTTCCTCGAGCCGCTGCCCGTTCCCGCTCTCAAAACGCTGCGGATCGATTCCGACTGGAGCGCGCACAATTCGCGCCGGCTCGAACTTGCATCAGCCGCACTCTCGCGCAACGACGAACTGCTCGATACTCTGCTGACGAACCTGCGGACGGTTTCGTTCAATCGCTATAACCTCGAAGTCTTCGTCTCGATCGCTGATTTATACCGGCAGAACTTACGCATGCTGCTCGACCTGGGACAGATCGCGGGCTCACTCGAGCAGGCCTCGCCAGCAGCAGCCAAGGGACAAACGAAGGAAGCCGTGCAGTCGCTCGATCGCGCGCTCGACCTGGCGATCGCTATTCGCAAGGAACGGAACCGTGTCCTGCGGAATGCAACCGAAACCTGGTATCAGAGCTGGTTGCCGCGCGTCTCTGAAGCCAACGGGCGCAAGTATCTGGACGAACTCGACGATGTCAAAGATCATCAGCCGGCGCGCACCGTCGATATGAGTTACCTGGTCTATCGCGAGCTGCTATATCCGATGGATAGCTGGTTTGAGCACGTGTTGCAAGTGCGCAACGATTACGCCGCGTCGCATAAGCTGCCGGCGCGGACTGCTGCGCTGCAGTGGAAAGAAGTGCGGCAATAAACACCGGCGAAGCCGGACGATATACTGGACGATCACCTTCATGAGCACGCGTCGAGATGTGTTTCGCATTCTCGCCTCCACCGCTCTGCCGGCGATGCTGCCCGCGCAGGAGAACCAGGAGCGCGAGGATCAGCCCGGGCATGTGCATACCGGCCCGGCGATCAAGGTCCCTGTACCGTCGCAGCCGACTTTCTTTCAACCCGCTGAGTTTGAAACAATCGAGGCACTTTCGGAGCGCATCATTCCGCGCACCGATACACCGGGAGCAAAGGACGCGGGCGTACCGCTGCTGATCGATAAGGCCATCGTGGCCAAACCGGCGCTCGAACCGCTTTATCGCGCAGGACTCGCCGATCTGAATGCGCTCGCTTCCATCAGCTACGGGAGTGCTTTTGCCGCGCTCTCCGAGCAGCAACAGATCGCGCTACTCACTCCCCTGAGCCTGGAGAGCGAAACGCCGCTAGGCAAGTTTTTCTCGCTGGTGAAAGACATGACCGTGGAAGCGTATTACAAGACCGAAGCCGGTTTGAAAACCGAACTCGGCTGGCACGGCAACACCTACCTCATGAGCTTTCCCGGTTGCGATCATCCCGAGCATCAAGCGTAAACATGCAAGTTCAGGCAAGTCCTCAGGTTCACGACGTCATCATCATCGGCAGCGGCGCGGCGGGTGGAATGGCCGCCTGGAATCTCACTCGTCAGGGGATCAATGTCACGCTGCTCGACGCCGGCCGCAAGTTCAATCGCCGCGAGTTCTGGACGCATGTCAAGCCCTGGGAGTGGCAACAGCGGCTGGATGCCGGTGAAAAGCCGCCGCCGATCGTACTCGATCCCGTGGAGCAGCCGTACATCACGCCGCTCGGGCAGGAGTTTCAGCTCACGCGCGTCTGGGGACGTGGCGGCAAGACAAATATCTGGGGCCGCGTCAGCCTGCGTTATTCCGATCTCGACTTTGAAGGACCGGCACGCGACGGTTGGGAGATCCCGTGGCCCATCCGCTATAAAGACATCGGTCCGTATTACGACAAAGTCGATCAGCTGATCGGGGTTTGCGGCGGCGATGAGGATGTGGATTCGCTGCCCGGCAGCAAGTATTTTCTTCCGCCTCCGCCGCTCCGTTGCGGCGAGCATATCATCAAGAACGCCGCTGCGAGCATCGGTATTCAGACGGTTCGGATCCGGCGCGCGGTGCTGACGCGCGACTACAACGGCCATCCCCACTGCCACTACTGCGGGGCTTGCGGCGAGGGCTGCGATGTCGGGGCTTTCTTCAATGCGTCCGATTATCTGCTCGAACCCGCGCTCAAAACCGGCAAGCTCAATATCATCGATAACGCAGTCGCAGCGCGCATTCTGGTCGATGATCGCGGGCTCGCCAGCGGCGTGCAGTACTTCGATCGCAATACCAAAGAAGAGCACCGCATTTACGGCAAACGCGTGGTGGTGGCCGCTTCCTGCGTCGATTCCAGCCGTATTCTGCTCAATTCCACTTCGCCGCGGTACCCGAACGGTATTGGCAATTCGTCGGATGTGATCGGCCGCTATCTCTCCGAGCAGATTCGCTTTTCGATCTATGGCTTCGCGCCGCAGCTCATCGGCGGTAAGGTGTACAACGACGACGGCATCGGCGGCGCGCACATCTACATGCCCCGCTTCAACCATCGCGACGGGCGTAAGCGCGATTATCTGCGCGGCTTCGGCTGCCAGTTCTGGTATACCGGCGCGCAGAACGATGTGTGGTGGGCCAAAACCGTACCGGGCTTCGGGGCCGATTTCAAGCGAGCTGTAAAGGAACGCTATCCGGCGGTCCTGGCGCTACACCCGTTTGGCGAAGCCATACCGAAAGCTGAGAATCGAATTACCGTGAAAGGCTCGCCGCTCGATCGCTACGGCGTACCGATCGCCCGTATCGCGTATCAAACTGGCGAGAATGAGCGCCGCATGTCGCAGGATATGTACAACACCATCCTCGAGATCATGCACGCCGCCAAGGCCGAGATCGTGCCGTTCCATTACGGTTCCTTGGAGCCGAACGGCAGCGCGATTCACGAGCACGGCACCTGCCGCATGGGCGACGACCCGAAGCGTTCAGCTCTGAACGCGTTCAATCAAATGCACGACGTGAAAAACGTATTCGTGGTCGACGGTTCGGCCTTCACCACGGCATCGGAAAAGAATCCGACGCTCACGATTCTGGCGCTCTCCTGGCGTGCCACTGACTACATGGCCGACCAGATTCGCCAAGGGAACATTTAACAAGCTTCAGAGCCGGACGTTTCGCAGCCGCAGCGCATTCGTAATGACCGAGACGGAGCTGAAGGTCATGGCTGCGCTCGCGATCATCGGATTCAGCACAATCCCGAAAAACGGGTACAGAATACCCGCGGCAACCGGCACGCCCAGCAGGTTGTAGAGAAAGGCGAAGACCAGATTCTGCCGGATGTTCCGCATAGTCGCGCGGCTCAGCTCGAGCGCGCGCACCACACCGCGAAGATCGCCCCCGAGCAGCGTAATCCCGGCGCTTTCGATCGCGATATCGGTGCCTGTGGCCATGGCAATCCCCACCTGCGCCTGCGCCAGAGCCGGCGCATCGTTTACACCATCGCCCGCCATCGCAACAATCCGGCCGGCGGCTTGCAATTGCTTGACCGCTTCCGCTTTGCGCGCGGGCAACACCTCGGCTTCCACTTCGTCGATACCAAGCTCGCGGGCAACGGCTTCTGCCGTTCGCCGGTGATCGCCGCTGAGCATGACAATACGAATACCGAGCGCATGCAGACTGGCAATAGCTTCGCGAGCGGTGGTCTTGATCGGATCGCTGACGCGAACGAAGCCCGCGATTTTTCCATTTACGGCAACAAACACCGCCGCTTCTTCGCTCGCCGCGTCGCCCGAGACTTTCTCTTCTCTCATGAGCGCCTGAGTTCCGACAATCACATCCTGCTGGTCCACTCGGCCGCGCACACCCTTACCGGCAAAGCTTTCGAACTCTTCCGGTTTCGAAAGAGCCAGTCCACGTTCACGCGCGCCGCTTACAATCGCATGTGCCAGCGGGTGTTCGCTCGCCTGCTCGAGGCTCGCCGCCAGCCGGAGCAGCTCATCTTCAGCGATATCGTTCCTCAGCAAAACGCAGCTGGTGAGCCGCGGCCTGCCTTCGGTGAGCGTGCCGGTCTTATCGACCACCAGCGTATCGACTTTGTGAAGCAGCTCGAGCGCCTCTGCGTTACGAACCAATATGCCGGCACTTGCTCCGCGTCCGGTGCCAACCATAATTGACATCGGCGTCGCCAATCCCAGGGCGCACGGGCAGGCGATGATCAGAACCGCCACCGCGGCAACGAAGGCGTGATTCAGTCGCGGATCCGGTCCCCAGATCGCCCAGCCGGCGAACGCAATCGCAGCAACCGCCAGGACGACGGGGACAAACCACGCTGCGACACTGTCCGCTACTTTTTGAATCGGCGCTCGGCTGCGCTGCGCCTGGCTCACCATCTTTACAATCTGGCTGAGCAGCGTGTCTTTGCCGACCCGGTCTGCTTTCATCAGAAAACTACCGCTGCCGTTTACGCTGCCGGCTGTCACCCGCGCGCCCGCCTCTTTTTGGGCCGGAATCGGCTCACCCGTGATCATCGATTCGTCCACCGCGCTTGTGCCTTCAACAACGACACCATCCACCGGCACCTTTTCCCCCGGACGCACGCGCAGCAGATTGCCCGGATGTATATGCTCGACCGGTACATCGCGTTCGCCGCCTCGCGGATCGGCTAAACGCGCCGTCTTCGGCGTCATTTCGAGCAGCGATCGCAAGGCGTGGCTGGTCCGGTTACGCGCCCGCAATTCGAGCACTTGCCCGAGGAGCACCAGGGTGGTGATTACGGCAGCTGGTTCGAAATATAGCGGCACGCCGCCCATGTCTTCTCGAAACGCTGCCGGTACTGCCCCCGGGACCATCCATGCGAACAAGCTGAACGCGTACGAGACTCCGGTTCCGAGCGCTATGAGCGTGAACATGTTCAGATTGCGGCTGCGGAGCGATGCCCAGCCTCGCTGGAAAAACGGTAAGCCGCCCCAGAGCACGACCGGCGTCGCGAGCGCGAGCTGAATCCAGCCGGTCGCCGCGGGAAGCGCCTGCATGCCGGCTGCAAGCTCCCACAGCATGAATCCGAGCAGCGGAACGGTCAGCACAGCGCTGATCCAGAAGCGCCGCTGCATGTCGGCGAGCTCCGGGTTGCTTTCTTCGAGCACGATTTCTTTCGGCTCGAGCGCCATGCCGCAGATCGGACAGGGCCCGGGGCGATCGCGCACGACCTCCGGGTGCATCGGGCACGTGTATTCAACGGCCGCTGCTGACGATTCAGCAACCGCAGGCTCTGGCGCCAAACATTTCTCGGGATTGGCGCGAAACTTTTCCAGACACCCGCGGGAGCAAAACAGGTATTCCACTCCGCGGTGGACGAAAGTGCCTGCCGGATTCCGTACATCCATGCCGCAGACCGGATCTTTCGCGATCTCCGGTGTGGTCTGTAATTGCACGCTACTCGAACAGCAGGATCGTTCTTGGTTCGGCATACTCGATTTCATCATACCCCGTGGGGGTATCGAGATCTTCCAGATATAATGGAGATCGAAGTGACTAAGCCGCGAAAACCGTGCCACCCTCCTGTCGATCACAGCCGTCAACTGCCGCGCCTACGGCGTGTGGAAGGCCAGGTTCGGGGACTGCAGCAGATGATTGCCGATCAGCGCTACTGCATCGACGTGATAAACCAGATCGAAGCCATTACGGCCGCGCTACGGCGCATTGAAAGCGATATGCTGAGCGAGCACATCGCTGCTCTCAGCCGGACCGCTATGAGCGAGGCGTTTTCTCCAGGCGACTCGCGCGCCATGATCGAGGAGATCGCGGCCCTGCTGAAGCGTCGCTGAGATCAGCGCGCCGGCAGCATATTCCGGATCGCGCTGATGCGCCACCGTCCGTCCTGCTTTACCAGTACGAAGGTGCTCCACATTTTGCGGGCTGCTGCGCCGCCACTCGCCGCAAGTTCATAACGAGCATCGGCAATCGCAACATCAGGCGAAGGAAAACGCACCGTTTCAACCGTGATCGTCCGGTCGCCTTCCGTTTTCGAACTCGCGAGCATGCCGCGCACAGCTTCTTCGCGTCCTCTGCGCCACGTGCCGCTGGAAACGAGCTGATCCACATCGGCGGTCAGCAAATCGTTCAAGGCGCGAACATCGCTGTGCTTCCGCGCATCGGCGTACTCCGCGATTACGTGGCGCACGGCCGCTTCAGGCTGCTTCTGCTGAGCGGAAACGAGTGCTGAAACGGTAATGAAAGCGAGCGAGCGTAGCGCGCGGCGCATAGCGCCTCAGCTCACTTTTTCAGCGATCGATTTGGCCTGCACGAATTGCAGCAGGTAGTCCGGGCCGCCGGCTTTCGAGTCCGTCCCCGACATATTGAATCCGCCGAAGGGATGTGCGCCGACCATTGCGCCCGTGCATTTGCGATTGATATACAAGTTCCCGACAAAAAACTGCCGCTTTGCTTTTTCCGCCTTCTGCGGGTCGCGCGTGAACACGGCTCCGGTCAGCCCGTATTCGGAATCGTTGGCAAACTCGAGCGCCTGATCGAAATCGCGCGCTTTCGTAACCGCGAGCACCGGGCCAAAAATCTCTTCCTGGAAAATGCGAGCCTTCGGTTCGATATCGGCAATCACAGTCGGCTTGATGAAGTAACCCTCGCCAGGCGCCGCTTCGCCGCCGGTGAGCAAGCGCCCCTCGCTCTTACCAACTTCGATGTATTTCAGGATGCTCTCTTTGGCGCGCGCGTTGATGACAGGCCCCATGTAGTTCTTCCGGTCCTCCGGCGCGCCCACAGACAGTGCTTCGGTTTTCGCTTTGAGCTTTTGCAGAAATTCGTCGTAGATGGCAGCATCTACAATCGCGCGCGAGCAGGCGGAGCACTTCTGGCCCTGATATCCAAAGGCCGAATAGACCACGCCCTGCACCGCTTCGTCCAGATCACAATCGCGATCGACAACGATCGCATCTTTGCCGCCCATCTCGGCCACTACACGCTTGATCCACAGCTGGCCTTTGGGCGTCTTGGCGGCGAGCTCATTGATGTGCAGTCCGACATCGCGCGAACCCGTGAACGAGATAAAGCGCGTTTTGGGATGGGCGACCAGAACGTCGCCGATTGCTCCGCCGCTGCCAACCAAAAGAGAGAACGCCTCGGCCGGAATACCGGCTTCGAGCATCGCCTCCGCGAACTTAGCCGCAATCGTTGGGGTGTCGCTCGAGGGTTTGATCACGACCGTGTTGCCCGTTACGAGCGCGGCCGTCGTCATGCCGAGCAGAATCGCTAATGGAAAATTCCAGGGCGGAATGATGATGCCAACGCCGAGCGGCAGATACACCATTTCGTCGCGCTCGCCGGAAAGCTGAACCAGCGGATCGGGATTCGCCAGCCGGATCGCCTGCCGCGCATAAAACTCGCAGAAATCGATCGCTTCCGAGACATCCGCTTCGGCTTCGGGCCAGGTCTTGCCCGCTTCGAGCACCAGCCACGCATCGAACTCGTACTTCCGCCGGCGAATCACATCTGCAAGCTGGATCAGATATTCGGCACGCGTCTCAAACGGCACCGCGGCCCATTTGGGGAAATACTTGTACGCCGCTTCCACCGCGTCGCGCGCGTCCTGCTCCGAACCTTTCTGGTGAATACCGACGACTTCCGAAGGCTTGGCCGGATTGAGCGACTGCAGCTTCTCCGAAGTGCGCCGGCGCTCTCCGGCGATCAGCAGATCGTACTCGCGGCCAAGCTGCGCCCGTACTGCCGAGAGCGCTCGTTCGGCAGCCTGCGCGTTCTCCGCTTTCGAAAAATCCGTGTATGGCTCGTTGGTAAAAGGAGCTAGTTGCGGGGGCAGAGCGGCAGTCGGCATAGAATCTTCCTGCTTGTTTGGATGCAGCCGGGTCTAGAGACGATCCTCGATGGTCTTTTCCGCGATGCGGCGGCCGCGCTCGAACAGCTCAGCGGTTTCTTCCGCGATTTCGCGCCCGCGCTCATACAATTCGCGTCCGCGCGCCAAAATGTCCTGCCCCGATTCGAGCAGCGACTTCCGTCCCTTTTCGGCCTGCTTGCCGAGCAGCTTGCGCGTACGCTCGCCCGTCTGGGGCGCTACCAGCAGCGCCACGGCCGCTCCGATCAGCGCTCCACCCAAGAACCATCCAACGATTGCACCTGTATTGTTCCGTTCCATATTGCTCCTCGTACTTCATTCTATGCGGAGAGCGGTTTCGCCTCGCCTGGCTGCACTTAGCGTGAATGTTACTCTTCAGACTGCGCCATGGCCCGAGATGCTGACGCTTCCGGGATCTCTGCTGAAACCGGGAACAACATTTCTGACGGAATTTCCGGCGCCGCCGATCGGGTTTCGAACTGGCTGGCGCAGCGCGTCGGGTGGACGCGCCACTCCTGGCTGACCGCACTCTTTCTGCTCGCTGTCGCTGTCGTTATCGCCTGGCCGGACTTCGGTTCCTTCCGGCACTATGCCGCCTGGCCCGAGCGCGCTATGAACTGGAAAATCGAGCATCCCCTGGAGGCCATTCCGGTTGAAAACTATGGCGAACCGGCGCCCGATCTGGAGGGCACCCGCGCACATATTCGCAAACGCACGTATCGCGTGACGGTGCTGCTGATCGCGCACTGGCTCGGCTGGGACATGCGCGCCGCGGCACGCTTCTCGTTTGCCTGCAGCTGCATTTTCATCTGGCTACTCGTGCTGAATCTACGCCGGCTGTTTCCAGATGACCTTACGGCGGCTTTTCTGCTGGGGCTCGCACTTGCGGGATCGCTGATCGTTCAATGGGGACTCAACGATTACTTCTTCTTTGATGGCGTCGGCTACATGTTTCTGGCCGCGGCATGCTTAACCCGCTCACCCTGGCTGCTCACGATTTACATCATCGCCGGAGGCTTCAACGACGAGCGAGTGATTCTCGTACTGCCGCTCTTGTATCTGCTCCATGGCAGCCAGTCGATGAGCGAACTGTCTCTACCCGGCGTATTGCGTCTGAACCGCCCGAGACTGGGTCTGCTCGCAGGACTTTTAGGCTTTCTCGTCCTTCGCTTCCTGTTTGCCTTGAAAGTAGGGCATCTCTACGATTCGAGCGTGGTGGGGATCTGGATGCTGCTTCCCAATCTGCTTCTGCTGCCGGCGAATGCACTCTCCGTGTTCAAAGGAACGATTCTGATCTTGACTGGTGCGCTGCTGGTGCTTGCGCTTCGGCGTTCTTATGGACCGCTGCTGATACTCCTCTTAGCCGCGCTCCCGAGCGTCGGCGCCACCCTGGTTGTGGGCGACCTGGGCCGCACGCTCGCATATTCCTTTCCCCTGCTTTTCCTTTGCGCGAAGGTGATCCGCGAGAGCTTTGAGCGCGATGCGCTGCGCCGCGTGCTGCTCTATGCAGCTCTATTCAGTGTCTTCCTTCCGACTTACTATCTCTGGGAGGAACGGCTGGTTCCGTTCAAGCCGCTTCCTTACGTTAGTGCGGCAAACCTGATCCACTTTGTCCGGCATCACTGAGAGACCTTTTTGGTATTGCGCCGCAACCGAGCCTCCTCGCACGCCCCTTGACTTCTCCTCCGACTCTAGTACAATGCTGGCAGCCGTCCCAACTTCAAACGCAAAGTGGACCTCATGTTCAAAACACGGAAAGTCCGTCCTGATTTAGCCTCCCCCAACCGGACGTACACCAGCACCGAAGTTGCCAAAATCGCACAGGTAAGCTTACGGCAGTTGCAGTGGTGGGACGAGCGCAAAGTGGTTTCGCCCCGGCACGAGGGGCACAAACGCATCTATCTTCCCGAGGAAGTAATCGAGATTACCGTTATCGCGGAACTCCGACGCAAGGGCTTTTCTCTGCAGAAAATCCGGCGGGTCCTGCGATTCCTGCAACGCGAGATGGGCCGCCGCCTGGCCGACGTGTTTGCCAGCGATTCGAATCTCCATCTGCTGACGGATGGGAAGTCGATCTTTCTGGAAGAGCAGCAGGAGCGGATCATCGATCTCCTCAAGAATGCCCGGCAACCGATGTTTCTGGTTTGCGTGAGCGACCAGGTGAAACGGCTCGACGAGTTGCCCAGAAAACCGGCCCGTAACGAAGCGGGTCCGCTTGCCCGCCGCGCCCGCGCCGCCGTTTAGAACCGCAAGCCTCGCGTCAACCCTGATTGCGCGAAAGTTATTCTCGGGTAAGGTACAACGTCCGCCTCCGCGCGTCTATACTGAAAGCAGACCCCGGGAGGTTTTGTTTGTCGTCCCAGCGCCGGTATTTTGTCTTTGTTCCCGCTTTTCTGGCCATATGCGCCCTGGCGGGCGGCCTCTTTGGACCGGGGGCGCGCACCGTCTCCGCCGCTTCGCAGGCAGGAGAGCGCAATATCAATGCCGTCTCCGATGATGACCTGAAGACCAGCATTCAGTCGTTCACCAAAATCTACGACGTGGTGGACCAGAACGCTGCCGAAAAGCTGACCGCGGACAAGAGCATATATAAGGGTGCGATCCCGGGCATGCTGCGCACGCTTGATCCGCACTCGAACTTCCTCGATCCCAAAGAATTCGCCGGCATGCGCGAGGAACAGCATGGCATGTACTACGGCATCGGCATGATGATCGGAGCGCAGCCGCGCACGGGCAAGCCCATGGTGGTGCATCCGTTTGGCGGTACGCCCGCGTATCGCGCCGGTCTTCGTCCGGGCGACATGCTGATCGAGGTCAATGACAAGCGCGTCGACAACCTGAGCACCAGCGAAATCGCCGAGATGCTGAAAGGGCCGAAGGGCACCAAAGTTCAGGTGAAAGTGACGCGCGAGGGGTCTTCGCAGCCGATCACTTTCAATCTTGTACGCGATGAAATTCCACGCAACAGCGTCTGGAAAGCGTTCTGGATCCGGCCGGGCATCGCTTATCTGCGGGTTGAGCAATTCACCGAAACCACCGGCAAGGAAGTCGAAGACAACCTGAAGATGCTCGGCGAAAAGAACATCAAGGGCCTGATTCTCGATCTGCGCGAAAATCCCGGCGGGTTGCTGTCGGAAGGCGTTGCCGTCGCGGGCCACTGGCTCGATCAGGGTCAGGTAGTCGTTTCGCACAAGGGCCGCGCCTATGCCGAAAAGCCATACCTGGCGCGCGGCAGCGAGTATGGCGAGAACTACCCGATTGTCGTTCTGGTGAACCGCTATTCGGCTTCGGCGGCTGAAATTGTTTCGGGCGCGCTGCAGGATCACGACCGTGCCTGGATTCTGGGCGAGACCACGTTCGGCAAAGGCCTGGTGCAGACCGTTTACTTGCTGAGCGATAACACCGGTCTGCTGTTGACGACCCAGCATTACTACACCCCGAGCGGACGGCTGATTCAGCGCGACTACTCGCATATTTCGTTCCTCGACTACTACTACGGCAAACGCAGCGAAACCAAAGATCCGACCGATGTGAAGCAAACCGATCTCGGGCGCGTGGTGTATGGCGGCGGCGGCATTACGCCGGATGAAAAGTACGAGACGCCGAAGCTAGATGCGCTCCAGATTGCTACTTTTCAGAAGTACATTTTCCCGAATTTCACGGCGTATTACTTCTCGAACCATTCGACAAAGCTGCCCCAGGGCTGGCGCCCCGATGAAGCGGTGCTCGAGCAACTGCACGACTATCTGATCAAGAACGGCGTGCAATTTTCGGAAGCCGACTGGACGCGCGACCACCAGTGGATGCGCGATCAACTCACGTCCGCGATGTATGTGACCGCTTTCAGCTGGGAGGACTCGCAGCGGGTGGGCATCGAAGAGGATCCGGAAGTACAGAAGGCCATTGAGGCCATGCCGCAGGCTGCCACTCTGCTGGCACAATCCAAAGCACATTTTGAGAAACAGCGAGCCAGTCTCCGGTAAGCATTCGAACATCTCCACACCACAGATCACCGTGCTCGATACCGGTGGTCAATATACCCATCTGATCGCACGGCGCGTGCGCGATCTAGGCGTCTATGCGGACGTACAGCCGAGCGAGACGCCGGCTTCGGAGCTGCGCGCGCGCAAAGGCGTGATCATCTCCGGGGGACCGGGAAGCGTCTTTGAAGCAGGCTGCCCGGATATCGATCCGGACCTGGTGACCAGCGGCGTGCCGTTGCTCGGCATCTGCTACGGGCATCAACTGCTTGCCCGGCATCTCGGCGGGAAGGTCGAGCGCGGCACGCGCGGCGAATACGGTCCGGCGCACCTGACCGTCACGGAACAGGATCCGCTGTGGAATGGCGTTTCCGAATCGCAGATCTGGATGAGTCATTTCGATACGGTAGCGGCGGTTCCCCCAGGCTTTCGCGTGACTGCTTCGAGCGGCGTATCCGGCGTTGCCGCTATGTCCGATCCGGCGCGCCGGTTGTTCGGGATTCAGTTCCATCCGGAAGTCGTGCATACGCGCGCGGGCAGGCGAATTCTCGAGAACTTCGTCTTCGGTATCTGCGGTGCCGAGCGCGATTGGAATATTTCGCAGCGCATTCCGGCGCTTGAGGAAGAGATCCGGCGAATCGCTCGCGACCGGAATGTGTTCTTTTTCGTGAGCGGCGGGGTTGATTCCACGGTCGCGTACACTCTCTGTCTGCGTGCGCTCGGTCCGGAGCGCGTCTACGGCATTTACGTCGACACCGGCCTGATGCGTAAGAACGAAACAGCGTTCGTGCGCTCGGTTTTCGCCGAACTGGGCGCGACGCATTTCCTGGTGGATGAAGCCGAGGCCGAATTCCTGCACGCCCTCGAAGGTCTGACGGATCCCGAAGCCAAGCGCCTCGCCATCGGCGAGCAATTTGTGCGAGTGCAGGAACGAATTCTGGCATCGGAACATTTTCTGGACGGGCACTGGATTCTGGGGCAGGGAACGATCTACCCGGACACGATCGAATCGGGCGGGACTGCGAAATCGGATCTGATCAAGACTCACCATAACCGCGTGGCAGGCATTCAGGCGCTGATCGAATCCGGCCGGATTATCGAACCGCTGACGTCGTTCTACAAGGACGAAGTGCGCGAGATCGGACGCGAACTGGGCGTCCCGGCGCCATTTCTGGCACGCCATCCGTTTCCGGGGCCGGGCCTCGCCATTCGCTGCCTGTGTTCACGATCGAGAGCCGCGGTGGTCGCTTCGAGCGAAGGCGCACTTCTGCCGGTGCGCTCGGTGGGTGTGCAAGGCGATGTGCGCAGCTACCGCCAGGTGCTCGCGCTGAATCGCGCGCCTGACCGTGAGGGCATTGAGAGTATCGCTCCTACGCTGACCAACGAGCGCTCCGACATCAACCGAGTGATTGCGTTGTGCGGAAGCAAAGAGCCGCTCGAAGCGTTCTCGGTATTCGCCGCGACCGTAACGAAGCAGAGGCTCGAAGTGCTGCGCGAAGCCGATGGAATCGTGCGCGAGTTCTGCCTCGAAACCGGATTCGAGAATCAGGTCTGGCAGTTCCCGGTCGTGCTGCTGCCGCTCGGAGTAGCCGGCGCGAGCGAATCGGTTGTGCTGCGGCCGATTTCGTCAGTGGACGGAATGACCGCCGACGTGGTGCTGATGGCCGAGGCGCATCTTACAGAGCTGACCAAGCGGCTGCTCAATGTGCCGGATATCGCCGCCGTGTTTTACGATCTCACTCACAAGCCCCCGGGCACCATCGAGTGGGAATAGCACGAATTACGCAGCTTCGGCTTTCTCGTACAGATATTCCGCCAGACTCGCTTTCCCATATACAACGTCGGCAATAACGGACTGGACCAGCAGTGTCTGACGATCTTGCGTTTCGCGGAAGAAGATTGTGTCGCCCCAGATGAGCCGGTCGTGGCTGGTCTCGCCTGATTTTGTCAGGTAATGATAGCGGCCTGAGGCGAGCAGGTCGATGAAGTCGAAGCCGTGCCAGGTGAGCAGGTCGTAAATGGCAGGGAAGAGCGGCTGGTCCTGATAGATCGGGCTGAATTCCGCTTCGCAGTGCACGACGGCCGTGTTGGCGAGCGAGCGCGGGGCGGACTGCAGAATCATGAGTTCGGCGCCCTGCACATCGAGCTTCAGGAAATCGATGGGCCCTCCGGGCAGCGCGTCGTCCAGGCGGCGCGTGACGATTTCGCGAGTCTCGACCGTTTTCAATTCGTGCAGATGATTGAACTTGCTGTTCAGCCGGGAATTGAGCGGAAAGAGAGAAGACGTCCCGTCATCGTTGTTGACGTACAGGGTATGAGCGCCGCCATCGCCGATCGCGTACGGATAAAGCTTGAGGGCCGGGCCGCCTTCCGCTTCGGCGCGCTCGCGTAAGCGCTCTTCGAGCGGATCGAATCCGATAATCTCGGCGGGAAATTCGAGGAGCGATTCGTAGACGTGCGACTGCGGCACCAACATTTGTGCGCCCACATCGACGATGCGGAGCGGACGGCGGAGATCGCGCAGGAGACCGGCGGGATTTCGTGGTTTCCTTTGGGATTCGACAGGCGGCGCAGCACGCTGCCGGGCCGCGTACTCCGTGCTCTCGAGAAAACTGTTCAGGACGGAGGCGTAGTCACCGGTGGATTCGAGGACCTTGAGCCAGTGTTGATACCCGGCGGGGTCTGGCTCGCGTCCGAGACACAGGCGATAGATCGTCTCCAGGAATTGCTTCGGGTTCATGGCGCCCTCAGTGCCGGCGATGGCCGCGCTTGCGACCGGTTTTATGAGCGGGCTCAGCGGGCTCGGAAGGCGGGGCAGACGCAACGGGCGATTTGCCAGCGTTTGGACCGATTTTGCTCAGGATACGATCGTGAATCCAGTGCTCGTCCCACCACTCCTTCGGGTCGACCTGAATGCCGGCGATCATCATGCTGAAGTGAACGTGGTCGCCAAACGCCATGCCGGTGGCTCCGCTGACGCCGATCTGCTGCTCTTTCGCAACGTTATCGCCCACTTTGACGAGAATGCGGCTCATGTGGCCGTAAAGGCTCTGCAGAGAATAGCCGTGGTCGATAATGACGCAGTTTCCGTAAAGGCCGAGACGGTCGGCGTAGATCACGCGTCCGGAGTTGGCGGCCTTCACCGGCGAATTCATGGTCTGCGCGAGATCGTAGCCGAGATGCACCTGCTCATCCACTTTGCGCCCGTTGTAAACGTAGCTGCGGCGATCGGCGAAAAACGATTCGCGAGCGCCTTTGACGGGAATGAACGGTCCGGACCAGAGAATTTTCTTTTCGGTATTGTTGCGCAGATCGTAAATCGTCTGAGCGTTCGATTTGCGCAGCTCGCGGTTGAGTTTGAGAAAACGGTCGAGGAGTGAACCGGTTCCGTTCGGATCGAGTTCGCCGACCACCTTCTGCATATTGCGATCGGTGAGGACGATGGTGCTCTCGCGGAAGCGCTTGGGGAAAACTTTCACCCAGAACGAACTGGTTGTTTCGGTTCCGGCGCCGTTGCGGGCGAAGGCAAGCGGGATGGTATCGGGCGGAACGTCCCAGGGATACGGGAACAGGGAGAAGCGATGCGGGCTGTTGTCGGGCTGCCCGGGCATGGGAAACGAGCCGGCGCTATAGTTGGCAACGCGAACGCCCGCTTCGGTCCAGCTGCCTCCGAGATCGAGCGTGACGAGTTCGGAGCCGCCCTGGTTGATGTAGTGCTGGAAGCCGTCAGCGACGATGGTCGGCGGGCGGAGAATCACCTGGACGTCCTGGGCGAGTTCGGCAGTCGAGCCGCGCAGATCGTTGGATTTCGCGCGAATGACGAGGCGCGCGGTGCCTTCTTTCAGGAACGAAGCCTGCTTTGAACCGGCGTAGAAGGTGTAAGCGCCCACGCGCTGTTTCGTGTGGGTGTGGTCCTGATAGATATTCGCCGTTTGACCGTTCTGCTCGAGGGATGCGGAGAAGGCCTTCAGGCCGTGCGGCGCGTCGGCTTCGACCAGGACCGAGGTTGAGGGTCCGATGAACGCGACCGGCTTAGCAAACTTCAGCGTCGGGGTGGCACCCGAAAACCAGATATAGACGAAGATAAGGAGAACAATGGCCGCGACGACGGCGGCAGCGCGTTTGAGGAGAGTGCTCGGTTCCATTTAGGTTTGAATGACGCGGCGGCCCTCGATGCGGTAATTGCCGCGAAGGACCCAGGCGATCGCTTCGGAATAAATTCGGTGTTCTTCGCGCAGGATGCGCGCGGAGAGCGATTCGACGGTATCGTTGTCGAGCACGGGTACGGGCGATTGCAGCAGGATGGGGCCGCTATCCAGGTTTTCATCGACAAAATGAACGGTGCAGCCGGTGACCTTGACGCCGTGGACGAGAGCCTGGTGCTGCGCGTCGAGTCCGGGGAAGGCGGGCAGCAACGATGGGTGGATGTTCAGGATGCGCCCCGAAAATTGAGAAACGAAGCCACCCGTGAGCAGGCGCATATAACCGGCCAGACAAATGAGATCGACGCGGTGTTGGTGGAGCAGTTTCGCCACTTGTTCGTCAAACGCAGCGCGGTCGATCCCTTTTGAAGGAAACGAAGCCACGTCGAAGCCGAGTTCGCGCGCCAGCTGGAGGCCGGGAGCTTCCGGGCGATTTGAAAAAACGAAGCCAATTTCGCAAGCGAGCGTGCCGTTCAGCACATTGCGGGCAATCGCTTCGAAATTCGATCCGCGTCCGGAGAGCAGGATTCCGAGGCGTTGCTTCACTGGTAGACGACTCGGGACTGGCGGGCGGATCTGGCGGCGACAATGCGGCCGATCGGGTAGGCGGGCTCGCGGAGCTTTTTCAAAATCTTTTCGGCCGCTGCGAGCTGACGCGGAGAAATGGCGAAAACCATGCCGATGCCCAGGTTGAAGGTGCGGCGAAAATCGTCTTCGGGAATGTTGCCGAGTTTTTGCAGCAGATCGAAGATCGGCTGGCGAGGCCAGGAGCCAAGCTCGATCTGCGCGGCGGTTCCTTTGGGCAGGATGCGCGGGAGATTGTCGGTGAGGCCGCCGCCGGTAATGTGCGCTGCGCCCTTGAGGAGCCCGGCGGAATGGAGCGCCTCAATGGGCTTGAGATAAGACTTGTGAATTTTGAGCAGCTCGTCGGCGAGCGTACCAGCGAGGCCATTGAGGCGGGCAGTCGGCTTGTGGCCGGCGAACTCGAAGAGTACGGCGCGAGCCAGCGAATAGCCGTTGGTATGAAGGCCGTTGGAAGGCAGGCCGAGCAGCAGATCGCCGGGTTGAATGGTTTCGCCGGTGAGCAGGCGCTTGCGCTCGACAACACCGACGATGAAGCCGGCCAGATCGTATTCGCCCGATTGGTACATGCCGGGCATTTCGGCGGTTTCACCGCCGATCAGGGCGCAGCCGTTGCGCTTGCAGCCGCGGGCGATGCCTTCGACAACATCGGCCACCACTTTGGCGTTCAGCTTGCCGACAGCGAAATAATCGAGGAAAAAGAGCGGCTTCGCGCCCTGGACGGCAATGTCGTTGACACAGTGGTTCACAAGATCTTCGCCGACAGTGTCGTGGCGGCCGGCGGCGAAGGCAATCTTGAGCTTGGTGCCGACGCCATCGGCTGAGCTGACGAGCACCGGATCGCGAAAACCTTTGAGGTTGAAACCCGCGCCGAAGCTGCCGATAGAGGTGAGAACGCCGGCGGTGCGGGTAGCGGCGGCGAGGCGGCGGATACGCGAGACGGCGCGATCCGCTTCGTCGATGTTGACACCTGCATCGCGATAGGTTGTTTTCTTCGGCACGGGTCCAGGAAAAATCAGTTTATCGAATGGAAAGATGAGCCGGCCTCGCTCGTTCAGTGAAGATGCGTGCTGGCAAGGAGATGGGCGCGGCTGCCGTGTGTGACTGACAGGTCGCGGGCCGCTCTGTCGCGATCGCGCCAGGCAGGAAGGCGATCATCCGTGCTGCTATAGCATTGGAAAATGTCCTGCCCGGGACGGCTCGGCATTGTGCTGCTTGCCGTTGTACTCGTGTTGGGGCAATCCCCGGTTGTTCGCGTTCCGGTCCGCCTGGTAGTTGTTCCCACGCTTGTGTTGTCGCGCGCCGGCAGAGTGATCACGGGCCTCGAGGCAGACAAGTTCGAAGTTTTCGATAACGGGCGCGCTCAGAAATTTTCGCTCGAGTCAGGTCTCGAGGCGGCGTCGGCAGTCATCGCGATACAGGCGAACGAGGCCATGCGGGACTATCTGCCATTTGTGGTGAAGACCGGGAGCGTGGTTGAGGATCTGCTGCTCGGGGCAGATGGGAAGGCAGCGGTTCTTTCCTACGCGGATGATGTGGAGGTGGTCAGAGGGTTCGGGCCGGCTCGCATGAAAGACGCATTCGCCAAATTGTCCGCTGCGGGCCGGGACGCCCACATGCTCGATGCGGCAGAGCGTGGAATCGAGATGCTGGAGACCGAACCAGCGGGGCGCGCTCGCGTTTTGTTGCTGATCGGACAGCCTTACGACCAACGAAGCGCGCGCACGTTCGCAAGCGTTGCAGCGCATGCGGGACGGGCAAACGTACAGATCTACGCTTTGGTTCTGCCGCTAGCTGGCAAGAAGTTTGTGGCCGACACGTTCCATTTTCCCGACATGTCGTCGCAGAAAGGCGGGGTGGCAGCAGGAGTCGAGCTGACGTCGCTAATTCCGACTCTGTTGCACGGCGCGAAATCGATGGAAAGAGGCGATCCGTTCTCACAACTGGTAGCCAGAACGGGAGGGATGCAGATTCACTTCCGAAAACAGGCACAACTCGAGGATGCGCTGATTGTGATGGGCACGGAATTGAGGAGCACATACTCGCTCACGTATACGCCGAATTCCACAGAGCCCGGTTACCACTCGATCCGGGTTGTGGTGAAGGTGCCCGGAGCCATCGCCTACTCGCGAACGGGCTACGAATTCTAAAGACCTGCGCGAGCCGGCGGAAAGTTCATCGAAGGATGAGAGCTGAAAGTAACGTGCTGTGTCGTGGTACTGATCCGGGAGAAATTCTCGTCACCAGATGGAACTTTTCCGCGCCTGGGGACATTGAGAGATAGAGCGCAGGCACGGTCAGCACAAAGATGATCAGCGACGAAGAGCTGTTGCGGCGATATCGGAGAGGATCGGGGGAGGCGTTCGCGGAGCTGTTCGCGCGATATCGCGAGCCGCTGTTCGGATTTTTCTACCGGCGTGTGTTCGATCGCGAGCGGGCCGAGGATCTGGC
Organism: Terriglobia bacterium; assembly: GCA_021325235.1. Classification (GTDB taxonomy): domain Bacteria; phylum Acidobacteriota; class Terriglobia; order Bryobacterales; family Bryobacteraceae; genus Bog-105. The sequence continues at coordinate 124,379 of JAJPHN010000009.1, read as the reverse complement.
GCAGGAAGTCTTTGTGGCAGTGATGAAGGCGAGAGATCGATATGACCCGAGAGCGCCGGTGCGCGGGTATTTATACGGAATTGCATTGAAGATGGCAATGGCGGAGCGGCGGAAGCAGGCGTTTCGTAAGACGGATTGGCTGTCGGCGGAGCCTGGCGCGGAGAGCGACTACGACTCGAGTCTGGCGGTGCGAAAGGCGCTGTCGCTTTTGCAGGAGAGCGAGCGCGAGATGGTGATGCTGCGCGAATATGAACAGCTGAGTTATGCGGAGATGGCGGTGCTGCTCGATATACCGGTAAACACGGTGCGGTCGCGGCTATTTCGGGCACGCATGCAATTGAAGCGGTATCTGGAGCCGGTGGAAGCGGCGCTCGGGCGAGAGGACGGAACATGCAGCTGAAAACGCATCCGTTTGCGGAAGAGGAGATGATGGCGTATCTCGATGGCGAGCTGAGCTTGAATGAGGCGGAGCGTGTGGAAGAACATCTGGCCGGGTGTGACGAGTGTCGCGGGGTGGTGGAGGATCTGAAGCATCTGTCGGGCGCAATGAAGCGGTGGAAAGCGCCGGGTGTTCGGGCGGATTGGACCGCGCCCGCAGTGCCGCAGAAGCGGCGGTTTCGTTGGGAGTGGGCGGCAGTTGCGGCAGGGGTGATCGGAGTTTTTGGTATCGGGCTTGGGATAAGGCACCGGCCGGCAATTGTTGACTACTCGGCGCCCAGCGTAGATTCCCTGCAGCAGCGGCAAGCGACGACGACAGAGCCCGCGCCTGACGTGATGCTGATGGATCGGGCGGGGCAGATTCAGAAGGATATGCCGGCTATGGCGGTCAGGATCGCACGGGAGGCGAACCTGGCGATTACCGTGGAACGCTTCGACGACGCTCGGGGGCGTATGGAGCAGATGGTGAAGGCGCGCGGCGGATTTGTTTCAGAGCTCGCGATGAACCGATCGGCGGAGGAGGCGAAGTCGCTTACGGCGACGCTGAAGGTACCGGCGGCGGAACTGGATGCGCTGTACCGCGATCTGAGAACACTGGGACACGTGGATACGGAATCGCAGCGGGGCGAAGATGTAACGCGGCAATCGGTGGATACCGATGCGCGGCTGGCAAATCTGCGCGAGACAGAAAAACGGCTCACTGCAATTCTGCAGCAGCGGACGGGCAAGCTTTCGGATGTGCTGGAAGTGGAGGAGCAGATTGCGCGGGTGCGCGGCGAGATCGAGACAACAGAAGCGGAGCAGAAGGCGCTGGCGAATCGGGTGGCGCTGGCGAGCGTGCGGGTGACGATGACTGAGCGGTATCGCAAGCCGGCGGGAACGGATCATGCGGCCATTTCGACGCGGCTCCGGAACGCGGCGGTGGATGGCTGGCAGACGCTGGTCGATCTGGTGGAGGGATGCGCGGTACTTCTGCTCACGTGCGGGCCGGTGCTGCTGGTAATTGGGGCGATCACGATCTGGCCGGGCCGGTTGCTGTGGAGAAAGTTGCGCGGTGCGGCATAGGGCGCTCTCAATTTTCCACCTGCTCGAGTTGCGTGCGCGGTTTCGGTTTGAGTTCTACCAGCAGAATTCCGGCGAGAACCAGCGCGCCTCCGGCCAGCGCGGCAGCAGTCAGCGCTTCGCGGCCGACCGAGACTGCCGTGGCTAAAGCAAAGACGGGCTCCAGAGCGAAGATGAGCGCGGTGCGAGAGGGCGAGGTGTATTTCTGGCCCCAGGTCTGAATGGCGAACGCGAGGGCGGTGGCGAAGATCGCCGTGAGGGTAAGAGCGAAGAGCACGTTGCGGTTCCAGATGGCCGAAGGACGTTCCCAGGCGAGAGAGATGGTCGAGAGCACGGCCGAGCAGGCGATCTGGCCGAGTGCAACAGCTGAAACCAGACAGCGCTGCGAGTAGTAGCCGAGGACGAGAAGATGGATGGCGAAGGCGATAGCGCAGCCGATGGTCAGCAGATCGCCGCGGTTCATGACGAATCGATTGCCTCGGGGCAGGGTGAGAATGGCGATGCCGGCAGTGGCGACCGCGATTCCCAGAAGCTCGCGCGCAGGCGGCCAGCGCCGGTAGAGGGCGGCGCCGAGCAGCGGCACGAGCGCGATGTAGAAGCCGGTAATGAAGCCCGACTTGCCGGCGGTGGTGTACTTGAGGCCGAAGGTCTGAAGCACATAGCCGAGCCAGAGGAAGATGCCGGCGATGCCGCCGCCTGCGAGACCTTTGCGAATGGCGGCGCCGTTGCTGCTTCGAAAGGACGGCCAGAACATCAGCAGCATGCAGAAGGCGGCCAGCGAGAAGCGCAGCGCGAGGAAATAGACGGTCGAAATATCGGTCAGCGCGCTCTTGACAACGACGAAGGTGGAGCCCCAGACGAGCGCGACGAAGGCAAGCGCGAGTTCCGCCTGCCAGCGCGGCGGAGCGTTGGCGCGGCTCATGCTTCGGCGAGAAGAGCGAGTAAGAGGAGAATGCGGCGGAGTCCTGTTTCGCGGCCTTCGGGCTGATACCATTCGCCGGAGGTGTGCGCGCCTCCGCCCTGTCCGCCGGCACCGATGGAGATGGCGGGTAAGCCCATGGAGAGCGGTACGTTCGCGTCGGTGGAAGCGCAGTCGATGCGGGAGCGAATGTTGAGATAGTTATCAACAGCCTGAACTGCTTCGAGCAGGGGCGATTTGTCGTCGAGCTTGCCGCCGGGGCGTGAGCCGAGTTCCTTGATAGCGGCCGAAAGTTTTCCGGCGCGGGAGATACGCTGCTCGCGTTCCAGGCTTCGCTCGACGGAGGTTCGCAGAAGCGCAGCGAGTTCATCGAGCACGGCCGAGTTCTCCGAGCGCAGATCGAGTTTGGCGCGTGCGGCGGAGGGAATGGCGTTGATGCTGGAGCCGCCTTCGACGATGCCGAAGTTGTACGAAGAGCGAGTTTTGCGTTCGGCTGCGAGGCGCGCGTCCGCGCCCTGGGCGAAGTGGCTGATGAGCTCGCCGAGCGCGTGCACGGGATTGGGGACGCCATAGTCGTTCCAGCTGTGGCCGCCGGGACCGGAAAAGGCGATTTCGAAACGGCGGCTGGCGAGAGCCTGGGCAGTGATGTGCTCGGTGGAGGGACCGTCGAGCACGAGGAATGCGCCGATCGGGCGGCTCTGGCGCGGAAGGCCGTGCAGGCAAAGATAGCGCATACCGCTCAGATTGCCCTCGCCTTCTTCGCCGACATTGGCCACCAGAAGGACACGAGAGGCGAGAGATTGGAGATCGGGATTTTCGACCAGCAGGCGGGCGAGCGCGAGGAGAGCCGAGAGACCGGCGCCGTTATCGGATACTCCGGGGCCGAGCAGGCGGCCATCGCTCGCTATAGAAATGTCGTCCGGGCGATTGGGCGCGAAGACGGTATCGAGGTGCGCGGAGACGATGAGGAGCGGGGTTTCGGATTCGGGCTGATCGGCCAGAACATTGCCGGCGCGATCGAGGCGGGCGCGCCAGCCAAACTGCTCGAGCTGCGCGCGAAACCACTCGGCGCGCTGGCCTTCGAAAAACGTAGGGGCGGGAATGCGGCAGAGCTGGAGGTGCGTTTCGTTGATCCAGCCGCGTTCGCGCGCGAACCAGCGTTGGGCTTCGAAGAGAGCCGGGCTTTCAGCGAGTTGCGCGATGCGGCGCGCCTCTCGGGATGCGGAGGCGGTGCGTGCGGCGATGGCTCTGGGTTCGGATGCCAAGGGAACGTCCCGAAACTCAAGTGTACTGGCCGGGAGGGGCGCTGATCAGTAGTTGTGAGGTGTGAGCCAGAAAGCACAGTCAGCGGCAAACGAAGATATACTGTGATTTCAGCCCCGTTACGCCTATGAAGACCTATGTAAAGTTCGGCATTCTGATTGCTGCGATTGTCGGATCCCTGGTCTGGCTGGCGGTGGGCGGCGTCAAAGATACGAAAGCGTATTACAAAACGATTCCTGAGCTGGCGCAGATGGGTCCGGCGGCGCAACACGAGCGGCTGCGGGTGGGCGGCGATGTGCAGCCGGGTTCGATCGTGAAAAGCGCGACCGGAACCTCGTTTGTGCTGCATCAGGGCGCTCAGACGCTGCGTGTTCTCTACACAGGGACCGATCCGCTGCCCGACACATTCAAGGACAACGCGCAGGCGCTGGCCTATGGGCGGCTGGGGCCGGATGGCGTCTTCGAGGCGAGCACGATTCAGGCGAAATGCGCTTCGAAATATGAAGCGAAGCCAAGCCAGCGCGGTCTGCAGCATGAGCAGACGGCGGACGCCAAGCGCATCTAGCGGTGGTCTTCAGCGGTACTCTTCGATAGTCTTCTAAACAGCATGGAAAATATCGGCGCTCTTTCGGTTCTGACCGCGTTTTGTCTGGCCGTGTTCGCGGTCATTGCGGCGATTGCGGGGAAGTACGGGCGCCGGCCGTTTCTGGTGGTGAGCGCGGAGCGCGCGGTGTATGCGATCTGGCTGCTGCTCACGATTGCGGCGGCGGTGCTGGTAAGTTCGCTGATCAAGGGCGATTACCGCATGGCGTACGTGGCCTCGCACAGTAATCGCGCGATGCCGCTGGTTTATAAATTCGCGGCCTGGTGGGGCGGACAGGAAGGCTCACTGCTGTTCTGGAGCTGGATACTTTCGTGCTATTCGGCCGTGGTTGTTTTCACGAACCGGCGCAAGTTCCGCGAGATGATGCCGATTGTGGTCGCGATTCTGATGACGACGCTCGCGTTTTTCGTGGGGATGATCTCGTTTGTGGCGAGCCCGTTTCAGCTACTGATGGCGGGCAAAGGCGTGATCGATGTCGGCGATGGCAACGGCCTGAGCCCGCTGCTGCAGTGGTGGACGATGGCGATTCATCCGCCGATGCTGTATCTCGGCTACGTCGGATTCACGGTGCCGTTTGCGTTTGCGATGGCATCGCTGGTGACCAAGCAGCCGGGCGAGGCATGGATTCATACGACGCGGCGCTGGGCGATTGTGACGTGGCTGTTTCAGAGCACGGGCGTTTCGCTCGGCATGTACTGGGCCTACACGGTGCTCGGCTGGGGCGGCTACTGGGGTTGGGATCCGGTGGAAAACGCGTCACTGATGCCCTGGATTACGGCGACCGCGTTTCTGCATTCGGTGATGATGCAGGAAAAAAAGGGAATGATGAAGGTCTGGAACATGGTGCTGGTCTCGGCTACGTTCCTGCTGAGCATACTCGGAACGACATTGACGCGAACGGGGCTGGTCTCGTCGGTACATGCGTTCGCGCAGTCGCCAGTAAAGCCGTATTTCACGACATTCATCCTTACGGCGACGGCATTGACTGCATTTGCAATTATTCGCAATCTGCCGTATTTGCGCAGCGAAGTGAAGCTGGAAAGCGTTGTTTCGCGCGAATCGAGTTTTCTATTCAACAATCTGATTCTGCTGGCGAGCTGCTTCGCGGTTTTGTGGGGCACATTGTTTCCGGTGCTGATGGAAGCGATCAGCGGTGAGAAGGAGACGATCGATGCACCGTACTACAACCGGGTGAACGTGCCGATCGGATTATTTCTGCTGCTGCTGACGGGAATCGGCCCGCTCATTGCCTGGCGCAAGAGTTCGCTGAACAGTTTGAAGCGCGCGTTCCTGATTCCTTCGATTATCGGCGCGGCAGTAGCGATCATTTTGCTCGCCTGCGGTGTTCATCAGATTGCGCCGCTCATTTCCTTTGGTCTGTGCGCATTTGTGATCGCGACGATTGTGATCGAGTTCTGGAAAGGCGCGCGCGCGATCCATGCCAAAGAAAGTTTGCCGATGCCGCGAGCGGTGGTCGAGCTCACCTGGCGCAATACGCGGCGGTACGGCGGCTATCTCGTGCACATGGGCATCGTGTTCATGTTTATCGGATTCACGGGCAACGCCTTCAATTTGCGCCAGACGCTGAGTCTCGGGCTGAATCAGAGCACCCGCTTCGGGCATTACGAACTGAAGCTGTTGAGTGTTACGAACGGCGATAACAGCAACTACGAATCGAGCCGGGCGTTCGTGGATGTGTCTCGAGACGGTCATGTGATCGACCAGCTGACGCCGGAAATTCGCCTCTACAAATCGAGTCAGGAGCAATCGTCGATCATCGCAATCCGCCGCCGCTTAAACGAAGATCTTTACGTGAACTTTGCAGGCATCTCGCCGGACAACACGAAAGCTATCTTTCAGATGTCCATCTTGCCGCTGGTTGCGTGGGTCTGGATCGGCTATTTTGTCTTGCTGGGCGGAACGATTATCTGCCTGATTCCTTCGAAGGTGCGGCTGCATTACGCGCGCACGGAGATTGTAGGTTTTACGCGTGCGACGGCAACGGTTCAGTCCTAAGTTACTGCTGGCGTTCTTGGCTGTTGTCGGGGCGGTCGCGATACAGGTGGGGGCGCAGGAGTCTACGTCGTACCTGACACCGGACGTGACCCGTGTAGGCGCCAAGCTGGCCTGCCGCTGCGGAGGATGCCGCAACACGGTGGGCGATTGTCCGATGCTGCGCTGCAGTTCAGCGGATCCGATGCGGCACCGGATCTACAGCATGAAGCAGAAGGGCATGAGCGACGAGGCGATCGTGAACGATATTGTTCGCGAGGAAGGAATCGTCGCGCTGGCTTCGCCGCCAGCTCAGGGTTTGGGACCGATTGTGACGTGGGTAATGCCCGGTGTCGCGCTGCTGATCGGTTTGTGGATCTGGTCGGCGTTCGTGCGAAGACATCAAAAAGCGCCGGAACCGTTGACGCCCACGGATGAATCGCTGATTGAGCGCTATCGTGCACAGATGGATCGCGAACTCGAGGACGATCGCACGTGATGATTGTGCTGGCCGCGGCGATCGTGCTGGCGGCGCTGTATTTCACGCTAGGGATTCGCGCGAAGGATGTACCGGAGCCGGAGGCTGTCTCGCCAGTGCAGTATCTGGAAGACCGGAAGCAGGCGATCTACGGAAACCTGCGCGATCTGCAATTTGAGTACCGGCTGGGTAAATTGTCGGACGAAGATTATCAGCAGAGCAAGCAGGCCCTACAGCGCGAACTGGCGGTTGTACTGGCGGAAATGGAAACGGCCGCGCAACGTCTCGGATGGAGCGCCGCGCGGCCGCTGAAACAACCTGCGCAGAAGCCGGAATTCGCTACGGTTTGCCCGCACTGTAAGGCGAGTTTCGCGCAGCCCCTCAAGTTCTGCGGCGAGTGCGGGAAACCGATGGTTTAAGGAATCACCAACTCCTGGCCGACCTGGATTTTATTGGGGTCGGAGAGCTTGTCGCGATTGGCATCGAAGATTTTGTTGTAATCGTTCGCGTTCCCGTAGTATTCCTTTGCGATTTTGGACAGCGTGTCGCCCGGCGCAACTTTGTAGGTCCGCCCGGACGACGAAGCGCCGCCGGCTGCAGCTGTTGCCGATTGTGCCTGCTGGGGAGCGAGGCTGGGATCGACGGTCAGATCGCAGGTGAGATCGCTATAGCTCGGGTCGGCCGCTTTGATCGCGTTCCAGACGGCATTTTTGGCGTCCTCGGAGGGCGCGGCGCCCTGGATAAACAGCTTATTGTCCTGCACATGCAGGTGCGACAGGCGAACGCCCTTCTGCTGAATGGTATCGAGCGCGCCTTTGTACTTATTTTTCAACTCTTCTAATCTGTCCATTGGATTGCTCCTCTCGAAATGGACCAGAATGTACCCGAAAACGTTGCAGCCCAACTTCCGGCACTGAAGGCGCTTGGTAACAGGATCGTGAATGCCCGGACGGGAGAGCCGGTGCGGCTGCGGGGCGTGAACTGGTCGGGTTTCGAATACAACCGTGAGTCACGAATGGGTGAAGCTGCGCTCGATCGCATTGCGGGCTGGGGCGCGAACCTCGTCCGGCTGCCCTTCAACGCGGCATGGGCGATCGGTTCTGAGGCGTACCGATGCGCGCTCGACGAGGCGATTGCAGGCGCTGCCGAGCGAAAGATGTACACGCTGCTCGACCTGCAATGGCTGGATGCGCAGACGGTGCGGGGGCATTTGAAGGACGGCCGGGAGAACTTTGTGCCAGCGCTCCCGGACCGCACTGCAATGGTCGTCTGGGACCTGCTGGCGCGGCGCTATCGCACGAATCCGGCGGTGCTCTACGACATCTTCAACGAGCCGCATGATCCGCTGCCGGACGACTATACGTTTCCATTGCAGCGCCGGCGTGTGGATGCCGGGGTGTGGCACGAGTGGGCTAGCGATCTGATCCGCGCGATTCGCGCGGCACATGCGGATGCGCTGATTTTCGTGTCGGGACTCGACTGGGGTTATGACCTGTCGAGCTTTCCGATTGCGGGAATCGAGGACGTGGTTTATTCAACCCATGTGTATCCGCATAAAACGAAGAACTGGGAGCGGGCGTTCGGGAAGTTGAGCCGCACGCATCCGGTGTTCGCGGCCGAGCTCGGAGGCGAAAACGAACATCTGGACTGGGGACATCAGCTGATGGATTATCTCGACGCATTGGAAATCGGATGGGCGGCGTGGAGCTGGTGCGATCATCCTCATCTGATTGCGCCGGGAACCGAGGATGAACCTACCGCTTTCGGAGCGTTGGTGCGCAGCAGAATGGATTCGCCGGATTCGAAGCGCAGCGTGTAGGGCGTGCTGGTACCGCGCCAGTTGACGACCACGGTGCGTTCGAAGACCTCGTCGATCGCGCCGAAGCGGTAGGGCATCGGATAGCGGATTTGCTTTGCGCGTGGATGAGCGAAGAAGATGAGAAGATCGTCGCCGATGCGGCGTGTCCAGTACGGCGGAAGGTCATCGCCCGCCAGCACGGGTTTCAGGTTTACTGCGTTTTCGGCGTGTTGGCGAACATGTGCCTGGACTCGCTTGTAATCGCGATGCTTGCGATGGCCCGGCTCGCGGCATTGGCGCTTCCAGATGATGCGAGCGCCGGCCTCGGCCAATCGCGCAAACTCGACGAGCGCTGCGTAATCGAGCCATTTGCAGTCGATATACAAAGCTTCGAGGGCCAGCTCGCGTGAATGCACGCATCCGTTTTCGACGCGAGCTTCGCGCAGAAACGGCAGTGAAATCCACACGGGAGCGAAGCCGTCCAGTTCAGCAGGTACGGCAGCGTGGCGCATCTCCCAGATGTAGTTGGCGCCGGGCGTTCGCTCGGACTCGGGGATGCGATGGAGCATGAGCGCCTCTTCGTTGGGCAGATACACGCCGATTTGCGCGAAAGCGCGGCCGCTTTGCAACTGCTCACTCATTTGAGCGAAGTAGTGATTGAGAGCTGGCAGGTCCTGCGCGAAGGCGCTGTCCGGCCCGACATGAACAGAGGCGTAGAACTCGACAGATCGTCCGGCCGGCTGATAGGGCATGCCGTGCCAAACGATACGGTTCACGCCGCTGGCGAAGAGCGCGTCGGCAAGCAGGCGGATGTCGCGAGCGTCTTCGCGTTTCCAGAGCCGGTTGGCATCGCCGTCGCCAGGAAAACCGTAAAGGCAGGTAAACGCTTCGGCCGTGACGACGGGTTTGCCGGTCCAGGCAGCAGCTGAAGCGGCAATACGGGAGAAGGCCGGCGGAAAAAGCAAGCTTTCGGACTCGGGAATGTCGACGGTGGTATAGGCGGCGAGCAAGTCCGTGGGAGAACCGTGGCACTGCACGCGGCTGAGGGCGCCATGCGCGTGGCACAGAGCAGTAAAGGCTTCGTAAAACTCGCGAACCATCGTGTCGGCGATCAGTTTGCGGTAATCGTAGCGGACGTGTGGCGAGCGGTTCAGCTTGCTGATGTGGTGGGGCAGGGCATAGCCGAAGCGCTGCTCGAATTCACGGAACAGACCGGAGAAGGAGAGACGTTCGGTCTCGAGCTCGAGCGAATCGCAGAAGAGCGCGGATGGCCAACCTTCGAGCGCCGGCCGAAGTGCCGCGAACAGCGGTCGCGCGTAGACTGCCAGAGCTTCGTGCGAGAGATGATTGAGAACCAGCTGCTCGCCGCGCTCCCAGCTGCAGCGTAGCCGTTGCCGCGAAAGGCCGTCGAAGGTCTGGGCTGCGTGTGCTGGCGTGAGGTGCGATCCTCCGAAAGGCCAGCAACTGCCAAACGTGAAATCGCATGCGAGACCGAGTGCGTCGCATTGCGATTTGGTGAACGCGACCAGCGACTGCCACTCGGGGCCGAGCCATTGGGGGCGTTCGCCAGGATCATCGAGCCAGCCGGGATAGAGCCAGGCCAGTTCCACGCCGCCGAAGCCATTGGCACACAGCCATTCGAGCTGGCGGCGGATGTCGGTTTCGCAAAACGGGCCGGCCAGCCACCACCAGCGTGTGATCGGTCTGAATCTGTCACGAGGCTTGGAGGGATCGTTCATGCTGCTGTACAATCCACGGTATGCAAATTCTTCGCTGGCTCCTCATTCCTGCTGTAACCATTGTTGTTGCCGCTGCACAGAGCACGGCGACGCATCCGGCTCCGGCGCGTAGCTCGACCGCGGCTGACACGCATGCCGATCAGATCGACATCAACAGCGCCACTTCGGACCAGCTGCAGAGTCTTTCGGGCATTGGGCCGGCGCTGGCGCAAAAAATTATTGCGGGGCGCCCCTACCGCGCGAAAACTGATCTGGATACGAAGAAGATCATTCCGCATGCTACCTACGAGAAGATCAAGAACCAGATTGTGGCGCATCACGCGGCGGCCAAATAGCTCGAATGGCTAGTGACGCGAGCCCGCAATTGCCAGTAGCCTCAAGATATGCCATCTCGAAATATTGCAGTTCTGGGCGCGGGGAATGTAGGGGCTGCACTGGCGCGCATCTGGAGTAAAGCAGGCCACAGTGTTTCGATCGGAGTGCCCGATCCGAACAGCGCGAGTGCACAGAAGGCGAAGAATTCGATAGCGGGCGTGCGTGTGACAACGAATCGCGAAGCGGTGGAGGGCGCGAGCGTTGTTGCGCTCTGTGTTCCATGGGAGGCAAGCGAGCAGGCCATCCGCGAATCAGGCGATTTGAAAGACAAGATTCTCCTCGATTGCGTAAATCCGCTCAAGCCCGACCTGTCGGGGCTGGCGATCGGGACAGATGTTTCAGCCGCGGAGCAGACGGCACAACTCGCCGTGGGTGCGAAGGTTGTGAAAGCGTTCAACACGATTGGAGCGCCATGTTACGGGAATGCTCAATTCGGATCTGAACGCGCGAGCGGCTTCTATTGCGGAGACGATGCTGAGGCGAAAGCGGCGGTCCGCGAGCTGATTGCGGATGCGGCGCTCGATCCGGTGGATGTGGGACCGCTGCGGAATGCGCGCTGGCTGGAGGCGATGGCGATGCTTTGGATCGATCTGGCGATCAATCAGAAACAGGGCGTGAATCACGCATTCAAGCTGCTCCGGCGATAAGCGCGCGTTCCTTCCGCGCCCGCATCTTGCCGGGGGCGATGGACATGAGCCAGGTTCAAGAGTTCGCCTCTTTCCGAATCGATCTCATCGCGCAGCACACAAAAAGGCGCCTGAAATGCCATACGCCGATGGCGCGGCGCTAACTCTCCGAACGCCTCCCGGTCGCCTCCGCAGATGAGGATCAACTCTTCCTCCGACTTGCGACTGTAGGCGCTATTTTCTGCCTGAACGTGGGTTCGAGAATCCATTTCTTCAGAGCCGCTTATGCCCGAGTTCAAAGCCAATGACGCCTCACTGAAAGGCGATTTCGAAGATGCTTTTATTAGCTCTGAAAGTGGAACGGCAAAACTCCACTACAATGAAATCGATTTGAGTGGCTCTGAAAAATCTGAAAAACACGAGCAGTCGATCGAGCGCCTTCTCTCCAGTTATGCTATTGGCGCTAAGTTAAAGCGGCTTCGGTTACGGAAGAAGATCGGACTGGTCGATCTCGGAAAGCATACCGGACTTTCGGCGTCTCTGCTTTCGCAGCTCGAAAACGGAAAGGTTACCCCGACGCTTCCCACACTCGCGCGGATCGCAATGGTCTTCGATGTTGGGATCGATCATTTCTTCGAAAATCAGCGATCGAAACACAACTTTTCGGTGACCCGCGCCAAAGAGCGCATTCGATTTCCGGATCGGCCGGACAATCCCCTGCCATCCTACTTTTTCGAAGTGCTGGCGTTTGGCGCGAAGGAAAAACGATTGTCGGCGTATGTAGCCGAATTCCCCGTGCGCAAGCCGGAAGATGTGCGCGAACATTTTCACGAAGGCTGGGAACTGGTTCACGTGCTCTCGGGCTCGCTGGCCATCCGATTTGACGCCGAAGAGCATCTGCTCGGGGAAGGGGACAGCGCGTATTTCGATGCGCTCGAACCGCATGCCTATCGCGGGACTTCCGATCCTCCAGCACAGGCTCTGGTCGTGACGACGCGTCCGCAGATGTAGACGGACGCCTCGAGGCACACGAAAGGCCTCCGAGAAACAGGCTCCGGTGAAAACCCTTGAGTTACGCTCATTTCTTACCGGCGATGTTGGCAAGAGACAACGATGGACGGCGCATCCGATCAGCAGGTTCGAAGTCAAGATCTACAACGCGTACGGATGGGCGACAGAGACACGGGTTTAAACCGTGGAACAGCGACCGTCGCGTCGATCTCGAAAACATGCTTGTGAACGCCGGGAAGTATTAAAGCCTGCAGCCCATTCTGATCGCGCTTCTGATTTGGGCGCCAATGATGCCCGACAGCGCCGAAGCGGATCCGCAATCGCCCGAGCCGCTCCTCGATCTGGGGCAGGTGGCGTGGGATCAGAAGCAATACGCAACTGCGCTCGGCTACGTGGCGCGAGCCCGGTAAAATTCCTCTATGCCCGAGGGTTCGCCGCCGCTCGCTTCCGGTGTCTATGCTGCGCTCGCGACCCCGCGCCGGCCGAATTCGATCGAAGCGGATACGGCGGCGCTGCTCGATTATCTGGACGCGGTCAGCAACGCGGGGGTCAACGGGCTCGTCCTGTTCGGTTCTACCGGCGAGTTCATACATTTCGAGCTCGAGGAGCGGATGCGTGCCGCCGGGCTCGCCATCAAGCGCAGCCGCGTACCGGTGCTCATCAATACCTCGCACTCGACTCTCGCCGGCGCACTTTCGCTCTCTGAGCATGCCGCTGACGCAGGTGCGAGCGGTATCCTGCTGACGCCGCCGTATTTCTATCACTATCGCGATGCTCAGATCTTCGAGTTCTACCGGCAGTTTCTGGCGGGTTTCGAAGCGGGGTTGCCGATTTATCTGTACAATCTCGCGCCGTTTCTGAATCCGATTCAGCCGGCGCTTGCGGGACAACTGCTCGAAACCGGCTCTTTTGCCGGAATTAAAGATTCGAGCGGCGACTGGCAGCAGTTCGAGCAGCTTTCCAGCCTCCGCAGCCGGATCCGGTTTCAATTGCTGGTTGGAAATGAGTGCGTTTTCCTGGGGGGGCGCTCGGCAAACGCGGACGGCATCATCTCGGGCGTGGCGGCGGCCGTGCCGGAGCTGCTGGTTGCGCTCGACCGGGCCATCACGTCGTGCAATGCCGGGCTCGCCGAATCGCTCGATCAGAAACTCCGCGAGTTCCTCGGTTGGATCGAGCGCTTTCCGTCTACTCTGGCCATCCGTCAGGCAGCTGCGCTGCGGGGCTGGAGCTTGCGTGAGACGGCTGTTCCGGTGGATCCGAAGACCGCTACCGAACTCGATGCATTCCGGGAATGGTTCCGCTCGTGGCTGCCGGGTGTGCTCGCCATGCGAACGTAGAATAGTGAGCGTTTCCGATCCGATCGACGACTTCCGCCGCGCTGGATACGCGCACACCGACTGGATTGCCGGCTACTTCTCGGGGGTTCGGCGACGGCGCGTGCTGCCCGAGATTTCGCCGGGCGAGTTTGCAGCCGTGCTGCCGGTGAGTGCGCCCGAAAGAGGCGAGTCGTTCGAGCAATTACTTTCGGAGTTTGAGTCGAAGGTGGTACCCGCGCTCACGCTCTGGAATCATCCGCGCTTTTTCGCCTGGTTTTCGGTATCGTCCACGCCGCCATCGATTCTGGCCGAGTATCTGGCGGCAGCCGTGAACGTGAACGCGATGCTCTGGAAGGCCTCACCGGCCGCGACCGAACTCGAACAGGTGACGCTTGGCTGGATTCGCGAGTGGCTCGATCTGCCACCCTCGTTTTTCGGCATCATCTACGATACGGCTTCGGTTGCAGTGCTGCAGGCCATCGGCGCAGCGCGTGAATACGTTGCGCCGGAGTGCCGCACGGAGGGGATGTCGCGCGATCTGATCGTGTACGTCTCCGAGCAAACGCACTTCTCCTCTGAGCGAGCAGCCATTACGCTCGGCTTCGGGCAGAAAAACGTCCGCAAAATCGCGGTGGACGAGCAGTTCCGTATGCGCGCGGATTTACTCGAGAGTGCGATCCGCGAAGACGTGGCGGCGGGCAAGAGACCGTGCTGCATTGTGGCGTCCGTGGGCTCGACTTCTACCAGCGCCATCGATCCGGTTTGCGAGATCGCCGATATCGCCGAGCGGTATGGCATCTGGCTGCATGTGGATGCCGCTTACGGGGGCTCGACCGGCGTGCTGCCAGAGATGCGTCATGTGCTGGCCGGTGTGGAGCGCGCCGATTCGCTCGTCTTCAACCCGCATAAATGGCTATACGTTTCGATCGACTGTAGCATTCTATATACACGGCGACCGGAGATACTACGCCGCGCATCCGCGCTTGGAGCCGAGTACATTCGCAGCGTGGAAGACGACCAGGTTGTGAATTACAACGAATACGGCGTGCAGCTCGGACGCCGGTTTCGTGCACTGAAGCTCTGGTACGTGCTGCGCTATTACGGCCGAGAAGGGGTTTCGGTGATGTTGCGCGAGGCGCTGCGTCTGGCGCAGGTGCTCAAAGGCCTGGTCGAGGCCGATGCGCGTTTTGAGCTGGCGGCTCCGGTACCTTTTTCGCTCGTCTGCTTCCGGCTGCGCGCGGAGAATGCCGCGAACGAGCGTCTGCTGGCGGCAATCAATGCCAGCGGTCAGGCGTTTCTCTCGCACACAATCCTGAACGAGCGTTATGTGCTGCGCTGCGCCATCGGCAATTTCCAGACCACCGAGCAGGATGTCCGCGAAACCTGGGATCTGATCCGGCAACAAGCGGAAACCGTGTTGCAGGAGCATGCGCTCAGCGGCGCGCGAACGTGAGCGGGCGCGATCTGTCGTTGACCCTTTGCGGCGTGCGGCTGCGTAACCCGGTGCTCGCGGCATCGGGAACATTTGGCTACGGTCTCGAATTTGCATCTCTGCTTGACTTAAACGAGCTTGGCGGCCTGGTCACGAAAGGGCTTTCGCGCGAACCCATCCGCGGCAACCCGTCTCCGCGGCTCTGGCATACCGAAGGCGGGATGATGAATTCGGTCGGCCTGCAGAATGTAGGCGTGCGCGCGTTCATTACCGAGAAACTGCCGAAACTGCGCGCCTATCGCGTGCCGGTATTTGCGAACGTCTTCGGCTACGCGATCGAGGATTATGTCGAAGTGGTGCGCGCGCTGGAAGATGCCGAAGGGATCGCCGGATACGAGCTGAACGTTTCCTGTCCGAACACGAAAAAGGGTGGCATTTTCTTCTCGAGCGATCCGGTTCTGCTGGCCGAAGTTGTAGGGCGCGTGAAATCGATTGCACGGCGGCCGGTGATCGTGAAGCTGTCGCCCAATGTCGCTCGCATTGAGCCGTTCGCGCAGGCAGCCGAGGCCGCCGGTGCGGATGCGGTTTCGCTTATCAACACTGTTGTTTCGTATGCGATCGATGCTGTCACTGGAAAGCCGCGCATTGCCGCGGGATTGGCCGGATTATCCGGTCCCGCGATCAAGCCGTTCGCCCTGCGGCTGGTGAAAGAGACGGTGGCGGCGGTGAAAATTCCGGTGATCGGCATCGGCGGAATTGCGAACGCGCACGATGCGGCGGAATTCCTGGTTGCGGGTGCGACGGCAGTCGAAGTCGGCACGGCGACGTTCATCGATCCGCGCGCGCCGGTGCGCATTGCGCGGGGCCTGGAAAAGCTTGCGTGGAAAATGAAGCAATGAAGGAAAAGATTGTTCCTGAGAAGGGTCCCAAGCCGGCGGGCCCGTATTCGCCCGGTCTGCGTGTGAACGGGTTTGTGTTTCTGAGCGGTCAGATATCGGCGGACCCGCATTCGGGCGAACTGGTAAACGATTCGATCGAGTCGGCCACCTCGCGCGCCCTGGAAAACCTCAAACTCGTGCTGGAAGCGAGCGGTCTTTCGCTCAACGATATCGTGAAGACGACGGTTTTTCTGCGCGACATGAACGATTTTGCTGCAATGAACGAGGCCTACGCGAAACACTTCAGCGACCCGCCACCGGCGCGTACGACGATTCAGGTGGCCCGTTTGCCGCGCGATGCACGCATCGAAATCGAGGCGATCGCGATCGACCCGCATCACAAGTATCCGTTTTCGAAGTAATTCCTGATTCCCGGGCTGCGCTTCCGGTAATTCTTCAGAGCGGCAAGAAAGCTGCTTGCATTTCACATAAAATCAACTGCAGGGCGGATTCGGGAATCAAGGGAAGATGGCGGAAGAGGCGGCTGCGCGAACGCACGATCCAGAGTTGGTCACCCGGTTGCTGAAGCAATGGCAAAACGGGGACAAGGGGGCCATGGATCAATTGATGCCACTGGTGTATGCGCAGCTTCGCCGGCTGGCGGCGGGATGCCTGAGCGGCGAACGCCAGCGCGATACGCTTCCTGCGACCGCCCTGGTGCATGAAGCGTATTTGCGTTTGGTGAATTGCGAGCTTGGTTTCAACGATCGAGTTCACTTCTATGCGGTTGCGGCTCGCATCCTGCGGCATATCCTGGTGGATCACGCTAAGGCTGCCCACCGGCAAAAGCGCGGCGGCGGCGCGGTGAAGTTGCCGCTGGACGAGGCGGTCGCGGTGGAAAATGCGAGTTCGCCCGCGATCCTCGAGCTCGACGAAGCGCTGCACAGCCTGGCGCAGCGGGACCAGCGCAAGAGCGACATTATCGAGCTGCTGTTTTTCGGCGGTCTGACGTACGAGGAAACCGCCGCTGCGCTGAAAGTATCGCCGGCCACCGTGCATCGCGAACTCTCGATGGCGAAAGCGTGGATTCGCCGGGAACTGACCCGAGCCTAGGAGTTTCCAGCGGCGTGGCTTCACCCTCGAATTCTGAGCGCTGGGATCTTCTGAACCGGCTGTTCGATCAGGCTCTCAGTCTGAAAAATGCGGAGCGGGCGGCGTTTGTCGCGCATTCGTGCGGGCAGGATGCGGAATTGCGTGAGGAGCTCGAATCTCTTCTCGCGGCTGCAAGCGATAGCGACGACACGCTCATCTCCGATGCGGTCAGGCAAGCGGCCGACGCGATCTGGAGCGGCGACAAACAGCCGGTGCTGGCTCCAGGCGCGCTCATATCGCACTATCGTGTGGAAAGGCTGATCGGTGCGGGCGGCATGGGGCAGGTTTATGTGGCAGAAGATGTGCGATTGCGGCGCAGAGTAGCGCTGAAAACGCTCGCTCCCGATTATGTGCACGACCGCGGCGCGCTGGCGCGATTTGAAACCGAAGCGCGGGCGGCATCGGCACTGAGTCATCCGAATATCGCGACTATCTACGAGATCGATCAGTTCGAAAACATCCACTTCATCGCCTGCGAATTTGTCGAAGGCGAGACGCTGCGGGAAAAGATGCGAGCCGGTGCGTTGCCAGTTTCATCGGCGGTCGAAATCGCCACGCAGATCGCCACAGGTCTCGCTGCTGCGCACGCGCTCGGCATCACACATCGCGACATCAAGCCGGAAAACATTCTCGTTCGAAGCGATGGGCTGGTGAAGATCGTGGACTTCGGGATTGCGAAGCTGGCGGAACGGCCGCGCGCGGCCAGACAGACGGTCGGCGGGCATTCCGGGCCGCTTTCTGACAGCATCTTGTGCACGACCGCGCCGGGAATGGTGCTCGGCACGGCCCGCTACATGTCGCCGGAGCAGGCGCGAGGTGCACCGGTCGACGGACGCAGCGATCTCTTTAGTTTGGGAACAGTTCTCTATGAGATGGTCTCCGGGCGGCCGCCGTTTGAGGGCGAGACCACCAGCGATCTGATTTCAGAGATTCTGAAGACCGATCCGCCGGCGCTGCATCAGCTCGCCCCGGCGATACCGTTGAAACTAAGCCGGATTGCAGCCAAGGCGATCAGCAAAGATCCTGCCGCGCGCTATGCGACAGCCGGGCAATTCGCTGAAGACTTGCGCACCCTCGGGAAGCCGATCACCTTTTCACATGTGCAGACGATCTCCTCACAGCGGATCTCCCGAAGAGCGCTGATCGCCGCCATTGCAGTTTTGATCGCGATTCTTGCGGTCTTTTCGGTTATCTGGTGGGAGCGCCGTCCAGTCGCCGGGCCAGGCCAGCCGAGAACGCTGGCGATTCTTCCTTTTCGCAATCTCAAGCCGGATGCGGGCACCGACTTCCTGAGTTTTTCGCTGGCCGATGCTGCGATCACAAAATTCGCCGGCATCGGATCGTTAGTGGTGAGGCCATCGAGTTCGGTGGAGCGGTATCGCAACCGTGAGATCGACCCCGACAAAGTTGCCGCCGAGCTGCACGTGAATACGTTGCTGACCGGCACCTATCTTAAGGAAGGCGACGATCTGCGCCTGAGTTTGCAGCTAGTGAACGTAAATCCGGCGACGATTCTGTGGCAGCGCACGATGGATGTGCAGTATGAAAATCTGCGCTCTGTGCAGGACACAATCGCCGAACAGATCATCGCGGGCTTGTCGCTGCGGCTGACCGAAGCCGAATCCGCGCGGGTGCGCTTTGATAATTCGATCGATCCGCTGGCCTACGAGGATTACCTGCGGGGCGTCGATCTTTACGCGACCAACGATTTTCACAGCGCTATCGATATGCTCGAGCGCGCTGCTGCACTTGCACCTTCCTACGCCTTGACCTGGGCTCATCTGGGCCGGGCGTATACCACCAATGCCTCGCTTGCGTTCGGCGGACGAGAACAGTACGCCAAAGCGCAGGCTGCTTACGAAAAGGCTCTCCGGCTGAATCCCTCGCTGGTTGAAACTCGAGTCTACATGGCAAATCTTCTGACCGATACGGGCCGCGTGGAAGAAGCCGTACCATTGCTCAGAGAGGCACTCCGCGCGAATCCGAACTACGCGGAAGCTCACTGGGAGCTCGGATATGCGTATCGTTTCGCGGGGCTGCTGGACAAGTCAGTCGCGGAATGCGAAACGGCGCGCCGGCTCGATCCCGAAGTGAAGCTTCACAGTTCAGCCTTCAACAGCTATCTGTACACCGGCGAGTACGACAAGTTTCTTGCCAGTCTGCCTCACGACGAGACGGCTTACATCTTGTTCTATCGCGGGTTCGGAGAATTTTATAAACACGACCACAAAGAAGCTGCCAGATATTTCGAGCGAGCCTATCGCACCGATCCATCGCTGCTGCAGGCGGAGGTCGGGGAAGCGCTGCGTCTCGGGATGGACGGACGAACGCGCGAAGGGCTGCATCTGCTCGAGCAAACGGATGCCAAAGTTCGCGAGCGCGGCGTTGAGGACGGTGAGGGAATTTACAAAATCGCCCAGGCTTTTGCGGTGCTTGGCGATAAACGCGCGGCCTTACGGGTATTTCAACGCACGGTTGCCGGTGGGTTCTTCTGCTATCCGTATTTCCAGTCCGATCCGCTGCTGGCCAACATTCGCCGCGAACGTGCGTTCAGCGACATTCTGGCCCAGGCGCGCTCGCGACACGATCGTTTCGCGGCTCGCTTCGCACAATAGCAAAATTTTTGAGGCGACTGGTCCCGCGATGTCGCTTGTCTGGATGAAGGTCACCGGAGAAACCGCCGGCTACCTTCTTCGAACAAGGAGGACCAGGAACATGAAACTTTCAAATTGCACCCGCTTCGCCGCACGCGCGGCCGAGCTTCTCGAACCGCATCTGATTCGGCTGACCGCGGCCGGATGCCTGCTTTTTTCTGCTGCCATTTCGCCGGCATTCGCCAGCCCCGCTGACGATACTGGCGGGCAAATTCTGCCCAATCCGGTGATCACCGCCTCGACGGTGCCGTCGATTGGCGATGTGAATCCATACGGAGTGGCGTTCGTTCCGCCGGGATACCCGGCCGGATTTGTTAAACCGGGCGATATCTTCGTCTCGAATTACAACAATGCCCAGAATCTGCAGGGCACCGGCCGTACGATTGTGCGCTTCGATTCGCACGGTAAACAGAGCCTGTTTTTCGAGGGACGTCCCGGCATCGGGCTCAGCACAGCGCTGAATGTATCCAAAGAAGGGCCCATCTTTGTAGGCAACTCACCGACCACCGATGGCACGTTCGCCACCGCACAGCCCGGCTCGATCTTTGTGCTCAGTCCGACCGGGCATCTTTTGCAGACGCTGGCCGACACGCGCTACATCGATGCGCCATGGGATTCCACTCTCTACGAGAACAATGGCAAAGGGAAGCTGTTCATCTCGAACGCTCTCTCGGGCACCGTTGCGCGGCTCGATCTGGAGATTGGCTATAACTCTGTGAAGGTCCTGAGTGCGCATATCGTCGCTTCGGGGTATGTGCATCGCGGCGATCCGGCAACACTCTTCGTTGCACCGACGGGTCTGGTCTATGATGCAGCCCTGGACACGTTGTATGTAGCATCCGCCGGCGATAACGCTGTGTTCGCCGTTCCTTACGCCGGAACTGCGACGCAGGATATCGGGCCGGGCCGCATCATTTACGAAGACCACGTTCATTTACACGGCGCTCTTGCCATGACAGCTGCTCCCAATGGCCATCTGCTCGTGACCAACTCCGACGGCATCAATTCCGACCCGAATCAGCCGAGCGAGATCGTGGAGTTCACCAAGGACGGCAAGTTTGTAGCCGAGCTGCCGGTCGATCCCAATCAGGGCGGCTCGTTCGGACTTGCTTTCGGCGTGCCGCTCGCGGATTCCTCCGTTCGGTTTGCCGCCGTGGATGACGTGACAAACACGCTTACGATCTGGACCCTGAATTACGACGATCCGGATTCGAACGCGAAGATGGTGAAAGCGTACTGACCAGCTTCGAGGCCAGGCCGGCTTTCGATCGTGCGGGGTCGAAGGCCGGCAATACTGCTATCGCCTCGCGAGCTGCGAGATAGAAAAGCCGCTGGGTTTCAATCGGCCCCTCGAAATCGGAGCGCGTCGACCAGCAACCTTGCCATTTGCCTGGCATGTTGCGGGCCTGGCCCGTAACCAGCGCTGCAAGGGTTTGCGACCGCTACCAAAAGATCATCCGGGTCAGTGCCGGGGCGTACAGCATTCGCCTTGGCCGCCGCATCCAGGAGCCACTTTAGCGCTGGGCGCAGTCGCTTGTTGAGATACCCGGAAGACGGCGACTATGAGATCGGAGGCGCTGGCCGGACGGATTCTCAACGTGGGCAGTTCGTCGGGCTCGCTTACGTTAGACGGCAACCCGGAGTTTCCGTACTGCAACATCTTTAGCGCTGCTTACACCCCATCGAAGGCCGCGCTCAGCGCGACCACAATTACCGTTGCGAACGAATTTAGAAAAACGAACGTCAAAGTGTGCGTGGGCTAGCTCCCACGAAGGGCTGCCTGAGGTTCAATTTTTGAAATTCGCACCGCGGGCAAGTAGGCCGCCACGAGCGCAATCGAGGTAAGAACGAGCACGGTTGCGAAGAAGGTAAGCGGATCGGTGGATGTGACTCCGAAGAGAAGACTGGCCAAGGCGCGCGAGACGGACCATGCCGCGATGCCGCCCATCAGCATGCCGAGCGAAGCAAGTTTGAGCGCCTGAAGAAGAACATCGCCTTGCAACTCACGCACGGTGGCACCGAGAGCCATGCGGATCCCGAGCTCGATTTGACGTTGATTGATGGAATACGAGATGACGGCATAGATTCCCAAGGCAGCGAGAACGAGTGCGAAGGCGGAAAAGCCGGAAAGCAACAGAACGATGAAACGGCGGGGTGAGACGGCGGCATCGACCACTTGCTGCATGGTTCTGAATTCATCAGTCGAGAGTCCGGGCGCAATCGGACGCAAAGCGGTTCGAATAGAAAAGGCGAGTGCAGCGGGCGGCAGCGCAGTACGGACCACGAGATAGAGTGGGGTGTTTTCGTCGCGTTGTGGCAGAGGAATGTAGAGTTCGCAGCCGGACCCCTGTTCGAGGGAACGGTGGCGCACATCGGCCACTACGCCGACCACGCGGCGCGCCGGATGCTGGCCACCTTCGGCAATGACGAGCTGTCCAATTGGATCCTGCCCAGGCCAGAGAGTGCGCGCGGCGGTCTCGTTTACCAGCGCAACCGGTTCGCTGGTGGAGGTATCGCGTGGGGTGAATTCGCGGCCGGCGCGCAGCGGGATGCCCATTGCCCGAATATAACCATCGCTGACAAGGCGAATAAAGCCCTCCGGGTAGTGGCCACGCTGGTAAAGCTTGCCTTTGGCTGCGATGTCCCAGCTACGATCTCCGACGAGCGGCAGATTGTCGGTTAGTGCGGCTGCACGAATTCCCGGCAGAGTCCGGACGCGTTCGAGAACGCGGTCGCAGAATTTCGTTTTTTCCTCCAGGCTGGAATAGTTGTGATCGATGTGAAAAGCGGCGGCGCGTTCGGGCTGGAATCCCAGGTTCAACTGCAGGACGTTGATGAAGCTGCGGATCAGCAGGCCCGCTCCCGAGAGCAGCACACAAGCGAGGACGATCTCGGAAACGACGAGGGTGTTTCGAAGCCACAGGTGATGTCTGGTTCCGGTGGCGCTGCGTGTGGTGTCCTTTAATTTGTCATGCACAGAAGCCAAAGAAATCTGAAGAGCGGGCGCCAGCCCAAACAACAATCCGCTGATTAGGGCGAGGGACAGAGAGAAGGCGAGGCATGCGGGGTCCATGCGAACGGTTGACAAGAGGGGGAGCTTAAAGGCAGTCAGGCCGGCCAGGAGGCGGACAACCAGGAAGGCGAGAAGCAGGCCGAACACTGCGCCGCACAGCGAAAGAACCATGCCTTCGGTCAACATCTGCCGAATGAGACGGCGCCGCCCGGCGCCGATCGCTACGCGGACAGCGATTTCTTTTTGCCGGCCGAGACTTCGTGCCAATTGAAGATTGGCAATATTGGCGCAGACGGTCAGCATGACGATGGCGACCGCCCAGGCGAGAACGATCACGGGCCGCCTCACGTGGCCGGTGACGTGCTCGTCGAGCGAGGTGAGGACCGGACGAAAGGTCTGGCGCTCAGGATGCAGGCGTTGCATGCGGGCCGCCAGGATCTTCAATTCGGTGCGGGCGCGCGGAAGGGTTATGCCTGGCTTCAGGCGGCCGATGATGGAGAGCGTGTTACCCCAGCGGTTCGTTTCCTCGCTGAGCGGCATGGGAAGAAACACATCGATATGATTGCCGGGGGCGAAGACGGTGCCGAAGTCGAAACTGGAAGGTGCGACGCCGACGATCGTGACGGGCTGATCATTCAGAGTAATTTGCCGGCCCACGATGGTCGGATCGGAAGCGTAGTAACGCCGCCAAAAGCCGTAACTGAGCAGCGCGGCTCCCGGCCCGTTCGGTTTGCACTCCTCGCCGGTAAAGTTTCGACCGAGAAGCGGCTGAACGGCCAGAAACGGGAAGAAGTTCTGCGATACTCGCAGGCCGCTCAGGCGGTGCGTGAGGCCGCCTTCGGTTAGTTTCGTATCTCCTGGTTCGAAGTGGCCGAAATACCCTGTCAGATCCGAGAAGGACGTGTTTTTTGCGCGGAGATCCAGGAAGTTGTCCACCTGCGTGTTCCACTCGGAAATGCCGTCATCGGCAAGGTTCGAGATCCAGACCAGACGTGTAGCATCTCTGAAAGGCAGCGGGCGAATGAGCAAAGAATTGACGATGCTGAAGACGGTTGAGCTGGCGCCAATGCCGAGGCCGATGATCAGAACCGCGAACAGTGTGAATCCCGGGTTCTGACGCGATAAGCGGAGCGCGTAACGGAGATCCTGAAGGAGCGTGTCCACGAAAGGAACTCCTCGGATTTCGCGGTGGGCTTCGCGTAACTGGCTGACGCTGCCGAATTCGACCCTTGCCAATCGTTCGGCCTCTTCCGGCGGCACTCCACGGCGCAGATGATCTTCGGTTCGCAATGATATGTGCGATTCGATCTCGGAGGAAAGATCCTGATCGAAAGCGCGGGAGGCGAATAGTGCCCGGATGCGTGCGGCTGCTCGATACAGGGAGCTGAGCATGGAATCACCTCTGCCCACTGAGCGCGAGCAGCCGGCTGATTGCGCCCGATACACGCTGCCAGTTCTCGGCTTCTGCGGCCAGCTGTTTCCGGCCGGCATTCGTTATGGAGTAGAACCTGGCCTTGCGGTTATTCTCTGACGTGCCCCACTCCGCTTTTATCCACTTCTTCTGAAGGAGGCGGACCAGACACAGATAGATCGTTCCCTGATTTACCTGGAGCGCATCCTCACTGATCTGCTCGATCCTGCGGGCGATTCGATATCCGTGTTGCGGCCCCATTGCCTCCAGCGTCTGCAGGACCATCAGGTCGAGGGTGCCTTGCAATATTTCGGACTTGCTCTCGGGCATAGCGGCTCCTGTGGGTTGTATAGATGAGACTATAGCACAGGACATGTGGGATGCAAAGAGGAGAGATTCGAGGGCAGGCTATTGTTCGGGTATTGCACAACCGGGCGGACACAGCAGACGGTCGCTTGATCGACCGGCCAAATGCCGGCTGGGTACCAGCGCTCGCCGGTCACTCCTGGCGGAGTGCCCGAATCGGGTCAACCCTGGTGGCTCGCAGCGCTGGGATCAGGCTTGCGAGTACCGCAACTACAATCAGGAACAGCGCCGCAGCCGCTATGCTCACCGGGTCGGCTGGACTGACCTGGTAAAGCAGAGGCGCGATCTGCGGGGCCGCTGCCAGCGCGATGGCGAGACCTGCGGCGATCCCCAATAATGCCAGCAGCAAGCCTTCTCTCATGACAATCCGAAGCACACCCCCAGGGACCGCTCCCAGCGCCATGCGGATGCCGATTTCCCGAGTCCGTTGGCTTACCGAGTAAGCCATAACTCCATAAAGACCTACCCCGGCGAGCAGCATCGAAATGGCGCCGAGCACTGCGAGGAACGACGAGGCGATCCGCGGCCCAAACCAGGCAGCCGAGATGTAATCCGACAAGGGCATGGCTGTGAGGCCCGTGGAATTTGGATCGATGGCTGCCATTTCGCGGCGCAGTACGGGGAGTAAATCGCGCGCGTCACGGTCAGTGCGAACGTAGAAGGCTACTCCGTTTTCGCCACTGCCGTAGTGCACCTGGTCGAAGGACATGTAGAAGTAGGGCTGGGGCGCTTCCGATAAATGGAAGTACTTGGTGTCCCTGACCATTCCGACGATCTTGAACGGTTTGCCGAAAATCTGCACCCGGTGCCCGACCGGGTCGCGCCCGTCGAAAAAGCGCCGTGCGAAGGACTGGTTGACGATCATGACGCGCGGCGCCGTTTCGTTATCCTCGGCCCGGAAATCGCGGCCCGTGACAAGCGGGATCCGCAGCAAGTCGAAGTAGCCGGGCGACACCGAGGCGTGATGCACATCCAGGTTCTCGCCGGCCCGCGACGCATACCCTTCGACCACGACGCTGGCCCACTTTCCCAGCCCGAAGCCGAGCGGGATGGAGTCGGAATAGGCGGCGCTTGTCACCCCTGGTGCGGCGAGCAGATGCTGGCGGAGCCGCCGCGAGAATTCCTTCTCCTCGCTCGGCGTGTAGTTATTGGTCGACAGAAAAAGACGGCACACTGTGACGTTGCGGTGATCGAAACCGGCCGGCGTATTCTCTAATCCGTGAAGGCTCCGAACAAACAGTCCGAGCGTCACCAAAGCCGCAAGCGCCAGCCCCGTTTCGGCCACCACCAGCATCCCGGAGATGCGCCGCGCGTGCCCGCTCCGTGTACCGCTCCTTCCAGCTTGCTTCAGTGCATCCAGCAGGCTGCGCTGCAGCAACTGATACGCGGGCGGAATCCCGGAAATCAGCGCGGAAGCCAGGCAGACCAGAGCGGCAAACAGGAACACCCGGGCGCTGGGATGTACGTTGAAACTCACCGGCACCCAGGGCAGCACGGATGCCGAACTCCGTCTGCCGGGCTGTGGAACGAGCCAGTAGAAGATTGGCAACGTTGGCGCAGGCAATCAGCAGCACGAGTAAACACGCCGCAGCAAGAATGGCCATCGGCCATGCCACAATGCTCGATGCCCCCTCCTGCGCTCTCCAGATCGGTACGATCCGGGCGCTGATCCCCTGGTTAGTCTTCGGAAAGGCGCGGGCGAGGCGCGCGGCAACCGTTGCGGCCTCGGCGTTTGCCTCCGAGATGCTGACGCCGGGTCTGAGTCTGACTATGGCGTCGAAGTGCCGCGCATCGCGCTCGCGTTCTCGATCCAGCCTCATCGGAACCCAGAGGTCGAGCGCCACTCCCGGGAAATCGCCGCCAAATTCCGGAGGCGCGACTCCCACGATGGTGACCGGGTACCGGTTGATCGGCACGGTCCGGCCGAGGACAGACTTGTCGGCATGGAAATAGTTATGCCACAACCGATAGCTGATGACGGCCGTGAACGCTTTGCCGCGGTCGCCGTATTCGTCGCGAGCGAACGTGCGACCGAGGACTGGCTTCACGCCCAGCACGTCGAAGTAGTTTCCGGACACCGATTCGTACCACGCGAAATCGGGCTTTTCTCCGTCGCCGATCGAGGCGGGGCCTTTTTGGTTCAGCAACAATCCGGAGATGCTCCTCATGCTTTCCTGGAAGTCGCGGGCGTCGGCGTACGAAACCAGATGCTGCAGGTCGCTAGCATTGATGGACTCAAGCACAGCGAGTTGTCCGTCGTTCCTGGCGCCGCGGAACGGGTGTAGGACCATTCCGTCGATCCAGCCAAAGACGGTCGTGATCGCGGCAATACCTAGCGCCAGAGTAAGCACTGCGACCGCGGTCAGGCTCGGGGTCCGGCGGAGGACACGTATGGCATACCGGAGGTCTTCAAAGACGCCGCGCATGTGGTTTCCTGCGCTTTGGATGCACGTTGGCTTCCTGCAGTAGGTGCTTGATTCTATTGCACCGTAAGGTCAGCCTGTGGTTGATTTTCGGGGTCAGGTGTCCGAAAACGGGACCTGGCCTTCACGATTTTCTAACTGATTGCAACGGTGCGGCCGCCGTCCGAATAAGGCGAGTCTTGGAAGCCAGGCCCAACTTATAACGTTCCTGTGATCAGGACTGCCCCGAGATGAAGTTTCTGCGCACTCGGCGCTTCGCTCGAAAATCCTGTGGCCTGGGGTCGGGCCGCAGGCGATGGTGAGGCCGAAAAGGGTTTAGCCGCCGGCGGCGCGGCGGCGTTTGGGCTGAGCAACGGGTTTCGAGGCGGGCTCCGGTACAGCGGCGACGGTTGCGGCGGGCTTCCTGGGTAGTTCGCCGAGGCTCTTCTGGAGCGCCTGCATCAGATCGATCACGGGAGCGCGCTTTTTGGGTGCACTCTCTTCGACCTGCTGGCCTTCGCGCTTGGCTTCGATCATCTGCTTGAGGCGGCCCTGATACTCGTCGGTGTATTTGGAGGCGTCGAAGTCGGTGGCGAGACCCTCGACCAGCTTTTCCGCCAGAGCCACTTCCTGCGGCTTGACGGTGACGCTTGAATCCTGCCGGAATTCGGGGACCTCGCGCACTTCTTCCGGGTAGAACATCGTATGCAGCAGAAGACCGTCGGCGTGCGGGCGAATCACGACGGTGAACTCGCGCTGGTGCATGGCGATTTTCGCGATGGCGCTATAGCCGGATTTGCGCATGGTTTCAAGCAGCAGATGATAGGCTTTCTTGCCGGCCTCTTCGGGAACCATGAAGTAGGAGGCGTCGAAATAGATGGGATCGATGGTCTCAGCCTTGACGAATTCGAGGATCTCCATGTTGTCGCTGGAGGGCGGGGCGACGGCTTTGATGTCTTCGTCGCTGACCACGACGTAGCGGTCTTTTTCGACCTCGTAACCCTTGACGAGTTCGCTGCGCTCGACGGTGCGTTCGCAGCGCGGGCAGAAGGTTTGCTGCTTGATGCGGCTGCCGCATTCGCCGTGCAGCTGGTTGAAACTGACGCGTTCGGTGCGTGCTGCTGCGAACAGCCGGACCGGGATGGTGATCAGTCCGAAGGTGATGTAGCCTTTCCAAACAGTAGCCGCCATGCCGCCTCCTGCAGACTCTAAAACGATAGCCCGGTTGCTATGTCGTTTGCAACCCGGTACTTAGGGGACCAGCGGTGAGGCGGAGGGTGACAGAAAGCGAAAAGGCCTCCTGAGAGTTCAGGAGGCCGGTTTCGGTTGAAGGTTAGTTGATGGTTAGCTGCGGCGACGACGGCGCAGAGCGAGAGCGCCCAGACCGAAGAGTCCACTGCCAAGGAGAGCGATGGAGCCGGGCTCCGGAGCTGCGCCGCCGACGACGATTCCGCCACCGATGGACGGCGTGCCTTCGAGGCTGAAGTAGTCGGAAGCGCCGACCGCCAAGGGAGTGTTGAAGTTGATCACCAGGGTGCCGTTACCGCTGACAACACCGGACGTATTAAACGTATTATCCGGGCCTTCATAACCGGTGGCGCCGCCATGTCCGATCGCCACGCCGTTGGTTGCGGTAAAGGTCTGGATTCCATCTAAGTCGAAGCCGAAGGCATCCGAAGAGGTCGAAGTGAGCGAGAAGCTGGAAATGGCAGCCTTGGAGTTGTTGGTCACGCCTACTGTGACGTCTTCGCTGCCGTCGTACGGTCCGATTCCAGTGGTGGTAATCGTGCCGGAAGTTGGACCGGTGAGACTGATCAGGACAGAGCAGCCGGTGGGATTGGTGCCGGTGTCGTTGTTAGACGTGGTGGGGCAGATCGGGGCCGCCACCAGGGAGCCGGCGCACAGTAAAGCGCCGATCAGGGAATATTTCGTTACAGTCATGTTTCTCCTCGAAAAGGATTACTACTGGCCTAGCATGGATCACTTTTCTTGCCAGAGGAAAGTACTGTCTGTACGCTATACGGATTTTCCGATGCCCGGTCTGGGTGGCCGAGAACAAGTACTAAAACCTTCGATCGATCGAGATTTACCTTTTGGATAATGCGCAAGCAGCGAGGTGAGCCGAGCATTCGGAAGGCCGTTTTTGGCCAGCGCTGCAGTATTTCTGATAAGTTGAAGGCATGCCGATCTTCGAATACTCGTGTGACGATTGCGGCAAGCGCTTCGAACAACTGGTGCGGCGGGCTTCAGAGGCAGATGGCGTGCGGTGTCCGGCGTGCGGGACCGATCATCTGACGACCGAATATTCCACCTTTGCGGCCCATGCGGGGGGAAAAACGGGGGCCTCGCAAGCGGAAGCCGGATGCGGCAGCGGGATGTGCGGATCGGACTTCTGCGGCAGCGGAGCCTGCAGAATGAACTTCAATTAGGGCTGGTTTTTGGCCGCTTTCGCGCCTGGCGGCAGGTACGAACAGACGATATCGACGGCTTTGAGGAAATCGTCGTAGGTGAAGGGCTTGGTGACGTAGGCGTGTGCGCCGAGTTCCATGGTTCGGCGCATGTCACCGGGCATGGCGGACGAGGTGAAAACGACGATCGGGATGTTATTGAGCTGTGGATCAGCGCGGATCTCGTTGAGCAGCTCCCAGCCGTCCTTACGAGGAAGGCCGAGATCGAGGATGAGCAGATCGGGTCGAAGGCTATCGTTGCCGTTGCGGGTGGAGCGAAGGAAGGAGAGTGCCTCTTCGCCATCCGAGGCCCGATAGAGGTGGATGGGCAGACGGGCGCTCTTGACCGCGGACTCGAACAACATCCAGGCCGCGTCCTCGTCCTCGACGTAAAGTACGACTTTGTCAGTCATGCTCTAACGTCTTATAGACAACACCGTTTGCGGAGTATCTCGTAAAGATGTCCGGTTAGCGGGCAGTTTTCGTTTTTTTCCCGGCCACTTTGGCCTCAGCGGTTGACTTTCGTTGTTTATTCGCCAAAACTTACAGATAGGGAGGAAGCATGGCGCTTACACGAAGGCAGAAAGAGCTGATGGACTTTCTGGCCGGGTTCATCCGCCAGCACGGCTACAGCCCGAGCTACGAGGAGATCGCCTCGGGGCTGGGCCTGGCATCGCTTGCGACGGTGCACAAGCACATTCAGGCGCTCGAGACGAAGCAGTATCTTAAGCGCAACTACAACCATAGCCGCTCGCTGGAAGTGAGCGACAGATTTTTCCGGGAGCAATCGCCGGAGCGAATCAGTGCGGCGCCGAGCGTTCCGCTGTTGGGCCGGATTGCCGCGGGTGCGCCGGTGGAGGCGATTCCGAACCCGGAGGTGCTGCACTTCTCGGATTTTGCCGCGGATGGGAACACGTTCGCGCTGGAGGTGCGGGGCGATTCCATGATCGAGGACCACATCTGCAGCGGCGATTACGTGCTGGTGGAGAAGACTAACAGCGTGCGGAATGGGGAAATCGTGGTGGCGCTGGTGGACAACACGGAAGCGACGCTGAAGCGCTACTATCTGGAAGCCGACGGGCGGGTGCGGCTGCAGCCGGCCAATGCGAGCATGGCGCCGATTTATGTGGATCCGGCGAATTTGCAGATTCAGGGGCGGGTGCTGGCGGTGATGCGGAAGTATTAGGTGGTTGGGGACCGCTCCTTTTCGTCGCGGCTCGGTTTGGTCGCGGTTCGGTTAAGCGGGGGTGTGGGTGCGTAACGGGCGGGTCGGTAAGCTGCGCCGGGGCTAAAGTCCGGGCGAGGGACTGCCGATGGATTCGCAGGGAATAAGAATCGCTTGCCACAATCGTCATCCGCTCAACCGATCATCATTATCAAGAAGAAGGCGGCTCACCATGCCGGACATCACGGCGGCGCGTGGAAAGTGGCCTATGCAGACTTCGTGACGGCCATGATGGCGCTGTTCATCGTTCTGTGGCTGATGGCGAGCAGCGAACAGGTCAAGCAATCGATTGCGGCCTACTTTCTGGATCCGCAAGGCAAGAAGCACGAGGTGGGGAGCGGCGGGCTGACCGGTTCGGGGAAGTCGATGTTCCTTTCCATCGACGATATGCGGAATTTGAAGGCCAAGCTGGAGCAGGCGTTCAAATCGCTGCCGGCGATCGAGAAGCTGAAAGACCAGATCACGATGACGATCACGGGCGAAGGTCTGCGTATTGAGCTGGTGGAGAATTCCAAGGGCGTTTTCTTTGAATCGGGGAGCGCGAAACCGACCGAACTGGGGGTTGAAGCGGTGGGAGTGCTCGGGTCACAACTTGGATCGTTGCCGAACGCGGTTGTGATCGAAGGCCATACGGATGCGGTTCCTTATGCTGGAGCGAAGGGCTACAGCAACTGGGAGCTCTCGACCGACCGGGCGAACGAGGCGCGCAAACTGATGCAGGAGCACGGGATTCGGGCTGATCAGATCAAGCAGGTGCGCGGGTACGCCGACCAGAGCCTGCGCAATGCGCAAAATCCGGAGGATCCGTCGAACCGGCGGATTTCGGTGATCGTGCTGTATGGTGACCCGTCGACGACGCCGAAGGTGGCAGTGAAGGGTGCGGAGAAGGGCAAAGGCGTGGCTACGGAGCGCGCGGGAATCGCACTGGGCGGGCCGGCACCGACGCGCTAAACGCCACTTCGGCGCGGTTCAGGCGGCGACCAGGGGTTTGCCGTAGAGGCGCTCGAGGATGCGCACTGGGGCATTTTCGGCGCGCGACAGAGAGCTCTTCGAGATGATGAAGGTCTGCTCCAGGGCATGCTGGCCGGAGTGGACGGAGTGCGGCAGGACATCGGTAAAGGTGAGCCAGGTGGAACCGGGCGGGAAGTCGAAGCGGTACTTGGGACAGTTCTGCTGAAAATCGGTGTTGCGCTTCAGGTACTCGTGGAAGTGAAGCATGAAGCGGTCGTAGGGCGACCGCGGCACGACCGGGAGACCAATGGAATGAAGAACGCGGGCGGCCGGTTCGCTCCAGGTATTGGCGGCGATGCGGTCGAGGCCGGCGGCGCGTGCGTATTTCTCGGCCAGAGCGGGGAAGGGATCGGTGGTGATCCAGTTGCGAGTCTTGGAAGGATGGATGTTGGTGAAGACGCGCAGAATGAGATCGCCGTGGGTGGGGCGTGATGGGAAAGCGTCGGTGTGCAGGAGATCGTTGCGCTTGTTGACGGGCAAGTCGCGGCTGCTCTCTTCGAGGGGACGGAAGCTGGCGTAGTCGAGCTTCCAGGCGGCGGCATATTCGGGCAGGAGAGAAGCGGTGAAGGCGATGACGGTGCGCGAGTAGTCGCGCATGACGGCGAGGAGATGCTGTTGCTGCTCGGGTGTGCCTTCGAAGCCGGTGACGCGGTCGCTGGCCGGACGATAGGCGATGTTCTTGTGAATCGCTTTGCCGGCGAAATCGAGGCTGCGCAGGAAATCCTGGGATTCGGCCGGGAATGAAAAGGGAGTTGTTGGGAAATAGAGAACGTTGCCGGTTTCGAGCTGCGGCCGGTAATCGGTCAGCGATGCGGGCGGCCAAGTGTCGATCGTCAAAAACTCCATTTGAGACCAGAGTAACGGGCTGAGCGCCTCGCGCTATTCGAGGCTGGCGCGGGTTTCGTGGCGGGCGAGCGGTTTCAGGATCTGTTCCAGCAGATCCGGCTGGTTTTTATCGCGAACCAGGTGCGGATAGCGCTCGCCGCCCTGGTAATCGATTTTCACGGTTTTGAAGAAGCCGTTGTTTTCGAGGATGAGCTCGACTGCGGGACCGTTTGCTTTGGTATCGCGAATCGCACGCTTCAAAAGTTCGTCGCTGGCGCGGCGGCCGTTGACGGCGACGATGCGCATTTCGGGTCCGAGGCCGGCGTTGTAAGCCGGGGAGCCGACGAGTACGTCGTCGATGACGTTGTCGGTGGCGCGGAAGCCGAGCGAATACCAGGCGTTGACGCCGCGATCGTGGCTCTCTTCGGCGCGGGTGTACTCGTTTGGCTCCGGCTGATACTCGATGTGGTAACCGGCGGCGGTGATTCCGCCGAGAGGCGCGTGGGGCGATTTGGAAGTGACGCGCTCGCGCAGGAAGCCGGCCCAGTCGTAAGGCGTGACGGAGTTGAGAGTGGCGACGAGCTGATCGAAGGTGTAGGGGACGACTTCGGGCTGGGTGTTGCCGCCGAGTCCGAGAAAAACGGCACAGAAATCGTTGAGCGATTTTTTGTCGTGGGTGAGCTTGCGAATGGTCGTGTCGGCATCAAGCCAGATGAGCTCGCCTTCCGGGTAGTAATCGACGGAGCGGCGCCAGTTGTCCCACTGCTGGCTGGTGGAATAGAGAATCTGCGCGGCGACGGCGGTATCTTCCAGATCGCGCCAGGTGCGGCCGGGGCGATGATCCATTTCAGCGGCGGAGGCGGCGAGATAGGCGCGGTACTGGTCGGCGGTCCAGATGCCGCTGCGGGCGGCGAGCACATCGCCGAGATATTGCGTGAGCCCCTCATAGACCCAGAGCAGATCGCCTTTCATGGGGTCGCTGTAGTTGCCGGTGGCGAGTCCGGCGGGACGGCGATATTTGCCGTTCCAGGAGTGGGTGAATTCGTGCGGGAGAAGATCGCCGTTGAGCATGGCGGCATCGTCGTCGACAAAACCTCGGGCTTCGACGCGGTCGTCGCTTGATTGATGATGCTCGAGGCCAAAGTGCGCGACGCTGTCGCTGAGGGTGACGAGGAAGTGGTAGCTGTTGTAATGCCGTGAGCGGTAGAGGGCTCCGGTTTCGCGCACGAGATTGCTCCAGGCGTCGATGCGCTCGGCGGAGATGTTTAGGTCTTCGGGACCATCGGCGGCGAGATCGACGAAGTGCTTCGGTGTGATTTCGGGAGCGAGCGGAATTTCTTTGAAAAAGCGGCCGGCGAGCACGGGGGAGTCGATCAGCATGTCGAGGGGGACGGTCTGAAAGTCGACGAGGGCGGCCGATTCAGAGGATGGGGTGAGTGCGGTGCCGTATTTCCAGCCTTCGGGGAGATGGACAGAGGGCTGGACGAGGATTTGGGCGGGGGGCTCGCCCTGCGGGTACAAGACCACTTCGTTCCAGCTGACGATGGCGAGGTTGGGTCCGGTGGAGGCGCCTGCGGAAAAGCCCGAGGGAGCGGCGGTGGCGAGAAAATCGAGCTTTGCTTTCAGTTCGGTGGTGCCGGGCGGGACGGTGACGTGGATGGCGAACATGTTCACGTCGTCGCGACGCCAGGCGAGTGTCTGGGAACCGGCTGAGATGACGAGACCGGCGGCGTTGTCGATGGGACCGGTGGGCGAGTGCTCGCCCGGAATCCATTGCGGATAGAGCAGCGTGAGGGGGCCGGGATGAACCGGTATGCTCATTTCGGCGTGAAGGATTTTGCGCGGTGCGTCGCGTAGATCGAGCTGCAGGCGGATGGGTGCGGCGGCGCTTGCCAGAGCGGCGAAAGCGGTGAAGAAGACGGGAAAGAACTTCAACTTACAGGATAGTGACAGTAAACTGAAGCCTTGTGGTCGCTGCTTTTCCGGCGTTATGATGACACGCTGATTGCATCGCTGTGGGAGGCGGGCACGGCGGGCCTGCTGGAAGATGACCAGGGGCTGCGTGCGTATTTCGCGGACGACCGAACGCCTGCCGAACTGGCGTATCTGGGCGGAGAATTCGGCGGAGAAGCTAAGGTTGTCGCGAGCGATGACGCCGATTGGGAGCCGATTCCGGTTGGAAGGCGTTTGCTGATTGTACCGGCTTCGTTTCGTGGCGAGGCGCCGGCGGGGAGGGTTCTGCTGCCACTGGAGACGGGTGCGGCGTT
This sequence comes from Terriglobia bacterium, assembly GCA_021325235.1. Classification (GTDB taxonomy): domain Bacteria; phylum Acidobacteriota; class Terriglobia; order Bryobacterales; family Bryobacteraceae; genus Bog-105. The sequence goes on along the minus strand of JAJPHN010000009.1, from coordinate 89,675 downwards.
TGGAACCGGGCGGCACGAGACCACGCAGCTTTGTCTCGAGGCGATGGAGCGCTATCTGAAGGCGGGTGACGTGGTGCTGGATGTGGGCTGCGGATCCGGCATTCTGGGGGCGGCTGCGCGGCTGCTGGGCGCGCGCGAGGTCTTCAGCTGCGACATCGATGAGCAGGCGATTGGGACGGCGCGGCGGCAGGTGAGCACGCCTTTGTTTACCGGTTCGGCGGATGCGGTGCAGGGGGAGGCGGCGGACCTGGTGGTGGCGAATCTGACGGCGCCGATACTCGAAGCACTGGCGTGGGATCTGAAGCGCGTGGCGCGGCGGAACGGGACGCTGTTGGTGACCGGCTTCACGCGGGAACGGGTGCCGCAGAGTTTTGTCGCGGAATGCGAGTTCGAGCGCGAGGGCTGGCTGTGTTGGGTGTGCCGTCCGGAGACGATGACGGTCGCAGCTCCCCGCGAGCCGCTGACGCATGCAGCGGAATGGTGGCTATCATCGTAAGGAGATGATGGTCCGGCAATCCGTCTGTGCGCTCGACTGTCCGGACTGCTGTTCGCTGCTGATCAATGTAGACGAAGCGGGACGCGGCTCGCGGCTGCGTGGCAATCCCGAGCATCCGATTACGCGCGGCTTTCTCTGCGGCAAAGTAGCGAAGTACCTGGAGCGCGAATATTCGACGGAGCGCCTGCTGTATCCGCTACGGCGGACGGGAGCAAAGGGCGACGGGCGATTTGCGCGCATTAGCTGGGACGAAGCGCTCGACGAAATCGCCGAGCGGCTGAAGCGTATCGCGGCGGAGCACGGGCCGGAAGCGATTCTGCCGTACAGCTATGCGGGCTCCATGGGGAAGCTGATCGCGAACGGGATGGACCGGCGATTCTTTCACCGGCTCGGCGCCTCGCGGCTGGATCGGACGATTTGTTCGAGCGCTGGCGGGGCGGGATTACTGGCGGCGCTCGGAGTGAAGTACGGTACCGAGCCCGAACAGTTTCGCCATTCCAAACTGATTCTGGGCTGGGGCGCGAACATCCTCGCGACGAATGTGCATTTGTGGCCGTTTATTGTTGAGGCGCGGCGCAACGGAGCACGATTCTACACGATTGATCCGATCAAGCAGAAGGTCGGCGAACTGGCGGACCGGCACTTTTTCATTTATCCCGGAACGGACGCGGCGCTCGCGCTAGGCATGATGCACGTGATCATCCGCGAAAAGCTGTACGATGCGGAGTATGTAGCACGCTACACAGACGGCTTTGAGGAACTTGTGCGCAAGGTGGAGGAATTTACGCCGGCGCAGGCTTCGACGCTGACGGGCGTTGCGGCTGAGGATATTGTCATGCTGGCGCGCGAATATGCCACGGTGCGACCGGCAGCGATTCGATTGAATTACGGCATGCAGCGCTCGGAACGCGGCGGGATGGGCGTGCGGCTGATTTCGTATCTGCCGGTGCTGACGGGTTCCTGGCGGGAGGCGGGCGGCGGATTGCAGCTGAGTACATCGGGCGCGTTTGTGTTCAATGACGCAAATCTGCAGCGGCCCGATCTGCAGCAGATTGCGCTCGGGCGGGAAGCGCGGCTGCTCAACATGGCGCCGCTCGGGCAGCTGCTCAATGAGACGCGCGATCCGGCGGTTCACGCGCTGTTCGTTTACTGCTCGAATCCGGCGGCGATTGCACCGGATCAGAATTCGGTGCGGCGAGGATTGCGCCGGGACGAATTGTTCACGGTCGTGATCGAACAGATGCAGACCGATACGGCCGATTTCGCCGATATTGTTTTGCCTTCGACTACGTTTCTCGAGCACACGGACGTGTATCTGGCGTACGGGCATTATTATCTGCAGATGGCGCGGCCCGCATTGCCCGCGCCCGGCGAGTGCCGCTCGAATGTGGAGATTTTTCGCGAGCTGGCCAAGCGAATGGGTTTTGCCGAGCCTTGCTTCGAGGAATCGGAAGACGACATGATTCGCGGCATGCTCGATTCGCGCCATCCGTTTTTTGAAGGAATCACGCTCGAGCGGCTGGAGCGGGAGCGATCGATCCGGCTGAACATTTCTTCGGAAGGCGAGCCGTTTCTGCCGTTTGCAAACGGAAACTTCGGGACCGCTTCGGGCAAGTGCGAATTCCGGGCGGAGACGATTCAGTATGAGCCTCCGGTGGAATCGCGGCATGGAGACGGCCGGCTGCGGGCGCGTTTCCCGCTGGAACTGGTTTCCGCCAAGAACCACAACAGCATGAACTCGACGTTTGGCAATCGAGACGATGTGGATGAAGAAACAGCGTGGCTGACGCTGCATCCCGAGGACGCGACTGCGCGGGGGATTGCCGAGGGCGACCGGGTGCGTATTTTCAACCAGCGCGGCAGTTGTTTTCTAACGGCGCGGGTGCGGGAGAGCGTGCCGCGGGGTGTGGTGAGCACTCCTTCGACGCGCTGGCCGAAGAAGTCGCCGGACCGCCAGAATGTCAACGTGCTCACCAGCCAGCGATTGACGGATATGGGCGGCGGGCCGACCTTTTATAACTGCCTGGTGGAAGTGGAACGCGCGGGCGACTGAAGTCAGGCGAAGGACAGCGGAACGGCGCGAGCGAGGCGGCGTGGCTTGGCTTTTTGAGACGGCCCGCTCGCACACCTCAGGATGGTATAGCCGACCCAGAATTCATTCGTATGTTTGTTGCCGCATGATGCAGGCTAGCCGCCCGGCGACAGTACCCAAATTACGAACGTTTGCTCATCTTCTGACGTTTTCTACCGATAAGAAGAGGATGAAGGCAATCAAAGCACTTGTTTTAGCAGCTGTATTGGTGATCCCCGCGTTTCCGAGAGCAAAGGGTACACTGTATCGGCTTGATACCAGAACGGCAACGCCGTTCGAGTTCACGCGCTCGATCTTCAAGACTACGGGTAAGATTTGGGCAAACCTCGACGGAACCCAAATGGAAGGCCAATACATTGTCGTGCGTGGCGGCGCGTCGGGCTGGGGCACTGTCTATTCGAGTGTGGTCGGGGGCGGCCGGATTGTTACTGGATCCGGGCAGACGCTTTCAAGTTGGACTTCGGACACCGCACAAGGCTCCGCCATTCTCACCGGTGTAGGCAAGATGTTGACGTGCGAATTTCTGGTTGGAAGTACTCACGGCATGGGCGGCTGCCGGGATCAGGACGGGCATCGTTACCGGCTACTCTTCTAAACCCGGGTTTCTGGTCAGGACTCCGCGGCGGTAAGTGCGCGGCCGGTGAGTTTGAAAGGCGCCCAGTAGTAGGGGTGCGGGTAGTGCTGACGGAGAGCGAGCATGGCGGAGCGCAGGGCGTCGGATTTGCGGCTGCCTTTGGCCATGGAGCAGTAGAACTCATGCATGAACTCGGAGGTGCTGCGATCGTCGACTTCCCAGAGTGACAACAGCAGAGAGCGCGCGCCGGCATAGAGCAAGCCGCGCGTGAGGCCCAGCAGTTCGTCTCCTTCGGCGACTACATTCAGTCCGGTGACACAGCCGCTTAAGGTGAGTAAGTCGACCGGCAAGTCCATGTGGTAGAGGTCGTAGAGCGTGAGGTACGAACCCGACAGGCGAATGGAGGAGAAGAGCGGGTTGTCCTGCCGGAAGATGCCGTGGCTTGCGATGTGAATGATGCGGCTGCTGCGGCCGTATCGCCGGAGTTCGGATTCGGTGGCGCGATCGCCGTAGAGCACACGCGCATCCGGCACTACTCCGGCGACTGCATCAACTTCTTCTTTGATGAATCGCAGCTTCTCGTCTTCGATGCCCAAGACGAGCGACGGTCCGTTCACGGGCGGCATTTCGCGATGGCAGTGGTGGAAGATGCTGGCGCTCGGCTCATAACAGATATCGAAACGATCGATGAGGTACTGCTCGCCGTCGAATAGAGCGTGGAATGGGAGCGAGTGGAGCGCGCCGAAGGGAACGATCACCAGATCGCGCCCGTTGAGGAGATGTGCAACCGGCGCGACCAGAGCGTCGTACAGATTGCGGAGATGGTGCTGGGTGGAGCGAAGCAGCTGGTCGTGGAAGCGGGTGGTGTAGGCCGGATCGAGCTGGAATTTGGCGAGCTGAAACTGCAGCATGCGCACGGACTGAGTGACGCCTGGCAGCTGGGCGAGCGGAATGACTTGCAGGCTGCCGGCGGTGATCACGGCGACATGAATCTGGCCGTCGAGCGCGAAATATTCGAGCAGCGAGGCATCGTCGCCCAGCTTTTCGCGGATCTGGTTTAATCCGGCCGCAGTGGAATCGCGCAGGGCCGCGCCGACGCTCAGGGCTTCGGGCATTTCGAGCAGGATACGGGAGAGTTCATGCTCGCGGGCATGAGCTTCGCGGTTGAGTGCGTCTTCCTGCCAGATGGCGGTGCGCTCGCGCGAGAGCTGCTCGCGCTCAATGCGGTGGTAATACCAGTTGAGCTCACGCCGAAGCTCGCGGACACGAGCCTCGGTAGCGGACGTCTGGGCGGATTTATCTTCGATCTGGGTGCCGGCAAGGATGACGTCGCGCAGGGTACGGGATTTCGCGGCCTCGATATAGGACAGGGCTTCTTCGAAGGCGTGATCTTCGCCGCCGCGCGCGAGGCAGAGAACGGTGAGACGGCTGTACACGTCGAGGCGATTGCGCATGAAGCCGATCTTGAGCTCCTGGCGCTGTAAGCTGCTGCGTAAACTTTCGACGGCGGATCGCGCCTGCTGATAAGCGGCGTACGCCTCTTCGTTTTTGGTCTCGGCTTCCAGAATCTGGCCGCGCAGGAAGTGGGCCTGATAGAAGAGAATGGGCGCATCGAGATGCTCAGCGCTGCGCAGAGCTTCCTGGCAGTGTGTTTCGGCGTCTTCGATGCGGCCGAGCCGCAGGCAGGCGCGTGTGAGGATGAGTTTGCTCAGCACGTACTTGCTGGGTATGGGGATGGAAGCGAAGAACTCTGCGGTAGAGGTGGAGATTTCGAGAGCACTGGCCGCATCGCCGAGTTCGAGAAGCACGAGCGCGCGATACAGATCGATGATGCGCGGCAGGACGGGATTTTCTTCCTGGGCGGAGATTTCGCGCGCACGGCCGAAGACTGCGAGAGCCTGGGCGGAATCGCCGGCGAGATGGAGAGCGATGGCGAGGTTGACGAGAGAGCGCGCCTGTTCGTAGTTCATGCCGAGCTTCTCGAAATGATCGAGGCTGCGGCGCGCCATTTCGGCCGCTTCGTCGACGAGGCTCAGCTCGAGATAGATTTCCGACTGATCGAGATCGCAGAGGCTGACATGGTAATCGTCGCCATTTTTGCTGTAGGTTTCACGAGTGGAGCGAAGCAGCTGGAGCGCTGCGGTGTAGTCGCCGCGAAGGTAATGCAGGGAAGCGACGTTGTAATCGGCTTGGGCGACCAGCAGCGGCATGTCCTCGCGGGCGAAGAGATCGCGGGCGCGCTGGTAGGTGGGGAAGGCTTCTTCAAAGCTATCGAGCGCGATGAGGCAGACGGCCATATTATGCAGCGCGACGCCGATGGCTTCCATGTCGCGGTAGGGAAGGAGCTGCTGGTAGGCGCGCTCGTAGGCGGACAGAGCTTCGCGGTAGTGGTTCTGGCGGTGGTAGACGTTGGCCAGGTTGATGTCGACGCGGGCCAAACGCCAGCTGTCGCCGAGGCGGAGGAAGATTTCGCGGGCCCGTTCGGCGGCATCGACGGCCTGGCGGTATTCGCCTAAGAGAGCAAGCGACTGGATGGAACTGCTCAGGGTGCGGGCGAGTTCACTCTCGTTACCGCAGCGTTCAAAAAGCTGCGCGGCGCGGCGAAAGAGGCGAACGGCGGCGCGGCAATCACCCTGGAACCAGAGCGCATTCGCTTTGGCGCGCAGGCCAGTGGCAAGAGCTTCGATATCGCGCAGCTCACGTGCAATGGCGAGGGCGCCTTGCGCCAGCTCGAAAGCCTTACGGACGTCGCTGCGCACGGCGGAACGCACCGCTTCGCCGAGTTCGCGTACGAGGGAAGCGTTGAGCAAATCGCGGTTTTGCGCCAGGAAGGAAGTACGGCTGGTCCGCTGCGGGAGCCGGCCCAATTCCGCACAGAGCTCTTCCGTAAGCGATTCCATTCCTCCTTTTTAGCGAAAACCTTTCTTTTCGAGGGTACGGCGGAGCTTTTCGAGGCAGCGCATGCGGGTGGCTCCGATGGAACCGCGGGCGAGGCCGAGCGCGGCGGCGGCCTGATCGTAGCTGAGGGGCGGATGTTCGAGGAAAAGCAGACGAATGAGGCGGGCGCATTCGGGAGTGCCTTCAGCCAGCGCCTCGCGAAACATCTGCTCGCGCTCGACCTGTTCCATAACGGCTTCGGGAAGGCCGCGGGTCTCGAGGGCGGAATCGGGCTGGATCTCGTTGTGTACGAGCCGGTCCTTCCGGAAGCTGGCGCATTTACGGGTGGTGAGGCGGATGAGCCAGGCCGGGAGCGCCTGCGGCTCGCGGAGGGCGCGCAGGTCTCGAAGCAGCATGAGGCAGACGGACTGGAAGATTTCGCTGGCGTCGTCGGGTGAGAAACCGGAGCGTATGGGGATGGAGTAGATCAGATTGCGGTATTTGTCGACCAGCTCCGTCCAGGCCGATTCGGTGCCGAGGAGGCACTCGCGGACCAGGATGTCGTCGCTTCTGTAACCTTTGTGTGCCAAGAACGGTTTTGCGCCTGCGCTCATGCGGGGTTCGTCGCCATCAGGGCCGGAGGAAAAGCCGGTCGGCATTCCAGAGTGCCGGATCGCCCAAAATGGCGGGATGAAAATTGCCAACGCTGTTCTTAGCGGCGGCCAGAATATGCGGGCTCACCAGACAAATCATCGGCATATTTTCCCATACCACTTGCTGGATACGGTTATATATGGCCTTTCTTTCCTCGTAATTTTGTGTGATTAGCTGTTTGTCGAGCAACTGATCGATCTCGGCCTGCCATTTCGGGATGGGTCCGGCGGATTTGAGCTGCCAGAGGTGGGCCGTGCCGGTGGAGCTTAAGACATTGAATTCGGAATTCGGATCGGCGTCGCCGTCGGCGAGCGCGATTATGGCCGCTTCGTAGCGGTAATTCGAGAAGATGCGATCCATGAAGGTGTGGAACTCGATCTGGTCGAGATCGACCTGGATGCCGATGTCTTTTAGGTCCTGCTGAATGAGCGTGGCCATCTCGACCTGTTGCGGTTTGCCGGCATTCACGGTGATGGCGAAGCGAACCGGGTTGCGGGCGGGATCGAGGAGCGAGTGATCGCTGGCCCAGGAAAAGCCGCAGCTGGAAAGCAGGCGGCGAGCGTTCTCGAGCGAGCGCACGGGGCGGGGAATGGCTGGATCGGTCCAGCGGCGATTGCCGGGAGTGACAAGGGTGGCGAGTGCATCGGCTCGTCCGAAGTAGGCGAGGCGGATCAGCGCGTCGCGATCGATGGCGGCGGATACGGCCCGGCGGAATTGCGTTTCGCGGAACCACTTCTGGCGTTCGAAGAGATGGGGGAAGGGTTCAGAAGGGAAGGCGTTCTGATTGAAGAAGAGAAAGTCGTATTCGAGGCCGGGGCCGATGTCGACGGCGCGGTAGTGCCCGGCATTCTGACGCCGCGCGAGCAGGGCAAAGTTCTGCGCGTCGAGATTTTCGATCAGGTCCGTTTCGCCCTGTTCGAAGCGCATGACCTCGGCGTCGGTGTTGGCGGCGAAGACAACCGAGATGCGGTCGAGATAGGGAAGCCGTGTGCCGCGGCTGTCGGATTTCCAATAGTAGGGATTGCGTTCGAGGACGATGCGCTGGCCCGGCGCATAGGAAGCGACGCGAAACGGCCCCAGACCGGCGATGGCCTGCGGCGCGGTGGCGAGATTCCAGGCGGAGCGGAGGGTGCCTTGCTGCAGCTGATTCTCGAGCAGGTGGCGCGGCAGCATGGCGAGACCGTCGAAGAGTCGTTCGGCGGCCGCGTAGGGACGTTCCAGGGAGAACGCGACAGTGTATGGATCAATCTTTTCGACGCGAATCGGTTTCCCCGCGGTGATTAACAGATCGCGCTGGGGAGACTGGACGCGATCGTCGAGATAGGCGCGGAAGGAAAAGACGACATCGTCGGCATCGAAGGGCGAGCCGTCGGAGAAACGAAGGCCATGGCGGAGGTGTAAGAGATAGCGGCGGCCTGAGTCGGAGACGGACCAGGATTCGGCGAGTGCGGGTTCGGTTTGCTGCGTGGCGCTGTTAATGTGGATCAAATCCGCGTTGAGCAGAGCGGTGATTTTGCGGGAACTCGAATCGACTGCCAGCAGCGGATTCAGGGTTTTTGGTTCGGAATGCGAGGAAATAACGAGTGTTCCGCCGGGAATGCCGGGCTCGGCTACGAATTGCGCCGGTGGGGGATGGGTTTCGGAAGAGGTCTGGAAGCGAGCGCCATTTTCTGTCCGGGATAGAAAGGGCAGCAGGGCCAAAACGAGAGGAAATGCATTAGCGCTTACAGCTAAGAACCTCATTGTGCTCGGCGGCGGACGTGAACAGGCGGTGAAAAGACGCTGATTTAGAGTCTACCGCGACGGGGAGACGAAGCGCAGTGTCAAAGTTCGGGTGCGCCGGGGGCGTAACGGGCGAAGATCTGGCGATAGCCGGCGAAGACGAGAACGATGACGATGGCGGGCGCGAACAACCACCAGCAGGACTGGAGGACGTAAGCGCGCTGTAGAGCGGCGAGCATGTTGCCCCAGCTGGGCGCGGGTTCGCTTACGCCGAGTCCGAAGAAAGAAAGCGTGACCTCGGCGAGCATGAACTGCGGAACATACCAGGCGAGCTGAGTAGCGATGACCGGGCCTGCGCCGGGCAGGATGTGGCGACGGAGCAGGTAGAAACCGGAGGCGCCGAAGCCGCGGGCGGCGGTGACGTAGACGCGGCGCTTGAGGCTGAGAACGAGACCGCGTACCAGGCGCGCCGGGCGAGCCCAGCCGACCACGCCCAGCACGGCGACCAGCAGCACGAAGATGCTGCCGGACTCGATGTGCGGCGGAAGCAGTGCGCGAACGACTAACAAGAGATAGAGCCAGGGGACCGACAGAAAAATTTCAGCCAGAGCCATGGCGGATTCGTCGAGCCACTTGCCGTAGTAGCCGGCGATGGCGCCGATAGCGGTCCCGAGCGCAACGGCGATGAAGGCGCCGAGCAGACCGGAGGCCAGTGAAATGCGGCCTCCGAAGAGCAGGCGTGAAAGAACGTCGCGGCCATAGGCGTCGGTGCCGGCAAGAAAGAGATGCGCGGGCCCGCTGACTTCGAAGAGATGGAGGCTGTCGCCGCCTGAAGTTCTGCAGAAGAAGCAAAGCGGGAAGAGGCGAGTGCGGTCTTCTTCATAGCCGGCGAATTCCGGTTTGGGAACGAGCCGGTAGACGAAAGGGCGCAGATGCAGGCGGCCGCCGCTGTCGATCCAGTGAACGGGAGTGGGCGGAGCGTAGGAGAACTCGCGGTATTGCTGATGGGAATCGTAGGGCGCGAAGAATCCGGCAAAGAGAACTGCGATATGCAGCGCGGCAAGAACGGCCAGCAGAGCTTTGCTCAACACGTCAGCTCGCTCGAACGCGCGGATCCTGCAGGAAGAGAAGCAGGTCGGCGAGGAAGTTGCCGGCCAGAAGAAAGATGGCGGCGAGCAGAGTGCAGTCGACGACGACGAAGAAGTCGCGATCGAGGATGGCGGTGACCATGAGCGAACCAATACCGGGCCAGCTGAAGACGGTTTCGGTGACGAGGGACGAGCTCATGAGCAGGCCGATGCTCAGTCCGAAGAGGGAGATGAGGGGATTGGCGGCGACGGGAAGCGCGTGGCGGAAGAGAAGCCGTGCGGGACGGATTCCATAGGCGCGGGCGGCATTCACAAATGGCGAATCGAGCGCCTGGCGCATAGACGAGCGCACGTGAAGCAGGAGCAAGGGGAGGAGGCCGAGTGCCAGAGAGAGGCACGGCAGGAGAAGATGCCGGGCCAGATCGAGTAGAGAGCGCGGCTGCAGAGCGGAGATGGAAGAGCTTGCGCCGGCGGCCGGAGCGATTCCGGACCAGACTGCGATGAGCAGCAGCGAGAGCGCGAGGACAAGTTCGGGAATTGCCATGAGCAGAGCTTCGAGCGTGCGCACCAATGCGGCGATCCAGCTATGGGGACGCGCGGAGGACCAGATGCCGAGCGCGAGCGCGGCGATCCAGGCTAGTGCGGTAGCGGTGCCGGAGAGCAGAAGCGTGTAGCGCGCGCGCTGCCAGATGAGAGGAGCGGCGGGAAGGTTGTAGGCGAGGGAATAACCCCAGTCGCCGCGACCGATGGAGCGAATCCAGGACCAGTATTCCTGGGGCAGCGGACGATTCAAACCGTACTGCGAGCGGATGGCGGCGACGGTGGCAGGCGATATCTGCGGATTGAGAAGCATGGTGTCGAAGTAATCGCCGGGAGCGAGATCGAGCAGCAGGAAAGAGAGGAAGGAGACTCCGATCAGAAGAGCAAGGCTGCGCAGGAGGCGGCGTAGAAGGAAGGGCATTCAGGCGGTAAGAGAAGGTGAGGTGCCCGGGAGTTGCGGGATGGCGCGTACCAGCGCGGCCGCGGCATCGGATTGAGGCTGAGCGAGGATGGCAGCTACGGGGCCGCTTTCGACAATGCGACCGTGTTCCATGACGGCCAGTTCGCGACCAACTCTGGAAGCGAGCTGCAGATCGTGCGTGATGAAGAGATAGGCGAGCGAGCGCTGCTGCTGTAAGGCGTGCAGAAGATCGGAGATGCGGTTCTGGGTGACGCGATCGAGCCCGGAGAGCGCTTCGTCGAGGATAAGCAGTCTAGGTTCGAGGATGAGAGCGCGGGCCAGGGCAAGGCGCTGGCGTTCGCCGCCGCTGAATTCGAGTGACGAGCGATGGGCCCAGGCGCGCGGCAGCCCGACTGTTTCGATCGCCTCGAGAGCTCGCTCGCGGCGCTCGCGACGATGTCCGATCTGCTGCACGTCGAGCGGCTCGGCGACGGCCTCGAGAGCGGTGAAGAGCGGGTTGATGGCGGTGGCGGAGTGCTGAAAGACAATCTGAAGCTCGCGGCGAATGGGCTTCAATTCGCGCGGATGAAGGTGCATGAGATTGCGGCCGGCGAAGAACACTGCGCCGCTATCGGCAGCTTCGAGACGAGCGATGCAGCGGGCGAGCGTGGATTTGCCGCTGCCGGAGCGTCCGACCAGGACGAGCGTGGAATGAGAGGCGAGTTGAAGCGTGATGTCTATGAGTGCCGGGAGCACGGCGGGCGCATGGAATGGCCGCTTCGGAGAACGATAGCTTTTGTGCAAGCCCTGGACCGAGAGCAGAGGGGGCGAGCTCATGAATTTTCGAGAGCGGCACCGAACGGTTCTACGTGTTGCGCGCGGCCGTCGTGCAGAAGCAGGGCACGTTGGGTGAAGCCGCTCAGCAGAGCCGGGTTGTGCGTGATGAACAAGAGGGCGAGTTCCAGACTGTCGCGCAGCTTCTTCAACAATTCGAGCACTTCCGCTTGGGTGATTGTATCGACTGCGCTGGTGGGCTCGTCAAGGATGAGCAGGGCGGGGCGGACGGCCAGAGCCTGAGCGAGGACGACGCGCTGGCGCTCGCCGCCGCTCAGTTCCTGGATGGGCGCCCGGAAGAATCTCGGGTCAGGTAAGCCGACTGCGGCGAGTGCTTCTTCGGCTTGCTGGCGGCGCTGATTTGCTGTCAAGGGGAAGTGCGCGCGAAGCACTTCTTCGATCTGTGTGCCGACGGTGAGTACGGGATTCAGCGCCAGTTCGGGTTCCTGGCCGACGAGCGTAATCCGCGCGCCGCGGAAGCGCCGCATCTCGCCTTCGGGCGCGGTCAGGAGATTGAAGCCGTTCAGGTGGATGGAGCCAGTTACTTCCCAGAGGGCAGGCGGAAGCAGACGGAGAAGGGCGCGTGCGAGAGTGCTCTTGCCTGCGCCGGATGGACCGAGAAGGCCTAAACACTCGCCGCGCTGCAGTTCGAAGCTGACGTGATCGAGAATCTGCCGGCCGCTCGAGCGGTGGCGAATGCAGAGGTCGCGAACAAGAAGCAGCGGCTCGCCCATTCCTTTCACGATTGTCGTGCAGTGGTGCGGAAGGAGCGAGCCGCTTCGGAATCAGGAGCGTGAATAGATTCTTGTTAGTAGCCGGAATTCCAGGCTTCGGTGGCCTGATAGAGGTCGATGCGGCCGTGGCCCAGGTTGTAGTTGATCCACTTGGCGTGAGCGATCGACTGGGCAGCGGAGTAGGGGCCGCAGGGCGCATTGATGCTCATCAACACGGAGGCCAGGCCGGAGGTGAGCGGCGTGCTGAACGAGGTGCCCCAGGCTGCGGCCCAGGTGCCGAAGGGATAGGTGGTGATGACGCCTTCACCGGGTGCGGCGACCCAGACCAGTTGCGGGCCGTAATTAGAGAAGGTGGAAAGCTGGTCGTGGTTGTTGGTGGAGGCGACGCCGATGACGTCTACAAGCGCAGCCGGATACACGAGCGTTTTCTCGCCGCTGTTGCCGGCTGCGGCGACCGAAACGATACCGGTGAGCGTGGCGGTATGGACGGCGATGGCGAGCTCGGTGGAATACGACGTTAGATTGAAGCTCATGTTCATGACGTTGGTATTGCTTGCGATGGCGTAATAGATGGCGCGCAGGATGTCGGAGGTGTAGCCGGTTCCATCGGCCTTGAAGGCTTTTAGCGGAAGAATGCGGGCGGTGGGTGCGACCAGATGCACCAGGCCGGCGACCATGGTGCCATGACCGAAATCGCCGTACTGCGGATTGCCGTCGACCACGGCGGCGGTGGACTGATCGACGACGGCGGCGGTGGACTGATCGAGGTCGCTGGAATCGCCGCTTCCGCTGACCCAGGTGGGCGGAACACCGTTCACAACAGGGGTCTGGCCAAGCGTGACATCGGCGGTCTCGTCAGCACCGGCGCGATTGCGAGTGAAATCGTAGCCGGGGAGCAGAACGCCTTTGAGTGCGGGATGGTTGGGATCGACACCGGTATCGATGACCGCCACGATTCCCGCGCCAGTGGCATTGGGGAAGGCATCCCGCATATTCGAGAGGCGGACGATGGAGGTGGCGGGCTGATGGACGTAGCCATCGATCACGGTTGCGCCGTAGTACTGGACGGCTTTGTTATCGTTCAGAGCCGGAGGAATAGAAGTTGCAGAGCCAGAGACGTTGGCAATCTGATCGACTTCGGCATCGACGACGCCGGTGAGGTTGAGGATGGCGGAGAGCAGTTGATTGAGATCCAGCGTGTCGGGCGCAGTAACCAGAAAGAGCGAACCGGTAGCGCCATCGAGAGTTTCCGCGATTGTGCAACCGAGCAGCGCGCAATCGTTCTGAAGAGCGGGAAGACCGAGATTAAAGCGAACGATGACGCGGTCGGTGGCGAGCGCGGGGACCGATCCCAAAGCTACGGCTACGAAAGATGCAAGTAATAACCGGCGCAGCATGAGAGCTTTCCTTTCTCATTGAGCCGGGCGTGGCGCCCGGCGTTTCCTGTTGAATAAGTACTAGGCGATCTGGCGAAAAGTACAGCGTTAGCGAAAGCAGAATTGTTTTGTTTAAGGATTCGGCGAGTTGCGGCAAACCGCCCAGCATGCGCCGAATAAGCGGGTTTAATAACGCAAAACACTTATAATAGCGGCAGTAGCTGAGTTGTTTTTTTGTTTTGCCGAATATTTATGGCGCTGGTTCTTCACCACGGAACGTTCAAGGATTTCTGGGAGGGTGCTGATCGCCCGGAAATACTGGTCGAGAGCCGGCTGAATCTGCTGGCATTGGAATATGGGTACAAGTATCGCCTCGACATCCGGCCGAAGAAAGGTGCGGCGCGCAGCGAGTTTGTGAGCACGCTACGGGAAGCCCGTTTTATCGGCATGCCAGTGCGGCGAGCGGGCGGGCATGTGGAATTTTCCAAGATCTGCGACGACGGCACGCTCAAGCGCCATCAGTGGTGAAAGACGCGGGTGCGCCGGAGTCCGGCGGAGCGGATTTTTTTCTCTTTTCACAGAAATTCGGATCGGAAACCTGGACGACGCCTTTGGTGGCAAACAGAGGGCCGAGCAAGCCGACCAGATTCAAGAGAATGGTCGCGGTGAAAATCTTCTGGCCGGCCTCTAGCCAGGGCAGTTGATCGAAGCAGATTGCGGAAAAAACCAAAGCGCCGGAAGCAACGTGAGCCAGAGCGAGTAGCCGGCGAGTGCCGGTGGAGTACGGTCCGGGCTTTTTGCGCAATAGAGGTGTACCGGTTAGTACTATCGTGAGCGCGGCGAAGAGCCACATGACAGCGGCGGCGATGGGAACAGGCGGATGGCCGGAGAGCAGGATGCCGTATTCGGTCCAGGAGATGAGGGTCCACAGGCTAAGGGTGGCGAGTAACAACGTGCCGAAGCGTCTTGCAGGCTGATAACAGCAGCTCCAGAGGAACAGATAGAGCGCGGTAAGTGGCACGCGGACGCAGGCGAGGACGATGCGGAACGAGAGCGACTGCCGGGCTTTGGAGACGCGGCCGGGATCGGGGTTGTTGGGATCGTTCTGTTGAAAAACAGTGGCGGCTTCGGCCGGGGTGCGTGAAAACTCGAGCGCGAGCAAAGGCGAATCGACGGGACGCGCGAAACGATGCTCGAACCAGTAGGGCCGCGGCCAGACTGTGAAGGCGAACTGCATCCACACGGACCAGATCAAGACTGCGAGGGCGGCAAGGCCGGCCAGCAGAGCCTGCCTGCTGTAGGCTCTATCGAGCACCCGGATTGAGATTCTGGCCATAAAGAAATTGACGTATGGACTGGAGGGCGCCGTTGGGGTCGCCGGCCGCGTAGGCGCGCCAGGTTTCATCGAGGCACGTTTTCTGATCGGCGGTCAGCTTCCAGGAGAGAGGCGGGTCGGCACAATCGATCGCGCGCTTTCGCGAGCTGGACGATGACAAAGATGCGGCGAAGCGCTGGGGATGGGAAGCGGCGGGCCGGCCTCCTGCGGAGGCGATACAGGCGTCGATGGTTTTTTCGGCATCGCCGGGCCGGCTGTAGTCGAGTCCGCAGTAGGGAATCGTCGCGCTCGCGATCTTGAGACCAGTCGAAGACTGGAGATTCCGGGCGAAGAGATCGAGTTCGTTGCGATCGCGGTTGACTGGGGCTGTATTCCACATATTGAGCAGCGCGCGAAGGGGCGCAAGCAGTTGAAAGCTCCAGCCGGCGCGGCGTCCGGGGGCGAGCGCCTTGGGGTTGAAGTGACGGATCTGCAGGATGAGGATTTCGGGCACTTCGCGGACCAGTGCGGGCTGTTGTCGAAGCGCTGTGGCCAGCCATCCGATGAGCGAATCGACGCCCAGGTTGTCGTAATAGCCACCGTCGACGAAATGAAAATCGCCGGCGTAGGGCGTGCTGAGATTCGGGCGTGCTGCAGGAGCAACGTAGGGAAACGAAGCCGATAAGCGCGCGGCTGTGTTGACGCGGATATCGAATGGCGTGGAGAGGTTGGGGTAGAGGGAATAGAAGTTGACGATGCCGCGCGGGTCATCTTTATCGGGAAAGCGGGTGGTGGAGAATACCACGTGCTGGCCGCGTTCGAGCAGAGTGGCGTTGAAGATAAGCGCGGGCAGGGCAGTACCGCGCGCGGCCCAATCGGAGAGATAAGTATCGTTTGCGGCGGGAAGCGAAAAGGAAGCGGGATTCTGGCCGACGCAAGTCAGATTGGAGTGAACGCAAACGGTGCAGCCTGGCTCGGGGCTGAGACCGTTCACGACGGCCCACTTCTGCTCGAGTGCCCAGCCGCGATCGATTTCGGGATGACGCCGGAACAGAGGAATGACGGCGCGCCAGAAATCGGGACTCGTGAGGCCCCAGGCGACTTCGTCGATGGCGGAGGTGCGGGCGTTGGGGGCTACGCAGTTCGGATTCACGTTGCCGGCGAAGCTGGCGGCATAAATGAGCGAGCCGAGCGAACCGCCGGATACCGAGCTGATGAGCACGACAGAGCGACGAAAACCGGGAGCGCTATTGGTGTCGGGAAACATGGCGTCGAGGTGCTGGAGGACTTCCGCGGTCCAGGCAGCGGCTTGTATTCCGCCGCCGGGCGTGGCGATCGCGATCAGCCGGGGATGGTGAGTGACGGCAGAGCTTTGCGCGACACGGGCGCTCAGGTAGTCGCCGGGTGAAAGAAAGTTGTCGGGACGAACGTTGGCAAGGCGCGGGACTGTGCTGGATGTTTCGACACGAAAGAAATGATCGGACTGGGGGACGGATGCGGTGATGGAGCCGAGCACGAGGAGTCCGGCGAGAAGCGGAAAGCGGTAGCGATCGAGGAAGAACGTCAGGGCGGACAGGAACCAGCAGCAGACGATCAGGAACAGCAGGACATAGGCGAGTGCCGGGACGGATGCGGGGCGCGGGGTGATGTAGGACTTGTTATAGCCGACGATCAGATAGGTAGCGAGTGCCAGGAGCGCCAGGGTTAAAGCGAAGACATGGCCGGAACGCAGCTTGAGACGGCGGCCGTGGGGGATTTGTGTGGTGGAGAGATAGCCTTGCGCGGCGCCCTCGACGATTTGATAGAGCCACTGACTCCAACCACTCAAGCCGTATTTGGCACGGCGCACGAGGCGGGCGAGCCGGGAGGGCGCATCGGGAGCGGGCCAGCAGTAGAGATCGTCGAAGCGCTTTTCGAGGAAGCGGATGCGGTAGACCGGAAAGACGAGAAAGGGCGGAGGGTGTGGGGTGACGGAGGCGTCGGTAAGCGCTAGTTGAACGATTTTGGCGGCGAGCGTCATCAAACACGCGGCCAGAAATGCGGTGAGAGCTGCGCCGAGAGTGGCGGTCAGCTGATCGCGCCCGGTTTGCCAGATGACCGTGGCGACGAGGACGACGGCCGCCAAAGTGCCGACTGTGAATGTGAGGCCGGGCCGTTTCTGCGCGATATGGAAGCGGGGCGAGGTGCCGGGGTCGTCGCTAAAGCGGAGCGCGCCGTAATGCAGCACGAGATTGATGGCGGTAACGGCCGTAAACGCGAGCAGAAAAGCGGCGAAAGAAACGGCGAAGGTATCGAACCAGACGGCGCCAGCATCGTTTTGCTGATTAAATAAGTTGCCGAGCAGCGAGCGAGCGCCGGTCCATTCGGAAACCGGACCGAGCCCGGCCAGCAGCACGAGCGTCAGCAAAGGCACGCGCAGCAGGAACCCGAGGCGCAGTGCTCTGCCGATCAGGAACCAGTTCATCGTAGGTAAATGTACAACGGGCGTCCGGCAGATACGGCGGGGGGTGCGCGCGGAGTCTTGCGCCTAAGAGCGGCAAATGCGGAGGTTAGTGGTAACCGGGCGGAAGCGCAAAATCGTGTCACTCAAAAATGTTGGGCATTGCGAATGGCGACTGAGCAGAGGGCTCATGGTACTTTCTCAGTCGGGAGGACGCGGAATTGCGAGCAGCGCTGTTTACCAGAGAATATCCGCCGAACGTCTACGGGGGGGCGGGTGTGCATGTGGAATACCTGAGCCGCGAGCTCGCCAAGAAGATCGAAGTGGAGGTGCATTGCTGGGGTGAGCAGCATTCCGATAACGGCGCGCTGCATGTGCGCGGGGCTCTGCCCTGGAGCGAGATCACGAACGGTACGGAGGGGAAATTTAAGACGGCGCTCGAAGCGTTCAGTCTGAATCTGACGCAGATCAAAGCGCTCCAGGGCGTGGATGTGGTGCATACGCATACCTGGTACGTTTCGATGGCCGGGTTCCTGGCGAAGAAGCTGTATGGTGTTCCGTTTGTGCTGACAACGCATAGCCTGGAACCGCTGCGGGCGTGGAAAGCGGAGCAACTGGGCAGCGGGTATGCGATGAGTTCGTGGATGGAGCGGACCGCGATTTTGGATGCGGATGCGGTGATTGCGGTTTCGAACGGGACGAAAGAAGATATTCTGCGCGCCTATCCGGCAATTGCTCCCGAGCGGGTTCACGTTATCTATAACGGGATTGATCTGGACGAGTATCAGCGCAAGAGCTCGACGGGGGCACTCGAGAAATACGGAGTGGATCAGAGCGCGCCGTACATTTTGTTCGTGGGGCGCATCACGCGGCAGAAGGGTGTGACGCATCTGGTGGATGCGATTCGCTACTTGCCGGCGAATATGCAGGTGGTGCTGTGCGCGGGAGCGCCCGACACGCCGGAGATCGCGGCCGAGATGCGGCAGAAAGTGGAAGAAGCGCGCGCGCACAATCCGCGTATTGTCTGGATTGAAAAGATGGTGACGAAACAGGAGGCGATTGAGCTTTATAGCCACGCTCGAATTTTCTGCTGTCCCTCGGTGTACGAGCCGTTCGGGATTATCAATCTGGAGGCGATGGCTTGCGGGGCGCCGGTGGTGGCCAGCGCGACGGGCGGGATTCTGGAAGTGGTAGTGAATGGTGAGACGGGCTATCTAGTACCGTTCGAGCAGGATCCGGTAACGGCTTTTCCGACGAAGCCGGATCAGTTTGCGCGCGATCTGGCCGACAGGCTTTCGGAACTGCTGGCTGATCCGGAGAAGTGCAGGAGATTCGGCCAAGCGGGGCGAAGACGGGTCGAAGAAAAATTTGCCTGGTCGTCTATCGCCGCGCAGACGATCGAGCTTTACAAGGAACTGATCGGGCAGCAGAAAGCATCTCGGCTGTAACAGCATGAGCGCCAGCCTTGTCCCACGTGCAATGACGGAAAACGGACGGCAACGAGTCATTATCGAAGGCGTAACACCGGAGATTGACTGCGGCCGGTTTGCGGCGAAACGGACCGTGGGCGATCGCGTGCAGGTGGAAGCCGACATTTTCACAGACGGGCACGACGCAATTTCGGCTGTGCTCTGTTACCGGCGTGAGAAGGACTCGAACTGGAGCGAGACTCCCATGCGGGCGCTGGTAAACGATCGCTGGACGGGTGAGTTTTCGGCGGCCGAGCTGGGCCGCTATCGTTACACACTGCGGGCGTGGGTGGATCATTGGGAGACCTGGCTGCGCGACCTGCGGAAACGCATTCAGGCCGAGAGCGATACGCCGCTCGACTACCAGATTGGCGCAGAGTTGATCGAAGATGCGGCGGGGCGCGCGAAAGGCGATGATGCGCAGCAGTTGCGCGCGCGTGCAAAGGATCTACGAACCGAGTCCGATTCGATCAAGAGGCGAACACTGGCGGTGGACGTCGTGCTGCATGCGCTGATGACGCTTTATCCGGACCGGCGTTTCGAGACGCAGTATCATCGCGAGCTGGCGATCGTGGTGGATCCGGTGCGGGCGCGCTTCAGCACCTGGTATGAGATGTTTCCGCGCTCGGCATCGCCCGATCCGGCGCGGCATGGAACGTTTGCCGATTGCGAGGCGCGGCTGCCGTACGTCGCCGAGATGGGATTCGACGTACTATACCTGCCGCCGATACATCCGATCGGAACGAAATTTCGCAAGGGCAAGAACAATTCCGTCAATTCCGAACCGGGAGACGTGGGCAGCCCATGGGCGATCGGGGCGGCGGAAGGTGGACACAAGTCGATTCTCGCGGAATTGGGAACGCTCGAGGAGTTTCGGCATTTTGTCGAGCGAGCCAAAGAGTACGGCATTGACATCGCGCTCGACATCGCGTTTCAAGTCTCGCCGGATCATCCGTATGTGACCGAGCACGAAAACTGGTTCAAGAAGCGGCCAGACGGCACGATTCAATACGCCGAAAATCCGCCGAAGAAGTATCAGGATATTTATCCGTTCGATTATGAGACCGAAGACTGGCAGGGACTCTGGCAGGAACTGAAGAGCGTCTTCGAATTCTGGATCGAGAATGGTGTGCGCATTTTCCGCGTGGACAATCCGCATACCAAAGCGTTCCCGTTCTGGGAGTGGGTGATTACGGAGCTGAAGAAGAAAACGCCGGAAGTGCTGTTCCTGTCGGAGGCCTTTACGCGGCCGAAGATCATGTACCGGCTGGCGAAGCTCGGGTTCAGTCAGTCGTACACATATTTCCCCTGGCGCAATGCCAAGCGCGAGATCACGGAGTATCTGACGGAGCTCACGCAGACTCCGGTGCACGAATTCTTCCGACCGAATCAGTGGCCGAATACGCCGGATATCCTGACGGAATTTCTGCAGATCGGCACGCGCTCGGCATTTCTCATTCGATTTTTTCTGGCGGCAACGCTCGGGGCAAATTACGGGATGTACGGACCTGCTTTTGAGCTGATGGAGAGCAAGCCGGTACGACAGGGCAGCGAAGAGTATCTCGATTCGGAGAAATATCAGCGGCGGGTGTGGGATCTGGAGCGGCCCGACAGCCTGCGTGAATTCATTGCGCTGGTGAATCGCATCCGGCATCAGAATCCGGCTCTGCAGAACGACTGGACACTGCAGTTTCATCCGGTGGATAACGAGCAATTGCTCTGCTACAGCAAGAACGCGCCCGACGGAAGTAATCTGCTGCTGATGGTGGTGAATCTGGACCCGCATTACGTGCAGTCAGGATTTGTCGATTTGCCGCTGAGGAAGCTAGGTATTGAGGAGGACAGGCCGTATCAGGCGAACGATCTGTTGACCGGCGCGCATTACGTCTGGAGCGGCCCGCGCAATTACGTGGAACTGCGGCCGGAGAGCCTGCCGGGGCACATTCTGCAGATCCGGCGACGGCTGCGAGTGGAAAACGATTTCGAGTACTTCCTCTGAGGCGCGAAGCGATGAATGCGATTTTTGAAGATGCACGGCTCGGAGATGCGCTGAAGGAGTACGTTGCCGGAAGCCGCTGGTTTCGCGCGAAGACGAAGCAGATTACGGGGATCGAGATCGAGGATGCGTTACGACTGCCGGAAACGGACTATTATTTCCTGGTCCTCGGCATTCGCTACAGCGAAGGCGAAGGCGATCGGTATGTTCTTCCGATTGCTCTTGCTCAGGCGGACTCGGGAGAGGCGATCGCTCGCGCCGGAGATCATGCGCTTACGAATGCGCTGAACGAGAAGCGTTTCCGCGACGAACTGCTGAACGCGATTGCCTGCGAACGGCGTATTCCGGGCAGGCGGGGCACACTGATTGCATCGCGAACCGGTGCGCTGGAGCGCAAATGCGGCGACGCGGCGCTGGAGAGCGCAGTGTCGCGAGCGGAACAGAGTAATACCTCGATTATCTACAATGGCTGTTACATTTTAAAGCTGTTTCGGAAGCTCGAGCAGGGGACGAATCCGGATGTGGAGATCGGAAATTTTCTGACCGTGCATCGATTTGTCAACACGCCGGCCGTACTGGGGAATTTGAGCTATGAGCACGAGGGGCAAGCTTCAGCGGCAGGCATTCTGCAGGCGTTTGTGCGGAACGAAGGCGACGCATGGAAGCATACACTCGAGCAACTGACCGGATTCTTCGAGCGTGCGCTGGCGAGCGATACGGACCCGCCTCGACGCGAATCGGAGCATCCGCTGGAATTGAGCAGTGCACAAGTGCCGGAGAAGATTCGCTCCTATATTGGCTCGTACCTCGAATCGGCGGCGCTGCTGGGACGGCGTACAGCTGAAATGCATGCGGCGCTTGCGAGCGGGGCAGCAGACGCCGACTTTGCGCCGGAGCCATTCACCGCAGAGGATGCCGGCCGCTTGCACCGCGATCTGGTGGGCGAAGCAGATATCGTTTTTGGGCTGCTGCGGCGCAAGCAGGCGGCTGTGAGCGGGGCGGTGGTGGAACCAGTGCGCGAACTGCTGCGGCTGGAGAACCACGTTGCGGAACGGTTTGCAGCCATTCAAGAGCAATCGGTATCAGCGGTTCGGATACGGCATCACGGCGATTATCATCTCGGGCAGGTTCTGTACACGGGCCGCGATTTCATGATCATCGACTTCGAAGGCGAACCCGCGCGGCCGCTGGCGGAGCGGCGCGCCAAAGCGCTGGCGCTGCGCGATGTGGCGGGAATGGTGCGTTCGTTTCAGTATGCCGCGTTTGCCGCCTTGTTCGGGCAGGTTCCGGGACTGGTGATCGCTCCGGGATCGCGCGAACGAGTGGAAGCGTGGGCCGCGGCCTGGAATGCGTACGTAAGCGCGGCGTATCTACAAAGCTATTTCGGAGCCGCCGAGGGCAAACCGTTTGTACCGGATAATGCGCGCGAACGCCGCGTTCTGCTGGATGCATTTCTGTTACAGAAGGCGCTGTACGAAGTTGGCTACGAACTGAACAACCGTCCGGACTGGCTGCAAATTCCAGTGCTTGGAATACTGAGCCTCGTGCGTTAACCGGCATGCCCGTTCCGAGCAGAAATATCACCGAAAACGATCTGTACCTGTTTCGAGAAGGCACGCACGAGCGGCTGGGCGAAGTGCTGGGCTCGCATCTCACAGTCGAGGGCACACGGTTTGCGGTGTGGGCTCCACGTGCTCGCGCTGTTTCGGTTGTGGGCAGTTTCAATGAATGGCAGCAGAATGGAGCGGCGTTATCTGCGGCGGGTGCGGGTATCTGGCAGGGGACCGTGGCCGGAGTGAGGAAAGGAACCCACTACAAATTCCGCATTGAAACCGAAGACGGCCGAGTGATCGAAAAGGCAGATCCGTTTGCGTTTCTCCAGGAGCAGCCGCCAGGGAATGCCTCGATCGTGTGGGATCTCGAGTACCACTGGAACGATCAGGCGTGGATGGAATCGCGCCGCGCGGCCAACAGCCTGAATGCGCCCATTGCGATTTATGAAGTGCATCTGGGATCGTGGCGCAAACCCGCGGACGGCTTCCCCAACTACGCCGGGATCGCAGCAGAGCTCGTTCCATACGTGAAGGAAATGGGCTTTACGCATGTGGAGCTGCTGCCCGTTATGGAGCATCCGTTTTATGGCTCGTGGGGTTACCAGACCACCGGCTATTTCGCTCCGACGAGCCGCTACGGCGAGCCGCAGGACTTTATGCGGCTGATCGACGAACTGCATGGCAACGGTATCGGCGTGATTCTGGATTGGGTGCCGTCGCATTTTCCTACGGATCCGCATGGCCCGGGCAATTTCGACGGGGGGCACGAGTTTGAGCCGGCTGATCCGAGGCGCGGCGTTCATCCCGACTGGAACAGTTTTATTTTCGACTACGGCAAAGGCGAGGTGCGTAGTTTTCTACTGAGCTCGGCGTTGTTCTGGCTGGAGAAGTATCACGCCGATGGCCTGCGCGTGGATGCGGTTGCCTCGATGTTGTATCTCGACTACTCGCGGAAGCCGGGCGAATGGATACCGAACGAATACGGAAGCCGCGAAAATCTGGACGCGATTGGATTTTTGCGCCGGCTCAACGAAGACGTCTATCGCAACCATCCGGATGTGCAGACGATTGCGGAAGAATCGACTGCATGGCCGATGGTTTCGCGGCCCACTTATATTGGCGGTCTTGGATTCGGGTTCAAGTGGGACATGGGATGGATGCACGACACGTTGCAGTACATGGAGCAGGATCCTTATTTCCGCAAGTACCATCATCACGAGCTCACGTTTCGGATGATTTATGCGTTCAACGAGAATTTCATCCTGCCGCTCTCGCACGATGAAGTCGTTTACGGGAAGCGCTCGCTGCTTGCCAAAATGCCGGGTGACGACTGGCAGAAATTCGCAAACCTGCGGCTGCTGTTTGCCTATATGTACGCGCAACCCGGCAAGAAGCTGCTGTTCATGGGCGATGAATTTGGGCAGTGGAACGAGTGGAATCATGAAACCAGCCTGGATTGGCAGCTGCTGAAAGAGGAAAACCATTCCGCTCTGCGTTTGCTGGTTGGTGATCTGAACCGGCTTTATCGGGAGGAGCAGGCGTTGCGGCAGGGCGAGCAAACTCCGGCGAGCTTCGAATGGATCGACGTGCACGATGCGGAGAAGAACGTGCTCAGCTTCCTGCGCAAAGGAATGGGCGAACGGCAGCGAATCGCCGTGATCTGCAATTTCAGCCCGGTTCCGCGCGCCAACTATCGCATCGGCTTGCCTGAGAAGGGTTTCTGGCGGGAGCTTTTGAATACCGACGCAAAGATTTATGGCGGAAGCGGGCGGGGCAATTTTGGCGGTGTGGATACGGCGCCGGTTCCTTCGCATGGACGCCGCTATTCGGTAACGGTCGATTTGCCGCCGCTTGCCGCGGTTTACTTCCGTCTGGAGCCGCAGCCGGGCTGAAAGCATAACATGCAGGCAGAAGATGTCTGAAAAGCGGTGGTCGTGATACACTTTCGCGCAAGGTATCGTGAC
Source organism: Terriglobia bacterium (assembly GCA_021325235.1). Taxonomy (GTDB): domain Bacteria; phylum Acidobacteriota; class Terriglobia; order Bryobacterales; family Bryobacteraceae; genus Bog-105. The sequence continues at coordinate 65,551 of JAJPHN010000009.1, read as the reverse complement.
ATGGGAAAAACTGGGCGCTTTTTAGTTTTGGCAGCTTCCGGAGCTGCGCTGCTTTTTATGGCGGGCTGCGCTGCCACGCCGCATGAACCGACGGAGAAATACATTCTCGTCGCTGACAACAGCAAGATTCCGTACTGGCAAAGCGCGGTGCAGGGACTGAACCATGCTGCAGCCGAGATGAAAGTGAAGTCTGAGCTGCAGGGGCCCGACGGTCACGATCCGCAGGGTGAGCATGATGCGTTCCGGCGGGCGGTAGCGGAAAAGCCATCGGGCATTCTCGTGTCCGTTTCGGATGTGACGTTGCTCGCGCCCGACATCAACGCCGCGATTGATCAGGGCATTCCCGTGATCACCATCGATTCGGATGCGCCCGACAGCAAACGCATCTTTTTCGTCGGTACCGACAATTTCAATGCCGGCATGATCGGCGGTAAAGTGGCGGCGAAGCTTTTGAACGGCAAAGGTAACGTGGTCATTTACACGATTCCGACGCAGAACAATTTGAAAGATCGCCTGGCCGGCTACACCGCTGCTTTCGCCGATCATACGGACATTCATATCTTCCAGACGGTGGACATGAATGGCAATTCGGACATTGCCTTCGACTCGGCGAAGAAACTGCTGGATGCGAAAGCGAAGGTGGATGCGTTTATCTGTCTGGAAGCGCTGGCTTGCCCGGCAGTGGCCGATGTAGTGAATCGCAGCAGCATGGCAGGAAAGGTGAAGATCATCGCGATGGACACCGACCCGGGTACGGTCGAGTGGATCAACAAGGGCGTGATCTCGGCCACGGTGGCGCAAAAGCCCTGGACCATGGGATATTACGGCACGAAGCTGCTCGACGACATTCATCACCATCCGGCCAAACCACTCTCGCAGAACTGGGCGCAGAATGTTTTTTCGCCGTATCCGACGTTCGTCGATACTGGCGCCTTTGTGGTTGACAAGGGCAATGTCGGCAGTCTGAGCCAGCAGCCTCCGAGCGGTCAATAGAAGGTGCGGCGGAGAGCGACGTTCCTGGCGTTGGCGCTGTTGGCGTCGAGTGCTTTCGCGCAGGACTTCGACGTTCTTATCCGCAACGGCCACATCATCGACGGGACCGGTTCGCCGTGGTATTCGGGCGATGTTGCCATTCGCAGTGGCCATATCGCCGGCATCGGTGTTTTTGACGCTTCGCGCGCCAAACGCGTGATCGATGCGCGCGGACTGATCGTTGCGCCGGGCTTTATCGACATGCTCGGGCAGTCGGAATTTTCGATTCTCGCGAATCCGCATCTGCCGTCCAAAATTTTTCAGGGAATTACGAGCGAGATTACGGGTGAAGGCGGGTCGGTCGCACCCGTGACGCCGGAGTTGTTTCGTACCGACTACGAGCCACTGCTCAAGCATTACCACTCGGACGCGCACTGGACGAATTTGCGCGAGTACTTCGACCAGCTCGAGCAGCGCGGCATGGGCATCAACCTGGCGAGCTACGTGGGTGCGACGCAGGTCCGGCGCCTGGTGATTGGCGATGCCGATCGCGCACCGACTGCAGCGGAGCTCGAGCGAATGAGAACGCTGGTGCGGGAAGCGATGCAGCAAGGGGCCGTCGGATTATCAACCGCGCTGCAATATGCGCCTGCTCCGTATGCGAAAACCGATGAGTTGATTGCATTGGCGAAGGAAGCAGCCGCGTACGGAGGCATTTACGCGACGCACATGCGCAGCGAAGGCGATGCCATCGATCAGGCGCTCGAGGAAACATTTCGCATCGGCCGCGAGGCGAATATTCCGGTGGAGATCTGGCATTTGAAAGCTGCGGGGAGAAAGAACTGGGGCCGCATGCCGGAGATCGTGGCGCGGATCGAAGCAGCGAGGAAGTCTGGTGTGGATGTAGAAGCCGATACCTATGCCTACACAGCGTGGTTCAACTCGTTTTCGGCGTTTGTGCCGCTGTGGGTGCACGACGGCGGCGATGCGAAGATGGTGGCGCGTTTGAAAGATCCGACCGTGCGTGCGCGTATCCGCAAACAGATGATCGAGGACAGCGAGGGATGGGATAACGAGTGGCAGGAGATCCCGGGGCCCGAAGCGATTCTGGTGAGCGTGGTGACGAATCCGAAGCTGCTGGCGTTGCAGGGCAAAACGATTGCGCAGATTGCGAAAGAGCAGAACAAAGATGCGATCGATACGATTTTCGATTTGCTGATTGAAGACCCGAGTATGTCGGTGGCGGTCTCGGGCATGTCGGAGCCGGATGTGGAACTGGCGCTCAGGCAGCCCTGGGTATCGATCGACAACGATTCGCAGGGGACATCGCCCGAAGGCATTCTGGCGAGCGAGCATCCGCATCCGCGGGCATACGGGACATTTCCGCGCATTCTTCGCAAGTATGTGCGTGAAGAAAAGCTGCTGACGCTGCAAGATGCGATTCGCAAGTTCAGCGCTTTACCGGCGCAGCGGATGCGGTTGACCGATCGCGGCGTGCTGAAGCAGGGCATGTGGGCTGATGTCGTCGTGTTCGATTCGGAGTCGATTCGCGATCAGGCGACATTCGAAAAGCCGAACCAGTTGTCGGTCGGGATGCGCTGGGTGCTGGTGAACGGAGTGCCTGTGATTGCGGATGGCAAGATGACAAACGAGCTTCCGGGAAAGGTGTTGCGCAGCAATGCAGCGAGATGAACAGGTAGTCGAAGCCGAGTTGATGGAGATCAGCACGATTCAGGACGATATTGCGAAGCTGGAGCGGATCGTGGCGTGGTGCGCCATGTATCCGGATGAAGTGCCGTTTGCCTTGCAGTTTTTCCGGCATCGGAAGAAGAACGCGAGGCCGGAAGCGGAGTCAAAGTGAATTGCACCGGGCAGCGGTGTTAAGCCGGGCGAAATTGCTGCTGCTGCTCGGTGCTGTTCCGGCATGCGCGCAATCCGTTCCGTCCGATGCGGCGAAGCTCTCTATTCGCGAATTAGCCCGATTGATGCAGATCGCGTGTCCTGGTCCTGTGAAGGACGCGCAAACATGCGCTGCTTGTCCGTCTGACTCGGGTTTTCCAGATGATCGCAGAGGATGGCGCCTCGCCGCGGTCACGATGGGGCATTTTACCGCTCCCAAAGAAAATGAAGTGCTGCTCAGTACGGTCGGATGCGAGCCGCATGCGGCCGGATCTGGCGGGGCATTTCTGTTGCGCGATGAAGGGAATGGCTATCAGCAGGTTTGGTATCGGCCCGGTTACATCGCAACAGATTGCAAAAAGTTGAAGGCGACGGATGGCCGCGATATGTTGATTTGCGAATCGAGCGACGGGCACCAGGGGATCGAAGACCAGTTTCTGTATTTACTCGATTTGAACGGTCCTGACGCGTCAACGCTACGGGCTGCTCAGATATTCTTTAGCGTGCCCGACAGCCTGGACAGTTGCGCCGTGATGACGGACGGTTACGCGAGCACTGGCTACATCGAGCGCGTGAGTTTCTCGACGAAATCGCAGCCGGCGAGGGTCGAGATTGGCGTGAACGTTCGGGCCGGGAAAGCGGTACTTCCGCAGAAGGTCCTGGAAGAGGATTGCAATCTGAATTCGAAACCGGATTCTGAGGATTTCAAACCAGTGATTGCAACCAAAGCGCTTGTGTTTCGCTTTGTATTCGATGGATCGAGCGTTCATCCTGCCGCGAACAATCCAGATATGAATGGGATCGAACCGGTTGCTCCGGTTACTTCGTATTTCGTACCCGAACCGGGTCATCCGATCAAAGCGAGGCGTTAGGGATTTTCAGAAACTCGAGCCGTTTCGTAGGAGGCGATGACCTTCAAAATCGCGTTTCCGTAGTGCTTCACAAACCCGGGGCCGGCGCCCCGGATCATAAGCAGATCGTCTTCACTCAACGGTCGATCCTCCGTCAGGCTGCGCAGCAAGGCATCGCTTGCGATTCGAAATGCGGGTAGGTTTTTGGCCTTCGCCTCCGCTAATCGCCAGGCGCGCAGTGCGTCGAACAACGGCTGATCGGCGGCGTCGATCTCGTTCGGCTTTGTCTCGGCACGCGGCGCATATGCCCGTTTCTTCCCGGCGTGGCGCTCCGGTTTCTCCCGCAATTCAAGCGCGAGCGGTTCATCGGGTTCGAGTATTTCGCCTTCGCGCGTCAATTGCGCTGTGCGATACGGAATCTGCTTGCCGTCCTTTTCGAAAACCGCCTCGCGCAGGAAGATCAAACCGGCGCGCGCCATGGCTCCCAGCAGCTCTTCGAACGGATCACGATCGAGTTCGCCGTGCGGACAAAGTTCAGCGTGCAACTTACCGGAAGATCGCGCCAGGCCGCCCTGGAGAGCCTTCAAGACTCGATGCGCGGTCTTCTCTTCGCGAATGCTGGCGGCGCGGAACTGTTGCGCGACGCAGGTTTGGGGTGCGCAGAAATCGCAGTTGCCGCAGTGCGTCTGGGCATCCGTATGGTCGCCGAAATAGCGCACCAGCGCAGACATGCGGCACTGATCGGCCGCAGCATAACGCAGCATCTGCTCGAGTTGTACGGCGCGCTGGCGGCTCTGTCCGATGTAGGAATCGCGCCATTCGGCCGTGCCGCGCTGGACATTCTCTTCGGGATCAATGATCGCGCCGCCATGGATCCAGAGTTTTTCGAGAGCGGTATCGAAGATGGCCGGATCGAGCCGCGACTGCTTCTGTAACTGCTCTTTGGAAATGGCGCGATCTCGCCGGAGTGCGTTAAAGATTTCGGCGACCACGTCGGGCTCGGGGTAATCGCGGTCGAAGAAGAAATCGTGCCGGTGGCGATCGGCGTAGGAGTGCATCAGGATGGCGCGGCTCGGGAGTCCATCGCGGCCGGCGCGTCCGATCTCCTGATAGTACGCTTCGGTGCTGCCCGGCAGCGCGGTATGGATCACGGTGCGCACATCGGGCTTGTCGATGCCCATGCCAAAGGCAATCGTTGCCACGATCACCTCGCGCTCGCCCGACAGGAACTCGCGCTGGACGCGCTGGCGATGGTCGGCGTTCAATCCGGCGTGGTAGGCATCGGCGCGAAAGTGCCGGTTCAGATCGACGGCGAGTTCTTCGGCATCATTGCGGGTGGGCACGTAGATGATTGCGGGCCGACGGTCTGCACTGCGCAGAATTTCGAGCACCGAATCGCGGCGGGCGGCCGGCGGAATTTCGACCACTTCAATGGCAATGTTCTTGCGGCGGAAGCCCTGGATGGAGCGCAGCGGATTTTCGAGCGCCAGCTGTTGGACGATATCGCTTTGGACGACACGCGTCGCGGTTGCGGTCAAGGCGATCACGGGTGCGGGGCGAAACGCGGGCAGATGCTGACTTAGCATGCGGTAGTCAGGCCGGAAATCGTGGCCCCATTGCGATATGCAGTGGGCCTCATCGATGGCGACGAGGCAGGGTTTGCGGCGCGCGAGAAAGGCCGTTACGCCCGGCACCGAGAATCGCTCGGGCGCGAGGAACAGAAACTGTAACTTTCCGTCGCGATAGTCCATGGCCGCGGCGCGCGAAGCTTCCCGAGGCCGCCCTGAATGGATACGCTCGGCATGCAAGCCACGCTCGCGCAGTTTCGCCACCTGATCTTCCATGAGCGCGATCAGGGGGCTGATCACAAGCGCGGTCCCGCCAAGAGCGATGGCGGGCAGCTGGTAGCAAAGCGACTTGCCGGAGCCGGTTGGCATCACAACCAGAGCGTCGCGCCCGGTGCAGACGGCGCTGCAAACGGCATCCTGGCCAGCGCGAAATTCCGCGAAGCCAAAAGTTTCGCTCAGGATGCGGGTGAGAGCTTCGGCGGGAAGGGAGGAGGGCACGGGGCTTCTGCACTCCAGAGTAACGAAGCGGCGCAGTCTTGTTAAAATTCAGTTCGTGCCCGTAAATGCAACGACGCCCGCTCCCACGCAGGAGAGCCTGAAAGCACTGATCCGCGAAGTTCCGGATTTCCCCAAACCGGGCATCAACTTCTACGACATCACGACACTGCTCAAGGACCGCAATGGCTTTCGTGAAACCGTGGACGCGCTGAGCGAGCACTATCGCAAGACGCCGGTCGATGTTGTCATAGGCATCGAAGCGCGTGGCTATTTCTTCGCTCCTGCGATGGCGCTGGCGCTGGGGGCCGGCTTCGTTCCGGTAAGAAAACCAAAGAAGCTGCCGCATACTGTTCGCAGTATCGAATACCAGCTTGAGTACGGCACCGATCAGCTCGAGATTCATGCGGACGCGATTGCGCGCGGCCAGAATGTGCTCATCATCGACGACGTACTCGCCACGGGCGGCACATCTTCGGCGGTGGCGGGGCTGGTGGAAATGCTCGAAGGCAGAGTGGTGGGCCTCGGCTTTGTTATCGAGCTTGGGTTTCTGAAAGGCCGCGAGAAGCTGGCGCGCTACGACGTGTTTTCGCTGCTCCAGTACTAGCGGGTGACCAGAGTCGGCGTACCGTCGCTTGCGAAGCTCAATCTCGATCTGCGCGTTTTGCATAAGCGCGCGGACGGCTTTCATGAGCTGCGCACGATTTTTCAAACGATCAGCCTGAGCGACAAACTGAGCATTGAGCTCGAGCCCGCGCGCCGCACGGAAATTGAGCTCGCAAGTTCAGTTGAGATCGCGGACAATCTGGTGGTCCGTGCCGCGCGGCTTGTGCTGGACCGGCTGAAGTTCAAAGCGCGAGTTCGTTTCGCACTCGAAAAGCGCATTCCCATGGGCGCAGGCCTGGGTGGCGGATCGAGCAATGCCGCCTCGGTGCTGATCGCGCTGCCTGCGCTCGCCGGGCGCCGCTTGCCGATCGAGGAACTGGTTGCGATGGGCGAAATGCTCGGCTCCGACGTTCCTTTCTTTCTGTATGGTGGTACCGCGCTCGGCTTTGGCCGGGGCACGGAGTTGTATCCGCTGCCCGATGCGAAGGCCGGCTCCGTACTGGTAGTCGCGTCCGGTGTGCACGTCTCTACGGGGGAAGCGTACCGGTTGTTAGCGCGCGAAACGGCAGGTCCATTGACTTCGGAAGCTGAGTCTCCTATGCTGAGAGAGTTTCAACGTGTAATCTGGAATTTATCCGGGTCCGCGCTGGCGCAAATTCCGCTGAAAAACGATTTCGAAGGACCGGTTTTCCGGGTTCATCCGGAGCTTGAGAAAGTCGTGCGTAAGTTAAACAAAGCGGGAGCGAAACCGGCGCTCATGACCGGCAGCGGATCGGCCATTTGGGCGAATTTTGCGGACGACGCGGCGCGCACTCGGGCGCTAGCTTCGTTTCCGCAGAATACGGTGCATGCGGTCAAATTTGTGAGCCGGCGGCAGTACCGCAACCGCTGGCGTCGCGCGCTGGGATCAGCGGCGGCCGCGAGCTGCTTTGCGTAGATCTTTGAGTATGGCGATTGGATTGAAACAGCAGAGAGAGAATGTCGGCTCCTAAACCCGCGCGCGCTCTTTTCACGGACTTCAAAGTGTTCAGCGGGACGGCGAATCCGGCGCTGACTGCGGAGATCTGCGAAGCGCTGGATTGCCCGGTGGGCAACATCATGATCAAGCGCTTTGCCGATGGCGAAACGCATCTGCAGATTCAGGAGAACGTGCGGGGTGCCGATGTCTTCGTGGTGCAGCCGACCTGTACGCCGGTGGATCACCACTTAATGGAGCTGCTGCTGATCATCGACGCCTTGAAGCGGGCGAGCGCGGAACGCATCACGCCGGTGCTACCCTACTATGGATACGCGCGGCAGGATCGTAAGGACCGTCCGCGCATGCCGATCTCGGCGAAGCTGGTGGCAAGCCTGATTGAGCGGGCCGGAGCGAGCCGGGTGCTGGCGCTGGATCTGCACGCCGCTCAGATTCAGGGCTTTTTCGATATCCCGGTGGATCATCTGTTTTCTGCGCCGGTGATGGTCGAGTACTTCCGCGAACGGTTCGACAGCGATCTGATCATTGTTTCGCCAGATGCGGGCGGTGTGGAGCGCGCGCGATCGTTTGCCAAGAACCTGCGAGCGCCGCTGGCGATTATCGATAAGCGCAGGACGGATGCGAACGTTGCGGAAGTGATGAATATCATCGGCGAGGTGCGCGGGAAGCATTGCCTGATGGTAGACGATCTGGTGGATACCGCAGGGACGCTGGTGAAAGGTGTGGAAGCGCTGCTCGCACAGGGTGCCAAAAGCGTGACGGCCTGTGCGACACACGCGGTGCTATCGGGGCCGGCGGTGGAGAGAATTACGAATTCGGAATTGCAGGAGCTGGTTGTGACCAACTCGATTCCGTTGAGTGAGCAAGGGGCGGCATGCACGAAGATTAAGGTGCTGTCGGTAGGTTCGTTGTTGGCAAGAGCGATCCAGTCGATCCATGAAGGTGGATCGGTCAGTACGTTGTTTATATAGCAAGTGAACAGCCCGGTCTGACGAGCGGGTTCTTCAAGCCGGGTCCGGAGCGCAAATTCATGAGCGCCGCCGTCCGGCAGAGAAGGGAAGAGGATGAGAAGAGATATAACGGTTACCGCGGAGCCGAGAGATTCGCGCGGAAAGAATGAAGCACGGCGGCTGCGCGCGAAGGGCTCTTTGCCCGCAGTGGTTTATGGAGGCGCGGACGGCGCAACTCCGGTGGCGGTCGATCCGAAGCAGCTCACGAAAATCCTGAGCAGCAAAACGGGTCACAACACGATTTTCAACCTGGGCAGCAACGGAAGCACGACGCCGGTCATGATCATCGACTGGCAGTACGATCCGATCAAGGACACGCTGCTGCATGTCGATCTGAAGCGCATCGATCTGACCAAGCGCATCACGGTCAAGGTGCCGATCGTCACCCAGGGCGATCCGAAGGGTGTCAAGCTGCAGGGCGGCATTCAGGACGTGGTAACGCGCGAACTGGAAATCGAATGCCTGCCCGACGATATTCCGGAACAGTTCGTGGTCAATGTTTCGGAATTGATGATCGGGCAGAGCATCCGCGCCGCTGATATTCCGATGCAGGGTTCGATGAAGCTGGTGACCGTGCCCGACGCGGTGATCACGCACGTGGTTTCGATCAAGGCCGAAGAGACGCCCGCAGCCGCAGAAACTGGAGCCGCTACGCCCGCTTCCGAGCCCGAAGTGATCAAGAAGGGCAAGAAGGAAGAAGAAGGCGCCGAGCCCGCCAAGAAGAAGTAAGGCTGCGCTCGCTCGGTGGAGGAAATATCGGGGCGCGCCTGCTGTATCGCCGGTCTGGGCAATCCGGGCGAGCGCTATACGGGTACGCCTCACAATGTCGGGTTTCTGGTGGTCGATGAGCTTGCAAAGCGCCACTCGATAGCAGTCACTCGCAGAGAGTTCTCCGCTCTGACGGGCAGCGGGCGGATCGGCTCTAGGCCGGTCGTGCTCGCCAAACCGCAGACGTTTATGAATCTGTCAGGCAACGCGATCGGGCCATTGCTGGCCTATCGTAACCTGACGAACCGCGATCTGATCGTGGTTTATGACGAGCTCGATCTTCCGCTCTCCGCAGTGCGGATCAAGAAGAACGGCTCGGCGGCTGGACACAACGGTGTCAAGTCGATTATGGGCGCATTGAAGACGGACGTCTTTACGCGGGTTCGGGTCGGTATACATCCGAATCGCGAAATCGATGCGGCTGAATATGTTCTGGCGCCCTGGGCGCGAGAATGGAGAGATGAGGTGGAGGAGCTCGTGTCGTATACCGCCGACGCGGTGGAATCCATCCTTGCTGAAGGCGCCGAGAAGGCCATGGCGAAGTTCAATCGCCGCGCTCGAGGCTTACAAAACGAGGACGAATGAGAATTTACGAAGAGTTGTTTATCGTTCGGCCGGATGCCACCGATGAAGAAGTGGATCCGCTGGTCGAACAGTTGAAGGGTGTGATCACCAAGTCTGGTGGCTCGCTCGATAAGACGGAAAAATGGGGCGTGCGCAAGCTCGCCTACCGCGTCGCGAAGAACGAGGAAGGGCAGTACATCCTGCTCGAGTTCAAAGCGGGCGCCGATGTGGTGAAAGAGATCGAGCGCCGGCTGCGCGTATCGGATCTGGTGCTGAAATTTTTGACGGTGCGCATCGATGAGAAGCTGAAACGCATCGAGAAGCGCCGCAAGGCAAGAGAGAAGCGGGCCGCGCGGAAACCGCCAGCGCCGCCGAGTCCCGCAGTGGCTGCTTCGCCGTTACTGCCGCAGGAAGCCCCTGCCCCGGTTCCGGGTGCTCCGGCCGGCAATGCTGGACCCGCTGCTCCGGCAACGGCCGCGCCCGGTGCTCCGGCGCCGGAAACGAAGGGAGCCGAATAAGGAGAATCTATGCCAGAACAACGAGGCGGACGTCCGATCGCGGCATCGCAGCGCCCCACGGGCGGCGATAAAGCCATTGCCACCGGCAAGAAACAATACTTCCGGCGCAAGAAAGTGTGCCGGTTCTGCGTCGACAAGATCGACGACATCAACTACAAAGACACGCGGCTGCTCTCATCGTTTATTTCCGAGCGCGGCAAAATCACGCCGCGGCGCATCTCCGGTGTCTGCACACCGCACCAAAAGCGGCTGAGCGAAGCAATCAAGCAGGCGCGCAACATCGCGTTGCTGCCGTTTGCATCGCGCATGTAAGTCGAGGAAATCGCCATGGAAATCATTCTCAGAGAAGACGTCGAAAAGGTCGGCACGCGCGGCTCGGTGGTGAAAGTCGCCGACGGTTATGCGCGCAACTACCTACTGCCCAAACGGCTGGCGGTTCCTGCAACCGAAGCGAACAAGAAAATCGTCGAGCAGGAGCGCGAAGCCTATGTTCGGCGCGAGGCCAAGGTCAAGGGCGACGCCGAAAGCCTGGCGCAGCTCATGCAGAACGTCACGGTGACGCTGCGTCATCGTGTCGGCGAGAACAATCATCTGTTCGGGTCGGTGACGGCGAAGGACATCGCCGACGCGCTCGAAGCGCAGAAGTTCCACATTGAGCGACGCAAGATTCAGCTCGATGAGCCGATTCGCACGGTGGGCGAGCACAAAGTTCCGGTTCGGCTGCATCGCGACGTGACGGTCGAAATCACCGTAAACGTCGAACCGGAACAATAGAACTTGTTCCTCGATCCCGAAAGACTGAACGAACACACTCCGGCCGAGATTCTCGACGCTGCGGCGCACGGGCATCTCGGCCTGGACCACCGTTTTTTGCGCGCGCTGCTCGATCGGCCGGAAGACGCCCAGGCAGCCGCGCTCGCGTTCTCGAAAGGCGATCGCAGCCATGATGTGGTCGATATCACGCCCGAGCTGATCGCGCTCTTCCGCCACTGGCGCACGCCGACCTCGATTCCATTCCTGATCGACTACATCAAAGAAGATCCGACGGAACTGCCCGACGAAGTTGTGGAAACGCTCGTGGCGTTCGGCGGAGAGGCGCTCGAACGTTTGCTCGCGCTTTACAACGAACTGGACGAGAGCCATTCTGGCGAAGTCGCGTTCATCCTGGCCAATCTTGGTGTACGCGATGAGCGCATTCTGAAAATACTCACTGATCGGCTGGCGTTCGATCTGCCGGACACGGCGCTGCTGCTGGAAAACTACGGCGATGCTGCGGCTATTCCCGCACTCCGCAGCGCACTCGCCGAGCTCGGCTCCGAAGACGGCGATCTGCGCAAAGAGATCGAGGCCGTGATCGCATCGCTCGAAACTCCGAGGCCGCCAAGCACAACCGAAGAAGCGGACACGTTCGACATCTGGCGTCTGCTGCCCGAAAAGGAAGACCTTCCTGTCGATCTGCTCGATGAAGACGAGCGGGTTGAACTGCTGAGTCATCCAGTTGCGGCGGTGCGCGCCTCTGCTGTGCATTCATTTTTCAACCAAGAGCTGAGCCGCGAGCAAGAGCGCAGAATCCTGAACATGGCCCAGCACGATCCCGACGTCGAGGTGCGCGGGCGAGCCTGGCAATCGCTCATCAATTCCACGGAAAACGAGCCGGTGCTCGATGCCATGCTCAACGCGCTTCGCAATCCGGAAACCCCGCTGACGGAACGCGCTGGATTGCTCATTGGACTCGCGCCGGAAGCCGATCGCAACGAGGTTCGTGACGCGATTCTGGCGCTGTATCAGGAGCCACAGGCGCGCGCCAAGGCGCTCGAAGCGATGTGGCGCTCCATGCATCCGGGTTTCCGCGATCATTTCGCCAAGCACCTGGACGACGCGGACCTCGAGACACGCCGGGGTGCGATCTGGGGTGTGGGATATTACGGTGTGCGCAGCGAGCTATCGAAACTGCGCGAGCTTTTCGATAACGAGGAACTGCGCTCCGACGCGCTCTTCGCTTACGCGCTGACTTTGCCCGGCGATACCTCGCGAGCCCGCATTAAGGGTCTGCTCAGCCGCATCGAGAAAGATGCCAAGGGGCTGTCGGAAATGGAAGAGGAGCTGGTGCGCGCCGCACTTGACGAACGTCTACTTCTCGCCGGCAAAGAACCAGTCTTTCGCGGCGAAGAAGACTGAGGCCGAGACGTTTGGGGCCGGTCCTGATGTGATCAGGCAACGAAGTTTAATCGTGACGCAGCGCTCGCATCGGATCGATCCGCGCGGCGCGCTGCGCGGGCAAATAGCCTGCGGTCAGGGCCACAGCGGCAATCAGCAAAACGGACGCTGCGAGTGCTAACGAGTCAAGCGGTTTGACGCCGAAGAGAAAGCTTCTGAGCCAGGTTGTTCCGACGGCGGCAACCAGGAGCCCGAGGGTAAGTCCGGCCACGAGCACCAGGACGAGATCGCGCAGAACGAGCAAGACCACATCGGCGCGCTGTGCACCGACTGCCATGCGGATGCCGATCTCGGACGTGCGCCCGGCGGCGGAATACGCCAGTGTTCCGTAAATTCCGATGGATGCGAGCAGAAGCGCCAAGAGGCCAAAGATGCTCGAGAGAGTGGTGATCATTTTGTCCTGCCGCAGAGAGTGTTCGAGCTGTTGATTCAGCGTTTGCTGCTCGAGCATTGGGAGCCGGGCATTCATCTGGTGAAGCGCGCTCCGCACCTCTGCTGCTATTCCGTTCGGGTCGGCGGCAGTTCGCAGAATCAGCTCGAAACCGCTTACCGGCTGCTGCGACATCGGATAGAACACCATGGGCTCGGCGTGCTCGCGCAAGTCATAAAACTTAGAGTCGGCCACGACACCGACAATCTCGGCGCCGGTGCCTCGCGCAGACGATCCGTGATAGATGTGCTGACCGAGGGGATTGAGATGCTGGAGGTACTGGTTGACAAAGGTCTGATTGACGAGGGCGACAGGTGTGGAAGCGGCTGTATCACGCGCATCGATGGGGCGGCCCGCGAGCAAAGGAATCCTGAGGGTCGCAAAGAAACGCGGTCCCACCTGCAAGAACCAGCCATTGAGGATTTTGCCCGGGGGCGGAAGATTACCCTCAATTGCGATCGAGCCGGAACTACTATAGCCGCTCACCGGCGAGAAACGCGCCAGAGCGGCGGACTGCACTCCCGGCAATTGAATGAGGCGATCGCTCAGATTGCGATAGAGGTCGGCAAGTTGCGGCTGTTGATAGCCCGCCAGTTCCGCATCCGTGCGTACCAGGAGAATGCGGTTGCGCTCAAATCCGATGTTCTGGCGTTCGAGCTCGAGTAAACTGCGCCCGAGCAACGCCGCGCTCACGACCAGGCAAAGCGAGAGTGCAATCTGGAACGTGATGAGCATTTGAGTGCTGCCGAAACGGCGGCGCCAGGTGTTTCCGCCTACGTTTGAGGGGCGTAAATCGAGGCGGCTGAACTTCCAGGCAGGGATGATGCCGAAGACGATGCCGGTAAGGATCGAAAGCAGGAGGGTAAACGCCAGCACCGCAGGATCGGGCCGTACTCTCACGACCGGATCGAAATGCAGCAGGAGAATCAGCGTCTTTACGCAGCACCAGGCGAAGAGCGCTCCGGCAAAACCGCCGAGTAGAGAAAGCAGAATACTTTCGGTGAGCACTTGCCGGAGCAGGCGGATTCGCGGTGCTCCGAGTGCGAGTCTGCAGAGAAACTCCGGACGGCGAGCCGAAGCGCGCGCGAGCAGAAGGGTAGCGATATTGGCGCATGCGATCAGCAAGACGAGCGCAACGACGGCCATAAGTACACGCAGCGGCTTGGAATAGAGATAACGAAGGCCGGAAATGCCGCCGCCGCCGGGCTGGAGCGTGATTTGCACGCGCTCGATTTTGTGAATGGCGTCCGCCGAAGGATGCGGACCGGCTTGGGCGAGATAAAACCCGTGAAGCTCAGCGGTCAGCTCCGCTTCTGCTGCTCTGCGCGTGATTCCAGGCTTGAGACGGGCCAGGAAATTAAGCCAGAAGGCGTTTGCGTCATCCAGCAGCGGTTCGCGCTTAAGCATCTGCGGCTCGGACGAGAGCGGAACCCAGAAGTCCGGAGCCGTTCGGATGCGTTCGCCGAAGAACTCAGCGGCGGCAATACCAGCCACGGTGAAGGGCGTGCCATTGAGCACGATCGTCTTGCCGGGAATTGCCGGATCGCGATGGAAGCGGTTATCCCAGAAGCGATAGCTCATCACCGCGACGGGCGGCGAGGAACGAGTATCGTCGGTATTGCGCAAGACCCGGCCCGCCGCCGCACCGACGCCCAGCACATCGAAGTAATTGGCCGAAACCAGATGCACCGACGCGTATTCAACTCGGGTATCCGATTCGCCGGCCACGTGCATGGTGACGTCGTCATTACCCTGCCGGAACGCGCACAGCTCGGAAAGGGCGCTATTGTGCGCTTGCAAATACTGATAGAACGGATACGAGATCGCGTCGCCGATCAGATCGCCGCTGGTGACACCATCGGAAACGCCGCTATAGAGCAGCAAAAGACTGCCTGGATCGCGCACGGGCAACATCTGCAGCATGATGGCGTGGATCAGGGTAAAGATGGCAGTGTTAGCGCCTATGCCAAGTGCCAGCGAAAGCACGGCGACGGCCAGCAGCACCGGGGACTTTGACAGTTGCCGGAAACCGTAGCGAATATCCTGCGCGCAGATCTCGAGCCATGCGATCGTACTGGCGTCGCGCATATGGTCGGCAATCAAGCCGGTGTTGCCGAAGAATCCTGCTGTTTGCGCTCGATGAAATTCGATCTCCTCGCGAATTTCTGCTTCGAGTTTCGCGGGACGGAAGAAGTTCAGCAGTTTGCGCCACATGGCTGTTTACTCAAAGGCGAGAAAATCTTCGATAACAGCGGTATGCGTGCGCCATTCCTTTTCGATTTGCGCCAGCTGCTTGCGCCCTGCGCGGGTGAGCTCGTAATAGCGAGCGCGGCGATTGCTTTCGGAAGCCTTCCATTCGGCTTTGATCAGACCCGCGGATTCCAGACGCCGCAGCGCCGGATACAGCGAGCCTTCTTCCACTCGCAACTGGTTCTGCGAGGCATTCAAAATGGCGCACGTAATTCCGTATCCGTGGGCGGTGCCGCGCGCCAGAGTTTTGAGGATGAGCAGGTCGAGCGTGCCTTGCAGTGTTTCGCGGGGCATGCGGCGATTATACCCAGATGTCTGGGAGAAGGCAAATGCTAATGGGACGAGGCGGGCGGATTCATGGAGAAGACGCGATTTACACCTGCGCGAATCGGTACTCGTTTTCCGCCCCAATCGAATTCACCGCTGGTGCCGGGCGGCAATTCGATCGCGCCGCGCAATCTGTCGGGCTCGCGCGTGAACTCGACTCGGATAACGCCGTAAGGGTGCGGCATGCTGGCCGAAATACTTTGGAGCGAGCCGAGATTGGGTGCAACCCGCACTTTCCGAAAGCCCGGCGCGGCGGGTTCGATTCCTGCCACGGTGCGCAGGAGTTCGAAATTCGGACTGGCGCCCCAGGCGTGGCAATCCGAGCGCGTATCGGGTCCGTTCCATTCGGACCAGGTTGTCAAACCGTCGCGCAACATGGCACGCCATGGATCGAGCTGCTCCAGATAGCGGTCTCCGAGTCCGGTTTCGCGCAAGGCCGCGTTCGTGTAGGCGCGGAAGTAGATCGAGGACTGCGCCAGGTGTGTGTCGGAGAGGATCCGTTGCATGACATCGCGTTCACGACCCGTTGGAACGGCATGGGCCAGAATGGCGAGCGTATTCACCTGCTGCGAATACGTTTGGTGTGACGGTTGATCTGCGAATAGCCCTATCGACTCATCCCAATCGAGGGCTCGAATGCTGGCTCGGAGACGCTCGGCAGCCTGGGCATACTCGGATCCCAGCGCCGCACTGCCGAACTCATGCTCCAGATCCGCGGCCCAGCCGTATGCCAGCAGCAATTGCAGATCGAGCGCAGCGGCGGAAGTTCCGTCGGGATCGGAAGGTGGCTCGCCGTTGGCCCACCGCTTCACCCAGTCGACGAAGTTCCACCAGGGCAGCCGGCCGAGAGAACCATTCTGTTTTTGATGAGCGGCAAAGAATGCGAGCACGGCGCGTACGCCGGGCAGCATCTGCTTGACGAACTGCGGATCGTCGACATACATCCAGTAGTCGTGCACCATGCCGATCCACCAAAGCGAAAACGGCGGAATGTACTGCTGCAGATTGGAGGGCGCTCGGCTGTACGTCGCACCCTCGGCCGTGCGGGACGAATTGAGCAGAGCGATGCCATTTTTCATCAGGCGCGCATCGCCGGTCATGTACAGGGAGACGAGCATCTGGATACGGGCGTCGCCGGCGTACTGCAGTTGCTCATAGAAAGGACAGTCCATGTAGGTCTCGTGCGCGCAGAGGCGTGCAGTTCGCCAGCCGGTATCGAGTATGCGCTGAAGTTCGCCATTGGTTTGGTCGTGTATCGCCGCGAAATTCGCGGTGCGCGCAAACGGATAGGCGGTAAATCTGGACCGCAAATCTTCCAGTTTCAGAGGTTCATCGGCGGTCTCGATTTCGAGTTGGAGATAGCGATAAGTACGCCAGAACAGAGGGCTATAAACGCGATGCGCTCCGCCATCGCTCACGAATGTATCGAAGGGGCCGAGGAGCGTCTTGCCGACTACATCGTTGCGGTTCGTCTTGATCCAGTGCTTTCCGGAACTGTCGCGAGAATAAAGTGCTTCCGCGTAGTGCAGCCGGATCGAGGCGCCGCGTCCAGCGCTGATCTCGAGCTCGGGGTAAGCGGTGGTGAGGTACGACTGATCGAGCAGCAGGCGCGCGTGCGTGTGAGCGGGGATAGTGACAGGCTCACGTCCGGTCAGGAAACCGGAAGCTGCCACAACATTTTCAACTTCGCGTATGCTCGCGAGCCGTTCGGCTTTCTGCTCTTCTGGCGGGATCTGACTTTGCACTAACATCCACCGGTTCGGAGCGTCGCGTGCGTCGCGCGGAGCGGCGTGAGTGATCTCTCGTGCAGCCGACCAGCTGGAATCGTCGAAGGCCGGCCGCTCCCAACCCCAAGGATAAAGGGCCGAATCGAGGTGCTCATTGGCGGCGAGGGCGTAATAGCCAGTCTGCTGATCGCGCGGAAGCGGCTGGGGAGTGTAGGCTTTGTCGAGAATGCATTTCCAGGAGGAATTGGTGTTGACGACGTTGTATGCGGGATCGGCGGCTTGTAACAGAAACGCTGTCCGGTTGCTGATCTGCGCAACAGCGCGAAAATCGCCATCGTTCCAGACGACCGCAGCGAGCACGTTCTGCCCGGGTCTGAGGTAAGGCGCGAGGTCGATTGCCTGATAGCGCCAGTGCGTCAAATCACCGCGGGCGGGACCGGCCGCGGCACGCACTCCATTCACGAACAATTGAAACCGGTTATCGCCCGATACATAGACCGACAGATGTTCCGGCACGCTGCTCAGCTCGAAAGCGCGGCGGAAATGGTAGACGCCGTACTCCTGTCCCGAGATGCCCGGCGCGTCGATCCAATAGGCGCGCCAGACCTGGGTGAGCGCTTCTTCGTTTGCCGCGCCCAATACGGTGGCGGCCAGCAGCAGAAATCCGCCGAGAATGCGTCTCATTTCTACGCCTTTGGCAAAGCGTGCAGAAACTCATCGACGCTTTCGGGGGTGATATAGAAGTGCGGCGAAACGCGAATCCAGCCCTGCCGGGGAGCGGCCGTAATGTGCTTTTGCCGTAAGCCGGCCACGATCTCGCCGGCATCGAGACGCGGATGGCGGAAGGTAACGATGCCCGAAGCGGTCTCCGGGGTTGGGGCGCGCATCAGTTCATAGCCACGTTGGCGAAGCCCCTGCGCAATCTGATCGGTGAGTGCGAGCACGGCACTGGCGATCTGGTCGATGCCGATTTCGAGCAGCAGCTCGAGGGCGGCGTGCTGCCCGAAGCAGCCGATGGTGTTCAGCGTGCCGCATTCATAGCGGCCTGCGTTATCGCGCAGCGTCATATCGCGGGAGCTGTAATCGTTGAAACTGGCGGAATTCGTCCAGCCGAATTCGACAGGCTCAATTTCGTCCCATCGTGCGCGGCGCACGTAGAGAATTCCATTGCCTTCCGGACCGACCATCCATTTGTGGCCGTCGGCCGCCAGTGCATCGATCCTGCATTCTTCGACATCGAGCGGTAGGACGCCCAGGCCCTGGATGGCATCCACGAAAAAGAAGCATTCGTGGCGGCGGCAGATCTCGCCAATACTTTTGAGATCGACGCGGTATCCGCTCAGGTAATTGACGAAGCTGATGGCCAGCAGCCGGGCGCCTTTCACCGCGCGCTCGATTGTTTCCAGATCATCGTAGATCGAAAGCCAGGTGAGTTGGACGCCGCGTGCTTCGAGCCGCAGCCAGGGATAGTAGTTGGCCGGAAATTCCTCGCGGAAGGCGACAACCCGGTCGCCATTCCGCCAGCCGAGGCCGCCCGCGACTGTCGCGATGCCCTCGGAGGTATTCTTTACAATCGCGATTTCGGCCGGGTGCGCCCCGATCAGCCGAGCCGCTGAATCACGCAAACCATCGTAGGCCGCCAGCCAATCCGCATAGTGGAGCGAGCCGTACGCACAGGCGTCGTCCGCCAGCCGCTTCATAGCTTCCGAAGCTCGCCGGCAAAGCGGGGCGACGGCGGCATGGTTCAGGTAAATCAGGTGTTCGGTGACGGGGAACTGATCTTTATAGCGTTGGTGAAGTGTGAGTTGTTGTCCAGCGGCACCGGAAACCGGCGGCTCCGCAACATTTTCGAAACCCATCTTTCCGAGCATACGTTAAGGGGATAGAATCTCCTGCCGCCCGGCAGTAGAAATCAGCTGTTTCGAGCTGCCGGGCACATCTCATGGTTGAGTTTGAAAGACGAATTTCGCTCTATACTGAAAAGAGACTCCGTCCCCGCTTGCTGTGGAAACGTCGTCAAAAAAGGAGTTCCCGTGCGCCAGCCCGTCCTGTTTAAATCCGCCGTCAGCCTGACGCTATCGCTGCTGCTGACCATCCCCGTTACCTCCTTCGCGGCCAATAAAGACGAGAAAGATCCGGACGCCATTGGCGACCGCAACGTCTCCGGCAAGGTCAATTTTTATTCCCTCGAGAAGGAGATCGCTCTCGGCAAGGCGATGGCGCAGCAGGTGGAACGCCAGTCGAAGGTGATCAATGACCCGATCGTCTCGGAGTACGTGAACCGAATCGGGCAGAATCTGGTCCGGAACTCGGACGCGAAAGTTCCGTTCACGATCAAGGTGATCGAGGATCCGACCGTGAATGCGTTTGCGCTGCCGGGCGGCTTCTTCTTCGTGCAGTCCGGATTGATCCTGAAGGCCGACACAGAAGCGGAACTGGCGGGAGTGATGGCGCATGAAATTGCCCACGTTGCGGCGCGGCACGGTACGCGGCAGGCCACGCGGGGCGAAATCGCCCAGCTTGCGACCATTCCGCTGATTTTTATGGGAGGGGCGGCCGCCTACGGGATTTACGAGGCCTCGGGGCTGATCATTCCGGTGTCGTTTCTGAAGTTCTCGCGCAATTTCGAAGCGGAGGCCGATTATCTCGGCGTGCAGTACATGTACAAAGCCGGCTACGATCCGACTGCTTTCGTCGACTTCTTTGAAAAGGTGCAGACGATGGAGAAACGGCGTCCGGGCACGATGTCGAAGCTGTTTTCGACACATCCGCCGACCGATGACCGTATCAAAAAGTCGCAGGAAGAGATTGCCGGGCTGAAGCCTCGGCCCGAGTATGTCGTGACAACCTCAGAATTCCAGGACGTGAAGCTGCGGCTTGCGATGCTCGAGAACCAGCGCCGTCCGGATAAAGCTGCGGAAGACCCGAACAAGCCGACGCTGCGGCGCAATCCGAACTCGAACACGCCGATCGAAGACGAGACGGATCCCTCGAAGAAGTCCAAGGGCGACGAGGACGACCGTCCGAAGCTGAAACGGCGTCCGGCGGACACGGGCGACAGCGATCCGAGCTCGACGACATCGGACCCGAATCCCAGCACGACTACGCCGTCGAATCCGCAGTAATCTGCGCCAGCTCGCGAAGAGCGATACAAGCCTGATAACAAAGCACCCGCTCCCGCCAGTGCGGCAGCGGGTGCAAGTGTTTTGAGAGGTAATTGGCGAGCTGCGCCATGCAGTCCAGCCAGCCGCGCCAGAAGAAGACATTGGCAACATCCCAGAGCGGATCGCCGATCATGGCTTCCGACCAGTCCAGGACTCCGGTAATCGTTCTGCCATCTGTGAGCACGTTGTTGGAGCCGAAATCCCCGTGGACCAGGCAGCGTGTCTCGGGGCAGAAGTCGGCCAGGCGATGGACGATCGCAGCAAGCTCGGAATCGGCGTGATTCATGAGGGTTTGACTCAGCAGGAAGTCGCGCCAGCTGGCGAAGCCTGCGTGGCCGGAGTGATCGAACGGCCCGAACCCCCGGATCGATTCGATTGAAGAATCCGCAATCGCCTGCATAACGCGAACGGTTGCTTCGAGTGTTGCCGGAATTTGCGAAGGGCGCAGATCCTGCAGTGTTCGGCCGCGGAGTTTTCGCGAAACGCAGTAGAAAAGCCCCTCGGCGGTTTCACCGATCTCAACCACCTCTGGAACCGGCAGATCCTCGCGTCCGAACTTCCGGTAAGCCAAGGCGTCCTTTCGAAAACCACGTACCTCTCGGTTCAACCGCAGAACGTACTCGTCACCGCGGCTGCGAAATGCGTACGCCTGGGATTCCATCCCGTTCGAGATGCGGCGGACTAGTGGCTGGAGCATGAATCAGTACCAGCAACGATTGTCGAAACGCGTTGGCTCCTGTATCCTAATCCGGAGTTTCTCTCCATTTCGAATCAGGACACATTCATTGACTCTATTTCGTCTATCCAAAGTGTTGTTTTCGATGCTCCTGGGTGCGAGCTTCGGTTTTGCCGATCCGATCTCGTTTGTGACCGGCTACGTGGGCTCCTACCTGATCCCTGGACCAGGTTACTCGGTATCGTACACATCTTCCGGCAGCAGCTCGTATCACTATTCAGAAGTTTATGAACCAGGAGATCCCATTGCGACGTATACGGCTTCCGAACAGACCTCCGGCACGTTGACGACGGTCGGCGTTCAAGTCAGCAACGCCTGGACCGGTTTCGGAGTGCAGGCGCTCCGATATGCTTCCACCAATTCGTTTGCAGGTGCAATTCTGAAGATCAATCAAGCCGTGTACCTGAGCGAAACGGCGACTGTCAATTGGACAGCCAGTGTTGTCGGCCGAACAAGCTCGAGTACCGGATGGGAATCGGTTGATTTTGCCGATATGCAGGGTACGGAGATTGGAAGCACCTGCCACGTGTTCCTGGCTCCAAACCAATCGGCCCAGACCTGTTCTACGGGTAAAGTTTTGATCGGAGCAGGTTCGGAGATTGCGGTCAACAACAGTCTGGTCGGGAGCGTGCTCGTACAGGGTGTAGGAGAATCGGCGACTTTCCAAGGAACTGCTGAGTTAGGGCCGCTACAAGTTTACGATCTGAACGGCAATCTCATCGAGAGTTTCGACCTCGGTGCAATGGACCCAGCGCCGGAACCGGATCTCGCCATAGTGTGTGGCGTAGCTCTTGCCGGTTTAATTTACAGAAGAAAATTCGTTACACGCAGCCGCCGGCTATAGCTCCTTACGCAGAAAATAGCGGGAGTGACCTGACGGAAACTCTTCCAATTCGGCAAAGACGCGATAGCCGATCTTTTCGTAGAATGCACGGGCCTGGAAACTGAAGGTGTCGAGCCAGGCGCGACGGCACCCGTTCTGGCGCGCTTCGTCCTCGGCGGCGAGCATCAGCCTGCGACCCCATCCTTTTATGCGCGCGGGTTCGGATACCCAGAGCGTGTCAATAAATAACCAGCCGTACGAGACGTAACCGCTCACTCCGCCGGCAAATTCGTTCCCCTCGTCCAGCAGCTCGAAATGAACGGGCAGATATCCACGATCCGGTATTTTGCTGCGATTGAACGTCGAGAGCGCGCTGCGAAGGCGGTCCAGCTCTTGCGGGCTCGGATCCACTCGCTTTTCGATATGGAAATCGGACTCCGATTCGCCGGCATTCATCCGGGATGGACCTGCTGGAGCCGCTTTTCCAAAAAGCGCCGCTCGGTTTCGTTGGTTGCCAGTTCCAGCGTGCGCCGGTAGCTCTCGGCCGCTTCCTGGTTGCGGCCCATGCGGCGGAGTAACTCTGCGCGAGTGGCATGCAGCAGATGGTAGCCGTCGAGATCGCCAGCTGCTGCGAGCGAATCGATGACGCCGAGCGCGGCCGCAGGACCGTGCACCTGCGCGACTGCCACCGCGCGATTTAAGGCAACGACAGGCGTGGGCTGCAATTGCTCGAGCAGGTTATAGAGTTCGAGGATCTGCGCCCAATCGGTCTCTTCCGGGCGCTCTGCCTGGCAATGCAGCGCGGCGATCGCGGCCTGAAGAGCGTAGGGTCCGGGAGAGCGCAGTCCTTCTTCGACCAGCGGAATGGCTTCGGCGATTTGACCGCTGTTCCAGCGGCCGCGATCCTGCTCATCGAGCAGTACCAAGTCGCCTTCAGCGCTCAGCCGCGCCTCGCGTCTGGCATCGTGGAGGAGCATCAGGGCGAGCAGGCCGGCGACTTCGGCGGGGGCTGGTTTCATCACTCCGTAGACCAGACGACCGAGCCGGATCGCCTCCAGGCACAAATCCGTCTTCACCAGCGTGCCTCGGGTGGCGGCGTAGCCTTCGTTGAATATGAGATAGATCACGGCCAGCACCGCATGGAGCCGGTCGGGCATGTCCTGAATCGCGGGCACCTGGTAGGGGATACCGGCGTCGCGGATTTTGCGTTTCGCGCGTACCAGCCGTTGGGCCATGGTCGCGGGCGGAACCAGGAACGCGCGCGCGATCTCATCGGTTTCGAGGCCGCCCAGTGTTCGAAGCGTCAGCGCAACTTGTGTCTGGGGAGCGAGCGCCGGATGGCAGCAGGTGAAGATAAGGCGTAAACGATCGTCGGGTATCTCGTTCCAGTCGTAATCGGGTTCGCTGAAGGCCTGACTGGTTGCTGCGATCGACTCGACCGCCTGGGTGTGACGGACGCGCCGGCGTATTTTGTCGATCGCTTTGTGACGCGCCGTCTGTATGATCCAGGCACGCGGCGAATCGGGTATTCCCTCCACGCGCCATTGATCCAGGGCTGCTGCAAACGCCTCCTGAACCGCTTCTTCGGCGAGCTCGAAATCCTTGAAGTGGGCGATCAGGGCGGCCAAAATCCGCCCCCAATCGGCTTGATAGACTTCCTCGACTGCCCTGTCCGCCTGCTGCAGCATCGTCTTACATAATTTTGCGCTACTGTCGATTGGGAGGCATGCCGTTCGACATCGGAACAGAGGAAACATATGACTGCAAGCACATCCAAAGCTCGTCTTGTCAATCAGCCCGCGCTGCTCATTGCGGGGCTGCGCGGCCATTTTTCGTCATCTGACCCCACGGGTATCCCCGCTCAGTGGCAACGCTTGGCGCCGCATTTGGGCTCGATCCCGGGGCAAGTGGGACGCGTGGCTTACGGTGTCTGTCTCGCGACCAGCCCCGGGTTCGACTACATTTCGGGAGTCGAAGTTCGCGAGGGCGGTTCGCTTCCCGACGGGTTTCAGGCGGTCGAAATTCCAGCGCAGCGATACGCCGTGTTCGCGCACGAGGAACACGTTTCACAACTGTTCGAAACAATCTCGAAGATCTGGAGTACGGATCTTGCGGCTGCGGGATATCGCTATCGTCAACCCCTTCCGGGAGGTGTGTCGTTTTTCGAGCGCTACGGGGAAGGTTTCGACCCGCTCACGGGCCGCGGCGACATGGAAATCTGGGTTCCGGTCGAATAACTACGACATGAAATACATGCTGCTGATTTATCTCGAGGAAGGCGCGCAGCCGGAGGCGGTGCTCGAGGCCTGCTACAAGGAATCCACCCAATACGCACATGAACTTGCCAGGAACGGCAATTACCTGGGTGCCGGGCCGCTGTATCCGACCGCTACTGCCACGAGCGTGCGAGTGCGGGAAGGGAAACGCATGGTGCTTGACGGACCTTTTGCCGAGACGCGCGAGCAACTGGGCGGATATTTTCTGGTGGATGCGGCCAATCTCGATGAAGCGCTGGCGATAGCGGCTGGGATTCCGGGAGCGAAATTCGGCACGGTGGAAGTGCGGCCGGTGCTGGAAATTTCCGGTCTGCCGGGGCCAGCGACTTAACTCTGAGATTCGAGCGGCTGAACCGTGAAGGCCTTGTTGCCATTCGATTGCTGCAGCACGCGCACTTCGCAGTTGCAGCAATCGCTGCAACGCCGGCACCGTTCACACAGATGATTGCTGCAGGCGTCTTTGGTGCAGTACACGCAGATCTCGCGCGAGGCATCGCCGCAGATTGAACAGGTAAACGTAAGTGTTTCCATCAGGAGCTGCTACTTATGGGAGTTCCTGGTGCGAGCAGGTGGTTCCTTGCTGATCATACCGCGGCAGCGCTGCGCCTCCTGATCGGCGATCTTGAAGTTCTGCTCGGTGCTGGTGGCGAGGTCGCGAATGTACTCGCGGAAGTGCTCGCGATTGCTGAAATTTCGCGCGATCAGCTCGGCGAGTTTATCGGCAGTGGCACGATCGGCGTACTTGCGCGCCCCCTCTTCGAGCGAACGAGCCGTAAATTCGAGCGCTTCCATGCGGAAGTAGTCATCGAGCGCCAGCGGCAGATTTTCGGTCTGCTGAGAGAGTTGCGCATTCGCCGCCGCCACGTCGCGCAATTGCTGCTGAGCGGTCTGCAACTGCAGGATATAGGTGCTGGCCGCTCCTTTTTTCTCGTACCACTGCTGGGGAGTCAGCGAATCGAGCACCGGCTTGAGATCGCTGGCGTTTTTGGTGAGATTGGCCAGCGTGGTACGCACATCCCAGGGCGTCTCGAGTCCCGCGGTCTGCTGCTGTTGAGCGGCGCAGGCAAGCGCAAACGCGCCGAGCACTGCTGCTCTAAAAAGAGACACTACTGCCATTCGGAAGTAAACGAGAGGGTACCGCTTCGGCGAGCACCTTTTCTCCTTCGATCACGTCGCCGTTATGCGATCCGGAATGCCCGGGTGTTACCGCGAGCCAGATATCTTTCAAAGGCTTGATGGTATAGCGATACAGCGATCCCCGATCGACTTTGCGCGAGATTGCCTCGTCGGGGCGAACCAGAATCGCATCGACAGCGTGTACCAGTGTGGGATCTGCTTTCGGCAGCCTGGTGTGTTGCACGCGCACATCGCCTTCGAGCACATCGATTCGGAGCGTATCGTCCTGATCCAGAGCCAGCGCAAATGTGGCCGGCTCCTCGGCCGAGATGATTGCAGTGGGCGTAAAGACGCGCTGCTGGGGCTGGCTGGCGCTGGGCTGCAGATGCACCTTGACGCGCCCGGCGAGCAGATCGAGGAGATCGCCTGCGCTCGCTGTGTTCTGGCGGAAGATAATTCGCGAGTTGCCGAAGATATCGAAGTAGGATCCTCCGGCGACAGTGAAATGCGCCATTCCGTCGTCGCCGGTCGAGATGACCTGCCGCACGGGTATCTGTTCGCCGGTGCTCACGGCCCAGGGCCGCGCGTCGCGCGTTCGCGAGACCTGACCGGTGACCGTCATGGCATGAGCCTCAAAGGGCTGCATGGCGGCTGCATCCACGGGTAAGTTCTGCGGGCAGAAACCGTACGCCGCCGCTGAACTCAAGGAAAGCGCGAGCCAGAAGAATCGCATACGCACGGGCACCCAGCTTCTTTATTGTTTCACAGCTCATCGGCTAAACGCGGCTGTGAGCAGCCGGGCGGTCGTCAGCTGTTCTTCTTGAAAGTTTCGGTCTTCACAATGCCCGCTCCTTCGCGGATGGTGACGAACCGATCGGCCGGAATGCCGGGAACTTTTTCAACCGCGCCATTGGGCCAGCGAACATCCAGATCAACTTTCTCGCTTGCGCCAAGGCCGAAATGAAGCCGCAGATCGTTTACTGAGTAGTAGCTCGCCTGGCTCAACACTTCCTGTGCCTGAACTTTGCCGCCGTAGTGGGCCGTGACGCGGGCGCCGATCGCGCTGCGATTGGATTTTGTGCCGATCAGCTTCACTTTCAGCCAGCGATTCTCGCCCTTGATGTCGTTGCGCAGCAGGGAAGGCGGCTCGTTGAGATTCATGATCAGAACATCGATGTCGCCGTCGTTGTCGAAATCACCGAAGGCGCAACCACGGCTGGCATGCGGCGCGGCTACGCCCGGTCCGGCCTGGTCGAGCAGCTCTTCGAACTTGCCATTGTGCAGGTTCCGGAAAACAATGCGCGGGCTCTTGAAGGGATAATTCGGCAGCTGCTTTTCGATCTCGGGATAGACGCTGCCCGTGACCCAGAACAGATCCGGGTAGCCGTCGTTATCCAGATCAAACATGCCCGCGCCCCAGCTGATGAAGCGCGTTTCAACACCGAGGCCGGCGGCGTTGGTAACATCCTCAAAATTCCCTTTGCCGTCGTTGCGGTAGAGGACAGCGGTATCGTCGGCAAAGTGCGTTTTGAGGATGTCGAGGCTGCCGTCGAGATTGTAGTCACCGATACCGAGCCCCATTCCGGCCTGCTCCATGCCGTCTTCGTTGAGCGCGACCCCGGACTCAAGGCCGATGTCGGTGAAAGTTCCGTCGTGATTATTTTTGAGCAGGAAACTGGGTGTCGAATCGCAGGCGATGTAGATGTCCGGCCAGCCATCGTTATCGAAATCGGCCGCAACCGTCGTCATACAATAGCTGCCCTTGGCTTTGGCAACACCTGATTTCACGCTTACATCGGTGAACGTGCCGTCGCCATTGTTGTGGAACAGCATCACGCTGCCCGGTGGTAAGCCACGAGGACCGCAGTTCACGGGAATGCCTTTCCAGTTGCAGAACGAGCTTTCGCCCGGCTTCGGAACTTTATTCGGATCGAACTGCAGATAATTGGCGACCACGAGATCGAGCAAACCGTTGCGGTCGTAGTCGACGAAACTGCATCCGGAGCCCCATAAGGTCCCGTCATGCAACAGGCCGGCTTTCTCGGTGACGTCGGTAAAAGTGCCGTCGCCGTTATTGCGATAGAGCACATTCTGCCCGTAGTAGGTAATGAAGAGATCGTCGAAACCGTCGTTGTTGTAATCGCCGACCGCCACGGCCGAAGCCCAGCCGGTGCGCGACAGGCCGGCTTTTTCGGTTACGTCGGTGAAGGTGCCATCGCGATTGTTTTTGTATAGCCGATTGGTGGCGCCCGGAGGCGCGCCGTCCATGCGAGTACCGCTGAGGGTCAGAATGTCGAGCCAGCCATCGTTGTCGTAATCGATGAAGGCGCAACCGCAGCCTGTGGTCTCGAGGATGTACGTCTTGTGATCTTCCGGGCCGTAGATCAGCGGGGCGTGCAGGCCGGCCTGAGCGGCAACATCGTTGAAACACGCATAGAAGGGCAGCCCGGATGGCTTGCCGCGCGGCTGCGCTTTCACGGCGCGCGTCGAGACACCCTGGCCCCAGGCGTTTATGGCCGGAATAGCCAGAGTTCCCAGCAGAGCACGGCGCGAGAGACTACGATACTTCAAATTGGAAGTGTATCAACGCAGCGTTACGACGCGATCGGGCATGGGCGGCTCCTTGCCGAGCAGGTTCAGGACGGTGGAGGCGAAGTTGAGACTGTCGTACGGCTCCTCAATATGACGCGCGCCGAGATCACCGCCGGCCATCATCCAAACCGAATGCGTCGAGATACGCAGGAAGCTGCCGTGATTGCCCCCAGGGTTTGGAAAGCGAGCATTGAAATTCCAATGATCGGCGGCGAACACGTGAAAATCGGCCTGCACCAATTCGCGTCTGCGCCGCTCATAGCGCAACAGCAAGGGGCTGATACCCGGCCGTCCGGGAACATTCGGCGCAACGGGCGAAAGCTCTTCGGGTATGCCGATGACGGCATTCGAATAGTGGCAGGCGTAGGTCGCGCGCATCCACTCCTGCTCGGTATGCCACTGGGATAACCAGCTCGCACGCTGTTCTGAGGCGACCTGCAGATGCTCGTCTTCATACAATTCGAGCGGCAGACCGGCGCACCAGCTTGTTTCTTGCCAGTGCACGACTCCATGGGAGTCCTCGGTGAGATCGCGCACCGGCTGCACACGCAATCGTCCGCTTGTGTCTTCGAGAATAATCAGTTGGTGATCGGCATCGCGGTAAAGCCAGTAGCCGCGTTGGGGGTGTGGAAGCGCCATGGCGACAAAATCAATCGGCCTTTGAGATAAATTGGTCTGCGGATTATTGCGCGCGCGCTGACTGGCCAAAAGGGCGAAATAATCGATACGCCGGAACGACTTTTCCTCGTCGAGATGCCCATCCGCCGTAAGCACCAAACCACCAGCTGAAGGCCCGACGATATAGCGCTCGAGATCGCCGACGGAATTGTTGTCGCCGAGGGTCAGTTCCGGAATCAGATTGCTGATTGTTCCTTTGAACGGCTTCGCGCTGTCCGGATGAAAAGCGAGTAGACGATCCAGATGACTGAGATACGAGCGATACGCGGAATGTTCGCGCTCCCAATGCTCCAGTTCGAGGCGCAGCCGCCGGTTTGCTTTGTCTTCTCCCGACTCATGCTGCTGTGTATCGCTTTTGGGTAAATTCTTCACGACGCTTTTTCTCGTCTCGATAGCGCGAGCGAGCTCGTCCAGTTCTGCACGCAATCCGTCGGCTTCTGCGTTCCATGCAGCGCGATGCTTGTCGATGGCTGCCTGGAGTGAGTCCGCAGCGGCGCGCCGAACCTCTGGCGTCAATTCCGATTTCGAGAGTTCGAGCAGCAGGATATGAATTTTGTTCAGATCGCTGTTACGCAAGTGAACCGCGGCGCGCTCATTCCCATCGATATCTATCCAGGCTGTCGGATAATGCGAAGCCTCGCCAGCCAGATAAATGGACTGGGCACTCGGAGTGATAACTCGATGCACGAGCGGGTTAATGCCTTTGAGCTTGTAATCGCTGAGTTGCTCCCGATTGGTGACGACGTGGTGTCCGCCGCCTTCGCTTCTTCCGAAGAGATCAGGCAGGTTAAAAGTTTGGCTGATCACGCCCGGCGTGTTGTTCATGCCGTGGTCGGAAACCATCACCAGCAGCGTTTCGCGCGCCAAAGGGCTCTGTCGAATAGTCGTGGCGATGCGCCCGACGAGCGCGTCGATTTCGCGCATCACCTGCAATAACGCTTGCGGGTCACTCGTCGCGTGTCCAACGTGATCGGCATCGCCGGTGAAGAAATCAAGATATAGAAACTGCTCCCGGCGCAAACCTGCCTCAAGCTCTGTTTCCAACTGGCGGGAAAGGGACGAACTCAGGGAAATCGGTGCAGCCGATTCCAGAACCGATCGCAGCGCCTGTCCGGAAAAGCTTCGGAACAGCGCATCCTTGAGCGTTGTCCAACTGACCCCGCGCTGGAAGAGTTGGAAACTTTGAAAAACTTGAGCGTAGGCAAAGCGATCGATCAGGAGCGGTATTCCGGCGCTATCGAGCACCTCCACTCCCGGCATATCGACGGCGCGATTTCGTGCATACCCGAGATAGAACGGGAAAACGTTCAGATAGTCGTAAACCTGGCCTGTATAGCGATCGAATTCTGCATTGCCGCGGATAATCGTATGCCTGCCCGTATCGAGTAAGGACCAGGAAGGCGCCGAGAGGCTGATGCCGCGCACGTAGAAATTGTCGAAGACCACGCCATCCTGGTCGAAAACGCGAGAGATCCAGGGCAGTACGGATCTGCCGGTTGCCGGGTCGCGCTTGTGGATGGTGTCGTTGAGCAGATCGGCGTTGAGCCCGTCGACTTTGACGATCACCACGCGCCGGAATGCAGGCTGCGCGGTTGCAGCACTCGCGCCTGCGAGGACGAGGAGAGCTGCTGCGAACGCGAGGCCAAGGCGGTTCATTCCGCGGAGGGCAGGCGCACGGAGGTTGGCTTCAACGCTACGGTACGTCTGGCTTCATCAATGCTATAAAGCGCTACTAACGCCCGCTCGCAGCGTGCCTGTAGATCGCTGTCTTCTGAATTACTCCGCAGCCGTGCGATCGTGTTGCGCGCCTCCAGATGGAAGCGGTCGGAGTTCACGGCCGGGAGCAGACTCTCGAGTTCTGCCACGGATGCGGCAATCCGATTACTGTCAACCTGAACTTCCGGCGGAGTGCCGGCGCGCGCGAGCTGTTCGAGAAAATCGAGTTGATACTGCGCCCTTCGCTGAACTGCGAGTTGCGCCACGATGTCTTCGCTCGATTTCGCCTCGGGCGTGTAGGCTCCGAACGTGAGAACCCGGAACAGCTCGTGTCGGATCGCGCCAAGTTTGGTGCGATCCCAGGCGGCTAATTCCTCGCGGCGGTTCTTTTTTACCAGGGCGAGCAGCTGACCCGTTTGCGCGCGATCCTCCAGAGCTTTGAAGTTCGCACTGGCTGCTTGCATCTCGGCGTTGGGCGCCGCCTCGAGCGGATTCATAGCCAGCGAGTCAATTCGTTGCATTGCTTCGGCTCGCAGCGTGGGATCAAGCTCTCGATCCAGCGCGAGCCGGGCGCGGAACTGAGAATAGCAATCGAGCCGGGCCGCCTGGTTCATGGGCGAGCCATGCCGCGAGGCGACAAAGTCATACAGATCGGCCGCGACATAGTAGTACCAGTTCGTGAAATGCGAGATGCCAATCACCCCGGCGGTCACTTCATTGATCGAGCGCTGTTCCATCGCGCGCCACCGGAGGTGATGATGGTTGCGGAAATCCGCCACCAGCAGCGGCATTTTCGGGTAATCGAGACTGTAGATTCCGAGCGGAACGAGCTTTATCTGCCGAGCGCCCGAACTGCCGGCTGGCAGCAGGTTGCCGTTCTCATCCAGAGCACGCTCAAAAACCGCCCCAGCAGGGATCTGTTGCAGATCTCTTGGACTCGGCGGCTTGAGATTTAAAAGTTTCCAGATCGGTGCCACGCTGGTTGCGCTGGCAGGGTGCGAACCGGTAAGCGGAATCCAAAGTGCTGCGTATTCATTTCGAGTGCCCGCGAGATCCAGCGGTTCGAAGTACAAGCCCGTCTTGTCGGCCCATTCCCGCAGCAATTCCCAATCACGCGAGCGTATTTCCAGATCGCGAATCTGGGCGGACACCCCGTATTTGGCGGCGCCATCTGCACTCACAAACCCGCCGAGCAGGCTTTTGCGCAACTCGAGCCGCGCGATCAAGGTCTGCACTTGCAGCTGGTTTAACGGAGAATCCGGTGTACTGACAGGTGCCTGCTGCAGGTAGCTGATTGCCTCCTGCAAGTGCAGCCGCTCGTCATCAGCAGCATTTCCGCGATAAGCGCGCGTCGAGGCTCGCACGGGAGTCGAGAGGGGATCAAGCACCGTCCATTGCAGCAGGTTCTGCGTCAGCGTGTTCGCCGCCGGATGCTGCAACGCGTTCATGTCGAGCAACGGCGCGAGCGTCTTCACTCCGTGATTGCCGCGGCTTCCTCCCACCCGCCAGTAAAAAAAAGGAACCGCGGAGAGCATGCGTTTGCCGATGTTGGGGCGCGCATAGCTCAAAAGCCAGAGATCCGTGATGCGCGACGATTCGGGCTTCGTATCGCCCAGGGTGTCACGCAGTAAAGCAATCAGGGGCACGTCGCTTCCGGCCGCGCCGGCCTGCTCGCACCCCTGGCAAAACAGCGTAACCAGTTCGGCGCTTGATCCGACGGGGCTTGTCCTCCAGACGTATCCGGCGTGCGAAACCCGGGACGCAATCGCGGGTTCAGCGGAATAGGCTGCGGTTATCAGAAAAGGAACAAGCAGCGCCGCCGTCAGAAATCGCATCCGTTTTCTTAGATGCATGCCACGGGCCACTCCAATTCAAAGATTTGCAGACGGCCCTCTGCTTTGAGCGATGTAGCGACCCATGGACCCGCTTCGCGATCAGCCCGGAGCATGCTAGCGTAAAAAAGAGTGGCGTTCGAGACCGCGCTGAACTTCGTCTGGCTTGCTCTTGGTGTGTTTGCATTCTGCAGCACACTACGGGCCCGCCGTACGTCTACTGGCGCGCACGGACCGGCCTGGCTGCACGTCTGCGGTGTGGCGCTGATCATCGCTGCGTTATTTCCGTATGTCTCGGCTACTGACGACGTGCTGCGAATCCAGCATCTGCAGCTCGAATCGGGCAAAACTTCGTCGCAGGCACATAAGCCCGGGTCTCACGAGAATGGTCAGGACAAAGCACCGGACACGCTGATCCGTCTCTACGAGATCATGGATGCGCCCGTTATTGGCACAGTCCAGAGCGTTAATTTCTCCTTCACATTTGTGGCGCTGGTGGTTACCCCGGCGTTACAGGCTGTCAGCCGCTACATCACGTTTCGCGGCGGACGATCGCCACCGCTGCCGCTCCGTCCGATCCATACCGCATAGATTCATGCAGTTTTGAGGAGGAAAGATGGAGCGCCCCATCAGGCGTTTCTGCCTCGGTCTCCTGTCTGTTGCCACGGGTTTGCTGGCCCAGTCCGCCAATCCACCCCATGCTCTCACCTGGCAGGAAACTCAGGCGAAGTTCAAAGCGAATAATCCGCAGTTGCTGGCCGGGCAGGTCACGATCGACGAGTCGCGCGCCGACGAGATCACCGCGTATCTGCGGCCCAATCCCGATTTCGCGTTTACCGTGGACGGTACGCAGATAGCCCCGGTCCAGGGATCCTGGCGGCCATTCGCGGGTACATTCTACTCGCCCAATATCAGCTATCTACATGAACGGCGGCACAAGCGCGAACTTCGTCTTGAGAGCGCACAGGCGGCGACCGCGATTGCGATTTCGACGCAGCGCGATCTGGAACGCAACCTCCTCTTCAGCCTGCGCGATGCCTTTGTGCGCGTGATGCTGGCCAAAGCCGTTCTGGGCGTAGCGAAAGCGAACATCGATTACTACGACAAGGAAATCGAGGTCAATCGCGAGCGCTTTCGGGCCGGTGCCATGGCGCGGGTGGACTTTCAGCGCGTCGAGCTTCAACGAGTTCAGTTTGAATCCGATCTCGAGAACGCCATGGTGAATCTTCGTACGGCGAAAATTGACCTGCTCGCTCTTTTGCGCGACAACACTCCGGTGGATGAATTCGACGTCAGCGAACAATTTGAGTTCACTGAGCCGACGACGAACCGCGAAGAGCTGCGTCAGCTCGCGCTCGCCACACGCCCTGATCTGAAAGAAGCCGAGCAGTCTTTGGAGAAGGCGCGCACCGATCACAAACTGGCAGTTGCAAACGGCTCGACTGATCCCACCTTCGGAGTCTGGTACACGCGTAACGGTTCGTTCAACAATCCGCTCGCGACTAATACGCTGGGCGCCAGCGTCAGCATACCGTTGCGCATTTTTGACCGTAACCAGGGCGAAAAACTACATACCCAGCTTGATATCGGACGCAACCAGAAATTGCTTGACCAGGCACAGGTGACTGCGCTTCACGATGTGGACTCCGCTTATGCCACGCTTGAAAGCACCATCACACTTCTTCGGCCTTACAAATCGAAGTATTTGAAAGAAGCGGAAGAAATTCGAGATACGATCTCCTACTCCTATCAGCACGGTGCGGCGTCTTTACTGGACTTCCTCGATGCCCAGAAGGAGTATCGCGATACACAACTGAATTACATCAACCTGGTCGGGTCGTATTTTTCTGCCGCGAACCAGGTGAATTTTGCCGTAGGACAAGAGGTGATTCGATGAACGCGCGCGCGCATACCGGGCGGGTAATAGATAAACAGCTGCTTTTGTTGCAGAGTGCGCGCATTGCTGTGGCGCTGGCGACGATTGTGATGTTGGCCGGATGCGGTTCAAAGGAGAAGACCGATGTTGCGGCGGCCGCACCCCCACATGCAGATGTCGTGCAGGAACCGGACCTGAATGTCGTCAAAGTCGACAGGCCCGAGCGGTTCTCTCTGGTGACGGTAGGAAGCCGTCAGGAACTGCCGGAGATCAATGTAACCGGAGTGATCAACCCGGATATCGACAAGTCGGTGCCCGTTATTTCGCTCGCCTCTGGCAGGGTTGCCGGCATTTATGCCAAGCTTGGCGACGACGTGCACAAAGGCCAGCTGCTGCTGAAGGTCCTGAGCAACGACATCGCCAATGGTATTCAGAGTTATCGGCAGGCAAAGGCCGATGAACAACTCGCGAAAAAGCAGCTCGATCGCGCGCAACTGCTCTATCAGCACGGCGCGATTTCGCTGAATGATTTGCAGGTAGCGGAAGACACAGAAGAGAAAGCCCGGGTCGCGCTGGAAGTCGCTGAGCAAGCGCTGCGCACGCTCGGCGCCGATATCAATCATCTCGATGCCGTGATCGAGGTTCGCGCCCCGATCAGCGGCACCATTGTGGAGCAGAACGTGGTGGGCACCAGTATCATTCATACTCCCGACAATCAGCCCAATCTGTTTACCATCGCCGATCTCTCAACTGTCTGGATGGTCTGCAACGTCTACGAGAACGATCTGCCGGATGTAGCGCTCGGCGATCCGGCCCGGGTGCGTTTGAATGCCTATGGCGACCGGGTTTTCAATGGGCGGGTCACCAATATCGGCAAAGTTCTGGATCCGAACATTCGAACTGCGCCTGTGCGTATCGTCTTGCAGAACCCGGGCATCATGCGCTCGGGAATGTTCGCCAGCGCGACTCTGTTCGGAAAACATGGCCGTACGCTCGCGAGCGTTCCAGCCTCGGCGATCCTGCATCTGCACGATCGCGACTGGGTTTTTGTGCCTGCTCCACAGCAGGAATTTCGGCGTACCGAAGTCAAAACCGGAAAGCTGGTGAATGGAAATGAGGATGTTTTGACTGGAATCGCCCCGGGTCAGCAGGTGGTCAGAGACGCGCTGGCGCTCTCGGCCGAATCTTCGCAGTGATCGAACGCTATGATTCGCGCATTAGTTGATTTCGCTCTGCGGGCACGGCTGCTCATGCTGGCCGTTGCCGTCGTCCTCATTGTCTGGGGCGCCATCTCGTTTCATAATCTTCCGATTGAGGCTTATCCGGATGTCGCGAACAATTATGTACAGGTCATTACGCAATGGCCGGGTCGTGCTGCCGAAGAGGTTGAGCAGCAGGTCACGATACCGATAGAGATTCAGCTCAACGGCATTCCGCATCTCGAGCATCTCCGCTCGTTTTCTCTCTTCGGACTTTCGAGCATCACAATGATCTTCGACGACGATTCGGTGAACGACTGGAATCGCGCCAAAGTGCTCGAGCGGCTCGCCAGCGTTTCGCTTCCCGCCGGACTCTCGCCGCAGATGGGAACCGACTGGAGTCCTGTAGGCCAGATCTACTGGTATACCTTGCACAGCACCAATCCGCAGTACGACACGATGGAGCTCAAATCGCTCGAGGATTGGGTGATCGAGAAACAGCTGAAATCTGTTCCCGACGTAGTGGACGTTTCCAGCTTCGGCGGCCCAACGCGTGAATACCAGGTGCGCATCAATCCCGACAAGCTCATTGAATACGGGCTAAGCATCAGCCAGATTGAGCAGCAGTTGAGCGGCAATAACGTCAATTCGGGCGGCAGCTTCATTCAAGAAGGCGCGCAGGCCATCAACATCCGCCAGATTGGCCTGGTGCGGAGCGTGCAGGACATCGAACAGGTCGTTCTCACCACACAGAACGGCACCCCCATCCGTATGAAGGACATTGCGGTGGTGGAGCAAGGCCCGAAGATCCGCCTGGGACAGATCGGCAAGTCCATTCATCTGGCAGATGGAAAAATTCTGGATTCGCCGGATGTGGTGGAAGGCATTGTTCTGATGCGCAAAGGCGCCCAATCCGAGAGCACTCTCGATGGCATCCACAAAAAGGTCGCCGAGCTGAACGATCATATCTTGCCGCCCGGCGTAAAGCTGGTTCCGTTCCTTGATCGCAGTGATCTGCTGCATTACACGACGCACACGGTTCTTCACAATCTGGTGGAAGGCATTCTGCTTGTGTCGATCATCCTCTTCCTGTTTCTTGGCAACGTGCGCGGCGCGCTGATTGTCGCGTTGACCATTCCGTTTTCTCTGCTGTTCGCTTCTATTTGCCTGGATCTCGACAAGGTACCGGCGAATCTGCTCTCGCTAGGCGCTCTCGATTTCGGCATGGTGGTGGATGGTGCGGTGGTCATGGTCGAAAATATTGTGCGCCACATGGGGCGGCGGGAAAGCCGGGATAAAACGCCGCTTGAACTCATTCGCGAAGCGGCGCACGAAGTGCAGCGGCCCGTGTTTTATGCGATCGCGATCATCATTACGGCTTATCTGCCGATCTTCACCTTGCAGGCGGTTGAAGGGCGTCTATTCCGCCCGATGGCTTTGACCGTCGCTTTCGCGCTGCTTGGAGCACTGCTTTTTTCTATCCTGATTGCTCCGGTTCTTGCCAGCTTCCTGTTCCGCACGAACGCCCGCGAATGGCACAATCCCGTGATGGAGTTTTTGATTCGTAACTACCGGCGCGCTCTTCATCGTGCGATTCATTTGCGCACTGTTGTTTTCGTTCCGGTGGCTGCGCTGCTGGCGTTTGCTCTTTGGCTTTTCATCGGCGGGCACATCGGTTCGGAGTTTCTGCCGCATTTGGATGAGGGAGCCATCTGGGCCCGCGGCACCCTCGCGCCCAGCACCGGCCCTGATGAAGGCGCCGATCTCATGCGCCGCGCTCGCCTTGTTTTTGCTTCTTTCCCCGAAGTAACCAAGGTTGTCTCGCAGGTCGGACGCCCCGATGACGGCACCGATACAACTGGTTTCTTCAACACCGAATATTTCGTGGATCTGAAGCCCAAAGAACAATGGCGTTCCGTTTTCCACGAAGAGAAAGATCAGTTGATTGCGGCCATGGACCGTGAAGTCGAGAAATTCCCCGGCGTAATCTGGAATTTTTCGCAACCCATTTCCGACAACGTGGAAGAAGCTGTCAGCGGCGTGAAAGGAGAGTTGGCGGTCAAGGTCTCCGGTTCCGACCTCCGCACGCTCGAAGATATGGGCGATCAGATCGTCAGTGTGATGAGCAAAATCAAAGGCGTGGAGGATCTCGGAATCTTTCGGGTGCTCGGCCAGCCGAATCTGAATTTCGCGGTGAATCTGGAAAAGGCGGCTCGCTACAAGATTAATGTTGCCGATGTCCAGGATGCGATCCAGACCGCCGTGGGAGGAAATGCCGTAAGCCAGGTGCTGCAGGGCGAGCAGGTCTACGATCTCGTTCCGCGTTATCTTCCGCAGTACCGCGACACTCCCGATGCGATTCGCAACATTCGTCTGCTGGCGCCATCGGGCGAGCGGGTCTCGCTCGAACAACTCTGCGATGTTCGGCAGGAGGACGGAGCGTCCGAGATTTATCGCGAGGCCAACTCCCGCTACATTGCCATCAAATACAGCGTTCGCGGCCGCGACCTTGGGAGTACCGTACAGGAAGCAATCGACAAAGTCAATCGCAACGTGAAATTACCGAAGGGCTACTCGATTGACTGGGCCGGCGAATACGCCAGTGAACAACGCGCTAACAAGCGGCTGATGCTGATCGTTCCGATCACGGTGGCGGTGATCTACATGCTGCTCTACTCCATGTTCAGCTCGTTCAAATGGGCAGGCCTGGTGATGGTAACGGTGTTGCTCGCGCCCATCGGCGGTCTGCTCGCGCTTTACTTTTCCGGCACGCATTTCAGCGTATCCTCCGGCATCGGTATGCTCGCACTGTTCGGCGTTTCCGTGCAAACCGGCGTCATCATGATCGAATACATCAATCAGTTGCGCGCGCGCGGGCACTCTATCGAAGATTCCGCGGTTGAGGGCGCCGTTCTGCGGCTTCGCCCCATCATGATGACCATGCTGGTGGCCACGCTCGGCCTGCTGCCGGCGGCTCTTTCGCACGGTATAGGCTCCGACTCGCAGCGCCCATTCGCGATCGTCATCGTCGGCGGACTGAGCGCGACACTGGTGATGAGCATCTTTGTCCTGCCGACGTTGTATGTGTGGATCGCGCGGGAACGCGATGTGCTGCCAGCTCCTGAGCCCGGATTTGAAGAATAGCAGCCGAAGCGGGATCGCTCTGCTTCCGTTGATGACGGTGTGCTTTCGGCGCGGTCGCTCGACTTAGGCTGGTTTGACCGGTCGAATGACGCCGTTGGGCATTTCATAGCGATGCCGCTCGGCCGACCAGCGGGCTGCGCCGTACTCGCCCAGATCGACCGTGCCGGACATCCGGTCGCCTTCCACAGTTCCGCTGAAATCGTAGCTCAGGCGCGTGCCTTGTATCTTTTGTGACGAGCGAAATCGTACGAAGTTCGCGGCGACTGCGCCACGCAGATCGCCTGAGACAAACTCGCCCTGGTGTGTGCCTTCGAGCGCGGTTCCGTTCTGCTCCAAAATCAGAACATGCTTGGCCGATCCGCGCTCGAAATCGATACGGACGTTCCATTGGCCGGCAATCGCAGCCGGCTCACCAACGGGAAGCTGTTCGGGCGCCGGTATCCGCGGCGGTTTCGAGAGCAGAGCATAGATGCGCTCCGCCACGATCTTCGCCTCACCCGGCATCATCATGTAGGGCGTGATCGAGATGGCGCTGGCCATCTCCTCCGGCCGCGAGCCCTGGGCCGAGCCGAGCACAATGCGTGGCTCAGTATCCAGAAGAATTTTGCTCAGCTCCTGGCCGGTGATGCCGAGTTGAGCGGCATCCCAGGTGATGCTGAGCCTCGGCGAACGGTTCGAGAGGCCCTGTTCGCCTTCGTCCATTCGTGCGGAAACGCCAGCCACGCGGCGAACGCCGGCTGAGATCTCCTCGAGCCATTCCTGCCACCGCCGCCACTCGGCCGCATGATCGCGCTTCGTCCACATCTCTACAGCGGCAAGCATGCCCATGATCTCTTCTTTGCCGACTTTGAGCGAACGTCCAAACGCATGATGTGGAGCGCTGTTCGCCCAGGCGGCCTGGAGCAAGCTTTTTTCGCCGAGCAGGAGGCCCGCCGCTTGTGGACCGCGTATGCACTTGCCGCCGCTGTACGCGACGGCGGACGCGCCGCGCTGCAGATGAACGTTCGGGATGGTGAGAATTTCTGCCGCAGCATCGACGATGACCGGAACACCGTGACGCCTGGCGACCTCCGATACGGCCTTGGTGCCGAGCGGGCCTTCATCTCCAGGTCCGGCGAGAATGTAAACCATTCCTGTCTGCTCCGTGAATGCGCTCGCCAGTTCGGATGGATTGCGGACCTCGACAATTTTCACGCCGACCATACGAATGGCGTGATCATAGACATTCCGCGAATACTCGGGTATGATCACTTCGCTCTTTAGTCCGGTGAGATCCGGAAGGCGCTGCATACGTTCCGGATTGGTGCCCGCAACACATGCAGCGGTGCAGTGGGTCAGGGCTGCGCAACAACCTGCCGTAACGATGCCCCACTCGCTTTCGGTCAACTCTGCGAGTCTCGTGCCGACGCCTCGCATCAGCTCGTCCATCTGGACGTAACTTCGGGACGCCTCATCCATGGCCCGCTTCACTTCCGGCAGAGTCTGCGATCCGGTAATGATCGTGAAGGTGCCGCGGGCATTGATCAGCGGATGAACGCCGACGGCTTCGTAAATCTCGCCGGTTTTTGTATGTCGCGCTGACTGTTCCGTAGTGTTGTGTGGGAAGGCTGGCGCTGCTCCGACGATCGACAGAAGGCCGCCATTCCGCAACAGGGCGCGGCGGCTGGTACCGAGGCGGGGCGCCGGTGATCTCTTTCGCCCGAAGAAGAGCATGGTATCGGTTTCCTCCAGACTATATCTGTTTTCTGCAGCCGACGATGGTCCCTGCGACCCCCGGTTCGCGTACTTTGAAGAGATGCGTACCCTGGCTGTTCTTCTCTTCGCACTCCTGCTTAGCCCCAGCTGTCTTCCTCAGGGGCTTTCATTCGGCTCGCTCCCGGCGCGCAGCGAGCCCGCCGGGATGAACCGAGTGACGATTTATGAGATCTGGCTGAACGCTTTCAGTAAAGAAGGAACGCTGAAGGGTGCGATTCCAGGTTTGAAGCATGTAGCCGAGCTGGGTGCGTCGGTTGTCTACCTCGGTCCCATCGCAAAGCGTTCGCAGACGCCGCACGCCTCGCCCTACAACATTGCGGATTACAACACAGTGGACCCGCAGTACGGGACCGAGAGCGACTTGCGGGAGTTTGTTCTGCAAGGACACAGGCTCGGATTGAAAGTAATGCTCGATCTGGTGTATTACCACACGGCTCCCGACGGCGTGATGATGCAACACCCGGAGTGGCTGGTGCATACCAACGATAACCAGATCGCGCGCGGCTTCTGGCCCCAACCGCTTCCGCAATTCTCAAATGCTCAGGTTCGCGAGTATCTGATTAACAGCATGGTGCGCTGGGTGAGGGACTTCGGAGTCGACGGCTTTCGCTGCGACGTGGGCGGCGGCGTTCCGGTAGCCTTCTGGGAAGAGGCCAGGAAGGCGTTGGATAAGGTCAATCGCGACGTCATTCTACTCTCGGAATCCGACCGGCCCGACGACCAGCTGCACGCCTTCGATATCAGTTACAACTTCCAGGGGTTCTTGACACTTCGTTCGGTCATTCGCGATGGAGCGCCGGCGATCGACATACGAAAACAATGGGAAGCGGACAGGAAGGAGTATCCCGAAGGCGCGCGGCTGCTTCGCTTCGATGACAATCATGACTGGCGCCGCGCAGTGATCGAGTTCGGCGATCACGCTGCATACGCGGCCGCCACTTTGAACTTCACGCTCGACGGCATTCCATTCCTGTACAACGGCCAGGAAATTGGCGACTGCACACCAACGCACTGGCTGAGCAGCGCTCCCATCGATTGGCCCCATCGGGAAGATCGCAACGACAGAAAAGTCCCGGAAGAAACTCTGGCTCGGTTCAAGCGGCTGTT
This sequence comes from Terriglobia bacterium, assembly GCA_021325235.1. Taxonomy (GTDB): domain Bacteria; phylum Acidobacteriota; class Terriglobia; order Bryobacterales; family Bryobacteraceae; genus Bog-105. The sequence goes on along the minus strand of JAJPHN010000009.1, from coordinate 24,359 downwards.
CGCGATCCGCAACGAGCATGAAGCCTTACGATCCGGGCGGCTTACGTGGATCAATAACACGGAGCCGGATAAGGTTGTGAGCTATCTGCGCAGCAGCGATTCGGAGCAAATTCTGGTGGCGATCAATCTATCGAACCGCAAGACGCACGTGACGATCGATTTGCCCGTCATGGAGTACTCGTCGGTCGAAGATCTTCTGGCGGGAGGAAAAAAGCATTTTCCGCTCTACTCAGGACGAGTGTCGATGGACCTGAGTGCCTATGAAGTGCTGGTGGGCAGCCAGATACCGCTTGCGCCGCTGGCTCCGCCGGCACGCTAGCCGCGCTCAGCATCAGCTGGCCGAGCCCGTCAGGCCGGTGTAGAGCCAGGCCAGCGCGAGCACGATCATGGTGACCGCGGTGGTCCAGGCGATCACGTTCTGCCAGCGCCTGTTCTTGAAGGCGCCCATGAGCCGCGGCCTATTGACGAGCAGCAGCATGTACACGAGCACGAAGGGAAGCAGGATGCCGTTAGCCATCTGCGAATAGAGAATAAAGCGGAGCAGGAAACCGCTCGGAATCAGAAGAACGCAAAGCGCGCCGCCACCGATGAGCAGCGTGTAGAGCCAGTAAAAAATCGGAGCTTCGGAGAACCGCTTGTCGATGCCCGATTCGAACCCGAGACCTTCGCAGATGTTGTAGCTGGTCGCCAAAGGAAGAATGGCGGCCGAGAGAAGCGAGGCGTTGATCAGGCCGATCGCGAACAGCAGAGCCGCGAATTTGCCCGCGACGGGCGCAAGTGCCACGGCTGCTTCGGCGACGTCTTTCAATTCGGGATGGCCAGGGTGGTAGATCTTGGCGGCGCAGGCAACCACGATAAAGAACGCGATGACGTCGGTCACGATGCAGCCGAGGATGACATCGAGACGGCAGAGCGGGTAGTGGCGGGCATCGACGCCGCGCTCCACAACGGCGGCCTGCAGATAGAACTGCATCCAGGGCGTGATGGTTGTGCCGATGAGTCCGACGATGACGGCGAGATAGCCGGGCTGGCTGCTGAGTGTCGGGACAAAGGTACTTTTGATCGCGAGATGCCAGTCCGGTTTGGCGAGAAAAGCTGAGATCGGATACGCGAAGTAGATGAGCGAGGCGACGATCAGGATTTTTTCGACGGGCTTGTAGCGGCCGCGCACGATCAGACCCCAGACCAGCAGCGCTCCGGCCGGGACGACGATGAATTTGCTAACGCCGAAGATGCCCATGCCGGATGCGAGGCCGGCAAACTCGGCGACAATGTTACCGAAATCGGCGCAGCCGAGCACGAGCATGGTGAAGAACGTGGCGCGCAGGCCGAACTCTTCGCGTATGAGATCGGAAAGGCCTTTGCCCGTGACGGCGCCCATGCGCGCGGCCATCTCCTGAATCACGATGAGCGCGATGGTGGTTGGGATCAGGGTCCAGAGCAGCGTGTACCCATATTGCGCGCCGGCGTTGGAATAGGTGAGGATACCGCCGGGGTCGTTGTCGACGTTGGCGGTGATGAAGCCCGGTCCGAGAATGGCGAGCAGCGCGACTATGCGCGTGCTGATCAGGGCAAGCTGGGGTCTCCTGCGAGCGGCAGTTTGAATCAATCTTCTATTGTTGACTACGGATCTTTGAGGATTGTGAAGACCGCGAAAAAATGCTGAGGACCATTTCAGAGGTTTGAGAATTCAATCGGTGACGATAACGGGCAAACGGAGCGGTTCGGCACCGCGCGCATAGAACCAGGCGACGCTTTCCTGCACCATGGAAACAGCCAGGGTATAAGAGCCGGGGTCGGGTGGGGCCTCCACCGGCAGAAGCAGCTGGTCCTCTTGGCCGGGCTGCACAGGATTTCGAGTGAGCTGGGCTCGATGACCCTCTATCGGGAGCTCACCGCCGCTGGAGTCGAGCCAACGATAACTAACATTCACGGGAGCGATCCGGACGCCTGTGAACCAGGGTTGTGTTCCGGTGTTCTTAACGTTCAGCGGAAGATGAATCACTTCTCTCGGTTTGACGTTCAGATTTCGCACGGAAGAGGAGATCCGCTGTGAAAACGAAGTCAACGGATCGCCGGGACGGAAGAAGCGGGGATTGAGCCATACCTGGGTGCCGTCGCCGGCAGTCATGGCTTCGAGTGACGGGGCACCCGGAACGAAATAAAACCGCGTTGGCTTTTCATGCTCAAGGAGCCAGCCGGCGGCGAACATCAAATCGATAAGATCCCCATCGATTTTGCGAGAGTGCGTACCGACGATCATTCGCCGGACCCGGTTGCTCAGCTCGTCCAGGCAGGAGCGGCAAAGGTTCACTTCATCGCCCTGTACGTCGATGTGGACCAGATCCCAGCGGGGCTGAGCCACGATCAGGTCGAGTATCGGAATCACCTCGACAGTTCGCGTGTTCTGGAACTCGCGCCCGCGATAATCGACCCCATTCGGAACGGGACGGCGCCCGAAGTCACAGGAGGTGCTTTCGTCGACCGGCCATTGGGTCTGTCCAGCGCGAACGCCGACGGCGGCTTCAAACAGCGTTTGCTGCTGCGGGTCGAAACCGTTATCGACGAGGTTTTGGCGCAACCACTGGAAGTGCCGTGAGTCACCTTCGACGGCGCACAATCGAATGTCTTTGATCCCGAGGCGCCTGGCGGCCACGGCTCCGGCGACGGTCCATGGTCCGAATCCAGCACCCAATTCCATGGCGACGTACTGATCGCCCGCGCTGGCTACTGCTTTAAGCAATCCGATCCACTCGATGGTCTCGGCGTGAAAATCCTCCGGTACCGGTATTCCAAGGCGCTGCCCATCGAAAGCTTGCGCTTCTTTCCACAGCCAGGCCGTTCGCATGCGAGAACCCATGAAATCGACAATGAAGCCGGGTTCGGGCTTTACATCTGTGTTGGCGAACTGCTGGAACAGCGCGAGGTCGGAATCCTGGTAACCGGGAAACAGCTGCAGTACCACGTGCGCGTCGGTGATGTCTTTGGCCGTCAAAACTCCCCTTGCTCAGGATGCCAGAGGGCTGCGTGCGACTCGACGATTCGAACAAGGCACGGGATCATCGTTATGCCGCGGGCTATTGAACGGAAGGAGAGGAAGCGGGCGCTTGTGTGTACTGTGCGAGCCAGTCAAGGACGGTTTTATACCAGAACTGGCTGTTCTGCGGTTTCAGGATCCAGTGGCCTTCGTCGGGAAACTGGACCAGCTTCGAGGGAATTTTCATTTCCTGAAGAGCGGTGAAGAGCTGCTGGCCCTGGCCGATGGGGACGCGGTAATCGATTTCGCCGTGGGTGACCAGGGTCGGTGTTTTGAAATTCTTGACATAGCTGCTCGGCGACCATTTTTCGTAGAGCTCCGGATTTTCCCACGGGAAGCCCTGGAACTCCCATTTCGTGAACCAGAGTTCTTCGGTGGTACCGGCTTCGCTTCTTAGGTCATAGACGCCCGCATGAGAGACCAGGGCGCGGAAGCGATCAGTATGGCCGAGGATCCAGTCGATCATGTAGCCGCCGTAGGAAGCGCCCGCGGCCACGATACGGTCCTTATCGACGTAGGGCAGATTAGAGACGTAATCGGCAGTGGCCATAATGTCCTCGTAGGCGCGGCCGCCCCAATCGCCGTTAACGGCGTCGGTGAAAGCCTGGCCATAGCCAATGGAGCCGTGCGGATTCGGCTCGATGACAACGTAACCGGCGCCGGCGAAGACCTGCGCATTCCAGCGATAGCTCCAGGATTCGCCCCAATCGCCTTCCGGGCCGCCATGGATGAGGAACACAACGGGATATTTGTTCGATGGGTTGAAGCCCGGCGGCTTCACGACGAAGCTCTCGATTTTTGCGCCTTCGGCACCATCGACCGAGATGCGCTCGAGCGCGGGCAGCTCATAGGTATTGAGAACGCCTTCGTTCAGACGTGTGAGCGCAACGCCTGCCCCGCCTTTGGAGGTGGCCTTATTAATTTCGGCGGGATGGGAGCCGCTCTGATCGACATAGATCATGGTCTTGCCGTCTTTCGAGAACTGAACATCGCTGACCGAGGTAGGGCCCTGCGCGATGGTGCGGATGGCGCCGCCTTCGACGGGGATCATGAGCAGGGGGTTGGTGCCGTGGTCATCGATGGTGAAGAAGAGACGGGTGGAATCGGGCGACCATGTGTAGGACTCTACCCAGCGGTCGAGCGAATCGGCGAGAGTATTCATCCGGCCGCTTTGCAGGTCCATCACGGCCAGACGCCACTGATCGCTTTCGTAACCGGCGCGGGTCTGGGTGCGATAGGCGAGATACTTGCCGTCGGGCGAATAGAGCGGACCCTGATCGGCGCCGGGATTGGTGGTCAGACGTTTGGCTTCGCCGCCGGCAGCGGGAACTGTGAAGAGATCGGAGTTGGTGCTGGTGGCGAGATCGGCGTCGGTATTGGAGACGTAGGTGACCTGGGTGCTGTCGGGCGAGAAGACGTAGGCTTCGGGCCCTTCGAGCGAAAAAGGCGGAACGATGAGATTGCCGGGGGTGAGATCGCGCGCCGGGCCGGAGCCATCGGCATTTTGAATAAGGATGTGCTGACGGCGCGCGCCGCGATACGTGGTCCAGTGGCGATAGAGCAGTGAATCGTAGACGCGCGCTTTCATCTTGCTGACGGCCTCGGCATCGAGCTTGCTTTTGTTGCAGGCGGTGTCGTAAGCGGCGCCGGGTTTGGCATCGGCCGGGGCGCAGTCGGGATAAACGTCGCTGGTGAAGAGAATGAGATGGCCATCGGGCGAGAGCGTGACACCGGCAGCTTCGGTGGGGATGTTGGTGACGGCTTTGGGATCGGCGCCGCTGGCGTCCATGGACCAGATCTGCGAGCCGTTGGCGCGATCGGAGACGAAGAAGATGCGTTTGCTGTCGGGGGACCAGCGCGGCCGGCTGTTGGAGCCATCGTGCGTGAGGAGCTGGGGCGTGCCGCCATCCACGGCGACGGTATAAATCTGGCTCGGTTTGGTGTTTGCCGCCATATCGACCGTTTGCGCTGTAAAGGCCACGAGTTTGCCATCAGGCGAGAGCTGCGGATCGCTGATGCGCACCAGGCGCATCATGGCGTCGAAGGTGAAGGGCTCTTTGGCCGCCAGCGCCGAGGCGCCGAGGAGGGTGATGAAGAGAGCGCAGGAGACGGCCGGACGCATGACCGCTATTTTAGTTGGCGAGTTCGAGGTTGATGGCGATAAGCTGGCAATGCGAATGGGCTTTGCGGTGAGTCGCAGTGGAACGGTTGCGGGCTTGTCGTTTCTTTCGTGCGCAATTCTCTTCGGGCAGGATACACACCGGCGCGTTCCGGACGTCTCCGATCCGGAGTTGAGTCAGCATGTGAAGCGGCAGAGAGATTCCGTTTTGAACGGAAAACTGCAGCTGCGGGGCGCGGTGCGGCTGGTAGACGGTTCGGTTCCGGAGCAGGCAGTGGAACTCGAGGCGGCGTGTGCAGCATTCAGCCGGTTGATGGCAACTACAGATTCGCACGGAAATTTTCGTTTTCGCTTCGATCAGAACCGGCAATCGGACAATGAGCTGGCGGCCAATGGATGCGTCTTGCGGGCGCGGTTGCCGGGATACCGGTCGGAGGGGAAAAGCTTTGCGGATCTGATGCGCAATTCGAATACGAACTTCGGAACGATTGTTCTGCGGCAGATTGCGAACAGCGACAGTGGGCTGGTGAGCGCGGCGGACCGGCGTGCAACAGCGGCCGAGCGGCGGATGTATGAAAAAGCGCTGGATAAAGCCGCCGGGCAGGACTACCAGGGCGCGATTCGTTTGCTGACAGAGCTTGTGTCGAGGAATGCGGGTTACAGTTCGGCGTGGCTGGCACTCGGAAGAGCGCAGGAAATGGAACGGCTGCCGCGGACAGCGGAGAAATCGTACCGCGCGGCGATGCGGGCGGATCCGCAATTTGCCTTGCCTTTGATTCGAGTTGCTGAACTGGAGATTTTGGGAGCCAATGCGGCGGGTGCGCGAGAGGATGCGCAAAAGGCAATCGAACGGAACCGGGAGGCGTTTCCAGAGGCGTATCTGATCGTGGCGCGGGCGGAGATGACGCTCGGCGACATGCGGGCTTCCGCGGGGAGTGCGGAGGCCGGGATTGCTCTGGATGCGGATCATGAGTATCCGGAGCTCGAGTACATGGCTGGTATGGCGTTTTATAGCGCGGGCGACCGAGCGCGGGCCGAGGCGCACCTGAAGAACTATCTCGAGCAGGCGCCGAGCGGGTTGAATGTTACGGAAGCAGGAAAAAAGCTGGCGCAAACCCGGGAAGCCGAGCGCGTGACAGAAGGGCTCAAGCTCGAGGCCAGCAGCGAGGCAGCAGGTCCGGGCTCGCATAGCGAACAGGACACAACGGCGGTGGAGGATGTGCGAGCGCACAACCGTCCGCTGCTCGAACATCTTTCGGCGCTGACGTGCCTGGAGAGCATTAGTACCTGGAAACAGGAGCCGCTGCACGAAGCGACGATGCTGCCGCCAGTGCGAGTGGAAGTTGCGCTGTCGGATGGACGAGAGATGTATGGAGCCGTTGGCGGCAAGGGCTTCTCAGAGGATGCGGCGACCGCTGCGCAGAGCAGCTTCCGGACTACGGGAATATTCGGCTCGATCGCACGAACGTTGATAACGGGCGACCAACTGGCGATTGAAGCCAAGGGCGCGCTGCGCTTTGGAAGCGAAACGCTGGATCGCTTCGATTTTCATTCGTTGCAGGGGACGGGCGGATGGGACATTCACTATAACGGCGAGGCCGGAACAGCTGCTGAACAGGGCTGGTTTCTGACCGACAGCAAGAGCGGTTTGCTGCGGCGCGTATTCGTTACGGCGCTGGATATTCCGAAACAACTGAAGCTGATCAGCGTGCGGGCGATGGTGGATTATGTGCCCGAGACGATCGCGGGACGGCGGGCGCTGCTGCCGAGCGCCGCGAGAATCGATGCGATAGAGGAATCGGGTGTGCGGCATACCAGCTTCGCTTCGTTTCATCACTGGCGCGCGTTTATGGCGGAGTCGGTCGTAGAGTTTGCGGAAACCAGCAGCGTACCTTCAACGAAGAAGGCGGGTGAGGTGTATCGGTTGCCTGCGGGGCTCGAGATTCGGGTGGCGCTTGATGGTGCGCTCAATGTGATGGCAGACAGCGACGCGGTAGTGGGGCGCGTGCTACAGCCGGTCATGCATCGGAGGCGCAGATTGATCGAGACGGGAGCACGAGTGGAAGCGCATGTGGGGCGCAAGCTGGGGAGCGGTGCAATTGTGTTGGAACTGGACCGGGTGCAAAGCCTGAACGGCTGGACCCCGTTTTACGCGGAGCCGATCCGGATGGATTTGCCGGCCGGCGTGCAGATGGTAACGGCCGATGAGGAGCGTGCGAAGGAGCTGACGAGCGGGTTCGATCCAATGGCCGAGCTGCCGGAGACGGAAGTTCCGGGAGTGGTCAAGCTGCATTTTGCGGATACGAATGCGCGTGTGCCGGCGGGTGCGGAGATGTGGTGGAGAACCGTTTCGCCGGTTACAACCGCAGATGTCACGGGGCGCGCGCGCTAAGGCCCGGGCATGGCGCGGCGCGACATCGAAAAAGAGCTTGCGGCTCTGAAAACTCTGGACAAGACCGGTCCAGAGGAACAGGAACGTGCACTGCGTAAGGCGCTGCGCGACCGGGTGAACCTGATCGTGGCGAGAGCGGCGACGATGGCCGGCGCTCTTCAACTGCGCGCCCTGATTCCGGATCTGTGCGCGGCATTCGAGCGGATGCTCGAAAAAGCGGCTGAGCGCGATCCGCAGTGCTGGGCCAAGAATGGGATCGCGAAGGCGCTGGCGGATTTAGGACACGACGAGTCGTCAGTTTTCATTCGTGGATTGCGGCACGTGCAGATGGAGCCGGTGTGGGGCCGCTCGGTGGATACGGCGTTTACGCTGCGCGGAACGTGCGCGCTGGCCCTGGCAACAGTTCGCGATCTGCCGCGGCGGGAGATTCTCGAACAGTTGAGCTATGCGCTGACGGACAGCTTCGAGGCAGTCGAGCAACGAGAGCGCGAGGAAGCGGCGCCGGTGCGGCGGGATGCGGTTCGAGCGATTGAATCAATGGGCGGAGAAGAACCGGGTCCGATGCTGCGTGTAAAGGCTCGCGCAGGCGATCCGGATCCGAGCGTGACGGGGCAAGTCTTCGATTCGCTGCTGCGGATGGAAGGGCAGGGGGCGATTCCGTTTGTGGAAGACTTTCTGAAATGGCCGGATGAGACCGTGCAGGAAGAGGCTGTGCTGGCGCTAGGAGCGAGTCATCTGGCGAAAGCAGCGGCGGCACTCGAATCGGCGTGGGAGACCGCCGAGCGATGGAATCTTCGCGAGACGATCCTGCGCGCCATGGGTGTGTGCGGGCAGGAGAATGCGATGGAGTTTCTCCTGCGCATCATCCGCCAGGGCACGCACCGCGAGGCAGAGCGCGCTGTGGCAGCGCTCGAGCTGCACACTGTGCCCGAGCCGCTGCGGAAGCGTATCGCCGAAGCCAAGCAACAGCGGAAACAAAGCGCTTGCTAGGATGACCTATATAACAGCGGTTTCTTTGCTCCATTCGGGAGCAGTTTCAAAACGATTGGAATGATTCGACCTTATCGCGGAACGATGCCCCGCATCGCGGAATCCGCCTACATCGATACGAGTGCACAGGTGATCGGCGACGTGGTAATCGGTGAGCGCTCGAGCGTATGGCTGAATGTCGCGATTCGCGGCGATGTGAATCACATCCGCATCGGCGACGAGACCAGCATTCAGGACAACAGCGTGCTGCATGTGGATCACGAGACGTATCCGTGCCTGGTGGGCAATCGCGTAACCGTAGGCCATAGCGTCACGCTGCACGGGTGCGTTGTTGAGGACGAGGCTTTGATCGGAATCGGCGCGATTGTGCTGAACGGTGCGCGTGTGGGACGAGGCGCGATAGTGGCGGCTGGCGCGCTGGTGGCGGAAGGAATGGAAGTACCGGCGGAGACGCTTGTGATGGGCACCCCGGCGAAGGTGAAGCGCGCAGTTTCGGAAGAAGAGAAAGCGCGCTTTCGCAAGAACTGCGACAACTACGTCCGGATTACGGCGATTTACAAGGAAGAGCAGCGTTGAATCCGCTTACCAGCGTAAAGGGGATGCGGGATATCCTGCCGCCCTCGAGCGCAGTCTGGAATCAGGTGGAAGCGGCTGCGCGGAGGATCTTTGCGCGCTTTAACTATCGCGAAATTCGCACGCCGATTCTGGAAGAGACAGCATTGTTTGCGCGCGGGGTCGGGGAAGAAACCGACATTGTCAGCAAAGAGATGTACACGTTCGAGGATCGGGACGGTACATCGCTGACGCTGCGGCCGGAGAATACGGCATCAGTGTTGCGCGCCTATATTCAGCAACGGCTGGATCAGGAGCCGGGCGTGCACAAGCTGTATTACATCGGGCCGATGTTCCGGCGCGAGCGTCCGCAGAAGGGGAGATACCGGCAATTTTATCAGATCGGCGCGGAAGCGATCGGATCGGATTCGCCGGCGATCGATGCGGAAGTAATCCAGATGGTGCTCGCGATACTGGACGAGGTCGGGATTGCGGGTTACAAGCTGCTGATCAATTCGGTGGGCTCGAAAGAATCGCGTGCACGGTACAACGAGATTTTGCGCGAGGCCTTGCGCGAGGCTGCGCCGCAGATGTGCGGCGATTGCCGGCGGCGCGCGGAGACCAATCCGCTGCGCGTGCTGGACTGCAAGGTGCCGGAAGATCAGCCGATTATCGAGAAGCTTCCGTCGATTCTCGATTCACTCGACGAAAGCGATCGCGAACATTTTCGGCGCGTGCGCGAATTTCTGGATGATCTGGGAATTCGGTATACGGTGAACCCCCGGCTGGTGCGCGGTCTCGACTACTACGCGCGTACGACGTTTGAAGTCACCCACGGTGCACTGGGAGCGCAGAATGCAATTCTGGGCGGCGGCCGGTATGACGGTCTGGCGGAAATTCTGGGCTCGAAGGTGCCGGCGCCTGGAATCGGTTTTTCGATCGGCGAAGACCGGCTGGTGATGACGGCCGAAGAGGCGCAGGCGATGACGCCGGCGGTGCTCGATCTGTACGTAGCGCCGATGGGCGAAGCGGCGCTGCGGCATGCGCTGGTGCTCGCGACCGAGATTCGCAAAACAGGTATTTCGGTGGAGGTGTCGACGGACCGGAAACTGAAGCGGATGCTCGAAATAGCCAATAAGACCGGCGCGCGCTACACGCTGATCATTGGAGATAACGAAATCGCGTCGCAATCTTATACGCTCAAGAACATGGCGACAGGCGAACAGACCTCGGCAACGCGGCAAAAGCTGCTCGAACACACACAATGGCTGAAGTAACACTCGATTTCCTGGGAGACCTGCGGCGTACGCACAACTGCGGCGAATTGCGTACTGCGGATGCGGGCGTAAACGTTGTGCTCATGGGCTGGGTGCATCGCCGGCGCGATCTGGGCGGTGTCATTTTCATTCACCTGCGCGATCGCTACGGCATCACGCAGCTTGTCTTCGACGAAAGTAAGAACCGGGAAGCGCATCTGCGCGCGCAGGAGCTCGGCAGCGAGTTTGTGGTGGCGATCGAGGGAACCGTGGCGCTGCGCAGCGCCGATACGGTGAACCCGAACATTGCGACCGGCGAAGTCGAAGTTGCGGTTTCGAAGCTGTGGATTCTGAACACGTCGCGCACGCCGCCGTTTCCGCTGGAAGAAGACGTGGACGTGAAGGAAGAAGTGCGGCTGAAGTATCGCTACGTGGATCTGCGCCGGCCGCACATGCAGCGCAACATTATTATGCGCTCGAAGATCGCGTTTGCGGTACGGCAGGCGCTCAACGAACAGAACTTTCTCGAAATCGAGACGCCGTTCATGACGCGCTCGACACCCGAGGGCGCGCGCGATTACCTGGTGCCGAGCCGCGTCCAGCCAGGACAGTTTTACGCGCTGCCCCAATCGCCGCAAATTTTTAAGCAGTTGCTGATGGTGAGCGGGTATGAGCGGTATTTCCAGATTGTGCGCTGTTTCCGCGACGAAGATTTACGCGCCGACCGGCAGCCGGAGTTCACGCAGATCGATCTGGAGATGTCGTTTCCGCAGCAGGAACAGATTTATGACGTCATTGAGCCGCTGATCTGGGCAGTGTGCGAGGCGGCTGGCAAGAAGGTTGACAAGCATATTCCGCGGATCACGTACGCCGAAGCGATGAATCAGTACGGCAGCGATAAGCCGGATCTACGGGTGCCTCCGTTTCATCGCGTAGAGGATTTGTTTGCGGGCGCGGGATTGACCACCGATGATCTGCCGCTGGTCGCGATTCATGTACCGAATGTAGGACAGCTGAGCCGGCGCGAACGCGACGAAATCAAAGCCTCCGGGCAGGAGCGCGGGCTGCGCGTATTCGACGACGTCAAGCGACTGGAGCGCGATCACGCGGAGCGAGTGGCGAAGATGCGGGAGCGGATACAGCCGGGCGAAAACGATCTCATCATGCTGGCCGCCTGGGCGGGTGAACCGAAGGGCGCCTTGCCGGATCAAACGGTGCTCGCGGCCTGCGGTCAGCTTCGTCTGCACATTGCGCAGAAGTACAATGACCGGCATGAACTGCTCGATCCGGAGATTTTCAAGTTTCTCTGGGTAGTCGATTTTCCGATGTTCGAGTGGGATGACGAGGAGAAGCGCTGGAACGCAGCGCATCACCCGTTCACATCGGTGCATGACGAGGATCTGGAAAAGCTCGAGACCGATCCGGCGCATTGCCGCGCGAAATCGTATGACCTGGTCCTGAATGGCGTGGAACTCGGATCGGGCTCGATCCGTATTCACCGGCGCGATGTGCAGACCAAAGTCTTTGCGGCGCTTGGGTTCAGCGAGGAAGAAGCCAGGCGGCGGTTTGGATTCCTGCTGGAAGCGCTTGAGTACGGCGCCCCGCCGCATGGCGGAATCGCGCTTGGACTGGACCGGCTGGTGATGATACTGGCCGGAGAGCAGTCGATCCGCGAAGTGATTCCATTCCCGAAAACCGCAAAGGGCACGGATCTGATGTGCGAGGCGCCTTCCACGGTTCCGGAACGGCAACTGCGGGAATTAGGCATCCGGCTGAACGTGCCACACCAGTCATCCGATCGGAAATGAAACTGGCGGCCGCTCAAGCGCCGTCCTGCCATACATGCCGCCCCGATTCCGTCAAGTCGGGGCAGCGCATCAACTATTGCTTCGCGTTCGTAGCCGGCGGCAGGGACGGAGTTCACCTAAAGATCTGGGACATCCGGCCTGAAGCGATGACGCCCGTCGGGGGACTACTCATCCCCGAAGTGGCTGTGCTGTTGCCCCATGCGGTACGCGAGTTCGAGTTCCCAGTCAAGCGCCTCGTTTACATGGCCAAAGGCCAAAATATAACGCTCAAGACTCTGATTGGGCAGGGATTAAGCCTGGACGTATCGCTCGAAATCTCCAGGCGCGTACTCCAACGAGATTTCATGGGCGGGATTCCAGAACCGCCCGGCGGACGTCTGTGGTCGGGGCTGGTGACCTGCCGCATTGGGCCCCGCTAGCCCTCTGCCGATAAGGCAGATTGGGGTCTGAGATCGCACAATTCAGTGCACAACCGCGGGCTCAAACCCGTCGCAGCCGCTCGTTGCCGTTACTTTGAGGTGCAGACGTTCGAGGAGGGGGTGGCCGCAGATATCAACGAACTCTTCGTCTGCTTCCATCGAAGTTCGAATGTGCGTTAAGCGTTGATCCTGGGGATGTTCTTCCCCGAAATGAGTGCACAACCCGCACTGCCCTTCGTGAATATGCAACATTGGGTTCACCTCACCCGGGTAGACAGCACCGGGCTGCGAAAAGTGTCAGTCCTGAGGATCAGACGTGGCGACGCTTATCCTCATAGGAAGTGCTGATTCTCGCCTCTGCTTCCCCGCGCCGGAGCGAACTGCTCGCCGCAGCCGGAATTGACCACGTTGTCCGACCGGCTTCCGTCCCGGAAATTCGCAATCCGGACGAGCCGGCCGAGAATTTCGTGCGCCGCCTGGCCGAAGCGAAGGCGCGCGCGGCAACTCGCGTTCCGGGCGAGATCGTACTTGGGGCCGATACTGTCGTTTGTATCGACCGGGAAGTGCTGGGTAAGCCGCGTGACTCCGATGATGCTGCACGGATGCTGCGGCTGCTCTCCGGCCGGCCTCACCTGGTGCATACCGGAATCTGTCTCCTCACCGATCGAACCGTTATCGTCGACCTCGCCACTACACGTGTGTCATTTGCGAGACTGACGGAAGAGGAGATTTCGCAGTACACTCAGAGCGGGGAGCCTGCCGATAAAGCAGGAGCGTACGCCATCCAGGGACTCGCGTCGAAATTTGTCTCCGGGATTGAGGGTTCGTACGGGAACGTCGTCGGTTTGCCTGTTGCTCTCGTGTATCGCCATCTGAAAGCTCTGTCGGCATGAAGCGGTTGCTCTCGGCTTCGAGTCTCCTCCTAACGGCTCTGCCCGTCGCAGCCATGCAAAATGCGCCGCCTCCATCGACGCGGAACTGGCGCGAACAGGGCGTAATCTATTTGGATCACTCGCTTAACTCGCGCCTGCACACGGTTCCGGTCCAGGCGGTGCGTATGACGGACGGGTTCTGGAGCAGCCGGCGCCGCGTGACTACCGAACGCAGCCTCCCGACTCTGCTGCTCGAGCTCGAAGAACACGGTGTTGTCGACAACTTCCGGCGCCTCGAAGGTCATTCCGAGCTACCGCGGAAAGGCCGCCCGGCCAGCGACGCCGATTTATACAAATGGATCGAGGGCGCCGCCTGGGCCGTTGCCTCCAACGAAACGCCGGATCCGCAAAAGCTACAGCTCCGAGGCGACATCGATTCGCTTGTCTCGCACATTGTAGCCGCGCAGGACTCGACCGGCTATCTGAACACGTATTTCGTGGCCGACAAGGCTCATCTTCGATTTACCGATCTGGCCCATTCGTACGAAGATTTCTGCCTCGGCCATCTTCTGCAGGCCGGTATCGCCTACTATCGCGCAACCGGGAATCGCCGCCTGCTCGACGCCGGAATCCGCTTCGCCGATTATGTGGTCGATAACTTCGGCCCCGGCAAAAAGCCGTTCTTCACCGGGCACCCGGAGCTTGAAATGGCGCTCGTCGAGCTCTATCGGACCACCGGCGACACGAAATACCTGGCGTTCACCCGTTATCTCTTCAGCGGAGCCGACCGCGACCGCCTGAAGCTGAAAGACACCGAAGTCCACTATCTGTTCAGCGGAAAGCCGTTTACCTCTCGGACCGAGCTGGAAGGTCACGCCGTTCGGGCGCTCTATGCCACGTCCGGAGCAACGGACTACTACATGGAATCGGGCGACCCCGCCTTCCGCCGCACTCTCGATCTGCTCTGGACCGATCTGACCCGTCGCAAGATGTATCTGACCGGTGGCGTTGGATCGCGCTCCGCCGGCGAAAGCTTTGGAGACGCTTATGAGCTGCCGAGCGAATCAGCCTATGCTGAGACGTGTGCCTCCATTGCCAATGTCATGTGGAATTTCCGGCTGCTCGCCATGACCGGCGATGCGCGCTATGCGGATCTGCTCGAGCGCACCTTATATAACGCCGCGAACGCTGGCATGTCTCTCGGCGGAACCCAATATTGCTATCGCAATCCGCTGGCATCCACGGGAGAGCGCCTCAGAAATCCCTGGTACGATACAACCTGCTGCCCGCCGAACATCGAGCGCCTGTTTGAATCTCTTCCGGGTTATCTTTATGCCACCAGCCGTGACGGCATTTACGTAAACCTTTATGAGAGCTCGCAACTGGACTGGCACTTGGAAGATGGAGCCCCGGTACGCATCAGCCAGACAACTGACTATCCCTGGTCCGGAACCATACATGTGAGGGTCGCGCCGGCTAAACCTTCCGAATTCACGGTCTATCTGCGCTGGCCCTCATGGGCAAGCTCGGCGGCGGTAAACATTAATGGCATCAGCTGGGATACGACCGCAAATCACCCCGCGGCTTTCATCCCTGTGTCCCGCACGTGGCAGCCCGGTGATACCGTGACGATCGAATTCCCGATGACCGCCGTTCCGCTGGTCGCAAACCCACGCGTTTCCGACGATTACGGACGAATCGCCATCCAGCGCGGGCCCCTGGTCTACGCCCTGGAACAGATTGACCAGAACGGGGCGGCCCTGGGAGATCTGTTCGTACGCCCGACCAGTACTATAACTAGTGAAACCAAGAAAGATGTACTGAATGGCGTAATCCTGCTAAAAACTTCCGGGCTTGTGGCCGAAAAGTCTTTAGGGGGTGAGGAGCTATACCAACCGCTGTCAAACACGCTGAACCGGGCAAAGCGGCCGATCACGCTGACCTTTATCCCGTATTACGCGATTGGGAACCGGGAACCGACTCCGATGGAGGTCTGGGTTCCGGTCTCGCTGACGCGCGCGGAAAGTGCAGCTCCGCCGGCGACGGCCTCCTCGGCTGCTCTCCGGTCGGCTCCCAGCCGCTGACTGCGACGCCCACGGTGGCGCGAAAACTTTGTAAAATCAAGGATATTGAGAAATAAACCTCGTTCTCCCGAATCATGATCCGATCGAACCTTACTCGACTCTCTTTACCGGTGGGCCTCAGTATCTTTTTGGGCCTCTCGTCAGCCGCCTTGGCGCAGGAAACGCCTGTGGCGCCTCCGACCATGCCGCAGACCCAGCCCAATACACAGCAGCCGGCGGTTAACAATCCCAACCCAGCCCGGCCGGCAGGGGCTGCCGAACCGGTTAACTCCAGTTCTTACAAAATCGGTGCCGCCGATGTACTGAATGTCCAGGTTTGGGGCGAAGCGCGTTTCTCAGGTCCGGCCACGGTTCAGGAGAACGGGACGATCACCTTGCCGCTGGTCGGACAGTTGAAAGCCGGCGGAATGACGCCCAACGAGGTCGAAAAGGAAATCACCGACGCACTCGCCAAATACGTGCGGCAGCCGCTGGTGACTGTGACGGTTGCCCAGGTCGGCAGCAAACAATATTACATGGACGGTGGGATTAATCGGGCAGGGAAATATCCCCTGGTGGTTCCCACTACCATTCTCGAGGCGATCAGCGAAGCGGGCGGACTACAACCGTTCGCGAATGCAAAAAAAATCTATGTGCTCCGCGGAACCAAACGCATTCCGTTCAATTACAAGGACGTGATCAAGGGCAAGCATATGGAGCAGAATATTCTGCTCGAACCGGGCGATCACGTGATCGTGCCCAACTAGGCGGGCTTTGGACCGCTGTGTGCAACAGTTTCTCTAACTTAATGGACTCTACTGATTCAATCTATGCTTGATAAGGCTTCTGTACCTCGCCGTCCGCTGGACTTCGAGGACTATCTCTCGATTCTTCGGCGCAATTTCCGGTGGTTATTGGGCCCATTGTTTGCCGGATTGGTGCTCTCGACCGTAGTCGCCTATCTCTGGCGCGACACCTACGTCTCGACGGCGCTGATCCGCCTCGTTCCCCAGCAGATTTCGACCGAAGTTGTGCCGGACATTACGGCTCAGGACGAGCAGGACCGCGTCAACAGCATGGCCCAGAGCATCGAAAGCCACAATACGCTCTCGACCATCATCACCTCCTTCGGTCTCTATCCCAAGGAGCAGAAGAGCGCTCCGATGGAAGACATCATCGAGCAGATGAGAAAGGACATTCACATCAAGCCGGTTGAAGGTGTGACGAACGTCTCCGGCAAAAATCTGCCGGCCATGCAGATTTCCTTCGCTTATCGGGATCCGAATCTGGCCCAGAAGGTCTGCGCCGACATCGTATCGCGTTTTGTGGATGCGAGCACCCGCGAGGCGCTCGATGCGCAACAGCAGGCGGCGTCGTTTATTCAGGCAAGTTGGGAACAGACCAAGCACGATCTGGATGAGAACGAACAGAAGCTGGCCGAGTTTCGCGCCAAGAATGCCGGACGCCTCCCGGATGAAGCTCAAAGCAACCTGGCCGAGATGATGGCCCTCGAGCAGCGTGGCGGATCCGTGTCCGATGCCATCGCGCAGAATGCAACCGAGCACATGATGCTCGAATCGGAGCTGGCCACGGCCAAAGACCGTCTGAAGGAAGTCGAGAAGGAGACCCCGCAGACCCAGGCCCAGAGCCAGCGCGTGGTTGAGCTCGATCACGAGATCAGCGCGCTCCAGACCTCGATCGCCGACATGGAGAAGCAGTATACGGACTCCTATCCCGATCTGCAGAGAGCTCGCGATCGCCTGAAAGTTCTTAAGCAGCAGCGAGAGGATGCGTTCAAAGAGGCTCCCGCGGATTCCTCCTCCGATAACACCGGCATGACACTCGCCGTCAACCGCGACCGGCGGGAAGCTGAAACGGCCGTGCAGAATCTGCAGATGCAGATCAAAGCCAACGAGATGGCGGCCAAACGCCTGCGCGACAAAAAATCTACGGTGGATGCGGCGCTCGGTAATTACCAGAGCCGTCTGGAAAGTCTCCCTGCGGGGCAGAAAGAGTACGCCGAACTGCAGCGGGACCATGACATCCTCAAGCAGCGTTATGACCAGCTGGAAATCCAACGCCAGCACTCGCTCGCTCAGATCGAGCTGAATCGTCGCAAGCAGGGCGAAACCATCGAACTGCTCGACTCTGCTTCTCTTCCGAGCTCGCCCAGCCAGCCGAAGCGGTATCTGATCATTCCGATTGGAGCGGTTGTGGGTCTGGTGCTCGGGCTTTTGATTGTGGGCTTCCGCGAGATGAAAGACACTTCGCTCAAGACCTTGAAAGATGCGCGGCTGTACAGCCAGCTTCCTGTCCTGGGCAGCGTGCCGCTTCTGGAGAACGATGTCGTTGTGCAGCGCCGTAAGCAGGTCATGTGGGTGAGCTGGGCAGCGGGTACCATAGTCGGCTTGTTAATCATGGCCGGTTCGATTATTCACTACTACATGGGTAAGGCATAGAAAAATGAGCCGAGTACACGACGCGCTGCGCAAAGCAGCCACTGAAAAGACAGAGACGCCGGTGAAGCGGCCCACTCCGCCGGCGGTTCCGGATGCCGAGGTGCAGCCGGAGACTCCGCGTGCGGAAGAAGATGCCCCTGCCGCCGCTCCGGTCACCTATCCGCCTGCAGCTGCACTGAATTACGCTCCGGTGGCAACCGATTACGGCGTCGAGGCGAGTTCCTCAACCACCCGGGATCTCGAAAATCTCGAAGAGCTCATCGTCAACTGCCGCTCTGTTCCGTTTACTCCGGGGCACGATACGTTGCTGATGAACCCGGCTCGTCCGAAAGATGCGCCCTCGGAAGAGTTCCGCAGCCTGCGGACCCGGCTGAACCATCTGCAGAGTTCGCAGAATTTGCATACGATCGTGATCAGCAGCGCCTCACCGGGGGAGGGCAAGTCGTTTACCGCGGCCAACCTGGCGATTTCGCAGGCTCAGCTCACCGGAAAACGTATTCTTCTGGCCGATTTCGATTTCCGCCGCCCAAGTATCAGCAAATTGTTCGGAATCAGTCCGGCGCCCGGCCTTACCGATTATCTCCGCGGAAAGGCTCGTATCGGCGACATGCTCCACCACATCGCCGATTCGAATCTCTATGTCTTAACCGCCGGTGAGATCGTCACGAACCCGCTGGAACTGCTGAATCTTCCTGAATGTAACCGGCTGCTGGAGGCCCTGCGCGATCATTTCGACTGGGTGATTCTCGACAGCCCGCCGCTCTTATTCGCTGCGGACGGCAATCTTCTGTCCACCATGGCGGACGGCACGATTCTGGTGGTCCGCATCGGCAATACCACCTACGATTCGATCACGCGCGCCGTCCAATCGCTTTGCGAAAACAATGTGCTCGGCGTGGTCGTCAATGGCGCGAATCACAACGAACTGTATAATCGCTACTCCTACTATCACAGCTATTACTACAGTTCCGACGAGAAGCCCGCTCTTCCACCGGGAAATACGGTGGAATCTCTGGAACCGGCGGCCAAACGCTAGTCTGGCCGCTCCTTCGCTGATTCGCACTCGGACGATCGCGTGCTGCTGCCCGCAACGTACGTTTCCGCTCTGTTAGCGCTGATCGGAGCCGTGCTGTGCTTCAGCCTCTGGCCGAGCTTCTACAAATTTGCAGAAGCTCGCTGGCGGTTTGAATTGTTCGCCATCGATTTCGGCATCGGCGCGCTGCTCGTGGCGATTGTGGCCGCCTACACATTCGGCACGCTCGGCCCCGAAATGTCGTTTAACGACCGTTTGCTCATCTCCGGACGCTCCGCGGAAATATGGGTTTTTGCAACCGGCGCCATCGCTGCTTTCGGGATCCTCCTCCTGCTCGTGAGTTCCTCACTGCTGGGAATGGCGGCTGCGTTTCCGATCAGCTTTGGCACGGCCGCCATTCTGATCGGCATAACGCATTTACGCTTCCTGCGCTTTGAATGGGCGATATCCGGTATCGTCATTCTTTGCGTGGCGCTCATCGCCGCAGGCGCGGCTTCTCGAAGCTTGCGTTCTGGCGCACGCACCAGATCCTGGGGCAAAGGCATTGGGCTTTCCCTTTGGGCAGGTATTCCGTTCGCTCTCGTGCAATGGATGCTTCGGCACACCGCCGACCCGGAATTCGGTCCAGGACCATACGCTACCGCCGTTTTCTTCGCATGGGGGATGCTGTTTGCAACGCCGGTCTACGATTTCTTCTTCATGCACATCAAATTAGTAGGGAATCCGATCGGCTATGCCCATTACAAGCTTGGCGGATGGCGTTTCCACCTCCCCGGCATCTGGGCCGGCGGCCTATGGAGTCTCGGATTCATCCTGCTGCTAGCGGCGCTCAATGCAAGCGGAACGGCGGCGCTGCCGAGTTCGTTGCTGTTTGGCCTAGCCCTGCTTCCCGTACCGGTTTCGATGTTGCTGGCCATGATTCGCTGGGGCGAGTACCGAAACTCGCGGCCGTGGACTCGCATCTTGCTGATTTTAGGTGCGATCTGCTTTGCTGGCGGAAGCGTAGCTCTTGGTTTGGCTTACATTGACTAGCAGATCCGGGCATCCTGAAATAACCGCTTGTCATCTGTAGTAAGAGAGAATAGTCGAGTGTCCCTACGCGACCACGTGCGCGCCATCCAGCGCGAAGATCCAGCCGCCAAGAATGCCCTGGAAGTCCTGCTTTGTTACCCGGGCCTGCACGCTGTTCTGCTTCACCGTGTCTCGCACTGGTTCTATCGCCGGCGAATGTACCTGATCGCCCGCATCATCTCGCAGCTGGCTCGTTTTCTGACCGGCATTGAGATCCATCCAGGGGCCGTAATCGGCAAACGGCTGTTCATCGATCATGGTTTCGGAGTAGTCATTGGCGAAACGGCCGAAATTGGGGACGACGTGATCCTGTACCAGGGTGTCACGCTCGGCGGCACGGGCAACGAGCGCGGGAAAAGGCATCCAACTCTCGGCAACCGCGTTGTCGTCGGCACCGGGGCGGCTGTGCTTGGTAGCATCACGCTCGGGGACGATGTTAAAGTCGGCGCCGGCTCCGTAGTCGTGCACGCCGTCCCAAGCGGCGCGACTGTAGTTGGCATTCCCGGGCGCGTCGTAAAGGCGCGCGGAACTGATCTGGGCGCTCTCGAACACGGACGGGTGGCAGCAGCCGCTGAATCCGAGCCGGCCGACCTCGAGCAACTGACGGATCGCATCCGCGAACTGGAAGCCCTGCTCCGGCTGATGCTCGACGAGCGAGTGGGCCAAGCGCGCGGATAAACTCACCCGCCGCTCAGAATTGCAGATGCATGCCGAATTGCATCTGCCGCATCGGGACCTGAATCGCCGTAATCTGCCCAGGACCGCTGCCATCAATCTGGCTCGCCGGGTTGGCAAGGTTTACGCGGTTGAACACGTTGAATGCATCGGCCCGTAACTCGAGCTTCCAGCGTTCGCTCGGTATCAGGTTTTTCGAAAGAGAGAGATCGGAATTCCAGAGGCCCGGCCCGCGGAGTGTGTTGCGGCCCGCTGTTCCCTGACGAAACGGCTGCTCGGGAGCTGTGTACGCAGCCGGATTAAACCACAAGCTTGCGCTCGGATGGGCAACGTTTGGGTTGCCTACAAGATCCGCGCGAACCTGCGAAAAATCAGGATCGTTGAGCAGCGGAGCGTTCGCGATTGTAGGTGTAAACGGCAATCCCGATGCGAAACTATGCACACCGCTCAGACGCCATCCGCCCAGCACTGCATCGGCAACCGCGTTATTTCCCAGATTCCAGCGCCTTCCCCGGCCGACCGGAATGTCAAAGTTGTGCGTCAGCGTGACCGTATGTTCGCGGTCCCATGACGCGACGCCGTAATCGTTCCGGCCGTTATAGACGTTTGAAGGCGATCCGCCGCCACCTTCCCCTTGGTAATCGAGCGCTTTGCCCCAGGTGTAAGTCAGCAGGAAATCAAGCCCTCGTGAAAACTGCTTTTGTAACTTCACCTGCAGCGAGTTGTAGTTCGAGTTGTCGCAATTGCAGTACTGGTAAATCCCTTGTTCGAGTCCGAAGAGATTGTAGAACGGACGCCGCGGATCGACATCGCCCGGACCGGGAACGGCCTGATTTCTGTTGAGCGATTCAAACAGATGCCTTCCGACATTTCCGACGTATCCAACCTCAAGCGCCATGCTGGACGTTAGTTGCTGCTGGACGGTGAAGTTCCAGAAATAAACAGTTGGAATGCGATATGAATCGAGCGGGTCAGTGAAGTAGTTGATTCCGATGCCGTCCGGTAGCAAGTAGCGGCCATTACTGCCGACCGGGGGATTGGCCGGAGCGGGCGGCCCGTTCAATAAGTTGAAAGGCGCGAAATAGATGTTCGACTGGTTGATACTCTGCGGATTTGTGATCGGCGGATTATAATCAGCCCCTTGCCCGAAAACAGAGCCCAGACCACCGGGATTCGTGCTCGCTCCGTAACCCGCGCGAATAACGGTTTTCTCAGCCGCCTGATACGCAATCCCGATCCGAGGCAGGAAACCCAGATTATACGGCTTCACGCCGAGATTACGCGGCACGTCTCCGACGCCGGCCACTAACACTTCTCCCGTGGATGGATCGAAACTGCCGGCGCCCCCTGGTTTGGCCGCTACCTGTGGCAAATAATTCTCGTATCGCACTCCGTAATTGAGCGTGAGCTTGGGTGTTACACGCCAGGAGTCCTGCGCAAAGAAAAACAGGCGCGTTTCACGCAGTCCCGGATAGTAGTCATAGGCAGTGTAGTAGCGGCCAAATGTCGCTGGCAATCCCAGTAAGTAAGAGGCGAGTCCGGACCCGGTCGAGGCCAACCCGTTAGTGAGTTGATCTACGTCAAAATCACCTGTTTCGGACACATTGAAGTTAATCTCACCGGAGCGATGCAGATCGCTTGGTATACGCTGCTGCTGGGCACGCCGGATATCGGCGCCAAACTTGATTGTATGGTCACCCGAAATCTTGGTCCAGTTATTTACCCATTGGAAATGATTTTCGGTCTCCTTCAGTGGACAGTTACACTGATTGACCCCCAATGCGTAACCGAAGTTGAAGCCGCCATTCCCATTGATGTAGAGTGCAGGGAGTCCGCTGGTTGTGGGTGAACCGGTATTCAGCCCTGGCAAGCCCGCATCAGCAGCAGGTGTGCTTCCGTAATCGTTCGGCTGTACGCGAATCCGATAGCGATAGAAGCCAAAACGCGCGTCAGTGACCAGAGTTGGCGTAAAGGTATGATCCAGTCCAAGAGCCAGGCTTTGGTTACGGTCAATTGAATCCCCTGAAAAATTGAAGGCGCTGGGGCCGCCTCCGGCATCGCCGAACGCGGCCGGGGAATAATTATTGAAGTTAGCGAGAGTGTACCGCCCGAACAGGTGCGTTTTCGTGCTCAGGTTATAGTCAACACGGCCGTCATATTGATCGCTATCGAATCGCTGCACTTCACCCACAATGTAATTGTTGTAGTAACTGGTGCCGTTGTTCGGCGGTGGAACGAGAGAAAGCAGCTTCTGCATCGGGGCCGCGACCGGAATGATATTCGGTTGCCCATGAACCGTGTATGCTTCGCGCCCCGAACCGTTTGCAGCCCCGGTATTCGGATCGAAAACCATTCCATCGCGAGCGGCGATCGTGCCCCCCTCAGTTGTCGGAACCATCTTGGGATTGGCGCAGGGCGAAGGCGACACGCTTCCGTCTGCGCAGATGTAATTTCCAAGCAGCGCGCTCAAATCCCCATTTCGCTCCGCCGCAGTGGGCACAGTGGTCAAAATCGATCCACCGGTGCGCCGCCTGGTTCCCTGATAATCGAAGAACCCGAAGAGCTTGTCTTTAATCAGCGGGCCGCCTACGGATCCGCCGAACTGATTCCAGCGCAGTGGCGGATTCAATTGCGTGAAGGGATCGGTCGCATTCGTGAAGTTATTGCGGAGATACTCGAAAAGAGAGCCGTGCAGCTGATTCGTGCCAGACTTAGTCGTTGCCTGTATCAAGGCTGCCGAAGCCGATCCGAACTCGGCATCATAGTTACTTGTCGAAACCTTGAATTCCTGCAACGAATCGATGTTCGGATTGACAACGGCGATTCCAAGAATGGCACTGTTGTTCTCCGTTCCGTCCAAAAGGAAACCATTGGATGTAAAAAACAATCCATTGACATTGACCTGGATGCCTTGCTGTGGATTCTCTGCTGCTGAATGTTGCCAGCTATTCAACTGCGCTCCAGGGACCGTAAGAATGAGGTTCGTAACGTTCCGGTCGAGAACAGGCAGCTGCTGTACTTGAGCGCCGGTCAGAGTAGTTGCGATCTCTGCGCGATCGGTGGTAAGCAGAGGGGTTGCATCGGTAACCTCGACGCTCGTTTGCACATTTGCAGGCGAGAGTTTGATATCGAGAGGCGTAGTTGCATCGACCTGGACCGTCGCATTAGCCGTGTACGAGCCGAATCCCGGTACATTTACTTTTATTTCATATCTGCCGGCTAATAAGTGAGTTTGAGAGAAATTACCATCAGCTGCACTTTGCACGTTATAAACCGTGCCTCGATCCAGGTCTGTGATCGTGATCGCCGCGTTCGGGACCGCTGCTCCGGATGGGTCCTGAACCGTGCCTGAGATATTGCCGAAAACTGCCTGTCCAAAAGCCGCCGAAGCAAGCAGAATCACGAAGACCAGGAGCCGCGAAAAGGCTGGAAGCATAGAATCCCCTCGAAGTCTTCATAGTCTATCGAATTTATTGGGAACGCGTCAAGGCGGCGGGATGTATGCCGCTGACCTGCCCGCCAAGACTGTGCCATTCATAGCTAGGAATTCCGGATCTCATTAGCTCGTTCGTAGCTTTCCTTCGCCGTTCATGTCAGTCGACTTTCACACGAC
>JAJPHN010000034.1 GCA_021325235.1 Terriglobia bacterium | reverse complement strand
AGGGCCCGAGGGTGACGACCCTCAACTTCGAGGCCGGATATATGCACGCAGTCTTATTCTGACCGTTGATCAAAACGAGGTTGCAATACAGGCAGGGTCCATATATGTTCCCGGACAACCCCATGCTCCTCGAAGCGCACATCCTCCAGCTGTGCGAACGCCAGCTCCGCAATCTGCACTTACAGGAGCGCCGCCTCCGCAGCTATCTCGACAAAAGCATCAAGGAACTCAAGGAGCTCCAGACCGAACGCCGCAAACTACGCGAAGAAGAACTCACCCGCGCCGCCCGCCTTCTGGAACGCTGCAGCGAAAAGAAAATCTCGTTCAACCCGTCCGAATTTGGCTTTGAATTTTCACTTCCCGAAATCGAAGAGCGCCTGATGACTCTCTGGGACCGCAAACCCGCCGAAAAGAGGGCCGCCTGATCGCATCGGCTCCTCACTGCTGGCATTTTGGCCTGTTACGGCGCACCCTGGCCATGTGATACGTTGATCGGCAGAGGTGGACATGTCCGCATCCAGGCGCGATTTTTTGAAGGCCAGTCTGGCAGCAGGTGCGTTGCCGGTGGTAGCGGAGGCGATGAGCGCGACCAAAGCCGCGGCGAGTGACTGGGTCACGCTCGGGAAATCCGATGTGCGTGTGACGCGCCTGGCATTCGGGACCGGAACGCACTCGGGTGCGCAGCAGCGGCACCTCGGGCAGGACGAATTTACCCGGCTGGTGCGCTACGCCTACGACAACGGCATCCGGTTTTTCGAGACGGCGGATGCCTATCATCAAATGCCGGAGATGCTGGCGGTGGCATTAAAAGGCTTGCCGCGCGATTCCTACCGGCTGATGACCAAATACGATGTCCACCATTCCGAGGATCCGATGGAAGGCGTGGAGCGGCTGGTCGCAGCGCTGGGGACGGACCATGTGGACATCATGCTGATGCATTGCGTCAGAAGTCCGAACTGGCCGGAGGAGACGCGGCACATACAGGATGCGTTTCAGCAGGCGAAAGAGAAGAAGCTGATGCTGGCGCACGGGGCTTCGGTGCACGGGAAGCAGGCGCTCGCGGCGTTTCCCGGAAATCCGTTTTTGGATGTGGCGATGATTCGGATGAATCACAACGGCACGCGGATGGATACGCCGTCGACGCAGGATATCGATGAGCAGGGCGACGTCCCCTATGTGGTCGATCACATGCAGCGCACCAAGGCGGCCGGCGCCGGAATCATCAGCATGAAGCTGGTAGGTGAGGGGCGCTTCAAAAATCCGGACGACCGGCAGGCAGCGCTGAATTTCGCGTTCCGTAAGGCGGGCGTGGATTGCGTGACGATCGGCTTCGGAACGACGGGCGAGATCGACGAAGCAATCCGGCGCGTTTCGACTGCTTTGAACGCCTGAACACTGCGCCTCGGACGTGAACCCAGGGCCGCATCACATCGTCTGTATTCACGCGCATCCCGACGATGCGGAGATTCTTGCCGGGGGTACGCTGGCGATTCTGGCGAGGCTGGGAGAGCGCATCACCATTGTCACCATGACAGCGGGCGATTGCGGATCGGCGACGCTCGAGGCGCGGGAAATCGCAAGCGTGCGAGCGCAAGAGGCAAGAGCCGCGGCGGATCGGATCGGGGCCCAGTATCGTTGTGCCGGGTTTGGAGACCTGGCGATTTTCAATGACGATGCTTCGCGGCGGCGCGTGACAGGCCTGCTGCGCGAACTGCGGCCGGACATTGTGCTGACTGCTGCACCGAGCGACTATCTTTGCGATCACGAAGCGACGAGTGAACTGGTGCGGGATGCGTGCTTTGCGGCGGCGGTTCCGAATTACCGCACGCCGGGCGGCGAAAAGCCGCTCACCGCGATTCCGTACTTGTATTTTGTTGATCCGATCGCGCAGAGGGATCGCAGCGGCGCGTTCGTGAAGGCCGATTTTACGGTCGACGTTTCGTCTTCGTTTGAAACCAAGAAAGAGATGCTGGCAAAGCACGAAAGCCAGCGTGCGTGGCTGAAACAGCAGCACGGGATGGACGATTACCTGGCCGAGATGGAGAGCTGGACGCGCGCCGCCGGAGAACGCGCGGGCGTCGCGCTGGGCGAAGGCTTCCGGCAGTACACGGTGCATCCTTACCCCTGCGACCCGCTATTGCAGCGAATCCTTACGGCGTTTCTGCCGCACGATCCGGGCGGCGCTCAGCGTAAGGAGTGAAGCTGTGGGCCGATGACGTTTGAGAAGCGGAAGTCTTCGATACGATCGTCGTCGATGGTCCAGAACATCGCGCCGATCATGTGCGGATAACCACCGTACTGCTGCAGGCGATAGCTTGCGCCGGCCGGTGCTTTGCCGGTGATCACGTACGCGAGAGCCTGGCTGACGATTTCGGGCGTTGCGTCTCCGGTGAGGAAGCCGATGGCGACCTTATCGGCAGGCAGTCCGGGGAACACTTTGCCTCCATCGCGTCCCACGGGGAAACCGCGCAGCAGAAGCTCGGTCATGGCGGCGTGGTAATCGACGCTGCCGGCCTGATAGATCTCGCCGTCGAGGCCCTGCAGCGGAGGAGTGTTGTAGTCCTGGACGTCGACGAACGTGAGGATATCGCGGAGCGCGTAGACCAGCGGCAGATAGGAGCCGAACTGGCCGCCGTAGGTGGGATAGCCAGCTGGGATCTGCGGGCCTTCGGGCACGAGGCTGATTTTGAAGCCAGGGCCGAAACGCTCGCGCAGCTGGCGCAGCCCGGCGATGAGGTTCACGATGGACGGCGTCGTGGGGTGGCGAAAATCGGTGTCGCCGGGGTCGATGACCAGCGAGGGCGTTTCGAAGTCGATATCGACGCCTTCGAACTGATACTCGCTCACGATCTGCGCGACGGAAGAGACGAAGTTCGAGATGTGTTTCGCGTCGGCGAGGGTGAAGTATTCGCCGCCGCCGCCGAGCGAGATCATGATCGTCTTGCCGCGGCTCTTTAAGTAGGCGATATCGGATTTGAGCTGCGCGGCGTTGATGCCGGAGGGCGCCTGAAAGCGCAGAGTGCCTTCGGGCGCGTCTTTAGCAGGCGAGGCGAAGGCGACCAGGATGATGTCCCACTGCGGCGGAATTTCGCGTAAGGGGAAAACAGATCCGCGCGGGCCGCGTCCCGTCCAGTAGCCGATGAGTTTGTGGCCGTTGGGAGGCTGGTTCTGCGGCGCGGGCGTGGCGGACGGCGCAATGGGGGCGGACGGAGCGGCGGTGGAGTAGAACGGGCCCGACGGACACGGTTTGGCGGCTTCGGTCAGCGCATGTCGGTCGGGAAAGCTGAAGCTGTTTGACAGTTTGGGAGAAGCTCCCAGATACCAGGGCAGAAGCGCGACGTTCTGCAGGTGGTAGCTGGCGTTGTCGACGCGCGCGACGAACGGTTCCGAGAATGGGAAATTGTTTTTGGGATTGATATCGGTGGGCTCGAGCAGAAAGTAGGGAGTGGCGATGCCGCTTCCGCCGCAGCGTCCCTGATCGCCGGGGCGCATGGAGGGCGGACGCATCCAGGCCGGGAGTGTATTGCCGGGCCGGGCGGATTTCGACTCTTGCGGACGAAGCGGATCGTGCAGAGGATCGTAGAGAAATTCGGCGAGATGTTCGGTGACGGGCTGCACGTCGGCTTCCCGCACAATCGACGGCGCCTGTTCGAGATACGAGGCGAGGACAAACGAGTTGCCGGTGGACGAGTCGGTTCCCTGCGTGCCGAAAGTACAGCAGATGGTGGCGTCGCTTTCGGCGTAAAAGGCGGTGTTGTGGGTCAGCAGCAGGAAGAGCGTGCCGTCTTTGGGTGGAACCTGTTTGAAAATTTCGCGCTGCACAAACCAGAGGTCGGCGATTCCGATGGAGCGGCCCGTTCTTTTGGAAAGCAAGAGGTAGCCGTAGGCGGGCGGAATGCGAACGATGACGGTGGGAGCGACGGCCGGTTTGGAGAGCACGGTGTGCCAGTTGGCGGGTGCCGCGAAGGTGCTGCGCAGAAGGGCATCGGCGTACTGCGTTTTGCCGCTCGGGAAATCGAAGGCGCCGAAAACGGGGGAATGGATGAGGTGCGGAACATCGGTAGTGGCATCGAGAACGGATGAGGCGACGGCGCGTTGGGCGGATTCGAAGGAGAGAGAGATGGGAACCACGACCGTGGGGATGGTGGTTGTCCCGCCGTTTGAAGGAGCGCCGCCAACCAGCGTGAGCGCGGCACCTGCGGTGGCGTAGCGGAAGGTTGGAACGGAGGAGTAAGCATTCAGCGATACAAGGCCGACGAGACACGCAAGGACGGTTCGCATGATGAAGGTCTATAGTATCGATTCGCCCTGAATCTGTGACATGATGCGGTCTATGTTCCATTTCTCCGGGCGTTTAGCTTCGATTGGAATTGCCGCGGCGGCTCTTTTGTCGCTGCCGTTGGTTGGACCGGCTTCGAGCGTAGGAATCATTGTGCCGGCGTATTTTTATCCGGGCACAGGAGGGCCGAACGGTGTGGGCGACGGCTGGGCGGATATGGCGGCAGCGGCCAGCAAGGCGTCGATTACGGCGATTTTGAATCCGAACAGCGGACCCGTGCCGGGGCCACCGGATCCGAATTACGTGGCGGCGATGACGGGGCTGGAGCAAGCGGGCGGAAAGGTGATTGCGTATGTCGATACCGGGTATACATCGATTCCGCTGAGCACGGTGGAAGCGAATGTTTCGACGTACATCAGCCAATACGGAAAACTGATCAACGGCATCTTTTTCGATGACGTGAATCTGCTGCCGGGAACGCTCGCGTACTACACATCGCTCAATTCGTACGTGAAGGGCTTGAACCCCGCTTACCTGGTGGCGTCGAATCCGGGGCAGCCGTTTCTGAACGGTGTTGCGCCCGCGGCTTATCTTTCCACGGCGGATGTGATCGATATCTTCGAAGGTCCGAATACAGCGCCGCCGGGACAGGCCGGGTTCAATAATTATCCGTACGGCTTGAACTGGTTCCTGTCCTACGGCAGGAGCCACTTCGAGAATATTGTTTTCGATGTGCCGGCAGCGAGCGAGATGATAAGCGATCTGCGCCGAGCGGAGCAACTGAACGCGGGGCAGATTTACATCACGGATCAGGGTGCCAACAACGGCAATCCGTATGGGCAGCTGCCCTCGTACTGGCAGGAAGAAGTAAATGCTGTGGCGAGTCCCGTGGCGGAGCCGTTTAGCTCGGGAATGCTGCTGCTGGGCGGAGCGGCCGCGCTGAGCTGCGGACGGCTGAAGAAGCGGCGGGCAGGCTGAGGTCCTGCCCGCAACTTAAATTACTTTTCGGACGGGCTGTCGTCGGCCTTGAGATCGCCGAGAGCGTACTGGATGCCGGCGCGAATGTGTTCGAGCATCGGGGTCATGGTGTAGACGCGATCGGCGTGTCCATGCGCTTCGTAGAAAACGCGTCCGTCGCCCTCGCGGCGGATGTAGCTCAGGGCGTAATCGTGATCGGTGCGCGGATTGGCTTCCTTGGCTTTATCCTGCGGGCTCATTTTGTCGTAATCGATGCTGGTCAGCACGTGAACATTTTTGCGTGAGAACGAATCCTGCGCGAAGGTGTAGGTTTCGTCGCGAATTTCGAACTCTTTGCCGTGGAACATGGCGTTCAGCGGGCTGTTCGGATCGTCGATTTTCACGTAGATGAGCTGGGGATCGGACCAGTGGAATTTGAAGTAACCGCCGATCAGCTTGTTGTAATCGGGCCACTGCAGTACGGGCTTCGCTTCACCCCCAGCGCGCGGGCTTGGCGGCGGCAGCAGCGAACTAAAATGCGAGACGAAGTAAGCGCGCTCGACTTTGCCGCTCTTATTGGCGTCCAGTTTCTGGAACCACTCGTGGCCGATGGCGTTCCACTCGTCGCGGGTGAGGGCGTCGTTGTGATTCTTATCGCCGGCGGCTAAGAGTTGAGCCGACAGGAATGCGGCGGCGAAGTTCGGACCAGTGCTGCCGTTCCCCGCGGCTTTCTCGGCGGCGATGCAATCGGTGTGATAGGCGTCGGAGGCGGCGTGGATGCCGGCGATGCCCTTGCCGCTGCGGACGAAATCGAGAAAGGCCGCGCGACGGGCGGCGGTGACGGACGGATCGGGATCGTCGAGAAAGCAGGCGGTGGTGCTGTCGAGGAAGATGGCGTCGTATTGCTTCAAGTTTTCGGTATTGATATCGGCGGCGTTATAGGTGACTGTCGTCGTCCAGAGGCCGCCGCGATTGCCGAGCGCTTCGACCGTCTTGGCGGTGAGCGGAATCGAGGCGTGTACGAAACCACCGGGGCCGGTATGGGCGAGGACAAGTACCTTGCGCGGACGAAGCGGCTTGGCGCCGGGCGTGGTGGGCAGAGCGGCCATCATCGCGTCGACAGAGGCTTGCGGCGCGGTCATCGGAGTTGAGTTGCCCTGCGCGTTAAACGTGTTTCCCTGGCCGGGTTTGGCGGGTGGCAGGCCGGGCACGATCTTGCTCAGCCCGGCGTCGATCTGATCGCGGGTGAGGCGCCCATCGTTGGTCGCGTTCCATTCTTTAAACCAGGAATCGAAGCCCGATTCGATTTCGGCTTGCGTAAGGCTGCCGTCGTGGTTCGAATCGAGAGCGTCGAATAAAGCCTGCGCCGTGCGTGCAGCAGGTCCTTGCGCGGCAAGTTTTCCGATGCCGGCAGCCAGCGCGAGGGCGATGACACCCCAGGCGGCGGTCTTGCGGTTCAACGAGGGTCGTTGCATAAAGATTCGTCGAAGATGAGTCTATCGCGTTGGGTTTTCAGGCGAGCTGGCTGATGTTGAAGACTCACGATCGAGAGGACGGATGCGCGTTGCCGGCTGTTTGCAAGCGGAGCGGCGCGCTCGAGCGTTTGTAGATGGCCAGCCAGGGCAGTTGCCCGCTTACCAGCTGATATTCGTTGTAACGCTCCGGCAATTCTGCTCGCAGGGCGGCAGGAGGCGCGTGCTGGAATTCAGTCAAAACGATGTAATCGACGTGTTTGCCGGTGCGCTGCTCGAAACGGTCGAGAGCACCCTCGAAATTGCGATCGCCGGAGAGATAGCGGAAATTTTCGTCAAAGAAGTAGCCCGGGCGGAAGCGGGTCCAGAACATGGAGCGGCCAGCTTCGTAATCAC
Organism: Terriglobia bacterium; assembly: GCA_021325235.1. GTDB lineage: Bacteria > Acidobacteriota > Terriglobia > Bryobacterales > Bryobacteraceae > Bog-105. The sequence continues at coordinate 222,450 of JAJPHN010000034.1, read as the reverse complement.
GCACGTCGACGAAGTTTTCAGCCGGGAGGAGATCGGCGACGTGCTTGAGGGGCAGCACTGTTTCGCTTTGCGGGATGAAATCGATCTGGCAGATCAAGGCGTTGGCGGGGATGATGCGGGCGAGTTGAACGAAGGCGGCGATTTCGCGATTGGTGGTGCGCCAGGCGGGGAGACGAACGAGTATCAGCCAGGCGGTAAAGAGCAGCGCGAGAGCAGCGGCCGGAGCGAGTGCGCGAGGTGGAAGAGTGGCGCCGAGCCAGACCAGGCACAGCAGGAAGCCGAAGAGCAGCAGACGGACCTGGATGAAAGTGCCTTCTCCGATGCGCACGGGACTGATGAGGCCGAGACCGAGCAGGACGAGAGCTGCCGGCAACAGGACGTCGGCGATGGCGAGGTTGCGGCGGCGTAGTTTCGAGAGGAAGTGTGCACAGGAACCGAGGACGATGACGAGAAATAGCAGGCGCGCTGCGTGGGCGTCGGCCGGGAACAGATGGACCGGCGAATCGGTATATAGCGGCCAGAGCCATTTAGCGAGAGACGAAACATGCTGCCACTCGAGGTAGCTGCTCTTTGCCGCGAAGAGGAAATTGGGAAGGGCGAACGGGAGAAACGCGGCGAGAGGGACGAGAATTTCAACGAGAGCGCGCTTGCGGGAGTACGGGAATCGCAGCTGCGGGCCTTCGATTCCGAGCGCAAGCAGAGCGATGACGAGCGCGGAGACGGCCCAGGCGATTGGATGGCTCAGGTAGGCGCAGGCGGCAGCAAGCAGCAGATAGAGAAACGATGACGGACGCCAGCGGCCACGGTAGCGGAAGTAGAGTCCGACGGAGATGAACAGGAACGGGACGCCGAGGCTGAAGCTCCAGAAGCCCATCTGCATGGGCCAGTTGTAGAGAAACGGGAAAACGAGAAAGGGCGCGAGAGCGGAAACAGATGAAAATGCCGTGACTGCGTAGCGGAAGGCGAGCGCGAGTGCGGCGATGGCGAGCGTGGCAATGAGCTTTTCGCAAATTTCGCCGGGCACTCCGATTTTGAGAAGAAAGATCGCGAGAGCGTGGCCGGTAAGATTACCGGCGCTGGGGACGTGGAGCAGAAAGATCTGCTGAAACAGGGGAACGCGTGAGTAATTCGCGAAGACGTAAGCGTTGAAGAGATGAGAAGGGCCGTCGGTGGAAGGAAAGTACGCGAACAGCCACACGGGAGCGAGGAGGGCTACCAATGACAGCCAGTAGCCGAGGGCAAGTAACAAACGACGCCTTGTCACTCGTTGGAATGGACGTGGCAGTGCTCTAAAATGAGGCAAGCGAATGGAAGATTGCCTATCCGTAGTAATTCCCGCGTACAACGAGCAGGCCACCTTGTTATCGGTGGCGCGGCGAGTACTGATGCAGCCGCATGTGCTCGAAGTGGTGATTGTGAATGACAGTTCGAAGGACGATACGGGCAGAATTGCTGACGAGCTCGCGCGGCGCGAACCGCGAGTAAAGGTTGCGCATCACGCCGGGAATCGAGGCAAGACAGAAGCCGTGAAGACCGGCGTGGCGCTCACGACGGGCGACATCGTGATTGTGCAGGATGCGGATCTCGAATATGATCCGGATGAAATTCCGGAGGTGATTGCACCGATTCTGCGCGGGGAAGCGGATATCGTATATGGATCGCGTTTCCTGGTGCGGAAAGCTTCCCGCGTTTTGTATTTCTACCACTACCTGGCGAACAAGGGGCTGACGTTTCTTTCGAACCTGTTTACGAACGTGAACATGACAGATGTGGAAACGGGTTACAAGGCGTTTCGCGGCGAGATCATTCGCAATATGATCATTACGAGCTCGGGTTTTGGATTCGAGATTGAAGTGACGGCCAAGGCGGCGAAGCTGAAATGCGCGATATACGAAGTGCCGATTTCGTATCGCGGGCGCACCTACGAGGAAGGCAAGAAGATCGGAATGAGCGACGGTATCGCGGCGCTCTGGTACATCGTGAAGTTCAATTTGTTCTGCAGTCTGCAGGCATCATACAGGCGGGTGCCGGTGCTGCATGAACGTGCCACGGTGAGTGCGGCGGAGTCGCGCGAATAGAACGCGGCTTTTTCAGTGGCTGACAGCGGCGTCGATCGGATCTTCGGGCTGCTCTTTTTCGGCGGCGCTGAGCTGCTGAAATCTGGCGAGAGCCTGGCGCGCTTTTTCCTGCTCGCCGCGTTCACGATAGACGGTTGCAAGCTGATAGACGGCGGACGAAAGTGACGGGCGCAGGTTGACGGCGCGCTCGAGTTCGCTTTGGGCCTCGGCGAGTTTGCCCTGGGTTCGATAGAGCCGGCCGAGATGCATGTGCGTGAGCGGGTTGGATGGATCGAGCTGTTCGGCGCGGCGTATTTCTGAGAGCGCCTGATCGGTTTGATTGAATTTTTCGAGCAGGACTCCGTAGTGCAGCGCGTAATCGGCGTTGCCGGGGCGAAGCTCGATGGCGCGCTTGAAGTAGGCTTCGGCGCCGGAGAGATCTTCATTCCAGATGGCGACGATGCCGAGCATAAATTCGGCGCGATCGTTCTGCGGATTGAGCTTGAGCGATTGGCGGAAGTTTTTCGCAGCCCGCTCGTACTCGTGAGCGAAGAAGAAACTCATTCCGAGCTCGTAGAAGACGTCTGGCGAATCGGGTTTAAGACGGGCCGCAAGCAAGAACGAATGAACCGCGGCCGGCTGATCACCGGAGCGCTGGTAGAGCCAGCCTTGCTCCATGAGATAGCCGAAGTTATCGGGACTTAGTTCGAGCGCGCGGTTGACAGCTTTGACGGCCTCCTCGTTGCGGCCGAGCAGCATGTAGCCGCGGGCAGCCTCTGCGAGCAGATCGGGGGACGGATTGGGCGGAAGTTTGGCAAGCTGTTTTTCAACGCAGGCGTGATTATGCTGCTCGATGCAATGTGACAACTCGCCAAGGCTGGACTGCGGTATGGCCGCGAGCCAAAGAAGCGCAGCGATCATTGATTCAGAAGCGCCTCATGCGCGCGATGCTGCTCGGCGGTCAGAGTGCGGGCGCGAGCGGCTGCAATTTCGGCTTCTTTGGGCTGATGCATGAGAGTGAAAACGCGGGCCAGCTGGGCGGGAAAGGCTGGATCAGCGGGAAATTTCTCAGCGGCTTTGGTGAGCTCTTGCTTGGCCTGATCGAGCTGGTTGGTTTCGACCAGAAGAGTGGCGAGGCGCTTGTAAGCGAGCGCGGAGTTGCTGTCGAGAGCGAGAGCGGCGCGGAACTGTTCGATCGCTTGCGGCCTGCGGTCGAGCTGAAGTAATGTCTCGCCGAGGAAGACGCGGGCATCCGCATAACCCGGGTTCAGAGTAACTTCATTCTGGAAGTAACGGAGAGCGGAATCACGCTCGCCGGCTTGAAACGCGATGTATCCCAGGCGGAAGTTCGCTTCGAGGATATCAGGCTTCCGCGCAATCGCTTTGAGATACTCGGCACGCGCCGGTTCATTTTGTCCTTTGACGAAGTAAGCGTCGGCGAGAAGCAGATGAACCCAGGCGGAATCGGGATAGGTTTTGAGGAGTAACTCGAAATGAGAAAGCCCATTCTGCTTGTCATGCAGCGCATAGTCTTCCTGAATCATCGCGTATAGGACATAGGCGTTCCTGTAACCAGCATCCCAGGACGCAAGAAAAGCATCGCGAGACTTTGTATGTTGTTGCATGAGGCGATAACTCATACCGCGATAGAACTGTGCCTCGGGAGTTAGCAGGCCATTCAGGGTAGCTATTGCTTCGGCAGGGCGATTAAGCGGAATCAGCGCCGCGGCTTGTGCGATGCGTAAGTCCGGATTGTCCGGAGATAGGGCGAGTCCTTTCTGAATCCAGGCAAGCGCCTTATCGAAGAGATGCTGTTCGAGTAAAAGATCCCCGTATTCGCGATAGAGGTGAGGATCCTCCGGGCAGATCGAGATGCTTCGTTCGTAGGCATGACGGCGCGCTTCTAATGCAATGGCGGGATTGCTGGCCTCCGAGTGAGCTGCCGTGAAAGCCGGGGACTGTTCGCATGCGGAAAGAGCGGCGACCGTGAGGATCAGCGGCGGAAACACTTGCCTTCCTGCCGATTACACTAACACGGGCACCGCTCCGAGCAGATTAGAACTGATAGCGAAGTGCAAATTCAACGATACGTGGGTCGAGCGCTGACGTCACGTGCCCGAACTGAGCGTCGCCGAAGGTAGTATCGACGCCGGAGAAATTCGTATGGTTGAAGATGTTGAACAGCTCGCCGCGGAATTCGATGGCCTGGCTCTCCTTGAAGCGGAAGTCTTTGTAGAAAGCCATATCGATGTTGATGATTCCGGGGCCGCGGATGATGGCCTGGCCGGCGTCGCCGAAAAATCCGTAAGGCGGTGCCGCAAAAACGGCCGTATTGAACCACTCGTCGACCTTCTTCGGATAACTGAGCGATTGGCCGGAGACAACGTTTGGCCGGCTGGCGAGACCCTGATTGGAAACACTGAGGCCGGGATTCAGAGACAACCCGCTCTGGATCGTCGCGATGCCGGAGTATTTCCAGCCGCCAAGGATGGCGCGTTTCCATCCGGTCGCGTTCTGGAAGGCAGGGATGTTCCAGATGTAACTCAACGAGAAGAGATGGCGCACATCGACCTGCGAGTTACCGTAGTCGCGATTGATGTGATAGGAATCCTGCACGCCGGCGGAATCAAAACCGGATTGAGTATAACCTTCCTGGAGCCCATGTGCATAGGTGTAAGAGCCGGTGATAAAGATACCGTGACCGGCCGAATGACGAACAGACAGCAACAACCCATTCCAGGAGGCGTTACCAACGCTCGAATAGGTGCTGATCCCGGCCCAGCCCGGATAGGGTGCGTAGTAGTACTCGAAGGTTCCGGTGTTGATGGCCGGATTGTATTGATAGCCGCCTTCGGGCAGAGGCTGGTTATATTGCAGGGTGAGCGGCATACTGCGAACCCGGTTGCCGGCGCCAGTGACGCCAACGAGCCAACCGCCTTCGAACTGATGTTCAAGCGAGAGGCTGTAGGTGTAGACGCTCGATGCCTTGTTGTCGAGGGACATGCTGTTGAGCGAGTTGGCGGAGTTTACCGATCCAACTCCGGGTCCGAGCGGACTGGGGAACGGAGGATTGACCAGTGTCAGGTTTTGGATATACGGATAGTTATTGGCGCACTGGTACGTGCAGTCGCCGCCGCTAAAGACGCGCGTGTAAGTTATACCGTAACCGCCGCGCAGCGACGTTTTCCCATCACCCAGCAGATCCCAGGCGAAACCGGCTTGCGGAGCCCAGTACCACTTATGTTTGTCGCTGAAGTTGACGGGTACGCCGTTTTGGCCGTTTGTAATAAGGCCGTTCACCGGGTTGTAGTTCGGCGTGGGAGTAATGGTGCCGTCCTTATTAACGATCGGCGCACCGGCGATGTTGTACTTGGTGGGATCGAAGAGCGTTTCGGCAAGCGTGGCGTGCGGCAGGGGCATATACATGATGCGGGTGCCGTAATTCAACGTGAATCGCTTGGTCACTTTCCAGGTGTCCTGGATGTAGGGGGAGACGATGTTACCGAACATATACGGACGCCGCTCACCGCTTTGCTGATAGAACTGAGCGGCGTCGCCGAGCAGATAATCGGCGATGGGGTCGCCGGTAAAGCGGCCGCTGAAGGTCCACGTTCCGTTGCTTTGGGCGAACATGTTCTGACGCTTGATGCTGTGCACGAAGTTGAAGCCGGCTTCGATGAAATGCGTGCCGCGCAACCAGCTCCAGTCGTCGGTAATCGTTTCTTCGACGTCGGAGGCGTGAGTCAGGGGAAGGGTTTGAGTTACTCCGAATGACGAGTACCCGCCAGAGAAATTGACCAAGGGCAGGCGGTCTGAAAGCAGGCCGTTGTAGGGCAGCGTGGACTGGAACGAAGAGAGCTGGTTCTTGTAGACGAGACCGGTGATGCCGAGATTCGGGATGTAATCGTTCAGCCCAACGGATATCTGGTTGACCATGGCGGGCGAAATGATGACTGTGCCCTGTAACTCGGCGAGCTTACTGCGCGTGATGAAGTTCTGCTGGTTGGTGGTGAAAGGGGAGCCGGCCCAGGTCTGAGCGGGGAGGTTGTCGGTCTGGCGGACGTCAAAGTATTCGCCCATGAGATGCACTTTGTCGCTGAAGTTCTGGTCGACCTTGACTTGCAGATCCGACTGGCTGATGGTTTCGGGATTCGTATTGATGAAATTGTTGCCGCTGGCGCTGTAATTGGGTAGCTGAGCGAGAGCGTTCATCAGAGTGAGCGAATTCGGATTGATCATTCCGGAGGGTATCTGGTAGCAGCCGCCGACTATCGGAAAGAGTGCGCCGGTGGCGGGATTCTTGATGGGATCGGTGAAGCAGCCGTTGCGCTGAGCCTGCGTTGGAGTCAAGCCGGTGAGTGTGCTGCCGAGATGCCGGATGGTGCCCTGTTCGCTCAGGAAGAAGAAGGTCTTATCCCGATTCTTGTTGAAGAGCTTCGGAATAAACAGCGGACCGCCCAGGGTACCGCCGAAGATGTTTTGTTTGAGGGCGAGAACCGTGGGACTGAAGAAGTTACGAGCATCGAGCGCATCGTTGCGGAAGTATTCCCAGAGCGCGCCATGAAAATCTTTGGTGCCGCTACGCGTGGCGACTAAGACGATGGAAGCGCCGAGCAGGGTGTATTTGGGGCTGATGTTGTTCTGCAGAGTACGAACTTCGGCGATGCTGTCGGGATTGGGCAGAACGGTGGTCTGCGTCATGTTGCCGGTGTTCATGTTCCAGACGCCGTCGAGTTCGTAGAGCGTGCCGCTGGTACCCATGCCGTTGATCGACATGGAATTGCTGGTATTGAAGCCGCCCTGGCCGGTACCGGCGGAGTTGCCGACATTGATATTGACGACGCCGGGCATGAGCGCCGAAAGGCTCTGGTAGTTGCGGCCATTGAGCGGCAGCGTCTCGACCTGCTGCTGGGCGACGTTGCTGGCGAACTGCGCGGTAGTGGTCTGTACCTGTACGGCGGCGGCTTCGACAGTGACCTCGCTGGTGACCTGACCGACGGCCAAGTTTGCGTTCACGGTGCGTGTGGCGGCAGGCCCGACGTAGATGTTCTTTTCGACAAAGGTTTGAAAGCCGGTTTTGGTGATGGTGACATCATAGGTGCCACTTTGCAGGCCGGTCATGGAGAAGGTGCCATCGGAATTGGTCTTGGTGTCGGTCTTGGCACCCGTGCCCTGGTTGACGATGCTGACGCTGGCATCGGGTATGCTCGCGCCGGCGGCATCGGTCAGCGTGCCGTTGATGGTGGCGGCAGCAGTTTGAGCGTAAGTAAGGCCGGAGGTGCCCGCGAGCAAGACCGAAACAGCTAGTAAGTTGAGCAGTGATCGCATGTGTTTCCTCACCATCGTTCCCGTTGGGGAACCCAGACTAAGTCTCAAGGTGGAGCGATCCTATCACAGAATCTGAAGCTGGGAAGCTGTTGTTCTGCAGCGCGAAACGGGGGCAAAAGTGAGACGTTTTTGGTGCAAAGCCGGGTCTCGTGACCGCTCCTTATAGTCGCGGATCGGTAAGTGGCAGTCGCGGATCGGTAAGAGGGGCGAGTTATGTCAGCGGGAGAGCAGGTGTTTGCATTCGGCCGGGGAACGGAGCGCGGCGATGATGATTTCGCAGATCAGTTCGGCGTCGCGGGATGATACGGCGAGTCCGGTGGGGAGGACCAGGACGCGCTCGGTGAGCGCTTCGGTGCGGGGTAACTCGCGGCCCGCATCGGGGTAGAGGGTCCGATACGGTTCCATGCGATGGCATCCGGGATAGAAGTAGCGGCGTGCAAGCACGTTTTCCGCTTCGAGGATGCGCAGCAGGTCGTTGCGGCTCAGGCCGGTTGCCGCTTCGTCGATTTCGATGACCACATATTGATAGTTCTGGCGCTCGCTTTCGTCGAAGCGGACGAGCTGCAGGCCAGGCAGAGCGGCGAGCCGGTCACGATAGATGAGATAGTTGCGGCGGTTGGCGGCGATAAATTCGTCGAGGCTTTCGAGGCCGGTGAGTCCCATGGCGGCGCAGATCTCGCTCATTTTGCCGTTGATGCCGAGATTGACGACCTGGTCGATGCCGGCGAAACCGAAGTTGCGCAGCAGGCGAAGTTTCTGGGCGAGCTCGGTGCTGGCCGTGGTGATAGCGCCGCCTTCGAAGGTGTTGAAGAATTTGGTGGCGTGAAAGCTGAAGATTTCGCAATCTCCCAGGGAGCCGATCAGCTGGCCGTTGGTGGAACAGGCGAAAGCATGGGAAGCATCGTAGACGAGCCGGAGGCGATGTTGCGCGGCAATGGCAGCGAGCCGCTGGTGGGCACAGGCTTTGCCCCAGAGGTGGACACCGACGATAGCGCTGGTGCGGGGAGTGATGAGACGCGCGGCGTGTTCGGGATCGAGATTATGCGAACCGGGCGCGATGTCGCAGAAGACGGGTTTGACGCCGATCCATTGCAGCGCATGGACGGTGGCGACGAAGGTGAACGAGGGGACGATCACCTCGCCCGACAACTCGAGAGCACGGAAGGCCAGTTCCAGAGCGATGGTGGCGTTGGAGGTGAGGATGCAGTGCCGGACGCCGAGGAAATGCGCCAGGCGCGCTTCGAGCTCGAGGACGAGCGGGCCGTTGTTGGTGAACCAGCGGCGGCGCAGCATGCCGCGAATGCGCTCGAGCAGCAGTTCTTCGGAGCCGACATTAGGGCGGCCGATGTGGAGCAGCTCGCTGAAATGGGGCCGGCCGGTGGCGATGGCGAGATCGTCGAGGCGGAGAGCCGGACTACCGCAGATAGGTTTCATCAGGTTTACGCTGCCGGACGATCTTAGCCGGATTTCCGAAGACGACGACTTCATCCGGCACATCTTTGAAGACGACAGCACCGGCGGCGACGACGGCATCGCGGCCGACGGTGATTTTCTCGATCAGAGTAGAGCTGACACCGGCGCTGCTTCTCAGGCCGATGGACGATGCGCCGCTCATGCGGACACCTCCGGAGACGCTGGCGTAGTCGTCGAGGCGGCAGTCGTGTCCGATAGCAGCAGCGACATTCACAATGCAACCCGTGCCGATGATGACATCATTACCGACGATACTGCCAGCCAGCAGGACGCAACCGGGCCCGAGGCGAACCGTGCGGGAGACGATCGCGGTGGGATGGATTATGGACGGGTATTCGGCATCGGGCAGATCGGCGCGCAACTGCTGGGAGATGCGAGAGCGAGACCAGTTGTCGCCGACAGCGACGAAGAAGGAGCGGCAGGAGAGCGCCGCGGACAGACGGGCAGCATCTTCCGGGGCTCCGCAGATTTCGTAGCCGTGCTTGCGGGCGCCTGCTGGTTCGAACGAATCGAGTAAGCCGACGACCTTGTATTGACCTTCCATTTCGATGCAGTCGAGGACAGAACCGGCGTGCCCGGAGCTGCCGATGACGATGAGCGGCTTCATGGGGCGGATTCAGCGAGTGGCGCCTTGAAGTAGTCGACGACGTAGAGCGGACGCGGGCGAATCTGATCGAGCGCGCGCCAGACATATTCGCCGATGACACCGATGGCGAGCAGTTCGAAGCCGTGCAGGACCAGCAGTGCGATCATGAGCGAGCTCCAGCCGGGAGCGGCCGTGCCGAAGAGCAGATTTTGCAGGACAAGGGCGCAGGATAGCAGAAGCGCGAGGATGAACGTGGCGATGCCGAGAAAGCTGATGAGGCGGATGGGGAGAAAGGAATAGGCGACGAAGCCATCCACGAGATATTTCAGCTTGCGAAGGGGTCCCCAGCCGGATGTGCCGCTGCGGCGGGCGCGGCGCTTGTAGGGAATCTGCACGATCTTGGAGCTGGCCGCGAGAATCTGGCCCTGCAGGAAACCGTTGCGCTCGGCGGAACCGAGAATGCGGGTGATTACGGCGCGATCGAGCAGGAAAAAATCAAAGCCGCCGGCGGGCAGGGAAGCGAGCGCGTAACGGCGCATGAGGCGATAGAACAAGCGGGAGGCGAACTTGTTGTACCAGGGATCGTCGCGCGATTCGCGGATGGCGAGCACGGTTTCGGCGCCATGACGCCAGCGGTTGAACATCTCGACGATCAGCTCGGGAGGATCCTGCAGATCGCTCGAGATGATGACGGCGCAATCGCCGGAGACGCGCGCGAGGCCGGCAATCACGGCGGCGACCTGGCCAAAATTGCGCACCAGATTTACGACGCCTACGATCTGCGGGAACTCGGCGTGAAGTTGTTCGAGGATGAGGAGCGAGTTGTCGGTTGAGCCATCGTTGACGAGGATGATCTCGTAGGTGAACAGCGGGGAGGCGCTGTCGAGAGCTGCTTTGAGCGTCAGGAAATTTGCGCGGATTGAGAGCTCGTCCTGATAAACGGGAACGATAACGGAGATCTTAGACATTCAGAGCAAGCCGCGCCGCGGCTACACTTGTGGAAGTGCAAACAGGGAGAGGAGCACAGAAAGAGAGCGCAAACGGATGGCTTGGAAAGCACAAAGCGGGAACGCTGATCATCGTCGTTTTCTCTATTGTGTACTTTGCCGACGTGCTCGTCCGTGCTTCGGATAAGTTCTTCTGGTATGACGAGCTGTTTACCGTGTATTTATGCCGGCTGCCGAGTATGCATGCGCTGTGGGCGGCGCTGGCGAATGGGACAGATTTCAATCCTCCGCTGTTTTATCTGGTGACACGCGCCTCGACGCGGCTGCTGGGCGAAGGGAATGTGGGCGCGCGGCTGCCGGAGATCCTGGGCTACTGGATTTTTTCGCTCTGTCTGTACCGTTTTGCGAGCCGGCGCTCGGGAGTGCTCGGGGGCGCGATCGCGATGCTGTTTCCGATGGCGACGAGCGCTTATTACTACGCTTACGAAGCGCGGCCGCATGCGATCGTGTTCGGTTTTTGCGGGCTGGCCATGGTGTGCTGGCAAATGGCGGAGGAACCGGAGGCAAGGCAACTGGCGGCATTCGCCGGTTTCGGCGCGGCCCTCTTCGGTGCACTGATGATGCATTGTTATGCGCTCGTTCTGCTGGGGCCGTTTGCCTGCGCGGAAATCGTGCGTATGGCACAGACGCGGCGGGTGCGGTGGGGATTCTGGGCCGCGCTGATCCTGCCTGCAGTAGTGGCGCTGGTGGTGTATGTGCCGCTGCTGCGTTCGTATACGCATGCCCAGACGACGACCACTTTCCGAACGGTCGCACTCGCCGGATGGTCGCAGGTGGGACACTTTTTCGGGTCGCTGTGGGCGCCGTGCATGGCGATTGTGGCGGCGATTTTCGTGATCCTGCTGTTTGATTTTTCCGACCGTCGGGTGACGTTCGCAACGGGCGTACGGGACGACCTGATTCTGGCGGCTTCGTTCTTGCTGATGCCGGTGTTTGGGGTCGTACTCGGAAAGCTGACGCACGGGCCGTTTTTTCATCGCTACTTTTATACGGCGGTGGGCGGAATGGCGGTTGCGCTGGGCATCGGCACGGCGGCGCTGCGAAACGGCCGGATGCGCGCGGCGCTGGCGATTGCGGCGCTGCTGGCGGTGAGCATTCTGGTGAATACGGGACGGCTGGCGGCCGCACGCTTGCGCGGACAAGGCGAACGGCTGGGTGAAGAGAGCGCTGGTTTTCGGCTCGAGACGACGCCGGGTAAGCCGCTGGCGATGCATTCGCTGCTGACGGAGGATCGAAGCGGGCTGCCGATTGCGGTGGTGAACCCGTTCGACTATATCTATCTCGCGTATTATGCGCCGCAACTGGAGCAGCGGCTGTACTCGGTGGCGCAGTCGGCGAGCGATTACACGTATTTTGGATTTGAACGGCTGAAGCAGTGTTGCGGGGTGTTCGCGCATGAGCCGGTAACGGCAGCGGACTTTGCGCGGGAGCATGAGAGGTACCTGGTGTACGGCGATGGCGGCACGCCGGATCAGATTCTGACGCTGGCGGATCCAGGGACCTGCGCGGAAGCGATTCAGTTTCGAGACGAGCATTTCCTGGCACGTGTGAGCCGGAAGAGAGACTAGGAATAAGAGGAGAGAACAGGTGAACTGGTTGCGATGCGCGCTGTTAAGCAGCGTATTCGTGGCGCTTGGCGGAGCGCAGAAGGTGGATATTTATACCGCGGACGATTTGAAGTCGATGGGGGAGGCGTTGCAGCCCAAAGGTCCGGTTTCGGCGGTGAAGGATCTGGAGCGCTATCGGGGGCATTACTTTCTGCTGGCCAAGCGCGTGGAGACGGGCTCATCGGAGCTGCACGAGCATGACGCCGATGTGTTCGTGATGGAGAGCGGCGATTGCCAGATCGTGACGGGCGGCAAGATTATCGGCGGGCGAAGCACGGGGCCGGGCGAGATTCGCGGGCGCTCGATCGAAGGCGGCACGAAACACGAATTGCGTGCGGGCGATGTGATTCACATTCCGGCGGGCGTGGCGCACCAGATGCTCGTCAAAAAAGGGACACCGATCGTGTATTTCGTGGTGAAGGTATCCGGACAGTAGATGGCGCTTGCCTGGCTCCTGGCGATTCTCGGTTTGGCGGGTGTGGCGGTCGGGCTATGGCTGGGGCAATCGCGCACGGTCTCGAATCTGGCGGCAGGCGCGGCGGCGGGACTGCTGCTCGGTATTTCGGTGTTCTGGCTGGTGCCGGAGATTGCGGGCGATTCAGGCTGGTTGACGGCGTGCGCGCTGACCGGCGGGGTGTGTGCGGTACTGGCGGCCCTGGATTACCTATTTCTGCATTCTTCTTCGGGTGCGGCGCTGGCGCCGATGCTGGCGGCCAGTGCGGTGCATAGTTTTATCGACGGCTGGAGCGTACGGGCGGTGGCGAATCTGCGGGTGGCTGGATTCGCGGCGCCGCTCGGGCTGGGTCTGCACAAGATTCCGGAAGGAATCGCGATCGGGTGGCTGGCCAAGCGCGGTGTGGAGTCGCATTGGAAAGCGGCATTGGCGGCGGCGTGCGTGGAATTGCTGACGGTGCTGGGCGCGCTGGTTGAGCCGTGGGCGAATCGCTCGGGAGTGGCGGCGTTTGGAAGCTGGTGGTCGGCCGGCGTGATTGCAATTGTGGCGGGCAGTTTTCTTTTCTTCGGCATGCACGCGCTGGCGCCAAACCGGCGGCAGATGAGTGTGGTGGGAATTGCAGCACTCGCGTTCGCGCTGGTGGGAATTGCCACTTTTGCGCGAGCCGGGAGGATCTAAGCGGGTTCGGGAGGACGGCGCTTATGGAAATCGGTCCGGTTCTGAAACTCCTGTGCGAAGGCGAGCAGACGGTTTTCTGAGAACGGGCTGCCGACGAGCTGCAGAGCGACGGGCAAGCCGTTGACGAAACCGCAGGGAAAGGTGATGGCGGGCAAGCCGCACAAGTTCGAAGCCTGGACGAGTCCCGCGCCGACGCCTTTGGTATCGGGACGCTTGGGTTCGTCTTCCGGGAAGGGCTGATCGGCGCGTTCGGGCAGGCTGAAGTGGGTGGGTGCGAGGAGCAGATCCACACCGCCGAAGAGTTGCCGGAAGGCGCTTTGAATCTGGGTGCGAAGGCGCATGGCCTTCAGGTAATCGACGGCGGAATAGGTGAGTGAGGCCTTGAGTCCGTCGATCTGGCTTTGATCGGCGAGCTGATCGACGCGGCCGCTGCGAATGAGCGGTTCGAAGACGGAAGCGGCCTCGGAATCGATGATGGTTCCGATGATGGCGCCGTACGGGAAATCGGGCAGCTTGCTTTCTCTCATCTCCGCGCCGATCGATTTGCAGACCGCAAGTGCGTTTTGCAGCACAGGACGCAGCGGCTCGTCGGGCCACTCGGCGAAGTCGATCTCGGCGTAACCGATTTTCCAGTCTTTGAAGTTCTGGTAGTAGTGCGGCGCGTAGTAGAAGCTCTTGCGGGCTGAGGCCGGGTCGGCATCATCTTTACCGGCGATCACACGCAGAACCTGGCCGCAATCCTCGGCGGTGCGGGCGAGCACGCCGATTTTGTCGAGTGTCCAGGAGAGAGCCATGGCGCCGTGGCGGCTGACGAGTCCGTAGGTGGGGCGCAGTCCGGTGACGCCGCAGTAGGAAGCGGGTGTGAGGATGGAGCCGGAGGTTTCCGAGCCGAGCGCGTAGGGGACAAGGCCGGCGGCGACGGCGATACCGGAACCGCTCGAAGAACCGCCCGCCCAGTATTGCGTGTTCCAGGGATTGAGGCCGGGGCCCTGCAAGGAAGCGGAGGCGGAACTGTATCCGCCGCCGCCCGCAAGCTCGATCATGGCGAGCTTGCCGATGAGAATTGCTTTCTGATCGGCGAGACGATCGACGACGGTGGCGTTGTAGTCGAAGACCTGATCGGCGAACGGTTTGGCGCCCCAGGTAGTGGGGTAATCGGCGACGGCGAGGAGATCCTTGGCGGCGTACGGAATGCCCTGCAGGGGACTACGAAAGCGTTCGCGTTTGAGCTCGTCGTCGGCGTCTTTGGCGAGCTTTTTGCCTTCTTTCAGAAGAGAACAAGCGAGGGCGTTGTAGCGCGGGCCGATGGTTTCGAGGCGCTTGCCGAGAATTTTGGTGAGTTCGCGCGAGGAGATGCGGCGCTCGCGCAGGGCTGCGCTGAGTTCAGCGATGGTGGCGAAGGGGACGGCGGCTTCGTCGAGCTTGTTGTCGGGTTTGGCCATCGAACTTTATAAGTAAACTCAGGCGCGGAACGTGAAGGCAGGTTCGAGGTCGTAGGGCACTTCGATGCGGGTGAGCCGGTTACTCACGTCGCGCACATCGGCGTAGGCTTTAGCGAGGCGCTGCTCAGGGGTGGCGGAGGGTTTGGCAGGCGCAGGCGAGCCGGCAGGCGGAGTGGTTGTGACCTGAGCGGCGAGGGGTGTGGCGGCAAGCAGCGCAGCGATCTGGCGGCGCGTAGGGAGCGAGCGCATGCGCACATTATAGAAGCTGTCACAACACCAGCAGTGCGCACAGCAGCGCCGGTGGCATGACGAGTGCACCCCATTTGAGAAATCGCCAGAAGCTGACTTCGAGACCGTCGCGGCGAAGGGCGATGAGCCAGAGGATGGTTGCCAGCGAGCCGGTGACGGACAGGTTGGGGCCGAGGTCAACGCCGATCAGAATCGCATCGCGAATGCGGCCGGCGATGTGGGCGGACTGAATGGCGGAAGCGGAGATGAGGCCGCTCGGGAGATTGTTCATGAGATTCGAGACGAATGCGATGGCGAAACCGGCGGTGAGCGCGGCGTGGCGGGAGGGCCAGTGCTGGAGCGTGTGGAGCGCAGAGACGGCGTAGCGCAGAGCGCCGTTGGCATCGAGGGCCTCGACGATAACGAAGAGTCCGGCGACGAGCGGGAGTACGCTCCAGGAGACGCCTCTTGCCACGGCGGGCAGAGTGGTGCGGTCGCGCAGCGTGATCAGCAGCAGAAGGAAGAGACCGCAGGCGCAGGCGGGCGCGCCGAGATCGATACCGAGTGCGGAGGCGGTGAGCAGCACGGCCGCGAGCAGCGCGATACCGAAGAGCGTGAGTTTGCCGCCGGGCGCGAGCGGGTGGATGGCGCGGGTTGCCTGGACTGCTCCGGCGAGATCGTGCCGGGAGAGCAGGCGCAACGCAAGAAAGGTCAGAACGATGGAGACGAGCGAGGGCAGCGCGAAATGGGCGAGCCAGGTTGCGAGCGGGGGCATCTGGCCGGCGTAGACGACCAGGTTGGCGGGGTTCGAAATGGGCAGCACGAAACTCGCGGCATTGGCGATAAAAGCGCAGACCATCAAATACGGCAGTGGTTCGGCTTCGGCGGCGCGGACGGCGGCCAGCACAGCGGGCGTGAGCACAACGGCGGTGGCGTCGTTGGAGAGAAAGACGGTAACGAGCGCGCCAACTGCATAGATGAGCAGGAACAGGCGGGAGCGGGAGCCGCGCGAGGCGTGCACGGCGTGAGCGGCGAGCCAGTCGAAGACGCCTTCGCGCCGTGCGAGCTCGGAGATGATCATCATACCGGTGAGGAACAAATAGACGTCGGTGCCTTTGGCGACAGCGCGGGCGGCGTCGTGGAGAGGGATGAGGCCCGAGACGGTGAGCAGTGCTGCACCGGCTACGGCCCAGATCGCCTCGGGCCAGTTGCGCGGACGAATGAGCACCAGCGCGATGGAGGCGAGCGCGAGCGACCAGGTCGCCAGAGCGTGCGCGTGCTGGGCGAGCAGCAGAGCCGTCACCGGGTCTGGCCCGGATCGACGGATTCGAGCGAATACTGGCGCATTTTCTCGTAGAGCAGGCGGCGATGAATGCCGAGGATTTCAGCGGCTTTCGACTTATTGCCGTGAGCGGTCTCGAGAGCGCGGCGGATGAGGGCGCGCTCAAGCGCCTCGGTGTTGTCTTTCCAGCCGGCCTGCAGCGGGATCAGAGCGGTCCAGTCGAGAGCGGTCTGCTGGGCGAAATTGCCTGTTGGCAGCTGGATCTCGGGGGTGTCGATGACGTGCGCGCGAGCGAGTACGGTAGCGCGCGCGATGGTATTTTCGAGTTCGCGAACATTGCCGGGCCAGTGGTGGTCGCACAACAGCGCGAGCGCGGCCGGGGTGATCGAAGCCGGAGGATTACTGCGCGAGAGGAAATGCTGGACGAGCGCGGGGATATCCTGCTTGCGTTCGCGCAGAGGCGGCAGCGCGATGGAAACGACGTTGAGGCGGTAGTAGAGATCTTCGCGGAAAACAGCGCGCGCCACGAGCTCCTCCAGATTCCTGGAGGTGGCGGTTACGATTCGGAGATCAACGCGGATGGGCGTGTTCGAACCGAGGCGCTCGATCGTGCGCTCCTGCAGGGCACGCAGCAGCTTGGCTTGCAGCACCGGGGCGAGTTCGGCGATCTCGTCGAGGAACAAAGTGCCGCCGTTGGCTTCTTCGAAGCGCCCGGTGCGGCGAAAAAGCGCGTTGGTGAAGGCACCTTTTTCATGGCCGAACAACTCCGATTCGAGCAGCGAATCCGGGATAGCGGCGCAGTTGACTTTGACCAGCGGACGAGCGGCGCGAGCGCTGTTTTCGTGAATGGCATTGACGACCAGTTCCTTGCCCGTGCCGCTTTCGCCGCGCACGAGGACGGTTGCATCGGAGGCGGCGATCTGGCCGATCAGCTTGTAGACGCGCTGCATGGCGGGGCTGTAGCCGACCATGGTCTGCTTGCGAGGCGGCTCGCTGGTTGCGTCGCTATTCGCCGGTTCAATCTTGCGATGGGCCAGCGCGCGCTTGAGTTGCGAGAGCACGTGGTCGAAATCGAGCGGCTTCGATAAGTAATCAAAAGCGCCGAGTTTCATGGCTTCGATGGCGGTGGCGCTGTCGCCGTAGGCGGTCATGACAAGAAAGGTGGAGGGTGAGCCGCCCTCGAGCGCGCGTTTGAGAACTGAGAGGCCGTCGAGCGAGGGCATGCGCACATCGAGCAGCACGGCATCAGGTTCTTTGTGCAGAATCTGCGAGAGCGCATCGGCGCCGTCGGCGGCAGTCAGGGTACGGAAGCCGGATTCCTCGAGAAGGGAGGCGAGCGAGTTGCGGGCGGCGGCTTCGTCTTCGGCGATGAGGATGGTGGGCATAGCTGGTTATGTGGGCAGCTGCAGAATAAAGCGCGCGCCTGCAGAACCGGGTTGATAGGAGAGATCGCCGCCCTGCGAGCGAATCAATTCGCGCGAAACGGCGAGTCCGAGACCTGTGCCAGCGGGCTTGGTCGTGTAGAACGGTTCGAAGAGATGCTCCTGCTGTTCGTGGTTGAGGCCGGGGCCGCGGTCTTCGACTTCGAGCGTGACGTCCGATTTGTGACGGCGGACGGATAGAGTGACGGTGCTGCCGGGCGGCGAGGCTTCAAGGGCGTTGAGCAGCAGATTCATGAGGGCCTGCGTGAGCTGGTGAGCATCGAAAGCGGCGCTGATGGAACGATCCGGAATGTCGAGCGACAAGCGAACGCCCGAGAGCTGAGCCTGGCGGTCGAGCAAAGCGAGGCAGTGCTCGAGGACCGGTGCGACGGGCTGCGATTTGGGCTGCGGCTGGCGCGTGCGCTGGAGGTCCAGCAGGTCGTTGAGCAGTGTGCTGAGCCGATCGACTTCAGCGCGGATGGTGGCGAAATCGTCGGGAGCGAGGCGGCCGGATCGGAGGCGATGTTCGAGCAGCTGGACGGTGAGTCGGATGCTGTTCAGGGGATTTCGGATCTCGTGCGCGAGTCCGGCGGCGAGGCGGCCGAGAGAGCGAAGCCTGGCTTCGCGCCGGAGTTGCGCCTCGAGCTTGAGACCGATGGCGAGCGCGCCCAGAATGCTGCACAAGGCCGCGGCGATCAGAACCAGGAGCGGCAGGAAGGCGCGATCGGTGTGCTGGGCGCGGCCGGGCAGCCGTTTCATCACCCAGATGGCAGAGCCCGGAAGCGCACCGGGTACGGCTGAGAGAACGACCAGATCGATCTTGCCGCGCAGAACGGTCTGGACCGGTTGCTGCTGCTGCACGGTGCGCTGGGCGAGTGCGGCAATGGCGGGGCGTTCAGCACTGGGGATGTCGGTTTTGAGCGAGCCGGTATCGTGAGTCGGGTAGGAATAGCCGAGGAACTGATCGTGCCGGTTGTAGAAACCGCCTTCGACTCCAGGGAATGAGCTGAGCACGGTGTAGGAAAGTGCGCGCAAAGAAAGATCGCGTGCGGCGGCGGGCAGCGTGGGCCAGCCGGAATCGGAGGAAGTACGCTCCTGCTGTTCGCGTCGCAGTTCGCGCAACGCAGCGGATAAGGTTTTGCTCGTATCGTTGAGGACGACGCTTTCGGCACCACGAATTGCATCTGTGATGACCACGATGCTGATGCCGGCGAGCGAAGCGGCGGCGATCAGAGTGAGCGCGAGCTGCAGGACGAGGCGGTTTTGCAGAAGGCGCTTCATGCGGGAGGGAGCGGCGGAAGGTTTGCGGCCTGAGCGATGTTTTCGAGCGCGTTGACGATCTCCTCGGCGCACTTGGCATTCTCGTCAGCGGCGAAGTAATCATGGCGGTCGTAGGCGCGCAGAGCGAGCTGATAAAACTCTCGGGCCCATGGAGCGAGCGGAGCGGCAGACCGGTCGCGAGCGGCGCGGACGAAGAAGTTGGCCTGTTGGGTGCGGAAGTAGACGCGGCGCAGATGGTCCTGAAGCTCCGCCGGGCGCGGCTGTCGAGGGCCAGGGCCGTTATGCAGATGCTGCTGATGATCGGCGACGTGAAAGAGCGCATTCGCGGCGGCGGCGTAGCGATCCGATTCGGGAAGGCGCCCGCCGTTATGGGCCTGCTCGGCCAGCGCGAGGTAATGGCGTGAGTATTCGAGCGCGCGGCTGGCGGAGAGGTCCACCGGGCGGGCTGCTTCGAGTCGGCGGCGCAGTTCGCTGAGGCTGACCGGATGCGGCGGAGGTCCCGGCGGCGGTTGAGCGAAGAGAAGCGACACGGCCGAAAGCAAGATGACGAGGCCTTTCACAAGTGAGCTACTGGACGACATTGTAGAAGCACGCCGGTGCGCGAAGGGAAGCGTCCGGTTCGAGGCAGGCACGCGCGGCGGCGGCGTTCGCTTTGCGGTCAGGTGCGTTCGCATTCAGCGCAGTGCGTCTTTAGCGGCGCGGGCGGGGTTCATGAACCGCGGCGTAATGGGCAAAGACTTCCTGGCAGCTGTGGTCACGATAATCCAGTTTGTCGCTGATGACTTCGGCAATTTGCTGGAGGGCGGTCCGGAGCGAAGCGGCGGCGAGGCGTATCAACTCCGGGTAGGAGGATTGCTGGCCGCGATCGGCGAATTCGAGCAGCGTGAGCAGGGCCTGCGAGAGCGAAGCGCGCGGATCTCCGGAATAGAAATAGAAGAGCACGGGGAAATGCACCAGGTCGACGCGCGCGTAGAGTACGGCTTCGGCGAGCTCCATGAGTACGGTGTGCATGCCGGGCGAGAAGACCGGGACGCCGGTATCGGATTGAGCGTCGGCCAGAGTGATGCTTCTGCGGGCGAGCGCGCGCAGGCGGGTAAGCGCAGGAAACAGCAAAACGATCCAGGTGAGACTGGCGGTGACGAGGGAGAAGCCGATCAGGGTATTGAACGCGGAAAGGATGCGCAGCCAATCGGGGAGCGGAGTGATATCGCCGATACCGAGGGTGGTGAGCATCTGCAGCGAGTAGTAGAAGCACCACCAGAAGGCGTCGTTTGTGGAGGGCTGGCGCGGCCCTCGCAGCTCGAAATCGGCGGGGAAGACGCTCCAGTAAATAAAAGCGAAGCCGGTTACCAGAAGCGTGGCCCAGAGAAAGATGACGAGGAAGACGGTGAGCGGGCCGGCCGTTTCGAGCAGATGCGGAAAGCGGCGAAAGAGGCGATAGATTTTGCGTCCGGCCCATTCGCTCAACGCGCCGGTCTGGGTGGGGTGGAAGAGATCCTGGAACATCTGGTGAACCGCAAACAGGGCGATCACGATGCCCAGCGAAATTTTCCACCACACATCACAGCAGATACCAGCAGGCGGGAAGGTGTTTCTGCCCGTTGTTTCTGCGCGTTCTCGATCAGTTCTGGGGAGGAGGCGGAGGTGGGGCCGGTTCCTCAGTGGCTGTGGGCGGCGGTGCCGGCGGAGCAGCGGGCGCGGGCGGCGGAACAGCGGCGCGAGGTGCTGGACCGGCGAGGGCGAGGCTTTGACCGTTTACCGTGAGGGTCTGGGCGTTGACGACTGTGCGGCCGCTGATGCTGGAGCGCGCATAGCCGGTGAAGCTGACACTTCCGCCCACGCGGATCGACGATGGGTTGGCTGCGGAGAAGGGCGGCATTTCGATCAGCGTTCCGTTATCGAGCAGAAAGCCGTTGACGGCACCATCAGCTGCGTAGTTGAGCTGCTGGATGCGTCCGGAACCGGAGTAGGGCGCGGCAGCACCGGGTTGCGGAATCGATATGGTCTTGCCGGACGTTCGGTCGGTGAGATGCTGCGCGGCAATCGTGGTGAGGCCCGACGGGTTGCTGTTGGCCAGGCCCGCCACCTCAATTGTGTCACCCTGGCGCAGCGAACTGCCGATGAATCCGGCGGCGGCCGGCGGCAAGTGCACCAGCGTGTTGTTGTTGAGCAGAAAGCCTTCGATGAGCCCGTCGCGATTGTAGTTGAACTGCGCAATCGAGCCGGAGACGGTCTGGTAGACGCCGGACGGAGCGGGCCGCGGTGGTGCGGGCCGGCCGCGTTTCGGCTGCGCATCGAGAGAGAAAGCGATGGCCAGCACGAAAACGGCGGCTCCTGCGAATTGTTTCAGATTGTGTTTCATATGGGGAACCTCCGCGCTTGAACAGTGCACGAGACGCGCCGAAGAAAGGCGCCGCTGGCTGAAGGGTGGTTGGGGGCGGGAGGCGGTCGTAACCGGTACGGCGTTGTACGGCAGGCGGACACTCGAATCGCACACAGGCGTTTGCTCTTCGGACTGCGGACGCGGCGCGCGAGATGCAGATCAAAGCGGCATGGCTAAGAAAACGATTCAAAAGCGCGGGCGAGTTGAGAGCTACAACATCAGCCCTAAAGGCGGGTACGAAGGTCTGCTGCTCAGAGAGGGAGGCGAAGTGGTGCAGGTGAACTTCGCTCGCGAGTCGGCCGGCGAAATCGCCGCGCTCGCGCCCGAAGGAGCCGAAATTGCGGTCGCCTGCGAAGAAGACGGGAGCGGGAAAAGAGACGCTGCGCATCCGGTGCTGAAGCTGGTTCGTCTGGAAGGCGCGCACGGCAGCTGGCCGGCAAAAGACACGGACGGCGGCCGATTTCGAGGGCGAGTGGCGCGACTCAATTACGCGCTGGATGGACAGGTGAATGGAGGAGTGCTCGATTCGGGCGACTTCCTGCATCTAAAGCCGCATGGGGCGAAGGCAGTAAAGCTGGAGACCGGTATGCGAGTCGAAGGACACGGAAAAGCGAAACCGTTGGCGAACGGGCGGCGGATCATCGAAGCCGAACAGGTGAATGGCATTCGTATTGGAAAGCCACATGAGTGCTGAGAGTGTGCTGCAGCCGGCGGTACAGGCCAAGGGTTGGAAGGCGCCGCTACGCACTTCCGCGCTTGACTGGCTCAATTTCTGGATGGCGGATGTGCAGACGGGAGTGGGGCCATTTGTTGCGGCAGCGCTGACCGCACGCGGCTGGAATCCGGCCCAGGTGGGCACGTTTCTGACGGCGGGCGGGTTGACCGGAATCGCGCTCCAGACGCCGGGCGGGGCGCTGGTGGATGCAACCCGCCGGAAGCGCACTCTGATCGGGCTGGGAGTGGCGGCGATTGCTGTTGCAGCGGTTGGGCTGGCTTATGGGCGCAGTTTCGGTGCGCTGCTCGGTTCGCAGATCGTGCTGGGAGCTGTGGGCGCGCTCATCGGGCCCGCGATTACGGCCATCACGCTGGGACTGGTCGGGCGCGAGCGATTCGATGCACGGCTTGGGCGGAATCAGAGCTTTGGCGCCGCCGGGAATGTCTGCGCGGCGCTGCTGATGGGCTGGGTGGGATGGCGCTACGGCACGCGCGCGATCTTTCTGGTTGTGCCATTGCTGGCGATTCCTACTCTGTGGGCGCTCTCGGCGATTCCGGCGCGGCAGATCGATTACGCTCGGGCACGAGGAGCCGATGATGGACAGGCGCGCGGCGGACGCGGTTTGCGGCTACTCTTACAGGACAAGGCGCTGTTTGCTTTTGCCACGTCGGCGGTGTTGTTTCATCTGGCGAATGCGGCCATGCTGCCGCAGCTGAGCGAAATGCTGGCGCGCGGACATGCGCGGCTGGCTGCGCCGTTCATGTCGGCATCGGTTTCGATTACACAACTGGTGATTGCGTTGAGCGCGGGATTAGCCGGCAAGCTCAGCGCGCGCTGGGGGCCACGGCGGCTTCTGCTCTTCGGCTTTGGCGTGCTGCCGCTGCGCGGCGTTCTCTATACGTTGACGAGAGCTGTACCGCTGCTGCTGGCGATACAGGTCCTGGACGGCATCGCAAACGCGATTTTCGGCGTAGCTTCGGCCGTGTATGTGGCGGAACGGACACGCGGCTCGGGGCATTTTAACCTGGCGATGGGCGGATTGGCGACCGCGGTCGGAATCGGGGCTTCCGTGAGTACGGTGCTGGCTGGCTTTGTAGCACAGCGGGCCGGATTTGCGGCGAGTTTTCTGGTGCTGGCCGGCATCGCCACAGCCGCATTCCTGTGCCTATGGAAAGCGGTGCCGGAAGCGAACGCGAGGTAAGGAGAATACTACAGATGCGAAATGTTTGGATGTACCCGTTTATCGTGCTGGGCGGAGTGCTGCAGACGTTCGGCGCGGCTATGAACGCGCAGCTTTATGCGTCGCTCGAGAATCGCTGGCTGGCGAGCCTGGTTTCGTTCCTGGTGATCACGGTATTTTTTCTCTGCGTCTTCCTGATCTTTCCCGCTCCACTGCCGAAGCTCGAAAGCCTCAGCGCGATGCCGTGGTGGGCGCCGCTCGGCGGCTTAGTGGGGGCGGTACAGGTCTACGCCGGGTTAACACTGGTGCACAAAGTTGGGGCCGGACCGTTTGTTGCTTTCACGGTCACGGCGGCGCTGATCGCTTCGCTCGTGGTCGACCATTTCGGACTGCTTCGAATGCCGGTACACGCGGTGACGATCGGCAAAATCGTTGGCGCTGCGCTGATGATTGCGGGAATCGTGCTGATTACGCGTAAGTCCGGTTAACGATTGAACGGAAACTCCTGAACCCAGTGAAAGCCGCGACTGACCAGCAGGAAGCTTTGACAATCGAGAAGGGTCGATTCGATGTGGATCTGGTCGTGTCCGAGATGCCCGTCGAGAGTGAGACGGCCGTTTGCGCGAGCGACCGTGAATTCTCCGGTCTTGGAGAGGGTCAGTTTGTTCGTTTTGGGATCGAAACTGGATTGTAAGTAGGCGATTTTGTCATCCATGTGCTGCACGACGGTGAGTTGTGGGTAGTCGAAAATGACATATCGATAACGCGCGTTGTCGGTGAGCAGGGGCGGGTGTGGCTGGCCGTTTATGGTCATAACATCGACATTCCAGATTCCGTACAGCGGGCTTTTGGGTGCGCCGCCGCCATACTCTTTCCAGCCTTTTGCGGCATCGTGGAATTGAAAGAAAAAGAGCAACGCGCCGAACAGGATCTGTAGCGCGGTTGCGATCCGATTCGCGCGGCGGGTCGAAAATAGCTTCTCGTTGCGAGCGGGTCCCACGGGGCAGTCGAGAAAGCAGAATTGCAGCAGACGTGTGCGCTCGGGCAGGAGCAGAAATGCGGAAAACAAGATCAGGTGGAAGGAGAAGAGCTTAACCGGCACGTCGTAGGTCATATTGAGCATGAAGACCTCGATCATGTCGATGAGGCAGATGAGCGCGCCGAGTTTGCTGGTCACCGGGATAACGAGCAGAACGCCGGCGAGTAACTCCGCGCTGCCGACAAAGCGCTCATAGGCGGGCGATGCGCCGACCGAAGACCAGAGAACACCCATAGGCGAGAAATCGCCGAAGCGTTCGACCAGCCGCATCAGCGGAGGGAACGGCATTTGCATCGGGAAGACCTTTACCCAGCCGTACGTGAACATCTGACCGGCGAGAGCGAAACGCAGGAAAACGCGCAGCCAATTGGAAAGCCTGGTGTAGGCCGGGCGGCGCCGGTCGAGGATGGACCAAATGATGCTGCCGACCAGAGCGAGAGCGAGAATGCAGGCGACGAAGACCCAGTCGAAAACTTTGTCTCCGCTCGCTTCCACGTAAACCAGAGGCTTTGTGTAGCCGAAGACGTGATTGGCAACCCATGTCACTGCCTGGCGGAAGGGCGGCAGATAGGCAGGAGACGGCATCTCGAGATTCGGAATCGGGAGGAGTGCATTGAAGATCTGCGTCAAAAGGCAGAACAGAACGAGGTAGAGCGACACAAAGCGGAAAGCGACACGAGCGGCAAGGGTCCAGCGCTCTGCGGAGACAGACTGGGACGGCGAAACAGTCGTGGTCATGAGTGATCTGGATGATTTTACATCCTGAAACGGCGTTTAGCGGGCTGATTAAATAGGAATTTCTATGAAGCTGCAGAGCTACACGATTACGCAGGGCAAGGATCGCGCTCCGGCGCGTTCGTATCTGAAGGCGATTGGCTATACGGATGAGGATTTGAAGAAGCCGATCATCGGTATTGCGAATACGTGGATCGGAACGATGCCGTGTAACTACAATCTGCGTGAGCTGGCGGCGGATGTAGCGCGCGGAATCAGAGAAGCCGGCGGAACTCCGATGGAGTTCAACACGGTCGCTATCAGCGACGGCATCACGATGGGTACCGAAGGAATGAAGACGTCGCTGATCAGCCGTGAAGTCATTGCGGATTCGATCGAGTTAGTGGCGCGCGGGCATATGTTCGACGGAATTGTGGCACTGGTCGCCTGCGACAAGACAGTGCCGGGCGCGGCGATGGCGCTGCTGCGGCTGAATGTGCCGGGAGTGATTCTGTACGGCGGGACGATCTTGCCGGGTAAGTACAAAGGCAAGGATATTACGGTGCAGGAAGTTTTCGAGGCGGTGGGTGCGAATGCCGCCGGGCGTATCAGCGACGACGAGTTACTGGCGATCGAAAACTCGGCGTGTCCCGGACCTGGCGCGTGCGGCGGGCAGTTTACGGCCAACACCATGTCGACTGTGATGGAGATTATTGGCCTCTCGCCGATGGGACTAAATTCGATTCCGCAGGTAGATGCGCGCAAGCACGATGCGGCGCGTCAATGCGGCGAGATCATTCTGAACGCAGTAAAGAACGATCTGCGGCCGCGCAAAATTGTTACTCGTCAAGCGATCGACAACGCGATTGCGAGTGTGGCGGCATCGGGCGGCTCGACCAATGCGGTGCTGCATCTGCTGGCGATGGCGCGCGAGGCCGGAATCGAGCTGAAGATCGACGATTTCCAGGAGCTTAGTCACAAGACCCCGTTGCTGGCCGATCTCAAGCCTGCCGGGAAGTATACAGCGGCGGATGTGGATAAAGCCGGCGGGATTCCGGTGATTGCGAAGCGGCTGCACGATGGTGGATTCGCACACTCCGACGTGCTGACAATCACAGGCAAGACATTCGCCGAAGCAGCAGCCGAAGCGAAGGAGACGCCGGGACAGGATGTGATTCGCCCGCTCTCGAATCCCATCAAGAAGTCGGGCGGAATCGTGATCCTGAAGGGATCGCTCGCGCCGGAGGGCGCAGTGATCAAGGTGACAGGCCTGAACCGAAGCAAGCAGACAGGCCCGGCGCGCGTCTTCGACCGGGAAGAAGATGCGATGCACGCCGTGCTCGAGCATAAGATCGCGGCAGGCGATATCGTCGTGATTCGCTATGAGGGTCCGAAGGGCGGTCCCGGGATGCGCGAGATGCTGGGCGTGACGAGCGCGATCGTGGGCGAAGGATTGTCCGAGAGCGTTGCGTTAGTGACCGACGGCCGTTTCAGTGGTGCGACGCGCGGATTCATGGTCGGGCACGTCGCGCCGGAAGCGGCCGTGGGGGGACCGATTGCCGCCGTGCGCGAAGGGGATTCGATCACGATTGATATCGAAAAATGCGAGATCTCGCTCGATATCCCGGACCAAGAACTTAGAAGACGGCTGGCGGAATTTCGCGTGCCGGCGAGTAAGTACAGATCCGGGGTAATGGCCAAATACGTGAAGTTAGTCGGTTCGGCGGCAGATGGCGCGGTGACCGGGTAAGTGGAATTCGAATCGTACCTGCGGGACGCATCCGGCTATCGCGGGCAAGCCGATCGTGTGTTTGTACCGGAGACCGTCCATGAGCTTCGCGAGACAGTAACTCGATGCGCGAAGGAACGGGTTCCTATAACGGTCGCCGGCGCGGGTACGGGACTGACCGGAGCGCGGGTGCCGCATGGTGGAGCGGTTCTCTCGCTCGAGCGATTTCGTAAGTTGGAGATTGAAAATGGGCGCGCGATCTGCGGCGCGGGCGTAGCGCTTGAGGACTTACATCGCGCGGCTGCAAAGCGGCGTCAGTTCTTAGGACCGAATCCGACCGAGGCTTCGGCATCGGTCGGCGGAGTTGTCAGTACGAATGCGGGGGGAGCCCGGAGTTTTCGTTACCGGTCGCTGCGGTACCAGGTGCTCGGGATGGAAGTTACTTTCGCCGATGGCCGGACGGAGCGTTTCCGGCGCGGGGACAAGCTCGATTTCGAGCACGGGATTGTTCCGCAGCCCGAAACGACCAAGAATTCGGCCGGTTATTATCTGAAACCCGACGTGGATTGGGTGGAGTTACTCGCCGGAAGCGAAGGAACTCTCGGAATGGTGACGGAAGTGGAGTTAGCGCTGCATCCGGCTCCCGGAGCGATATTGAGCGGAGTTGTCTTTTTTGCTTCTGAAATTGAAGCGTTCGATGCGGTGGAGGCCTGGCGCGGAATTGGCGAGCTTCGGCTGCTCGAATTTATGGATGAGGCGGCCCTCCTGTTTTTGCGGGAACGCTATCCGGAGATTCCGGCGGCGGGCAGGGCGGCTTTATTAGTCGAGCAGAATCTCGGATCGGAGGAAGATCCGGAAGTAGAGCGCTGGGCCGAGCGGCTGGCAGCTCAAAATGCACTTGAGGAGACATGGTTTGGATTTCGCGAATCCGAGCAGGCGCGCTTTCGGGAGTTCCGGCACATGCTGGCGGTGTTAGTGACCGAAACTGTGCGCCGAAACGGATTCCCAAAATGCGCGACGGACTTTGCGGTTCCGATCGCGCGGAATCGCGAGTTGCATAACTTCTACAAACAGCGCTGCGAAGCGGAATTTCCCGGGCAGTACACGATTTTCGGGCATGTGGGGGATGCGAATAATCACATCAACCTGCTGCCGCGCACGACCGAGCAGGCGAAAAAAGCGGAAGATCTGATTTACGAATTTGCTCAAAAAGTCGTCTCGGTGAATGGTACGGTTGCGGCCGAACATGGTATCGGCAAAACAAAAATCGGCTTGCTGCGGCTGATGTACGACCAAGCTTCGATTGAGAAGATGCGCGAAGTGAAGCGTAAGCTTGATCCGGAATGGCTGCTGGGGCGGGGAACGCTGTTTGAGGTACCGCCAGTCTGATGCGGGCGCTGGTGCAGCGCGTCTCAAGCGCCAGTGTAACTGTGGATGGCGCGGTCGCCGGGCAGATCGGGCCCGGTTTGTGCATCTTCCTTGGCATAAAGGATGACGATACGCCCGCTGAAGCCAGTAAGCTGGCCGAAAAAGTAGCACAACTCCGAATCTTTCCGGATGAGCAGGGCAAGATGAATCGCAGCCTGCTGGATGTAGGAGGGGGAGCGCTAGTTATTTCGCAGTTCACTTTATACGGGGACACACGAGGCGGAAACCGGCCTTCTTACTCAAAAGCTGCCAGGCCCGAGCACGCGCGCCAATTATACGAGCTCTTTATCGCGCGCTGCCGTAAATTATGTCCGCAGGTAGAAACCGGAGTTTTTCAGGCTCACATGGAAGTAAATCTGACAAACGATGGTCCAGTAACACTGATGTGTTATGCGGGCGAGTAATGTTTATTTCTTGGAGATTCGTTGCTTCCTGTGTTACTTAGTAAATAGCTATGCCAAGAGCTAAATCGGCACCAAGTCACGAAATATTAGAAGCGGCACTCGAGGGGTTGGAGGCGCAGCGGGAGAAACTGGACGAGCAGATTGCAGAAGTCCGGCGAATGCTCGGGACAAGAGCGGGCAGAAAGACGAAGAGCAGCGGCGCTGAGAGCAAGCAGCCCGCCGTAAAGCGAGGGCGCAAGAAGCGCACGCTTTCGGCTGAAGCGCGAAAGAAGATCGCAGCGGCGCAGAAGAAGCGCTGGGCACAGTTCCGGAAATCGGAAGGTTAGCCTGACAGCGCGGCCCGGCGGATTTTGCAGGCAGCGATGATTATCGGAATCGGCACGGATCTGGCCGAGGTTCCACGCGTGGCCGATTCCATCGCGCGCTTCGGGCAGCGTTTTCTCGATCGCGTCTACACGCCGCGCGAACGCACGTATGCGCTCTCAAAAGCCAATGCAGCCGAGCGATTCGCAGCTCGATTTGCAGCCAAAGAAGCGGGGATGAAAGCGATTGGGACCGGCTGGCGGCGCGGTGTGCGCTGGCAGGATTTCGAAGTAGTCAACCAGGCGTCGGGGCGGCCGATTCTGCAACTGGCGGGGGTGGCGCGCCAGATCGCGGACGACTTAGGCGTACGTGCGGTTCATCTTTCCCTGACACATACGAAAGAGATGGCGCTGGCCGTGGTGATACTCGAAGGCGATCCGGTTACTTGACGCGATTGGTGGGAATAGCGCGCAGCTGAGCGTTTTCCAGGTGCTTCGATTCCTGGTAGGTGAAGATCATGCGGTGAATCACTGTCAGATTACCGAGCACCGCGATGGTCCAAAGTACCGGCGCCATGCGGTCGAAAAGCGCACCGATGATCAGTAAGACGATGCGTTCGGGGCGCTCCAGGAAACCTACTTTGCAGGTTGGAATAATATTCTCGGCGCGTGTGCGAGTGTAACTGATCATAACGGACGCGGTCATGACGATCGCCGTCAGTACGACATATGATGGACGATTAATTGTTCCATAGTAGACCAGCAATCCGACTAACAAGGCGAGATCGGAGTAACGATCCAGCACCGAATCGAAGAAGCCGCCAAAGCGAGTGACCTGATTTGTCGCGCGAGCCACGCGGCCGTCGACCATATCGAACAGTCCGGCAAAGATAATCACCGCGCCGGCAATGCGAAAGTTACCCACTGCCAGGAAAGCGGCCGCGACGATATTAATCACTAACCCGAGAAAGGTAAGTACGTTCGGATTGATTTTGGAGAGCGCGAGAAAGCGGACGATCAGCCGGATTACTTTATTCGCTGCCAAACCGATGGCACGCGTATAAGTCATACTTCTCTCCTACTACGCGTCGTGGATCGTGGTCAGGCTGATGATTTCCATCTCGCGCACGCCGCCCGGAATCTGAATCTTAACAGTATCGCCGACGCGTTTGCCGAGCAAGCCCTTGCCAATCGGAGAACTGGTGGAGATTTTTCCGTTGGCGGCATCCGCTTCTTCGCTGGTGACGAGATCGTAGGTAATCTGCTCGTCCTTTTCGAGCTCGAGCACGACGACATGGGAACCCAATCCGACGCGATCGCGGGGAATCTTCGAAAAGTCGATCATCGAAAAATCGCGCAGACGAGCCTGTAAATGTCCCAGCCGTGCGTTGACCCACGCTTGTCGTTCTTTGGCGGCGTGGTACTCGGCGTTTTCGCTCAGGTCGCCGTGGGCACGCGCTTTGAGGATCTCTTTCGGGAGCTCGTTGCGTAATTCGTATTCGAGCGCCGCGATTTCATCCTGCAGTTTTTTCTTCAGATCCTCCATGAGTCTACGTCCATGAGTTTGCTGCGTCCATTATAAGTTCGGAGTAAGTAAGCGTGAGAGTGCTAGTGCTGGTCGGGGCGGTGTGATTTGAACACACGACCCCCTGCGCCCAAGGCAGGTGCGCTACCAGGCTGCGCTACGCCCCGACGTGTGCTTGCCTCTCCTGATTCTAAACTACCTGCCAGCCAACTCGAATGGCAACGGGAGTATCCTGTCGCGGGGACTCAAAACTCGAATGTTTGGCGCGTGTTCCGAACTGTAAGGTTCTTGAGCCGCAGTTTGCGCACGCCCGGGGGCAGCACGGGAGAGAATCGGCGCTCTAAGCCGCGATCGGTAAGGCGCAGACCCGAGTATCCGAAAAGGAATTGCTGGAGAAACGCGCCGGCGCCGGTAATGAAACTTGTATTCCGGTTATCGGGCGTTTCGGCGATCACCTGAAAAGGAGGCCGGAGATAAGGAAGCACCAGCGGCTTCAGCAAGCGGCCTATGAGCGTGCGATCGCCGAGTTCAGCCGCCAGGATCGGGTAAAATTCGGTTCCCATCATGGCGCCGGTTTGCTGTTTATCGATGTCGGAAAGAGAATGTTCGATTGCGGCCTGCGTTTGCTGCCGGGAGTGAGGCAGCTCGAGCGGAAACCAGAGCAGAGGCGAATCGGTTTCGGGTACAAACAGTTTGGCCGCGATCTCCTGCCATTTGGGGTTGGCCGGTTGTTGCAGGAGGCGAGCTGCGTCGAGCGCAAGCTCCAGATTCCTTCTCGCTACCGCATTCGTGTAGGCGTCGTTGCTCACGCCCACGTCGGATTCTTTCACTGCGACGACTCCGGCGATCTCGTAGCGATCGCGCGCTGCCACATATTTCACGCGGCTGGTCCAGAAATCCGCGGTGCCGCGCAGAACAGGCCAGGCTTCTCGGCTCAGCCACTCATGATCGCCGGTCGCCTGCCAGTATTGCCAGGCGGCAAGCGCGACATCGCCGTTGACGTGATTCTCGGAGCTGGCATTCTGAAACGCGAAGCGCGGGGTGCATTCGACTCCGTCCGGGTCCGCTTCCCAGGGATACATTGCTCCGCGATAACCGTTGCGTTGTGCGTTGTGTTCTGCTTCTGGGAGCGTGCGCGAGCGAAATGCAACCATGGGCCGCGCCAGATCCGGATGGAGCAGCAGCAGTGCAGGGAAGATATAAGTGTCGGCGTCCCAGAAGATGTGCCCGAAGTAGCCGGAAGAACTTAGTCCCATGGGCGGCGTGCTCATGTCGAGGTCCTTGCGTGCGCTCCCGAGCAGATAGAACAGCATGGAGTGAATGACGCGTTGCAGCTCGTCGTCGCCTTCGACGATAATGTCGGATTCCCAGAGGTGCTCCCAAGCGGCTTCACTTTCCGCCAGCAGCGATTCCCATCCGCGGGCGCGCGCTTCGATGGCTTTTTGCGTGGCGGCCCGCGTTTCATCATTTGGCGATCGAATCAACGAAACGAATTTTGTGAAGGTATACGTGTTACGGGGGCGCACGTGAAGATGCAATTCGAGATCTCCGGCGAGTTCTCGCTGGTGTATCTGTATTTGCGGCGCGCCTGTCCAGCTAATCGCGATGGCTTCGGCCAGGTTCGTCCGATAACCGGGCGCGCTGCCTGATAACGCAAAGACGGCTCCGTCGCCGTGGCTTTCGACATTGACTCTTCTCACATCGAGCCGTCCGGGGTACCAGATCTTCCAGGGATCCTGTGCCGCTGCCGGATCAAGGTGCTGGATTTGCGCCAGCTGGTAGCGTTGCGGCGGTGGCCAGTTCTCGAGTGGGAAGCGGATGGTGAGCGTTCCTTCGAACTGCGGGGTGACGCGAACGCGGGACGCGGCGATGGAGCCGCGCTCGCGCGAAACGAATTCCTCCGATTGCAAAGCGATCCGCTTCTCTCCATCGGCCCAGAGATAGGAGGTTTGCAGGTTTCCGTGCAGCATATCGAGCGTCTGCCGATATTGCTCGATGGTGGAAAAGGAGTGGAGACTGTTCAACCAATGCGAACCGTTATAGATATCGACCGCGTTCCAGGCCGGTGCGGAGATGATGCGCGGCACATCACCCGGCGAATGGTCGTATAAGCCTGCGACAAAACATTGCGCCGCATCCGTTGCGAGCGGCGTCGTCACGAGACTAAGAGCGCCGTTGCCGAGGTAAGCGGGCGTATAGGGCTGCAGGCTCTCCGCCGTCAGTACAAAAGTGGATTGCGCCAGCGCAGCTCCGGCCAAAGCGAGAGCCGCCGGAAGCAGCCGGAATCGCCATGCACTCATCAGAACGTAATGTGAGCTCCAAACTGCATGTTGCGCATTCCGTTGCCGCAGGTGGAGCATGTCTGAATATCCGTTATCTGACCGCCGGCGGCCGAATCAACCTGGGTATTCGGAAGCGCGAGGTTCTGGCGATTGATGACGTTGAACACATCCCAGCGGATCTCGAGGCCAACGCGCTCGGTAAGTTTGAAGCCCTTCGCCAGCTGCCAGTCGGCTTCGAAGAAGTTCGGCCCGCGCAACGAATTCTTTCCGGCATTGCCGAAAGTATAGAGCGCGGGAATCCCGTACGCGGCTGGATTGAACCAGAGATTCGCATTCTGATTCGAGACGTTTGGATTGCCGATCAGGTCCGGCCGGCTCGTCATGTCAGGAGAATTGAGAAAGGCCTGGTTGCCGATACTGGGCGAGAACGGGAGTCCGGAGTAATACGAAGTAATTCCGCGGAAGGACCAATTCCCGACTACGCCATTTACAAAACGCGACCCGTTTGAAAAATACTTGCGGCCATGTCCGAAGGGAAGCTCCAGCGTATGGGCCAGCGTGAAGACAAACTCCCGATCGTATGTAGCCGGTCCGTAATCCTGGGCGGCGTTGTACTGGTTGGTTGGCGTTCCGAATTCGCCGTAGTCGAGCGCCTTCTGCCAGCTGAAGCTGCCCACCAGCGAATAAGCCGCGCTGAAGCGCTTGTTCAACTGCACCTGCAGCGAGTTGAAATTATCGCTGGTGCAATCACACTTATCGAAGATACTCTGCGTGAGACCGTATTTGAGATACAGCGGGCGGCGCAGATTGGCGTCGGAACCGGGTCCCGGAATCGCGGCGTTCAGATCGAAGCCGCCATTCAGATGGCGCCCTACATTACCGACGTAGCCTACCGACAAACTAAGCTGCGGAGCGATCTCGCGCTCAACGGTGAAATTCCACATATCCACGTACGGGATTTTTTGATTGGCCGGAATGTAGGATACGCCGATCCCGTTGGCGAGGGGCAGCATGCCATTGGACGGAATCGTCGGGAAGACGACTGCGGGAGGAGCGGTGGTTAAAGGAAAGACCGGGAAAAAGCTCGAGGTTGCGGTGATGCTCTGATTCACGATGGAGGGATAGACATCCGCGGCAAGATTATTGAAGGTCCAGCCAAAGGTACCGAGCGTGTAGCCGCGGCCATAACCCATGCGAACTACCGTTTTATCGTTCGGAGCATAAGCAATCCCGATACGCGGCGAAAAATTACGCCACTGCGTCTGGGAGTTGCCGGATTGCGAGACACCGCCCACTCCAGGAATGTATACGATGTTGTTGGTGACATCGTAGCGACCGCCCTGTCCGGCATTGAGCGAGAAGTCCGGGAACCAGACATCCCAGCGCACGCCAAGGTTGAGGGTCAGCTTGGGGGTAACTCGCCAGGTGTCCTGCACGAAGTAGAACATCCGGTTCTGCAGGTCTTCCTGATTCGTCGAGATCTGTTGGAAGCGGTTGAAGCTCGACGGCTCGCCGAGCAGAAAAGAGGCGAGTCCAAGGCCGCTGCTTGGAACACTGGCGTCGGCGGTGACGGTGTCGTTGAACTGGTAGACACCGGCCCGATGCTGATCGCTTGGCAAGCGGAGGTTCCAGGCCATCTCGTAGGTGCCGCCGAAGCGAATGGTGTGATTGCCGGCGATCTTGGTCCAATTATTGACGTAGTCGAGAAGCGTCTCGCGCTCGTGCAGCGGGCAGTTGCAGCTATAACCAAGGCTGAAGCCGCCGGCGCCGTTGATGGTCAAATCCGGTAGCCCGTTGGTATCCTGGCGGCCGGTGATGTTGAGTCCAGGAATGCCGATTTGATTGGCCAGCTGCGTGTTCTGATCCTGTGCGCTGACCGTGACGCGATAACGAGAAAAGCCGAAGCGCACTTCGGTCAATAGCGATGGACCGAAGGTGTAGGTCAAGCCTGAGGCAACGTTCTGGTTGAGCGCGTTAGAAATTCCGGAAAAGCCCCACTGCCCGAATGCCGGGCCGCCGTAGAGCCCGAACGGTCCGGGGGCGTTGATGTTCGCACCCAGATAGCTGTACCGGCCGAAGACGCGGGCGCGTTCGCTGATGGTGTAATCGCCGCGCGTGTCGAACTGGTTGGTGTTGTAGTTTTCGATTGCGGATGTCGCGTAATTCGGCGCTGCCGCGTTGCTGGCCGCTATATTCGGCAGCGGCAGTTTGGAAAGTAAGTTGGCGGCCGGAGCTGAAATCAGGCCGGGACTGATGATCCCGCCGGCAAAGATGGTGCGGCCCGTGCCATCGGGATTTCCGGAATTTGGATTGTAAATCGGAGTGCCGAGATCGCTTAGGTTGCCGGTGCGTTCGGCTGCTGTTGGCACGCGCAGCGACTGAGAAGCGCCGATCCTGCGCTGAGTTCCCTGATAGTCACCGAAAAAGAAGAGCTTGTCCTTCTTGATCGGTCCGCCAATCGAGCCGCCAAACTGATTCCAGCGCAGGGCCGGTACTCCGCGATCGTGCGGGGCAGGCGTGCCCGGTGCGTGTAAGCCCTGGGTAAACGGATCGCGAGCCTGGAAGATGTTGTTCTGTAAGAATTCGAAAGCGCTGCCGTGAAAATCGTTGGTTCCCGATTTGGTTTCTACCTGAATGACACTCCCGGCGGCCTGGTATTCGGCATCGTAGTTACTGCTTTGCACAATGAACGATCCCACCGAGTCGATGGTCGGGTTCACCATCGTAATTCCGAGGACGGTGTCGTTGTTGTTCATGCCATCGAGTTGATAATTCGTCCCGGCAAACATCTGGCCGCCCGTATTCACCAGCGTTGATTGCTGCGGATTCTCGCTCGGGGCGTGCTGATACGTGTTTACAACCGCGCCGGGCGTGAGCAAAGCGAGATTCGTGAAGTTTCGATTCGCCACCGGAAGCGAGGAGACTTGGGCGCCTCCCAATTGGGTTTCCACGGCGGCCCGATCCGTTTCTATCGCGGGCGGCGCGGACGTCACAGTCACTTCCTGCGTGGCCGCTCCTACTTCCAGCGACGCATCGACCCGCACGGATTGAGAAACATCCACGCGCACATTCTGTTGTGTAAATTTCTGGAAGCCGGTCGCGGTGATCGTGACGGTGTAGTTGCCGGCGGCGAGATTGGGTGCGGTGTAATTGCCCGAGTCGTTTGTAGTGACTTGCGTGGAAGTACCAGTGCCGACATTGGCAATGGTGATCTGAGCGTTCGCGACCGCTGCGCCGCTCGGATCGGTTACCGTACCAATGATGTTGCCCGATACGGCCTGACCAAACAGGCTGGTCACGGAGAGACAGAGGAGAAGAGCGGCGGCTCGTCCGAAAGATGGAAAGAACATAGAAACCCCCACCAGCCGACCGGACGTTGCTCATCCGAAGGTGCGGCTGTTGTCCTGAACTTGCTTGTCCGGGTGATGTCGCGCGAGGAGCGAAGGTTTCTTACTTTTGTCTAACGGCGAGGGGCGGCCGGGCTGCTTACAAGAGCCGGATTCTCTTACAGGACGGGTCCGATGCGCCAGGGAGCGAATTCGTGATGACCGAGGAGTTCGGCACGGGTGCGTTCGCCGGATGCGACGGCCAGCAGCTTGTCGAAAATCTCGCGGCCGACCTGCTCGACGGTGCGCGCGCCCTCGGCGATACGCCCGGCGTTCACGTCCATGTTGTCGCGCATGCGGTTGTAAGTGGCCGAGTTACTCGCAATTTTCAGCACCGGCACGCTGGGGAAGCCGATGGCGCTGCCGCGGCCGGTGGTAAAGGCGATCAGGTTGACGCCGCCCGCCGCCAGGCCGGTAATTGATACTGGATCGTAACCCGGCGTGTCCATAAAAACAAAGCCGCGCGAGCGAATGCGCTCGGCGTAGCGGACGACATCTTCGAGGGTGGATGCGCCGGCTTTTGCGACCGCCCCCAAAGATTTCTCGATGATGTTGGTCAGGCCGCCTTCCTTATTACCGGGCGACGGATTGTCGTTGAAACTGCTGCCTTCGAACTGGCGCAGGTAGGCCTTATAACGCGCCACGCACTCGAGTAACTTGCGTGCGACTTCCGGGTTGCGGGCGCGGGCCGCGAGTAGTTGTTCGGCGCCGAAGATCTCAGTCGTTTCGGCAAGCACCACGGTGCCGCCTTGCTCGACAATCAGATCGCAGCAGACGCCGAGCGCCGGATTGGCGGTGATTCCGGAAAATGAATCGGAGCCGCCGCAGTTGAGGCCGAGAGAAATCTGTGAGGCGGACACCTCGACGCGCTTGTCGGCTGCTGCCTGTTCGATGAAGATATCGATGTGCCGGCGTGCTTCTTCGATCGCGGCGCGAGTGCCGCCCGATTCCTGCAGCGTAAGCCCGTGGAGCCGATTCGCGTGCGACAGGCCGCTCACGGCGTCGCCTAGATAATGGCTGATCTGGTTCACCTCGCAGCCGAGCCCCAGAATCAGCGCGGCGGAGACGTTCGGATGGTCGAGTACCCCGGCGAGCGTGCGCTGCAGTTGTTCGGTATCGGGACCGATGGTGTGGCCGCAGCCTTCGCCGTGCGGGAAGGCAATGACACCGTCGACGTGCGGTGGAAGTTGTGCGCCCTCATAGGTGCGCGCGATGGATTCGGCTGTGTGCGCGGCGCAATTGCTGGCCGCGACCACGGCGATGTAGTTACGGGTGCCAGTCCGGCCATCGGCGCGCTGATAACCAAGAAAGCTGGCGCGACTGGAAGCGTGACCGCGGACGGCCGTGACCGGCTCCGGTTCGCCGGAGTGCATTTCTGTAAAGGCGAGATTCTGCGTATGGACATGCTCGCCGGCTGCGATCGGCGCCTTTGCGACTCCGATGGCGTGGCCGTAGCGGCGCACGGGCGCGCCAGTCGCAATATTTTCGATAGCGACTTTGTGCCCGGCGGGAATCGGCGCGTGCACGTGAATGGATTGCTGCCCAACTTGTATCAGCTGGCCTGCGGAGAGCGGCACGCGCGCGATGGCAACGTTGTCGCGCTCGTGCAGGTGGATAACGGCGTTCTCGCTGGTGGGTGGGCTTTCGATCTCGTAGAGCACTTGCTTTCATTACAGCGCAGCTTCCGTATACTGGGACTGCCTGCATGCGCGCGGTTCGCCAGAGTCTGTTTGCGCGGCTCATTCTGATCGCGCTCATTGCGCTTCTGTGCGGCGCGCTGCTTTTCTGCGCTGGACCGCCCGCAGTACCAGCGGCGTTCTTCACGCTCATTCTGTTGCTCACCGCAATTCCCGGCTGCGCTCTGCCTTCAGCACAGCTGATCCGGCCTGATCCGTATAGCCGGCGAGCTCCGGCGCGCGCTCCTCCTGCACACTCCTGACCTTTTGTGTAAAACACCTTCGCTGATCAGGAGGAGAAGTGTCTCGAAACAACGCTCGCCGTGTGTGGGCGGGTGTGCGCTCGCTGCTGCGTCCACTGCTGCTGGCAATCTTTCTTTTGGGCGCCGGTGTGCTCGGCGTGCCGATCCGGCCGCAGGAGATCGAAGAGCAGTTGGGCAGTGCGGCGCGTGCGAAAGCGGTTCAGGTGCTCGAAAGCGAAGCCCAGGACGGAGGCGAGCCGCCTGGAGAAGCCGAACAGGGTTTCTCAAGAGTGACGAATCTGACATAGAATAGCCGCAATATGAAAAAGCTCCTGGCCGCGTGTGTCTTTCTGCTGCCCTGTGTTCTGAGCGCGCAGCAAAAGCGCGTGTACATGGATCCGAATAATCCATTTACTCCGACGTTTTCCTCCGCGCTCGAGAAAAAGAAGGTTCCGGTTACGGTGACAACCGATCCAGACCGGGCCGACTACACGATCCAGTTCCACAATGGCGACAACGAAGGCTCGCTCGCCCGCGGCATAACCAGCGCCATCACTTCGGGCACCTGGAACACCGGCGCTTACAACGAGGTGTCGATGAGAGTGGTGGATAACAAATCGAAGGATGTGATGTTCAGCTACACCTGCCGGAAACGAAACGCGATGAATCCCTCGGAGACGGACATGGCAAATTCGGTAGCCGAGTGTCTGGCCAAGCACTGGAAAGATAAGCTCTCGAAGCAATAGCCGCCCACAGGAACACCGCCCATTCCGCACAAATATATCGATCTAAGCCACACCGTCGAGCACGGGATGGTGACGTACAAAGGCCTGCCCGCGCCGTTGATCTGCGATTTCCTGAGCCGGAAGGATTCGCGTTCGCAGTATGCGCCCGGGACGGAGTTTCAGATTGGCCGGATCGAGATGGTGGCCAACACGGGAACCTATTTAGACAGTCCCTTCCATCGGTTTGACGATGGCGCGGACCTGGCCGAGCTTCCGCTCGAGTTGCTGGCCGATCTTCCGGGCATTGTGATTCGAGCGGCCTGGGAAGACGGGCGCAGGATCGATCGCACGCGGCTGGCCGCCCATATCCCGCAGCAGGCGATCGCCGGCCATGCTGTTCTGATCCGTACCGGTTGGGACCGGCACTGGCGAACCGAACAGTACTTCGAGGGCCATCCGTACCTGACTGAAGATGCGGCCGAGTTTCTGGTGCGCCAAGGAACGCTGCTGGTGGGGATCGACTCGCTGAATATCGACGACACCGAAGACGCCCGACGTCCGGTACATACAAAACTGCTGAGCGCGGGCATTCCGATTGTCGAACATCTGTGCCAACTGGGCGAGCTGCCGCCCGTGGGCTTTCGCTTTTCAGCCGTTCCCGTGAAAGTGCGCGGCATGGGTAGCTTCCCGGTGCGCGCCTACGCCCTGCTATAGCGTATCCGCCTGTTTCCCGGAGCGGGGAATGGAGAATCTCGATCCGCTTCGTTCAAAATAGAAATGAGTTTCAAAAAACAGATGTCTCGGAAAATGATTCGACGCGCGCTGGAGGCCTCGGCACTCGGTGCGTTGCTGGCGCTGAGTGTGTTTGCGGGTGCGGACGCGGTTTCGGCGCCGCCCAACGACTGGGCGATTGCCGGTCCGTTTGGAGGAACGGCTCGCAGCCTGGCCGTGGATCCGCATCACGCTGGCGTGCTGCTGGCGGGCGGCATGGATTCGCTGCTGTTTCGCAGCCGTGATGCGGGCGATAACTGGGAGCTGCTCGATTTCCCCAAGCGCAATCTGAGCGAGATTTCCTCGCTGCTGATTGATCCGAACGATCCGAGCCATTACCTGGCGGGCATGATGGCAGCCGGAGGCGGCGGTTTGTTTGAGAGCCACGATGACGGCCGTACCTGGACGCCGGTTAAGAAGATCAGCGAGTTCGGCGTTCGCGCACTGGCCTACGCGCCGAGTGATCCGACCGAGTTCGTGGCAGGCACGCTGCAGGGAGTCTGGCTGAGCGAAAATTCGGGCAAGGACTGGAAGCGCATTTCAGATCCCGACAATCTCGAGATGCAAGGCATCTCGGCGCTGGCGGTCGACAGCAAAGATCCCAAAATCATTTATGCCGGTACGTCGCATCTGCCCTGGAAGACAACCGACGGCGGCAAGACCTGGGAATCGATCCATACCGGAATGATTGACGATTCCGACGTTTTTTCAATCTTTGTCGATCCGGCAAATCCCTCCGATATCCTGGCCAGCGCCTGCAGCGGAATTTATGCGAGCGGCACTCGTGGTGGAGAGTGGAAGAAGCTGCTCGGTATTCCGAATACATCGCGGCGGACGCATGTGATTCGCGAAGATCCCTCGAGCGAAAACGTGATTTACGCGGGCACCACAACCGGGTTGTACAAATCGCTCAATCACGGCGCGACCTGGAAGACTCTGAGCGATTATCAGGCCAACACGATCGTCTTCGATCCCTCGCAGCCCGGGCGAATGTACCTGGCATTTGAATATGAAGGGCTGGGCCGCAGCGATAACGGGGCCGAGACGATTCAGCCGATTAACAAGGGCTACGTCGACCGCTCGATCTCGGCCGTCGCGCGAGCCGGCGACAAACTGGTGGCGGTCGAAACGCAGGAAGGTGATACCACCGGCATCTTCGAGAGTGCCGATCGGGGCGAAAACTGGAGCCGGCTGAAAGATACGCACGGGCTGGGCGGGGTTCACCTGAAGGCGATTACCGGATTGCCGAGCCAGAGCAACATCCTGATCGCTTCCACACCGCGGCACATGTTCAAGTCGACCGACGCGGGAAATCTCTGGAAGCCGCTGCCGGTGCGCATTATGGAGACGATTCAGCCGCCTCCGCCCAAAGCGGCGCCGGTGCGGAAGACCACCCGCGGACGCACCGCCACCGCCCGCGCTACCAAGCCGCCCAAGCCGATCGTCAAGATCCATCAGGCGACGCTCTCCGATGTCAGTGCGCTCTACGCCATGAAGAAGGGCAGTGAGGACCTGGTGCTGGCGGCGACTGATCTCGGCTTGTTGGTGAGCAGCGATGCCGGCGAGCGCTGGACGGTGGCCAAGATGGAAGGCACGCCGGCCGTGAGCGCTGTCTGGTTTGCGCCGGATGCCAGTGGACGAATGATCGCGCGGACAGCGGGAGGACTCTTCGAATCGAAAGACTGCGGCGAGACCTGGCAGCCGCTGGCGTTCCCGCTAAATGCCGGCGATGTCAACGAAATCGCCATACCGGGTGGCGACAGCACAACGCTGCTGGCCGCGACGCGCGTGGGTCTGTACTCGTCGCCCGATGGCGGCGGCAAATGGTACGCCAGCCAGGGCGGGATTCCGGCCTCGACAGTGACGTCGGTCTTGTTTGGCGGCAAACCGGGACTGGCATATGCGGTCGAGTACGGGCAGCTGTATCAGACCGATGACACGGGCGCGTCCTGGAAACTGGTTCGCAGCGCGCTGCCGCCGCTCCGTATCCGGCAACTCTGGATGCCCGATGTGGCCAGCGGGCGCCTGTACGGAATTACCGCAAATCTCGGAATTCTCTTTCGCGAAACGGGTGTGATCCGATAAGATCAATAACTATAGCTGTTTACAACCCGCGCGAGGAGGAGTGAATGCAATCAGGACCAGGTGGTAGAGCGGCGTCAGCCGTTCTGGCAGTCTTAGCCCTGACATGTTTCCACTCGATTTGCCGAGCGCAGGATACTCAACAGCCCGGAACGGCGAAGACGGCGGCCGCTCCCGTCCAGGAACTCCCCGGCATTATCGAACTCGATCCGTTTGGTGGGATCAGCGTATTCGGCGAAGTCAATAAAGGCCTGCGCGAGCAGCTGGTCAATGGCGGAGTTGTCGGCGGCCGCGTGGCCTGGAACTTCTCGCCCCATCTCGGGCTCGAGCTCTCTTATAACTTCATGGTGAACAACGTGCGGCTGGTGACGCCCATTGCGCCCGGCCTGCCTAGTTACTCCTTTGGGAATCAGATCTACTATCCGGCGCTGAACGTTGTCTACAATCTGAAGCCGCGCGGTTCACGTTTTCAGCCCTATCTGACGGTCGGCGGAGGCGGCGCACAGTTTACGCCGACGGCCAAAGCCAAGCGCATTGCGCGCGATCCCGCTACCGATGCGATCTTTCACTCCGCCAATCTGAACGACAATCTGCAGCCCGCGCTCAATTACGGCGGCGGTGTAAAGTTCCATCTGAGCCCGCATCTCGGGCTGCGTTTCGACGTACGCGGCTTCTGGTCGCGCAATCCGACCTACGGACTGCCGAATTATCCGACGGGCGGCATTTATATTCCGAGCAAAAATTATCTGAACGGCGTGCAGGCGACGCTCGGCCTGGTCTGGTATCTGAAGTCGCCGTATGTTCCTCCGCCGCCTCCGCCTCCCGCTCCGCCGGCTCCTTTGAGCGCGGGAGAGATTAGCGGTCCGGGCGGTACACTTTGCCAGGGTAAGGCGATTACGCTGCATTCGACGGCGAGCGATCCGAGCGGGCATGCCTTGCACTACGTCTGGAAGCTGAACGGAGCGCCGCAGCCGGGCGATTCGCCGGACTTCTCGTTTACTCCGAACAATGCGGGCGCGTTTACGGTCGAAGTGGCGATCACGGATGCGACCAATGCATCGCGCACAGTCACCGCAGGTCCGGTCACTCTGAATGTCCAGGAATACGCCAAACCGCAGATCACCAGCGTCGCGGCGAATCCGACCACGCTCTCCTGCGCGGCGGACACGAACGGAACACATAGCGCCAGCCTTACAGGTCAGGCGACAGGTTCGGCCTGCGGCGGCAATCTGACTTACAAGTGGACCGTCAGCGAAGGCAGCGTGACGAACGACTCGAGCCCCAATGCGACTTTCGACGCTTCCTCGCTCAACTTCGAATCGGGCGGGCAAGGTCAGAGCAAGACGGTAACCGCCACGCTCACCGTAACCGATGAAACCGGACAGACGGCTTCGCAGACGACCAATATCAGCGTCAACTGCCCACCGCAGTTCAAGCGTTTGTCCGATATCGTCTTCGCCAAAAACAATGCGCGCGTGAACAACTGCGGCAAGCGCATCCTGATCGATCAGGCAGCGGCGCAGGCTGCCGGGACGTACGATGTGGTGCTGGTCGGCCACCGCGCTTCCGATGAAGCGGAAACGGCGCGCGGCACGGCACGGCGCGGAAGAAGAGCCGCTCAGCAGGTGACGCTCGATGAACAGAGAGCGCTCAACGCAGCGGCGGTGCTGATCGGCGGCCACGGAACCTGCGGCTCGCTCGATCCGGCACAGGTAAAGATCGACTGGGTCGGCACCGATTCCACATCCACTCCGGATCCGGGACTCTGCGGTACCTCCGCTCTGCCCGCGACCAAGGAACGGCGCGGCTCACGCGTAACCGAAGCCGACAAGGATCGCCGGGTCGAGGTGTACCTGGTTCCGCGGAACTCGCAGAACATGCCGCCTGCGGTGAAAAATATCAAGCCTCTGCCCGAGGCTGAGGTGAAGGCACTCGGATGCCCTCGCTAAACTGTTTTGGGTGCTTCGCGCGCGGCTCGCTTTGGCGCACTGCGCGTAGGGTTAAACTTTATTAACGAATGAAACGGTCTTACGGGTTCATAAACCTAGTAAACTGGATCTATTCTGGTGGGTTAAATATCTCGTTTTATGGGAGGAGCAGGATGAAGTCTCGGCTCAGTTTTAAGCCGATCGGTTCTGGTATCTTGTGCATCGCGCTAAGCGCCGGTGCGCTCGCGTACGCGCAAGATACAAACAACAGTCAAAATACAGCAGGTCAAACCGCCGCGAACGCGGCCAAAGCAGCTAAGCCGACAGCCAGCGGGCAGGATCAATATCCCGATTTGATCGAAATCGATCCGTTCGGCGGTGTCACGACCTGGGGGCAGGTCCAGCGCGGACTGACCACCAAGCTCGTAAACGGCGGGGCTGCCGGTTTGCGCCTCACCTACAACCCGTCCGCCTATCTGGGGATCGAGTTGTGGGGTGCCTACGATAATGCGAATGTCGAGTTCCGTACCCCGAGCGGTTTCTATCCGGGAACCACGAATCCGTTGCCGACTTACAGCTTCGGCGCGCGGAATTATTTCTTCGGTCTGAACCCGATCTTCAACCTGAAGCCGCGCGGCTCGAAGTTCCAGCCGTATGTAACCGTCGGTGTGAACGGCATTCAGTTCACGCCTACCGACGACGCCAAGAAGCAGGCGCGCAATCCGGCAGTGGATGCGCTCTTCCACTCGGCCAACCTGAACGACAACCTGCAGGTCGGGCTGAACTACGGCGGCGGTGTCAAGTGGCATTTCACGGATCACTTCGGTTTGCGCCTCGATGCGCGCGGCTTCTGGTCGCGCAACCCGACCTACGGCCTGCCGAATTATCCGAATGGCGGAATCTACATCCCGTCGCATGACAAGATCAACGGCTTTATGGGTTCGCTCGGCTTAGTGTTCTACGCGGGCACGACCAAGTGCCCCGAGATGCCGCCTGCGCCTCCTGCGCCGGCTCCGCTGCCGACCCCGACGATCTCGGGCGCCGAAGGCACCATCTGCCCGGGCAAGCCGGTGAATCTGCACGCGACGCTCGCAGGCGCTCCGGCCGATCACAAGCTGAAGTACGCCTGGACCGTGAACGGCGAGGCGCAGGGTACCGACAGCCCCGATTTCAGCTTCACGCCGAACAACACCGGCAGCTTCAATATCCAGGTGACGGTCACCGACACGACGCCGCCTCCTCCGCCGATGGAACGGCCGAAGAAATTCCCGGTTCGTTGCTGGGTGCAGCCGCCCGCTCCGCAGCCTGTCGCTCCTGTGACGGGTACGGCGACGGTAACGGTGAGCGCAGCGGCTCCGACGATCTCGAGCGTCAGTGCTGATAACCAGACGCTGGATTGCGCGGCAGTAGCCAACGGCAAGCACACCGCCAACCTGACGGTTGCGGCATCGCCCTCGGCTTGCGGCGGCAATCTGACCTACAAGTGGACCGTGAGCGAAGGCAGCGTCACCAACGACAGCAGCCAGAACGCCACATTCGACGCTTCGAGCCTCAACTTCGAAGGCGGCGCGCAGGGCCAGAGCAAGACGATCACGGCGACTGTAACTGTGACCGACGAGCGCGGCCAGACCG
Organism: Terriglobia bacterium; assembly: GCA_021325235.1. Lineage (GTDB taxonomy): Bacteria > Acidobacteriota > Terriglobia > Bryobacterales > Bryobacteraceae > Bog-105. The sequence continues at coordinate 177,463 of JAJPHN010000034.1, read as the reverse complement.
CTTCGCAATCGACCACCATCACGGTGAACTGCCCGCCGCAGTTTGTCCGGCTCGATGACGTGATCTTCGCCAAGAACAATGCTCGCGTAAACAACTGCGGCAAGCGCGTGCTGATCGACGACGCGGCTCCGAAGGTGGCCAGCGGCGACTACGACATCGTGCTCGTAGGCCATCGCGACACCGACGAGCGTGAGAACGCGGCAGCCACTCGCGGACGCCGTGGACGCCACGCAGCGGCGGCTCACTCGCTCGATGAACAGCGCGTGCTGAATGCGGCGGCTGTGCTGAGCGGCGGCACCGGTACCTGCGGCAAGGTTGATCCTTCGCGCATCAAGGTCGACTGGGTCGGCACGGATCAGACTTCGGAAACGAAGCCGGGTCTCTGCGGCACCTCGAACATCAAGGAGCGCAAGGGTCAGCAGACGACCGAAGCCGACAAGAACCGGCGCGTGGAAGTCTACCTGGTGCCTCACAACAGCACCTCGCTTCCGCCGGCGGTCAAGAATCCGAAGCCTCTGCCTGAAGATCAGGTGAAGGCGCTCGGCTGCCCGAAATAACACGGCGATTCGCCAAAGTCAGTAAAGGCAAAGGGCCAGGCGGCAAAACGCCTGGCCCTTTTTCTATCGAGACATGAATTTCGTAAAGCGATCCCTGCGGCTTTGCCTCTTTTTTCAGGCGCTCTGCTGCTATGCCGCTCCCGGCCCTCTGCGTGCGGATTGAAGAGGGTTGGTTCTGAGCCAGAGTTTCGCGCACGCTGCCTTGCTCGTTCTGCGCGTCGCCGATTATTTCCTGCTCCTCTCCGCGGTTTTCTGCGCAGCGGTTCGCTACACTTCCCGCCGAGAGTCGAAAGCCGCCGCGCGTCCCATCAGCTACGGGCTCCTGGCAATCGCTGCATCAGGCTATCTGGCCTTCTGGATCTGGCTCGCCTCGCCTGGCGCCGGATACATCTTCAGCCTGCTGGTTCCGCTCTGCTGCGCGGTCTACTCGATCCGCGGCTGGCGCGGCTTCGCCCGGCAGAAACGCGTGCTCAGCATATGGCTGCTGCTCTGCCCCGCCGCGCTCATCGTTCTCGCCGCGGGTTTTCTCTATGGCGGCATGGAGCAGCCGCTCCTCACTGCGGAGAGCCGCTTCTCGCACACGCTCCCGTCCGATAACGCTCTGCCCCTCATCTTCGCCGATCAGCTCGAGAACGGCAAAATCGAGCGTCCCATGATCGGCGACTGGCTCTCGAGCGACCGGCCCCCACTCCAAACCGGTTTGACGCTGCTCATCTATCCGTACCGCCTTGCTTCGCGAACGCTCAGCTACATGCTTGTCGGCGTGCTACTGCAGATTCTGTGGATTCCGGCGCTCTGGGTCTTGCTCGATGCGCTCGAGATCCGTCGCCGGCAGGCCGCCTGGATCCTCGCCGCTGTGTTTGCCTCCGGCTTCTCGCTGCTCAACACTTTCTTTGTCTGGCCCAAACTACTCGCCGCCGCCTTCGGACTCGCTTTCGCCGCTCTGTTGTTTCTGCCTGGTGACCAGCGAAACACCCGGACAGGTTTCATAGCAGGAGCGCTGCTCGCTTTCAGCCTGCTCTCGCATGGCGGCGCTGCTTTTTTCGCGCTCGGACTGGCGGCGAGCTATCCCGCCTGGCGTTCCCGCGCACGCATCCCCATCCGCACACTTGGCTGGATGCTCGCCGGACTGGCAATTTGCTACGCTCCCTGGGCCGCTTACCAGAAATTTGTCGATCCGCCGGGAGACCGGCTGCTCAAGATGCATTTCGCCGGTATCGCACAGCCCGACCCGCGTCCGTTCGCAAAAGCTCTCGCCGATGCCTACGCGCCGCTTAGTGCGCACGACATCCTGGCCGCGCGCCTCGCAAACTTGGAAACCGTCTTCGATCACGAGCTCGAATATGCGAACGGTGTTCTGCAGCTGATCGCATCGCGCACCCGCGCCGAGGCCTCCGATGCCGCTCGCGAAATTCGCCGCGCGCAGTTCTTCTATCTTTCGCCCGCGCTCGGCTTCTATCTTGTTGGTGTTCCGCTGCTCGCTGCCGGTTTGCTGCCGCGTTTTCGCAGGCCGGCCTGGAAGATCGCTCTGCTCGGCTGGTCGGTCGCGCTCGCCACTGCGCTCATCTGGTGCGCGCTGCTCTTCGAAGCGAATGCGGCTGTGCTGCATCAGGGCGCCTATGCCATGGTGCTGCTGGCGCTGGCGGCGAGCCTGCTGAGCCTCTGGAACGTCTCTCCGCTTCTGGCCAGGATTACCATTCTCCTGCAAACCGTGCTCACAATCGCAGCGTACGTAGTAACCTACACAACCCGACCCGATATCGCACAGCTGCTTCTGCTCTGTGCCTCTCTCGGCGTCTTCCTTGCGACGTTAAGATGGATTTCCATGGAACGGGACCACTGATGCTGAATCTGCGCCTCTCCACACTTGCTTTGCTCCTGGCCGCCGAGGTCTATGGCACCGGCAACAGCTTCCGGATCGAAGATGTCATGAGCGCGCCCTTCGCCAGCGGCCTCGTTGCCGCGCCGTCCGGTGCAGCCGCTGCCTGGATCGAAAACGAGCAGGGTCGCCGCAATATCTGGATCGCTTCCGGACCCGATTGGAAAGCGCATCGCGCCACCAACTTCGACCGCGACGATGGTCAGGAAATCGACGATCTCGCCTGGTCGCCCGATTCGCGCTATCTCCTCTTCGCGCGCGGCGGCGATTTCGAAAACGGCGGTGAAAATCCAAATCCCGATCTGAGCCTCAGGAAGCCGGAACAGGAGATCTGGCGCGTAGATGCAACGGGGGAAGCGCCGCTTAAACTCGTCATCGGCCACGCACCGCAGATCTCCTCTACCGGTACAGTCGTTTTTCTGCGCGGTGGTCAGATCTATTCACTCGCAAATGTCGACGCTAAGTCCGGCAAGCCCGATGCAACGCTGCTGCTCGAACAAAAAGGCGAGCAGAGCGGTCTGCGCTGGTCGCCCGATGGCACGCGCCTGGCGTTCGTCAGCGAACGCGCCGGGCACAGCTTCATCGCCATCTATTCCGTCGCCGACAAGAGCCTTTCGTATCTCGATCCGAGCGTCGACCACGACAGCGAACCCGCCTGGTCGTCCGATAGCACACAGCTCGCGTTCCTCCGCATCCCGTCGCAAGGTCGCGAGGCGTTTTTCTCCGAACATCGCTCCGGTCCGCCCTGGTCGATTCGCGTCGCTGATGTGAAAACGGGCAAGGGCAGGGAAGTCTTCCGCGCACACAATGGTCCCGGAAGCGTCTTCAGCGGAGTTGAAGCACGGCAGCAGATCTTCTGGTCCGGCGATGGGCTCGTCTTCCCCTGGGAGCGCACCGGCTGGAAGCATCTCTATTCGATCGCGCTGAACGGCGGCCAGGCGCGCGAGCTCACGCCGGGCACAGGCGAAGTCGAGCACGTTTCGCAATCTGCCGATCGAAAAACCTTTTACTATTCGACGAACATCGGCGATATGGATCGCCGCCACATCTTCCGCGTTTCCCTCAACAGCAGCCCACAGGCGGTCACCTCCGGCGAGGGCATCGAGTGGGAACCTGCCCCGGCAGCCGACAACAGCGCGCTCGTGTATCTCTGCTCGAGCTATAACCAGCGCGCTCATGCCGCCGTTCGTCTCGGGAATGGCCAGCCTCGGGACCTCGACCCCGCCGGGCCAGCTTCCTTCCCGAAGTCGGCGCTTGTGAAGCCGCAACCCGTCCTCATCACCGCCGCCGATGGCCTGCAGATTCACGGCCAGTTGTTTCTGCCGGCGGATCATACCGAGGGCGAAAAACATCCCGCGCTCATCTTCTTTCACGGCGGTTCGCGCCGCCAGATGCTGCTCGGCTTCCACTACATGTTCTATTACTCGAACGCCTACTCGCTCAACGAGTACTTCGCCAACCACGGCTATGTCGTGCTCTCGGTCAATTACCGTAGCGGCATTGGCTACGGCCTGAACTTCCGCGAAGCGATCGATTACGGCGCGCATGGCGCCAGCGAATTCAACGACGTGATCGGCGCCGGCCTGTATCTCAAATCGCGCGCTGACGTCGATCCCGGCCGTATCGGCGTCTGGGGCGGATCCTATGGCGGCTACCTCACGGCAATGGCTCTTTCGCGGGCCTCCGATCTCTTCGCAGCCGGCGTAGATTTTCACGGCGTCCACGATTGGAGCGCGCTGCGCGGCTATCTCACGCGCACCGGCGAAAGTGCCGATCCCGAAGAGCTGCACGATCGCCAGGAAGCGGCCCGCATCGCTTTCGAATCCTCGCCCATGGCCTCTGTCGATACCTGGCGCTCGCCCGTGCTCCTGATTCACGGCGACGACGATCGCAACGTGGAGTTCAGCCAGACCCTCATGCTGGCGGAGGCGCTGCGCAAGCGTAACGTGCCGTTCGAGCAGCTCATCTTTCCTAACGAAATTCACGATTTTCTGCTCTATCGGCATTGGGTCGAAGCCTACCAGCACACGGCCGATTTCTTCGATCGCAAACTCAAACCGCCGGCGCCCGAAAACTAGCGCTTCGTCGGGGGGTTGCCACCGTTCGTCGCCCGATCCTGCGCAAAGCACGAACTTGGCCGTAAGCTGGATGGTTAGTATGCTGCGCGTACTGAAGTGGCTCGCGCGAGTGCTGGTGCTCGACGCGGCGGTGGCCTTTGCCGTGCCGCTGTTTCAAAACTTCTTCGATCCAACGTACACGCTCGCCGACCTTATCTGGCAGTATCTCTATTCCGTCATCTACGCGAACCTGATCGGCATCCCGCTCTGCCTGTTGCTGCCGTCCGTCTGGCTGCGCACGGCGGAACAGCCGAATCGTGTTCGTACCACGGTGCGCGCTGCCGTGATCCTGAGTATCACTCTTTGCGGCTGCCTGATCGCAGGACTGATTCTGCGCTGGATCATCGGCCCGCAGTATACGTACTGGCCCGATTTCCGCCGCTCGTTCGGCATCTCGCTCGTTCTGTCGGCGGTGGCGGTCGCGTTTGTGTCTCTTTACGAAGTGCAGCAAACGCGTCTTCGGCGCAGCGCGCTTGAACTGCAGACCAAAGAGCTCGAACGGGAACGCGCTCTGAAACTTGCCACCGAAGCCCGGCTCTCTTCGCTTGAGGCTCGTATTCACCCGCACTTTCTCTTCAACACGCTGAACTCCGTCTCCGCGCTGATCCACGACGATCCCGCCCGGGCCGAAAAAATCGTCACTCAGCTCTCCGAACTCCTCCGTTTTTCGCTCGACGCTGCCGGTCTCGGACTCGTTCCGCTCGCGCGCGAGCTGCGCATCGTCGAAGATTACCTCGAAATCGAACGAGCGCGCTTCGGAGCCCGCCTGCAATATACGCTCGACGTACCCGACTCTCTCGGCGAGTGCCTCGTCCCGCCTCTGGCGCTCCAGACCCTGGTAGAAAACAGCGTCAAATATGCCGTTGGCCCGCGCGGCCGCGGAGCCTCGATCCTGATTCATGCCCGCCGCAGCCTCGATTCGCTGCGGCTCGAGGTGCAGGACGACGGTCCCGGTTTCGCCACTCTGGCGTTGCCCTCCGGCCACGGTCTGAACAACCTGAGCGAACGTCTGGCTGCTCTCTTTGGCGAGCACGGCAAACTCGATATCCGCAGCTCTACCGGCCAGACGATCGTAGCCATCGAGATTCCGCTCCGAGGCGCCCTCGCCGCCGAGTCGGCCATCGAAGAAGCTGCCGCGGTGAAATGATTCGCGCCTTCCTGGTGGATGACGAGCCGCTCGCGCTGCGGCGTCTGGAGCGTCTGCTCGAGCGCACCGGCCGCGTGACCGTCGCCGGCACGAGTTCCGATCCCATCGCCGCTATCGAACAGCTCAAGGCCTCAACCTGCGACGTGCTTTTCACCGACATCGAAATGCCTGACCTCTCCGGCTTTCAGATGCTGGCCCGGCTCGATCCGCAGCCGCTCGTCATCTTCACCACCGCGTATTCGCAGTACGCGCTGCAGGCTTTCGAAGTGACTTCTATCGATTACCTGCTTAAGCCGGTGAATGAGGAGCAACTCGAACGCGCCCTTGCCAAACTGGAACGGATTCGCGGCGGCTTCGAAGCCCGCCCCTCCATCGATTCACTCTTCGAGCGCCTTGCGTCCGTTCTACCCCCGCAGCGCTCCTATCCGGCGCGCCTGCCGTCTAAGCTCGGCGATCGGATCGAGTTCGTAGATGTGGCCCGTGTCACGCATTTCTACGCCAACGACAAGCTCACCTACGCGGCCACGCCGAAAAAAGACTTCGTCGTAGACTACACCATCGCCCAGCTCGAAGCACTGCTCGATCCGGCGCGTTTCGTGCGCATCCATCGCTCCACCATCGCCAATCTCGACTACGTGCAGGAGCTCTACTCCTGGTTTTCCGATCGCATGATGCTGCGTCTCAAGGATGGTAAAGATACCGAGCTCACCGTCGCGCGCGATCGCGTCCGGATTGTGAAAGATAGACTCGGCCTGTAGCATCTTAACGATAGTATTCTACATAGGTGCGATATGCGCCTTTCATCTGACATCCTCACTCCAGCCTTGATGCTCCTGCTGACGGGCGCCGTGCACGCAGCGACTCTCACTACCTCCCAATACAACAACGCCCGCACCGGCGCCGATCTCGAAGAAAACATCCTCAACCCGCGAAACGTAAATCCGCAGCAGTTTGGAAAAATCGCGACGCTCGCAGTCGACGGGGACGTCTACGCGCAGCCGCTCTATCTTCCAAGCGTCGCCGTTCCCGGCAAAGGCACGCACAATCTGCTCTTCATCGCAACCGAGCACGACAGCGTTTATGCCTTCGATGCAGACCTGAAATCCTCCGAGCCGCTATGGCGCGTGAGCCTTCTGCCGCACAGCGCCGGCGCAGCGACTCTCGCCGAGTACGACGTCAACTGTCCGTTCATCAGACCCGAAATCGGCATCACATCGACTCCCGTAATCGATCTCGAGACCGGCACTCTGTATGTGCTCTCGCGTGCCAAAATCACCGCAGGCCATTCCGAAACGAAGTACATTCAGCAGCTCCATGCGCTGGCGATTACCACCGGGGTCGAGAAATTCGGCGGCCCGGTGGAGATCAATGCCAGCGTGCCCGGCTCGAAAGGCGGCAATTCTACAAGCGTCGTCAGCTTCGATCCCCGCCGCGAGAATCCCCGTGCCGCGCTTCTGCTCGTGAACGGTTCCGTTTACCTCACCTGGGCTTCGTCCTGCGATGTCGGCCACTATCACGGCTGGGTTATGGCCTACGATGCGCACACGCTGCGTCAGCAGGCCACATTCAATACCTCGCCCGACTCGCTCGAAAGCGGCATCTGGCTGGCAGACAACGGACCCGCCGCCGATCGCGAATTCAACATCTACGTGATCACGGGCAATGGTGTCTTTGATGCCGACCGGCCGGGCGGCCGCGACTTCGGCGATAGCGTGCTCAAGCTGCGCCTGCATGCCAACCGCTTCGAAATCGCCAGTTCCTTCACGCCCTCGAACCAACAGCAGCTGAATGCACGCGATAACGATCTCGGCTCCGGTGGTCCGCTTCTCCTGCCCACCAGACCGCCGACGCTGGTCTTTGGAGGTAAAGCCGGTGTCATGTACGTCCTCGGCACGCACCGCATGAGCGGTCTCGAAAAGCCGGAGCACTCGAATGCGGAGCAAATCAGTCTCTCCGGCATCTACAGCGCCGCGGCTTATTGGAATGGTCATCTCTACTACTACACTGCCGAAGCTCCGTTGAAAGATTTCGCTGTTCGGAACGGACATGTTTCGCCGGAGCCTTCTCATACGAGCCGCGACAGGTCTCAATATTCGGGCGCGACTCCCACCATTTCGGCTGCTCGCAGTCAGAACGGCATCGTGTGGCTCGTCGAGAGCCGTGCCTGGAATCAGGGCGGCAATGGCGCCGAGCTGCGCGCCTATGATGCGCTGAACGTTGAGCGCGAGCTGTACTCGAGCGCCGCCAATCCCGCGCGCGACAGTGCCGGCCAGGCGTTACGCTTCGTCATCCCCGCCGTCGCCAATGGGCGCGTCTACTTCGGCGTGAAAAACGGAGTGGAAGTGTACGGGCTGCTGCGAAAGTAACGCCAATATTGTTGTTGACAATCGACACCAACCGGATCTATAGTGTAGAGGGTCGACACCATGCCGCGCTCTCGACTGGATCTTCTCCAGGGAACACTCGACCTGCTCATTCTGCGCACGCTGTCAACCGGCCCAAAGCACGGCTGGGCTGTCTCTGAGCGCATCCAGCAGATCTCGGACGGTGTCTTGCAGGTGAACCAGGGCTCGCTGTATCCAGCGCTGCATCGCCTGGAGCAGCAGCGTTGGATCAAAGCCGAATGGGGCGTCTCCGAACTCGGCCGGCGCGCTCGCTTTTACCAGCTCACGCCCGCCGGACGCCGCCAGCTCGAAATTGAAACCAATGAATGGTCCAGCCTCGCGCAGGCGATTGGAAAAGTCCTGAAGATGGCCTGATATGAGCTGGTATCGCCTGCTGAATCCGTTGCCCTTAGTCCGGCGTGGCGCGTACCGCGAACAGGACCTGGCCGACGAACTTTCCGCGCATCTCGACCTGCAGGCGCGCAAGCATCAGGCAGCCGGACTGGATCGCGAGGAGGCCTACCGGCGCGCGCGCATCGAGTTCGGAAGCTTCGAAGAAGCCCGCGAGTCCTGCCGCGATGTGAGCCGCTGGTCCTGGCTCGATGCCGCAGGCCGCAATTTCCGCCACTCTCTGCGATCGCTTGCCCGTAATCCGGCCTTCGCCGCCGTCTCGATTCTGCTCCTGACCTTCGGCATCGGCGCAAACGTCGCGGTGTTCAGCACCATCGACGCGCTTTTCCTGCGCCCACTGCCGGTGCACGATCCCGGTCAGCTCGTCGAAATCTTTTCCGTGGATAAACGAGGCACTCTCACCGATCTCTTCTCGGGCGTCCTCGACCCACTGTCACGCAATCGCGCTTTCTCGGGCGTCTGCGGTGTCGCCACTCATTACGACGCCGTCGAAATCGATAAAGCTGTCCAGACGGTTGGAACAGCGGCCTTCTCCGGCACCTGCTTTCAAACCCTCGGAATCTCCATGGAACTCGGTCGCGCCATCTCGCCCGCCGATGATCGCATCAACGCCGAACCCGTCGCCGTTATCACTGACGCACTCTGGCGCAGCCGCTTTGGCGCACGGGCCGACATACTGGGCCGCACCATCCGTATCGGGACCGACGAATACACGATTATCGGCGTCACCCGCAGACCGTTCACCGGTCTTCTGCTCGGATTCCCGGAACCGGTGATGATTCCGCTTCTCGCGCAGCCTGATTTCACGCCCAGCGGAGCGCGTCCCACCACGTATTACGTCAGCATCCTTGCTCGCCGCGCCCCCGGCGTCTCTGAAGCGAAGGCGCTGGCCAGCATTCGCGCCGAGCGCCAGGCGCTTCTCGAAGAGAGTGTTCCGCATCACTTCAATGCCGCGCGCCGCCGCGAATATCTCGAACGCTCGCTCGCACTCGGCTCGGCACGCAGCGGCCTCGATTATTTCCTGCGGCGCCGTTTCGGTGAGCCCGTATTCGCCATCTTCGTCCTGTGCGCGGCCATGCTGCTGATCGCTTGCGTGAATCTCTGCAGCCTGCTGTTGGCGCGCAGTTTGCGGCGGCAGCGCGAAATCGGCATTCGGCTCGCGCTCGGCGCGGGTGGCCGCCACATCGCGATCATTCTCGCGCTCGAAAATGTCATTCTTGTCCTCATCGGCGCGATCTGCGGAGTTGTTGGGGGCATCGCTACAGCCCGCCTCATACTCGCACGCGGCAGCCAGGTCTTCGGCAACTTCGATCTCGCGGTGGGCTTCGATCTTCGCGTTGTTCTGTTCGTTCTCGCCGCGGTTGGTATCCTGATCGCCGCCTTTGTTATTACCTCCGTTTGGCAGGCGCGACGCCTCTCCCATGCCGATGCGATGAAACAAGGCGGCCGCGGCATCATCGCCTCCCATACCGCCGGTCAGAAAATTCTCCTCGCAGTGCAGATCTCGCTCACTCTAGCGCTCGTCGCCGGCAGCGCGCTTTTTGCCGCTTCGGTGCGCAATATGTATCGCATCGATTTCGGCATCGAGCCGCAGAACGTCTGGATCGCCAGGCTCGATCCCGTTCCCGGCGGTTACCGCGACCCCGCCTATTGGAAGCGTACCGCCCCCCCGTACTACCGCGATCTCCTCAACCAGATCGAAGCTTTGCCCGATATCGCATCGGCCGCTTTCACCGACGCTACTCCGTTTCAAAACGCGGGCTGGCGTGCGGACGTTATCCCGCTCGAAGGCGATCTCAGCGCCCACAGCATCGATGCCCATGTGATCGGCGTTTCCGACAACTTCTTCCGAACGCTCGGAAATGGCATCATGGCGGGAGAGGATTTTCAACGCGCACCCGGCGCTCAGCAGGAGCCCGGCGTCATTCTCAGCGAGTCTCTGGCGCGCCAGTTTGGCGACACCCGCGCTCTGATCGGCCGGCATCTGCGTATCGGCACGCAACCCGACCTTCAGCGCCTCAAAATCACCGGCGTCGCGCGCGATATGGACATGGATCTTTCCGATCTCGGCAACACCCATCCCGCGCTCGCCTTCATCGACTTCTGGCAGCACCAGAATCTGGAAGGCTATCCCGTGCTTCTGATCAAGACACGCAGCGCCGTGCTCGATGCGGACGCCATCCGCCGCGTAGTCGCGCGCAATGGCCACGAATTCATTCAGCGCTTCAGCGCGGTGACAAGCGAGATCGATAACGCCCTGATCGAGAACCGTTTTCTTGCCTGGCTCTCCGGCGCATTTTCTCTTCTCGCCTTATGGATGACCGCCGTCGGACTGTTCGGCTTGCTCAGTTATCAGGTCTCCAATTGCACCGCCGAAATCGGCATTCGCCTGGCACTCGGCGCGAGGCCTTCCCAGATTGCGCATCGGATCCTGGCCCAGATCACGCGGCTGGTTCTGTTCGGAATGATGATCGGCATCGCGCTCACCTTTGCCGTCCAGAAACTGCTGACGGCTTTCCTCTACGGCGTTACTGTCTACAATCCGCTCATCCTGATCGCGACCGTTCTTGTGCTTATCCTCGTTGCCGCTATTGCTGCCCTGATCCCTACCCGCCGCGCTCTCCGCATCGATCCCGTCGAAGCGCTTCGGCACGAATAGCTCGTCGCTCGCGACTCTTACATATCGTCCTTGCTCTTCGGTGCAAATGCCTTGTTCGGATACGGCGGATGCGGCGGCACCGGGTTCGGATGCGCCTCAATCTGCTTTTCAAGATATTCGAGCGCCGCATCCAGCTGCGCATCGTGGCCTTCGAAACTCGCATGCGGCAGATTGTCCACCACCACGTCCGGATCCACACCATGGCCTTCGATTAACCACTTCCCCTCGGGCCCATAAACTCCCAGCTCCGCCGCCGAAGCGATGCCGTTATCAGCCAGCCGGTTGCCCGCGCTCAGCCAGATTTCGCCGCCCCATGTGCGCGTGCCAATCACTTTCCCTAAGCCGAGGCGCTTGAAACCTTCGCTGAACGCCTCGCCATCGGACGCCGTCCACTGATCGCACAGCACCACCACCGGCCCGCGAAACGCCTCCTGCATATTCCACGACGCTCTCCCGGCGCGCGGCTGCCAGTACATCCACGCCTTGCGCATCAGCTTCCCCAACACCCAGCTATCGATGTTGCCGCCGCGATTGTGTCGAACATCGACAATCAGCCCCGCACGATCGTAGACCGGCGAAAACTGCTCGACCCACTGATTGATATCGTTCGGTCCCATAGCCCGCAAATGCACATAACCGATACTGCCCCTCGAGCGCTGCTCCACCGTCTGCCGCCGCGTCCATTCCCACTCCGAGTAGCGCAATTCGGCATCGGCGCGGATCGCGATCGGACGCGCAATCACATCCCGCGGCTCGTTCTTCCCCTTCGGCAGCACATGCAGCAGCACCTGTTTGCCCGCCTGCCCCCGCAGCACCTCACCCGGATTCGTATGCTCGTCCAGATCGCGTCCATTGAGCGCGAGAATGGTGTCGCCGTCTTCGAGTTCCACACCCTGCCGCGCCAGAGGGCTGAGCTGGTCCGGACGGTCCGGATCGGTCCGGTAAATATGCTTCACCGTCCAGCCTTTCCCATTCGCCGCCGGTTCGAGCAGCGCGCCCAGACTCGCCAGCTCAATCTGGTCCGGGCTCTTGCGAATATCGCCGCCAAAAACAAACGTGTGCAGCGCCGAGAGTTCGCTGACCATGTCGGAAATCAGATCATCCAGTTCTTCGCGATCGCGCACCCGGTTGAGCAGTTCGCCGTATTTGTCGCGCATGGCGGGCCAGTTGATCCCGTGCATGTGCGGATCGTAAAAATAATCACGGTGCAACCGCCAGGCATCCAGAAACGCCTCGCGATACTCTTCCGCCGGAATCACCGAAAACGTCCACGAGCCCAGATCCACCTTGCTGTCGGCCATCGTCTTCGGCGACTTCAGCGCATCCGCTTTCATCGACGAATCAAAAACCAGCAGATCATTCTTCGTTCGCGCCAGAATCTTTTTCCCATCGCCCGAGACCTCAAAGCTGCGCACCGCGTCGAGCAGCGTCTCCGGCGCATCGCCCTTATTCGCAACATCCAGGCACTGCAGCGTGTTCTTGGCCGGGTCGGCAGCGTCATTGTCGATCCAGCACAGCCGTTTTCCCGCCGTCTGCAAATCGCTGTAATTTCCGGCCGGCGCAGGCACCTCGATCAGCCGCGTTTCAATGCCGTCAAGCTCGATCTCCACCTTCGGCGGTCCGTTCTTCTTTTGATCCGTTCCGGGCTTCGGTGTCTCTTCCGTCTTCGCCGGATGCAGTTCGTCGGCGGGCTCGAATGGCGATACTTGGCCGCGCTTCAACGCCAGTGCATAAAGCTTATTCGTGCGATCGAAAAATGGATCCGGCTGGCGATTGCCCCACGGACTCTTCACCACCGTGTTCAGCGACCGGTCGGAAAGGAAGTAGATCCATTTGCCGTCCTCGCTCCAGTCCGCGCCCGCCGTGTTGTAGCGATCCGTCGTTAGCGCCACCGTGCGTCCGTTTTCAATACCGTACAGCATCAGTTGGATGAAGCCGTTATCCGCTTCTTCGGAAAACAGCACCCAGCGGCTGTCCGGCGACCAGCGGATTCCGCCAAATGCAGGGTCGGAATTGTTATCCGGATTCGATTCCGCAATGCGCTTTTCCGTCTTGCTCGCCAGATCGAGCAGATACAGCCGGTTGTTCTTGTCCTGATGCACGATCCACTTGCCGTCCGGCGAAGGCACGCCTTCCCAGCGCAGCACCTTGCCGCCCGCGGTCACAGCTTCCCCGGCGCCCACGCCGTTTGCCGGATACTTCCAAAGCTCCACTTCGCCCGATTCCGTCGAAAAGACGAGCACCGATTTGCCGTCCGCCGATAAACGCGCCTCGCGAAAACGTCCAGGCCGGTGCTCGCTAATGTCCACAAATCGACCGTGCTTCACCGGCGCGACAAATACCCGTCCGCGCGCCGTCAGCACAATCTTTTCCCCGTCGTTTGAGAAATGCACCGCGCTGGTGTACTTCAGCGGCTCCTTGATCCAGTGTTCGCGCAGGCTGTCGAAGTCCGACGGCAGCTCGATCGGAATCGCGCGGTCCTGATTTTTGCCGATGTTGAACAGGTGCAGATCCGTGCCGAGCTGATAGACAATCTGCCCGTCGGAAAGCGAGGCATCTTTGATATCCCAGCCCTGCTGATGCGTGTGCTGGCGCAGTTTCCGCCCGCTCTCGTCCATCGACCAAAGATTCATCGTGCCGTCGCGATCGGAGAGGAAGTAAATTCGCCCCTGCCAGTACATCGCGTTCTTGCTGGTGCCGGTGTAATCCGCTGTCAGCGCCGTCGCTTCCTGTCCCGGTACATATTTCCATAAGCTCTGCGCCGTCCCGCCGCGGTAGCGCTTGGCATAGCTACCCTGAAAGGGAAAGCGCGTGAAGAAGAGCGTGCCGTTCCCGTCGAAGCACCCCTGCGAAGCCTGGCTCAGCGGCAAAATGCTGATCCGGTTCTGCGCATCGATGCTCAGCAGTTGTGCGTCGGGCAGCGTCGCGTACCGGTAGCTGGCATAGAGAATTTTCCCGTCCGGCATCCAGCCCTGTACGATCGCCTGCCCGTCAAACGTTCGGCGCTGTGGTATACCTCCATCAATGGGCATGGTGTAGACCTCGGTAGGCCCCTCGTAGTCGGCACTGAACGCGACCGTCTTGCCGTCCGGGGAGACCGCCGCTGCGTATTCCTGGCCCAGACTGCTAGTGAGCCGGGTGGCCAGTCCGCCCTCGGTCGAAACCGTCCAGAGGTCTCCTTCGGCGGTAAACACGATGCGGTCGTGAGAGAGTGCAGGGTAGCGATAATAGCCCTTGTTCTGCGCGGGGAGTATAGGCGCAAAAAGGGCGAAAAGGAGGAGCGAGGACGACAGGCGCATGTCTTGGACAGCATACCCCTTTAGCCAGCGGGAGGCGCTATCTCGTCCGGTCTACAGAGGTCAGGTCATGGGTTAGCTGGTAGAAATACGGAGCCGCCGTAAGATTTGTAACATTCTGGAAACAAAAGCACTTACCCGTTACGTACAATTCTCAGTTGTAAGAGCGACTCGGTACGGTACTAGTAGAACTACGGGTATCGTCCTTCGGATTAACCTCGGTATCATGCTCAAAGACGCAATTGTCTCTATAGTTGCGCGCAAATGAGGTTGTTGGAGGTTAATATATGAGTCTTAAGAATGCCAGTAAGCTCTTCGGAGCCCTGGCGAGTACGTTACTTCTCTGCGGCGTCGCTTCGGCGGCGTCGGTCGGCGTCGGTACGGTGAACGTGAGCAGTTCGTTCTACGTCACCAATTCCGGCTTTTATATCGGAACGGATGCAGTGACTGCCGGGACTGGCGCAAACCAGCTGGTCTATCTCCAGGGGGGAACCAACTTTTTCAGTAGCGTTCCTACCACCGGCACCACGACCATGAAGGACATCATCGCTGGTGGTACGCCGGTGACCGCGTGGTTCACGGTTCCGACTGCGAGCGGCGTGGTGGATTTCGATCTGACCAACGTTCCCCTTAGCCCGTACGCGACCTGCACCGGTGCAAACTCTCCGGCTTGCCAGGCCATTGCGGGTTCACCGATCACCCTTCACACGGCTGGCTCGAACCTGGTTACCGCTGATTTCGCGATCAACGGCTGGGCTTATTATGCCACTTCGCCCAACGATAAGACCCCGTTCAGCGGCGTCTTCAGTGCCCAGTTCGCTGGATACACGATTGCGTCGCTGCTGAATCAGTTCCGTAGCCAGGGCTTCATTTCCACGTCGCTCTCGAACACGGAAATCACCTCGCCCGTTCCGGAGCCGGCTTCGCTCGCTCTGATCGGTGCTGGTCTGTTTGCCCTCGGACTCTTCGGCAAGAAGAAGTTCGCCAAGTAAAACTCTAACCGCTTTCGTTCATTCGAAAGTCAACGAAAAGGCCCGCGAGATCCAACAACCGTCTCGCGGGCCTTTCGTTTTTCCTGAATCCTCTTTGGGCTATTGCAGCCGAATGCCCGTCCCGGCTCCATAGGCGTTCGCCGCACCCGGCATATACCCCGGAATTCCCTGAGGGAGCGTGTATCCCATCTGCTCGGGCAGTTCCACCGGACAAAGCACCGGCGTCCGCCGCAACTCGGCTCGCATCTCGTCCAGCTTCGCCGCGTAACGAGGCTCGATCTGGCGGATGTCGAAGTGCAACAACTCGATCGAACAGTCGTAGGCGGGTTCGTAGTACGGAGCAAAGCCCGCAAAAGGCTTGCCACCCAGCCGCCGCAGAATCAATGACGAATGATGGCGGGTCGTGGCCGTAGTGAGGCCCAGACCGCCGCCCAGCCATTCTGCCAAGGCAAAACTCATGAGTGCGATATTCACCGCGGCCGTCGAGCAGCGAGCGCGTTCTGAAACCGCCCAGCAGCCCGCTTCTCCGTAATGAATACCGCGGTGTCGGGCCTCGGCGCTGTAGGCGGCAAAAGCCGAGCGGAACAGCGGGCCCGTAATCGGCGACATGGCGATCGCAGCCTTGCTGCACGTCAGCTGCTCGAAGCCCCCGTGAATCGGCCGGTAGCGCGCGCAGCCAAGCGCTACGCCATGCATGTCCTGCAGAACGATATGCCAGCTCTGCTCATCGATCGGATGCCAGTGGCGTCCGTCGGGCAGCAGGGTCGCGGCAATCGCGGGATTCTCGCGGTAAACGCGTCCCCGCAGCATCTGCACGTCAAACAAGAGGTCCGAGTGGCTTTCGGTACTCGAAACGGCGCTTACAGCAGTCACGGGAAGGTCCCGTGTCGAAGGCGCCAGAATCTTAAACTGAAACTTGCCCGGTTGGCAAGACTCTTGTTGCGTAGTCTCCATCAAATCCCCGCTTTCTCAATTCAGACCAGTACGTCACTCCGAGCACACCACCCATGTCCCGGCAGGGATCCCGGTCTGCACAGAAGCGAATGTAATCGCTTCCGGCCTCGCTGGCTATAAGAAATCTTTATTTTTTTATATTGTCAGCGAAACCGGCGCCGGGGACAAGGGTTCTTGAAAAAAAATTTATATTAGGCTCATGCAGAATAAATCGCGCCGAATAGTTGCATTCCCTCGCGCGTCGGCACCGCCTTGATCCGATCTCCTTTTCGCTTCTACTCTCTCCCCAATAACTTGTTGCTTTTAGTAATTACGTGTGCCTGGTAAGTTGAACGTCTCGCGTCAGCACTCCCCGAACCATTGCAGAAGATTCCGGTCGTCTTCTACACCCGTGGTAGCTACACCCGTGGTAGCGCTTGCGCGGCCAGCGGGAGAGGGCTGCAACGCTGCCGACCTCGCGCCGGAATGGTTTCTGATACGTTCAAAATGGGATCATTAAAGATATGAAACGCACTCTGCCGCTCGCGCTGCTCGGACTGGCTATTGTGGCAGCGGCCGCTGACATTCCGGAAGGTACTCCGGTCATTACCGGCCAGGCTGCTTTCCACGGTTTTCAGGGTCAAAAACCGGGGCTATTCCGCAAAATTACGGTGGCCGATCTGCCGGCTCCGTACGCTACCAAGGGCGTATCAAACGGCCCCAGCGTGGTGGCGCGTCCCGCGGACGCCTGGCCCAAGGCGCCCGAAGGCTTCAAGGTCGAGCTCTATGCGGAGCACCTCGATGGCCCCCGGAAACTGCTGACCGCCCCCAACGGCGACCTCTTTGTGGCCGAGAGCGACGGCAATACCGTGGAAATCTTCCGCGGCATCAGCTCGGACGGCAAGCCGGGGCAGAAATCGACATTCGCCACCGGCCTGCACCAGCCCTTCGGCATCGCCTTCTACCCGCCCGGGGACAACCCGCAGTGGGTCTATATCGGCAATACCGATTCGGTCGTCCGTTTCCCGTACCATAACGGCGATCTGAAGGCGACCGGAGCCGCCCAGGTCATCATTCCGAAGCTTCCGACCGGCGGTCATTCCACCCGCGACGTCGTCTTTTCGAGTGATGGCGCCAAGATGTTCGTCGCCGTCGGTTCCCATTCCAATGTCGATGATCCGGACACCCACCCGAGCGAGTTTCGCCGCGCCAACATCCTCGAGTACACCCCGGAAGGCAAGTTCGTGAAAGTCTATGCCTCGGGTATTCGCAATCCCGTCGGGCTCGCCATCAACCCGCTGACGCATCAGCTCTGGTGCTCGGTCAATGAGCGCGACATGCTGGGCGACAATCTCGTCCCCGACTACATCACCTCTGTCAAAGAGGGCGGCTTTTACGGCTGGCCCTGGTATTACATGGGCAATCATCAGGATCCGCGCCTCCAGGGCAAGCATCCCGAGCTGGCCGATAAAGTCATCGTCCCCGATGTTCTGCTGCAGCCGCATAACGCCTCGCTCGAGCTGACCTTCTATGAAGGCAAGCAGTTTCCGAAACAGTACGTCGGCGATATCTTCGCCGGTGAGCAC
This sequence comes from Terriglobia bacterium, assembly GCA_021325235.1. Lineage (GTDB taxonomy): Bacteria > Acidobacteriota > Terriglobia > Bryobacterales > Bryobacteraceae > Bog-105. The sequence continues at coordinate 159,502 of JAJPHN010000034.1, read as the reverse complement.
GGCTCCTGGAACAAAGCCGATCGGGCCGGCTACGAAGTAATCCGCGTTCCGCTCAAAGACGGCCATGCTACCGGCGAATACGAAGATTTCGTCACCGGATTCGTCACCGCCGATGGGAAGGTCTGGGGACGCCCGGTCGGAGTCGCGGTGGCTTCCGACGGCTCACTCATGGTGAGCGATGACGGCTCCAACTCGATCTGGCGCGTCGTCTATACAGGCGGGAAACAGGCGACTGAGTAGTCGATGGGCCGCGCGCCTGTCAACATCGCGCCTGCGGGCGGCCGCGCTCTCCTGCACTCGCGGGTGCTCGCGACAGCCCTTTTTGTCTGTCTCTGCGCCTTCACGCTCTCCACCGGCGACGGCAACGTCATTCCAGGTTTCGTCATCTCGGCCGCTGTACTCGCATTAGCCGCCGTATGCTTCTGGCCCGGTGTCTTCGAACGCATCGATTTTCCGCTGCCTGCCGTCATCCTGGCCGCCATGACCATCTACGGCATCGTTCAGACTCTGTTCTTTCCGCACAAGATCGTCTACAACGGCTGGACCGGCGTTCTGTTCTGGCTCACGGCCGCGGTCATCACCCTGCTCTCTGCGCAGTTTTTCCGAAGTATGGGCGAGGGCGCGCGCTTCCGCCTGCTTTTTATCGTTTTCGGCACGCTCGTCTGCCTGCTCGATCTCCTGCAGCAGGCTTCCCAGACCACTCGTTACTTCTGGCTGATTCCGAGCCGCTACGACGTGATCTTCGGGCCCTTCGCGTATTGGAATAACTTCGCGCAGTTCGTCGAGCTGCTGTTGCCGGTAACGCTCTGGCGCGCTCTGGGTGCGGGACGTGCCGACATTCGCTTCGTGCTCTGCGCCGCCATTCAGATCGGCGCCGTAGTGGCTTCCGGGTCGCGCGCGGGCACCGCGCTGATCGCCATCGAACTATTCGTCCTGATCGCCTTCGCTTACGCCAAGAACCGCAGCAAGACTCTGCTCGCTGGCGCAGGCATAGCCGTTGCGCTCAGCGTGGTCTTCGTCTATGCCGCGGGCTTCGAAAGCCTGATTGCCAAGCTGCAGCAGAACGATCAGCTCGCCGTGCGGCGCAATATCGACCGTTCCTCGCTGGCCATGATCCGCACGCATCCCTTTGCGGGCTGGGGCCTCGATACCTACGTGCCCGTCTATCGTATGTTTGCCCGTTACGACGACGGCACCTATGTCAACCGCGCCCACAACGACTGGCTCGAGTGGGCCTCCGACGGTGGAATCTTCTTCTCCGGCGCCATGCTGGCCGTTTTTGCCTGGAGCATTCGTCCCGCCATTCGCAGCGGCTGGGGCATCGGCCTGATTGCCGTCTGCCTGCATGCGCTGGTCGATTATCCGTTCGCCCGGTTCGGCGTCTGCGGATGGTACTTTTGCCTGCTTGGAATGCTCGCCGCCCGCCGGAAAGCGATCGTGCGCGCGCTGTGAAACGCTTTCTCCTCTGGATGCTGCCCTTGCTGCTTTTTGTCGCCGTCGAGGGCCAGACCGGCAGCTCCAATTCGGCCGCACTTCCCCCCGATTTCGAACGCATCTTCGAATCGGGCCGTTATCCGGCAGCGCACAATCTCCCGCGATTGCGCCTCATGACCTGGAACATCGACCACGGCGCGCGTCTCGATCAGATTGCCGCTGGCATGCAGACCTATGCCGCCGATCTCTATCTGCTGCAGGAGGTCGATTCGAACACCACGCGCGACGGCCACACAGATGTCACCGCCGAGCTTTCGCGGCGCCTTGGCCTGAACGGCGTTTTCGCCATCGAGTTCGAGGAGCTCAGTCAGGAGCACAACGCACCCGCCTACACCGGCCAGGCCACGCTTTCCCGCCTGCCATTTCTGCAGTCACGCATCCTTCGCTTCGAGCGGCAATCGGGGTTCTGGAAGCCGCGCCCCTGGATTCCTTCCTCCGTGCCGCTCATGCAGCGCCGTCGCGGCGGACGCCTAGCTCTGGTCAGCGAGTTCGACTGGGATGGCCGCAAACTCGTCGTCTACAATGCTCATCTGGAGAGCCGCAGCGCCGGGTTCATTCAGGAGAAACAGCTCGATGAGATCCTCGCCGATGCCTCGCGCTACCCTCCCGGAAGCGTGATCCTGCTCGGTGGAGATTTAAATACCAAATACCTGCCGTCGATTTTTCTGCGTAAGCTGGAAGCGGCAGGTTTTCAGAGTGCGATGGGCGAGCACATCGAGCGGACGCATCGCATCATGATGGCTCTCGACTGGATCTTTGCCAAGGGTCCGGTTCGCATCTCCGATGGCGCAATCGAGCACGGCGCGCGCGGCTCGGATCATTATCCGCTCTGCGCGATTCTCGAGCGGTCGCGCTGAAATGGCGCCCGGCTAATCCCCAGGGCGCTCGTGTTTTACGAAACCAACTAATCTGGATTGAGTTCTCATTAAAAAAATGTCACGTATCCCGATAGCGACCTATCGCCTGCAGCTTCACGCCCAATTCGGCTTCGATGATGCCGCCGCCATCGCTGATTATCTGCACGAACTCGGCGTGTCGCACGTGTACTCGTCCCCCTACCTGCAGGCGGCGCCCGGCAGCACGCATGGCTACGACGTCGTGGATCATCACCGTGTCAACGAGGAGCTGGGCGGCGCCGAGGCCCACGAGCGCTTCTGCCGCCGGCTCGGCGAATGCGGTCTTGGACAGGTCCTCGATATCGTGCCGAATCACATGGCCATCAGCGGGCGCCGCAATCGCCTCTGGTGGGATGTTTGGGAGAACGGACCCTCCAGCCGCTACTCGCCTTACTTCGACATCAACTGGAATCCGCGCGATGAAAAACTCCGCAACAAGCTTCTGATCCCCGTGCTCGGCGATCACTATGGCCGCGTGCTTTCGCGCGGCGAAATTCAACTGAAGCGGCGCGGCGCCGAATTCCTGGTCACCTATTTCGATAACGAATTTCCCATGTCGCCTCGCTCGCTGCCGCCCATACTGTGCGAGGCCGCCAAAGAAACCGGGTCCGATTATCTGGCCTTTCTTGCAGAATCGCTGAAGCGGCTCCCGATTTACTCGTCGACCGATCAGGAGAGCAAGCATGTACGCCACCGCGATAAGACCATCGTTTACAAACTGCTCGAAACACTCCTTTCCGAGACGCCGTTCATCGCCGAAGCCATCGATCACGCGCTCGCCGACGTGAATCGCGACATGGAGAAGCTCGATGCCGTTCTCGAAAACCAGAATTTCCGGCTTGCCTTCTGGCACACGGCCCGCCAGGAGCTTCCGTACCGCCGCTTCTTCGACGTGAACTCGCTGGTTGCGCTCAACATGGAGATCCCGCAGGTCTTCGCCGACACTCACGCGCTCATTCTGCGCTGGCTGCGCGAGGGTGTCCTCGACGGCATTCGCATCGATCATCCGGACGGATTGCGCGATCCGCGCGGCTACTTCGAGCGGCTGCGCGAACAGGCGCAGGATGTCTGGATCATCGCCGAGAAGATCCTCGAGCCCGGCGAGACGTTCCGCTCCGACTGGCCGATCGACGGCACCACGGGCTACGATTTCTTGAACGAAACCGCCGGCCTGTTCGTCGACACACGCAACGAGGAGCAGTTCAACCGCATCTACACCGCCTTCACGCAGGAATCGACCGACTACGTTGCCGCCTGCCGCGACAAAAAGCATCGGGTGCTGCGCGATCTCCTCGGCAGCGATGTCAATCGCCTGACCCACCTGCTCACCGAAATCTGCGAGCTGCATCGCGATCAGCGCGACTACACGCGCCACGACATTATGCGCGCCATTCGCGAACTGGTGGCCTGCTTCCCCGTCTACCGCACCTACGTGGTGCCGGAGCGCGACGAAATTACGCCCGAAGACGAGCGCTACATCAATGAAGCGATCGAAGCAGCCAAAAACTACCGGCCCGGACTCGATGCCGGTCTGTTCGATTTCATGCGCGACATTCTGCTGCTGCGCGTGCGCGGTCCGCTTGAAACCGAATTCGTCATGCGCTTCCAGCAGTTCTGCGGGCCGGCTATGGCCAAAGGCGTCGAGGACACCGTGTTCTACTGCTTCGACCGGCTCGTGTCGCTCAATGAAGTCGGCGGCGATCCCGGACGCTTCGGCATTCCGGCCGAAGATTTTCATCGCTACTGTGCCGAAGTGCAGCGCACGCATCCGCGCACCATGCTGGCTTCCTCCACCCACGACACCAAACGCAGCGAAGATGTGCGGGCGCGCATCAGCCTGCTATCGGAGATGCCGGAGGAATGGCGGCAGGTGCTATCGCGCTGGGCGGCAGCTAACGAGAAGCACAAAACAGGCGAACTGCCCGATCGCAACACCGAGTACTTTCTTTATCAGACGCTCATCGGAGCATGGCCGATTTCGCTCGACCGCATGCGGGCCTACATGGAAAAGGCCATGCGCGAGGCCAAGCAGCGCACCAGCTGGCTGGCCCCGAATGAGCCGTATGAGAATGCGCTGAAGAGCTTCATTGGCTCGCTGTATGAAGATCAGGCGTTCGTCGCCGATCTCGAGGCGTTTGTTGCGAAGCTGGTCGAGCCCGGCCGCATCAACTCGCTCGCGCAGATGCTGCTGAAACTCACTGCGCCGGGTATACCGGATACGTATCAGGGGCAGGAACTTTGGGATCTGAGTCTGGTCGATCCCGACAACCGGCGCCCGGTTGATTACGACTTGCGCAGAAAACTCCTCTGTGAGATCAAACGGCTCAGTGTCGACGAGATCTGGAGCCGCGCCGATGAAGGCCTCCCCAAGATGTGGACGCTTCACCGCACACTGAAAGCACGGCGTGAAAAGCCGGAAGCCTTCGACTCCGATGCCGGCTATCGCCCGCTGCCAGCCAGAGGCGCCAAAGCAGATCATCTGCTGGCCTTTGCGCGCGGAGAAAAAGCGGTTACAGCCGTTCCTCGCCTGGTCTGGCAACTGCAAGGAAAATGGGAAGACACTACGCTCGAACTTCCTACAGGAAACTGGCGAAATGTACTAACGGACGAGCGCGTCGAGGCTCGGGACATTGCCGCAGCGCAATTGTTTAGAAGCTTCCCGGTGGCGCTGCTCATCTCTGACTAGAGGGGTTGTCAAGCAGAATCTTCCGAAAGAACGGCCATGCATAAATTCGAGCTCTGGGCTCCCGAGGCCCGCAAAGTTGAAGTTCAGGCCGGTTCGCGCCGCTGGCCGCTCGAGAAAGAGGAGCGCGGATGGTGGAGCGCCGAAGTGGAAGCGGCCGGACCCGGAAGCGAGTACACGTTCCTGGTCGATGGCGGCGAGCCGACGCCCGATCCGCGCTCGGCGTTTCAGCCCAGGGGTATTCACGGACCCTCGCAGATCGTCGACCACTCGGCGTACCGTTGGAACGATACACACTGGCAGGCTCCTCCGCTGCCAAGCGGCGTGCTGTACGAGATGCATGTCGGCACCTTCACGCCGCAGGGCACATTCCTGAGCGCGATCGAGCGGCTCGATCATCTGGTCGAGCTCGGCGTGACGCATCTCGAGCTTATGCCGGTGAACGAATTTTCGGGCAGCTCAGGCTGGGGCTACGACGGAGTGGATCTGTACGCGCCGCATCACGCCTATGGAACGCCCGATGATCTGAAGACACTGGTGGACGCCTGCCACGCGCGGGGGCTGGCGGTGCTGCTCGACGTTGTCTACAACCATCTGGGCCCAGCCGGAAACTATCTGAGCCGCTTTGGTCCCTACTTTACGAAAGCTTACGAGACGCCATGGGGCGAGGCGGTGAACCTGGATCACGAAGGGAGCGTTGAAGTGCGCCGCTACCTCATCGATAACGCCTGCATGTGGCTGCGCGATTATCACTTCGACGGCTTGCGGCTGGATGCGATTCACGCTTTCTACGATCGATCGGCGGTGCATTTTCTGGAAGAGCTTTCGGCTGAAGTGGATAAACTTTCGGCTCATCTTGGCCGCCACTACGTGCTGATCGCCGAGAGCGATCTGAACGATCCGAAGATCGTGACACCGCGCGAGGCGGGCGGCTACGGCATCGACGCGCAATGGAGCGACGATTTTCATCACGCGCTGCATTCCGTGCTCACCGGCGAGACGAACGGCTACTACGAGGACTTCGGCACGCTCGCGCAACTGGCCAAGGCGCTGCGGAATGCGTACGTCTACGACGGCGTTTACTCGCAGCATCGCAAGCGCGTGCACGGGCGGCCCGTGATTCATCTCTCCGGGCATCATTTCCTCGCCTATGCGCAGAACCACGATCAGATCGGCAATCGCGCGCGCGGCGAACGGCTGTGTCAGCTGGTCAGCGAAGGCCGATGCCGGATCGCGGCCGCGCTGGTATTCACTTCCGCTTTCATTCCGATGCTGTTTCAGGGCGAAGAGTTCGGTGCTTCGTCGCCCTTTCAGTACTTCACACATCACGACGACGCCGAGCTGGCGCACAATGTCTCGGAAGGCAGAAAGAATGAGTTTCGCGCGTTTGGCTGGAAGCCGGACGAGGTGCCCGATCCGCAGAGCTCGGAGACCTTCGAGCGCTCCAATGTGCGATGGGATGAAGTCGCGCGCCAGCCGCATGCCGGACTGCTCGAGTGGCATCGCAAGCTCATCGCTTTGCGGCGAAAGCATGCCGTGCTGACCGATGGCCGCATGGAAAATGTTGAGGTTCGATTCGATGAAGACGCGCGCTGGCTGGCGGTGCGGCGCGGGTCCATCGAAGTAGTCTGCAATCTGGCCGGCGAGACGCGCGCGATCGAGGTGGGCGCAACGGCCGAGTTGGAACTTGGCTCCGAGAACGGCGTCCGCGTCGATGGCGACAAGCTCAAACTACCGCCCGACTCAGTGGGAATCGTGGTTCATCGATCCGCCCAGGCCGGGCGCGTGCCGGCCGGAGCCTGGCGCAGTGCATCGTTGAGCGCCGAGCGGATCTGAGCGTTGCCGGGATCGCGTTCGAGCGCTTCGTGCAGCTCGTTCAAACCGTCCGTCCATCGTCCGAGCCGGAGCAGCGCAACTGCGTAATTCACGCGGATGCCGGCGTGCGCGGGATAGAGCGCGACCGCCTGTTTGTACTTGGCCGCGGCCTCCGCAAGATGACCGGCACGCTGCAGATCGGCGCCTTCGTTGTTGAGCTTCACGGCTTCGAGCTCGTCCTGATTCTGGCGATCTTTTTCACGCAGCAGATCGGCTAGTCTGCGCTTGATTTCGTCCGCTTCGGCGCTGCGCCCGGCCTGGCGCAAAGCGCTCTGCAAAGCGTTTAGCGTCGATTGATCGCCGGGTTTGAGCTGATTGGCCGTCTGGAGATGTTCGATGGCGGCGTCGATCTGATCCTGCCGCAGGTATTCGGCGCCGAGTCGATATTGCGCAACCGGATCGGACGGCTTGAGCTCTACGGCGCGCTTCTCAGCAGCGAGCGCGCCCGCATCATCGAGCAGAAGCCTGCGTGCTTGGCCGAGATCCGACCACGCTTCGGCGTACTCGGGGCGCAGCGCAATGGCTTGTTCAAGCAGTTTTGCGGCGTTCTGCGGATCGCTTGCGGCGGAATAGGCTTTGGCGCGGAGATAGCGCGCGTAGGCGGCATCCGCATCGCGGCCGAGAAGCTCGATGGCGCGGTCGAGATGCGCGGCGGCCGCGTTGAAATCGCCCGCTTGCAGCAGAACCGAGCCGAGGTTCAGTTGGGCAATCGCATATTGCGGCTTAAGCTTCAGAGCCTGCTCAAAGGGCGAGCGGGCGTCCTTGAAATCGCCGGCCGCGAGATAGGCTTCCCCGAGTGCGTTCTGCGCGTCAGCCGACCGGGGCGCGAGCCGGACGGCTGCGGTGAGCTGATCAATGGCCTCCGGAGCGTCGCCGGCTTCGCTCAATAAACTGCCGAGAAGCAGGCGGGCATCGGAGTTGTTGGGAAACTGCCGGACGGTGTGCTCGAGCAGCTGAATCGCCTGCGAGCGATCGCCGTTGCCGGCCAGATTCCAGGCGCGTTCGAGATCGCCCTGCTGCGGATAGAGCAGCGCGAAAACGATTACGCCGAGAGTACCCATCAGCCGAATTTCTCGGTGCGTGTAATGCCCCGGCCTTCGGCGATATGAACGAGCTGATTGGAGGATACATTTGCAATGTGCTCAATATCCCCATTCGGCCAGCGGATCTCGATGTCGGCGCTGGCAAGCTTGCCGAGGCCGAAATGGAGTCGGCGATCGTTGACCGAGAGATACGACGATTGTGCGAGCACCGTCTGCGCGCGGAGTTTATCGCCGTAGCGAACGGTAACACGCGCGCCGATCGCACTGCGATTCGATTTCGTGCCGGTGAGCTTGATCTTCAGCCAGTGATTCGTGCCCGAGAGATCGTTGCGGAGCAGGGAAGGGGGCTCGTTGAGATTGACCACGACGATATCCAGGTCGCCGTCGTTATCGAAATCTCCGAAAGCGCAGCCGCGGCTGGCATGCTGCGCTTCAACGCCTGGACCTGCCTCGCCGATCAGTTCTTCGAACCGGCCATTGCCGAGATTGCGGAAGAGAATGCGAGGCGTCTTGAAGGGCTGATCGGGCCGGGACTGCAGTTCGGGATAGATGCCGCCTGTGACCCAGAAAATATCGGCGAACCCGTCGTTATCCAGATCCTCGACGCCAACGCCCCAGCTGATGTAGCGTGTTTCGATGGCGAGGCCGGACCGAAGCGTATCGTCGCGGAAATCGCCTTTGCCAGTGTTGGCGTAAACGGCGGGCGTATCGGCGGCGAAGTGTGTTTTGACGATATCGAGAAGGCCGCGATTGCGCAGATCGCCGATGCCGAGGCCCATGCCGGCCTGCTCCATGCCGTCCTCGCTCAGAGCGGCGCCGCGCTCCATGCCTTGCTCGGCAAACGTGCCGTTGTGCTGGTTCATAAAGAGCAGGCTGGGCGTGGAATCGCAGGCGAGATAGATATCGGCGAAGCCATCGTCATCGAAATCGGCGGAGACTGCGGTAAGTCCGTAGCCGCCGTCGACTTTGCCGATGCCGGATGATACGGTCACGTCGCTGAAGGTGCCATCGCCGTTGTTGCGATAGAGCAAATGATGACCGTAGGGAAGTCCGCGCGGCCCGCAGAACACGCCGTCGGAATTGCAGTTGGAAGATGCGCCGGCGCGCGGGACAGAAGCGGGATCGAAGGTGACGTAATTCGAGACAAACAGGTCGAGATGACCGTCGCGATCGTAATCGAGGAAGGTGCAGCCAGTGCCAAAGCGCGGCTGTGCGTTCAACAGGCCGGCTTGTTTCGTCACATCGGTGAAAGTGCCATCGCCATTATTGCGATAGAGGATATTCTGCGGCCAGCCGGTGAGCAAGATATCTTCGTGACCGTCGTTGTTGTAGTCGGCGACAGTGACGCCGAAGAAGTAACCAGGGCGGAAGAGGCCGGCTTTGGCGGTCACATCGGTGAAGGTGCCGTTGCGATTATTTTTGTACAGACGAGTGGAGGCATCGGACGGCGGGTCGCCCCAGCGCGACGACGAAAGCACGAGAATATCGAGCCAGCCGTCGTTGTCGTAGTCGAGGAAAGCGACGCCGCAGCCCATGGCGTCGATGACGTAATCGGCGCGGTTCGGGTGGCCGGAGATGACGGGCCGGGTGAGACCCGCCTGGCGCGCAATGTCAGTGAAGCGAGCGCAGAAGGGTAGGCCGGAGGGCTTGCCGCGGGGAGCCGGAGCCACGCGGCGCGAAGCCATGCCCTGGCCGGGTGCAGAGGCATTCTGCTGCGCCAGGACCGGCGCCGCCGAAAAAGCAAGCAGCAGGTCCCGGCGAGTTACTACAGCCATTCGTCAGTTACACGAATCTCAGAAGATGATCTTGAATCCCAATTCTACCTGCCGTCCGGCCTGGTTCCCGTAGACCGCGCCCTGCGAGCCGAAGGTGCCGCCGGGAGAGCCCTGGTAGAGCGCCTGGCCGAACGCTGCGTCGGCGCGGTTGGTATCGGGATCGCCTAGGTTGAGCTTGTTGGTGGCGTTGTAAGCCGTCATTTTGAGCTGGCCCTGAACGCGTTCGGTGAGATGGAAATTCTTGAGTAAGCTGGCATCAAGATCGAAGAAGCTCGGGCCGACAATACAGGAGTACTGCAGCGGGTTGGTACGCAAAGTATAGGCGTTGGGCGGCGTCAGCGCGAAGACATTCGGGTTGAAGTAGAAGCCCGAGGGTACGTTCTGACAGGGATTGCCGGTGACGATGTAGTTACCGAAGCGCGGGTAATCGCCGGTATTGAAGGTCATGACTCCGGTGAGACTCCAGCCGCCGATGACGGCATCCCCGAGGCGGTTGAGACCGCCCAGAAACTGCTTGCCTTTGCCGAAGGGTAACTCGTAAGTGCCGGCGATGTTCAGGCGGTGATGCGGTTGGTCACTATCCTGCCATTGCAGCGTATTGTTGTACATCGTGAGGTCGTTGAAGTTATTAATCTGCTGGCGTTCGCGGATATAGATATAGCCGAGCAGGAAATTGAAGCCCTGGCTGAAGCGCTTCTGCAGCTTGAATTCGACGTCCTGATAGTGCTCTTCGGCACCGCGCACACCAATTTCGTAAAGCGGCCCATAGAGCGGGTACTTCACCAGTAACGCACTAAGCGGCAGCGTCGGCTCGTTGTAATAGGGTCCGGGGATGAGGGTTGGATTTTGATAGTGATAGAAGGGATTGGCGACGGTTTCGTTGAGCTGTGTGTAGTAGTTCTGCCAGAGCGTCGGATCCACTCCGTTAAGCTGCTCGGTGTAGTGTTGATTGCCGAAGTTGACGAAGTAAGTCAACGAGGCGACCATTTGTCCGGGTAACTGATGCTCGACGGTCAGGTTCAGGCGGTGGTTGTAAGCTTTCTGGAAATACTTCGGATACCAGAGGAGCGGTGAACCGCCGCGGCCGACGTTCGTTCCTCCTGCTTTTCCAGGCGGCGCGATCAGAGGATTACTCGCCGGAAACGGATTATCGATGGTCTCCTGCGGCTTGCCGTTTACCAAAGGCGCGGTGTTCTGGTATTGCGTCATGCCGAAGAAGGGCGGTTCGAGGAAGTTGACGTCTTCGAATCCGCTGATCGGAGCGGCGGTGAAATTGTACTCGGTCGGAATGGTGTACATGGCGTAGCCGAAGCGCAGCGCTGTCTTATCCGACAGACGGTAGGCGACGCCGAAGCGCGGTTGTAAGTTCAGCTGCGGCGCGTTCCACATGCCGGGATGCTGGCTGGAAGTGAAGCGCCAGAGTCCATTCCAACTCCAGTAGTTACTGCCGACGAGCGCGGTTGCCTGGGACGGCATCGCGGGCGGGTTACTCAGGATGGCGGGATCACCATAGTTCAAATCGAGGCCTTGGGAGAGCTGATGAGCGGGATCGTGCCACGCGGTTTCGTACTCGTTGCGAAGGCCGTAGGTGAGAGTCAGATTGCGAGTTACTTTCCACTCATCTCCGAAATACATTCCGAAGAAATCGGAGACGGTAATGGGAGCGGGACCGCCGATCATTTCGGAAGAGCTATCGAGCGCCCCAAGCAGGAAGGTGGCGAAGGGATCGCCCGACTTAGTCAGATCGGGATTCTGGAACGTATTGGCGGTGAGCGCCTGGTTGAAGACAAAGCTGTCGGTATTGCTGACGTAAGTGGGCCCGGCACTGCGGCGGAACTGGAAACCGTACTTCAGATAATGCGAGCTGTGCTGCTGAGAGACACCGACGCTGAAGGACTCGGCGGCGGGGCGCTGATCCCAGAAGAAGCCGGGACCGCCGAAGGTATTGCCGCCGATGTTGAGGCTGGGATAGTAGACGGGAACGTTGGAAGAGGCCTGCGCGTACGAGGCATACCAGTCGTTGCCCGGCCAGATGCTGGCCCAGCCGTTCTTGCCGAGGTCCTTGGAGACGTAGGCGTCAATGAGATTAAACCAGTCACCGTGGAAATTGATGACGGTGCTGGGGGTGATGGACCAGACGGCGTCGCCCATGGCCTGATTGGCCTCGCGGGCGCTGCCGGAGGGTTGATAGAGGATGGAGTTATTCGGCGTGGGGTTGCCGGCGATATCGTCGGAATGATAGCGGCCGTACATGCCGGAGACACGCCACTTATCGTTGATGTTGTAATCGACACGATCGGATAAGTTGTAGTAAGTGAAGCTATCGATGAAACCATGCTGATAGTTATTCAGATGGTTATAGCCGACCCCGGGATTGTTTGGGTCCCAGAAGGCGCTGAGTAACTTGGCTGAAAACGGACTGAAGCGGCTGGCGGGAATCTTATTATTGGGGAAAGCGGTGCGAGTTACATTGCCGGCGGCATCGACGACGGTGGAAAAGGGATCGTAGATGAGGCGTAAGCTGCCGTCGGCGGCACGAGTCTGCGAGAAATCGCCCTGACGTTCGAGCGGAGTGGGGACGGTGGTGTTGTAACTACTCGGCGCACCGACTTTCCAGTACTCCATGGAGTAGAAGTTGAAGAGTTTGTTCTTCAGGATGGGGTTGCCGAGGGTGCCGCCGAACATATTCTGGCGCTGGGCATTCTGGGTAAAGCGGGTACGGTCGGCTTCGGCGCTGAGCCAGGGATAGCGGCCAAGGTAGAAGGCCTGCCCATGCCACTCGTTGGTGCCGCTCTTGGTGGTGAGGCTGATGAGGCCGCCAGCGCTGTGGCCGGATTCGGCATCGACGCTGTTTTGCGAGACGATGGCTTCCTGAACCGCATCCTGATTGGGCGGATAGCCGGCCTTGTGGCCGATCCCGATGGGCGCGCCGTCGACTAATAGATCGTTCTTGAGATTGGTGCCGCCCCCGAGATCGACGCTGTTCGGCGCCCAGGAGTTATACGGCTGCATTTCGCCGCGGGTATTGATGGCGGCGGGTTCGAGCAGAGTCAGTTTGAACGGATTACGATCGAGGCGCGGCGTATCGTTGGCCATTTTGGTGTCGATGGTCAATTCCTGGTTCGTGGAGTTGAACTCGACGGCCGGAGGCGCGGCATCTACGGTTACGCTCTGCTGGAGGGTGCCGGGATTGAGAGTGGCGTTGACGGTGATATCTCCACCGGATTGCGCGACGATGTTTTCCTGGGTGAACTTACCAAAGCCGGTGGCTTCGACGGTGACCGTGTAAGTGCCGGGATCAACGTAATCGAAGACGTAGAGGCCGGAGCTATCGCTCTGCTTGGTGGTGCTGACGCCGGTTTTCGTGTTGAGAAGAGTGACGGTGGCCCCGGGCAGATTGGAGCCCGTGGAATCGGTGACGATGCCGCGAATGGTGGCGCGATAGGTTTGCGCGGCGAGATAAGTTAGCGAGAAAACAGAGAACAGAGCAAGGGCACACGCGGCCCGGAATGTACGGAACACCATAGCTTTCCCCTTCCACGAAGACAGAGTGGACTAACCCAATACTTGCGTAATGAGAGAATTCAATCAAAGTAGGAGCGGGTTGTCAACGGAAGAAGAGGTCAAATTTAACTCCAGCGGGGACCGCCGGACGCGGATCTGGCGGTCCGCCCTACTGCGTACTCAGGCGGCGCGCTGGTCGAAGTCGTCCGGACCGGTGTAGTCTTCCGGGTTGAGACCGAGGCGTTCGCACATCAGGATTTTGCTGCCGAAATATTTGGCGTACTGTTCGGGGTACTGGCAGCCGATGCGGCGGCCCTGCCAATACGCTACTTTTTCTTCGATTTGTTCGATTGAAAATTCAAAGCCAAATTTGGACGGCTCGAAGTCCAGTTCCTCTTCTTTGAAGCGCTGGTACATGTGGGCGGCGGCTTCGAGACGCTCCTTTTCGCGTTTGCGGCGCTCCGCCTGGATTTCTTTCAGCTCGGCGATGTGGCGGTCGCGTTTGCGGGTGAGGCGTGCGTCCTGGAGTGCGAGATTGCGGAGCTCGCGGCCTTTCACTTCGTTGATGTGCGCTTCGAGCATCATGGAGCGAACGGGTTCGGGGTGGTCGGCGAAGAGCTCGGCGAAATTGTGGCGGGCGAGGGCCCAGGTGGCGTCGATCAGAACCGGAATGCGCAGTAAACGCCATTCGGTGTCAAGGATCGACTGGACGAGAAATTCTTCGGCCTGGTTGGCGGGCTGCCAGCGGGCATAAGCGTTGCGCGCGTATTGTTCGTAGACGGCGGCATCGTCGCTTGGCAGCAGGACGGTGGCGCCGGTGAGCGCGTTCCTGACGGCGTTGTGGGAGACCCTGGCTTTGCCTTCAGGCGTTTTCGGACCCTTGGACAGTTCAGAATTGGCGCGATTGGCGGCGATTTGTGCTTCGGTGGCCATGACGAAGGCTTTAGCACGGCCGGGGAGGCGAATGAAAGGATCGTCCGCCGCAGACCTGGAGGTCCGCCCTACAAAATGCTGGATTTACAAGCCGACAGAAAATTTCGAACTATTGTGACTGGAGGTATTTGTCGAACCAGAGGGCAGTGCGCTTGAGGACGTCGAGACGATTTTGCGGGTCGCGGAAGGAATGGCCTTCGCCGGGGTACACGACCAGCTCGGTGGGCACGTGTTCGGCTTTGAGAGCGTGCCAGAATTCGAAGGACTGAGGGGCGGGGCATTCGCCATCGCGCTCGCCGACGACAACCAGCGTGGGTGTTTTCACGTTCTTTATATAGGTGATGGGGGAGCTCTTGGCGTAGACCTGCGGATTGTCGTAAACGGAGGCGCCGAAGAAGGGGATCATCCACTCATCGATGGAATTTTCGCCGTAGTAGCTAAGCCAGTCGGCTATGCCGGCACCGGCGACAGCGGCATGGAAGCGATTGGTCTGGGTGACGGTCCACATGGTCATGAAGCCGCCGTAGCTCCAGCCGGTAACGCCCATGCGGTTGGGATCGATGGGCACTTTCTGAGCGACGGCGTCGAGGCCGGCGAGGATGTCGCGTAAATCGCCGCCACCGAAGTCCCGGATGTTGGCGCGGGTGAAAGATTCGCCCTCCCCGTAGCTGCCGCGCGGGTTGGGGAAGAGAACGAAATAGCCGAGCGCGGCCATAACGGACATATCGAAGTGAACGGATGGCCAGCCGGCAGAGCGCATACCGGACGGGCCGCCGTGGATGGAGACGACGAGCGGGTATTTGCGAGAGGCTGTGTAGTTTTCCGGATAGAGGAGCCAGCCCTGCACGCGGTGGCCTTCGTTCTCCCAGATGACGCTTTCGGCTTTACCCCAGTGCGGCTGTTGCGAGGCGTTTTCGGAGGTGACCGGATGCCAGTCGCCGATGGTTCCGGCGACGACTTCGGGCGCCTGTTCCCAGGTGCTGCGGATGGCGGCGGCAGTACGGCCGTCGTGAGCGATGGAGAGATTGGGGAAATTGCCGTCTTCGTGGAGAGACTGACTGCCGCGCCAGAGAATTTCGGTCGTGTTGTCGGGTAAGTGCAGGGTGGCGATGGCGCCGCCGCCTTCGATGTCCTCGGTGTAGAGGAGAGTGTTGTTGTCGCGCCAGCGCAGGCCGTTGGGGGTGGCTTTGAGAGCGCCGGTCAGGTTGGTGGCGGAGCCGTTGGCAGCGGAGATGAGGAAGATGTCGCCGCCATCGAATCCGGCGTCGCTCATGATGCCAGACAGAAGGCCGATGCGGGTGCCGTCGGGCGACCAATGCGGCGCTGCGAGCTGGCGGTCGGCGGGCGGCGTGTAGAGGAGCTTCATCGCGCCGGTTTGGGCGTCGACGGTGTAGAGCTTCGCGGTCCACCAGTTGTTATCCGCGGGGCCGGGGGCGGCGATGGCGGCGAACTGTTTCGAATCGGCGGACCAATCGTACTCATAGATGTTGAGATCGGCCGGAGTGAGCGAGCGCGGATTGCCGCCGGATGCGGGCAGCAGTGTAAGGCGCGCGTTGTGAATGTCGCTGCCGATGACACCGGTCTGGGACGGGACAGCTTCGAGCGGGCCGCCACCGCCGGCGTGTTCGATGTAGAGAAACGAGAGTTGATCCCCGGAAGGCGACCAGTGTAGAGAATCTACATAACCGTCGAGGTTGGAGACCTCGCGGGCCGTGGACTGATCAGGGCGGGCGAGATAGATCTGATTCTGGTGCGAGCCGGCATCGGAGAAGAAGGCGAACTGCCGGGAATCGGGCGACCAGGCGATCTGGGAGTAATCGGCGCGTCCGATGGCGCCCGCGGCCCGGATCTGTCTGGGGTGGGCGGACGGATTTTTCGAGTCGAGCAGATAGAGCGCGTGATCGTTGCCGGGGCGAGAGACGATCCAGGCGACGTAGCGTGCGTCGGGCGAAATGCTGACAGAGGAGAAGGAGCGGGTTTGTTCGAGCTGGGCGAGAATCTGGTCGAGCCGGGCGGTTTCAGCGGCGGGCAGAAGGGCGGCGACGAGAAAGAGCGGGAATGCGACGCGAAGCATTGCATTCAGGGTACGCCTTCACGGGCCATGAGCGGCGCAAAAGCAGAAAGGCCGGAGGCGCGCCTTGTGTTGGCACCTCCGGCCTCTGCTTTGCGAATGCGCTAGTTGATGAAGTTCTTCATCGGCACATCGCCCTTGGCACCCCACTGATGAATCCAGGGGACACCGGTGGTGGAGGGAATGACGTACCAATTGCCGCCATCGGGACGCCAGACGCCGTAATCGGTTTTGCCATCGCCGTCGAAGTCGCCGGGGACCGGGATGTCGCCGTTGGCACCCCATTGATGGCTGTAGGCGAATCCGGTTGTGCTGGGAATGATCCACCACATGCCGCCGTTCGGACGCCAGACAGCGTAATCGGTTTTGCCGTCGCCGTCGTAATCGCCGGGAACCGGGATATCGCCCTTAGCGCCCCATTGATGGGTGTAGGCGAATCCGGTGCTGCTGGGAATGACCCACCACATACCGCCATCGGCGCGCCAGATAGCGTAGTCGGTTTTGCCGTCGCCGTCGTAATCGCCGGGGACCGGGATATCACCAGGCAAGCCCCACTGATGGCTATAGGCAAAACCGGTGCTGCTGGGGATCACCCACCAGGTGCCGGTTGAGGGACGCCAGACGGCGAAATCGGTGATGCCATCGCCATCGTAGTCGCCGGGAACCGGGATGTCGCCGTTCGCGCCCCATTGATGGCTGTAGGCCTGACCGGTTTTGCTCGGGACGACGTACCAGGTGCCGTTAGACGGACGCCAGACAGCGATGTCCGGTTTACCGTCGCCGTCGAAGTCGCCGGTGACCGGGATGTCGGTGGGCACACCCCACTGTTTGACGGATGGGACCCCGTTGGGCAGCAGATACCAGGTGCCGGTAGAGGGTCGCCATTCCGCGGGATAATTCAGCGCGGTTCCGCGGCCGCTGATTTGAACGGATTGCTTCCAGCTGGCGCTATTGGTCAGATTCAACGTGGCCGAGCGCACTCCGAACGCCTTGGGCGAGAAGGTTAGGGCGAGCGAGCAGGTACCACCGGGATTGAGCGCGGCGGTACAGCCATTGGAAGCGATTGCGAAATCCGCCGCTCGTGCGCCGGTCAGGGTTGGGGCGGCAAGGTTCAGCGCGGCGGTGCCCGAATTGGTCAACGTGAGGTTGAGGGCCGTGCTTGTGGTGCCGACGGTCTGATTCGAGAAGTGCACGACATTTTCGCTGAACGAGATTTTGGGTGAACCGCCGGAGCCCGTGACGGTGACCTGCGGTGAGCTGACAGTGTTGGCGATCACCACGGCCGCGTTGCGCGTGCCCGAGTTCGAAGCGGTGAATGTGACCGATACGGTGCAGGAGCCGTTGGCGGGGACGCTACCGCAGTTATGAGTCACGCCGAAGTCGGTGGGGTTAGCACCCTGCAGCGTGACGCCGGAGACATGGAGAGGAGCGGTGCCGGTATTCGAGACGGTCACGACCTGGGGAGCAGTTTTTGAGCCGATAGCCTGGGCACCGAAGTTCAGGCTGTTGGTGCTGAGCGTGACCTGCGGAGTGCCGGTGGGAGAGCCGCTGCTCGGTGTGATTTCGAGACCGTTGAGCATGGGAGACGTGGTGGGCGCGCCATCGGGGACGGAGCCGCGCAGCGCAATTTCGAGGACGTTATTGGTGACCGTGGCCGTGAGGTTCACGTCGACGGGCACGGCGCAAGCATGTCCGATGGATGCGCCGAAGTCGAAGTTGCTCACCTGGATGGTGTTCTGCAGTTCGAGACTCACATAGTCGTGCCAGGTAGCCGGGAACGGCGAACAGGTCTGAGCGGAACCGCCGTTGTAGGGCTGGCCGAACATGAAGCGCACGTTATAGGTGCCGTTCGGAACGACGATCTGGGTGTAGAGATCGTTGCCGTAGCTGTAGAAATAGCCTTGATAGATGGACATCTGGGCAGCCTGCGTCACGTTGTTGGGGAGCGCCCAGGCGGGGTTATCGCCGGCATGGTAGACCGCGCCCCCCCGGAAGATCAGGTTGGGTTGCCAGACCTGACCGAGTTTGTCGGTCACGGTGCCGGATCGGATGCCGCCGGCGATTCGAATGGCGCCCGAGGGCAGAACACGCACATATACGGTGGCGGTGGCGCTGGGATCGGCGACGGAGGTAGCCTGTAAGACGCCGGTGGTGATGGTTGATACCTCAGACGGCGGGGTGTAGAGGCCATCGGAGGTGACGGTGCCGATGTTGCCGGAAAGGACCTGCCAGGTGACGGCCTGCGTGGAGGCAGGACCGCTGACCCAGGCGGTCATCTGCGTGGTCATGCCGGCCTGGATATTGAGGTAGGTGGAAGGCGTGCCGACGAGCACGGGCGTGGAGGACGGCGCAGAGCCGGCGACCTGATAGCTGGGGTTGACCGGTTTGAGTGAGCTGAGGTCGACTGCTTCGAGCTGAGCGGGATGGATCTGGCTGCCGACTTTGCTCAGAGCGGTCATGATGTCGGGATTTTCACCGGCCTCGTCGTCCACTTCAGCGACCATGCTGGTGCCGACGTCGGCGAGAATGAGCCCGTACTGCTGCAGGCCGGCGATGATCGTGTTGGCGTAGGCCTGCTGCTGAGCGGTTAGGCCGCTGAGGCTGATGGCGGTTCCTGCTTTCAGGCGGAAGCGTGCGCCATAGGGCGGATTGTTGGCGTTGCCCCAGCCGTTGGTACCGCTGGCGGGCCATATCGGATTACCGGCCTGGATGTAGCCGCGCGCCATAGTGAACCGCACAGCGTGCTGAATGGAGCCATCCATAATCTCGTGTCCGCGCCAGATCAGCGGGAGCAGAGGCAGGCCTGCCGCGTCGGTGGTTCCCTGGGAAGGCAGGGCAGAACTGGTGGCGTCGTATTTCCAGCCGCTCTGGGCATTGCAGGTTTTGCTGCCGCAGGCCGCCGGCTTGATCGAGCCGTCTACCGGATTGACATACGCATGATAGGTTTCCCAGATGGTGCAAGTATCGGAATCCACGACGATGGTGTGGTGATCGGCACCGTCGTTGCCGCCGAGAGCGCCTCCCTGCCGGTCGACAGTGTAGTAGGCGGGATAGCGCCAGGTGCCGTTATAGGCCGGAGTGTAGTAGAACTGCGCCTGGATGGTGGGGGCGGAAGAATCTGAGAGGGTAACCCCAAAGCCTGCGTCCCAGGTCAGGGCCATGCCGCTCATGTTGGCGGTGTAGGTGGCACTCTGGCTCAAAACAGGCAAAGAATCGATACGGGCGTAAAAGACAGAATTCGAAGGATGGACCGGACAACCGAAAACGTTTTGCTGCGCCATGCCGGGGAGGGCCGTTGCCAGGAGCAGTCCGAACGAGAGGAGCAGATGGCTGCCGGGAAGTACTGCCAGCAGGCTTTTCTTAGAACTTGTAGTACGTGTCACAGCCTACGTATCGGCCAAAACACGCATTTCTTTAGAAGGGAGGGCGAAGGATTTCCTGGGGTGGGCTCGGAGGAAAAGGCCGATTCATTTGTTCCAAATTTGAACCGCTATTTGACGCCGTTTGCGGGATCCCAGGAACCTTGTAGTTTGCGGATATAGAGGATCTGCCCGACGTGGTAGGCGTTGTGGGTACCGATATGCGCCACGAGCGAGGCGTTCTTGGTTAAAGTGGCTTCGTCGGCGTTCTCGACGGCCTGCTCCCAGGCTTTCATGACGCGATCGAGGCGCGCGGTGGTTTCGGTCCAGCTGCGGGCGTCGAAGCTGTTGAAGGTTTCGTCGTTGTTGCCGTTATACGGGGCGGCCTTTTCGCCTTTGAAGCGCTGGAGGGCGCGCTCGTTCCAGAAGGCGAGATGGTTGACGAGCTGGCCGATGGAGTGGTCGTTTTTGCCGGGGGTCCATTTGGCCTGGTCCGCGGTGAGTCCTTTGACGGCGATGTTGATGGGGACGAACCAGTCTTCCTGATCATGGGTGGTGTGAAGCTGTTCGAGCAGGACGCCGCGCAGAGTTTGGGGCGGCTTGGTCTGGTTCTGGGCGAGCAGGAGGGCGGAGAAGGCGAAGAGCAGGGGGAGACGGCGCATAGCTCATTATGTTATGCGGAGTGCAGTGAGGGGGATGATTAGAGCCGCGCAGGCAAGGGGGAGGGGCTGATAACAGGCATCCAAACTTATCGAATGACGATTTGCATCTGTTCGAAGTTCAAATCCACCATGCCTCGATGAAGCATCGTATCGAGTCCCAGACAGCCGTCATAGCGATAGCTGTTCTGATCGGTGTGATCGAGAAGAACGTCGACGTCATTCAGATCATCTACTGTTTCAGCAATTCGGACGCGAAGTTTCGGTAAGTGCCAGGCCGGAACCTTGATTTGTCCGCCGAAGCCCTGAAGTTGTTTGCTTGTCATGCTCCCGTGCGCTTTCACGTAACTCACGTGGTTCTGCGCGAAGCGAGGGTACATAAAGGTCCAGATCGAGCCTGAATCGAGAAGGAAGGAGAGCGAATCGTGCTGGAATGTCGCGTTTGCGATGACATAACCTTCGTCCATGAGCAGATTTGGAGCGGGGCTGGCAGCCGCGGCAGTCGTATCGGCAACAATGTCAAAGCCGCTCCTATTCCAGCGAATGTGCTTCGCTGCCAGCAGAATCGGTAATCCGATGATGCCCTGCTCGAGCACTGGTTTGTCATTGAACGGAGGCTGATTCGCGGAAGATACGAGAAAGACGACGTTTTGCAGTTCAAAGTTGCCGATTCGTAGCTGTTTTGCATTTGCAACTCTGAAGGGCGCCGAAGCACCGGACGCACCGTTGACGCTGGCGCTGGCTTCCTGCAGTTCCAACCCGAGACGCTGCGCATCCGCGTCGCTCATGGTTGAGACATTTGCGCCCGTGTCAATGAAGTAATTTGCGCGCTTACCGTTTATGGTGAGGGGAATAGTAAGCGATTTTCCTGGATATGTCCAGGACAGATGTGCGGTCCCTGCCGAGACGATTCTCTGATCAGGAAATCTGGCTGCAGCCCTCAGGAACGCAATGTTGCCCTGAGCATCAGCGTCGTCCGGGCTTACGGCGAGAATTCTTTCTGTTTCGGCCAGTGATTCCGCATATTCTCCCTTGCGAAGGTAAAACCCGGCGAGGATCGAGTGTGCTTCGTGCTCGTCTTGCCGACCTTGTGCAGTTTTGATCACTTCCGTCATTGCTCGAATGCACGGTTCCGTTTTGTCCAAGGCGCACTCAACTGTCCCACGAAAGAACAGCGGGACTTCTGTTCCTTGCACGGCATGCATGAGCTTGAACCATTCGTGAGTCTTATACAGCCGAGCAAGGTCCTCAGCTGAAGCCGCATGGAGTCCTTGAGCAATTAAACCTAGGAGGATAAAGACGAGGGCGCGCCCGCGCATGGCTCATTATCTTATGCGCGGATGGTTGTTTACAGGTCCGGCGCGAGAAGTTCCTCGAGCGCAGGCCGGAGGACAGCGAATGCTCGCAGGCCCAAACGGAGCGCGAGGTCTGACGATCAGCTTGCCCCGAACCGATGGCAGGTGCCGCGGCTGTACGGAGCCGTTCGCCAGGATGCTCAAACCCGCTAATCAGATCAGCATTCGGACAGCCCGCGGAGGAAGTGCGTGCAGTGAGATAGCTGCCGTCGCCCATCGTGAGGGAGTTTCGCGGCGCATTTGTACACTGGTGATACGCTCACGCACTGCGCGGACGGCGGAAACTCCATGAAAGTCTGCTATTTCGACGCATTCTCGGGGATCAGCGGCGACATGACGGTCGGGGCGCTGGTGGATGCCGGCGCGGATTGGCAGGCGCTCGAAGCCGCGCTGCGCAGTCTGCAGCTCGAAGCTGAGTATCAGCTCGAAAAGACGAAGCGCAAAGGGATCGCGGCGTCGAAGTTTTCCGTGCGGTTTGCGGAGCAGAAGAAGCACCGGCACCTTCCGCATGTCAAGAAGATTATCCAAGCGGGCGAGTTGTCCGAAAAGGCGCGCGAGAATGCGCTGGCGGTCTTTCGGAGGCTGGGCGAGGCCGAGGCGAAGTCGCATAACGTGCCGATCGAGAAGGTGCATTTTCACGAAGTCGGCGCGGTGGATTCGATTTCGGATGTCGTCGGCGCGTGTGTGGCGCTCGATCTGCTCGGTGTGGACGAAATTCGCTGTTCCGACATCAACGTGGGCAGCGGTACGGTGGAGACCGAGCATGGCACGCTGCCGGTACCGGCGCCGGCCACCGCGGAACTGCTCAAAGATGCTCCGGTGTACGCCAGGGGACCGCAGACCGAACTCACCACACCTACCGGGGCAGCACTCGTCTCCACGCTGGCGGCGAAATTCGGACCGCTACCCGCTGTGCGGCTGCTCTCGCAAGGCTTCGGCGCAGGCGACAAGGATTTTTCGCAGCAGGCGAATGTCCTGCGCGTGCTGATCGGCGAATCGAGCGGAGCGGCGGAGGCGACCACGGTGACGGTGCTCGAAGCCAATATCGACGATTCCTCGCCGCAGGTGCTCGGCTACACCATGGAGCGATTGTTCGAGGCGGGTGCGCTCGATGTGACGCTCACGCCGGTGCTGATGAAGAAGAACCGCCCGGGCACGATTGTGTCGATCCTGGCTGTGCCGGAACAGGCGGACAGGCTGGCGCAGATCCTATTTGCGGAGACCACCACGCTGGGCATTCGCAGTCATCAGGCCACACGGCGCGTGCTGGGACGCGAGGCCACCGAGATCGAAACGCGCTACGGCAAGATCGGCATCAAGTATACGGAAACAGGCACGTTCGCGCCCGAATACGACGACTGCCGCCGCGCCGCCGCCGAGCATGGTGTCGCGCTGCGGGCCGTGATGGCCGAAGCAAGCGAGGCATTTCGCAAGCATCTTAACTCCTGAATGAGCAACGGCAAGTATTACCTCACGACTCCGATTTACTACGTCAACGCGGCGCCGCATATCGGGCACGCGTACACGACGATTGCGGCGGAAACCATTGCGCGCTTCAAACGTATGCAGGGCTTCGATGTCGTGCTGACGACCGGCACCGATGAGCACGGCACAAAAGTGGAGCGTGCGGCTGAAGCGCAGGGCAAAAAGCCGGACGCGTTTGTGGACGTGATCTCGAACGAGTTTCGCGTGCAATGGGAGAAGCTGGGGCTGCGCATCGATCGTTTTCAACGCACCACGAATCCGGCGCACGCGAAGCTGGTCAATAAGCTTTTCGAAGCCTGTAAAGCGAACGGCTATATCTACAAAGGCAGCTATACGGGTTTGTATTCGGTAGTCGACGAGGCTTTTGTGAACGACGCGAAGCCGGGCGATATCGATCCGGCAACCGGCAAGCCCTATGAAGAGGTCACGGAAGAGAATTACTTTTTCAAGCTGTCGGCCTTTACCGAGCGGCTGCTCGCATTTTACGAAGAGAATCCCGATTTTATTCAGCCGGAGATCCGGCGCAACGAGGTGCTGGCGTTCGTGCGGCAGGGGCTTACGGACCTGTCGATCACGCGCACGAGTATTAAGTGGGGCATTCCGGTTGAGAGCGATCCAGAGCATGTGTTCTACGTCTGGTTCGACGCACTGACGACATACATCAGCGCGGTTGCAGGCGAGGATCGCTGGCCGGCCGACCTGCATCTGATCGGCAAAGAGATTCTGCGTTTCCATGCCGTCTTCTGGCCCGCCTTTTTGATGGCGGCGGGATGGGAACTGCCGAAACGAGTTTTCGCGCATGGCTGGCTGCTGTTTGAAAACGACAAGATGAGCAAGTCGCGCGGGAACATTGTCCGGGCGACGCCGATTACCGAGGTCATGGGCGCCGACGCTCTGCGCTATTTTCTGCTGCGTGAGATTGTGTTCGGGCAGGATGGCAGCTTCAGTTTCGACGCGCTGGTGGGCCGCTACAACGCGGATCTGGCGAACGGGCTGGGCAATCTGGCGAGCCGCACGCTGAACATGATTCAGCAGTATCGGGCGGGTGCGATTCCGCAGGCGCGCGGCGCGAATGAGCAGATGCAGGCGGCCGAGCTGACCATCGCGAACGCGATCCGGGAGTACGAAGCGCTCAACTTCACGCGCGCACTCGAGACGATCTGGAGCCTGATCTCGAACGTGGACAAATTTATCGTGGAGCGCGCGCCCTGGAAGCTGGCCAAGGATTCCGGCGAGGAAGCGCAGACGAGGCTCGACGAGACGCTCTATACGGCGGCCGAGGCGCTGCGATTGATTTGCCTGCTGGCGCATCCGGTGCTTCCCGCTTCGACCCAGGCGATCTGGAAACAGCTGGGTTATGCGGAGCCGCTTGAAGCTGCACAGTGGAAAGAAGTGCTGGCGTGGGGCGGCTTGCAGCCGGGGCAGCAGATTGGAGCGATTTCAGCAGTGTTCCCGCGCGTGGATGCGAAGCCGGCGATTGAAAAGATGCAGGATCTCGAGCAGAAGGAAAAGACGCGCCAGGCGGCGCTGATGGGCCAGGCGGAGCAGACGAAGGCCGCGAGTGAGCCGGTTGCGAATCTGATTTCGATCGACGATTTCGCGAAAGTCGATCTACGGGTGGGCGAGGTGAAGTCGGCCGAACCGGTGAAGGGCGCGGATAAGCTGCTGCATCTGAAAGTCGATATCGGAGAGGCCGAGCCGCGCACCATCGTGGCCGGCATTGCACTCGCTTACAAACCGGAGCAGCTGATTGGGCGCAAGGTAGTGATCGTGGCGAATCTGGAACCGCGAAAATTGCGGGGGGTGACTTCGCAGGGGATGATCGTGGCGGCGAGCGTGGAAGGCGGGCTGCCGGTGCTGGCCGGTTTTCACGAAGACATTCCGCCCGGAGCGCGTCTCAAATAGAGTGAATCTCGTTGAGGGAGCGAAGCTCGCCGATTCGCATTGTCATCTCGACGACGCGCAATTTGATGCCGATCGTGAGCAGATTTTAGACCGCGCGCGTTCGGCCGGCATCCAATATATATTGGCGATCGGGACGGGCAACGGTCCGCCGGATCTGGAAGCGGCGCTGCGTGTCGCCGAGCGGCATGCGGACGTTTATGCCACGGTCGGGGTGCATCCGAATGATGCGCCGAAAGCCACTGAGGACACGTTTGTGCACTTGCGCGATCTGCTCGGGCACGAAAAGGTGCGGACGCTGGGCGAGATCGGGCTCGATTATCACTGGGGCGTGCCGAAAGACGTGCAGGAGCCAGTGTTCCGGCGTCAGCTGGAGATGGCAGCGGAAGCGAAGATGCCGGTGGTGATTCACACGCGGGATGCCTGGGAGGACACGCTTGCGATTCTGCGCCGCGAATGGGCGCCCAACGGCTTGCCCTGCGTGATGCATTGCTTCACGGGCGATGCGGCACAGGCGCGCGAGTGCATCGAACTCGGTTTTCATCTGGCGTTCGGCGGCGTGACCACGTTTCCGAAATCGGCTGCGATCCGCGAAGCGGCGCGTATTACTCCACTCGACAAATTGCTGCTCGAAACAGATGCCCCGTACCTTGCTCCGGTGCCCTATCGCGGCAAACGGAATGAACCGGCGTATGTGGCGCATACGGCGCGCGTGATCGCGGAGCTGCGAGGCATTGCGGTGGAAGAATTGGCAGCCGCTACAACAGGGAATTTCGAGCGGCTGTTCGGCATTCAATCGCTACACTGAGGGAGCCGCCGCACTTTACCGGAAACATGTTCAGCAAACTCAGGCAATCGATGGCAGCGCGCGAGGCATTCGAGCTCGTCAAAGACGATCTCGCAGTGGTGGAACGCGAAATCAGCGCGGAATCGGCGGCATCGGTTGAGACGATCACCACGATCAACCAATATCTACAGGCGGGCGGCGGAAAACGATTGCGGCCCGCGCTTCTGCTGCTCTGCACGCGTCTGTTCGGGCCTTCGACCGATTGCGCGCGGCAGCTGGCGGCGGTAGTGGAGATGATTCACACGGCCACGCTGGTGCACGACGATGTGATTGATATTGCCAAAACACGCCGCGGACGGCCGTCTTCCAACATGGTGTGGGGCAATCATGTGTCGGTGCTTGCCGGTGACTGGCTCTACATGCAGGCCTTTCAGCTCGCGCTGCGCGAGCGAAATTTTCATATTCTCGACGTACTGATTTCGCTGACGCAGATGATGGTGGAAGGCGAGCTGCTGCAGCTCGAGCGCCTGCATCGGATCGACGTCAGCGAAGCCGACTACATGGAACTCATCGATCGCAAGACGGCGGGATTGTTTTCAGCCTGCGCGTCGCTTGGCGCAACGGCTGCGGGCGCGGACGAAGCCGCCGAATCCAACCTGCGCGATTTTGCCTGGAATCTCGGCATGGCGTTTCAGCTGGTCGACGATATTCTCGACTTCACTTCGACCGAAAAAATTCTGGGCAAGCCGGCGGGCAACGATCTGCGCGAGGGCAAGGTCACACTGCCTATGATCTACGCGCTGGCCGACGCCTCGGAAGATGAACGCCGCGCGGTGGAGACGGTGATGAGCGATGGCAGCTATGAGCGTGTGCCACTGATGCACATCGTGCAGATGCTGGACCGGCACCGCGCAGTGGAGCGCGCCTATGAACGCGCCCGGAGCTTCACCGATAAATCGGGCGCGATTCTGGGAACGTTTCCGGAAAGCGCAGCGCAGCGAGCGCTCGTTTCAATCCTCGAATTAGTGACCGAGCGCAGCTCGTAGAAGGATCAGCGGCTCTGCGCGAGCCGCAGGTCGTCGCCGCGCATTTGAGCCGGGCGTTCAATGCCTAAAATTCCGAGTACCGTGGGCGCGATGTCGCGCAGTGCACCGCCCTCTCGCAAAGCGGTCTGCTCATTCGACATGTAGATCAGCGGTACGGGATTGGTCGTGTGGTACGTGTGCGGACCTTTCGTGACCGGATCGATCATCATTTCGGCATTGCCGTGATCGGCGGTTACGAGCCACGAGCCGCCAGTGCGTTTGAGCGCCTGGTAGATCTCGCCGAGCCCGGCATCGACTGCTTCCACCGCGCGGACGGTCGGCTCGAGCTTGCCGGAATGCCCGACCATGTCGGCATTGGCATAGTTCATGACGATCAGATCGAAGCTGCCCTGTTCGATAGCTTCGACAATCTTGCCGGTAATGCCGGGCGCACTCATCTGAGGCTGCAGATCGTAAGTTGCGACCTTCGGCGATGCGACCAGCTCGCGCTCTTCGCCGGCGTACGGCTTTTCGTTGCCGCCGTTGAAGAAGTAGGTGACGTGCGCGTACTTCTCGGTTTCGGCGACGCGCAGATTTTTCCAGTTGGCGCGCTCGAGCACATCGGCGAGGATGTTGTCGGGATGCTCGGGCGGGAGCACGAACGGCAGGCCGAAATTCTTGTCGTACTGGGTCATCATGGTGTACGTTAGATTTTTCGGCACGAGCGAGCGCGACGGCTGGGTGAGCGAGCGATCGGTGAGCGCCATGGTAATCTCGCGCGCACGGTCGGCGCGATAGTTGTACATCACGATGCTGTCGTCGTCGCGAATCAGCCCGATGGGTTCGCCATTTTCGTCGACAATGGTAACCGGCTCGATGAATTCGTCGGTGACGCCGCGTTCGTAGGATTTGCGCACGGCTTCCACCGCTGAGGTAAACTTCGCGCCGTTGCCGAGCACTATGGCGCCGAATGCGCGCTCGATGCGCTCCCAGCGCTTATCGCGATCCATGGCGTAGTAGCGGCCCGAAACCGACGCGATTTTTCCGATGCCGAGTTCGCGCAGCTTTTTCTCGAGCTGTTCGATGTAGCCGGCGCCGCTTTCGGGAGGCGTATCGCGGCCGTCCATGAAGCAATGCACGAAGACGTCGCGCAAACCGTGCTTCTTCGCCATTTCGAGCAGCGCATAGAGATGCGTCAGCTGCGCATGCACGCCGCCGTCGCTGCAGAGTCCGAGCAGATGCAGCCGGTGGCCTTCGGCTTTCTTGAGGGCATTGAGCAGCACCGGATTTGAGAAGAATTCGCCGGAGCTGATCTGCATGTCGATCCGCGTGACATCCATATAGACGACGCGGCCCGCGCCGATATTCATATGGCCGACTTCGCTGTTGCCCATCTGGCCTTCGGGCAGGCCGACATACGGGCCCGACGTGTGCACCAGCGTGTTCGGATAGCTGGCGAGCAGATGATCGTAGGTGGGCTTGCGCGCGAGTGCGATGGCGTTGCCTTCGGTGGCGGGCGAATAGCCCCAGCCATCGAGGATTGTGAGAACGAGCGGCTTGCCCATTACTGCAGAAACGCCTTGCGGCCCGGATAGATGGCCGACGCGCCGAGCTCTTCTTCAATGCGCAGCAGCTGATTGTATTTCGCGATGCGGTCGGTGCGGCTGGCGGATCCGGTTTTGATCTGGCCGGCATTGGTGGCGACCGCGAGATCGGCGATAAAGGAGTCCTCGGTCTCGCCGGAGCGATGTGAAACGACCGCAGTGTAATGCGCGCTGGCAGCCAGGCGCATGGCTTCGAGTGTTTCGCTTAAGCTGCCGATCTGGTTGACCTTGACCAGAATCGAATTGCCGACGCCCTTATCGATTCCCTGCTGCAGACGCGCGGAGTTGGTGACAAAGAGATCGTCGCCTACGAGCTGGATTTTCTTGCCGAGCGCATCGGTCAGCTTCTTCCAGCCATCCCAGTCGTCTTCCGCCATCCCGTCTTCAATCGAGAGAATCGGGTACTTTGCGACCCAGTTCGACCAGAACTCGACCATTTGCTCGGAAGTCTTTTCGCTCTTGTCCGACTTCTTGAAGACGTACTTCTTCTTGTCCTTGTCGTAGAATTCGCTCGAAGCCGGATCGAGCGCGATGCCGATCTCGTGGCCCGCTTTGTAGCCGGCTTTTTCGATCGCTTCCATGAGCACTTCGAGCGCTTCTTCGTTCGACTTCAGATTGGGTGCGAAGCCGCCTTCATCGCCGACCGCGGTTGAGTAGCCGCGCTTTTTCAGCACGCCTTTGAGCGTGTGGAAAGTCTCGACACCCATACGCAGCGCTTCAGAAAACTTCTCGGCACCGACCGGCACGATCATGAACTCCTGCAGATCGACCGAGCTATCGGCATGCGCGCCGCCGTTGATGACGTTCATCATGGGAACCGGCAGCACGCGCGCGTTCACACCGCCGAGATAGCGGTAGAGCGGAGTGGCTTCCGATTCGGCCGAAGCGCGTGCGGTGGCCATAGAAACTGCCAGAATTGCGTTTGCGCCGAGTTTGCCTTTGTTGGGCGTGCCGTCGAGCGCGAGCATCTTGGCATCGACTGCGATCTGGTCGGCGGCATCGAGGCCGACGAGCGCCGGCGAGATAACTTTCGTCACATTCTCGGCTGCTTTGCGCACGCCTTTGGCGAGATACCGGCCTTTTTCGCCATCGCGCAGTTCGACGGCTTCGTGCTCGCCGGTGGATGCGCCCGAAGGCACGGCGGCGCGTCCGATGGTGCCATCGGCCAGATAGACGTCCGCTTCAACAGTAGGATTTCCGCGCGAATCGAGGATTTCGCGCCCGATTACTTTGACAATTTCCATGCTGAATTTTCACTGTAACAAGCAGAGCTGGTTTAACAGTGGCGCGAGGCTCTGGCGCGCTACACTGGAGTCTTGCGGAAGGTGGTGAATTCTTAATTGGCAGAAGTGCATCTGCAGGAAGGCGAGACGCTCGAAAGCGCTCTGCGCCGCTTCAAACGGAAAGTGCAGCAGGAAGATATCGTCAAGGAGATCAAGCGACACTCGTTTTATCTGAAGCCCGGTGAAAAGCGCCGGACCAAGGAAGCGCTGGCACGCAAGCGTAATCGCAAGAAGCGTCCGCGCGAAATTGAATCGTAAGTGAGAAGAGGCCGGCAGCGATGCCGGCCTTTTTGCTTTCTCACGCCGCTTTTGCTTCACTCACCTTTGTTTCTTTCCAAAGCGTGCGCGCCGGGAGGAAGAAGACGGCGAGAGCGCAGAACGCGGCGGCTACCAGCACGACAAATGCCCGGATGGGTGCAGTCAGTCTTTTGAGCGGAAATCGTTCCGGCAGCCAGCGATCGAGGAACGCCGCGCCATACCAACAGGCCTCCGCGGCTAACACGAGCCAGCGCCAGGGATCCGGCAAGCCGAAGCTACTCACGAAAATCGCAATCAGCGCAAAGGGCAGCAGCAAGCGGCCAAACTTGTGCGAGAAGAAATGAATGAAGCGCCGGTTGCCGGGCCAGAGCAGGGCGGGGAAGTAGCGAATGATCTGGTAGACGCCGGCCTGGGTGCGAACTTTTCTGCGAAATTCGGAATGGAGCGAGGTGGGCAGATCGTAGGCCTTCGCCTGGTCCTCAAAATAGATGCGATAGCCGGCGAAGACGGCCTTGAACGGAACATAAACGTCGTCGAGCAGAATCTCGGGCGGAATCGCAGGCATGGCTTCGCGGCGCGCGGCGTAGATGGAGCCGGTAACGCCGAGCATGGCATCGACGCGATTGAGATTGCGGCGAATCCATTTTTCGTACTTCCAATAGAGGCCGGTGTTGAACTCTTCCTGCGTGTTGCCCTCGCGAATGACGAGCTCGCCGGTGACGACGCCCACCTTCGGATCGGCGAAACAGGCGACCAGCAGCCGGATGGCTTGCGGATCGAACGCCTGGCGCACGTCGGTGAGCACCAGAATGTCGGAACTGGTCTGCTCGACCGCGCGCGTAACCGCAGTTGCTTTGCCGCCGGCGGGCAGCGCGAGTAAACGCACGCGTGAATCCGGATAGTTGGCGACGATTTGATTGGTCGAGTCGGTTGAGCCGTCCGAAACGATCAGAATGTCAATCAGATCGGGCGGATAATCGGAAGCGAGCAGCGAATCGAGCTTGGCGCGAATCCAGCGCTCGCCGTTGCGCACCGGTACGATAACCGTGATCCTGTGCGGCTCGAATCGTTTCACGATGGGGCGCGGAAAACGCTTTGCAAAGAAGGCGAGTGCCGACGGATAGCCGATCAGCACATAGAGGACGAAGGCAACGCTCGCCAGGAATACGACGGTGGACACATTCATGCCATCGCTTTGATGCTAACGTGCGGGACGAATCGCGAGAACCCGTCCCGCACGCCGGCGTTACGATCCGCTGGCTGGAATCGTAAGCGTTGCAGTGGCCTGAATACTCGGATTGGCCGTGCTGGTGGCCGTAATGGTCACGTTTTGCGGCGAAGAGCCGGCATTGAGCGGGGCCGTGTATAACCCGGTGGCGCTGATCGAGCCGGGTCCGGAAACCGACCACGTCACAGCGTTGCTCATATACCAGCCGATGGCGTAGAGCTGCAGCGTACTTCCAGCGGCCACGCTCGTCTGCTGCTGGGTGTCGATGGCCAGATGCGCGGCGCTGCTATCGGGAATGATTTCGAGACCGTTGATGTTCGGCGATGGCTGCGCGCTCGTGACCACATCCGGCAGATTGATGCGCAGCGCGATGTACAGGGTGTTGTCGGTCACGGTTGCCGGAATATAAGCGTCCGTGGGCGTGGCGTACTGATGATTAATCGGCAACCCGAAATCGAAGTTGTGCGCGGCAATCTGGCCGTTGGCTTCGAGCAGCAGCGGCGCGTGCCAGGTTGGATCGAATGACGTGCAACTCGCGCCCGAGCAACCGTTATAGAGCTGCCCGAACATGATACGGATTTTGTAATTGCCGTTGGGCACGATCATCCGGTACACGATGTCGCTGCCATAGGTATGCATCGCGCTCTGATACATGCTGCGCTCGATATTGCCGCTCAGGCTCGGCCAGTTCGGATAATCGGAGGGCAACTGCACCACATCACCGGCTT
This sequence comes from Terriglobia bacterium, assembly GCA_021325235.1. Lineage (GTDB taxonomy): Bacteria > Acidobacteriota > Terriglobia > Bryobacterales > Bryobacteraceae > Bog-105. Next base: position 127,555 of record JAJPHN010000034.1, on the reverse strand, counting down.
CAAAGGCCTGATCGCCGAGCCACAGATTATTGCCGCCATCCGTGGAACTCGTGGGATTGCCGGAATCGATGCGAATACTGCCCGCCGGGCTTGTGCCTACAGGGAGCACGGTGACGTACAGGGTCGCGCTGGCGTTCGCATCGGCCGCACTGGTCGCTTGCAGCACGGCTTGTGAGGCAGCGGACACCGTCGCAGGAGGAGTATAGAGCCCACCCGCCGTGACCGTGCCAACGCCCGACACCAGCGACCAGGTAACGCTCTGGTTGGACGTCCCATTGACCCAGGAGGTGAGCTGATAGCCGGGGACGCCCGCGGCAATTGCCAGAGTCGGCGAAGGCAGGCCCACGTTCACGCTGCGCAGCGGAATGGGCAGCGTGACCTGATACGAAGAGTTGGTCTGATCGGTGGCCTGAACGGCGGCGAATTGCGCGGGGGTGACGTATCCGTTGGCCGGATTCACACGCCAGGACGTATTGCTCACCATCAGACTCGATTCATCCACCGCTTCGAAGTTCGTCATATTGATGGCTGCCGCAGCAATTTGTGCGAGCGCGGCCATCACCGTAGGGTCTTCGGTAACATCGGTGTTCATGGTGACGGTGGGCCCGGTGCCTGCATCGGCCAGGAACATGCCATATTGCTTCAGCGCGGTTAGCACGACCTGTGCGGCCGGGCTGAAGCTGCTGATGTTGTAGCTCGCCTTCAGACGAAAACGCGTGCCGTAAACGGGGAACTGAGCGCACCCGGCGCAGCCTCCGTTGCTGCCGTTTGCGGGCCACACCGGTGAGTTGTTGATCAGACCGCCGGAGACGGTGAAGCGCATGCCGTGGTGGATCGCGCCGGCTTTGATCTCGTCGAGATGCAGCATCAGCGGCGCGAGCGGCAGGCCGGCGGCATCGGTCGATCCCTGCGTGGGCAGAGCGTAGTTGTTCCAGGCGTACGTGAAACCGCTCTGCGCGTTACAGCCCTGCGTCACGCCGTCGCGGCAGAGGCCCGGCGTGAACCAGTCGTTGTAGGTTTCGTAGAATTGGCAATTGTCTTTGCGCACGGTCATGATGTGGTGGTCGGTGCCGTTGAGCCGCGTGCCAAACTCGCCGCCTTCGCGTTTCAGCACCGGCCATTGCGGCATCACGAACGGGCCATTGTAGGCCGGCGTGTAGAAAAATATCATCGACTTTACAGGCGTCGTAGCATCGGCGATGTTGGTGCCCCAGCTCGATAGAAAATTGAGCCCGGCGGTGCCGAGGTTCGATGTCCACGTACTCGAAGCGCTGAGAACCGGCAGACTGTCGATGCGCGTGTTAAAGACGGAATCGTTGGGAGATGTGGGACAGCCGCCGATCGCGTTCTGTGCGGCGATTGTTCCAGGTGCTGAGTAGGTGGCGGACGTGCTGCTATTGGCCGTAAGTGTTCCGGCGCTGCCCGATATCATCGCCCAGTTCACCGGACGATTGGCCGTCAGAGTTACGCTGCCGTTTTCCGCCGCGTAGCTGGCCGAAGGCGTGATCACAAGGCCGCCGCTGGTGATGGCCGCTGTTCCGCTGCCGGTCAGGCTGATCAGCACCGGAGAGCCGGGCTCGTTGCCGCTGATCGATACCGCGGCCGTTTCGAGTGCTGTCGTCGAAGGCTGAAACGTGACGGTAATGGTGCAGCTTGCGCCGGAGGGAACGGTGGTTCCGCAGTTATTCGAAACCAGAAAGTCCGAAGCGTTGGTGCCGGTGAGGCTGATGGCCGAAACGGAGAGGAACGAAACTCCGGAGTTCGTCAGTGTGACGGTTTTCGCAGCGCTGGTCGTCCCGACTGTCTGTGTGCCGAAGCTGAGACTGGCCGGATTGAGGCTTACCTGCGGGACGGCGGTGTTACTGCTGCTGGCCAGCGCGGTCCAGGTGTTGGTGCTGGTGCAGCCGTAGAGGTTCGCGCCGGGCGCCGCGGTAGTGTTGAAGAACAGCTGGCCTATCTGGCAGGTGGACGGCAGCGAAGCGCCCACGCTCACCGGCCGCGTGAACGGAAAATTGGCGAAATCGACGTTACGGCCCTGCGTGGCCAGATTGACCGTCGTGATTGGAGTCTGAGCGAGCGCGCACCCGGCCGCAAGGAGCAGTAGCAGGAATCGCTGGTTACGTAGCAACAGCAAGAGTGGTTGATCCTTTCCAACGTTTAAGCAAGCATGCGCGCGCGGGTAGTTTCTACTGGGCGCAACGGAGGGCGCGCGCAAATTCCACACTCGCAAGGACTTCAACTCCGGCGGAAAAATCGCTGGCGTTGTGAATGAGTGCGTCTCCCGAGCGACTCTTGGAACCGCGACTGAGACGAATGCTCGCGAGCCGCTACCAGTTTCGGTGGTCTGCTTTGAGGCTGAGAACTGCCGTCCGGCGATACACTCGAATCGAGAGAGCAGTTCCCGTTTGAAAACGATGATCCGACGCTCTGCAACAGTTGATTTGATGCGACCTCTTTTTGTGCTGCTCTCTTTGGCAGCGCTTTCGCCCGCGGCGGTGAAGATCACGCCGTCGAAACCGCCGGCCGTTTCCGCCGGGGGCACGATCCATCTCACAGCCAATACTCCGGTGACCTGGTCGCTCGCGCCGGGCAGCGTGGGAACCATCGATCCGGACGGCACGTATCACGCACCGCCGACAATTCCGGTGAAACATTCGCTGGGCGGCTGCCAGATGCTTGGCAACGACAACATCCTGAATACGCGTATCGATAAGCTGCCGGTCGATCCGCACTCGGCGCAGTGGATGGCGCTGATCCCGCCGGCGAAGCTTAACTACTTCCCCGATTACGGCATCAATTTCGCCGACTCGAGCACGCCGCGCAAGAAGATGCACTTCATGTATACGCCGCAGAACGACGGCGAGTTCGAGATGGTGCAATGGCCGAAGCTCAAGCGGCAGGCCGGCGTCTTCACCGATCCGCATTCTCCGCTCGATCGTCACGAAGTCGCAATTGATCGCGAGAACTGCAATGTCTTCGAAATTTATAACGCTTACGATGCGGGCGTGAACCAGGCGTGCCCGACGTGTACGGCGCAGAGCGGCGTGAAGTACAACAGCCTCGATACCGCGCTGCCGGCGGGAGCGGTGGATGCGGCTGGACTGATGATCACGCCGCTCACGCTCGGGCTGCAGGAGATTCGCGATGGTCTTGTGCAGCACGCCATCCGCTTCACTCTTCGCAATAACCTGATTGCGCCGCGATCAGTCTGGCCGGGCCGCGCGCATGCCGGCGCGTGGGGACAGATACCGTACGGCACCCGCTTTCGTCTGAAAGCGACCTATGACACTTCGCATTTCAGCCCGATTGCGCAGGTTCTGCTGCGGCAGCTCGCGCAATACGGACTGATTCTCGCCGATGGCGGCGACAACTTCGATATCAGCACCTGGACCGACGTCACCGAAGATCCCGATGTGGAAGCTGCGATGGCGGAACTGCGCAACAAAGGTCCGCGCTCGACCGATTTTGAGATTGTGGATGAATCCCCGCTGATGGCCTCGCCCGAGCACGGCTCAATTAAGGAAGAACCGGAGCTGGCGCCGCCCGACGGCTTTGCATCCGTGATCGCGACCAGCAAGGCGCATGATTCCGATGTTGCGCGGTTGCGGATTGTGCTGCGCGGCGTGGTGGTGGGCGTGCCGAATCCGGCTGAGTGGATTCAGGCGGGCGTAACCACTCAGATGCAGTCCTGGGTGAGCGGCACAACCAATCAGCAGGTGCGCTGGTCGATGAGCCCGCAGCTCGGCACGCTGACGCCCGACGGCCGCTTCACTGCGCCCGAGGTCGATCATCCCACGGCGGTCATGTTCAGCGCGGCCAGCGTTGTCGATCCCAAATCGATCACCAAAGTGGCCGTGACGGTGATGCCGGCCGGGCCGATTCGTATCGCGGTTGGAAATGCCACCCGAGCGCCAGGCGCGCCGAACAGCCATTATCCGGATTACGGGCCGGACTCGGAAGGACACATGTGGTGGCGCGGGCAGGCCGGCGAGACCGGCTGGGGCGTGATCAACGATAGCTGGTACGGCATGACCTGGCCGAAGATGAAGGACATCACCCTCTACTACACGAGCCTTTACTCCATTGCCGACATGCTCTACTCGTTCCGCGTTCCCAACGGCCACTACAAAATCACGCTGATGTTTGCCCAGCCGAACTGCAAGGGAGCGTTTCCGAAGGGTATGCGCGCGCCGATTCACCTGGAAACGCAGGGCAAGATTGTTGTGCCCGATTACGACATGGGCGCCGGCATCAACAACGCCTGCCTGACTCCGGTCGTGCAGTCGATCCCGGCCGACGTGACCGATACATCGCTCTATTTCGCGCTTCGCCGCGTCAGTCACGGCAATGACACGCCCACTCCGCTGCTTAATGATTTCGTGATCGCGAAAGACGATGCCCCGGAGCATCTCACGGTGAGCCCGGAGAAGATCGCGACACTCACAATCAACAAGAAAATCCAGTTTCACGCGATCGGCTGGAAGATGAGCAGCGATGCGAAATGGTCGCTGGTGACAGGACCCGGTTCGGTGACGCCCGACGGTCTCTACACCGCGCCGCCCGTGCCCGGTCCCTCGGATCAGGACATCGTTCTGAAAGCGGTGAGCACGAAAGACTCCTCGAAGAGCGCTACGGCGGAAATGACGCTGAAGTTTGGCGACTTCGCGCTGACGCCCAGCCAGGTGACGCTGCCGCGGACTCTGACCGCGCAGTTCACGCCCTCGCTCGACGGAGCGCGCTACGACAACATCGCCTGGAAGCTCGAACCGAATCTCGGAACCATCGCGCCCGACGGCACCTACACCGCCCCCGACAAGCTCGCGCAGGACACCGTTGTGAAGCTCAGTGCGCAAAGCAAAGACGTGCCCGGTAAAGCCGCGACTGCGACGATCCAGTTGAAAGTGCGGCCCGACACGATTCGCGTGGATTGCGGTTCAAAGACAGGGTTCAAAGACGCGCAGGGTAACGTCTGGGCCGCCGACTACGGCTTTAGCGAACCGACGATTCAATACGGCGAACGCAAGCCGATCGGGCACACGACCCCCGACATGCAGCAGCTGTATCAGACCACGCGCTACCGCTACACCAACCAGAACTTCAGCTATAAATTCCCGTTGCCGAACGGGAAGTACCGCGTCTCGCTGCACTTCGCCGATTACGCTTTCAAAGAAGCGGGCCACTACGATTTTGATGTGTTGCTTAATGGCAAGGAAGTGCTAAAAGACTTCGATTACGACACTGTCTACGGCCCCGGCAACGCTGTTGTCAAGAGCTTTGAAACCGCGGTTACGAATCGCGAGCTGACGATCGATTTCATCGGCCATAAGGGCGGTGCGGCTGTTGCGGGAATCGAGGTCGAATATGTTGGGGACGCGAATCCGTAACAGTGTCCTGCCCGGCTCGTTATTCCGCACGTAAGGCCTCCACGGGATCCACCTTGAGTGCTTTCCGGGCCGGCAGATAGCTGGCCAGTGCCGCGACCGAGATGAGCACACATGCTGTTCCGGCGAAGGTGAGCGGATCCGACGGGCTGACGGAAAACAGCAGAGATTTCATGAGACGTGTGAGCAGGAGCGCGGCAATCATTCCAGCACCGCAACCGACGGCAGAGAGCAGCAGACCGCTGCGAAGGAACAGACGTATGATTTCAGCAACGGGCGCGCCGAGCGCAAGCCGGATGCCGATCTCCCGCCTGCGCTGCGCGACCGAGTAAGAGATCAATCCATATAAGCCAATAATCCCCAGCAGGAGCGCCATGCCGCCGGCGATTGCGAGCAGCAATAGGGTGAAGGAGGTGCGTGCCAGCGAGCGGTTATAGAACATTTCAAGCGTATCCATCTTCGCGAGCGGCAGGTTTGAGTACACGCGCCAGAGCGCCTTTTGAATCTCGTTTTCGAATGACGGAGAACCGGCGCGCGGGGTACGCACCACGACTGAGATGTAGCGCTGGACTGATATCGCATCGCCCTCGAAGTTCTTTGTGAGTATCGGCCAATAGACGATGGTTGGCGCGGGTTTGTCCACGCCGTCTGAATACTCGTCCGCTACTATGCCGATGACTTCGCGCCAGTCGTCTTTTTTGTTGGTGCGAATGCGCTTTCCGAGAGCAGCTTCGGGCGATCCCCAGATGTCTCGTGCCGTATTCTCGGTCACAAGTGCGACATCACCGCCGTGATCGATATCGGACCAGGTGAGGTCACGCCCGGCGAGCATTCGCTGCCTCAGTGTGGCGAAGTATCCCGGTGCAATGTATTTAAATCTCCGGAGCGGAGCGATCGTGCCTTCGCGATAGCTCTTATCCGCGGCGTACACGGGATCGTTCGATTGCCCGCCGTCCATTGGTACAGACGAAGTAATCGAAGCAGAGACGACGCCGTTCACGGCCTTCACATTATCGAGCATCGCCTGTTCCATCCGCATCACGCGCTCGGGTTCCTTCACGTCTTCATCCGGAATGCCGATTCTCAGCGTGTCAACTTCATGAGCGTTCCTGAATCCGGGATCGACCTGGTGCAGATTGCGAAACGTGCGAATCATCAGCCCGGAGGTGACGAGTAGAACGAGAGCCAGCGCAACCTGAACGACAACCAGCAGACTCCGGACCCGATTTCTGTCCCGGGCTGCGCTCAGAGATCGGCCGCCGCCGCGCAATGCGTTCGCGATTTCCGGTCTCGCGTAGCGAACGACGGGGATCAATCCAAAAAGGACGCCCAGCGCCATTGCAACCACCATGGCAAACAGCACCGTCCAGATATCGACGTGGATGTTATGAGAGCGTGGCAGGCGGAGTAAGTCAGAGGACAAAAGCAGCTTCAGCGCGCCAGAGGACAACGCGAGGCCAGCTATACCGCCGGCCAGGGCGAGCGTGACACTTTCAAACAGAAGTTCGCGCGCAAGGCGTATCCAGTTTGCACCGAGTGCAGTGCGAATGGCAAGTTCCTGCTGGCGTCCCTCTGCTCGGACGAGAAGAAGATTCGCAACATTGGCGCAGGCGATCAGGAGAACGATGCTGACACTCGTCAAAAGCACCCAAAGCATGTTGCCGATATCGCCTATCAAGTCGTCTTTCAACCGTCTCAGATTAGGGGCTATGCGCGCATCCTCAAACATCTTCACCGTGTAGCCGCCGGGCGGTGGAAAGCGCTGCAAAACGAGCGCCAGCATACGGGCGAGGTCATCGTCGGCTTGCTGCAATGTTACGCCGGCCTTGAGTCTTGCGACGCCCTGATAAGAGAACACTCCAAGATTTGTTTTCGCACGATCAAACCGCATCGGAATGAGCAGGTCTGGCCTTTGGTCCATGAATTCAAAGGAAGGCGGCAGAACACCAATGACGGATACCGTGTTGCCCTCGATGACGAGCTCACTACCGAGGACAGAGTGCTCACCGCCGAAATGCGAGCGCCAGTAGCTGTCGGAAAGCATCGCCGTCCGCAGACCCTTCGGGTCGTCATCAGCGGCGGAGAAGAAGCGGCCGAGCTGCGGACGGACACCAAGGATGGAGAGCAACTCGTGGCTGGCAAAGACAGCCTGCACTTCTTCCGGATGAGTTTTGCCCGTTACGGTCGTGGTTCCGGTTGCGAAGATGCTGACGGCCTGGAACGCGCGCTTTTCGTCACACATCGTGAAGTAGACCGAGGGCGACATGTTCAGGTCTGCAATCTTCACCCCGGGCGCTTTCATCCAGACTGCGACCAGTTGCTCCGGATGTGGGTAGGGCAAAGGCTGCAGCACCACGCCGTTGATCACGCTGAAAATCGCGGTGGTTGCGCCGACGCCCAGCGCGAGAGTGGCAATGCTGACGAAAGTAAAGCCAGGAGTCGCAAACAAGCGCCGCAGCGTGTAGCGCAATTCCTGGAGCATCCCGCTGACAGGGTTTTCCCATCCATACGAACGCACCTGCTCGCGAACGGCGGTCGTGCTGCCCATGCGAAGGCGCGCGGCTCTCAGCGATTCTTTCGGCGAAAGGCCGCGAGCTTCGAGTTCAGCCCTGGCTTCGGCGAAGAAGCTTTCCACTTCCTCGGCAATCTCATCGTTTGCTCGTTTGGAACGAACCAGGTTCCGAACACCGCGCGCGAACTGCCGCAGAAGGGTCATACGGTTCAAGCCCCTGCTTTCAGGAGCCGCGCGATGGCGGTGGATCGCCTCTGCCAGTCGGCTGTTTCGCTCTGGAGCCGCTTTTTGCCTGCGCTCGTCAGCCGATAGACCTTCGCGCGCCGCGAGTTCTCGGTCACGCGCCATTCGGAATCCAGCCAGCCGTTCCGTTCCAGCCGCTGCAAAGCTGTTAAGAGCGAGCCTGGGTTCACTTTGAAAACGTTCTGCGTGATCTGCTCAATGCGGCGGGCGATGCCAAAGCCGTGCATAGGTTCGAGGCTCAGCGTTTTCAGGATCAGCATGTCCAGCGTTCCCTGAATGACATCTGTGTTCGTTTCGTTCATGTGAGCCAGACCAGAATAGAGCAAGTCCATATGATTGTCAAGAGCTGATAATCATACCGATCCGGACTGCACATTCGGGATGGGTACAGGGCGTGCGATCAATCGCCCGCAGCGGGCGAATCTGTGAGCATGGTCTGCAGTCTCGGACGCAGTTGCCGCTTGGCGCCGAACCACGTCTGCAGGCGATCCAGATACAGGTAGACCACCGGAGTCGTGTACAGCGTCAGAAGCTGGCTGACCATCAGGCCACCGACAATCGTGATCCCGAGCGGGCGGCGAAGCTCGGATCCCGTGCCCGTTCCGAGCGCGAGCGGCATAGCGCCGAGCAGGGCCGCGAAGGTGGTCATCATGATCGGCCGGAAGCGCAGCAGGCAGGCGCGATAGATCGCGTTCTTCGGCGAGAGGCCTTCCTTGCGCTCCACTTCCAACGCGAAATCGATCATCATGATCGCGTTCTTCTTGACAATGCCGACCAGCAGGATGATGCCGATCAGCGCGATCACGGTTAGCTCCGTGCCGAAGACCAGCAGCGCCAGCAGCGCGCCGACACCGGCCGAAGGCAGCGTCGAAAGAATCGTGATCGGATGCATGTAGCTTTCGTACAGCATGCCCAGCACGATATAAACCGCCACCAGCGCGGCCAAAATCAGCAGCGGCTCCGATTTAAGCGATGCCTGAAATACCTGCGCCGTACCGGCAAACGCGCCGTGCACATTGGCCGGCATCCCGATCTCGTCCTCGGCCCGCTGCACCGCATCTACAGCTTCGCTCAAGGCCACGCCCGGCGGCAGCGCAAACGAAAGCGTGATGGAGGGGAACTGGCCCTGATGGTTCACCGTCAGCGGCGCAAGCACGGTGCGCAGGTGCGTGAAAGTTGAAATCGGAACCGGCGTGCCGTTGTTGGTGCGGACGTAGATCGAATCGAGCGAGGAAGGATTCTGTTGGAATTCGGGCAGCACCTCGAGCACCACGTGGTACTGATTGATGCCCGTGTACATGGTGGAAACCTGGCGCTGTCCAAAGGCGCTGTAGAGCGTAGTGTCGATGTCGGCGGGACGCACGCCCAGTCGCGATGCTGTGGCGCGATCGATGACGAGCCGCGTCTCGAGCCCGTGAATCTGCTGGTCGCTGTTGGCATCGAGCACCATCGGCATGGTCTTCAATTTGGCGAGCAGCCTCGGCGCCCATTCGTTCAGATCCGCCAGCTTATCGGATTGCAGCGTGTATTGATACTGAGAATTGGAGCCGCGGCCGCCCACCCGAATATCCTGCGCAGCCTGCATATAGAGTGTTGCGCCGGGAATCCGCGCCAGCTTCGGCCGCAGCCGGTTGATCACTTGGTCCGCGCTTGCTTTGCGCTCACCCAGCGGCTTCAACTGCGCCCACATGGAGGCGACGTTGAGCGTGCCGCCGCCGGTAAAGCCCTGCACGTCGTCAATTGCCGGATCCTGTTGCACGATGCGCAGCATCTCATGCAGCTTCTCGCGCATGGCGGTAAAGGAGATGTCTTGATCGGCGACGATCGCGCCGCCAATGCGCCCGGTATCCTGCTGCGGGAAAAAACCCTTGGGCACGATGATGTACAGGTAAACGCTCACCGCAATCGTGATCAGCGTGATGATCAGCGTCAGTTGCGGATGCCGCAGCACACTGCGCAGCGTCTTGTCGTAGAGCGTGTGCATCGCATCGAAGCTGCGCTCGCTGGCACGGTACAGAAAATTGTGCTTCTCTCTGGGGCTGTGCGCACGCAGGAAATGAGCGCACATCATGGGCGTGGTCGTGAGTGAAACGATCAGCGACACCGCAATGGCGACCGTCAGCACGACGGCGAATTCGCGAAACAGTCGTCCTACGATGCCGCCCATCAGCAGGATCGGAATAAAAACGGCGACGAGCGAGAGGCTCATCGAAAGCACCGTGAAGCCGATCTCTTTCGCGCCCTGCAGCGCGGCTTTGAACGGGGTCCAGCCGATTTCCAGATAACGCGTGATGTTCTCGATCACCACGATGGCGTCGTCGACCACGAATCCGGTCGAAACCGTCAGCGCCATCAGCGAGAGATTGTCGAGCGTGTAGCCCAGCAGATACATCGCCACGAATGTTCCGCATAACGAGAGCGGCACCGCGATACCCGGAATGATGGTGGCCGAAGGGCTGCGCAGAAACGCAAATACCACAAGAACCACCAGCCCGATCGCCACCAGCAGCGTATACTCGACATCGCGCACCGAAGCGCGAATCGTCTCGGTGCGATCCTGCGCGATTTTCAGATGCATCGCCGGCGGTACCGAGGCCTGTAGTTGCGGCAGTACCTCGCGAATCCGGTCCACTGTTTTGATGATGTTGGCCTGCGGCTGGCGCGTTACGGCCAGCAGCACGTTTGGTTTGCCGTTATCGAGACCGTCGTTGCGCGTGTTCTCCACCGAATCGATCACGTTGCCCAGATCCGCCAGCCGCACCGGCGCGCCATTGCGGTAGGTCACGATGAGCTTCGCGTATTCGGAGGCTTTGAAGAGCTGATCGGTAGCGTTGATCTGCCAGCGCACCTGCTGATTGTTGAGATCGCCTTTGGCCTGGTGCGCATTCGCGTTCTGCAGCGTGCTCGCCACATCCGTCAGGCCTAGCCCCATGTTGTTCAGCAGCGTCGGATTCACCTGCACGCGCACCGCTGGCCGCGAACTGCCCCAGACTTCCACCTGCCCCACGCCTTCGATCTGCGAGAGCTTTTGCGCCAGCACCGAGTCGGCAAAATCGTACATCTGCGGCCGGCCCACCAGGTCCGAACTCAGCGCGAACATCAGGATCGGCGCGTCGGCCGGATTCGCTTTCCAGTAGCCCGGATTACTCGGCATATCGGCTGGCAGCTGCCCGCGTGCAGCATTGATCGCAGCCTGCACGTCGCGCGCCGCCGCGTCGATATTGCGGCTGAGATCGAACTGCAGCACGATCGCGGTGCTGCTCAGCTGGCTCGACGAGGTCATTTCGTTGACGCTCGCGATACGTCCGAACTGCCGCTCGAGCGGTGTCGCGACAGCCGACGCCATCGTCTCCGGACTCGCGCCGGGCAAATTCGCGTGCACGACGATGGTCGGAAACTCGACCTCCGGCAGCGCGGAGACGGGCAAAAACGGGAACACAATGATTCCCGCCATCGCCAGCGCCGCCGTGAGCAGCGAAGTCGCTACCGGCCGTTTGATAAATGGAGCCGAAAGATTCATGGCTGCAGTGGTATATCGGAGCAATGAGTCACGCGCGTGGCTCGGCGGGCGGAGGCCCGAAACCTTTGAGCGAGGCAATTGCAGTCCTGCTGACCTTCACTACCTACGGCACCCATCTGCACGGTGCTGAGACAGGGTCCGTATCGCGGCGCCATCGGAACCGAGGCGCTCCGACCGTCCCCGATAACCCCGCTTTTCGCCGTCAGGCCCGACAGCTCATGTCCGAACCGGAATTCACACTCGAGTTGCAGGACCGCGCCCATGTTCTGAAAGCGATCCATAATGCATGTGAGTATCGAGGCTGGCATTTCTTTGCGGTTCATGTAAGAACTAATCACGTCCATGTTGTTTTCCAGCCCGATGTTCCGCTGGACCGTGCTCTGGCTTATTTGGAAAGCCCGGGTTACAGTCGCTTTGAAACCGGATCATCCTTTGCGAACCCGCTTCTGGACTAAGCACGGCAGCACTCGGTATCTTTGGACACGCATATCGCTCGATGCCGCCATCGATTACGTCATCAATCAGCAAGGCGCGCCGATGGAGTGCTGGATTGACACCAATCGCTGCGCTCATGGCTCCGAGTGAACGTACTCTCCATTCCGAGCCATGAGCGAAGCGATTGGTGTCCAAAACAATGTGCTCAATCCCCATGCACCGGCTCCGGCACAAATTCGCCGTAGCGCGCTCGCCCGCGGCTCAACCGTCGCGCCAGCCGGTCGAAATAGAGGTAAACCACTGGCGTCGTATACAGCGTCAGCACCTGGCTCAGGATCAAACCGCCGACAATCGTGATTCCCAGCGGCTTGCGCAGCTCCGAACCGACCCCCGTTCCGAGCGCCAGCGGTAATCCGCCAAACAGCGCGGCCATCGTCGTCATCATGATCGGCCGGAAACGCAGCAGGCACGCCTGATAGATCGCTTCCACCGGGCGCTTGCCTTCCTCGCGCTCGGCTTCAAGCGCAAAATCGATCATCATGATCGCGTTCTTCTTCACGATGCCGATCAGCAGGATAATGCCGATCAGCGCCACGACATTGAAATCCTGCCGGCAGATGAACAGCGCCAGAATCGCCCCCACGCCTGCCGAGGGAAGCGTTGAAAGAATCGTGATCGGGTGAATGTAGCTTTCGTACAACACGCCGAGCACAATGTAAACCACCACCAGCGCCGCCAGAATCAGCCACGCTTCATTCGCCAGCGAATTCTGGAACGCCGCCGCCGTGCCTTGGAAGCTCGAATGAATGCTCGCAGGCAATCCGATCTCCTGTTCGGCCTGCTTGATCGCCTTTACGGCGCGTCCCAGCGATTCGTCGCGCGGCAGGTTGAAGGAAACCGTCACTACCGGGAACTGCCCCTGATGGTTCACCGTCAGCGGCGCGCTTGTCTCTTCGTAATGCGTAAACGAACCGAGCGGCACCACTTGCCCGCTGGCCGATTTCACGTAAATATTCTGCAGATCGGCGGGATTGTTTCGATAATCCGGTCCCACTTCGAGCACCACATGATACTGGTTCAGCTGCGTGAACATGGTCGAGACCAGCCGCTGGCCGAACGCGTCGTACAGCGTGTCGTCGATCTGCTGCATGCCGATGCCGAGCCGCGCCGCCGTATCGCGATCGATCACCAGCGTCGTCTCGCGCCCGTTGTTCTGCTGGTCTGTCGCCACATCGCGCAGTTGCGGCAGCGTCTTCAACTTGTCCACCAGCCGGTTGGTCCATGTCGCCAGTTCCGCCGCATCGGTATCTTCCAGCGTGTATTGATATTGCGTGCGGCTCACCCGGTCTTCGACTGTCAAATCCTGCACCGGCTGCATGTAGAGCGTGATGCCTTCCACCTGCTGCGCTAGCTTCGGCTGCAGACGCCGGATCACTTCCGTGGCGCTCGCCGACCGCTCGTCATGCGGTTTCAAGTTGATCTGAATGCGTCCGCTGTTGAGCGTCGTGTTCACGCCATCGATACCGATGAAGGACGACAGGCTCGCAACCGCCGGATCCTGCAGAATAACCTTGGCCAGTGCCTGCTGCCTCTGGGACATGGCGTCGAACGACACATCCGCCGGCGCCTCGGAAACGCCCAGAATGACGCCCGTATCCTGCACCGGGAAAAAGCCTTTCGGCACAACCATGAAGAGCAGAATCGTTCCCACCAGGGTCGCCACCGTAACGGCCAGCGTCATCGGCTGATGTTTCAGCACCCATTGCAGAGTCGTGCCGTACTTGGCGATGACCCAGTTAAACGCGTGCTCGGATTTGCGATAAAACCAGGTCTGCTCATGCTCCGGTTTGTGCCGCAACAGCTTGGCGCACATCATCGGAGTGAGCGTCAACGACACCACCGCCGAGACCAGAATGGTGATCGCCAGTGTAATCGCGAATTCCCGGAACAGGCGGCCCACGATATCGCCCATAAAGAGCAGCGGAATCAGCACGGCGATGAGCGAAACGGTCAGCGACACGATGGTGAACCCGATCTGTTCGGAGCCTTTCAAAGCCGCGCGTAACGGCGTCTCGCCTTCTTCGAGGAACCGCGAAATATTCTCGATCATGACGATCGCATCGTCGACCACGAAACCAGTGGAAATCGTGAGCGCCATCAACGTCAGGTTGTTCAGGCTATAGCCGAGCAGATACATCACGCCAAACGTGCCCACAATCGAGAGTGGCACCGCCACGCTCGGAATCACCGTCGCCGCCAGACTGCGCAGGAACAGGAAAATCACCATCACGACCAGTGCCACCGTCAGCATCAGTTCAAACTGAACGTCTTCGACCGACGCCCGAATCGTGTTGGTCCGATCCGTCAGCACCTGCACCTTCACCGCCGACGGAATCGCGGTCTGCAACTGCGGCAGCAGTGCCTTGATACGGTCCACAACCGCGATGATGTTCGCGCCCGGCTGCCGTTGAATGTTCACGATCACCGCCGGCGTGGTGTTCATCCAGGCCGCCTGGTGATTGTTTTCCGGGCCTTCGACCACGCTTGCGACGTCCTCGAGCCGCACCGGCGCGCCATTCTTATACGCAATGATGACCGGCTTGTACCCGGTGCTCGTCAGAATCTGATCGTTGGCGCCAATCGTGTACGCCTGCCGCAGGCCGTCGAAATTACCCTTGGCCTGATTCACGTTCGTCTGGTTGAGCGCCGTGCGCACGTCTTCCAGGCTCAGCCCGTAAGCCGCCAGCGCCGTCGGGTTCACGCGAATGCGCACCGCCGGTTTCTGTCCGCCCGAAATCGTCACCAGACCCACGCCCGGCAGCTGAGAAATTTTCTGCGAAAGCGTGGTGTCGGCCAGATCCTCCACTCTTGTCAGCGGCAGCGTATTCGAGGTGAGCGCCAGCGTCAGAATCGGCGCATCGGCGGGGTTCACCTTGCTGTAAATCGGAGGATTCGGCAGGTCGGGCGGCAGATACGTGCCCGCCGCATTGATCGAGGCCTGCACCTGCTGCTCGGCGATATCTATATTTAGATCGAGATCGAACTGCAGCGTAATGATCGAGCTCCCGAACGAGCTCACACTCGTCATCTGCTTCAGCCCCGGCACCTGTCCGAAGGTGCGCTCGAGCGGCGCCGTCACGCTCGACGCCATCACCTCGGGACTCGCTCCCGGATAAAACGTCGTGCACTGAATGGTCGGGTAGTCGACTTCCGGCAGCGCCGATACCGGCAGTTGTTTATAGGCAATGGCACCGGCGATGAGAATCCCCGCCATCAGAAGCGAGGTCGCCACCGGCCGCAGAATAAATGGCCTGGAGGGACTCATACGGCGGTCCTACTGTGCGGAAACCGCTGCTGCGTCGCTGCGATGATGCGTGCCGCCGGGCGTAGCCGGGCGCAGACTCACCTTCATGCCCTCGTTCAGCTTCTCGGCCCCGTCGGTGACCACGCGATCGCCAGCCTGCAGTCCATCGTCGATCGAAACGCTGTCGCCTTCCGTCAATCCGACTTTCACCGAGCGAACCGCAACCGTGTTGTCGCTCCGGACCACATACACAAACGTGCCCGTCGGCCCGCGCTGAATGGCATCGGCGGGAACGATCAGCACGTTCTTCCTGACATCGAGCGCCAGCCTCACATTCACGAACTGATTCGGGAACAGCGCCATGTCGTTGTTCGGGAAAACGGCCTTGAGTCTCGACGTCCCGGTCGTCTGATCGATCTGGTTATCCACGGTGAGCAGCGTGCCCTCGGCCAGCTTGGTCCGTCCCGCGCGATCGTACGCGGTTACCGGCATCTTCGCGCCCGCGCGCAGCTTCTCGAGCACCTGAGGCAGTTGATCCTCCGGAATGCTGAACAGCACGGAGATCGGCTGCAGCTGCGTGATCACCGCGATGCCGTTGGTATCCGCTGAGTGCACCATATTGCCCGAATCCACCTGCCGCAGTCCGATGCGCCCGCTTAGTGGCGCCGTGATTTTCGTGTATGTGAGATTCAGCTTGGCCGTGTCGATCGCTGCCTGCGCCGCTTCAATCGACGCCTTATCGGCCTCGATCTGTCCCTGCGCCTGCCCCACCGTCGCCACTTGCGTATCCAATTGCTGTTTCGCGATGATGCTCTCCTTGAAAAGCTCCTGATCGCGCACCGCATTCACCTGCGCGTCCTTCAGTGCCGCCTGGTCTTTCGCCAGCGTCCCTTTGGCCTGCGCCAGCGATCCTTCGGCCTGAGCCAGCGCGACCTGATACGGACGCGGATCGATCTCGGCCAGCACATCGCCCTGTTTGACGAATTGCCCTTCTTTAAAATTCACGCTGATCAGCTGCCCGTCGATCCGCGGCTTTACTGTGACGGTGTTGAACGCTGTCACGGTGCCAAGCCCTTCCAGGTACACCGGCATGTTGCCCATGTGCGCCGCTTCCGCCACCACTGGCACGGCGTGCTGCTTGCCCAGGTTGCCGCGCATCGAGTTCATGGCGGCTTTCTTGGCGGTTTCGAACTTGTACAGCGCATAGCAGCCGTACCCGATCAGGGCGAAAATCAACAGCCACACCCACCAGTAGCTCTTGGAAGGAGATCCGAGGTCGCGATCCAGATCCGGAAGCGTATCCGGCGGTGGCGGGGAAGTTTTTAGCGGAGACGGCTCAACTGCCATGTTCATTGCCTATCAAGACGATGGTGATTACCCCAACGTTACCCCATGCGAGCGTGAAGTGCCCCCACCCGGCGGCTACATCAATGCTTGGACGGTCGGTTTTCCGTTCCGTCTTGCGTACCCTAGTAATACATAGACTCAGTTGCATGCGCGAACGCAACCAAATTCTCGCGCTGTGGCACGAGCTCGCGGCCCGCGGCGATTCCGCCGTGCTCGCCACCGTGATTCGCACCGAAGGCTCCTCCTACCGGCTCCCGGGCGCCCGCCTGCTGATTGCCCGCGATGGACGCCATGCCGGAGCCGTCAGCGGCGGTTGCCTGGAAACCGAACTGATTCAGAAAGCCTTCTGGTTCACCGAGAACGGGCCTGTCGTTCGCAAATACGACACCGAAGGCGATTACGGGCTTGGCTGCAACGGCATCATCCACGTTCTACTGGAACGCGTAACGCCAGATGCACCCGGTATTTTGCCGCTGCTTGAAACCGTCCAGCGCGAGCGCCGGCCGGTTGCCATCGCCAACGGCGATTTTTTTGCCGAAACGCTTGTTCCACCCATTCATCTGCTGATCTTCGGCGCGGGCGACGATGCCGTGCCGCTGGCCGACCTGGCCAAATACCTCGGCTGGCAGGTTTCCATCTTCGACGGGCGAAGTCAGAACGCGCGCCGCGAGCGGTTTCCTTCGGCCGATCGGGTCGCGGTGCGCCCGCCCGGTTCGCCGGCTCCTCCGGTCGACCCCTGGACCGCCGCCGTCGTGATGACGCATAGCTATGCTCAGGATCTGGATATCCTGCGTGCGCTCTCCCGGCTCGATACCCCGCTTCCGTACCTCGGGATCCTCGGCCCGCGCAAGCGAACCGAGCAGCTGCTCGCCGAAGCGGAGTTTCCGCGCGACGGAGACTCCGACCCGCACAGCCCGCTCGGCCTCGATCTGGGCGGCCATGGCGCTGAACAGGTCGCCATTGCCGCCATTGCCGAGATCCAGGCCGTCTTCAACCACCGTTCCGGAGGCTTTTTGCGCGACCGGCAGGCCCCGATACACAGCCAAACGAATGCTTAAACAAATCAGAGCTATCTTGTTGATAACAGGTATTTCCTTGCCGCTGTTGGCCCAGGCGCCCGGTCCCGATAAAGGCAGGCAGGTGATCGATGCCGCCGTGGCCGCGCTCGGGGGCCAGAACTTCCTCCAGATGCGCTCTCGTGTAGCGAGCGGCCGCGTCTACTCGTTCTTTCACGACGAACTCAGCGGACTCGATCTGGCTACGGTCTACACCGAGTACATCGATCCGCGGCCTGCCAAGGGCCTCGCCATCCGCGAGCGCGAACTGCTCGGCAAGAAGAAGGACTATTCGTATCTGTTCCTTCCCGACCAGGCCTGGGATATCACCTATCGCGGCGCGCGCCCCATCGCCGATGAGAACTGGGAGCGCTACGTCCGGGTCACCGAAAACGACATTCTCTATCTCCTGCGTACGCGCCTGAACGAACCCGGGCTGACCTTCGACTACATCGGCAATCAGGTCTACCTGAGCCGGCATATCGATTCGGTCGATATCACGGACTCGCAAAACCGCACGCTGCACGTCTTCTTCGACTACAACACCAAGCTGCCCATCCGCGAGAGCTTCGAATGGCTCGACCCGCTCACCAAGGAGCGCAACGAAGAGGTCTTCGTGTTCGACAAGTACCGCGACATCGGCAACGGCATCCAATGGCCGTTCGATATTCAACGCGAGCGCAACGGCTACAAGAGCTACCAGTTCTTCGCGGACCGCATCAGCGCCAACGGTCCGATCCCGCCCGGCACCTTCGATCTGCCGAAAGGCGCCAAGGTGCTCAAGAAAGTGGATTAGTGCTCCGATTCGCGTTATTGCTGTTTGTCTCTGCCACATTGTGGGCCGCGCCGCACGTTTTCCTGGAGCGCGTGCCCGATGGCGGCGTACAGCCGCAGGTGGCAGTCGAGCCGAGTGGTGCGGTTCACCTGGTCTATTTCAAAGGTGATCCGGCGGCTGGCGATCTCTTTTATTGCACCTCGGGCGGCGCGTCAGGCGATGGACATGCCTTCTCATCGCCTATTCGCGTGAATTCGATTGCCGGCAGCGCGGTTGCGACCGGAAACATCCGCGGGCCGCGTCTGGCGCTCGGCCGCGGCGGAAACGTCTTTGTTCTGTGGAACGGTGCGACCAAGGACGGCAGCAGGTCCTCGCTGTTCTTCACCAGACTCAACTCGAGTCGCACCGCTTTCGAACCCCAGCGCAATCTGATCCACACCGCCTGGGGACTGGACGGCGGCTCCGGCCTCGCTGCCGACCGGCAGGGTCGCGTTTACGTCTTCTGGCATGCTCCGCTGCCCGGCAAGGAAGGCGAATCGAATCGCCGCATTTGGATGTCGCGTTCGCGCGATGACGGCCGGAACTTCTCGCCCGAAACGGTTGTCTGGAATCGGCCCACCGGCGTTTGCGGCTGCTGTTCCCTGGCGGCCTACGCCGCGCCGGATGGAACCGTGCAGGTTCTCTATCGCGCAGCCGAAGCCATCACGCATCGCGACATGTACCTGCTGGTCTCGCGCGACCACGGCTCGACCTTTACCGGGTCGGAGATCTCGCCCTGGAATGTCTCCTATTGCGTGATGAGCAGTGAAGCCTTCGTCAGCTCCGCTACCCGTACCATCGCGGCCTGGGAAACCGAAAAGCAGATCCACTTCAGCAGGACCGATGTACTCTCCGATACTGCCATCGCACCAGGTGCCGGTGCCAATCAAAAATATCCGGCGCTCGCCGCCAGTAGCTCCGGCTCGGTCTTGCTTGCCTGGACCGAAGGCATGAAATGGAGCCGGGGAGGCTCCGTTCATTGGCAACTCCTCGACCGGAATCTGCGCCCGACCGGGCTCCCCGGTTCGGCGGATGGTGTCCCGCCCTGGAGCGTGGTCGCGGCCTATCCCCTGTCGGACGGGAATTTCGCCGTGTTGTATTAGCCTGCGCTCTCGCGCAATTGAACTGAAGCAGGTTCCATTCGATTTTCGGCGCGCCTCTGAACGACATACACGAGACAGGGCGCCAGCCACAGACACAGAACGCGTATGAGCCGCTCATCGCTCGGAATCAGCACGCGTGAGAAGGGCGGTGCGGGGCGATAACTGCTGACCGCAACCTGATGAACGACGGTGTACACAAAGGGCGTAGCGGCAACCTGTAAGGCGTAGAGAAAAATCAGGAGCACTCCCCATAACCGCGCAACTCTTGTAATACACAGAAACATACGCGGCGCGTTTGGGCACTGCGGATCGGCCGCACTTCCCTGCCGGGATAGAGCGCACAAAAGCACCATGCAGCACAGCTGTGCAACCACAGCCAAGCTTTCCGGTACGGAAGGAGCGACCCGGAGGTGGATAGAATTCAGGATCTCCAGGCACAGGCAGATCCCGCCGGCTGATGCAACCACCAAAGCCGTGGCCCGGAACCGCTTCGAAAGCTGGATGACTGGCGCGAAACGATACCAGCCGAAGTAAAACAACGGCAGAGACGCATCCAGAAGAGCAGCCGCCGCGAGAACCGCTAGCATCGCCCATCTCCAGTTCGGCGAGAAGCTGGATATGGTTCGAATCGCAGCACCGGCGGTCCGGAAGGAGGCACCTGTGGCGGCGGTCGTCCCAACAGCGCTCAGCAAGGCCGCCCAGCGGAGCTCCACGCTGAACCATCATACAAGTGCCCGGCTTCCGGTTGGTACAATTTGGACTCACGTTTTGGGTTGCCTGAAGTGACGTGACGTTCCCTATGCCGGCCCATGGACCTCGACCAGCTACACACGTTCCTTGAAATCGTGCGGCTGAAGAGTTTTTCCAAAGCCGCCCAGACCTGTTACCGGACGCAGCCCGCGATCAGCGCCCAGGTCCGCCAGCTTGAGCAGGAGCTGAATACCACGCTCTTTGAGCGCTTCGGCACCAAAATTTCGCTCACCGTCGCCGGGCGCATCTTTGCCGAACATGCCGAGCAGATTCTTGCGCTGCGCCGCCGTGCCCAGGACGCCATCAACGAGCTCGAAAAGGTGCCACGCGGCGAGCTTGTGATTGCGGCCAATGAAGCCACCTGTATTTACGTGCTGCCGGGCGTCTTCGCAGAATTCAAAAAGCGCTTCCCGAATGTCCAGCTGCTGGTGGATCGGTCCTACGGCACGCGCGTGGTGCAGGCGGTGCTCGACAATCAGGCCGATTTTGGCATCACGCAGTTGCCCGTTCAGGAAAAGAAGCTGCAGGCGGTCAGCATACACAGTGATGAAATCAGGCTGATCGTTCCGGCCGCGCACCGGCTGGCTTCCAGCGAACGCGTCACGCCACGAGATCTGGTGGGCGAACCCGTTCTTCTGCCCAAAACCGGAACTACGCGCGCTCGCCTGAACGACTGGCTCGATCCGGTTCTGGAAGAATTGAACATCTCGATGGAACTGGATTCCACGGAAATGATCAAACGTTTTGTCATGGCCGATCTGGGCGTTTCCTTTCTTGCAGCCTCGCATTGCCGCGAAGAAGTGGAGGCGAAAAAGCTCGCAACTTTGTCGCTTGCGCCCGAGTCCATGATCCGCCGTGTAGGATTAATTTACAGAAGAGATAAATCTCTGTCGAAGGCCGCGCTCGGCTTCATTGAGGTGACGCTGCTCAATGCCGGCCATCAGATAGACTCTATCTCGGGGCCGCGTTTGCGCGCTTCGGGTACGTAAGGCAGCGGGTGAGGGCATGGCACTCTTAACGGCGCGAAGCGCGACAATCTTCATCTCGAGCGGTGAGCACACCGGGGTTTACCGTTCCGTAGAAGAGGTGCCGCCGGCACTGCGCCGCAAGCTCATCGAGACCACCAACAGCGCCAACTCCGCCACCATTCTGATTGCCGACAAGCGAGGCCGCGAAGAACTGGTCCGGGCGTTGCAGGGCAAGCGCAACGGCGTTCGCCGCCGGGTGGTCGATACGATCCGCTCCCGGCAGCCCGTAACCGATCCGCCGCCATCCCGTTTCGAGGCCCTGAAATCGCTGCGGGCCTGGCTCGAATTCCTGCTCCCGCTGGCTATCGGAGCTTCGCTCTGGTTCCTGATCGATACGCGGTTCTAGCCGGCTTATTTCGTCAGCGGCAGCCAGTAGATCGCCTCCAATTCGCGCATGTGGTTGCGGACTAGAAGGAGCCGTACCTTGTCTGAGAAGGCCGGGCCACCCGTACCGCCAGCCAATTGGTGGTGACCGGGATCGACCGCGCTCTGCAGATAGGCCCGCCAGGACTGCTCCGAACGGTCGAATTCGCTCGCGAGCTCATTGCCCGATAGCATCCTTCCGCCGGGTCCGGTCATTGGCGCGGGCACGCCGGCCGAGAGGAGCAGCGAGCGCAGCGCAGTCTCGAGCTTCCGCAGATTGCGCTCGGATTCCTGGTTCTGGTTGTAATAGCACAGGTTCGCATCGAAGGTCGTCTGTGCTCCCTGGCAATCGCCGGCCGCCTCCCGCCGCATTTCGATCTCAAAAGCGGCTTTGGCATCGGCCTGCAACTCGGTCCGGTTATTAGCGGCGGGCGGCTGTGACAAACCGGGACCGTCAGCGTGATTGAGAGAATGGCGATCGGAAAAATCCTCATCGTTTCGTTCCCCGCGAGAGAGACGTACATTCGTGAGAGGGCGTTTCCCCAACGCTTGTCTCTCTTGGGCAGCTGCCGATGAATGAGCGTTGCCGCTGGCTATCGGAGCCTCGCTCTGGTTCCTGATCGATACACGCTTCTAGCCGGGCGAGGATTCTCAGCCGATCACTTCGCATCCTTTGTATTTCAGGAGAGTTCGATCGCTGGTCAGGACGGGGATTCTCTCAGCGAGGGCCGTGGCCAGGATCATTCGGTCGAAAGGATCGCCGTGAACGGCAGGAAGCTGCGCAAACCCGAACGCGTGCTTCGCTGTGTACGGTGTGACGTTCACTCGTAGATCCTGAATCGCCTCCCGCAGAAGCTCCGGAGCCATATCGAGCTTACCGATCGCATGTTTGATGCAGATTTCGGTGAGCGAGACGGCGCTCAACTCCAGAATTGTGTTCTCAGCCAGAAGGACGTCGCGGATTTTGCGCGAGCGAATCGCCTCAATGCCCAGTAATGCGGCGGAAACAAAGATACTCGCATCGAGCAGGTACGCACTCAGAAGTTGCCTTTGATCCACTCATCGAGCTCTTCCGCGCTTTCCACGCCTTTATCCCAGAGCGGATCTATAATCCGGGCGCGGCTTTTAAGGTCCCGAATCTGCGCGACTCGAGAGGTGCTTCTTTGGAGGGGACGAGGTCGGCTACCGGAACGCCGTGGCGGCAAATTGTTATGCGCTCACCTTTTTCAGCAGCATGCACCAGCCGGGTCAGACTATTCTTTGCCTCCGCAATGCTCACCCTCATACGCTGAGTATAGCCACGAAAATGTAGCCATTTTTCGACCTGCCAGGCTGTTTTGGCAGGCGGCGGGAGGAAATTTGTTCGAGGTCTAATGTTTCCCGGCCAACTGCCGATGAGTAAGCTGTGAACAGCCCAATCAAAACCGCCACCCTCAAAACCGCTTCCCACGGCTCGGCTGCGCCGCAGTCGCTTCCCTGCACGTTTCAGGCATTTCATAACAAACGATTGACTCTCGAATTCGCGAGTCAGCCGCTGGTTGCCGGTCCGGTGAGCGTCGAGTATAACGACGCGCTCTTCCTGGGCGAGATCATCCGCTTCTCGGCCGTCGGCCAGGGAGCCTGGCAGGTCGAGATCCTGGTGGATCAGGTGCTCACCGGGCTCGAAAGCCTGCTGCGTTTCCGGGCTCAGCTGATCGGCGAAGGCGCCGGCCGCGCACCGGAGCGCGCTCCGCAAGCGATCTGCGCCTGACGACTGCATTTTGTATGCTGCAAGTTGAAAATGCAGCAGCAAAAAGTCCTGGTGTTCGGAGGCAGGGGTCAGCTCGGGGTCGAACTCTGCCGTGTCTTTGAGCAGCGCGGATTCTCGGTGGAGCGCTACGATCGTCAATCGCTGGACGTGACCGATCGCGAGCGAGTGGAACAGGTGATCGCCACCCGCGGCGCGAACCTGGTCATCAACTCCGCGGCTTACAACCAGGTGGACATCGCCGAGCAGGAGCCGCTGGCTGCTTTCGAGGCGAACGCGCTGGCAGTTCGGAATCTGGCCCTGGCGTGCCGGCAATCGGGCGCGCGGCTGGTCACTTATTCGACGGATTATGTCTTCGACGGCTGCAAGGGAAGTGCTTACGTCGAGACCGATACGCCGCATCCGCTGGGCGCCTATGGCGTTTCAAAGCTCGCCGGCGAATTGTATGCTCAGGCTTATCTGGAAGACGCCCTGATTCTGCGTACCTCTGGTGTTTTTGGACCGGCCGGTGCGGCTACCGCGCGCGGTAACTTCGTTGAAACCATGCTGCGCCTGGCGCGCCGGGATCAGCCGATTCGGGTCCTGGCCGACCATCTCGGGTCGCCGACGTATGCGCCCGCACTCGCCGAGCGCACGGCCGACATGGTGGCAAAAGGGTTGAGCGGCGTGTATCACATGGGTGGCGGTAATGCGATCTCGTGGTACAAATTCGCCGAGCTGATCTTCGAACTTGCGGGACTTTCTCCAGTCCTCGAGCCGACCGACGAACGCCAGTATCGGACGCCGGCGCGCCGCCCGAAATACTCGGCTCTGAGCAATCAGAAGGCGGAAGCGGCTGGTATTCCGGCCATGCCTCCTTTGCGGGAGGCGGTAACCGCTTATCTCGACGCGCGGCGCCAGGCGGTCACGCTGCAGAGCTCCTGAAGAGCCTCACTGCGGGTTGTTGGGTGTGGCGTAATAGCCGCTGCGCGCCTGTACCCGGTAGTCCTTGTTATCGACTTTGATCTCGATGTGGCGGAAGCTGCCGTCGCGCGCGGAATTGGTCGGCACATAGCCGATCGAATACTGATTGCGCAGTTCGTCCTGGATCTCTTTGAACACATCGTCGAGGGTGTGCTTGCGGCCGACGGTGAAGACATGGCCGCCGGTTTCTTCCGACATTTTGCGCAGGTCGCGTTCGCCGCCGCCGGCCATCATTCCACCCTGCAGATAGAACTCGCGATCGACGTAGTAGATGCTGTAGATGATGGCATCGGCTTTCTGGGCGGCCTCAATCGCGGTGTGGATATTGTAGGTGCTGCCCTGATCCTCGCCGTCGGTGATCAGGATGAGCGCTTTTCTGCCGACTTCGGTTTTCAGCTTTTCGTCCGAGGCGAGATAGACCGCATCGAACAGCAGCGTGCCTTTGGGGGTCCCGACCTGCGGCACGGGTCCGGTGTTAGGGATCGGCACAGGGCCGAGTCCGGGCGTTTGTCCATCTCCGCGCAGATCGCTGAGTGCGGCTGAGAGCTGGCGCGCGGAGTTCGTGTAGTCCTGCAACAGGTCGGTGGACTTTCCGAAGGAGATGAGGAAGGCCTCGTCTTTCTTGCGCAGCACGCTGGAGAAGAAGGCCGAGGCGGCCTGGCGCTCGATATCGACCAACCGCTCCTGGCTGGCGCTGATATCGATCAGCAGGCCGAGCGTCAGGGGCAGATCGGTTTCGCGCGAGAAATGCGAAATGGTCTGCTGCTTGCCGTCTTCATAGATGGTGAAATCCTTTTGCTCGAGATTGGGAATCAGCGCGCCGCCTTTCTTGGCGCGGACGGTAAACAGGATATTGACCAGGTCGACGCCGACGCGAATGGTCGGTTGTTCGCTCTGCTGGTCCGCCTGGGGCGCCGGCTGCACCGCTTGTGTGAGTGCTGCGCCGGCGAGAACCAGAACGCCAAGAATGCTGCGAACCGTGCTGTTCATTTCACTCCGATTATCTAACGATGAGCTGACGGGCAGCGCCCGGCTAGGATTGAAGAAGAAGCAATGGAAGCTGCGCTTCTGCATCTTCGCCGAGCCGACCCGGTGCTGGCCGCGATTATCGAGCGCGTAGGCCCGTATCGCGCAGTCCCGCGCCCTCCCACTTTCGAGACGCTGGCTCGTTCGATCACGTTCCAACAGCTCAACGGCAAGGCGGCCGGCATGATCTTCAACCGGCTGAAGAAGGCGGCGGGCCGGGCACTTACGGCGCGCTCGTTCTTGCGGCTAAGCGAAGAGGAGCTGCGCGCCTGCGGTTTATCACGGCAGAAGATCGCCTCATTGACGGATCTGGCCGAGCGTGTGGAGCGGCGCGAGATCGCCTTTGGGAAGCTTGCGGCTCTGGCCGATGAAGAAGTGATCGAACTGCTCTCGCGGGTGCGCGGCGTAGGTACGTGGACGGCGCAGATGTTCCTGATGTTTGCGCTCGAGCGGCCGAACATTCTGCCGGTCGGCGACTATGGGATACGCAATGCGGTGTTAAAAGCGTACGGATTGGAGGCGCTGCCCAAGCCCGCCGAGCTTTCGAAGATCGCCGAGACGTGGCACCCGTACTGCACGTTCGCCTGCTGGTATTTGTGGCGGAGCCTGGACGGTCAGGCGGCGCTGTAGGGCGGGCAAAGCGGCCGAGTTCACAAATTGTTAGCGGAAAACGACATACAAGGGCTGTCTCAGAGCGCCGAGGCATAATCATGAGACTCCGATCCGTCTGCAAACACGTGTGGCCAGTGCTGGCGCTGCTCAATTCGGCTCCGTTCCTCGTGAAGGGTCAGAACCAGGCAGCGCTCAGCGAGTTTTTTGAGGGCAAAACGGTGGTGGTGAAGATGGACATGCCCGGATCGCGAAGAGAGGCGCCGATATCTATACCGATCGAACTCCTGCGCTCGATACCAAGAGCTATAGCAGCCGGCTTCGGCAGTATGGAACGTCGCTGCGCAGCGGAGACTCGGTGGTGATTTCCAAAGTCAAGCTGAAGAGCGACAACATCGAATTTCAACTCGGCGGCGGCGGCTACGGCGTTGCGGCCGACAACGTAGACGGAACGGTTCACTTTACCCCCTGATAAGAGCGCACACGAAAAAGAACTGGAAGATCAGTTGAAGAACGAAACTGACCCGGATCGGAGGCGGCAGGACCGGCGGAATCAGGCTCGTGCTCAGGAAAATGCAGACCGCCGGAAGGGCGATATCGACGCCGGCCGCGCCCAGGGGAATCGCGGTTCAATTTGAGGATCAAGCGATCCGGGCCTGAAGCGCTGACGCCGCAATTTGTGATGGCTTCGCTTGCGCAATATGTCTATTTTTCGCCGGACCGGTTTGGGCCCAACGAGAGCCAGCCGCCACAGGGCATGAGTGCCGCATCGGGCTCGCCCGCTATGCCTCATCCCGCTCAGGATGCCAGCCCGGGCGAGCTGCGCAAGGGATTAACACAGGCGCAAGTCGAACAATTGTTTGGACCTCCGATCGACTCGCATGATGTGACCGAGGGTTCGCTCAGCAAGACTGTGGCGACATATCAGAATGCGAAGGAAACATTGAAGGCGCAGTTTGTCAACGGCGTGCTGGTGGAATACACGACGAGTTCGCGCTGACCGGTACGTTTTCACTCGTGGTGTAATGCCTCGACCGGATCGACGGAAGCGGCGCGCCGGGCAGGGAAGAAGCTGGCCCCGAGAGCTGCCAAGGCGAGCGTTGCCGAGACGGCGAGCAGAGTGGCAGCGTCCCAGGGCCGCACGCCGAAAAGTATGCTACGCAGCCAGTACGAGCTGAGAATGGAGCAGAGGACACCAGCGAGCAAGCCGGCGAGCGCCAGACTAGCGGCTTCGCCAAGAACGAGCCTATAGACGCGACTCTGCTCAGCGCCGAGCGCCATGCGAATTCCAATTTCACGCCTGCGTTGCGCAACTGAATAGGCGATGACGCCGTAGAGGCCGACGATTCCGAGGAGCAGTGCGAAGAACGCGAATCCGGCGACCAGCCAGGCGGAGGAGCGATGTATCCAGGCCGATTCCGACTGCGTGATCTTGTCGCGCATGGTGATCTCTTCCGCGGTGGCGATGCCCGGATCGAACTGATGAATGGTAGAGAGCAGCGTGTGCAGGAAAGCGCGTTCGCCGCGAGTGGTGCGGACCACGAGATCGAAGTAAGGCGAGAGGTTCTGGTTGAACGGGAAATATAAGACGGGGCGGTTGGCGGTGTCCAGCGGGCCTTCTTTGATATCCGCGACGAGGCCGACGATCTGGACTGGTTTGGCGTTATTGCCTAACCCGATGATCTGTTTGCCGAGCGGATCTTCGCCGGGGAAATAATGCCGGGCGAAGGCCTGGTTAACGACGGCGACGAGCGGTTTGGACATGTCCTCGTCTTCGGTAAAGTTGCGGCCGCGCAGCAGTTCGGCGCCGATGGTGCGGAAATAGCCGGCGCTGACGTCGCGCTCGGGCGTGTCGTTGTGCTCGCCGTGCCAGGGGCGGCCGATGATGCGAAACCAGGTGGTGTCGCCCCAGCCTTCGACGGGAAGATCGCTGGTGAGAGCGGCTGATGTGACACCGGGAAGAGCGTCGATGCGGGCGAGAAGTTCGCGTTCGAGCGCGAGAATCTGTGAGTCGTTTTTGTAATGCGCTTTGGGGGCGGCGAGCCGGACGGCAACGAGGTGATCGGGGGCGAGGCCGATATCAACCTGCATTAAGAGAAAGAGACTTCTGGCAAGCAGCCCGGCTCCGGCGAGGAGAACGGTTGCGGTAGCGAGTTCCAGAATGACGAGGCGTGACCCGGCGCGACGCCAGACCGTGTTGGAAGAAGAGCGCGAGCTTTCCGCGAGATCCGCGCGAGGCGCGAACGGCCGGCGAATCGCAGGTATCGAGGTGAAGAACAGGAAGGCCAGCGCGGCGAGCGTTCCGGCAAAGAGCAGTACGTGCGTGTTAAGGCCGAGATCGTCGAGGAAAGGCAGGTATGCCAGTGTTTCGCTGCCAATCAGTTTCGTGAGCAGAGCGATCAGGGCGCGGGCGGCGAAGAGTCCCAGAGCGCAGCCGGCCAGAACGAGCGAGAGTGTTTCGGCGGCGTGTTGGGTGATGAGGCGGATGCGTCCGGCTCCGAGCGCGCAGCGAATGGCCATTTCGCGTTTGCGGGTTTCCGAGCGCACGAGCAAAAGGCTGGCGACGTTCACTGCGGCGATGAGCAGCAACAGCGCGGCGCCGGACATCAGGACAAGCAGAATGCGGCGGATCGGCCCGACAATGTAATCGCTGAGCAGCATGGCATTGGCACCCTGGTCGCGATTGTCGCCGGGATCTTGCTTTTCCAGCTGTGCCGCGATGGCTCTCAGGTTTGAGAGAGCAGCGTGGATGGTAACGCCGGGCTTGAGACGTCCGATGCCGTAGAGATCATGGCAGCTGCGGCGCGATTCGCAATCGGTGATTGGTTGGAGCGCAACCCAGAACTCGGCCGGTCCCGCTGGAGCAAAGGAAAAGTTCTGCGGCAGAACTCCAATGATGGTTTTCAGCGTGCCGCCGTCGATGATGGTTTTGCCGATGACGCCGGGATCTCCGCCGTAGCGCTTTTGCCAGCTGGCATAGCTCAGCAGCACGGTGGGCGCGGCATGCAGGGCATCCTCGCCGGGCCGGAAGTCGCGGCCGAGCAGAGGATGAACGCCGAGGGTCCGGAAGAAGCCGGCCGATACGCGTGCCTCGTGTGTTGCCTCGGTGCCCTGCGCCGTTGTGAGGACCAACATGTTTCTCTGGTAGACATCGAGCGAGGAAAAGGAAGTGTTGAGGCGCTTCCAATCGAGGTAGTCGTAATAAGAAAGACTGCTGGTTTCGGGCGCGTTTGAAGTCGTTTCGAAAACGCCCAGCAGCTGTTCGGGATGCGGGTAGGGCAGAGGCCGGACGAGAGCCGCATCGACAAAGGCAAAGATCGAGATGCTGGCGCAGAAGCCCAGGGCGAGGGTGGCAACGGCAGTGAGAGTGAACAGCGGATGCCGGCGCAGCTGGCGAAGGCCGTAGCGCCAGTCGCGCAGAGCATGCTCGAGCCAGGGGACGGTACGGCGCTCGCGGCAGATTTCTCTGGCATTTTCCGGATTGCCAAGCTTGAGGAGCGCCGCTCGGCGCGCCTGGGCGGGATCCATGCCGGAGCGGCGGTTGGCTTCGATCTGCATTTCGAGATGCGCTTCGAACTCAGCGGCGAGATCATCGCGGCGGCAGAACAATCCGGCGAGTCGCGACAGCCAAATTCGGGTGCGCTTCATGCGATTTCTCCGGCGTTGTTGAGGAAGCGGCTGAGAATGGCGGCGGTCTGCTCCCAGTCGCGCGTTTCCTTTTCGATCTGTTTACGGCCGGCGCGCGTGAGCCGGTAGAACTTTGCCTTACGATTGTTGTCGGAGACGCCCCACTCTGCGCGAATCGCTCCTTCCTGCTCGAGCTTGACCAGAGCAGGGTACAGGGTGCCGTAATTCAGCGAGATCCGATCGCCGCTGGTCTGCTCGATGCGGCGCGCGATGCCGTAGCCGTGCAACGGTCCGAGCGTTTCGAGCGTTTTGAGGATCATGAGGGCGAGCGTCCCCTGGCGGACTTCGGTTTTCGGCGGCACCTATGGTTTACCCATACCAAGGTACCGCAATTCGCTATGGGGTGGCCATAGGAAGCTGACGAACCGTCCGCTCAGGCGGCGAGGCGTTCACGGCGAAGCTCGGCGGCGCGGACTTTGGCGAACTGTTCGAGGTAGGAGACACGGCGCAGGCGGCCTTCCTGTAGCGCGAGCTGATATTCGATCTGTTCCATTGAAAATTCAAAGCCAAATTCAGCCGGGTCGAAGCGTTTGGGAACGGTGGCGAAGGGCAGTTGGCGTTTCTTGAAGTCGTGATAGAGATCGGCGGCGGCCTTGATGCCGGCTTCTTCTCGTTTGCGGCGCTCGGCTTGGAGGCTTTTCAATTCTTCGATGTCGCGTTCGCGGTGGTTGCGGAGGCGGCGCTCCTGAAGAGCGAGGTTGCTCAGGTCGCGGCGGTAGGTCTGGAGGATGTGGGTCTCAAGCAGGGACACGCGCAGGTGTTCGGGCTGATCGGCGAACATTTCGGCGTGGTTGATGCGGCCGAGCGCGTAGATGCCGGCGATGAGAGACGGGATGCGATCGAGGCGCCATTGCGTATCGATGATGGATTGAACGAGGCGCTGCTCGTCGTCGCCCACCGGCTGCCATCGGGTCTGCGCGCTGGCGAGCTATTTTTGGTAGAGTGCGGCGTCGTCAGTGGGAAGCAGGACGGTGGCGCCGGTGAGCGCGTTCTTGACGGCGTTATGCGAGACCGTGGCTTTGCCCTCGGCGGTTTTGGGACCGGTGGAGAGTTGGGAATTGGCGCGGTTCGCGATGAGTTGTGCTTCGGTTGCCATGAAGACGCTTTAGCATGGGGCCGGAGTCGGATGGCTGCGCGGATTGGGAGGCTGGCGTAGAAGTACTGAGAGATCTGTGGGTTGGATTTGAGAAAAAAGTTTGGATGAGCTGTGAATGGGTTATGCGCTGTTTTATTCGAGGGATTTGAGCAACTCCCGGCGGACGGGCCAGAGAGCGCGCACACGCTTGCCGGACACTTCAAATTTTCCTGAGGCCAGCAGGCCGGTGAGATCGTTGGGCGATGGGCGCTGGTGCTCGCGGGCGAGTTCGGCGGTGAGCATAGCGGTGCTGCGGGCGAGCTGATCCTTTGCGGTGACGGCAGTGGCAGGATTGTGAAAGTCGGCGGTGAGCGAGAGCAGAAATGCGTCCTGGCTCGAGTGGGCGGCTTCGAGGGCGAGCACAACGGAATCGGCCGACTGCAAGGAGATGGCGAAGATGCGCACGGGCAGCGGTAAGGCGGAAGGATTCAGCAGCACAGCGCGCGAAGGCTGCAGCCACACAGGCGCAACCGAGGGTGCGGCGAGCGCATTGGCGTTGGGATGGATCTCGTTCAGCGCGCTGTTCGAGAGAGCCAGTACATCGGGCTGTATTTCGCGTATCTGATCGGAGTGGATCCGGCTCCAGTCGAAACGGCCGCGGGCAACCAGCCAGATGTGTTGGCCGTCGATGGCGGCGGCGAGAGCATCGAGATCGCGGGTGTAATCGAAGCCGGTGGTGCGGATGAAAGCGGCGTAGTCGTCGGCCGGTCTGGCATTCGAAAGCAGGTTGAGATAACCGGCGCGGCGCAGCGTAGCGACATCGGCGTAGAACAGAGTGCGATCAGCGGCGGGCAACAACTGGAGAAGCTCCGCATCAGAACGGACAAAGCGGTAGCGATAGCGCCGGATGCCGAAGAAGGCCGCGATCGCGACGAGCAGAGCCAGCGCGGTGAGAAGCCACCAGCGATATTTGCGCACGCCTGCTATGCCGTAGCCATTTCGCTGACGCGAGATTGTTTCCAGAGCGCAATGTAGGGCTTCAGTTCGGCCATCATGGCGGCGAACTGATCGAGTGTGAGCGATTGCGCACCGTCGCTGATAGCCTTTTCGGGCTGCGGATGCACTTCGACGATCATGCCGTCGGCGCCGATGGCAACGGCCGCACGCGCGAGGGCCGGGACGAGGCTGCGCTTGCCGGTGGCGTGGCTCGGATCGAGGATCACGGGCAAGTGCGAGAGCTCATTGAGCACGGGGACGGCGGTGATGTCGCAGGTGTTGCGGGTGGCGGTCTCGAAGGTGCGAATGCCGCGTTCGCACAGAATCACGTTGGAATTGCCGTGGGCAACGATGTATTCAGCAGACATGAGCAGCTCTTTGATGGTCGAACTGAGACCGCGCTTGAGCAGCACGGGGCGCTGCGCTTTACCGAGTTCCTTAAGCAGAGCGAAATTCTGCATGTTGCGCGCGCCGATCTGCAGGATGTCGGCGTATTCGGCGACCATGGAGACGTCGCGATCGCTCATGACTTCGGTGATGATGCCGAGCCCGGTCTCTTCTTTGGCTTTTCGCAGGAGTTTCAGACCTTCGAGCTCCATGCCCTGAAAATCATAGGGCGAAGTGCGGGGTTTGAAGGCACCGCCGCGGAGGAAGGTCGCGCCGTGGCGGGCGACGAAGTGCGCCGTGGTGAGAATCTGCTTTTCGCTTTCGACGGAGCAGGGGCCGGCCATGACGATGAAATCGTCGCCGCCGATACCGGTCTTATTGGCCTGGATGGTACTGCGGCCGGGGCGGAATTCCTTGCTCACGAATTTGTAGGGCGCCGAGATACGGACGGCTTTTTCGACCTGCGGCATGGCTTCGAGCGATTCGAGGCAGGCGGTGACATCGCCGACGCCCACCACGCCGATGACGACTCGCTCCTCGCCTTCGATCGAGTGGACTTTGTAGCCGAATTCGCGAATACGATCGCAGACGGCCTGGACCTCTTCTTTGCTCGCGTGCAGTTTCATGGAAATGATCATTTGCTGTCGGGCACCTCGCTCCAAAAACTCGAAAGGCCCGCCTCGTTTCCGAGTGGGCCCTTTCTCTGATTCTAAATTCCGCTGTTTGTTATGACTTCAGGCGGACCCACTGGCGCACTCGTTTGGCCAGAACCAAAATCGAAAGCCGCGGAAGCAGGCGTAGGAAGTCACGAACCTAGAGTATACATGAGAGCGCAGGCGGACTGGATGGTTCGTCGCATAATCGAAGAGTAGGCGATTGTCTTCGATCATGCGTTGGTTGATTTTGACAATTCTGGCGGGCGCGTTGCTAGCTGGCGCGAGCACGCCGGATAAACCTCCGAAAGGGAAGAAGACGGCGAAGACGAGCTCGCTGCATGCGGCGACGCCGCGGTCGCGTGTGAAGAAGGGTAAGAGCGCACGCGCACGGAAGCCTCCTGCTCCGAGCTATCAGCTGCATCCGGACGCGGAGCGCTATCAGCAGATTCAACAGGCGCTCGCCGAGCGCGGCTATTACAAAGGGCCGGTGGACGGGAATTGGAACGACGATTCGGTCGATGCGCTGAAGCGCTTTCAAACCGATCAGAAACTCGAACCCGATGGGAAGATCAATGCGCTCAGTCTGACGGGGCTGGGATTAGGGCCGAAGCATGACGGGACATCGGCGGGAACGGTGCCGCTTTCGGCAGCGCAGTCGAGTCCGAATGCACAGCCGGAGATTCCGCCGGTGACGGAATTGCCACAAGGGAGCGAGACACCGCAGGAGAGCGCTCCGCAGTAGCACGGGATGGAAGAACACGAGGTGTTTGCCGCCATTGGCGAGAAGGGATTTCGCGAACTGGTGGGGGCGTTTTACAGGCGGGTGCCGGAGGATCCGGTGCTTGGGCCGATGTATCCGAATCACGATTTTGCCGGCGCGGAAGAGCGGCTGCGCGGATTTCTGATCTATCGCTTTGGGGGTCCGCAAACCTATATTGAAGAGCGGGGCCATCCGAGGCTGCGCATGCGGCATGCGCCGTTTGCGGTGAATGAGGAGGCGCGCGATCACTGGCTGCGGCTGATGACCGCTGCGCTCGAAGAAACCGAGATGCCCGGCGAGGCGAAGACCGTGCTCGGGAATTTTTTTCGAGACACGGCAAGTTTTCTGATCAACCGGCCGAGTTAACCGGTTCAGATGGTGCTGGCGGCGGCGACGGTCACGGCTGCCGGATCGACTTCATAGCCTTCCTCGCGCGCTGTTTTCAGCGCTGAGGCGCGCAGGGCTTCGGTATCGACATTTTTCGAATCGTTGCAGTAGCGGCGAATCACCTCCTCGCCGACGATGATGCGCACTAACCACTTATTTTTCTGGTTGTCCCAGGAAACTTCGACGCGGTCCGCTTTCATTCCTTAAACCCTATCAAATTACACTGGAAGGGAGATGATTGCCGCTGCCGAGAGGGTCGCCGAGTCGGGATTGCTTGCGAGGATCGGCGGGACGCCGCTTTTGCGCATCCAGCTCGCATCGCGGGCGGGCGCAACGGTCTGGGCCAAGGCCGAATTTTTCAACCCGGGCGGATCGGTGAAAGACCGGCCCGCGCTGAGTATGATTCGCGATGGCGAGGAGCGCGGGCTGCTGGTGCCGGGCAAGACGCTGCTCGATTCGACCAGTGGAAATACCGGGATCGCGTACGCGATGATCTGTGCGGCCAAAGGGTATCGCGTGAAGTTGTGTTTGCCGGAGAATGCGTCGCCGGAACGCAAGCAGATTCTGCGTGCGTACGGCGCGGAGCTGGTGCTGACGAGCGCGGCCGAAGGGTCGGATGGCGCATTTCGGGTGTGCCAGGAGATCTACGAATCGAGCCCGGACGAATATTTTTATCCGAACCAATACGGCAATCCGGCGAACTGGCGCGCGCATTATGAGACGACGGGGCCGGAGATTCTGGAGCAGACCGGACGGCGGGTGACGCATTTTCTGGCGGCGCTGGGGACGACGGGAACCTTTACGGGTGTGACGCGGCGGCTCCGACAGGAGCTGGGGGACTCTGTAGAATGCTACTCAGTCCAGCCGGCCTCGCCGCTGCACGGCATCGAGGGCACGAAGCACATGCCGAGCTCGATTCTGCCAGGGATTTATGATCCGGAACTGGCGGACGACAATCTGTGGGTGGAGACGGAGGAGGCTTGTCAGATGGCGCGGCGGCTGGCGAGAGAAGAAGGATTGCTGGTGGGCGTATCGGCGGCGGCGAATGTGGTTGCGGCGGCGCGCGTGGCGGAGCGATTAGAGCGCGAGGGGCGGACGGGCGAAGTGGTGACAGTGCTCTGCGATGGCGGCCAGAAATACTTGAGCGAGAGGTTCTGGCAGGAGTGATCGAAGTCGAGGAGCAGCCGTGGCGCGCCATGGTTGCGCATGCCGAAAAAACATTTCCAAATGAGTGCTGCGGGGCGATGCTGGGGCGCATCCAAGGAGAGAACAAGCGGGTAACGGAGGCGCTGGCTTTGGAAAACGCGTACGCGGGTGCGCAGGGCGCGATGTACGAGCTGCGTCCGGAAGATTTGCTGGCGGCGGACAAAGCGGCGCGGGAGAAAGGGCTCGATCTGATTGGTATTTATCATTCGCATCCAGACGCGGACGCTTATTTTTCACAGACGGATTTGAAGAATTCGTGCCCGTGGTATTCGTTTGTGGTGCTGAGCGTGAAGCGCGGGAAATTCGATCACGCCAATAGTTTTCTTCCCGATCCAGATCAGACGAAAGCAGAGAAAGAGGAGTTTGTATGGCCAAAGTTTTGATACCGACGGCGCTGCGGCGATTCACCGGCGAGCAGGATTCGGTTGAGGTGACGGGCGGGACGGTCGCCGAAGCGCTCGGGCAACTTACGACGCAATTCCCGAATTTGAAAAAAAATCTTTACACGGATGAAGGCAAGCTGCGGAGCTTCGTAAATGTTTATGTGAACGACGAAGACATTCGCTACCTCGACAAAGACCAGACCGAACTTCAGGGAAACGAGACGATCTCGATTGTGCCGAGCATTGCGGGCGGAGCGGCTGGAGTAGCGGAACCGCCGGCGGCTTTGAGCAATGAGGAGATCGCGCGTTATAGCCGGCATCTGATTCTGCCCGAAGTCGGTATGGATGGGCAGCTCAAGCTGAAGCAGGCGAAAATCATCCTGATCGGCGCGGGCGGCCTCGGTGCGCCGCTTGGGCTTTATCTGGCGGCGGCTGGCGTGGGGCGCGTGGGTATTGTCGATTTCGACGTCGTGGACGCGTCGAATCTGCAGCGGCAGGTGATTCACGGAACGAGCGATCTGGGCCGCAAGAAGATCGATTCGGCGGCGGACAAGATGCGCGACATCAATCCGAATATCGCGATCGATAAATTCGAGACGGGATTGACGAGCGAGAACGCGCTCGACATTTTGAAGGATTACGACATCGTGATCGATGGCACGGATAATTTTCCGACGCGCTATCTGGTGAATGATGCCTGCGTGCTGCTGAAGAAGCCGAATGTCTACGGCTCGATTTTTCGCTTCGAAGGACAGGCGACGGTTTTTGCGTATGAAGACGGGCCGTGCTATCGGTGTTTGTATCCGGAGCCGCCTCCGCCGGGTCTGGTGCCGAGCTGCGCCGAGGGCGGGGTGCTGGGAATTCTGCCGGGCATTATCGGGCTGATCCAGGCGACTGAGGCGGTGAAGATTATTCTGGGCGTCGGTGAGACACTAAAGAACCGGCTGCTGCTGTACGACGCGCTGGGCATGAGATTCCGCGAGCTGCGGTTGCGGCGCGACCCGGATTGCCCGGTCTGCGGGCATCATCCGAGCGTGACAAAATTAATCGACTATCAGGAGTTCTGCGGAGTAAAACCGATGAGCGAAACGAAACCAGCTGGCGACGCGATTACCGCAAAGGAACTGAAGGAGAAGATCGATCGCGGGGATAACTTCCTGCTGCTCGATGTGCGCGAGCCGCATGAGTATCAGATTGCGCGCATTCCGGGATCGAAGCTGATTCCGCTGGGCGAGCTGCCGAAGCACCTGAACGAGCTCGATAAAGATGCCGACATTGTGGCGCAGTGCAAGAGCGGGGGACGCAGCCAGCGCGCGGTCGATCTGCTGAAGGCGAACGGATTTAAGCACGTGCGGAATATGACGGGCGGGATCACGGCGTGGAGCAACGACGTGGATCCGAGTGTGCCGAAGTATTGAGGCATTTTAGCGATTAAGCTTTTCGGCCTCACGCGCGCGTTGTGCGGCTTGAATCTGCTCAGCGGTGCGCTGCTCGGCTAGCGCTTCACGGGTGCGACCCACTTTTTTGAGAGCCGTGCCGAGTACGAAATGAGCCTGCACAGAATTCGGGTTGAGCTTGACGGCCTTCTGCAAGGGCGCAATGGCGGCGGAGGGATTGTTCAGCGCTAATTCCGTTTGGCCGAGGCCGAATAGTGCTTCCTGGTAATTCGGATTGGTGTTGACGGCGGCCTGATAGTAATCGCGCGCGGCGGAGGGATTGCCTTCCCGCTGCAGAATCTGCCCCAGAAGACAGAGCGAGACCGGGCTGTTGGGATAGCGGCTCAGCTCGGCTTCAAATTCGCGTTTGGCCTCTGCATACTTCGATTGTTTCCAGTAGATGAGACCGAGACCGGAGTGCACGCCGGGAAACTTCGGGTCGGCGCGTTCGGCGGCCTGGTACTCGGCGAGCGCGTCGTCGTTGCGCGACATCTTGTCGTAGGCCATGCCCATCAGGACGTGCGCTTCGGCTGAGTTTGGATCGGCTTTGAGCATGCGCGCGAAGACATCGGTAGCTTTCGCGTAATCGTGCAGGCGCAGATAGATATTGCCGAGGGCATTCAGCGTCGCAAGATCACGCGGCTGCAGAGCGCTGGCGCGTTCCAGGTATTCAGCAGCGGGGCGATATTGATCGAGGGCGAAGAGCGTAAGTCCGGCGAGATCGAGAGATTGGAAATTGGGTTGATCGCGCGCGACTTGCTCAACCAGCGGGCGCGCCTTCTCGTAGTAATGGCCTCGAAAATAGGCGACGGCGAGGTTGCGAGTGGTTATCGAGTCGCCGGGTTTGATCTTTAACGCGCGGCGATAAAGTTCGATGGCTTCATCGACGCGTGCCTGATTCACAAGCGAGATTGCAAGGTCGTTGAGTATCTCGACAGAATTGGGAGAGAGCACAAGCGCCTGGCGGAAATCCGATTCCGCGAGTGCGAACCGGCCCTGCTGAAGCGCCTGGGAGCCTTGCGCGAGAAGAGAGTCGAGTTGAGTAGAAGGAAAAGCTGCCGCAGCGCCAAGGAGAAGAAGCGCTGCGGCGGCTTTAAACGAAGTACAGCTCGTCAGAAATTCAATTTTAAGCCGAGCTGGATATTCCGGGGAAGGTGGCCGCCGGTGATGCGGCCGAAATTCGAACTATCCACGTTGCTGCTGACGGTACTGAACGACTCGTGGTTGAAGGCGTTGAAGAACTCGGCGCGGAACTGCAGGTTGAACCGCTCGGTGAACTTGATGTTCTTGATTCCCGAGAGGTCCCAGTTCTCGATGCCCGGACCGAGCAGCACGCCTTGGCTGGCGGTACCGAAATGACCGATGGCATCGGTGAACGCAGCCGTGTTGAAGTATTGAGCAACCGTGCCCGGGCCCGAAATGCTCTGGCGCGGGACGACATCGGCGCGAGGCGCGATGCTGCTGGGATCGATGCCGATGCCGCCGGGGAAGAGACCGGCGCCGGTGCCCCAATCGTCCGAATTGAACGGGTCGTTCGATTGCGTAATGGTGAAGGAGGAGCCGGACTGGAAGGTGGTGATGCCGGAGAGTTCCCAGCCACCCAGTACGTGCCCGAAGAAGCCCTGCTGCGATTTGAAGATGGGCAGATCCCAGACATAGCTGGCCTTGAAGACATGCGGCGTGTTGATGCCGGGAGGTCCATAGCTCTGGTAGAAGTTGTAAGTGTCGTTCACCGGTGCTCCGCGATCAGCAGCGTTATCGGCCAGGTTACGAGACCACGTGTAAGCGAGGCCGATGGTCAGCTGATTCGTGACATGGCGGTTCATTGAGACCTGGAGCGAATTGTAGTTGCTGTTAAAGAGCGGCGCGATATCCGTGAAATCGGAATAGCCGACATACGGACGGATGGCGTTGACCTGTACGGTCGGATTGGCGAAGCGAACGCCCAGAGTAGGCTGTTCGGGATCGTATTCGCCGAGCAGATGACGGCCTACGCCGCCAACATACGCCACTTCGAGCACAGTGTTCGACGCGATCTGCTGCTGCACCGAGAAGTTCCAACCCTGATACGAAGGAACTTTGAAGGTCGGATTGCCGGTGGCATGCGGAGGCGTCGGGCCGAGCGGGGTGGATGTCGTGCCGCCGAGGGGGTTGTCGAATTTCGTGTTCAGAATCAGCGCGCTCTGCACCAGCGGCGGATTGGCGAAGGCGTTCTGCTCCCAGATGCCGTTGAGCGAGCGATCGTAGTAAATCCCGTAACCGCCGCGAATCGACGTTTTGCCATTGCCGCGCGGATCCCAGGCAAAGCCTGCACGCGGACCCCAGTTGTTGTTGGAGTTGGGATTCACCAGGTTGCCGTAGGGAGAGCAGGTGACGGGAGCCGTCTTCTGCACAGCGGCGCAGGAGCTCTTCGGGAAGATGATGCCG
Organism: Terriglobia bacterium; assembly: GCA_021325235.1. Lineage (GTDB taxonomy): Bacteria > Acidobacteriota > Terriglobia > Bryobacterales > Bryobacteraceae > Bog-105. The sequence continues at coordinate 87,955 of JAJPHN010000034.1, read as the reverse complement.
TTGACATAGGTGGCGGGGACGACGCCCTGGCCGGCAACGAACTGGCCTGTTACGGGATTGATCAGCGGTGCCGCCGCCGGATTGAATACCGCTGGATCAAAGTTATCGAGAACGTTGTTCGAATCGGTCGGCGACGGGAAGTAGCTGTAGCGAACGCCAAGGTTGAGCGTCAGGTTGGGACGAATTTTCCAGTCGTCCTGAACGAAGGCCTCGATGTTCACATAGTGCAGGTCGGGAATGATGTCGCGGTTGGCCTGCGTGAACTGGGATGCATCGCCCAGAAGGAAGTTCGCGAACGCGGGATTGCCATAAGCGTTGCGGAAACTGAAGCTGCCGTTCGTGCCGTTAACCGCGTTTTCCGTCTTTTCCATCCATTGCACGCTGATGCCGGTGCGAATGGAATGATTGCCGTGGCTGATGGAGAGATTGTCGTAGACGTTCTGATCGATGTTGCGTTCGTGGTAGGGCGAGACCGGAATCGCCACGCCGGTTACGCCGGTGATCGTGATACCGGGCACGCGGTTGTAGGGATCGGTGTACGGGAAATTATTGGTGAGCGACTTGACGAAGTCGGGTGAAGTGATCGAGCCCGTGATGGAGCTGTTGATGGCGCCCCAGGAGTAGGCGTACGCAACCTCATTCACGACCGAAGGAGAAATCGTATAGGTGAGATTGCCAACCACGTTGCGGCCCGGAGCATCGGTCGCGGTGGACGAGATGCCGGGCAGGGGATTGCCGGCGAAGAGTCCACCCGGTTCGGTTGTCGGCACATCGTCCTGCATGAAGCGGCCGAAGAGGTGGACGCGGTCGGTGATGTTCTGGTCGACGCGTACGATGTCCTGGCGATAATTCTGCTTCGAATTGACGGTGCTGATGTATTCGTTCGAAGGGCCATTTGCCGTGAACTTCGAATAGATGTTGGCGATGTACGCCTTGGCGTTTTGGCTGAAGCAGGCGGGGTTGATCTGGCCGCCAGCAGGTGTGTTGGTAATGCAGCCCGCGGGGGCCGATGCGGGATTCAGCTGTACACCCGGGAAGCTGCCGTTCAGTTCGCCAGTGGCGGGCAGCAGCGCCGTATTGGTTGAGGGCTGCCCGGTCTTACGCCATTCTTCGGACCAAAAGAAGAACGTCTTCGATGCGCTGCGGCTGTAGACCTTGGGGATGAAGAGCGGGCCGCCGATGGTGAATCCGAAGTCGTTGTAGCGCAGCGGCGCTTTGGGACGGCCCGCAGTATTGGCGAAGAATTCGTTGGCGTTGAGAATATCGTTGCGAAAGAACTCGTAGGCATCGCCATGGAACTGGCTGGTGCCGGATTTGGTAGCTACAAGCACCTGACCGCCGCCGCTGCGACCGTACTGCGCGTCATAGGTGCTGCGCTGCATGGTGAATTCCTGAATGGCATCGACGCTCGGCACATTCAACAGGGTGAGATTCGAGCCGCTGTCGTTGATGTCGGCACCGTCCACGGTCCAGTTATTGGCCCCGGTGCGCGCCCCGTTCACTGAGACTGAACTGGTATTGCTGATGCCGAAATTGATGATGTCCGGCAGGCCCGAAACGACGCCGGGCTGCAGCGTGACCAGCTGCTCGAAGTTGCGGTTATTGAGCTGCAGTTCGCGCACCTGCGTGCCGGTGATGGTGGCGGCCTGCGCCGCGCTCGAGGTCTGCACGGGCGTGGTGGTCGAAGCGACGTTGACGGTTTCGGTAACCTGTCCCGGTTCGAGTTGGGCGTTCAGCGTGCGCAGTTCAGCGACGTGCAGCACGACATTCGAAATGGAATTGACGCGGAAACCGGAAGCTTTCACATTGACGGTGTAGTTCCCGGGCGGCAGATTGGTGGCGGTGTAGGCGCCGGATCCCGAGGTGGTGAGTGTACGCACGTCGGTATTGGTGTCGTTGTTGTGAATCGTGATCTCGGCGCCTTGCACGACGGCGCCGGTGGGATCGGTGATGGTTCCGGTGAGCGTTGCCGCGACCTCCTGCGCATTGAGCAGCGTGAAGGACCCGGCAAACAGCAGAAAGAGCGCAAAAAGCGCCAGCGAGCGACTTCTCATATGGACCCCTTTTGTAACAGCCCTGAATTGGTTGTAAACAGAATACACGAAAACAACAGCAAAGAAAAGCGGGTCGGCTCGAAAGACAAGCAGGAGAAAGTATTAAGCAAGCGCTTGCAGCGTAAATTCCTGAGATTAGTTATGAATTGGTTAGCTGCGAGAAAGAGGCTTTGCCCTGCTGGCGTGCTGGAATCTCGAGTGAACGGGAACCCGGGAGGTGATGACAAGGGGCACTCGCCGGGGGGCGCTTATAGTGGAGATATGGCAGCGCTAGTCGCCATCGAAGGCACGCGTACTTCGGCGAGCGAGGCCGAACTGCTCGAAAAGCAAGAGGCGGTTTTTTCGCACTTACGTGAGCTTGGACGAGTAATCGTTGCTTATTCGGGCGGAACCGATTCAGCGTATCTGGCGTGGGCTGCACAGCACGTGCTGGGAGAAGACGCAATCGCCATCACAGCCGATTCCGCTTCGATTCCGGCATCGCACAAACGCGCGGCTGAAGAATTTGCGCGCGAATGCGGTTTTCGACATCAGTACATCGCCACGCATGAGTTCGAGAACCCCGAGTATGTGCGCAACGATAAGAATCGCTGCTTCCACTGCAAGGACGAGCTGTTTACTCGACTCAACGAGTACGCCGCACGCGAAGGCTACCGGCACATTGTTTATGGCGTAAACGCGGACGACCTGGGCGATTACCGGCCCGGGCAGCAGGCCGCGAAGCTGCACGAAGTGGAAGCGCCGCTGGTGCGAGCCAAGCTGAGCAAAGCCGAGATTCGGGAACTGGCCAAGCGTGCGGGCTTATCGATCTGGGACCGTCCGGCGGCGGCTTGCCTGAGCTCGCGCGTGCCCTACGGAACTCCGGTAACGAAAGAGACGATTCGCACGATTGAAGAAGGCGAAGAGTTCATTCGGGCGCTCGGATTCCGGCAGTTTCGAGTGCGCTTTCATGGTGAGCTGGTGCGTATCGAGATCGCCAAAGACGAGCTTCCACGCGCGCTCAATTCGGACGTAGCCGAGGCCTTCACAAAGGTCTTCAAACAGCTCGGCTTTTTGTACGTGACGCTTGACCTGGAAGGCTATCGCCAGGGCAGCCTGAACGCGGTGCTGGCGAGAGAATAAGCAGCCTTCGAGAACTCAGTTCGGATGTTCGAGGAGTGACTCCAGGCTTTTGGCGATTTGCAGGAGCCGGGCGTCGCTGCGTATGGGGCCGATCAACTGCAAACCAACCGGCAAGCCTTCTGGTGTTTTGCCGCAGGGCATGGAAAGCGCCGGTTCACCGGTGCAATTGACGGCGCGGACCAGGCGGGTGCTGGCGGGCCGGACACCTTCCTCCTGGCCATGGATGCGAATCGTCTTGGCTTCGGCAGGCGGCGCCACGATGGGAGTGGTGGGCGTGGCGAGTACATCGATGTTTTTCCAAACCCCGCGCATTTCTTCGCGAAAGAGCTGGCGCAGGCGCTGGGCATTGATGTATTCGTGCGCGGCGACCATACGGCCCTGCTCGAGCAGAGCCCAGACGTCGTTGCCGAATCGTGAGCGGTCGCGCGCTCCCGGATGCAGCGAGGCGAATTCGGCCAGAAGAATCATGTGTGAAACGGTGTTTAGTTCCGCGAAATCAGGGACGAGGACTTCGCTGACTTGCGCGCCGGCAGTTTGCATTCGTCCGATGGCGTTCTTCACTGCATTGGCGACGGACTCGTCGACATTGTCGAAGAAGAAGTTGCGCGGCAGGCCGATTCGTATGCCCTTGAAGTCAGCCAGCGGTGGCAGATTGTATTCCTGCTGCACATCGGCCATAGCGTTCATGGCGAGCGCGCAGTATTCGACGCTTGTACCCATGGGCCCTACGTGATCGAGCGTGAAACCGAGCGGCAGAACACCACGCCGGCTCACCAGACCGTAGCTCGGCTTCAGACCGACGATGCCGCAGTAAGAAGCCGGAATGCGAATGGAGCCGCCGGTATCGGTGCCAAGCGCCATGGGCACAATGCCGGCGGCTATGGCTGCGCCGGAACCGCCGCTCGAGCCGCCCGCCAGACGGGTTTTATCAACGGGATTCAGAACCGTCCCGAAGTGCGGATTGCGCGAAGTGATGCCGAATGCCAGCTCGTGCAGGTTGAGCTTGCCGATACTGATTGCGCCCGCCTCGCGCAATCGTGCGACAACATCGGCATCGTAATCGGGAACGAAATCCTTGTAAAGCAGAGAGCCGCCGGTGGTGCGAATGCCGTTGGTGTAGAAGAGATCTTTGAGTGCGATCGGAATGCCGTGCAGAGGACCGCGATCGAGACCCTGCCGTAGTTCGCGATCGCGCTCGGCTGCTTCGGCGCGCGCTTCCTCGTCGGTCACGGTGATGAAGGCGCGAAGGTCTCCGTGCTCACGCGCGCGTACGAGCGATTGCTCGATCAGATCCACACACGAGATTCGACCGGAGCGCAAATCTGCGCCAAGCTGGCGGATGGTCATGGCAGGAAGGTGAACGCGGGCTCATTCTCCGGCCGCAGGCGCAGAGTCAGAGGAGTGAAGCGGCTCTGGAGCGCGTAGAACAGCTGTACGGGATCCGTGGTGCCGCGCAGCACCGCGTTGCGGGCGGCATCAAGGTTCACGCCAAAATCCTCGAGAATCGATTTGGCGCGGGATTCTTCGCGTAACAGACCCATGAGCAAATGAGGAACCCCGATATTCTTGTGAGCCATGCGCTCGGCTTCTTCGGCCGCGTAAGCCAGGCAGTGCCTAGCGGCCCTCGAGAGCGGCAGGTCGACACTCGTCGCGATTCGCTCGCGCGCCTCGGCTCCTTCGCGGATGCGTTGGTCGAGCGCCTCTCGTTTCCCGGGCAGAAGCTGCGCCACGAAGTCTTTATCTTCGCGAATCATGCCCAGCAGAAGGTGCTCGGGTTCGACATAAGGTGAACCGAGTGTACTCGCTTCGTACTTCGCGAAAAAGATCACCCGGCGTGCCTTCTCTGTATAGCGCTCAAACATGCGAAAGCCAGTTTACTGCGGAGCGGGTCCGCGTACAACCTGCACGAAGTCGCCCGGCTTCACGCGCTTGGCAAAGGCCGCCTTGACTTCGTCTGCGCTCATGGAGAAATATTTTTCGGCGGCTTTGAAGGGCTCATCAAGGGGCATGCCGATGCGCGCCCGCGCGATGAATCCGCCGGCAACGGCATCTTCGCTCGATTCGGCCAGCGGAATCTGGCGCAGGATCAGGGCTTTCGCTTGCTGCAATTCGGCCGGTGAGACATCCGATTTCGCCATATCGTTCAGATCGCGATCGATGATGGCGCGCGCCTTGGAGACATTTTTCGGATCACAGCCGAATTCGATCGTGTAGGTGGCGCGTGTCTCGCCCGCTTCGATATCGGTGTTCACCGTGTAGACGTAGCCGGTATTCTGCCGCAGATCGCGCCACAGGCGGGTTGCATAGAGACCTCCGGCCAGCACGTGATTTCCGAGACGGATGGCATAGTAATCGGGATTAAAGCGGTTCATCTCGAGCTCCTGCGCGAGCGTCACTTCATCCTGTACCGCGCTCGGATCCGGCACATTCACTGCACTCGGCTTATTGCCGGGGATGGCGGGCAGCGTCACGACCGGTTTCGTTCCCTGGGCTTTCCAGGGCCCGAAATATTTTTCGACAATGGCGCGCGCGTCTTCCGGGGTGATGTCGCCGATCACGGCAATGGTCGTCAGATCGGGCCGGAACGTTGCGTTGTAGTAATTCACGAGATCGTCGTATTTGATCGACTTGATGGTGGCCGGGGTTGTCTCGCGCAGGAGCGGATCCTTGGGCGGCACGAGCGCGCGGGTAATGGCGCGGCCGGTTTTGTATCCCGGCGACTCGAGTTCGCCCGCGCTCTCTTCGGCAGTCTGCTGCTGCACGACCTGGAACGCCTCGCGCGGCAGCGCCGGATGCAGTTCGTTATCGGCGAGCAATTCCACTCCGCGCGCAAAATCCTGCTTCAGCACTTTCAGGCTGAAGTTCGTGCCGGCCGTTTCGCCAGCCGCGATATCATCCAGTGCTTTCTGGAAGGCCAGCCGGTCGAGTGTTTTGGTGCCGTATGAGAACAGTCCTTCGAGCACATCCGCGACGCCGTCCTGCCCGGGCGGAGTCTGCATCTGCGTCTGCGTTTTAATGGAGCCCACTAAGGTAACGGTCGGGCTGGCACGCTCTGTCTCGACAATCAGACGGATGCCATTGGCGAGCGTGACGTCGACCGGATGAATCGACGTCTTCGGCACCTGCAAAGACTTGACAGCCGCTTCGGCCCAGTCGGGCAGGGCAACCGGATGAGTCGGGGTCGAGGTAATCGTCTCCGAGCCGCCGAAGCCTTTGGAAGCAACCGGCGCACCCGACGGCTTGGGCTTCAGCGTCGCCGTGACCGCGCTTTGTTCCACCAGATATTTTTTCGCGACGCGATTCACATCTTCGAGCGTCACGCGTTTGAGCGCCTCGACATCCTGGTCGGGAGACTGGCGTCCTTCATCGGCAAGGGCCTGCGACCAGAGCGAGGCAAGATTTGAGATCGAGTTGCGGCCGAATTCGGCACTCGCCACTTCACCCTTTTTTGCGGCCTCGACGAGGTCTGCAGGCACACCGTTGGCGGCGTAGTTGTTCAGAATTTTTCGGATCTCGGCCTGCAGCGGCGCAGGATCGGAACCAGCAGGAAGCGCGCCGAGGGCATAGGCGGCGCTGGCTTCGCGATTGGTCTCGAGCAGCGAAAAGGAAGTACCGAGAGCCTTGCCTTGCGGTACCAGCGCGTAAAGATCGGCGCGCTGGCTTGCCAGAACATCGGCCAGGATTTCACAGGGCGCGAAATCGGGACTGTCTGTGCCGGGGAAGCGAAAGGCGATCAAGGTGAGCAGATACGGCAGGTTGCTGTCGAGCGTAAAGGAGTCCGCGGCTACTGTTTCCAGATGAATACCGGGCTTGGGCGGGATATCGTGGCGCGCGATCTTGCCGTAGTATTCGCGTATTTTGGCGAGGGTGGCCTCGGGATCCACATCGCCGCTGATCACCAGGATCGCGTTATTGGGTGCGTACCACTTTTCGTAGTACTGCTTCAGCATGGCGCCGGTGGTTTTGTCGAATGATTCGGTGGTGCCGAGTGGATCGTTCTCGTAGGGCGTGCCGCGGAAGAGATCGTGGTTCAGCCTGGTGATGAAGGCATAGATCGGGTTGGAGAGATCGCGCGAGACTTCCTGCTCAATGGCGCCGCGCTCCTGCTTCCACTGATCTTCCGAATCCTGAATTTCGGCCATGCAGGCGGCATCGATGCGCAGCGCCAGATCCAGATCCCTGGAGGGCAGCGTCACGAAATACTGCGTGACGCCCTGCCGCGTTTCGGCATTCTGATACCCGCCGAGCTGCGCATAAATGGCTGCAATCTGGTCGGCGGTGAGACCGGCGCAGCCGCGAAACGCCATGTGTTCCTGGGCGTGCGCCATGCCTGGGAACCCGGCCGGGGATTCATTCCCACCGGCGAGATAATTCTCCTGGAGCGTGGCGACCGGCGCCAGCGGATCGCGCACGATCACGACGCGCAGGCCATTATCGAGGGTTGCGCGGGTGACGTTGGTGGTGTTCGCACTCTGTCCGAAAACAGTTGCGGCAAGCAGCAGGGCGAACGAAAAGATTCGAAGTTTCATTGCGCAATTTCAGCTTACGGTAATGTTCTCGAAGAGCTATGATGGTCGGCGTCATGGCCTCGGTTGCAGATCTCGCTCCGCCCGCGCCGCTCAGCATTCTGCAGGAAGAAGAGCGGCTGTTCCAGAATTCGGTGCGCGAGTTTGCCCGTGACCGGCTGGCACCGCTGGCGCGTGCCATGGACGAAGAGGGGAAGTTTCGCAGCGACCTGCTCAAGGAGATGTTCGCGCTCGGGCTGATGGGCATTGACATCGAAGAGCGCTACCGCGGACAGGGCGGCAGCTTTTTTCAATCGGTTCTCGCGATCGAAGAGCTTGCGAAGGTGGATCCTTCGGCCTCGGTCATAGTGGATGTGCAGAACACGCTCGTCAACAACGCGTTTTCGCACTGGGCAAATGAGGAGCAAAAGCAAAAATATCTGCCGCAGCTGGCCGAGAAGAGCGTGGGCGCCTACGCGCTTTCGGAGCCGGCATCGGGTTCGGATGCGTTCGCGCTCACCACGCGCGCTGTTAAAGATGGCGAGCAGTATCGTATCTCCGGCCGCAAGCTCTGGATCACCAATGCCGCCGAGGCCAATATTTTTCTGTTGTTCGCCACGGTGGATCCCTCGGCCGGGTATCGCGGCATTACCTGCTTTATCGTGGAACGGAATGCGCCCGGCTTTTCGGTGGGCAAGAAAGAAGATAAGCTCGGTATTCGCGCTTCTTCGACCTGCGAACTGATACTGGACGACGTGCCCGTGAGTTCAGCGCAGATTCTGGGCGAGATCGGGCGGGGTTACAAGATCGCCATCGAGACGCTGAACGAAGGCCGCATCGGCATCGGCGCGCAGATGCTCGGACTGGCGGAAGGCGCGCTGGAGCACGCCCTCAAGTACGCGCGGGAACGCAAACAGTTCGGGCACCGCATCGGCGATTTCCAGGGTGTGCAGTTTGAGCTGGCCGAGATGGCGACGCGCATCGAAGCGGCCCGGTTGATGGTGTATAACGCGGCGCGTCTGCGCGATGCCGGCCGGCCGTTCGTGACAGAGGCCGCCATGGCCAAGTATTTCGCGTCGCAGATGGCCGAAGAGGTCGCCTCGAAAGCGGTGGAAGTGCTGGGCGGAGTCGGGTTTACTCGCGATTATCCGGTCGAAAGGCTCTATCGCGATGCGAAAATCGGGCGCATCTACGAAGGCACGAGCAACATGCAGCGAATTACGATCGCGAAGGCGCTGCTCGATCCGCGCTAAAGGCGCCGTAACGCCGCCCTGCCGTGGTTACGTCACAATAAGAGTAACCGTGGTACCCAGAATCTGCGCCTCCGTTTTGTTCTTCGCGACTGTGGTGTCGCCGGCTTTCGCAGTTGACAAGAAGCCGGACCCGACTCCCGATCAGATTGCGAACATCATCAAACAATTCACGCAAAAAGAGACGGAGTTCGCGCAGGCTCGCGAGAATTACGAGTACCGGCAGACGACGAAAATGGAAGAAGTCGACCCTCCCGGCGGCACCTACGATCTGGTGGAGCAGGTCACTTTCGACGACCGCAACCGGCGCACGTCGCATGTGCTGCACGCTCCGGTTCAGAGCCTGCAGAACATTGTGATGACGCACGAGGACGAAGAGGATTTTCGTAACGTGATGCCGTTCGTTATGACCAACGCCGATGCCGATCAGTACGACGTGAAGTATGTCGGCCGCGAGCAGGTGGACGAGATCTCCTGCTACGTCTTCGCGGTGAAGCCGAAGACGCTCACCAAGGACCGGAAGCGCTACTTCGATGGACAGATCTGGGTGGACGATCAGGATCTGCAGATCGTGAAAACATACGGACGCTCCACCGGATACTTGCGGCGCGGAGAGGATCAGCAGTTTCCGAAATTTGAAACCTATCGGCAGCAGATCGACGGCAAATGGTGGTTTCCTGTGTACACTTACGCGGATGACACGCTGGTCTTCAAGGACGGTCCGAGCCAACGCATCAAAATTGTGATCAAGTACGATCACTACAAGAAGTTCCAGTTCAAGACGGAAAGCAATATTCAATACGGCGATGTGGGCGGAGCCAATCCGCAGCAACCGCAAAATGGACAGACTCCTCCGCCGCAGCCCAAGTAGCTTCGCCCGGCGCATCCCGCTGGTCTGCGCAGCTATTGCGATTGCGCTGGCTGCGCCGGTCAGGGCCGAGCAGCCGGTTCATATTCGGAACTTTGGCCGCGTGGATTCAACTCTCTATCGAGGGGCCGAGCCTACCCCGCTGGCGCTGCAGGAACTTCAGCAGCTCGGTGTGAAACTGATCATCGATCTGCGCCAGAGCGGGACCGCGACCCTTCGCGAGCGCGACGAAGCGCAACAGCTGCATATTCAATACGTCAATATTCCGCTGCCTCCGCTCTCGGCGCCCTCGAGCGGCGACGTGCGCCGGATTCTGGTTCTGCTCGAGAATCGCGGCTCGGCGCCTGTGTTTGTACACTGCCGCCGCGGCAAGGATCGCACCGGCACAATCATTGCGTGTTATCGAATGCAGCATGACGGATGGTCGAGCACGAAAGCTCTGACCGAGGCGCAGGAATATGGAATGAGCTGGACCGAGCGCGCAATGCGCAATTTCGTGCTCCACTTCACGCCATTTCCGAAAGATACTCTCGACCTTGCCGGGGCAGGCGTACTTAGCACTCCGGCGCACTGAAAACTATTCCGGCGGCTTTGAACGCGCCCCGTTTGCAAGAATGAGAGCGTGCGTGTTGCGCTCGATGCCACTTATAGCGTCGATACGCAGCCTTCCGGAATCGCGGTTTACTCGCGGCGCATACTCAATGGTCTTGCGCGCGCCCATCCGGAAGATCAGTTTATCCACTGTTACCGGCTGAAACAGTATCGCCGAACGCATCCATCGGAAATGCCGAACGTCAGCCGCCGTGTGCTGCTTCCGCTTCCTTTCCTTAACACAGCCGATGTCTTTCATGCGCTGAATCAGCGTGTCGAACGGCGCCATAGCAAACGCGTGGTCAGCACCTTTCACGATCTTTTTGTCATGACGGGCGAGTACTCGAGCCCGGAGTTTCGGAAGCGCTTTACTCTTCAGGCGCGCGAGGCGGCAGCGCGTTCGGACCTGATCATCGCGGTCTCGCAGTTTACGGCCGATCAGGTGCACGAACTGCTTAAGGTAGAGCGCGGGCGGCTACGGGTGATTCCGCATGGCGTCGATCGGGTTGCGGAGAGTGACTCGCAAGGGCGCGAGCCGGTTGTGCTGTTTGTGGGAGCGCTGCAGGTTCGCAAGAACGTTGCGCGTCTCGTAGAAGCTTTCGAAAACATGCCCGACGCGTGGCGGCTCGTGCTGGCTGGCGCGCCGAGCGGCTATGGAGCGGAAGAAATTCTGGCGCGCATTGAGCGAAGTCCTGCCAGAGAGCGAATTGAAGTGGCCGGGTACGTCTCCGAAGAACGTCTTGGAAGACTATTCGCACAAGCCAGCATCTTTGCCTTTCCGTCGCTTGATGAGGGTTTTGGGATTCCGGTGCTCGAGGCCATGGCGCACGGCGTGCCGGTGATCACCTCGAATTGTTCAGCGCTCGTCGAGATTGCCGGAGACGCAGCATTGGTTGTGGATCCACGCGAGACGGATGAAATCGCGGGGGCTCTAGCGCAGCTGGCTGAACAGCCGAGAGTGCGGGAGGAGCTGGCGAGAAAAGGAAAGTTGCGCGCAGCCCAATTCAGCTGGGAATCGGCTGTGCGTAAAACGCACGAGGTTTATCGGGAACTGACGGGCACCTGAGCGAGCTTACTTGCTCTCGTCTTCAACGGAAATTTTCAGCGCGCGCAGAAATTTCTGGTCCTGCGAGGTGAGGCGAATTTTGCCGGTCGATTCGTAATGGACGGGCGCGCTGGAGTTGTCGGAATCGTCGCCTTCGGAGTGATTTTCTTCGTCTTCGCGCTTGTTGAAGCCGATGGTGGCCTCGAGCACAAGAAAGACATCGTAGCCGGCGCGTTTGATCTCGCCGATCGCGCCTGCGATGCGGTCGGAATCGGAAAGGGATTCGTTGATCGCATTGCCCAACTCCTGCATCAACTCCTTCAATTTATCGTCCAAATTCTCCTCTTTCCCGCGCACCTTCAGGTTAACACCGAAAGGAAGCTTTCCAAACGCGTGCAGGGTTGCTAAACGATAGTGTCTGCAAGTTTAAGAGCTTCGCTCTCGGAAAATGCCGGTCCGTTCTAGGACTTGTTCGGATGCCGCCGGCGACGGCTGCGGCTCACTCCAGCAACTGAGGCGGGATCGCCGGGGTGTGGCCGGTTTTCCACAGTACGAACGTTCAAGCGCCAGCGATTCCGGTACCAATACGGGTTGATACGGAAGCGGCTTCCGTTCGGCGGCAGAGGCGAGCGCTTCGGGCTGCATGAGGTGTTCTGCGGCTGAATTGAAAAGATGCCACGAGATCACGAGCTGAATCTGCCGGACGGCTTCGATCACGCTGTCGCCCACCGAGAAGCGGTCCCATAAACAGATGAAGCCATTCAGCGGGTGGATGTTCGGGTGAAAAAGCGGCGCTCGCAGATAGGCTTCGCAGGGAACGGCCGGATAAAATTCCGGCAACCGGAGTGTCAGTTCATGTGTATCGCGGATGTTCTCCGTCAATTGCGGTCCCGCGTAGGCAGGTGTGCGGGCGAGCGAGAAATCGAAGCACTCGGCCGTGGGTTCCGAGCGCCGGCTACGAATTTCTAGAATCGACGGGTTCTCGCGAGCGAGCAGCAAAAGATACTGCCATTCGTTCTCGATGCGCCGGGCTCGTACGCTGCTGCTCATCCGTTGATGGAGACGGTCGAGACGCGGAGCACATCGTTGGGCCGGACGCCCTGCTGCGGCAGCGGAACTACGAAATCGAGCGAGCGGCCATTCCAGACCACCTGCGGTGAGCCATCGCCTTGCAAGACATCGCCGCGCTCGCGCAAGTCGTGCAGAATTTCATCGAGCACGTTATCCAGCACTTCGTCTTCGTCGATATCGACGTTGTACTTGCTCTCGCCGCGAATGGTGTCGAAATAGATCTGGTACTTGGGCATTCTCGCTCGCTTCTCATTATGAGTGGCCGCGCGAGGTCTGCGCATGGGGCGTTTCGAGCAGGAAATCGCGCAGGCGCTCGGGAAGTTCGGGCACGGTCCACTGGCAGCGGCTGCAGATGCCGTTTTGAGAATCCCAGCAATCGCGGCATTGCGGACGCCCGCAGTTTCCGCAAAGTCGCAGATCGGCGTTGGCGGCGCTTTCCTGACATAACTGGCATTTGCCGAAACTCGAGCGTGCACCGAAATTGCGATCCCACCAGCGGCTGTCCTCGGTGAAGATCGGGACGCGGTGTTCCTCGCACATGCGACAGCGGCACCCCATGAAGTTCCAGCATTGCCGCTCGCAGACTCGCAAACCGCAGCGCGGGCATTCGAACGCGATTTCGCCGATCAGACGATGTTTGCACAAGGCGCACTGTTCGGCCTGCCAGCGGCGCATAAATAGGAGGACGCCGGCTGAGACGCAGGCGGCAAGCGGAGCGAATAACAAAGGCCAGCGAAGGCCGAGCGTCGCCCAGCCCAGCAGAACGCCGCCGAGACTTGCACCGGCGCTTTGCAACAGCAGCGGCCACCAGGCGCGGAACTGGATATCGATCAATCCAAAAACGAATTGCGAAAGCGGCGGAAGAAGCGCGCCACAAATGATTGCTGCCGGTAGACCGAGCAAGAGCGCGATCAGCTGCAAAATGATCTCGAGACAGCTTACGGCGACGATTGTGGCGATGGCGTTCTTGTTCATCACTGGCCCGAAAAGCGAAGCGCGAAAAGATGATTCGAGGGCAGCCCGATCTGTTCGGGGGTGCACTCGGCCCAGGGCGAGTCGCGGTCAATCACCTTCACGGAATCTACTTCTATGATGGCGCTCGCGCCGCAGGCAGGACAGCGGCCTCTGCTGCGCAACACAGCACAGCGTACAAAGGGCTGCCATTCGCAGCTGCAGGCAAGGCACCGGGCGCGAGTAGAATACGGCCAGTCCAGAAGAATCGCAGCCTGGGCCGACGTCTGGGGGATAAGATCGCGAAATGTCATGCCGGGTTTCGCCGGAATCCGGAGTTCATCCGGCAATGGCTCGTGAAGGGGACACGCGGCGCTAATCGGGGTGGTGAACGTTCGCAGTGTCGCCTCGGGAGTCAAGGCGATCTCGATGGTTTCTGATTCAGAGGCCTGCGCGAGCCATTGGCGCACGCCGAAATCGACCTGCAGCGACGCGATCAGCGAGGCCATGGTCGGGGTCAAGCTGAAACCGCCGCCGGTTTCGGCCAAAGAACACGAGCGCACGTCGGCCTGCGCGAAGAGCAGCAGTTCGCGCAACCGCTGTGGACGAAGTTTGCAGCCAAAACACGCGCCCGAGTATCCGGCGAACCAGCTTACACGGCCAGCCGAGGCGCCTTGCGCCGCCAAGCCCGCATCGCAGACGGAAATAGCCAGCTTGCGGCAGGCCAGCGCAATCTCGAGCCGCGCCAGATCGTTGTCGACGCAGCTGAAAACCAGGCTGGCGCGGGCCAGATCCTGCCAGCCTACATCGGCAAACTCGCAGGTGAGAGCCAGGAACTGTGTTTCAGGAGCATACTCGCGTCCCAGCGCAGCGAGATGACAGGCTTTACCGCGGCCCACGCTCCCCGGTGCGAAAAGCCAGGACTTCGCCAGATCCGTTTCTTCGATTCGATCCGGATCGATGACCAGTATTCGTGCGGGCCGGAGCACACAAAGCTGGCGGAAAACTTCGGCGCCGAGTGCGCCTGCTCCTACGACCACGAATTCCGCGCGGGCGCGCCAGGCGGCTTCGAGGGCGGTCCCGCTGAGACGCGATCCGGCAGTATCGAGCCGCGGCATACAGGTTCAGGATAAGGCGCAGAAATGGCGCAGGCCTCGCTACCATACACGGTGTGAGTCTTTACCAGACCCTTTATTACATGTCGTTGATTGGCGGCGTAGCGGGGTTGCTTTCCTGGGCTGTGACGGCGTTATTGGCGGCACTGCTGCCGGCGGAACGCTTTACCTCGTTATCAGACCTGATCGCGGTGGTCTTGCTCGGCGGCTTCATCGGCGGTCTGACGGTTGCGTTTTCGGATCGCTGGTCGGGAAACCGTGTGCTGCCGCGCTGGGTCGTTTCCGGCGTAGGGATCGGGATCGCGGCGGGGCTCTGTTCGTGGCTGCTGCAGATTCCGGTGGCCGACAAGCTCGGGCCGCAGGCACCGTTTCTGGCGCGTCTGATTGCCTGGATGCTGGCCGGCTCACTGATTGGCCTCGGGCTGGGCCTGCGCTGGGCAGCGGTGAATCGCGCGCGCATCATTCACGCCTGCGCCGGAGGGCTTGCGGGCGGCACCATCGGCGGCCTCATTTTTCTGACGCTCGGCTCGCGGGTGCCCGACCTCTCGCAGGCGCTCGGCTTCATGTTTATCGGCGTGGGAATCTGCTTTGGGGTGACGCTGGCGCCGATACTGCTGCGCGACGGCGTGCTCGAATTTATCAGCAGCGGCGATCCTCGGGCGCAGGGCAAGTTCGGGCTCACGCATAAGCAATGGGAACTGCAGCAGGGCGACTCGTATCTGATCGGGAGCCAGAGCGTGGATATGAGCCGCACCGTTTATCGTCCCGAGGTGCATGTGTTTATCCCGGATGCGACGGTTGCTCCGCGACATGCGATTTTGTTCGGCAAGCAGGGGCGTTTCTTTCTGGCGCGGCATCCGGAAATTTCCAATCAGTCGGGACTGGCGCGATTCGTGACGCGAGTGCGCGGCCGCACGGTCACGGTGACCCAGGAATTGCACGACCGCGACGATATTCTGCTAGGCAGGACCGCGTTACGGTTTACAATGCGCAGGAAGGAGCGTTCCGAGGCATGAGAACCCGGCTTCTGAAGCTCGCGCTTTTCGCCGCGGCAAGTGCTGTTGCGGTATTCGCCCAGAGCGCGAATGCGCATCTCGATTTCGCCGGCAATCTGCAGATGCTGGCCTGCGACCCGGTATCCTCTGCACCCTGTTTCCGCATGCAGCTGAACGTGGTGGATGCGCAGGGGCATCCGGCGGGCGTTGAATTGCCGGAAAATGCCAAGCTCCCGGCGAGCATGCGCGTTCATCTGGAAAATGAGGAACTGACGCCGTTTTACGCGGCCGCCGAGCACGGCAGTTCGGCTCCGCAGCATCGCGTGGCACTGGTACTGATCGATATCAGCGGCAGCATGAACCGCAAGCTTTCCACCGGTAATACGCGTTTTGAAGCGGCGCGCTCGGCGCTCGAAGATTTCCTCAATCAGTTTCAGAACGGCTACGACGAAGTGGCGATTGTGCCGTTCGAAAGCCACCATGTGATCGACACGATTCGCAATGCGCGCTTTGTCACGACGCGGCAGGACGCGCTCGCCGCCGCGACCGCACTGCCGTTACCCGGCCCGCGAAATAATACCGCGCTGTACTCGGCCGTTTCGGCAGGTTTGGACACTTTGTCGCAGCAGGCCAAATCGGAAGCGGCGCAAAGCGGCAAGCCGCCCGATACGCTGCTGATCGTTATGACCGACGGCACGAACGAAATTCTGCGCGGCGACGATCCGGGACTGCTGGCCGGACCGGCCGGTCTCGAGCAGGTTTCGAGCAAGGTCCGGCAATCCGGGATGCAGGTGATCGGTATCGGTTTCGGCGATCCCTCCGAGATCGATCAGACTGCGTTGAAAGCGCTGAGCACGAAGTCCTTCATGGCTTCCGGCTACGACGAATTGCGACGGATTTTTGCCCTGGCGCATAAGCTTCTGACGGACCGGCTGACCGCGACCTTCGTTTCACCCTGGCCCGATCGCGCTTCGCTCGCCGGCCGGACGCTGCATGTCACCGCGGATCTCACGCTGCCTTCGGGACAGGTGTTGACCAGCACGCCGCAGGTGTGGTCGGCGCCCGCGATCGGCTTGCCCTTGTACGAAGGGCGTTGCAGCGCAGCCGAAATGAAGGCGCTTCTGGATGAAACGAGCGGCACAACGGGCGGCTGGATTTCGGTGGTACGGCCTTTGGTCGTCTTCGGCGGGCTGGCAGCTCTGCTGCTGATTCTCTGGTTCTGGGTGCCGCGGCTGGTGTGGCCCGAGCAGTACATCGGCGAAGTGCCGGCGGCGCGCTGGCTGGGGTCGAGCGGTTCGCGCGCGCAACGCCCCGGGCGCGATCCGACCGGTTTCGGGCCGCAGTCGAAGCAGATCGAGGGACTCAACCGGGCGCCCTCGGAAGGCACCATTGTGCAGCCGGATTTTACGCGTACGCGGCTGGAGCGGTACGGGAAGGAATAGCGAAAATCGGTCCGCGGCAAGCGCGCATCCGGGTAAAACGGTACAATTTCTCCGAGATGCCGCGGCGCCTCGTTTGCTCGAATACCGGGATTCTATAAGGAGAAGAATACATTTATGCCGTTGGTAAAAGTCATTCGTAAAGGCATAACCCCCGCCGTCCGCAAGGTTCCCACCTCCACCTGCGCGGTCGTGATGCCTATGACTGCCGATCGGATCGAACGCGAAGTCGGTTCGGAGAACGAAGAGCCGACCAAGGTGGAGGATGTCAACGACGCGTTTGCCAAATTCCAGCCGAAGCTCGACTTCCGCGCCCACGCCGGCGCCGAAGAGACCGAGTTCCGCGCCGAACTGCGCTTCCGGAGTCTGAAGGATTTTGATCCCGAGAATCTGCAGAAGCGGCAGGAGGTCAAAACAGCCGACGGGCGCACCGAATATCTGCGCAACGACCTGGCGGATCTGAAGAACGAGATCGATCTGCTGTACCGGCTGAAGGACCGCTGGAACTTGCCGACGGTGCGGCGCGCCTGGAATAATGAGTCGCAGCGCGAGGAAATTATCAACGCGCTCGGCAGGCTGCGCGAAGAGCTGCAGAAAGTGGCCCAGAAGGGAGACAAACGCTAATGGCCGAGACCGCTACTGTCAAACCGAAAACGACGGGCGAAATACTCGCCGAGAGCAATGCGCGCGAATTGATGCAGGATATCTTTGCCGACCTGCATCCGGCGCTGCTCGATGAGCACCGCGACATTGCGAGCATCTTCACGCCGGCGAGCGCGGCCGAGTTTCTCGAAAAGCTGACCAACTTCGAGGGCCTGCTCAGCAAAACCGACACCTATGAAGCCACGCTCGGCAAACTGCAGACACAGATTGACGAGGCCGAGAAGGTGCGCGACCAACTGCTCGCCGATCTGTTCAAACAGATCCGGCCCATCGAGCGCAGTTATCGCGAGCTGGCGCTCTTTTTCGATAACAGCAAGGTGCAGGACGGCAAGGTTCGTAAGCCGGTCGAAATTTACGTCTTCAACGGCGATCCGAAGTCGATGAAGGACGAGTTCAGCATGACAGTGGCGGCGGTAGAGAACTTTGTCCGCAGGCGCAATGACAATTTCAATTTCCGGGACGATATCTGCAATCTCGTGATTCCGGGCTTTGCGCCGCAACCGGTGCGCGAGCGCTTCGAAGACATTGCGAATGCCTGGGGCATGCTGCTGATCACGGATCTGGACGACGAGAAGTCGTTCAAGAATGTGGAGCGCAACTTCCTTCCGGGCGGCAAGTACGAATTCCTCAAACGGCCCGAAGACCGGGCGGCATCGGACGTCTGCACGATGGGGTATTTGCAGCTCCGTCCGGCGCACTGGTTTGAAAAGAACCTGCCGGGCGGCGACGATCTCTATGGACCGCCGTCGCTGGTGTTTGCCGGCGCGGTAGCGCGTGCGGACGATTCGCAGGGCATCGCGCAGGGCCCCGTCGGGTCGCGCTTCGGCCAGATCTCAGGCGCCAAGGCTTCGCGCATCGAGCCGCTGATCAGCGAAATGGAGCACCTCAGTATGGAGCGCCAGCTGGTACCCGTGATTCGCGACGCGGATAACCATCTCTGCTTCTTCGGTTGCCGTACGCAGGCGGACGATCCTTACGGCGTGCTCAAATTTTTCACGTCGTATCGCATTCTGCGTTATCTCGAGCGCTGTTGCCGGCACTATCTGCTGCAGGTAGCGGGTAACGTGCTGACGCGCGATTTCATGGATCAGAACATCGAAGCGCCGCTGAAACGTTTGCTCGATGAGCAGGTCACGCAGGGAACGATTCTGAGCTATGAACTGTTCGTTGATAAGGACTCGAACAAGCGCATGCAGGGCATCTGTGACATCACGCTCAACGTGATGCCGACCGGGCCGGCCGAGACGTTTGTGCTGAAGATCGACGTACCGGAGTTCAAGCCGCAGACGCCCGAACCGAAACAGGCGTAAGACGAGTGCAGGGCGGAGTGCGACCACTCCGCCCTTTGTGTATCTACGGAACCGGCACGACAGTGACCTGCAACTGCATCTTGCGTTTCGAAGCCGGGTCGTCCGAGGAGTAGAGGACCGTTGGCTGTCGTAGCGGCAGCAACGCTTCTGATTCCCACCGGTTGTTTCTAATTATCGGCAAAGCCCCCGAGGGGCTGTTTTCGCTGTGACCTTCTGGCACGCTGCTGATCTCCGCTGAAATTCTCACAGCGACGTGATCACCAATGGGCTGCAGCCCCATGCAGTCGATGTTTGCGCCAACGTCTATCTGCTGCCATTGCTGTATTGATCCGTTCACGCTTGAAGAACTAGCGAAAGGAACCTTCTCCCCAGCACGTATTGCCCCTCTGAACTCAGTTCCCATGGTCATGGAATAGGACCGGCTATTAATGACGTGCTCTCCTTCCAACTCACGCACGACAAAATTTAGCTGGTAGAACTTCTTTTCCGTATTGGCTGGCTTCGGTGCTGAATTCTTATCCGGCGC
Organism: Terriglobia bacterium; assembly: GCA_021325235.1. Lineage (GTDB taxonomy): Bacteria > Acidobacteriota > Terriglobia > Bryobacterales > Bryobacteraceae > Bog-105. Next base: position 68,450 of record JAJPHN010000034.1, on the reverse strand, counting down.
ACTCTGTCCGAAACAGCTAAATGCTGTCAGGACCACAATCGCGTACTTAAGCATCATTCCTCCTCATTCGCTGCATCCTCGAGCGGCTTGATCTCTACCGCCGCAATCTCAATGGGCTGAATCGGGGCGCCAATCGTCGGTTCCGGCTTCGATCGTTTCCCCGCTTCGAAGCTTGCCAGCCGCAGCAGCGCTCGTTCTTCATCGGTCAGCGGATACGGTGCTGGAAACTGGGCCAGCTTCGGTTCCCTTACTATCCGCCGTTCCGGCTTCGGCACCGGCTTCCACACCACTTCCAACTGGCGCTCCGGAGGTGGCGGAAGCGGGAGCTGAACCGTCTGCGCGATCTCGCGAGCGGGACGCTTCTGCGGCCGTTCAAGCGGCCACACCATCGCGCACAGCAATGCAACAGCAGCAACCGCACCCAAACTCGTCCACTGCCAGAGGCGCCGACGCCGGATTCTGCGCTCAACCTGCACAAGGACGCGGCGCTCCAATCCTTCGCTCGCCGGGATATAACTTGCCAGCGCCCGGTCCAAAGCTTCTTCCCGTTCACGATCCCGTTCAGGCATTCTTCCGCGCCTCCCACCGCGCCAGCTTTTCTTTCAGTAACGCCCGCGCCTCGGTAAGCAGCCGGCGCACCGTTCCTTCCGGTATTTGCAGCAGCTCCGCAATCTCGAGCGTGGTCATCTCAGCCGTCGAGAACAACACGAGAGGCCGCCGCATCTTCTCGGGCAGGGAATCGATCAGCCGGTGAATGGCGCGCTCGCGCTCGTTTTCAATCGCCGTGCGTTCCGGATTGGGCGACCCTGAGGCCAGCTCGACTGCTTCAATCTCGTAGGCTTTCCGCGCCGGCCTTTTGTCCACCGCGATTCGCCACACCGTGCGCGCCAGGAAAGCTCGCTCGTCGCGCATGTCTTTCCAGGCTCCGCTGCGAAAGAGTTTGAAAAACATCTCCTGCACGGCTTCCTCGGCATCGGCCACATTTCGCAGCACGGCGAATGCGATCCGGAATGCGAAGCGCGATTGCCGATCCACCAAAGCCGCAAATTCCGCATCGGCCTCGCGCGCCCGGTTCCGCTCCAGCACGCTTTCCCACTCACTTGCGCCAACCGGCATCGCGCCAACCCGCGTCAGGCTCATGCACACCAGCTAAGACGGTAGATGATCCATCCGCGCTCGATATTTTCTGAGGTTTCTTTTTTGCGCGCGATTTACTTTCGGCCCGAAATTATTCTCCGGTCGCCGGGCCGCTGCTTTTTGCGGCACAAAAGCAGTACTGTCGGGTCTTGCACAAGCGCCGCCGGGCAAGCTACACTCACATCGGCGGCAGTGCGATCTGGCGAGCCGGCTGTAACAAATTAGACAACATTAGCGACGATTTCAAGTGGCATTCTGCTCTGCGGCAGCGTTTTTTATTTTGCCTTTCGGTAAACTTTTCGCTCCTGGCTCCGTGCTGGGAGTCAGCTTGCGAGACGAATGAAAAGTGATGGAGCGGGATATCCGGGATTGTGTTGAAATATGGAATGCCGTGCCCCCAGCGAATCCAAGCTCCGTGATTTCCAGAACGGCACATCCCGGCGACGCAGTTCGGTTCAAAAGTTGCAATAGTTTTTTTACGGCGTTCTCCCGATGGAAACGTCAAGGTCCTTACACACTTACTTATTGATTCGAGAGAGAAGGAGAAGTAAGAAATGGCAGCACCGTATCGATGCACCGTGACGATCGACGGCACGAAATTTGACGCTGTTTCGAGCAGCATCAAGTTCGGGACAGAGAAAGACAAGGCCGGCATGCCGCAGATGGGCAGCCTGACGACCGAAATTCGCGTCTGGGCGGATTTCCATGACGATCAGAACATTCCGTTCGGGACGATGAACAAACTGTTCACGCTGGCCAACGTGGTCACGCGCGACAAGATCAAGCCCATCAAAATCGAGTTCTGGAAGGACGATTCGCACCAGGACGCGCTTGCCAGCTATTCGTTTAACGGCTGGATCAGCCGCTTCGAGACGGCCAATCCGTCGGATGCCACGCGCCTGCTCAGCCTCGACTCGAGCACTGGCAATGGGCACAGCAAGAACTTCCAGGGAATCGCGCCGCAGCTGAACCACATGCTGGTGCTCGACATCGAGCCGGTTCTCAATCAGCAGAACTTTTCCGATATCCGGTTGAGCAACTAATCAGGGGGAGACACAAAGAACATGGCACTTCAACCTTCTCGCAGCACCGTTACGATTGACGGAAACAAGTTCGATGCGCTCGAGGTCCGGGTGGCGTTTGAAACCGCCAAGGACCGCGCCGGCATGCCGCAGATGGGCAGTCTGCGCACCACCATTCAAGCGATTGTCGATTTCCACGACGATCAGAACATGCCGTTCGGCACGCTGAATCATCTCTTCGATCTATCGAATGTGGTCACGCGCAACAAGATCGTCGACATGAAGATCGAATACTGGAAAGACGATTCGCGCCAGGATGCGCTGGTGAGCTACAAGTTCAAGGGCTGGATCAGCGGCTTCCACACCGCCAACCCGTCCGGCACCGATGGCGGCCTGGCGACGGACGGCAGCGTCAACCTGAACCACGCGCTCATCCTGGAGCTTGAGCCGGCGCTCAATCAGCAGAACTTCCCCGACGTGACGCTGAGCAACTAACTTCCTTGCCTGCGGAAACCGGATCCTTCCTCGCGTTTCCTCTGCGTTTGCAGGATGGCTTTCTACGGCGTACGGGTCCAACCGAAGCCGTTCTAAGCCTCCTGCAGATCATGGCCGCCACTTCCCACGGGAGCTGGAAAGGTTCGGCACAGTTCGGAGTACGCGAATTCTTTGAGCAGGCGCGGCGTTACCCCGAGCTGCCCGAAATGGCGGTTCAGGTGATCAACGAGGCGCTGAAGGATCTGGGCATAACGGACGTTCAGGTGGAGAGCATTGCCCGGGATCCCGCTGCAGAGGCCGACACGGATTCGTATTCCGTGACGCTCTCTTCCGGCGAGCAGAACGTTCGCAAGCCATTCCGATTTCTTTCCTGAAGGGTACGGCGCAGTTTCGCTTGCGCCGGCAAACTTCGCATGCCGCATCACACCCCGAGCGCTATCGAAATCGACCGCAAGCTGCGCGACGATTTTCGCCGCCGCCTGCGCGATTATGGCGTTTCAGCGGAGGCGGTCGATCCGATTCTCTCCGTTCTGTTCCGCAGTTTCGCCACGCAGATTGAAAGCGTCTACGCCGAGACCAGCCGCATTCGCCTGGCGCTGCTCGATGAGCTGATTGCCGGCCTGGGCATTGAACCGCGCATGGCCCGTCCGGCGCAGACGATCGTGCGCTTCCTGGCGGCATCGGACAAAGGGACCGTGGTCATTCCGGAAGGAACCGGGCTGCTTGGGGAAGCGCAAAGCGGGGAGCGTCTGAATTTTTCGACCGATGCAACCGTGGCTGTCTCGGGCGCGCGAATCGCCGCTGCCTTCGCTTATCAGGACGGCAACCTGCGGCTGCTGCCCGGCCACGAAATGCCGGACGAGTTTCAAAATTCGCGGCCGTCGCTCGAGCCCGTGCGTGCGCCGCTGGGGGCCGGGTCGGCTCTATATCTTGCAATCGAGGGGCTTGCGCCCGAGCATTTGTCGCGGCACAGCTTTTATTTTGAATTCGGCCCGGACGCGATCGGGCTTGAGAAGGCACTCGCCAACGAGCCGTGGTGCCTGGTGGGCAACGATGGCGAACTGAGCTCGAAAGGTATTTTGCGGCCGCACTCGGGAAATGCGGGTCTGCGAAGTCTCGAATGGCTGGTGCGCAAGAACGAACCAGAGACAGGCGAGCGCGAGTATCAGGATGCGCGGCCGTGGCTGCCGCCCGGTTTCTATGGCTCGCGCGTTTTTGTGCTACCCGATATCGAGCCGGAGCGGATGTTTCAATGCGTTATGCCGCGCCGTTTCGAAGCGGTGCTGCCGAGATTATTCGGCCGGGAAGCGGCTTCGCTCTTCAGCCATCCGCGTGCCTGGCTGCGCGTCAGCTTCCCGGGCGATTGCGCGCCGCTTGCGTCCGGGATCGGAAGCGTGTTTCTGCACGCCATCACCGCTTCCAACGTGGAATGCCTGAACCAGACGTTCCATTTTGAAAGCCAGGGAACCATGCTGCCCATCGGCAGCAACGTCGGCGTGAGCACGTATCTGGTTGCGCCGCTTTCGATTCTCGGCGAAACGGGCAGCGAAATGGGCGCGGCCTACCTGCCGGATCAGACCCCAAGCAGCGATCCGCGCGTGGGCCGTTACAAGCTGCAGCATCAGCGCCTCGAACTGCGCCCGGCGCTGCGACCGGATGGTGCGCCCGAAGCCTACGCCAACGTGCGGCTCTGGATGACGAACGGAGCGCTTGGGAACACGATCGGCCCGGGCCGTATCCAATCCACGCTGAAAGCGCCCGGTTTCAACGATGTGCGCGTGCTGAATCCGGTTTCAGCCACCGGCGGAACCAATGGCGAGACACTCGAACAGGCGCTTGATCGATTCCAGGCCACGCTGCTCACGCGCGACCGCATCGTCACCGAGCCCGATCTCGAAGCGATTGTGCGCGCCTTCGACCGGCGCATCGTACGTGTGACGAGTAAGACCGGCCTGCGGCGAACCACGACCGGCCTGCAGCGCGTTCAGCAGCTCAAGCTCCAGCTCGACTACGCTTCCTTTGTCGATCCGGATATCGAAAGCAGAATCCTGGTCGACGAACTCGAGCAAAAGCTGCGGGAAGGCATTCTTTACGGGACCGAGATTGCGTTGGAGGCGAGCTGGGTCTGATGCCGAATCGGCGGCGCATGCCTGATCTCGCGCGGAGCACGCACGCGTATCATCACACGCTCGACTCGGCGCTCGAGACGTTATATCGGCTCAATGTTTCGCCGTTTCGCATCACGATCCGCATGACGGCATCGGGGCTGCCCGAAGGGTGGGTTGTGCGGCAATCGCCAAGTGCCGGCGAGCCGCTGACCGAAGGCGATCTGGTGACGCTCTGGATCTCCGGTGCGGGCATGTTCCGCGCCCTTCCCACACCTATGTGGGACAAAGGAAACGAAAGCGAGCCGGGAACCGAGGAGCTGATCGAGCTCTACGACGATCCGCTGGAAAAAGCGCGGCACTGGCTGAGGGAAGGCGCCCGGCTTTTCGATATCAGTCCAGACAATCTGGCTGCCTGCGCGCGCTGGATTGCGCTGTTTGGGTTTTCGGCTGAGGAATGGCCGGTCGAAAGCTGGTATCCGCTGGCTTTGTTGCTGCCTCACCTCCAGGAACTCGCCGGAAAAGAGCGCGGCTATCGCACCGCACTCGAATTGCTCGCCGGATTGCCCGTGGAACAAATGAAACGCGCTCCGGCTTACTCGCTGCTGGCGCGCGACTCGATTTCTCTGCTTGAAGAGCGCTCCACACGCCTCGGCATTGACCTGATCGTAGGCGATCGAAAGGAAGATCTGGCCGAGATCACAATCGTGGTCGGGCCGGTCTCGCTCGACCGTTACTATGAATTTCAGCGGCCGGATCGCAGCGCATATCTGCAGGCCGTTCTGCGCCTGGTGAAACCGATGGACCAGTCCTACAAAATCGCCTGGAGCGTGTTCGACCGCGAGCGTGCGCCGCGTCTTGGCTCGGCCCGCGAAAATGCCTGTTTGGGCATAAACTCACATTTAGGCGGCCGCCTGAGCGCGCCCCGGAAAGAACTGGCGGAGGCAGGCGCATTGAAATGAATCCGGAAGACGTCCGTCTCAGCTCGGTCAACTGGGAGCACGGAATGCTGCTCACGCCCGAGCACTTTCTGCGCCAGGAACGCTATTTCGAAGCGGGCCTGCTCTGGGCTTTGCGCTATGCGACGAACGGCTTCGGCCTGGTGGGCGGCGGCGCGAGGCTGCCCGAGAGCGAACGCGGTGCCGTAAGGCACGATCCGGTTGTTGTGATCGATGAGGACGAATCGGCGCTGCGCGTAACCGTCACGCAATGCCGCGCGCTGACGCCCTCGGGATCTATTGTGGATATCGATCCGGAGCATCCGGTGCATCGCAGCTTCGATAAGGCGCAGATCGAAGGCGTATCGGAATCGGGCGTGTACGTCGTCGCCAATCCGCAGGAAAAGCAGGTGCTCGACGGTGCTCCCGACGAGTTCAATCCGCAGATGAAGACCGAGCGCCGCCCCGCCTATTTCATCGCGCTTCAGCCGCAGGCCGGCGAATCGTCGTATGCGGTGGCGGTCGCGCGCGTGCGGCGGCAGCGTTATGGAGCCGGTTTTGAGAAGGACTCCAGCTTCATTCCGCAGTGCCTCACCATGAGCAGCTACAGCGAGCTGGCGAGCGCCTGGCGCAAGATCAATGAGAACATGGCGCTGCTCGCGGGCCGCTACACCGAGCTGCATCGGGCAACGCGTGATTTTCTTTCCTTGTTCCGCGAGCGCGGTATCGAAACCGAGGTTGACGCCGAAGTGGTCGCGTTTGTCGATCGCATCGTCATCGCGCTGCAGGATTGCGTCTACGATCTGCTCGATCCGGTGCAGGCGCCCATCCGATTTTTCGGAACGCTGCGCCGCTTCTTCCATTCGGCTGCCACCTATCTGGATCTTTCGCCCGCTGTGCAGCAGTATTTCGACACGCTGCGCGATACCGGCGAAACGGAATTTATCGCGCTGATCGACCAGCAGCGCCGCCTGCTCAAGACCACACGAACCTGGGCCATTCACGACGACCTCGCGGTGGACGTGCGCGAATCGCTCGCTTCGATTTATGCGCTGCAGCGGCTTGAGCGGGCGCTCGAAGGCAAGTATCTCGATTTCCGCATCAGCCCCTCGCTCGAGGCGATGAATTTCCTGTTCGATCGCGGCGGCCGCGTGCTCTACAAAATTGCCGGCAAACCCGCGCGCGCCCAGGCAGTGGACGACGATCTGAGGCTCTATTTCACGCAGCTGCGCCTGGAAGGGCGCGAAAAGTACCGGCTCATTCTGGTGGGCGAACAGAATGCCCGCTTCGAAAAGGGTCTAAAGATTACGATCGAAATCCGGCTGAATGAAGGTAGCGGTTTCCGGCGCGCGCCGATTATTCTTTCGCGCGAGGTGACCGACAGCGAACAGTGCAATTTCGACTACGATTTCGATGCGCCCGAAGTACCGACCATCACCGATATTCAGGTGAGCGTGCCGGGTCATCTGCCGATTCGCAGCGCGTTGTTGTTCGTGCGCTATCGTTTCTACGCCCCGCGTAGCGATGCCGAGCGCTCGGTGGAACCGCTGCAGCCGCTCGAGCCGCGTACTCGCAGTTACGAAGCGGGTTCGGGTTCGCCGCAGCGGCCGTCACCTACCGAGCCTGCCTATCGCGCGCCTGAACCGGAGCCGGATCGATATCGCCGGGAACCGGAGCGCCCGGCGCGTTATGACGACCGGCAGGCACCCTGGGAAACGCCGTCGCGGCGCGATGACCGCAATCCGGAACCGCCTGCGCCTCCACGCCGCCGGCGTCTCGAATAATCCATGCCACTCGACCTCGATAAACTCTCGAACGATCTCGAAGATGCGCTGGAGCGCGCACGCTTGCTTGCCGAGCGCAGGCGACAGGCGCAGATCACGCCCGTGCACATGCTGTACGTGCTGCTCGATAACGGCAGTTCGCTCGCGGCTGTGCTGGACAAATCCGGAGTTTCGTGCGGCGCGCTCCTCGATAGCTTCGCCGCGCGTCTGAACAAGGAACCGAATGCGCCGCTCGAAGCCGGACGCCGTCCGACGGCCTCGCGCAGTCTCCGAAACCTGATCGAGCGCTCTTTTCAGAAAATGACGGAGCGGGGTTCGGAAGTCGCCGAACCGATCGATTTTCTGCTGGCCGCCGTTGAATCGAGCGAAGAAGATCTGCGCGGGCAGTTGCGCGAATCCGGATTGACGCCGGATGCCGCAAAGAAAGCAGTCGAGCAGCGCGCAGCGGCTAGCGAAGCACTCGGCGAAAAACCGCGCATTTCCAAAGACGGTGCACCCACAGGCACGAAGGTGCTGGAACGTTTCGGCCGCGATCTTACCGCACTTGCCAAGAGCGGTGAACTGATGCCGGTGGTCGGACGTGAAGATGAGATCCGCCGGGTCATCCAAACGCTGCTGCGCAAGACGAAAAACAATCCGGTGCTGGTGGGCGATCCGGGCACCGGCAAGACCGCGATCGCCGAAGGACTGGCACTGCGCATCATCGAAGGCGATGTTCCGGAATCGCTGAAAAAATGTCGCGTGGTCGCGCTCGACCTGACCGCCATGGTCGCCGGCGCAAAATATCGCGGCGAGTTCGAAGAGCGCATCAAGACCGTTGTGGATGAAGTGCGCGCGCGCAAAGGCGAGATTGTCCTCTTCCTAGACGAGTTGCACTCGCTTGTCGGCGCGGGCGGTACGGAAGGCGGCATGGACGCGGCCAATATCCTGAAACCCGCTCTGGCGCGCGGCGAGCTGCGCTGCGTGGGTGCGACCACCTTCGACGAGTATCGCGAAAAAATCGAAAAGGACGGCGCGCTCAGCCGCCGTTTTGAGCTGGTAGCGATCAAAGAGCCGACCGATGAGACGATGATGGTCATCCTGCGCGGCATCCGCCCGCGCTACGAGGCGTATCACGGCGTGCGGCTCACCGAAGAAGCGCTGCAGGCCTCGGTCAAGCTGACGCGCCGTTATATGCGCTCGCGCTTTCTGCCGGATAAAGCGATCGACGTGCTCGATGAAGCCGCCGCACGTATCCGCATGCAGAAGGAATCGCGGCCCACGCACATTGATCAAAAAGAGCGGCTGCTGATTCGCAAAGAAGCCGAGCTCGAAGCTCTGCGCGCCAGCGCGAACACGGCCGCACAGAAGCGTACCGTAGCCGATCTGGAAGCGGAAGTGGCGCGGCTCAAGCCGGAAGTCGAAGCGCTTGTCAGCGAATGGAAGTCGCAGCGCGAAGCCTCCGATCTGCTGCAGAAGACCAAGCAGGCGATTGAAGAGCAAAGCGCCGCCCTGCAGGATGCCGAGCGCCGCGGCGATGTCGCCAAAGCCGCCGAAATTCGCTACGGCAGCTTGAAATATCTCGAGCAGCAGCGCGAAGATCTGGAGCGCCGCGCCGGCGAGCAGAAGCAGACCGCCATACTTTCCGATCTGGTCCGCCCGGAAGATATCGCCGAAGTGATCTCCGAGCGCGTCGGCGTGCCCGTGCAGCGCATGCTCGAAAGCGAACGCGAGCGGCTGCTCAAACTGGAAGAGCGCATCGGCTCGCGCGTGTTTGGGCAGGATGCCGCGGTCAGCGCAGTTTCCGAGGCTGCGCGCCGTATGCGAGCCGATCTGCAGCCCGGCCGCAAGCCCACTTCGTTCCTGTTTGTCGGCCCGACCGGCGTCGGAAAGACCGAGCTGGCCAAAGCCCTGGCCGAAGCGCTGTTCGACGACGAGACCGCGCTCATTCGCATCGATATGGGCGAGTACAAAGACAAATCGTCCACTTCTGGTTTGATCGGCTCGCGCCCGGGGCTGGTCGGCTCGGACGAAGGTGGTTTCCTGACGGAACAAGTTCGCCGCTCGCCTTATTCCGTCGTGCTTTTTGACGAAATCGAGAAAGCGCATCCCGAAGTCCTCGATCTGCTGCTCGGCGTTCTCGACGAAGGGCGCCTCACGGACGCCAAAGGCCGCTTCTGCGATTTTTCGAATACGCTGATTCTGTTCACCTCCAATCTCGGCGTGCGGGAAGCCATGGCGATGACGGAAGATCCCGAGAAACGGCGCGAGATTATCCTCACCGTTGTTAAAGAGACGCTCAGGCCCGAACTCTACAACCGCATCTCGCAGGTGATTGCGTTCAATTCGCTGACCGATACCGATCTCGAACGCATCGTGCGCGTGCAGCTCGACGCACTGGGGAAGAAGCTTCTCGAGGATCGCGACATTACGCTCGAAGCGACGCCCGAAGCGGTCACCTATCTCGGCAAGATGTCCTGGGATCCGGCCTACGGCGCTCGTCCGGTCGGCCGCACCATGCAGCAGCTCGTTCTCTCGCCCGCGGCAACGGCTGTCCTCTCGGGCGAAGTCTCGGCGGGCGACACGCTGCAGATTGTCTGCCCGGATCCGGAGCAGGGACTCGACTTTCAGGTGCTGCAAGGCGCCGCTGCCGCACAGTAAGCCATGCGCCGCTCGCTTCCGCTGCTGCTTGTGCCGCTTCTGCTGCAGGGCAGGCAGAGCGCAATCAGCTTTACGGAAGCGCAGGACGGCTGGATTCTGCTCTTTGACGGCGACACCGCATTCGGCTGGACGGGCGCAACCACCCGCTGGCATTTCGACAACAGCGCGATGGCCTGCGATGCCTCTTCCGGACTGCTGCGGACGAGCTCGCCCTTTGCCGATTACTCGCTGAAACTCGAGTTCTTCAACGCAGGCGATAACGGCCCCACGCTCTACCTGCGAACGAAGGGCAACGGAAAACCGCGAGACACTGGCTACGTACTGAACCTTGGCAACAATGATGCGCAATGGCCCGGGGGCAGCATCGTGGATATCGCGAAGAGCAGCATCTCGCGCGTTCGCCCGAATAGCTGGCACACACTGAAAGTCGATGCCATCGGCGAGAACATCAGCGTCGATATTGACGGCCAGCCGGCAGCAAGCGGCAGCGATCCACGCGCGAAAGCGGGCTATATCGCCCTCGAATGCGGCACCGAGCGCGCGCAATTCCGCAACGTCAAATTGAAACCGCTCACACTCCAGCCGGTCTTCGACGGCACCGATCTGGCGGGCTGGAAATCGGTTGGAACACCGCCTCCCAAACCGAAAGGCGCGGGACTGCTTTCGAAGATGAGCAAGGTTATGATTCCGGCGCCGAAAGCGAAACAGGCGGAATGGAGCGTCAAGAACAATGCGATCGTTGGCGTGAAGGGCCCGGGGCAGCTCGAATCCGAAGCGCAATACGACAATTTTGTGCTGCGTATCGCGGCGCCGGTCCCGGATCAGAAGAACGATCACACGAAAACGGCCGTGATTCTGCGCGGGACCGCAGGCCAGCTTGCTTCCGGTTATTCGATTCCGCTCGACAATACCGATCGCAGCGGCGGCGTGGCCGGCCTGCAGCATCCGCGCGAGACGCTGCTGCTGCCGGGCGGCACCGTCTATGAAACCATCGTCGCCGACGGGCGGCACATCGCGGTCTGGATGGACGGCTATCCGGTCACCGACTGGACCGATACGCGGGTGGATGCTCCCACACCAAAAACCGGCGCGCGCACAGCCGCCGGTCCGATTGCGCTCGAGGCGCCATCGGGCGATTCGCAGGTAAATATCCGGGAAGTGAGCCTGGCCGCTCTTCCCAAAGAGCTCGGCAAGCAGAAGCTGCAGCCCGTCGCGGCCGCTCCACCGCCTCCGCCGGTTACGCCGCCTCCAGCGGCAACGCCCGCGGCTGCCACTCAGCCCGCCGCGAATCCGCAGAACGATGCAGCCCTGCAGATGATGCAGATGCAGGCACGCCAGCAGCAGGAAGAACAGGCAAAGAAGCAGCAGGAAGCCACGCTGATGAGCCAGGCGGTGAGCACGCCGGACCCAGGGCAGCGCGCCGGCATGTACAGCCGTATTCTGCAGATCGATCCCACGAATGTGGCCGCCGCGCAGGGTTTGAAAGACGCGCAGGACAAAGTGGAGCAGCAGCGCGCCGAGCAGCAGAAGCAACAGCAGGAAGCTGTCAAACAAACCCAGGATCAGGCCACGAAGCAGCAGCAGTTTGATGGCGCCATGGGGCATGCGCGGCAAAGTTTTCTGCGCGGTAATTTGTCCGAAGCCTCGAAATACATCTCCATCGCGGATCGCATTTTCCCCGGCAATCCGGCAGCAGCGGCGTTGAGCCAGCGGATCAGCAGCGCGTACGCGTTGCAATCGCGCATCCGTTGGATCGCCGGAGGCGGCGGAATCGTTGCTCTGCTCGCCACCATTGTTTATCTCTGGCGCAGGCGCAAACGCGGCGGTAAAGGCGGCGCGGCCAGTCGCCAGGTAGTGCTCGAAGTGGTCGACGGCATCGATCGCGGCAAGCGCTATACCCTGAATGGCGACGTAAGCCACATCGGAGCGGTACAGCAGGATGGCGGAGCGCGCAACGATATCGTGGTACGCGATGCCGAGCGCATGGTCTCGCGCTTTCATTGCGAGATTCACCGCAAGAACGGTCATCTCTTCCTGGTCGATTGCAACAGTTCAAACGGAACTTTTGTAGACAAGAAGCGTGTGGCTCCGGGAAAGCCGGTTCCGCTCAAGAACGGCTCGCGGGTTGAACTGGGCCGAACCTGCGCCTTGCAGGTCCGCTTCGAAAAGAACCGCGCGTAAAATACTTACGCGTATGAAACTCTGGATTTCTGGCTTACTACTGGCCGGAGTGCTGGCGCATGCCGCCGCTCAATCACCTGCGGATCAGCTCAAAGCTGCGCTCGATGAGGAGTGGCAATACCGGCTCCGCACCTTGCCGGAGCTCGCGACCCACGCCGGCGATTATCGCTATAACGACAAGCTGGCCGATGTCTCGCCGAGCGCGTTTGCCGCACGCACCGCGCACGCACGCGAGATGCTGAAGCGCTTGTCAGCCATCTCAGGCGGCCTCTCCGAAGAGCAGAAGATCGAAAAGTTGCTTCTTACGCGCGATCTCGAGGAAGAGATCGAATCCGACAAATTCCGCGACTGGGAGATGCCCATCAGCCAGTTTGGCGGCTTCCACCAGGATCTGGTCTATCTCGCCTCCGATTCGCCCTTCCGCAACACGAAAGACTACGAAGACTATCTTGCGCGCCTGCAGGCCATTCCCAATTTCTTCACGCAGGAAATCGGCAACATGCGTGCCGGCATGAAAGACCATCTCATGCAGCCACGCTATCTGCTCGAAAAGGTCGCGGTTCAAGCTGCGCAGATCGGCCACTACAGCGCGAAGGACAGCCCGTTCATGAAGCCGGCAGAGAAGTTTCCGACAGGCATTTCTGCCGCTGATCAGGACCGGCTCAAAAAAGCGCTCGCTCGTGCCGTCGTGACCGAGGTGAATCCAGCCTATCTGCGGCTTGCAGAATTTATTCGCACGCAATATGCTCCGGCTGGAAGAACGGAACCCGGGCTCTGGTCCCTCCCGGAGGGCGACGCCCGTTACCGCTTCGCAATCCGCACCTTAACCACAACCGATATGCAACCCGAGCAGATTCACGAACTCGGGCTGAAGTATGTCGACGAATCCGAGCGCGCCATGCTGCAGATCGCGCAGCAGCAGGGCTATCACGATCTCGCCACGTTCAATCGCCATATCCGGGAAGATAAGGCACTCTACGCAAAATCGGGCGAGCAGTTGCTCGATCTCTATAAGAAGTACACCGATCAGATGCGCAGCCAGTTGCCGCATCTCTTTGGAATGCTGCCCAAAACGGAACTGGCCGTGGTGCCGATGGAAGCCTATCGCTCGCCAGATTCTCCGCCAGCGGACTACTCGCCCGGCTCAGGCGACGGGAGCCGCCCAGGCCGCATCAACGTCAACCTGTATCATCCAACCGACCGCCTGCTGCTGAATGTCGAAGCGATCGCTTATCACGAGGGAATTCCCGGACACCACCTGCAATTTTCTATCGCGCAGGAGCTGACTGACATTTCGCCGCTGCGCAAATTCGCTTACAACTACACCGCGTATTCGGAAGGTTGGGCATTCTATTCCGAACGCCTCGGCAAAGACATCGGCTTCTATCAGGATCCCTACAGCGACTACGGACGCCTGGAAAACGAGATGTGGCGCGCGGTGCGTCTGGTGGTCGATACCGGCGTTCATTTCAAACACTGGACGCGCCAGCAGATGATCGACTACTTCCACGCGCACACGGCTATGGACGATGTGAACATCCAGACCGAAGTCGATCGCTATATCGCGTGGCCCGGTCAGGCCTTGGCTTACAAACTAGGTCAGGCGCGCATTCTGGCATTGCGCGAGCGGGCGCGCCAACAACTGGGCGCGAAATTCGATATTCGCGCATTTCACGATCAGGTGTTAAAACACGGCCCGCTGCCGCTCGATGTGCTCGACAGTGAAGTGAACCGCTGGATCCGCGAGCAAAGAAGCGCGGAATAACTACTCGTAGCGCAGCGCCTGAACCGGGTCGAGCTTGGCCGCTTTGTTGGCCGGCCAGATTCCAAAGAACAGGCCGACACCCACGGAGACCACAATCCCGGCAATCGCAGCCCACGCCGGTACGGTGATCGGGAGCGAAGAAAAGGCCATCTTTGCCAGGCCCGAGATCATCCAGCCCAGCAACAGCCCTACAATTCCGCCGAGACCGGTCAGGACCGAAGCTTCCAGCAGAAACTGCACCGTGATATCAGCGCGCCGCGCACCGATCGCTTTGCGCACGCCGATTTCGCGAGTGCGCTCGGTAACCGAGACCAGCATGATGTTCATGACGCCGATCCCGCCCACCAGCAAGCCGATCGAACTCAGCACAATCATCACCAGAAACGTCATCGCGGTGATCTGACGGAACTGTTCGACCATCTGTTCGGCAGTTTGTATGGAAAAGTTATCGGGCTTGTTAGGGGGAACATGGCGCTGGATACGCAGAATGGTGCGAATCTGATCTAGCGCCTGCGGCAGATGGCCATTGCTGGCGGTGATGCTGACAGCGAGGTCCTGAAAGTTCGGATACATCTTCTTAAACGAGAAGAATGGAACGAAAATGCGCTGGTCGGAGCTGTCGAAAAAGCTGGCGGTGGGCCGGCGCATGGTGCCGATCACCTGAAACTGCTGGCCATCGACGGTAATAACTTTGCCGATCGGATTTTCCATTCCAAACAGGCCCTTCTTGACATCGGCGCCGATGGCCGCAACGGGAGCATGATGGAGGGACTCGTATTCGCTGAAGAAGCGGCCTTCTTCCATATCGATTTGACCGGTCTGCGCGAAAGATTCTTCGACGCCGCGCAATTGCGTCTGGTAAACCGCGTTGCCTTTGTACTTGGTTACGATTGGACCATGATTCGGGAATGATAAGGCAGAGACACGCTCGCATGCCGAGCATTCATTACGGAGCGCGACGACATCGTCGTAGGTCAACTGCTTGCGCGCGCGTTCTTCGGGGGTAAGATCGGTGGTGCGGAAGGCGGGCTCGCGCGAGACAATAACGGCGTTCGGCCCGAAGCTTTTGAAGACGTTGGTAACTGCTCCATCGAAGCCCGTCAGGATCGCACCGACAGCGATGATGGTGCCCGTGCCGATGATGACGCCAAGCATGGTGAGCAGGCTGCGAAGTTTGTGCGCGCGAATGGTATCGAGCGCCAGCATGGTGTTGTTACGAAAAGCCCGAAACATGATTTACTCCGCGCGCAGGGCTGTGATCGGATCGAGCTTGGAAGCTTGCCGAGCCGGGTAAATGCCGAAGAACAATCCAACGCCCGCTGAGAGCCCAACGCCGATAATGACCGCCCCGATTGGCATTTCCATGGGCAGCGGCGTAGCGTTACGTACGATGACGGTGAGCAGATAGGCCGCGATCACGCCGATGACGCCGCCGATCGCGGCGAGGACCGCCGATTCCACCAGGAACTGATTCAGAATATCCTGCCGGCGCGCGCCGACTGCTTTGCGAATGCCGATCTCGTGCGTGCGCTCGGTGACGACGGCGAGAATGATGTTCATGATGACGATCCCGCCCACGACCAGGAAAACAGAAACCACACCAAATGCCATGCCGGCAATAGCTCCGGTCAAATTGTGCCAGGCGTTCATAAGCGTGTCGGAACCGAAGATGGTGAACGTATCATCGTCGCCCGGCGGAGTGTGGCGCAGGGTGCGCAGCAGCATGCGAACTTCGTCTTTCGCTTCTTCGGTTTGCGAGGGATCTTTGGCTTTGGCAAAAATCGCGATATCGTCGTGAATGCTGTTGCCGTAGGTCTTGAAATAGGCGTACACCGGGATCATGACGAATTTGTCCTGGGACTGACCGAAGACCGAACCTTTCGATTTGGCCACGCCGACGACCTGATATGGGATGCTATCCACCTTGATCGTCTTACCGATCGGGTCCATGCCGCTAAAAAACTTATCGGCGACATCGTTGCCGATAAAGGCGACCGGCGCATGCCGCTTGACTTCGCTCTCGGAAATCTCGCGGCCCTGGCCCACTTCATAGTCGCTGAGCGCGAGGATGTTGGCGGTGATGCCGTCGAGTTCGACGCCTTGCATGGTCTGGCCCTGGTAGGCGATGGTGACGTTCTTGAATGTTTCGAGGCCGACGTCGCCGAGCAGAGTCGCGTGTTCTTTGATGAAATCGTATTCCGAGACTTTGATCTGCGGATTACGCCGCTGCATTTCCAGGAACTTCTTGGGATCGAAATTGCCTGTGAACCCGATGCGCATGACGCGAAAGCCGTCCGATCCCATATCGGAGAGCTTGGTGGCGATGTAGATGTTCATGCCGTGAACAAACGAAGTCACCGCAATAAGCGTGCTCGTCGCCAGAATGATCCCGAGCAGGGTCAGGAAGCTGCGCAGCTTGTTCTTGCTCAGGGACTCGATAGCGATGCGAGCGGATTCCCAGAAAGAAGCGCTTCGAAGGAGTTTGGGCGTGCGCGGCATGCTTCAGACCTATTACGCAATCGGCTTCAGAAAAGTTCCATCTGCCCGGATTGCGCCTTTCTGATTGTAATTTGCGCAAAACTAGGCTACAACTGCTTTGAACCCGGTCTTTCGGTGACAACCATGAAAAAGCCGTCTCTCCTGCTGTGCGCCGCCGTTCTTGCCGCGGCTGCTTTTCCCCACCTGAACGCTGCCACTCTGCCATCTCCCAAGCCGCTCAAGATTCCCAAGCTCGAGTATCAGGAATACAAGCTGCCCAACGGCTTGCAGGTGCTGATGCACACCGACCATCGCCTGCCGCTGGTGGCGTTCGATGTCTGGTACCACGTCGGACCGGCCAACGAAAAGCCGGGACGCACCGGTTTCGCGCACCTGTTCGAGCACATGATGTTCGAGGGCTCGGAGCACGTCGGCGAAAAGGCTCACTTCCGCTATCTCGAGGGTGCGGGCGCCACCGATATCAACGGCACTACTGACTTCGACCGCACCAACTATTTCGAAACTCTGCCGAGCAATCAGATCGAGCTCGGCCTGTGGCTCGAGAGCGACCGCATGGGCTTTCTGCTCGAGACACTGGACCGGACGAAGCTGACCAATCAGCGCGACGTTGTGCGCAACGAGCGACGGCAGGGAGAAGGCTCTCCTTACATGCTCGGTTCGGAGGAGATGTTTCATCTGCTCTTCCGTAAAGGCGATCCGTACTACGGAAGCGTGATCGGTTCGCACGCCGATATCGAAGCCGCGCGCCTGAACGACGTGCGCGATTTCTTCAAGCAGTACTACACGCCGAATAACGCCACGCTGGCCATCGCCGGCGATTTCGATCCGGAAAAGATAAAGCCGCTGCTCGATAAGTATTTCGGACCCATCCCGCAGGGGCCGCCAGTGGACAAGAGCTTTGCGCCGGCGCATCCGATCACGAGCGAACAGCGCGCTACCGTAACCGACACCGTACAGCTGCCGCGCGTTTCCTTCGGTTGGCTCACGCCCCAGGCTCTCAAGCCGGGCGATGCCGACACCGATCTCTTCGTGCAGATTCTAGGTGACGGCGATTCGAGCCGCCTCTATCACAAACTTGTCTATGAGAAGCAGATTGCGCAGACGGTCGAGTGCAATAATCAGTCGCTCAAAATCGCCTCGGTCGCGACCTGCGACATCACGGCGCGCCCGGGCGTGAAACCGGAGACGCTGGAAGCGGCTTTCGATGCCGAGCTCGACCAGCTCCGCCGGGATGGCCCGACGCAGGCGGAGCTCGATCGCGCGCGCAACGTGACGCTCACACGAAAAATCGAGCAACTGCAGCGGCTCGGCGGTTTTGGCGGTGTAGCAGATACGCTGAATTACTACAACCAATACGCGGGCGATCCGGGTTATCTGGGCAAAGACATCGCGCGTTATCAGAACGCCACCATTGCATCCGTGAAAAAAGCCGGCCAGGAGTACTTTGCCAGGGGCAAGCGCGCCGTCGTGACGACGGTCCCCGGACAGAAGGTGTTGCACGATGTGCCGCGCAGTCCGGCCGATACAGATGCGAACGTTAAGATCGTGAATCCGTACACACCGGAATTCGAAGAACAGCAGGCCTGGCGCAAAGAAGCGCCGAAGCCCGGTCCCGCACCTGAGCTGCATCTTCCGATTCCCAAGATTCTGTCCGCCGCGAACGGCATGAAGATCTACCTGGTCGAAGATCACGAACTGCCCGTGATCGATGCCACTCTGGTCGCGCTTGCCGGCAGCGGTGCGAATCCGGTCTCGAAACCGGGTCTGGCAGCGTTCACGGCAAAGATCCTCACGCAAGGTACCAAGGATCGTTCCGCAACCGAACTTGCCAACGACACGGCATTGATCGGAGCGAAACTAACGGCCACCGCCACCGTCGACGATGCGACCATCAGCATCGGCGCGCTCAGCAACAACACGGACGCCGCCCTCGACTTGCTGCAGGATGTTACGACTCAACCGGCCTTTCAGCCCGATGAAGTCGAGCGCATGCGCAAGAGCCGCCTGGTGGCTATTCTCCAGGAAGCCGATACGCCGATCGCATCGCTGCTGCGGGTCGGTCTGAAAACGCTATACGGCGACAATTCGCCCTATGCGTATCGCTCAAACGGAACCACGGAATCGGTAAAGTCGATTTCGCGTGACGATCTGCAGACATTCTGGGGCAGCCACTACGCTCCGCAGAATGCCGCGCTGGTGCTGACGGGCGATATCACGGAAAAAGATGCGCGCACGCTTGCTGACAAGTACTTCGCCGGCTGGAAGCCGAATGGCACCGTTGCGGCCGTTACAGTACCCGCCCCGCCTCCGCCGCCTGTTCGAAAAGTTGTGATCGTGGACCGGCCCGGCGCGCCTCAGACGGCTGCCGCTGCCTTCGGCCTGGGGTTGCCGCGCGACACCTCCGAGTATCCGGCCGTGATGGTGATGAACAACGTGCTCGGCGGCATGTTCTCGAGCCGCATCAACATGAACCTGCGCGAGAAGAACGGCTATACCTACGGCGCGTTCTCGCAATACATGTTCTATCGCGGCATCGGGCCCTTCTTCGCGGGTGCGCTGGTGCGGACCGATGTAACCGCGCCCGCCGTCAATGAGCTCTTCAAAGAGCTGAACCGCATCCGCACCGATCCGCCTACCACCGATGAGCTGAAGCTCGCGCGCGAGGGCGAATTGCGCTCCTTGCCGGGTCACTTTCAGACCGTGCAGTCGACGTCCAACCTGATCAGTGATCTCTTCACTTACAATCTGCCGGAGGATTACTATCGGACCCTGCCCGACAAGTACGAAGCGCTTACGGCAAACCAAGTAGAGCAGGTCGCCGAGCAGGACGTGCACCCGGACAACGTGATTCTGGTGACCGTCGGCGATCGCGCTAAAATACAGCCCGGCCTCGAAAAGCTGAATCTCGGTCCGATCGAGATTCGCGATTCGAACGGCGATCTGGTGAAAGCACAGACGGCCGGATCCAAGTAAAACGGGAGCGCGGCGCGGGCGCAGTTGTCAATGTATTCCGCTGTGCCCGAAGGCCCGTTACGCGATCCGTGCGACGTCCGGCACGCCGTATTCCTTGAGCTTTCGATAGAGCGTCGTACGTCCGATGCCGAGCATCGCCGCTGCTACGGTGCGATCACCCTTGGTGTATTCGAGCGCACCCAGGATCGCGCGCTTTTCAACTTCTGCCAGAGGAACAACCGGCGAGGGACCGCCAAACGAGCTCAGATGCGAGTGAAGATTGTGCAGCGATTCCGTTCCGCCGCCGGAAGATGGCGTCAGGTGCTGCTCGCGATGCCAGTTCACGATGGCGCTCGGCAGATCGGCAGCGGTCAGCCATGGCCCGGTATTCATCGCGACCATCTGCTGCACCGTGTGCTCGAGCTCGCGCACATTCCCCGGCCACTCGTAATCCTGCAGCGCGCGCAAGGTCTCGTCCGCCGCCTTGTGCCCGTTCCCGTAGCGATTAAGGAAATGGTTCACCAGCGCCGGAATGTCCTCGCGGCGCTCGCGCAATGGTGCAAGCCGGATGCGCATCACGTTCAGCCGGTAAAACAGGTCCTGACGAAAACGTCCGGTTTTTACCTCGGCGGCCAGATCTCGATTGGTGGCTGCAATCACGCGGAAATCCGAGCTGCGCTGCGCCACTGCGCCGATCGCCCGAAATTCTTTCTGCTGCAGCACGCGCAGCAGTTTCATCTGCATCTCGAGCGGCAGTTCGCCAATTTCGTCGAAAAAAGCAGTGCCGCCGTTGGCCGCGTCAAGCAGGCCTAATTTCTGCGTATGCGCACCGGTGAAAGCGCCCTTGGCATAACCAAACAGCTCGCTCTCCATCAGTGGCCCGACCAGGGATGAGCAGTCGACCACTACAAACGGCCCCTGCCCTTCGGTGCTGTGAATAGCGCGCGCGACTACTTCCTTGCCGGTCCCGGTCTCACCCAGAATCAGCACCGGAAAACGCGATTTCGCGACGCGCCCAACCAGTTTCTGCACCTGCCGCATAGCAGGCGAATTGCCGATCAGCGTCGACAGCGGCGAGACATCGAAGGCAATTTTCGGTAGCAAATTCCACACGGGCACACTACGCCCGTATGAGATAGTGCGAACTCGGCCCCGGAAGTCTCAAATTGGAACGTCAACGCGAGCCGGCCGCCGCCGCCGCCTGAATTTCGGTCTCATCCAGCCGTACTACGAAGACACTCTTGTTTTCTGCGCCCAATACAATGGCCAGCTGATTGGCCGCCTCAACTGACGGCTCCTTACCCACCAGTACGCGCCAGAGCGGCACCGGACCGTGCTTCAAAGCCAGCTGGGCATTGCCAAACCGCTCGGCATATTTCTCGCGCAGCCGCTCGGCGTTCTCGCGACTGGAAAAGGCGCCTGCCTGCACCGCGTAGAAGTCGTTGGCGGGGATGTCGCGCGGCGCCGAAATCACTTCCAGCCGTACTTCGCCGATGCCAGGGCCCAGCAGTCCGATCTGCCGCGCCGCCGCTTTTGAAAGATCGATGATCCGGCCATTGACGAACGGCCCGCGATCAATCACACGCACGTTCACGGATTGATTGTTGGCGAGGTTGGTGACTTTGAGCCAGGTGTTGAACGGAAGCAGACGGTGCGCGGCAACCATTGCCTCCATGTCGTAGATTTCGCCATCCGCCGCCGGCCGGCCATTGAAAGGAATACCGTACCAGCTTGCGATTCCTTGTTCGCTGTAACCGCTGGGAATGGTCGGATTCGGTTTTGTTTCCCGCCGCGGCGTCACATTCGGTGGCGGGTTGGCATGTGCCGCGGTCTTGTGTTTGTGCTTGCGCGCGCAGCTCGAAGCGGTCAACACCAGCGCGAGCGCGGCTGCGAGCAGGATGATTTTGCGGCTCAAACGATCGTCTCGCCCCATCATGCCATCTTCCGGATGGACGCGCCGCCTGCGAAGCTGGTTTAAGGTCTTCTGCTTTTTCCGTCCATGCTCTTCGATAATCCGATTGCGCCGTTTGTCGTGGTTCTGATCGCTCTCGCCGCTGCCGACGAGATTGGGTTTGGCGTGGCGCAGCGCAGCCCAATGGATGAAGCGCCACGAACAGGTCACTGCTTCGCGCGATGCTCTGGGCATTCTGCTCAGCCTGCTGCTCGGCTTTACGCTGGCCATCGCGCTCCCGCGCTATAATCTGCGCCGTCAGCTGGCGGTCGATGAAGCGAACGCCATCGGCACCAATCAGCTGCGCGCCGAACTGCTGGCTGATCCGGCCCGCGGCCGCATCCGCAATCTGCTGGCCGAGTATGTGGAGGCTCGCGTCGCTTCTCCAAGGCGAAGAACGACGAGACCAGCCTTGCTCCCGTGCTGAAGCGTACCGCCCAGCTTCAGTCCGAACTGTGGGCCGAGGCGGGCGCGGTGGCGCACGATGCACCGAACGCGATCACCAGCCTTTTCATCTCGTCATGGAACGATACATTCGATCTCAGCGAAAAGCGCTTGGCCGCCCTCGAGAACCGTATTCCGGTCTCGATCTGGATCATGCTGCTGTCGATCTCGCTCCTGACCTGTTTCGTAATCGGCTACAGCGCGCGGCGGCGTTTCTGGATGGCATCGGTGATTTCGCCTCTGATGATTGCCATCGTGATGGGCCTCGTCGCAGATCTGAACAGCGATCGAGCCGGTCTCATTCACGCCGACTATCGCAGTCTCGTACGGCTCGAGTCGAATCGGCACAGCCAGTGAAACGGTCTCGTTTAGGGGAAGAGAAAGTAGCCGCGAGAAGCGGCGAAGTAAACGATCGGCGAGAAAGGGTTTACGTCAGAACAAAAAACAAACCCGGTGCCGCCGAAGCGGAGGGAGCGGCACCGGGTTTGCAGGCCGAGCTAGTTTAACAATCCGCCATGGCCGAGTGAAGCGATTTCCCAGCCACTCAAACGGTATTTTGCCAGCATCGGCGGGAGGATCAAATCGAGCACATTCGGCTTGGCTGAGCGGAAGCAGCACGGCGCCGAAATGATCGGAGTTTCGTCTTTATAGCTGAGCATCATCAGGTTGCCCGGCTCAACGGGCGCCAGGAAGCGCTCCAGATGCGCGCCCATACGCGCCAGCGCCCGGCCGATGACATCTTCCGGTCCAGCCGGAGCCGTCGTGGAAGCGATCAGAATGACCGCCGGTTTTGGCCGCAGCAAATGCTGCAGCGCGCGCACCACCTGCTCTTCTTCTTCGACCGCCGACAGCGCGTACCGCAGATTCGCGCCAAAGCGCTCGGCACGCGTCCGGACGACGCTTTCAAATAGAGTGCGAGCGCGATCCCCATGCACCGGGTCGGTGTAGAGTACGCCAATATCGGTCTGCCGGATCGGGCGAGCCTGCAAAATCGCGCCACGCTCGTTAAGAATGGAGAGCACGGCCTCGAGCTGCGCCTGTGAAACGGCAAACGGCGCGCTCTTGATGGTCGCCATGCGGTCGCCCGTCTTCACATGACTGAAATTCGGCACGGTGGCAATTGCGATGCTGGTTGTGCAGTTGATCTGCCGCAGCAGTTCGTCGTCCACCAGGGCGCAGGAGTTCGCCGTGGCGATCAGGTTCGCGCGCCCGCCAGCTGCCAGGCGGATCTCGACTGCTCCACAGCACATCGCCTGGGCTACATCCATCACGGCCTGATCCTCGCCGATTTCACCGTCTTCCAGCTCGGTGACCCAGACCTGCTGCATGCCTTCGGTTTGCAGCAGACGCACATCTTCGTCGCTCAGGACGTGCCCTTTGGCAAGCAGTTTCCTGCCGCCCGGGCGAAATATCGTACAACAGAGTATGCGCCCGGCCGATTCCTGAACATCCAGCGTAAGAGCTCGCATGATCGAAAGTTCCTTCCTGCAATAAAGGGGTGGTACTAATCCACTTTGGTACTGAGTATAACGGTACTATTTTCTAAAAATCTAGTACTTTTTGAAATTTTCAAGCAAACCGGCCTAAGATTTTCCTGATATATGTGTGCCAAATAACACAGCGCTCTTTGAATCCCCTCTGAACTACTTTCCTCAGCCGCCCATCCCCTCCCGACTGCGAGATACTTCCTCATATGCGTTGCCTCCTTCTCGCCGCCATTCCCGTCCTGTGCGCCGCGGCTCCCCAGCCCGTGCTCACGCCGCAGTCCAGCGGCACGACCAACCGGTTGCAGGCCATCAGCCCGGTGAATGCGCGGGTGGTATGGGCCAGCGGGGTCGGGGGGACCTGGGTCAAAACCACCGATGGCGGGCAGACCTGGACGGTCGGGACGGTCACCGGAGCGGAAAATCTGCAGTTTCGCGATGTGCAGGGTGTCAGCGAGCGCGTCGCCTATCTGCTCTCGGCCGGCACTGGTCCGGATTCGCGCATCTATAAGACCGAAGATGGCGGTGCCAGCTGGAAGCTCGAGTTCCAGAATCAAAATCCCAACGCCTTCTACGACTGCTTCGCTTTCTGGACTCCCAGACGCGGCCTCGCCACCAGCGATTCGGTCAACGGACGTTTCCCGGCGATCCGTACGCTCGACGGCGAGACCTGGCAGGATATCGGCGATAGCCTCCCGCCGGCTCAGCCGGGCGAAGCCTCTTTCGCGGCCAGCGGAACGTGTGTCGCAACCGAGGGTTCACGACGAGCATGGATCGGAACTGGAGGCGCAGCCAAAGCGCGCGTGCTGCGAACCACCGACGGGGGCGACAGCTGGGAAGCGTTTGACACGCCCGTCGTGCAGGGCACGCAAACCTCGGGCGTCTTCACAATTGCCTTTCGCGACGCGCGCCACGGAATTCTGGGAGCGGGCGAGCTGGCCGCCCCCACTGCCTTTGCCAACACCATCGCGCGCTCGCACGATGGCGGGCAATCGTGGGAGCTGACAAGCCAGCCACCATTCCCGGGCGCAGTCTATGGACTGAGTTATGTGTTAGCGCAGCCGCTCTTGCGCAAGGGCGAGCAAGAGCACGACGAGCGCTGGGAGTGCCCTGAGCGCCGCGTTGTCATTACCGGTCCCGCTGGCGCCGCCTGGACGCCGGACGAAGGCGATACCTGGTTCAGTCTCCCAGGGGTGGCAAATTACTGGGCTGTCGCATTCGCTGACGAGCATACGGGCTGGCTGGTCGGCACCGAAGGCCGCATTCTGAAGATTACGTTCTCCCGTGAATAGATTCGTTGCCGCGCTCGCGCTGACGGTGGGTCTCGTCAACGCGCAGCCGCCCGAAGCGCGTATCACCAACGGCGCCATTCAGGCTGTTCTGTACCTGCCTGATGCCGATCGCGGTTACTATCGCGGTACTCGCTTCGATTGGTCCGGTGTGATCGCCCGGCTCGAATATAAACATCACAGCTATTTCGGGGTCTGGTTTCCGAAATACGAACCCACGCTGCACGATGCGATCACCGGTCCGGTGGAAGAGTTCCGCTCCGACGACGGCGCCCTCGGATTCGGGGAAGCCAAGCCTGGCGAGCTGTTCGTGAAGATTGGTGTCGGCATTCTGCAGAAGCCCGACAACAAACCGTATCAGTTCACGCGGCCATACAAGATTGTGAGCACCGGAGTCTGGGTGGTGCGGCCGCATCCGGAGTCAGTCGAATTCGAGCAGGATCTGAGAGACGTCAACGGCTATGGATATGAGTATTCGAAGCGCGTGCGCCTGGCGGATCACAAGCCGGAGCTGATCCTCGAACACACTCTGAAAAACACCGGCAAGCGCATGATCGAAACCGAGGTCTACAATCACGATTTCTACGTCATCGACGGCCAGCCGACCGGCCCTGCGTTTTCGATTCAGTTCCCATTTCGCGTAAAGCCGGAAGACTCCCTCGGCAACGCGGCCGAAGTGCGAGGCGATGAGATAACCTACACGCGCCCACTCGGCGAAGGCGGCCACGACACGGTTGCTGGCTATCTCACCGGGTACGGCAAGAGCGCCAAAGACGACGATATCCGGGTTGAGAACAGCCGGGTGGGCGCGGGCGTGGAGGAAAGCATCAACCGGCCGATCTCGAAACTATATCTGTGGTCGATTCGCACGACGGTTTGCCCGGAAGTCTACATCGCGCTCAAAATCGCGCCCGGCGAAAGCGCCAGATGGCAGACGAAGTATCGCTTCTATACCTTCAGGCCGGAAGAAGAGCAGGGCAGGCCGTAACCTGCCCTGGCGGAATTACACCTGCATGTACGTGTAATTCGTGTTGTAGCCGCCGCCGGCGTCCTGGTAAAGGTTGGCCGGGGCGACAGGCGTCGATTCGACAATCGGCGAGTTCGAGCTGCCGGTGGAAGCAAGCCGGATGGTCCGTTTGTAGGCATCGTGCTGTTGCTTCACCAGCTCGTTCAGGAGCGGTTTGGTATAGCTCCGCCCCTTACAAACATAGTTGTGTTTCATGCGCCGAAAGTAGCAGCGGCCGCGGCTCGCTCAGCAGGGCCGGAGCCATCGCGGCATTCGCGGGCGATGCGGCAAGTAGCTGCTTGACAACGGATTCCGCTGATCTGTGGCACAATGGGCGGTTTTACCAGGCTTTGTGAACGGGGTGGCATGAAACGAAGATTCGGGTTGATTCTGGCCGTGCTGTTGGCGGCCGCGCTGCGGGGCGAAGTGCCTTCGGCGATCGCGATTCAGGGTGCACACGTGGTCGCGGTACACGGACCGGAACTCGCGCACGGGACGGTGTTGATCCGCAACGGGCTGATCGAAGCGGTCGGCGAGAATGTGCCGGTACCGGGTGATGCCTGGGTGATCAACGGTGCAGGCCTGACTGTCTATCCAGGATTTATCGACGCGCTGGGCACCTGGGGCATTCCAGCTCCGGCACCGCCAGCGCCGGGACGAGCGGCGGGTGCCGGCGGAACACCTCCCGCCACTGCGCAGCCCGAACCGCGTGTGCGCGGGCCCGAGGATCGTCCGCAGACTTACGCCTACGAGCGTGCGGCCGATCTGGTCAGTCCCTCAGATTCGCGTCTGGAAGCCGCGCGGGCCGCCGGCTTTACCACGTCCGCCACTTTCCCGAATCGCGGCATCATCGAGGGCCTGGGAGCGCTGGTCGATCTCGCCGGCGAGCGCGGGCGCGACATGGTGGTGGCGCAGCCGATCGGCGAGCAGATCATTTTCCGCGTAGGCGGCGGAGGATTCGGACGTTCGTTTCCAGCCTCGCTGATGGGCAACATCGCCTACGTGCGGCAGCTTTATCTGGATGAAGCGAATTATCGCGAAGCTCGGCAGATTTACGCCAAGAACCCGGCCGGAAACCGGCGCCCTGAGTACGATCATGCGCTGGAAGGTTTGAGTGAAGCTCCGCGTATCCTGCTGCCCGCGCAGGAATCGCAGCAGATCGACCGGATTCTTCGCTTCGGGCGCGAGCTGAAGGTGCCATTTGTCGTCTATGGCGCGCATGAAGGCTACCGCTCGATTGACGAACTCAAACAGGCAAATGTGCCCGTGCTGGTGAGTTTGAAATGGCCGGAGAAGCCGAAAAATGCTGATCCCGCCGATATTCCGAACGAGCGCGATCTGGAGATGCGCGAGAGGGCGCCCGAAGTTCCTGGTCTGCTGGCCAAATCCGGCATCGCCTTCGGCTTCTACTCCGACGGAATCGAGAGTGCCCCGGATCTGAAAAAAGCGCTGAAGAAGGCGGTCGATGCTGGCCTGACCCGCCCCGATGCAATCAAAGCGCTGACCTGGAATACAGCCGAGATCTATGGCGCAGCCGACCGTCTCGGGAGCATCGAAAAAGGCAAAATCGCCAACCTGACCGTCACGCGCGGCGAAGCCTTCGATGATAAGAGCACTGTCGAATACGTCATCATCGACGGCAAACTCTTTGAGCCCTCAAAGGAGTTACAGAAACCGGCGCCACCCACGGGCCCACAGGGCAAGCCGGCGGAAGGAGAGGTGAACTGATGCGGCGCGCGTTTCTGATTCTCTGGGCAGCTGCGGGCTCGCTCTTCGGCCAGGCCCTGCTCGTTCGCAATACGACGGTGCTGACGGTGACGAAAGGCACGATCACCAACGGCGACGTGCTGGTCGAAAACGGCAGAATCGCCGCCGTCGGAAAAAATCTGAGCGCTCCCTCCGGGGCGCAGATCGTGGACGGTACCGGCAAGTTTCTGATGCCGGGCATCATCGACTGCCACTCGCATACCGCGATTGAGGGCGGCGTCAATGAGGGTACCGTCTCGGATTCTTCAATGGTCAACATCCGCGATGTGATCAATCCGACCGACATCAACATCTACCGCGGCCTGGCCGGCGGTCTCACCGTCTCCAATGTTCTGCACGGCAGCGCCAACGCCATCGGCGGCCAAACGATCGTCATCAAGCTTCGCTGGGGCAAAACTGCAGAGGAGATGCTCTTCGAGGGGGCAAAGCCCGGCATCAAGTTTGCACTCGGCGAGAATCCCAAGCGGCAAGGCTACCCGAGCAGCTTCTTCTCGCAGGGCCCGGCGGAGCGGCGCTATCCGGGGACGCGGATGGGTGTCGAGCAGGTGATTCGCGACAGCTTTATCGAAGCCAGGAATTATCAGGCCGATTGGAAGGAATATCGCGACCGTGTAGCGCGCGGCGAGCATCCCATTCCTCCGCGTAAGGATCTGCGTCTCGAGCCGCTGGTGGAAGTGCTCGAAGGCAAGCGCTACGTGCACGCGCATTGTTACCGTTCCGACGAGATTTTGATGCTGCTACGCGTTGCCGACGAGATGGGCTTCAAGATTCGCACTCTGCAGCATGTGCTCGAAGGCTATAAAGTGGCCGACGAAATCGCCCGGCATGGGGCCGGCGCCTCGACCTTCAGCGACTGGTGGTCATACAAAATCGAGGCGTACGACGCGACTCCGTACAACGCCGCCATCATGACGCGCAAAGGCGTTGTGGTCTCGCTCAATTCCGATTCCGACGAGCTGCAGCGCCATCTCAATCTCGAGGCGGCCAAAACCATGCGCTACGGCGGCCTCAGCGAAGACGAAGCTCTCGCCATGGTGACCATCAATCCCGCCAAGCAGCTCGGAATTGACGATAAGGTCGGCTCCATCGAAGTCGGTAAATCTGGCGACCTGGTACTCTTCGACCGCCACCCGCTCGACAATTACTCGAAAGTGCTGAAAACCTGGATCGATGGCCACGAGTATTTCGACCGCGACAAAGATCTGAGTGAACGCACCGAATTTGCCCGCAAGAAGAAAGAGCTGATGGATAAAGAAAAGGCAGCCGCCAAGGAGGTGACGCCGTGAAGAAGCTTTGTCTGCTGGTCGCGGCCTGCGCCTGCATTCTGAGCGCCGCCGATGATGCCATCCTGATTCGCGACGTGACCGTGCATCCCGTAACAGCGCCCGTGATCGAGCATGGCGCGGTGCTGATCGAGAACGGAAAGATTGCCGATGTCGGTAGCACTCTACAAACTCCGAGCGGAGCGCGCGTGATCGACGGCCACGGTCTGCACGTCTACCCGGGACTGATCAACGCAGCCACGAACGTCGGCTTGTCGGAAATTTCGTCACTGCGCGATACGGTCGATCTCGACGAGATCGGCACCTTCAATCCGGAGCTGCGCGCTGAGATCGCTTTCAACCCGTCAAGCGAGCACATCGCGGTAACGCGCGCCTCTGGCATCACCACAGTCGTCAGTCTGCCCGGCACCGGAGGCGGTATCAGCTTCAGTCGCAACCAGCAGCCCACCGTAATCGCGGGGCAGGGAGCGCTCATGCATCTCGAGGGCTGGACCTGGGAAGACATGGCCGTCAAGCCGAGCGCCGTCATGGACATGGATTTTCCGCAGATCCGCATGGTGCCCGCCGAATATGCAGCTTTCATTCCGGGCGGCGCGCGCACGTATCAGGAAGAAGAGAAAGCCTATAACGAAAATCTTCGCCAGGTTAGCCGCTTTTTCGAGGATGTGCGCCGCTACCAGAAAGCGAAAGCGGCCGCCGGTCCCGATTTCCGCCGCGACATAAAGCTTGAAGCGATGCTGCCCGTGATCGAAGGCAAGCAGCCGCTTTTCATTCGCGCTGAAAAGGAAAAAGCAATCAAGGACGCTGTCGCGTTCGCCGAGAAAGAGAAGGTCAGAATCATCATCGCCGATCCTACGGAAATCGGTTCAACCGGCCCGCTGCTCAAATCGCACAATATTCCCGTCGTGCTCGGCAAAACGCTCGAGCTGCCGCTGCGCGACGACGATCCCTACGATTCCCGCTACACTCTCCCGAACGATTTCTACAAAGCCGGCGTGAAGTTCTGCTTTGGGACATTCGATGTGGAGTTCGCGCGCAATGTACCGTTCGAAGCTGCCCAGGCTGTCGCCTTTGGTTTGCCGCCGGAGGAAGCGCTGAAAGCTC
The DNA here is from genome assembly GCA_021325235.1 of Terriglobia bacterium. Classification (GTDB taxonomy): domain Bacteria; phylum Acidobacteriota; class Terriglobia; order Bryobacterales; family Bryobacteraceae; genus Bog-105. Next base: position 38,604 of record JAJPHN010000034.1, on the reverse strand, counting down.
TTACCATCAACAGCGCGGAAATTCTGGGCGCCGGTGATCAGATCGGCTCCATCGAAAAGGGTAAAATTGCCGATCTGATCCTGACCGACGGGGATCCGCTTCAGGCCAAGACAAACATCCGGCAGATGTTCATCGCCGGCCGCGAAGTGAGTCTCGAATCGCGCCACACACGCGAATATGAAAAGTGGAGCAAGCGCCCCTGATTGCCTGCTCGTGACCGGCTGAGCTTTTCGATCCTGCTCGCCGCGACGGTCGTCGTCGCCGGCCTCTGCATTGCCATCGCACTGCCGTTTGTGCCGCCGCTCACCTGGGCCGTGGTGCTGGCCGTGCTGGGCTGGCCGCTGCATATCCGCATACGCCGCCGCATCGTCAATCGCAATCTGGCCGCGCTCGCGAGTGTCCTGCTTGTCGCCCTCATTATTCTCACGCCTGTCATCTGGATCAGCATTCGCGCCTCCGAAGAAGTCTCGAGCGGTGTGAAGCAGATCGAGGCCGATGTCAAATCCGGCGTCTTTCAAGCCGCGCTCGACCGGCATCCGAGACTGGTTCGCGGCTACAACTGGCTCAACGATCGAGTGGATCTCGGGAGTGCCGGTCTGGCAGCCGCCAGCTCGCTTAAGGGACAAGTGGGGCATCTGATCGGGAAGAGTATTCGCACCATCATCGAGGCGTTCATCTGCCTCTTCATGCTCTTTTTCTTCTTCCGCGACCGCGCCGAAATTCTCCACGCCGTGCGAATGCGTCTGCCGCTCTCGGCGGCTGAAATTCAGCTGCTGCTCGGCCGCGTCAAGAACATGATTCGCGCCACTGTCTTCGGCCGGATGCTCACCGCGATCGTGCAGGGCGTGCTGGGCGGCCTGATGTTCTGGATTCTGGGTATTGAAGCTGCGTTGCTCTGGACAGTCGTGATGGCCGTGCTCTCGATGATACCGGCGCTCGGCTCCATCTTCGTCTGGGCGCCCGCCGCTGCCTGGCTCGCTATCTCCGGCCATTGGGTGAAGGCGATTATTCTTGCGGTCTGGGGCAGCGCTGTGATCGGCACAATCGACAACATCCTCTATCCGCTTCTGGTCGGCCGCGACGTCCGCATTCATACGCTCCTGCTCTTCATCGCGCTGCTCGGTGGTGTGCTGCTGTTCGGCGCAACGGGCCTGGTGCTCGGTCCTGTGCTGATGGAAACCGGCCTGAGTCTGATCGAGATCGTGCGCGCCCGCACCGAGACAAGTGATGAATCGCTCGAAGTCGGCTGAATCAAAACCTATTCTTTGCCGGAGTTCCGCGGCTTGTCTTTATCGGAATGCCCGAACAGATTGAGGCCGAACTTCGGCTCCGAGCGCGTGCCGCTGATCGTCACCGGGATCTCCGCACCCACGCCATCCTTCTTGAAGAACGGCGATACCGGCGTAAGCAGCCACGATTTCCACCACGACGCGACCATGTGCCGCAGCGTGGCTTTTGTCATCACTTTTCCTTTGAAGTCGAACTGCTGGCCATCCATCGAATACACCCCGGCCAGACTTACATCCGCGCCAGGCAGCGAATAAATCAGACGGCTGAAGACGATTCTGCCGTCGCCAATGGAAAAATCGCCCTGCATGCGCGAGTCCACATCCGCGGCGCCCGGCTTTGCTTTCTTGGGCTCGCCGCGCGCTCGCAGGCTTAGCATATCCACTTTGTCTTGCACCGCCGTATTCGTGAAATGTATCTGTCCCAGCATGAAAGACCCGCGAGATTTCAGCTTCTGCGTCACGCTCTCTTGTCCCGGCTCGATCGTAATGCGCGTCTTCGTCTGTAGCGTGCCGGTGAGCACTGGCGGTTGCGTCTTGACGGCCAGATCTAAAAAGTCCTGGATACGCGCGCCGGGAATGTCGGCATCCAGCTGCACGCGATGACCTTTCCCCTTCACGCTGATCACCGCGCCACGCACGCTGAAGCTTGATTCACCCAGCTTCGCCGCCACCGGCTGCAGATACGTGTCTCCGCTTGTGCCGTCCACGATTGCCTTGAATTTCGTATCCAGCAGAATGCCGCGATTGGCCGTGTCGAGTGAAAAATCGGGCGTATGCGTCGTGCCGTGAACTTCGATCCGGTTAAGGCGGCCTTTGAAGTCGCCGACGGAAGAGAGAATTCCTCCGATGCCTTTGATCGTGTTGAGATCCGCGTGGCTGAAAATGTAATGGCCGTCCACGTATGAATCGCCGGGGCTCTCGGTCTGCCACGGACCGAATGCTCCGCGCGATTGGATTTCGCCGCGCGGAACCGCATTCGTCAGCACAGCATCATAACGCCAGGGCGCATTAGGACCCACCTCGTGCATTTCGATGTGCCGCAGAGCGAATGTCTTTGGATCCTTGTCGGGCTTAATCGTGCCGATCACCAGGCGCGAATCGTCGCACAGGATCTCATCCACCACGATTTTTATCTTTCCCTTGTGCTTGCGGGCGTGCTGATCGCCCTGCTGCCGCATTTCGCGTGGCGGGATGTTGATGTCGAGACCGGTCACGCTCACCGCGGCCACATGCATCGGTTTGAGAAAAAGCCCGCTGACGCCTGAGTGAAAGTGGAAGTTGCGTACCGCAAGGAGCGGCTGCTTGGCCCCGGCTGCCACCACCGCGTCCGGTGGAAAGATACGCAGCCCCTGTCCGCCAACTTCAAGTCCGCGCCCAATCGAGACATCCAGATTGTCGAGCTCCACGTGGCTGTCGAAGCGTGTGCTCAGAGTCTCGATAATGCGGCCTTTCAGAATCGGCCCCGCATTGTGCAGTACGATCTCGCCTGCGATGAAAAATCCCGTGGTTGCTATCAGAGCGCCGATCGCAACTCTTCGCCAGATCCGACGGCTGCGGTCTGTCATTGATTCAACAGTAACAGCGGGCGATATAGTCGATCCATATGAAGCATGTGACCCGCCGGCAGGCGCTATTGGCTGCTGCGGCAGCCGTTCCCTTACAGCGCGCCTTCGGAGAACAGACATCGCGCATTGCTGTGGAGGCCTACATCTTTCAGCAGTACGCGCAGCGTTCGCACAGAAAACTGGGCGATGTGCTCGATGAAGTGGTTCCGATGGCTCGACAGGCGGGCTTCCGCAACATCGAGCTGAACGCGGAATTCTTCGCGCCCGAACTGCGCGAGCGAACTTTGGCTCTCGTTAAGGGGAGCGGCCTTAGGATGCCGTCTGTCTATAGCGGCGGTACGCTTCATGAACCGGAAGCGGCCAAAGCTACTGCCGCTCGGGCGCTCGAGCTGGCCAAAATCTGCCAGCCGTTCGGTTGCATTGCCGTTGTTACCAATGCCGATCCGAAAAAAGGCGGAGCGGAGAAGACCGATGCCGAACTCGCCATTCAGGCGGACGAGATGAATCGGATGGGTCGCCTGCTCCAGGCAAACGGTTTCGAGCTTCGCATTCACAACCACACGCCCGAGATGGTGAACGGTGCGCGCGAGTGGCATTACACGCTCCAACATACCGATCCGCAGCTCGTTCGTTTGTGCCTCGATCTCGACTGGGTGCATCAGGGCGATCAGGACCCGCTCGGGCTTCTCAAGCTGGCTGGCAAACGTGTCCGCGAGATTCACGTGCGCAACTCGCGCGAAAAACTCTGGCTGGAGGATGTCGAAGACGGCGACGTGGATTATCGCGCGATCGCTGAATATCTGAGTCGTTCGGGCCTGAGGCCTCTGATTGTGGTTGAGCTGGCCTATCGCGAGAAGACCGTTGTCACGCGGCCGCTCGAGCAGGATCTGGCGCGCAGCCGGCAATACACAGAACGCATCTTCGGCCTCAAAGCCTAGCCTTTTCGGGCGCGCACTCGCACCCGGCCGTCGCGCGTCTCCACCTCCAAAGCCGGTTGCGGAATCGTGGCCGGGCCGTCGATCACGCTGCCGTCGCGCAGGCAGAAGCGAGACCCATGCCACGGACAGACCACCGTGTCTCCTTCGATCTTGCCCTCCGACAACGGACCACCTGCGTGTGAACAGGTCTCCGCCAGCGCCAGAATCTCCTGTCCTTTCCTGACCAGCAGCACCGGTTTGCCGTTCGCTTCCGCGCGCTTCGGTGTTCCCTCCGCGAGATCGCTTTCGGCACAGATATCCACGAAGTCCTGCGGCAGCTCTTCGTCCGCATCCGGTGCGTGATTTACTCCCACACGCTGCTCATACGAAAGGGCACCGCCCAGATACGCGCTGGCCAGCACGGTCGCAAATCCCGCAAACCCCAGGGCGCGGCCTGCGCCGCGATTACCCGATTTCCGCAGCGCGTACGACGTGCCGTACAAGATCGCCGCTCCCAGATTCAGTAATCCATGCAGCGCGCCGACTCGCTGCGTCTTGCCGTACGTATCGCTCCAGTCCGTCAATCCGCTGAGCGCCGATCCGGCCGCCCCCACCAGCCCGATCGCGACCGCTGCATCCGCACCCGCGGCGTACTCGTCGTTTCCGCGCGCCTCCAGAATGTCGAGCACCGCCGCCGCCGTCCAGCTGCCGACCGGAATATCGGTAATCGCAGCGTGCAGCGGATGCTTCAACCAGACGCCATGCAGCGCATTCTTGATCGGCTGTCCGGCCTCGCCCGCCGCCGAAAAAGCAGCTTTGACGAATTTCTCGCCGGCTTCCTGAACGGGCTGCAGCCATTCCTGCTGCTCGACCAGATTTACGATCGCATCTTGGCTCATGCCTATAGGATCGTTTCGGGCGAACGTGGTTTCAAAGGACGAACGTTCTCAGCGGCTCCGCTTTTTCGGCGCGGCTGTCACCGTTCCGCTTCGTTTCCGTCTCGCGGCGGCTTGTTTGGCATGCTTGGAAAGTGCCTTCTTCGATGCGGCCGAGCGAGGCTCTTTCTTAAGCGCGTCGAGCCCTGCCCGCGAGCGCTTCGCCGAAGGCGCCGACTTCTTCCCGCTCCGCCCTTTTTCGAGATCGCGTTCGGCACGCTTGCGGGTCGACTCCGATGTCTTGCCCTTCTTCGGCGGCGGCAGTTCCACTCCGGCGCGGCGCGCCTTCGAAAGCCCGATTGCGATGGCCTGCTGCGGCGAGCGGGCCCCGTGCTTGCCTTCCCGGATATGCTCCATCTCCTCCCGCACGAATTCGCCCGCCTGCGTGCTCGGCGCTTTGCCTTCCGCTTTGTCCTTTTTCGCGCGTTCGACCGTTCTCTTTTCCGGCATCCCAGATCCCCTGAAACTATAGATCGTTACCGCTGCCTTCCGTTGCCGTTGCGCTTGGCAATAATGAGCGTCATATCATCGTGCTGTTCGCGCGGACTGAAGGCCCGCACGTCTTCGAGCACAGCCTGCGCTGCTTGCTCCGGGCGTAACGCGCGGCTCCGCCGCAATGCTTCAATCAGCCGTGCTTCGCCGAATTCCTCGTCCGAATCGTCAAACGCCTCCGTGACCCCGTCGCTGTACAGCGCAAAAAGGTCGCCCGCGGCCAGCACCTGTTCGGCCACCGAGCACTCCCAGACTTGAAATAATCCGAGAACCGTGCAAGTAGATTCGAGCCGTTCCACCCCGCCATCTGCCCGCAGCACCAGCCCCGGCAAATGGCCGCAATTCACATAACGAAGCCGCTCGAAACGCTCATCGTACTCGGCAAAGAAAAGTGTCGCGTAAGCACTTGCCGCCGTGTTCTCAAAAAACAGCTTATTCACCGATTGCAGAAAGCGCGCCGGTTCCTCGAGCGCCAGCAGCGACTGGCTCCGCAGATTCGCCTGCAGGTTCGCCATCAGCAAAGCCGCCGCCATGCCCTTGCCCGCAATATCGCTGAGCACGAATGCAAGCCGGTTTCGGTCCAGTTGAAGAAAATCGTAGTAATCGCCTCCGACCTGCCGCGCCTGCAGACAAATGCCTGCATACTCCAGCGTGCCGAGATCCGGCAGCCGTTGCGGAAACAGCCGCGCCTGTACCTGCCGCGCGATTTCGAGTTCCTGTGCTGACCGGCGCTCTTCCTCCGCCTTCGCCGCTAATGCCCGGCGCTGCTCTTCAATCGCTTTGTTGACAGCATCGAAGCTGACCAGCGCAAACGAGTTGCGGTCCCGGTCCTCGAAGCGCGTGAAAACCTCACCCCAGATCGGCGACTCCGCCCCATCCTGCTGATACCGGATTCGCCGCAATCGCGGAGCGTGCCGAAAGCGCACCCCGCGCGCGCTCCAGAGCCGGAATGTCGCGGCTACATCTTCGGTCACGAACGCGAGGCGAGTCGCGCGGCCGATCAGCTTGTGTTCCGGAGCGTTCGTCTCCGGCTGAATCAACGCGAGCACCGCGCTGCCGTCCGGAGGCGCCACGCCCACCGTGCGCTGGCCGGATTGCAGCCGCGCATCGAATACAATCTCAAATCCCAGCTTCTCGCGATAAAACTCGAGACTTCGCTCCAGATCGCGAACATAGATATCGATCGAGTGAAGCCGCAGAAGCTGCTGCATGCGCCCGATTATAAAGCCGTTGTACGTATCCTGTATGCATGTCTCTGCATCCCGATCCGTCGCATGTACTCGCGCAACTCGATTCGCGCATCGAGGCTCGCCATCTGTTGAAACATCCCTTCTATCAGGCCTGGTCTGCCGGAACGCTCTCCCGCGAAGCCTTGCGCGATTACGCGGCGCAGTATTATAAACACGTTGCTGCGTTCCCAACCTATCTGTCGGCCGTCCACGCGCAAACCGAAGATATGGAAACCCGCCGCCTGATTCTGCAGAATTTGATCGAGGAGGAAGCCGGCTCGCCCAATCATCCGGAACTATGGATGCGCTTCGCCGAAAGCCTCGGCCTGACCCGCGAAGAAGTGGAATCCGCTCAAACCGAGCCCGAGACTCGCGCCCTTATCGCAGAGTTCCGCCGCCTTGCGAGCAGCCTCGGCACCGCAGCCGGGCTGGCGGCTCTCTATGCCTACGAGAGCCAGATTCCCGCCGTATCCGAAAAGAAAATCGAAGGCCTGCGATCCTTCTACAACTTCACCGACGAGGACGGTTACCGCTACTTCACCGTCCACATCGAGGCCGACCGCGAGCACTCCCGCATCGAGCGAGAATTGCTTCAGACGCATCTGACAGCAGCCAATTCCGCCACCGCGCTCGCCGCTGCCGATAGCGTTCTGGAAGCACTCTGGCAGTTGCTGTCGGGCGTCTGCCGGCGCCACGCCATCTGCTGCTCGAACTAACTCCATCTTTCGGTCGATACGCGGGCAGCCGATTGACACTACAATCGGGCAATGCCCGCCGCCTCCGAAGACAGTCCGCGGTATCCGGGGTGGCGTGTCGTTGCCGCCTCCTCGGCTTGCATTTTCGTCAGCTTTGCATCGCTGCTGGTCTACACCTTCGGCATTTTTTTGAAGCCATTGACGAAAGAATTTGGCTGGTCGCGAGAAGCGGTTTCTGCCGCCTTCGGCTTTGCCGCCATCGCGGTTGCGGTCTGCTCGCCGGTGCTGGGCTGGCTGCTCGATCGCTTCCCCGCTCGTCGCATTATCCTCCCCTGCATGGCCGTTTTCGGAACATCCTTCGCATCGCTGTCTTTGCTGCGCGCTCCTATCTGGCATCTCTACGCGATTTTCTTGCTGCTTGGTATCGTCGGCAATGGCACTGCCCATCTGGCGTATTCGCGCGCGCTCTCTACCTGGTTCGATAAGCGGCGCGGCACTGCCTTTGCGGCGCTCCTCGGCGGCGGCGCTGCGGGCGCCATGGTGCTTCCGCTCGCTGCGCAGTACCTGATTGGAAATTTCGGTTGGCGCACCAGTTTCGCCTTGCTCGGGCTTCTCGTGCTCGCCCTCGGTTTGCCGCTTGGCTGGCGCGTACGCGAGCGCGTTCAAAGCTCCCGTCAGGAAAAGCGTCTCGAATCCGGCGCGAGTGTCCCCCAGGCTCTCCGATCCCGCGCGTATTGGATCATCCTGGCCATGCTCTTTTTCTGCTCGCTCAGTCAGAACGGCGCGCTCGAGCACATTTCCGCGCTCTTGACCGATCGCGGAGTCTCTCCGGCCAGCGCCGCTCTTGCTGCTTCCGCGCTGGGCGGTGCCACCCTCGCCAGCCGCCTTGTCACCGGATGGCTGCTTGACCGGTACTTTGCGCCCCGTGTTGCGCTGGTGCTCCTCTTGATCGCCGCCGCAGGTACCTTCGCGCTGGCCCACGCGCACTCCGCGTTTGCCGGCATCTTCGGAGCTGCCTTAATCGGCATCGGCATGGGCGGCGAAGCCGACGTCACGCCCTACCTGCTGACCCGCTACTTCGGACTCCGCTCTTTCTCCTCGCTTTACGGCTGGAGTTGGACCGTTTATGCCATCGCCGGCGCGCTCGGTCCGATCCTGATGAGCCGAGCATTCGACCGTACCGGCTCTTATACCAAGCTGCTACTGCTGTTAGCTGCATTGAGCTCAGCGGCTGCTTTGCTCATGCTGCTGCTCCCTCGTTACCAACGCCCTGCGCAAAGCGATCCGCTCGATGCCTTACCCACAGTTGCTCTCGCCGAATAACTGCTGGTTCAGTGCTTCTCTGTCTTGTGCAGAAATGCCGCCAGTGCTTCGTATTGATCGCTCGCAATCAGATTTACACCGCTCTCAATAGCCGTCTGCCAGCGCTCTTGGGCTGCCTGGAGCGAGCCGAAATTGTAGCCCGCGAACCATCCGTTCTCGCGTCCTGCCTGCGCATCGAAGCCATCCAGCGTATAGAAGCGAATCCAATATCCCATTCGGTGCGCGTGATCCACTAGCGCTTGCAGTCGCGCGCGATCGGTCCCCGTCCATGCGCCCGCATTCGGCTGTCCGCCCTCCTCGACCTCGTACCAGGAGTTGTTCCACCAACGCCGGTAATCGGTCGGTTTGTCGCTCAGTAGCTGCTCGGGTGCGAGCGTCGCCATCATATGGTTCTGCTCTTCACGCGAACCCGATTGCGGCACATGCGTATGTGCCGAACCGAACAGCCGCAGTTTCGTGCCCACCGGCACTTCGTTGTAAAAGACCTTCTCCTGTGCATCGGAGTCTTCCGTGAGCACCAGCAGCGGCTTGCGATCGATCGGTGCCAGCTCGTGCGGATCGGCTGTCTTCTCAGCCGTGCTGATCCAGCCCTGATATTCGCCAAGCAGCTTCCAGACCGCGTGCAGAAGTGCCGGCTGTACATCCTTGAAGTCGAAATGCAGAACAATGATGGGCCAGTGGCTGGAATCGCCCGATGCCAGCTCTTTCTCGATGATCGGCCGTACTCGTTCGAAGAAGTAATTGCGCTCTTCCGGTTCCGTGCCATCTGTTTTCGGCTGGTGACTCACAACCACGCGGCCCACGCCGGAATGCGGATCCCGATACCAGGCCAGGTCCTGCTCGATCGCAATTGGAAAGCCGCTCTTCAGCGCTCGTTCAATCCGGTCCGCCCATTTGCCTTCGTACGGATAGCAATTATGCGCATCGGGTATCGATCGATTGTGATTAAGGAAATCGAGATCGGCTGACTGTCCGCTCGCCAAACACGCAAACGTAAGAAAACTGCCCGCCAATAGCCAGTGAACCCGGCGAGAGAGCACCATGCTTTTAGCATGCACCGGCTGCCGTCCGCTCACCGCATGAAATCGCGCGCGAAGTTATTCAGATCCGCCGCGCTCATGTCCGAAACAGCCCAGTACGTCATCTGCGCCCGAGTCCATTGCAGGACATGATAACCGCGCACCGAGTAGGACTGCGGTCCCGAATCGCCGCCAGCCGAAGGCCACGTAAAGAGATTGATCGTGTGCTGCCTGTGCTTATAAATGAGCGCCGCCACGGGTCGGTCATTGAGATAGTCCAGCCGCCCACCTATCAACGGGAATCCATCTGCCGACAAATCCTTCACCACCGGAGCGAAATCCAGTTTGCCGCTAAACCACGGCTTCACCGTATGCTGGTCGCTCGAGACAACATCGCTCAGATGGTTCGCCAGCAGCGAGCGGATGTGACTCGAAACCACTTCCTGCGCCAGCAGCTCCGAGCCAGAAGGACGCCGCAGCGCTCGCACCGAAACAAAAGTGAACAGAAGGACCCCGGCAACGCACGCAGCAATCGCAGCCCACCTCCCCCAGTTCGCAACCGTCTTCGCAGCGCGGCGTTCTTCCTTGCGCAGATCCAGTTCTGCGCGGATCTTCTCCTCCAGCTTCGGCGGAGCAGCAAAATACGGCATCTGCTCCGAAACACCATCCCGAACCCGCCGGTACTTCGCATAGACTTCGCCGCACCCCTCGCATTCCGCGACATGACGACCCACTTGCGAGCTCGTCATCAGATCGAGTTCCTGGTCGAGATACGCGTCCATGAGTTCTCGTGCTTGCTGGCAGTTCATCGCCCCACCTGCCCGCCGCTTGCACTGAGCCGTGCATAAAGCTCTCGTCGAGCCCGCGACAATCGCGACATCACCGTTCCGAGCGGTACCTCCACAATCTGTGCAATTTCCTTGTACGACAGTTCTTCCAATTCCCGCAGGATCAGCACTTCTCGATATTCAAGAGGTAACTCGCCGATGGCCGCGTGCAACTGCTCCGAGTCTCCGGCATTCCGCAAAAGTGCCTCCGGGTCGGACCACGCCGCGAGTGCCGGCTGTGAATCTACATCCAGTTCGACCGCTTGCGCAACCCGGCTCCGCTGATGCCACGTGCGGCAGCAGTTTCGGACAATAGCCAGCAGCCATGCGCGGCCATCTTCCGTGGGTCGAAACGTGTCGAACGACCGCAGCGCTCTCACGAACGAATCTTGTACGATATCTTCCGCATCCTGCTCGTTCCTGGTAAGCCAGCGTGCCAGGTTGTAGGCGGAATTCAGGTGCGGCAAGATAACTTTCTCGAATAACTCGCGTTCCTCTCTTCCTACTTGTGTTCCGGCCTGCTTATTCCAGCGCTCTTTTCGCACGTCAACCAAACGAGCTCACTTAGAAACGACATCCAGTTTCTCAGAAAAGGTTTGCTTCGTACAAGTCCAATCGCGCCATCGGTTAGTGGCTGGATACAAAAATAGTCGCTGACCCGGGAATAATCATTCCGTCTGGAAAGTATGGCAAGTTAGAGCGCACCGTTCAGCGTGCGCGAAGGAGAAAAATGTCTGCCCGGATCAAACAAAATCTAACCCACGACGGCATCGATCGTCGCGGCTTCCTCGAATGCATGGCCTGGGCCGGTACCGGCATGCTTTGCACAGTGAGCGGAGGCATACTCACTTCTCAAGCCTTCGGCCAGACTGCAACCGGCACCGCCGAAAACGCTGGATTCAGCTTCGTCCAGATCAGCGACAGCCATATCGGCTTCAACAAGGCTGCAAATACGGATGTTTTAGCCACTCTCCAGCAGGCGATCGAGCGCATCAACGCGCTTGAACGCACACCCGATTTTCTGATCCACACAGGTGACCTCACCCATCTCTCGAAGCCGAGCGAGTTCGACACTCTCGATCAGGCGCTTAAGTCCGCGAAAACCGGCAGGGCATTTTTCGTACCCGGCGAGCACGACATGCTGGTCGATAACGGCCAGCAATACCGTGCCCGCTACGGACGCGACACAAGAGGCGCGGGCTGGTATAGCTTCGACCACAAAGGTGTTCACTTCATCGGCTTAGTTAACGTAGTCGACCTAAAGGCTGGCGGACTCGGTTCGCTCGGCGTCGAACAACTCGAGTGGTTGAAAAAGGACTTACAAGGCCGCTCCAGCAGTACGCCGATCGTAGTCTTCGCGCACATACCCTTGTGGATCCTCTATCCCGAATGGGGCTGGGGCACAAGCGACGGAGTTACCGCTCTCTCGTACATGAAGCGCTTCGGTTCTGTAACGGTCCTGAACGGACATATCCACCAGACGATGCAGAAGGTAGAAGGGAATGTTTCGTATCACACTGCCATGTCCACCGCTTTCCCGCAACCGAAGCCGGGAACAGCGCCCTCCCCGGGACCGATGAAAGTGCCAGCCGGCCAGCTACGCGACGTGCTCGGCATCACGCACGTCAACTACATCCCCGGCCAGCACGCGCTGGCAGTTATCGACTCCACTCTCAGCACTGGAAGCTCGCAGGCACACCTGCGCGAAACGGCAGATACGACCCAGATTAGTATCGACAACTTCGCCTTCACACCGAAGTCGCTGACCATCAAACCCGGCACGGCAGTAACGTGGACCAATCGCGACGATATTCCGCATAACGTCGAAAGTACAAGTAAGAAGTTTTCCTCGCCGGTCTTAGATACAGATCAGAAATTTACGTTCCGCTTCCAGGAACCGGGCACTTACAACTACTTCTGCAAAATACATCCTATGATGACCGCCAGCGTTACGGTTTCGCGCAGTCCTGGGACAGCAACCTAGCGCCCACAAACCGAGACTGACTTACAAATGATGCCGCCGCGAACGCAACCCCGGCCCCGGTTTGCCCTCGGTGTGAGCCGAGATGTTATGTGCCGTATTCACCAGCGAAAGATGGGAAAACGCCTGCGGAAAATTGCCCAGCTGCCGCTTTTCCAGCGGATCGTACTCTTCCGCGAGTAACCCCACATCGTTCCGCAGTGAAAGAAGCCGCTCAAAGAGCTCCCGCGCTTCATCCATCCGCCCCTGGAGAACGTAATTATCCGCCAGCCAGAAGCTGCACGCCAGAAACGTACCTTCGTGGTTACTGCTCAGCCCATCGACGCCGCTCGACGGGTCGTAACGCGCCACCAGCCCGTTCACCAGCAGATGTTTTTCAATCGCTTTCACTGTATTCTTCACGCGCTCGTCTGTCGCGGGCAGGAAACCAACCAGCGGCATCATCAGCACACTCGCGTCCAGCTCCTCCGTCCCGTAGAACTGCACAAACGATTGCACTTTGTTGCTGTATCCGAGCTTGCAGATTTCGCCATGGATATCGGCGCGGATCTTACGCCAGCGGTCGAGCGGACCCTGCTCTCCGAACTTTTCGATCGTCCGCACCGCCCGGTCGAACGCCACCCAGGCCATCACCTTCGAGAAAACAAAGTGGCGCCGCGGTCCGCGAATTTCCCAGATGCCATCGTCCGGCCCCGACCAGATCCGCTCCAGATGCCGAAGCAGCGCCTTCTGTAGATCCCAGCCTTCATCCGACGCCTCCAGCCCCTTGTCGCGCGCCTGAAAAAGCGAATCCATCACCTCGCCATAAACATCGAGCTGCAATTGTTCGCTCGCGGCATTGCCGATGCGCACAGGCGCCGATCCCTCGTATCCGTCCAGCTCATGCAGTTCAAACTCAGTCAGCCGCCGCTCGCCCGCCACCCCGTACATGATCTGCATATGCTCGGGATTCCCGGCCACCGCGCGCATCAGCCAGTCACGCCAGTTTCGCGCTTCTTCGATAAAGCCGGATTCGAGCAGCGCAAGCAGCGTGAAGGTTGAATCGCGCAGCCAGCAGAAACGATAATCCCAGTTGCGCGGGCCGCCAATCTCCTCGGGCAGGGAAGTGGTCGGCGCTGCTATGATGCCGCCCGTACGGTAATGCGTGAGCGCCTTGAGCGTGATGAGCGAGCGCAGCACCGCCTCCTTATACGGGCCTTTCGGAACATGCTTGCCAGACCATTTCTCCCACGCACGCGTCACGTTGTCCACGGTCGAAGCTGCGTCGGGCTGCTGCGGCTCGCTCACATGCGAATGGGACCAGGTGAGAATGAACGGCACCTCTTCGCCCTCGGCAATTTCGAAATCCGAGCGCGTCGTCATGTCCTCGCCGCGCACCGGAGCGGGCGTTGCCAGCGTCACGCGGTCCGGTCCCACAATCGCCTGCGTTCGTCCGTCGCTCAACCGCCGCACCCAGGGCGTGACGCCGCCGTAATCGAAGCGCAGAATCAATTCCATCTGCATTCGCACGCGCCCGCGCAGCCCCTTCACCAACCGGATCACGTCCTGGCTTTCTCCGCGACGATCCATGCAGTCAATCAGCAGCACCGCGCCTTCCGGAGTGCTGAATTCCGTTTCCAGAACCAGCGTGCCCGGCCGGTAGCGCCGTTTCACTTCGGGCTGCTCGCAATCGGGCGCAATCAGCCAGCGGCCGTTATGACGCGAACCAAGCAGCGATGCAAAACACGCCGCCGAATCGTAACGCGGGAAGCACAGCCAGTCGATCGAACCGTTGCGGCCGACCAGCGCGCACGTCGAATTATTCCCAATGAGAGCGTAATCCTCGATGAACTGAGCCATGCGTCAATCCCGCGCTGTTCAGTCCTTGGCGAAATCGATGACGACCTTGATGTCGTCCGGCTGGCGTTTCAGCGCATCCTGGAAATTGTCGATGTGCACGTGCCGCGAGATCAGCCGCGAAAGCCATTTGCGATCGGCCGCGAGCAGCGCCTTTTCAGCCAGTTCGTAGTGATGCTTGTTCGCATTCACGCTGCCGAAAATCACCGAATTCTCAAGCACCATGTTGCGGTTGATCGTACCCAGATCAAGCGTCTCGTTCTGATCCTTCGACGAAACGCCGGTCAGGCACAAAATGCCATCGTTGCCCAGATGATTCATCACTTCCGCAATCAGCGGCGCCACGCCGGTACACTCGATCGCAACGTCCGGCAGAAATCCAATCTTGTCCACCGCGCCCGTGTGATACGTTCCGCCCAGCTGCTTCACCAGTTCCGGCTTGAGCCCTTCCTGCACTTTGTCCAGCACATGCACGTCCAGCCCGCGCTGCTTACCCATCAGAGCCGCCATCAGTCCGATCGTGCCCGCGCCCGTCACGAGCAGCGTCTTGGGAGCCCACTTCGCCCGCTCGCCGATCCGCTCGATATGATCCCAGGCTTTCGCTAAAATCGTCGCCGGTTCCATCAGCACGCCGACGTCCCGCAAACTGCTGTCAAGCTTTATCGCAAAGTCTGGCTCGATTCGCCAGCGCTCGGAGCCGAACCCATTACGCTCTTTGATGCCGCGTTCCGTGTATTTCCCGTTACGGCACATGTCCCATTGCCCCACCGCGCAGGCAATGCAGGGCACCGGATCGGGCCGCCGCACAATCCCCACCACCAGATCGCCTTTCGCAAAGCCGCTGTTGGCAGGCGCATCTTCTACCCGTCCCAGCGATTCGTGCCCGAGAATCAGATACTCATAACCGGGCGCCGCGAATCCGTACTCGGCGGAAATCAATTCAAAATCGGTACCGCAGATGCCAAGCTCCAGCGCTCGCACCAGAATCGAGCCGTCGCTTTGCGGTGGCTCATCTACGTCGCGAACAGAAGCGGAATTCGGCTTGCCGGGAATAATCGTAATGGCTTTCATAATGGTTTCGGGTTCTCGTCAGATGCGCTCTTCAAGAATATGATGCGCAAAGCGAGATTTACCATACTAGTGAATGCACATAACCATTGATGCGGGCGAGCGCGCGTGAAGGCGCTGGTTAAAGCGAAGAGCGAACGCGGCCTTTGGCTCGAAGACATCCCCAAACCCGAAATCGGCATTAACGATGTTCTGATTCGCGTCACCCATACCGGCATCTGCGGCACCGATCTGCACATCTATGAGTGGGACGAGTGGGCGCGAGCCACCGTGCCCGTGCCCATGGCCATTGGGCACGAATTCGTCGGCGAAATTGTCGAAGTCGGGTCAAACGTCGCCGATTTCCATCCCGGTGAAGTGGTGAGCGGCGAGGGTCACGTGGTGTGCGGGCGCTGTCGCAATTGTCTCGCCGGCCGCCGGCATCTCTGCGCTCACACCCAGGGCGTCGGTGTCAATCGCCCCGGCGCGTTCGCCGAGTACATCGCGCTGCCCATGACGAATATCTGGCGTCATGCCGATTCCATCGATCGCGAAATCGCGGCCATCTTCGATCCGTTCGGAAATGCTGTCCATACCGCGCTCTCGTTTCCGGTGCTCGGCGAAGACGTGCTTATCACGGGCGCCGGTCCGATCGGTCTCATGGCCATTCCCGTGGTACGCCATGCCGGTGCGCGTTACGTCGTCGTCACGGATCTGAACCCAAATCGTCTCGAGCTCGCGCGTACGTTAGGAGCTACTCTCGCCGTCGATCCGCGCGAAACCTCGCTCGCTCAGGTCCAGCAGCAGCTTGGTATGCAGGAAGGATTCGACGTCGGCCTCGAGATGTCGGGAAGCCCGGCCGCGTTTCGCGAAATGCTCAAAAACATGAGCCACGGCGCCAAAATCGCCATGCTCGGCATACCCTCGGGCGAGATGGCCATCAACTGGCGTGACGTGATCTTCAACATGCTCACCATCAAGGGCATCTACGGCCGCGAAATGTACGAAACCTGGTACAAAATGACCGTCATGCTCGAGTCCGGGCTCAATCTCAAACCGGTTATCACGCACCGTTTCCCTTACTACGATTTCGAAAAAGGCTTCGACGTCATGCGGTCCGGCAGCTCGGGTAAAGTGCTGCTGCAATGGGCAGGCGTATAGTCCAAAATAGCGGCCCCGTTCGCCCGCACCCGGTATGCGCACCAGCGTCTTTGACCTGTTTAAAATCGGCATTGGTCCGTCCAGTTCGCATACCGTAGGGCCCATGCGCGCCGCGCGCCGCTTCGTCGCAGAGATCGAAGCCGCCGCGCAACTCGAGGCCGTTGAGCGAGTCGTCAGCGAGATGTTCGGATCGCTCGCACTCACCGGCATCGGCCATGGCACCGATCGCGCCGTGCTGCTTGGACTCTCCGGTGAGAAGCCGGAAGATATCGATCCCAACGCAATCCCGCGCATACTCGAAACCATTCGCCAGACGCATCAATTGCGCCTGCTCGGAGGCCGCGAGATCGCTTTCGAGGAAGCGCGCGATCTGCTCTTCCATCGCGATCAGCGGCTGCCCGCTCATCCCAACGGAATGCGCTTCAGCGCCTTCGATCGTGCCGGCAACCTGATTGCAAGCAGCGTCTTCTATTCGATCGGCGGCGGCTTCATCGTCAAAGAAGGCGAACCAATCTCGCCAGAGAGCGCAGCCTTGCCCGTTCCGTATCCGTTCTCGAGCGGTGCCGAGCTTCTGACCCAGGCTGATCATGCCGGTCTCCCGATCTGGCAGCTCATGCTCGAAAACGAAAGCGCTCTGCGGGCTCAGTCGGAGGTCTGCCAGCGCCTGATGCACATCTGGTCCGTCATGAACGCCAGTATCGAGCGCGGTTTGATCACCGAAGGCATCCTGCCCGGCGGACTGAATGTGCGCCGGCGCGCTCCTCGCCTCTGGCGCAAACTCGAAGAGCGCGGCGCGGGCGATCCGCTCGGCGTCATGGACCGCGTCAACGTCTTCGCGATGGCCGTTAACGAGGAAAATGCCGCCGGCGGACGAGTCGTCACTGCTCCGACCAACGGCGCTGCCGGCCTGGTGCCTGCCGTCGGCCGCTACTATCTCGATTTCGTGCCCGGCGCCAATGAAGAAGGTTTGCGCCGCTACTTGCTCACCGCCGCGGCCATCGGTATCCTCTACAAGGAAAACGCCTCGATCTCGGGCGCCGAAGTCGGTTGCCAGGGCGAAGTGGGCGTAGCCTGTTCTATGGCAGCCTCCGGTCTTGTCGGCGCGCTCGATGGCTCCAATCGCGAAGCCGAACATGCCGCTGAAATCGGCATGGAACATCATCTCGGCATGACCTGCGATCCCATCGGCGGCCTCGTCCAGATTCCCTGCATCGAGCGCAATGCTTTCGGCGCAGTAAAAGCCATCAATGCTGCTCGCATGGCTATGCAGGAGGGCGAGCACAAGGTGTCGCTCGATCAGGTGATTGAGACCATGTATCAGACCGGCCTCGATATGCAGTCCCGCTATAAAGAAACGGCGCTGGCCGGGTTGGCGGTCAATGTGAAGGAGTGCTGAAGCGTGTACGCAACCGTTGAAACGTATCTCGAAGAAAAGCTGGCAGGCATCGAACAGGCCGGTTTATACAAGCGCGAGCGCAAGCTCGAGACGCCGCAAAGCGCTGAGGTGAAAGTCGCCGGGCGCGAAGTGCTCGTCCTTTGCGCCAATAATTATCTCGGTCTCGCCAGCCATCCCGAAGTGTTGAAAGCCGCGCACGAAGCGCTCGATCGCTGGGGCTACGGACTGGCCAGCGTGCGTTTCATCTGCGGTACCCAGGAGATCCATAAAGAGCTTGAGGCTGCACTGAGTAAGTTTCTCGGCACCGAAGACACCATCCTCTACAGCTCCTGTTTCGATGCCAATGGCGGCCTTTTTGAAACACTCCTGGAAGCCGAAGACGCCGTCATCTCCGATGAGCTGAACCACGCCAGCATCATCGACGGAATCCGGCTCTGCAAAGCCGCGCGCTATCGCTACCGGAACGGCGACATGTCCGACCTCGAAGCGAAGCTGAAAGAGGCGAGCGCCGCGCGCCACAAGCTGATCGCCACCGATGGCGTCTTCTCCATGGACGGCTACATCGCCCGGCTACCGGAAATCTGCAATCTCGCCGAAAAGTACGGTGCCATGGTCATGGTCGACGATTCGCACGCGGTCGGCTTCATGGGTGCGCACGGCCGCGGCACCCACGAGTTTCATAACGTGATGGGCCGCGTCGATATCATCACCGGTACGCTCGGCAAGGCGCTCGGCGGCGCAAGCGGCGGTTACACCAGCGGCCGCAAAGAAATCATCGACTTACTGCGCCAGCGCTCCCGGCCCTATCTGTTTTCCAATACACTCGCGCCGCCCATCGTTGGAGCCTCGTTGAAAGTGCTCGAATTACTTTCCGCCAGCGGCGAATTGCGCGACAAATTATTCGCCAATACCCGATTATTTCGCGAGCGCATGAATAAGAGCGGATTCCAGATCCTCCCCGGCGAGCATCCCATCGTCCCCGTTATGCTCGGCGATGCAGCACTCGCCACGCGTATGGCCGATGCGCTCCTCGCGCGCGGCATCTACGTCATCGGTTTCTCGTTCCCGGTCGTTCCGCAGGGCAAAGCGCGCATCCGCGTCCAGGTTTCCGCGGCGCACTCGTCGGATGAACTCGAGTACGCCGCCAATCAGTTCGCCGAGTGCAAAAAGGAACTCGGAATTTGAAACGCGTCGTTGCCGTCCTGCTCTTCGCGGCCGCCGCTGCGCTCGCCCAGCAACATCCCGTCGTGCCGCTCTGGTCCGGCCCTGCACCGGGCGCCCAGGGTACCGCGCCCGAAGATATACCAGCTCTCACCATCTACAAAGCTTCCGCTCCGAATGCGGCTCGCAGCGCTGTCATTGTGTTCCCCGGCGGTGGTTACGTTCATCTCGCCTTTGACTACGAAGGAACGGATGTCGCTGAATGGCTCAACCAGCATGGCGTTTCCGCCTTCGTTCTGCGCTACCGGCTCGGGCCGAAATATCACTACCCCGTTGAGCTTTGGGATGCGCAGCGGGCCATACGCTACGTCCGCGCTCATGCGCAGGATTTCGATATCGCACCGAACCATATCGGCATCTGGGGATTCTCCGCCGGCGGTCACCTCGCCTCAACCGCCGGAACCCATTTCGATGCCGGAGATCCGTCCGCAAACGATCCTGTCGAGCGGCAAAATTCCCGTCCCGATTTCATGATCCTCGCCTATCCTGTCATTACTATGGAGGATCCGTATGTCCACCTGGGATCGCTGCACGCGCTGCTCGGGGAGAAGCCAAATCCGGAATTAGTCCGCTCCCTTTCCAACGAAACTCAGGTAAATCCCAATACTCCGCCTTGCTTTCTCTTTCATACCAGCGACGATAAAGTCGTTCCCGTGCAAAACAGTATTCAATTCTATTCCGCACTTATTAACGCGGGTGTTTCGGCAGAAATCCACATTTATCTGCACGGCCGGCACGGAGTCGGTCTCGCCCCCAAGGATCCCGTGCTCAAAACCTGGCCCGAACACGTAGCCGATTGGCTCAAAGTAGAAGGTTTTCTCTAAACCGAACCGCTACTTCTACCCGATAAAGGAAAACTTACTCGCCCGTTTCATTATTTCCTTGCAAGCCGGGATCGACTCTCCTACCATCGAAATACATATCGGGCTCAGGGGCTCCGATATTGACGTTTGTAAATAACAAACATTTATAGAAGGTAGAAGTATCTATGAAAGCTGTTAATAAAGTACTCTGTTTTGCGTTGTTATGCCTAACTTCGCAGGCCCAAAATCTTGCGTCCGGTCAAAATGCGAAGCCAGCGCCGCAGCGTCTCGTCGTAGTTGGCGATTCTCTATCTGCCGGTGTGCAGAATTTTTCTTTACTCGATACCCAGCAACCGAATGGCTATGCCAGTATCATTGCGCGTCAGGCCGGCTGGCCGCTCACGCTGCCGCTTGTTCCATATCCCGGCGCTCCCAATGTGCTGCAGTTAGTAAGTTTCGGTCCTCCGGTAGTTATTCAACCTGTGTCAGGAACGCTGCCCTTTCCTCCGCGCGATAATCCCGGCGTTGAACCGACTAATATCGCGGTCCCCGGCCTTACCGTGGAAACAGCGCTGACGCTCCGGCCCAGCCTGAACCCAACCACTCCTGTACAGGGCTGGGCAACTATTGTGCTCGGCTTCCCCAACCTCCCGTTCTGGGCGCCCACTGAGATGGAGCTTGCCGAAGCGCTGCATCCGAAGCTCGCGATCGAGTGGCTTGGCAACAATGATGCCTTAGTCCCCGCGCTTCTCGGCCAAATCAGTGCTCTTACTCCGGTGGATCAGTTCGCCGCCAGTTATGAGCAGGTATTGGACAGACTCGCTCTCACGCACGCTCGAATCGTTACCGCCACCATCCCCGATGTCACCGAGATCGCCTTCTTTACTTCCGCCCAGCAGATTGCCAACCAGGCCAAGGTTCCGCTTGCCTACGTTACACAGGCCCTTGGAATCGGTCCGAATGACTATGTTCGTCCGAGTGCGCAGGCTTATGTCGATGCGATCTTGACCGGACAGATGCAGGGTCCGCTTCCGGCCTCCTGCCCCGCGCCGCTTCCCGATCTCGGCGCCTCGAGCCTGCCCTGCGTACTGACCGAAGCCGATGCCAAAACCGTTCGCGCTCGCGTTAATTGCTACAACCTGATTATTTCCGTTGAAACCGCTTTGCACGGCGGAATTCTTGTCGACATCAACGCTTTGGTCAATAAGATTTACATCAACGGATATCAAGTGGCCAGTCAAACGCTCACGACAAATTTCTTCGGCGGGCTGTTTTCGCTCGATGGAATTCATCCCACCAACACTGGTTACGGCATCATCGCCAACGAATTTATAAGAGCCATGAACGCCGGCCTGGGAACCCGCATTCCGGAAGCGAACATCAATGAAATTTTCGCCTCCGATCCTTTGCGCTCCGACATCCTGCCCAATCTGCAACCGGCCGGCAGTGCACCGCCGAGCACCGGCCCTGTCTGCGGCTTGTAAGTTCGTCTTCAGAAGTTAGCATGCAGAATACGGGTCCGGTCTCCCCAGACCGATTCCGTATTCTGCAAAATGTCTTTCGCTGTCAGCCAGAACGGCTTCAACTCGCGCTCGCTATGTAACCGCGCCATATCGTTATAGTGCGCGCTTTGCGGATCCTGCGATTCGCCGTAAGGTAGCAGTGTCCAGACTTGCTTTGGTGTGCTCTCCACCGCTACCATCATGTGCCCCCACCCGTCATCGCAGTCGATGTGGCCATCGGCCCGTTCGGGTCCAAAATCAGGATGAAGCGTATCGAAGATTCCGGTCCCGTGCAGTGCAAAGCTGCCGCCGCGGATCACTCGGTTGATTTCACCCCAGGGGACTTCCGTCCTTCCGAATCTCTGCTTCAGCTCCGAAACGCCGAGGTGAAGAGCAGACCAGGCGCGTTCCTGCTCAACAATCGAATCGGCATGCATCCCGTCCCGGTTATAAGCATTGAAGCGTCCGAAAGCCGCACCATATAACTCCTGGTAAGCTTTCGCCCAATAGAAAAAGTAAGTGAACCCTACGCTATCTTTTTCCGCCCGCCGGTTCCAGGCCAGCAGAGTGTTTGCTGCTTTGGCCGCCTCGCGGTCGTCGGGATGGCGTGAACATGCCTTCTGCAGTAACGGCAAAACAAGATCGGCCGCCAGGATATACGTGTCGAATGCCAGACTCTTCATCTGCCCGATTGAGAACCGCTCGCCTGCCCGTGTCAACACGCCGAAAAGCCGTTCTCCACGCTCATTCAGAGATTCCTCACCCGAATGCGAATCTACTGGATACGAGTAGTAGTAACTCGTCGGTTGCTGAGGATTGATCCCGGAATCCCGCGTACTAACCCAGGGGGCGGTATTCGCGTTTTGAAGAAATCCCGAAGGCGGGTCAAGTATCTGCGGATTAGCCGAAAACGGAAGATAGCCTTTCCACTCGGTCCGGGAAGTCCAGCCCGGCACCGGCTTCAGCCAGTTATAGCCAGGATCCCGGCGCGCCACGATCGCATTGTGCACGTAGTAAATGTGTTTCTTGTCGATGCAGATGTAATTCCAGCGCGGAATAAGTTGTTCGGCTAAAGCAGCGCGAAAGGCGGCAACGTTTCCAGCTTTCATCAGGTCATACAAGCCTTTGGAATAATTCACACCTTCAAAGTTCGGCAGTTTGATCGAAAACGCGCGATGATGGACCGGGTCAAAACTGACTATCGGCCCATGCTGCGTGTAATAGAGCGGAAGTGTTGTGGACCCAAAACTGCCATCCGTCTTCCGCACGCGAAAAGTCGCAGATGTCTTTCGCACCTCCCGCCATTTGCCGTCATATAGATACTGCAAAGAATTCCCTGGATTGAGCGCCTCCTGGTACACGTCGGCGATGTTCGGCTTGTTGTAACTCACCGACCAGCTAAGTCCGGAGTTAAACCCGCAGAGGAAGAAAGGGCTCCCAAACCAGCTGATTCCGCCCGCATTTAACTTCCCTGGCGTAATCAGTTGCGCTTCATACAACTGAAAGCGATTGTTCCAGGGCATATGTACCTCGCCGACCAGCATGTTATGGCCGGATGCCGCTCTGGAAGCAGCCACCGCCCAGTGATTCGACCCAAGCTGCGGCGCCTCCTCAGGAACTCCCGCAAGCTTCATCAACGCATCGTTCACGCTGTAGTAGCGCATGTAGTTCCCGCGCTCGAGAGCTTCTATGTCTTCCGGAGTAACTCGGTCGATCCAATCCGGAATCTCGCGCCTGTGTTCCGCGATGTAAAAATTCACTCCCTGCGAAAATGCATCGAGTATGGAATAAATGAACGGATCAATTTCTTTCCGCCTTTCTTCCACCGTCTGCCATGTCCGAAGGAGCCGCTGCAGATAATCTCCATCCCAGCGATAATCCCCGGCATGATATGTCAAAGCAGAGCGGCCGAGCGCTCGGTTTCCAAGAACTTCGCTCAGACGACCCTGCACGTCGCGGTATTGCAGCATCATCCCCACCAGATGGTCCTGCGCCTGTGCGTAACCGTAGCCGAAAAATGTAGCCTGTTCTGTCTCTCCGAGAATGTGCGGAACGCCGTACCGGTCGCGGTAGATAGTAACCTGATCCTTAAGGTTATTTGCGGCGGTTGTATCCGGGCGTGAGTAAGCTGGCGCAGTACTAACTGCCAGTAATAAGACGAGAATGCGGCCAGTCGCGTCCACGAAAATCTACTGACTTCCCAAATTTCCGGGAAGAACTCGCCCGCTTACAGCGAAACGTCAGTCCGATTTTCGCACAATCACTGCTGTTGCATCGAAATCGTCTTTCAACACCACCTGTAAACCGTGCTGCATCAGCCAGGCGCCGCTCGCCTCCCGCGGACCGCCGGCCAGCTTGTTATCGATCGACTCCACCCGGTACGTAGCCCGCTCATCCAGGCCCTGTAACTCGATGAGCGGAGCCGGCAAGTTGTATTGCTGTGAGTGACGGAATGCAAACAGCACCGCTTGTGAGCCGTCTTTCGCCACATACTCATTCGCGCTCGTGTCGTGCTCGCGAGGGGAACGCAGCCGGTACAAGTTACCGTTTTGCACCGTCTCGCGGATCTGCTTGTAAGTGCCAATCAGCCGGGTCGCAAGCGTTGTATCCTCCGCCGACCAGTTGTTCAGATTTGCGCCCACACCCAGCGCACCCTGCAGCGCCACCAGGAACCGGTAACTGAGCGATGTGCTGCGTCCGTTCATGTTGGGAACGTCCGTAACCCAGGCCGACATGAAGCGCGCTGCATAGGCCTGCGAAAAGCCTTCCTGGATCCGCAGCCGGTCGAAAGCTTCCGTGTTGTCGGATGTCCAGAACTCGTCCACATAGCGCAGGATGCCGAGATCGATCCGCCCTCCGCCTCCCGAGCACGATTCAATCTCCAGCTTCGGATGCTTCCCTCGGAGCCGCGCCAGAATGTCGTACAGGTTCTGCACATATTGCACCCAGATTTCTTTCTGCTCGTCGGGTGCCATCTCCGGCCAGCCCGGCTCGGCAAACGTCCGGTTCATGTCCCATTTGAAGTAGCGGATGTTGTATTCGCTCGCGAGTTTGTCGAGAACGTTGAAGATGTAATCCCGCACGTCGTCCCGCGCCAGGTTCAGCACCAGCTGGTTCCGCAGTTCGCTGCGCGGCCGTCCGGGGAAATTCATCACCCAGTCCGGATGTGCCCGGTACAGATCGCTGTCCGGATTCACCATCTCCGGCTCGACCCAAAGCCCGAAGTCCATGCCCAGGCTGTTCACGTAATCGATCAGCGGCTTCAAACCGTTTGGAAACTTCTGCCGATTGACGAACCAGTCTCCCAGGCCCGCATGGTCGTTATTGCGCTTGCCAAACCAGCCGTCGTCCACAACGAAAAGCTCCACCCCGAGTTTGGCCGCCTTTTCCGCCAGCGCCTTCTGACCCGCCTCGCTCACATTGAACTCCGTCGCCTCCCACGAGTTGTAAAGCACCGGCCGCAGCCGCGCCTTCGCGCCATGCGGTGCAATGTCGGCCCGCTCCAGATCGTCCAATAGGCGCGAGGCTTCTCCAAACCCACGCTCTGAAAATCCACCGTAAAAACTCGGTGTCCGCAGCGATTCGCCCGGCTTCAGCGTGTAGGAGAAATCGAAGGTATTCATTCCGCCCGTGACGCGCACCTGCCGATAGGGCGTCTGCTCAACCGAGATGCGCCAGTTGCCGCTCCACGCCAGCGCCCCGAACCAGACATGCCCGTGCGCTTCATCCGCATCGCCGCGATCGATCGCGAACCACGGATTGAAATTATGTCCGGTATGGCCGAGCCGGCTCTCGATCACTTTCATGCCCTCATGAATTGGCTCTCGATTCAGCTGCGTCTCCGCTGCCCAGCGGCCGCTCAGATACGAAAGCCGGTACCCATCTCCTGGCGGCATGTACCAGGTCGCTGACTGCGCGCTCTCGATCCGCAACGCCTGCTTGGTGCGGTTCTCCACCACGCTGAACCGCTCCAGAATCCCGGTTGCCGGATCCATGCGATAGTGCAGCACCGCTTCGATCGGATCGTGGATGTCGCGCAGCCTCACCGTCAGCTCGTTGCTTTCGATCCTGTGATCCACGTAGTGCAGCACCAGGTCGCGGTCGCCGTCGGCACGCGTGATCTTGAGCGCCGGCTCGTAATACCGCGGACCGCCCCAGCCCGGATACTCTTCGTTCTCGATCATTTCGTGCGGGTCAAAAGACGAAATATCGTGCGCCGTCTGCGCAGCCGGCACGTCTTCTATTCGCCAGAGCGGTGCGCCCCAGTACAGATGCTGCAGTTCGCCGCTCGGCCCCACTCCCATCGCATACGAGCTGTGTTCGGAAGTAATCAGCCAGATTTTACGCGCCTGATCGAACCGGATATTCTGGGCATCCATGATTACGCAGGCAAAAAGCGCAGCGGCAACAAAGCAGGCGAAGCGTCGCATATTATCGGGAACTCGAAGCAACATCGGCGCGCAGTCCCTGCTCGGATTGCTTCCGGAAGAAAATGATCGTGAGCGCGACCGACATCAGACATCCCGCCGATAGCGTGAATAGCGCCAGCGTTGAGCTTTGCGTCAGTTCGCGAATCTTTCCGGTCAGCGACGGCCCGAAATATCCGCCCAGATTTCCCACCGAATTGATCCAGGCAATCGCAGCCGAAGCGGCCGTGCCCGTTACGAACGCGCTCGGAAGCGCCCAGAACGTCGTGTACGCGGCCGCGATTCCCGCGCATGCAATCGTCAGCGCGACAAAAGCCGGAATGCCCGCCAGGCCCGGGAGTGCCGACGCGGCAAATGCCAGTGCGCCAATCATTCCGGCAATTGCCACATGCCAGCAGCGCTCGCCTGTCTGGTCCGAATGCCGGCCCACCAGCACCATCGAAACCGCCGCCGCGCCCCACGGAATCATCGTCAGCAGGCCGATGTAGAACGGGTTTGCCGTCAGCGTGTCTTTAATCATCTGCGGCAGAAAAAACGTCAGCCCGTAATTGCCCATCGTGAAGCCGAAATAGACAAAGCAGAGCGCCCACACTTTACCGCTGCGAAAAGCGTCGCCCAGCGAATGTTTCGCTTCGGCGCTCGCCCGTTTCCGGCGATCTTCTTCTTCCAGCCGGCTGGCCACCAGTTCGCGTTCTTCCGCGCTCAGCCACTTCGCATCGCGCGGCCCATTCGGCAGAAAATAGAACGTCGCCAGCCCCGCCAGGATCGATGGCAACGCTTCCAGCAGGTAAAGCCATTGCCAGCCGCGCAGTCCTCCTGCATGCGACATCTTCTCGAGAATGCGTCCCGAGATCGGTCCGCCAATCACTCCGGAAAGCGGAATCGCCGTCATAAACGTCGCCACCATCCGCGCCCGATAGCGGCTCGGATACCAGAACGTCAGATACAAAATCACGCCCGGGAAAAACCCTGATTCCACGATCCCCAGCAGAAACCGGACCGCATAAAATCCCGTGCCGCTCTTCACCAGCATCGTGCAAGCCGAGACCGTTCCCCAGACAATCATGATCGGCCCCAGCCAGTAGCGCGCTCCGATCTTCTGCATGGCCACGTTACACGGAATTTCGAAAAAGAAATAGCCGATGAAAAAAATGCCCGCCGCTGTGCCGTATACCGCTTCACTGATGCCCAGATCGCCCTGCATCTGCAGTTTCGCGAAGCTCACGTTTACGCGGTCGATGTACGCGAAGATGTAACACAGAAAAAGAAACGGAAGAATGCGCCGGCTTACCTTGCGGTAGGTGCGCTCTTCAAATGCGGCGTCGATGGAGTTCGTGTTCAGCGCGCGCACCATCCGCCGTCGATCAGAATATCGGTGCCGGTGATGAAGCCCGCTGCTTCCGAGCACAGGTACGCAGCCAGCGTGCCAATATCCTCCGGCTTGCCCCATTTCCCTACCGGAATGCTCGCCAGAAACTGCGCATTCGATTCCGGATTGTTCATCACGGGCGCGTTCATCTCCGTTCCAAACGGCCCCGGGCTGATCCCGTTCACCGTAATTCCATCCGCCGCCAGTTCCAGCGCCAGCGCGCGCACCAGGCCGAGCATCGCCGCTTTACTCGCCGAATACGCGCTGCGCTGCGGCAGCGAAACGTGGCTCATAATCGACGTGATACACAGGATTCGCCCGTATCCCGAGCCCTTCATGTGCGGCACGAATCCACGGCACATCAGAAACGCGCTGGTCAGGTTCGTGTCCATCACGCTCTGCCATTCGGCCAGCGTAAAATCCACCAGGTTCTTGCGGATATTGATCCCGGCGTTGTTGATCAGTATCTGCGCGCGCCCCAGCCGCTCCTCAACCTCGCTCGCCAGCCGCGCAACCTGGTTTTCATCGCGCACATCCGCCGTAAAAACCTCCGCGCTGCCGCCGCGATTCGCAATCTCGCTTCGAACCGCCTCGAGCTTTTCGCGATCGCGTGAAACGAGTGCAATCCGCGCGCCAGCCTGCGCCAGGGAATGCGCCATCGCGCGGCCGAGGCCTTTGCTGGCGCCTGTTATCAGGGCAATCTTGCCGTCGAGATTCGGAGTCGGGGAACCGGGCATTCTGTGGTCCCCAATATCCTATCGCGGGTGTCCTACTGCTCCATGAAGTAGTAGCAGATCATGTGACAGATAAACAGGTGAGCATCTTCGATCCGGCCCATGTGCTGATCCGGCACGCGAATCTCGAGCTGCGCCGCGCGCCCCAGCTTGCCGCCGTCGCGCCCGGTCAGTGCAATCGTTTTACATCCCGCCCGATTCGCATATTCCACTGCCGACACCACATTCGGCGAATTGCCTGAGCCGCTGATCGCAATCAGCACATCGCCCGGCTGCGCGAAATTTTTCAGCTGCTCGGTAAAGACACACTCGTAGCTGACGTCGTTCGAATACGCCGTGATCGTCGAAAGCGAATCTGTCAGCGCCATAATGCGAAACCGTGTGTCGCGCTCGAAACTGGCGCCCTTCACCATATCCGTCACAAAATGCGAAGCCGTCGAAGCGCTCCCCCCGTTCCCGCAGGTGAAAATGTGCCGCTGCTGCTCGCGTGCCTCGCGCAGAATCTCAATCGCCCGGCCCACTGCGGCTAAATCCAGCCCCTCCAGCGTGTGTGTCAGCCTGGCTTTGTAGTCGCGCGGAAAATCGATCGCGGAAAGCGGAGTGCGTGTTTCAGTGGCCATGTCTACAATGTATCCGGCTTGAGCCTGCTCGGCGGCAAGCCGGATCTGAGACTCTTATCGCACCCGGCAATCTCATGCTCTAGACTTGAGACTCCATGTCGAAGGTCCGTGTCAACTCCTTCTCTGTATCGCTCGATGGCTACGCTGCGGGCCCGAACCAGAGCGTTCAAAATCCGCTTGGCATCCGCGGCCCTGAGCTCTTCCAGTGGTTTTTCTCTACGCGCACCTGGAAGTACATGCAGGGCCAGGAAGGCGGCTCCAGCGGCGTCGACAACCAGTGGGCAGAGCGCGGCATGGAAAACATCGGCGCCTGGATTTTGGGACGCAACATGTTCGGCCCCGTGCGCGGCCCCTGGCCCGACGAATCCTGGAAAGGATGGTGGGGCGACGAACCGCCGTACCACGTGCCCACATTCGTCCTGACACACCATCCCCGCCAGCCGCTCGAGATGAAAGGCGGAACGACATTTCATTTCGTCACGGACGGAATCGATGCCGCATTGCAACGCGCCAGGGATGCTGCCGGCGATAAGGACGTGCGCATCGGCGGCGGCACCGCTACCATTCAGCAATACCTTCGCGCAAGGCGGATTGACGAACTCCATCTCGCCGTTCGTCCTCTCCTCCTGGGCTCTGGTGAGAATTTATTCGCGGGCTTGGACCTGCCAGCGCTCGGCTACCGTTGCACAGAACATGCTCCCACCGACTCCGCACTGCATATTCTTCTCAAAAAAGAAACCTAGCGCAGCCGGCAACTGAGAATGATGATCTGACTGTCGATGTACGGTAGCGTCCTCATTCAGTAAGCCACGGTTTGATGTATTCGAACTCATTCTGCAATGTGCAATTCCCTTACCGCAAACAGAATCGGGCAAAAAATCGGCAGAATCGGGAAAGCATCCGCCGGCGTCCGTCGCTAACCATGGAAGAGGAGCGCAACAATGCAAAAACGAAAACTGGGAAAGCTGGAGGTCTCCAGCATAGGCCTGGGCTGCATGAGCATGAGTTTCGGCTATGGTCCGCCTCAGGACAAACAGGAAATGATCGCCGTAATCCGGGGCGCTGTGGAGCGCGGCGTCACTTTCTTTGATACCGCTCAGGTCTACGGCCCGTTCACCAACGAAGAACTGGTCGGTGAAGCCCTCGCGCCGTTCCGTGGAAAAGTCGTCATCGCCACCAAATTCGGTTTCAAATTTGAGGAGCAGAATGGTGCTTGGCGCAATGTAGGTCTGGACAGCCGGCCCGAAACCGTGAAAAAAGGCGTCGAAGGCTCGCTGAAACGCCTGCAGCTGGAAGCAATTGACCTCTTCTACCAGCATCGGGTCGATCCCAATGTGCCGATCGAAGAAGTTGCCGGGGTGGTGAAGCAGCTGATTCAGCAAGGCAAAGTCAAACACTTCGGCCTGTCGGAAGCCGCCGCGCAGACCATTCGCCGGGCTCATGCCGTGCAGCCGGTCACCGCTCTTCAAAGTGAATACTCGCTCTGGTGGAAACGGCCCGAAGTCGAAGTGCTGCCCACGTTAGAAGAACTTGGAATCGGCCTTGTTCCTTACAGCCCTTTGGGCAAAGGTTTCCTGACCGGCAAGATCACCGAAGAGACCACCTTCTCGAGCGACGATCTGCGCAGCCGCATCCCTCGATTTACGCCGGAAGCGCGCAAAGTGAATCAGGCGCTGGTTGATCTGCTGGCCGCCATCGCGCAACGCAAAAAGGCGACTCCAGCCCAGATCGCTCTGGCCTGGCTGCTCGCTCAGAAACCGTGGATCGTTCCCATTCCGGGCACCACGAAACTGCGCCGAGCGGAAGAAAATATCGGCGCCGCAGCGGTCGAACTCACAGCGGACGATCTGCGCGAAATCGATACCGCATCCTCCAGGATTACCGTCGAGGGCGCTCGTTACCCGGAGGAGCTCGAAAGAATGACATACCGGTAATCAGGAATCTGGCATGAATCTGTCCTTTGATGACAAAGTGGCGCTCGTAACCGGAGCATCCTCCGGCATGGGCCTCGCCACCGCCCGCGCGTTTGCCGAGGCCGGTGCGGCTGTTGTGCTGGCTGATATTCAGGAGGACGTGGTGAGCGCCGAAGCCCGCAAGCTCACTGCCGCCGGTCACAAAGCCCTCGCTGTCCGCTGCGATGTAAGCGACGACGCACAGGTCGAGCAGATGGTCCGTCTCACCGTGGCCGAGTTTGGCCGCCTGGATGCCGCCTTCAACAACGCCGGCGTCATGGCCCGCATCGCGCCCACCGCCGAGAGCACCCGCCAAGAGTGGGACCGCGTCATCGGCATCAACCTGCGCGGCGTCTGGAGTTCGATGAAATACGAACTGCAGCAGATGCAGCGCCAGCGCAGCGGCGCGATTGTCAACAACGCCTCGGTTGGCGCTCTGACCGGCAATCCCGGCATTAGTTCCTACATTGCCTCGAAACACGGTGTCGTCGGACTCACCCGCACTGCCGCACTCGAATACATCCGGCACGGCATCCGTGTAAACGCCATCAATCCAGGCCTCATCGATACCAAAATCGGCCGCGATGTCGTCAGCGGGGACGAGCAGGCCTACAACGACATTGCGAAAAACGTTCCCATCGGCCGCGCCGGCAGGCCCGAGGAGATCGCCTCTGTCGTGCTCTGGCTCTGCAGCGACGGCGCGAGTTACGTCGTCGGCCACGCCCTCACGGTCGACGGCGGAATGACTGTCGTTTGAGGAGTCACCACCCAAGCATTAGCGCAACGCCCGCCCGATGTGAAACCGACCAGCCCTGCAGTGGCAAAATCTGGAGATGCAGGCCAACTCTGACCCCTCGGCGCTTCCAATCCTGCTGCGGCGGCGGAGAAACTGAACCATGAGAGTTCCCTACGCGGAGAAGTGGCGCAACGAAACCGATAAGCTGCGCGAAATCGCTCTCGACTGTGGCCTTACCGAAGCCGTCAAGTGGGGCAAGCCCTGCTTCACGTTCCAGAACAAGAATCTCGCCATCGTGATCCCGCTTAAGGACTCCTGCGCTTTCTCGTTCTTCAAAGGCGCGCTGCTCCAAGACCCGAAGCACATCCTCCAAAGAATCGGCGACCACACGCAGTCCGCCCGTTGGATCAAGTTCACTTCCGTCAAAGAGATCGCGCCCCTCCGATCCACCCTCGCCGCTTATCTCCGCGAAGCAATCGCACTCGAGCAGGCCGGCAAAAAGATCGAGCTCAAAAAGCCTGCGGACTACCCGGTTCCTGACGAGTTCCAGAGCGCGCTCGATCGGGACCCCGTTCTCCGGACGGCGTTCCAGGCGCTTTCTCCCGGCCGACGAAAGTCCTACCTCTTCCACATCGCGAGCGCCAAACAGGCGAAAACCAGATCCGCGCGAGTCGAAAAATGCGTGCCGCTGATCCTGAGCGGACGGGGATTCAACGAGGCGCCCAGATGACCCCCTTCCCGACGCCACGACTGTTCCTCCCCACGCCTTTCAAAGCCGCCCCGGGATGCTATCCTGATTTTTCACAAGTTTCCAGTCATGCTACGCGTTCGAGCCGTCTCGCTGTAACACGGCTCCGCGTGATCTCGAATTTCTCCGGTAATGCATATCAAAAAGCAGCGACTGCTCACTCCGGGGCCCACGCCCCTTCTGCCTTCCGCGCTTCACGCCATGATGGGTTCCGACATCCATCATCGGACCGAAGATTTCCGCAACCTATATAAGCAGGTTCTGGCCGATCTCAAAGCTGTGCTGGGCACCGCCAACGAGGTTCTCGTGCTCGTCTCCTCAGGCTCGGGCGGTCTTGAAGCGGCCACGCAGAATTTCTTTTCGCCCGGAGATGAAGTGCTCGTCTGTTCCGCCGGTAAATTCGGCGAGCGCTGGGTCGAAATCATGAAAGCCTGGGGCATGAAAGCCACCGTGCTCACAGCGCCCTATGGCGATGCCGTGTCGCCCCAGGCTGTTGAGCAGGCGCTCGCGCAGAACCCCAGCATCAAAGGCGTTTTCGTCCAGGCTTCGGAAACTTCCACCGGTACCCAGCACGACGTCAAAGCCATGGGCGCCGCGGTTAAGAAGACCAATGCCATCTTCGTCGTCGATGCCATCACGGGTATCGGCACCATGCCGCTCGATATCGATGGCTGGGGTCTCGACATCGTCGTCGGCGGTTCGCAGAAAGCGTTCATGATTCCGCCCGGCCTCGCGTTTCTCTCCATCAGTCCCAAGGCCTGGGCGCTCGCCGATTCGGCGAAGTCGCCTCGCTTCTACTTCGATCTCAAGAAGGAACGCAAGAACGCCCAGAGCGGTGAATCCGCCTGGACGCCCAATACCGCTCTGCTGCTCGCGCTCGCCGAAGCGTTGAAGTACATCAAGGCGCTCGGCATGGACAAGCTGGTCGAAAACGCGCAACTGCTCGCGCGCGCCACTCGCGAAGCCGTCGAAGCGCTCGGATTGCAGGTCTTTTCCTCTTCCCCCGGCTCTTCGGTAACCGCCGTTCGGCCTCCGGCGGGCATGGATTCCGGCGTCATCATCAAGGAATTTCGCAACCGCTTCAACGCCATCATCACCAACGGTCAGGGTTCGATGAAGGGCCAGATTTTCCGCTTCGCCCATCTGGGTTTCTTTGATTTCCACGATCTCTTCGCTGTGATCGCCGAGCTCGAAATCATTCTCGCTGCACACGGCCATCCGGTGCGCTTCGGCTCCGGTGTCGCGGCCGTGCAGAATGTCTACGCCGACGTCGCGCTTCCCAAGGAAACGCTCGCCGTCAGCTAAAAAATCACGATGAAAATACTTGTTGCTGAGCCGCTCGCGTCGGCTGCCCTGGACTTACTGCGCGCCCAGTCGGATTGGAACCTGGTCGTCGCCGATCCCAAGACCTATTCCGAGCATCTCGCCGATTCCGATGCTCTGGTCGTCCGCAGCGCCGTCAAAGTCACCAAAGATGTGCTCGCTAAAGCCCCCAAACTACGCGTGATCGGCCGCGCCGGAGTTGGCGTCGACAATGTCGACCTCCCCGCCGCGACCGAAGCCGGTGTGCTCGTCATGAATACGCCCGGCGGCAACGCTGTATCGGTTGCCGAGCACACCCTCGCGCTCATGCTTTCGATGGCGCGCTCGGTCCCCCAGGCCAGCTCTTCCACCAAATCCGGCAAATGGGAAAAGAAAAAATTCCTCGGCAACGAGCTGCGCGGCAAAACGCTCGGCATCGTTGGCCTCGGCAGCATCGGCCGCGAAGTCGTCAAGCGCGCGCGTCCCTTTGAGATGCGCATCGTCGGCCACGATCCCTACATCAGCTCCCAAAGCGCGCGCGACCTCGGTATCGAGCTCGTCTCTCTCCCCGAGCTCTACAAGCAAAGCGATTACATCACGCTCCACGTCGCCCTCACGCCCGAAACCGACAAAATGCTCAACGCCAGCGCCTTCGCGCAGATGAAAGACGGCGTGCGCATTGTCAACTGTGCGCGCGGCGAGCTGGTCGATCAGGCCGCGCTCGAATCCGCTATCGCTTCCGGCAAGATCGGCGGCGCTGCGCTCGATGTCTTCGAGACCGAGCCTCCCGGCGACAACTCTCTGCTCAAACTCGACCCCGTCGTCGCCACCCCGCACATCGCCGGTTCCACCGAAGAAGCCCAGGAGATCGTCGGCATCCGCATCGTCGAGCAGATGATCGAGTACCTCAAGAACGGCGTCGCGCTCAATGCCGTCAACATGCCGGCCCTCACGCCCGAGCAGTATCGCGCCCTCGGGCCTTACGTGGATCTCGCCGAACGTCTGGGCGCCTTCCTGAGCCACATCGCCCCCGGCAACCCGCACACCATCCGCTTCGTCTACTACGGCCGGCTCGCCGAAAACAACACCCAGATCCTGCGCAACTCCGGCCTGGCCGGCGTTCTCCGGCGCTCGCTCGAATACCGCGCCAACGTCGTCAACGCTATGCAGATTGCTACACAGCGCGGCTTCCGCGTCGCCGAGCAGCTCGAGCCCGCCGATTCGCACCTCAGCTCCATCCGCATGGAGGTCGATACCGATGCCGGAACCGTCTCAGCCGTCGGTGCCGTCGTCCTGAACAAGCCCCGCCTTCTGCAGGTCGAAGGCATCTCCTGCGAAGCCACCCTCGACGGCAACCTGCTTTACTCGAAAAACGAAGACGTCCCGGGCGTCATCGGCTACTTCGGCACCGTCCTCGGCAAGAACGGCGTCAACATCGCCAACTTCGCCCTCGGCCGCGA
Organism: Terriglobia bacterium; assembly: GCA_021325235.1. GTDB lineage: Bacteria > Acidobacteriota > Terriglobia > Bryobacterales > Bryobacteraceae > Bog-105. The sequence goes on along the minus strand of JAJPHN010000034.1, from coordinate 4,018 downwards.
GGACGAGCAGCAGGCCAAATCGCATCCGCTCACGGCCATTTCCATCATCGAAACCGATCAGCCCGTCTCCGACAACCTGATCGCACAGCTGTTCGAAAACAAGGCCGTCAAATTCGTTCGCCGCGTGAACCTGGCCAAGTAGACCTCTCCGGCTACGGTCTACTGTGCTACTCTGTTAAAGAATAAAAATCGAGATTAAGGTTAAGACGAGGAGTTTCGTTTTCTAGAATGGCGTTGGCAGTAGAAGAGAAGTCCAAGATCATCAGCAAGTACCGGACCCACAAGTCGGATTCCGGTTCGCCCGAGGTCCAGATTGCGCTTCTGAGCCAGCGAATTGCGCAGTTAACCGATCACCTGAAGACGCATCAGAAAGACCATCATTCCACTCGTGGCTTGCTCACGATGGTGGCCCGCCGTCGCAAGATGATCAGCTATCTGAAAGACCGCAGTCCGGAACGCTATCAGGCTCTCATTCAGAGCCTCGGCATCCGCCGCTAAACGCGCCTAAAGCGCGTGGTTCTAGCTCGAGCGATTCTCAGGCAGGCTTCAGGTCGCTTCAAAAGGACTCGTTGCCACGGCGGCTCCGGTGGGCTGCTGCACAACCCGCTTCCAGCTCTAAGTCCCCTCCTTTAATCCCGAAGTCGATAAGGACTTTTATGATGCTCAGGCATCGGGAAAGATGAGCCCGCGTGCGCTAAAGTGCCAGTTCAGCTCTGGCCAGGATCAGGCCAGATTTGCAAATCCGACCTGTTTTTGGTCGGGGCTGAGATGGCGGCTTGCCGCATCAGCGAGGCGAAGATTCAGGGAATAGATACTCATGTCGCACACAGTTGATATTGACCTCTTCGGGTCAAAGGTCTCGCTCGAGACCGGCAAGATTGCCAAGCAGGCCGGTGGGTCTGTCGTTGTTCGTTCAGGAGATTCGGTCGTGCTCGTCGCGGCCACCTCCGCCGAGAAGCCCAAGCCCGGCGCCAGCTTCTTTCCGCTCACGGTCGATTACCGCGAGTACACCTACGCCGCGGGCAAGTTTCCCGGCGGCTTCATCAAGCGCGAAGGCCGCCCCTCCGAGAAAGAAATTCTCACCAGCCGCCTCATCGATCGCCCCATTCGTCCGCTGTTCCCCGAAGGCTACAGCCATGAGACGCAGATCATCGCCATGGTGCTCTCCGCCGATCCCGAATACGATCCCGGCGTACTCTCCATCATCGGCGCCGGCGCTGCGCTCGCCATCTCCGATATTCCGTTCCATCACGTCCTCGGCGGCGTGCGTGTCGCCCTCATCAACGGCCAGCACAAGGCCAACGCCTCCTACACCGAGAGCAAGGATTCCAAGCTCAACATCGTCGTCGCCGGTACCGACGAGGGCATCGTCATGGTCGAAGCCGGCGCCACGGAAGCTACCGAAACCGAAGTCGTCAAGGCCATCGAGTTCGGCCACGATTGCTGCAAGCGCATCGCCGCCGGTATCCGTGAACTCGTCTCGAAAGCCGGCAAGCAGAAGCGCGAATTCACCCCTGTTCCCGTCAATCAGGAAAAACTGCGCCTCATCGAAGACTCCATCCGTCTCGACCTCACCGACGCGCTCAACACCGAAAAGTACGCCAAAATCGAAAGCTACAGCCGCGTCGATCAGGCCAAGGAAAAAGCGCTCGCGCTCTTCACCGAAGAAGCCGATCTGGTCGAAGCCGGCCAGGCCTTCACTCATCTCAAAGAGCGCATCTTCCGCGACGAGATGCTCAAGAATCGCCGCCGTCCCGATGGGCGCGCCTTCGATCAGATCCGCCCCATCACCTGCGAAGTCGGCGTTCTGCCCCGTACCCACGGTTCCGCTATCTTCACTCGTGGCGAAACCCAGGCCCTCGTCACCACCACGCTCGGCACCAAGGACGACGAGCAGCGCATCGAGATGTTCGATCCCAGCGAGACTTCGAAGCGCTTCATGCTCCACTACAACTTCCCACCGTTCAGCGTTGGTGAAGTCGGGTTTATGCGCGGACCCGGCCGCCGCGAGATCGGCCACGGCGCACTTGCCGAACGCGCCCTCTCGCCCATGATCCCGGACGAAAAGGCCTTCCCCTACACCCTCCGCGTCGTCAGCGACATCCTCGAATCCAACGGCTCGAGCTCGATGGCCAGCGTCTGCGGCGGCACACTCTCCTTAATGGATGCCGGCGTGCCCCTGACCAAACCCGTCGCCGGGATCGCCATGGGTCTCGTCATCGAAGGCAACGACTACGCCGTCCTCACCGACATTGCCGGTGCCGAAGATCACTACGGCGATATGGACTTCAAGGTCGCCGGCACGCGCGACGGCATCACCGCGCTGCAAATGGACATCAAGGTCACCAATGTCACGACCAAGATCATGGCCGAGGCTCTCGAGCAGGCGCGCAAGGGCCGCATGGAGATCCTCGACAAGATGATCGCCACCATCGACAAGCCGCGTACCCAGCTCTCGCAGTACGCCCCGCGCATCTACACCACCAAGATTCCGACCGACAAGATCCGCGAGCTCATCGGGCCCGGTGGCAAGGTCATCAAGGGCATCATCGACCAGACCGGCGTCAAGATCGATGTCTCCGACGACGGCACGGTCAACATCTTCGCCTCCAACGGTCAGGCCGCCAACCGCGCCATGCAGATGGTTGCCGATATCGCGGCCGTTGCCGAAGTCGGTAAGACCTACCTCGGTAAAGTGGTCCGCATCGCCGATTTCGGCGCATTCGTCGAAATCTTCCCCGGCACCGACGGGCTACTCCACATCAGCGAAATCTCGGAAAGCCGCATCAAGAACGTTCGCGACGAGCTCAACGAAGGTGACCAGATTCTGGTCAAAGTCCTCGCGCTCGAAGGCAACAAGATCAAGCTGAGCCGCAAGGCCATCCTCAAGGAGCAGCGCGAAAAGCTCAAAGCGGGCGCTGCAGCCGGTGAGCACGCCGAATAGCGTAGATTCCGCAACACGCGAGCGGCTGCTCCAGTCCGCTCGCGAAGCGGCCCTGAAAGCCTACGCGCCCTACTCGAAGTTCCGCGTAGGCGCTGCTGTACTCGGTGCGCGCGATATCCACACCGGCGTCAACGTAGAAAATGCCAGCTACGGCCTCACCCTCTGCGCCGAACGCTCCGCACTTTCCGCCGCGGTAGTCTCCGCCGATCGGCCCATCCGCGCTGTCGCCATTGCCTGTATCGACGCTCCACCGGACTCATCCCCGGGTTCCTTCATGCCATGCGGAGCCTGCCGCCAGTGGCTCGCCGAACTCGCTCCCGATGCGCTTCTGCTCATCGCCGGCACCCCGCGCGACTACACCGTCTCCGAACTCCTCCCGCTCCCGTTCACACTCGAATAAAATTTTCCCTCGGCTTATAACTCCAGCCTTTTGTAGGCCAATGGCCACGTTCGCCGCGAATGGTCCGCCATGCGCCTCCCCTGCCGTGCTAAAGCCTTCGTCATGGCCACCGAAGCACAAATCGCCGCCAATCGCGCCAACTCCCAACTCTCGACTGGTCCCACGACAGCCGAAGGCAAAGCCAGGGTCTCCCACAACGCCGTCCGCAACGGCCTCACCGGCGCCACCGTTCTGCTCCCCAGCGACGACGCCGCTCTCTATGAACAGCACATCGCGAGTGTCTTCGCGGTCTGGGCCCCCGCCGATCACCGCGAGAAACTGCTGGTCCAATCGATCGCTGATACCGAGTGGCGTCTGCAGCGCATCCCGACGCTCGAATCCGGCATCTTCGCGCTCGGCCGCATCACCCATGCCGGCCTCTTCGCCGATCAGCCCGAATCTCTCCGCCTCGTCTTGCTCGACACTTACATCGCCCAGACCTGCGCCCGCGACCTCCGCAACCTCCGTCTGCACGACTCCCGTCTCCGCCGCCATCGCGAAAAGGACATCGCCGAACTGAAAGAAATCCAGGCCGAGCGCCTGAAACGACGCGAACAGCTGTTGAACGCCGCCGCCAAGATGTACGAGCGCTTCGAACAGGAGAACCTGGAGTTCCAGCCGTCCGAATTTGGCTT
>JAJPHN010000044.1 GCA_021325235.1 Terriglobia bacterium | reverse complement strand
GCTGGGAACGGTGGGTTCGCTGGTCGTGCCGGGCGCCGGAGAGGCGGAAGCGGCAGAGGATGCCGTGCGAGTTGGGCAGGTTGGGAGATTGGCGGAAGCGAGCGAGGTAGCGGATGTCGTCAAGGCAGATGAAGTGGCTGATGGGGTTAAAGTAGCGGAAGCATCAGGGGGGAGTGCAGTAGCTGGTAATGCTGCCGCCCCGTTTGATAGGCCCTCGTATGCACAAAACGGCGACTGGTCAAGACCGCGGGATTGGAAGTATCAGCCGATACAGTCTGGGCGGCTTGAGCCAGGCGCAGTATCAGAATCTCCGGAATTAACAGCAGTAATGGCGGAATCCGAGGAGAGAGTTGCACCGTCGGCACCGGCGGGGTGGCCGCAGCTCGACAACGAAACTGCGGCAACTTTTGGGACTGATCCCGAGCCTGTGGAGCTTAAGCCAGGAACCAAGCTATATCGAGTCATAGGGAAGGACGCGTCCTCGGCTGGTACGTTCTGGTCCATCGACCCTCCCCCTACTAGCGAAGCAGCCTGGAGAGCGCAGAGTGCAGTCAAGGATAGCTGGAATGGGGACGGCGGTTATGTAGAGACCACCATTGGTCCTTCTGGTCTGAAGGCTTGGTCGGTCCGACTGCTCCTCAAGCGGTGAGCGATGGATACGTACTGCCGGGCGGAGGCAACCAGATTTGGGTTCCTCGCGACACGCTCGTACCCGATTTTCCGTTACCCCGTGGAATCAAGCAACGCAATGATCAATAGTAACGGCAACATCTCCTCTATCAGGAGCCGCGCAGAAACCCTAGCCTCTCTAACTGACAAGGTTATCGAACTAGTTACTCAGGCAAAATCAGAAGCATCGGCCCTCAGTTCAGAACTACAAGAGGATCGGCTGGACTGGACGAACACAGTGCTTGCTCATGTCTCAAAATATCGGAACGAGTTGCGTGATTCGATTGCAAGTGCCAACCCCACGGGGCTACAGTTCGCGGCCAGGGAGCTCGGGACCCTGGGTCCTCAGGTGAATGATTATGGTTGTGGCTACGACTGGTACAGCAGGTCCAGTGAGCTGAAGTCGCTCCTCCATGAAATTCACGAAGTCGCAGTTTCCGTTAGCGCTCCAATTAATCGACACGATCTTTCCAACCTGAAAAGCGTTCGACAGGCGCTTGAGAAATCCGATTCCTTCTGATGGATAAGGTATCTGCGCAAGGATCGCAGTTGTTACTCACACGGTTCGGCCGGCGCGCATAGCTGGAACCGCAGCGCCCTGGACGAGCTGGATCGATCCGGAGGCGCCGAGGCCGCGTAAGTGGTATGGCGTGGTGCCGGCACGCGTGGTCGAGCACAGCAATCCCGCCAGCATGAATCGCTATCGCACGTGATGCTGCACGTCAACAGGCTCGATGGCCTCACGATCGCGGTGTCGCAAAATGAATATCTGAATCCGGCTCATGGGCTGAGGTTTCAGGAATGCGACAAGATCCGTACCGACTCCATCACGCTCTCCCATGCTGTAGCCGAGCCGGCGTTCAACGCAGGCCTCAACGAGCGCCTTTGCACTATTTAGAAAATGCCGCCGCATATAGCGGCGGCCATTCCGCCAATCTTCGCGACTGGAGCATCGACATGGCCGGAGCCGTGCGGAAAATCGAGCTGCCGGAGCGCGCTGGTTGCGTTCCATTCCGTTGAACATGAGCGTTCCATTCAAGCTCAAGACGTCCGCCGCCAGCGAGCCGCTCACCAAACATGACGCGCGTCAGGCCGACTCCGATAGAATGGCGGAACGGACCAAGTCGATCCGCAACAGCCTGTAAAGGCCGAGCTCCTTGCCCGTAGCTCCCGATTCGACGTTTCGGAGTTTTCATGCAGATTCGGCTTGGTTATCATCTTGAATTTGAACTCGCGGGCGTGACGCCGTTCATCACGCTGCTCAACGTTCATCCGACACGCGAACTCGATTTGCTCCAGCCCGAGATTCTGCGCGTGATTCCCGATACTCCGATTCACTACTATCTGGACGTCTTCGGAAATCGCTGCGCGCGTTTCACGGCCGGACCCGGTACGCTCGTCCTGCAGAGCGAATCCGCGATTCGCGATTCCGGCGAACTCGATCGCGAAGATCCGCAGACGCGGGAAGTGCCGGTCCAGGATCTGCCCGACGAAGTGCTCCAGTTTCTGCTGGCCAGCCGCTACTGCGAAGTGGATGCACTGAGTCCGGCGGCGGTTGAGCTTTTTGGCGGCATCACACCCGGATGGAGCCGCGTTCAGGCGATCTGCGCGTGGGTGCACGACAAAGTTCGGTTCGGTTATGGCCTTAGCCGGCCTACAAAGACCGCGCTGGACGTCTACACCGAACGCACCGGCGTATGCCGCGACTTCCAGCATCTGGCGATCACATTTTGCCGAGCGCTTAACATTCCGGCGCGCTACGCGACCGGTTATCTGGGAGATATCGGCGTTCCGCCCGCGCCGACTCCGATGGATTTCAGTGCATGGTTCGAAGCTTACCTCGAGGACCGCTGGTGGACATTCGATGCCCGTCACAATGCGCGACGAATCGGACGCATTTTGATGGCCACCGGACGAGATGCGGCCGATGTGGCTTTGACTACCAGCTTCGGAACAGCCGAATTGAAGCATTTTTCCGTTATTACGGAGGAGCAGGCGCAGCCAATGGCGCAGGTGATGCACGATGAGGCCGCCGCGGGTAGGGTCTAGCAGCGTTGCAACGAACTACCTGCGTGACCTGCTGCGTAGAATCATTCACACTGAAAGCGTGAATGCTGACTGATCTGCTGCAGTTGCCGCTGCGCGATGGCATCGTTTATGACGAGCTTTCAGCCGACGGTGCAGCGCCGCGTCCGCACTGGAAAGCTTTTGTGGATGCGTTGCAGCAGATGCCTGCCGCCGAGCTGGCGAACCGCTGGGCACGCGCAGAGCGGCGCATCCACGAGAATGGCGTCACGTACAACATGTACGGCGCCCCGGAAGGCGCTAACCGGCCCTGGCGCACCGATCTCCTTCCCCTTTTGATCGATGGCTGCGAATGGGGCTCGATCGAGACGGGGCTCATACAGTACTCACGTTTATTCGAGCTGATTCTGCAGGATCTGTACGGGCCTCAGAAACTGCTCACTGGTCGATTGCTTCCGCCGGAACTTGTTTTTGCGAACCCGGCCTTCCTTCGTCCGATTGCCGGGAGGCAGGCTGCGCAGCATTCATTCCTGCATCTGATAGCGCTCGATCTCGCGCGTTCGCCGAATGGGCAGTGGTGGGTCGTGGCGCATCGCACCCAGGCACCCTCCGGGGCCGGATACGCGCTCGAAAACCGAATGATTGTGGCGGATGCACTGCCGGAGCTATTTTCCAGCACCCATGTTGAGCGGCTTGACGGCTTCTTTCGCGAGCAGCGGCAGGCTTTGGCGAATCTGGCCCGACGTGACGATGCCCACATCGTGCTTCTCACACCGGGACCGCTGAACGAGACATATTTCGAACACGCGTACCTGGCGCGCTATTTGGGCATCACGCTGGTGGAAGGCTCGGATCTCACCGTGCGGGATCGCTTCGTGTACATGAAAACGGTGGAAGGTCTGAAGCGAGTGGATGTCATTCTGCGGCGGGTGGACGATTCGTTCTGTGATCCTCTCGAACTGCGCGCGGATTCGCTGCTCGGCGTTTCGGGACTGGTGGATGCTGCATTGGCCGGAAATGTGAAGCTCGCCAATGCGCTCGGGAGCGGCTTGATCGAAACCGCCGGCGTGCTGCCGTTTCTACCGGATCTCTGCCGGCATCTGCTGCAGCAAGATTTGCAACTGCCTTCCGTGGCGACCTGGTGGTGCGGTCAAGACAAAGAACGTGGCTGGGTTATAGAGCATCTGAACGATCTAGTCGTGAAACCTGCTTTTCCGGCCCGAATGACTCATATGGAACCCGCCTTTGGCGCCGAACTTTCTTCGTCAGAGCGAGCTCAACTGGTGGCGCAACTGAATTCGCACCCGTTTGATTTCGTGGCCCAGGAAAGCGTCGCTCTGTCGAAAGCGCCGGTGTGGGATCGCGGCCACATTTACACGCGCGGTCTGATGCTGCGCGCTTTCGTGATGAATACGGGCTCCGGATGGCAGGTGCTTCCGGGTGGTCTCGTTCGGGTGGCGGCGGCGGAAGACGGCAACGTGGTCTCGATTCAGCGCGGCGGCCACAGTAAGGACGCCTGGATCGTGAGCAGCATGTCACGTGAGCAGCCGGGCATTACCCTCTCCACCGACCAAGCCCTTGAGCTTCGCCGGAGTGGCCGCGACTTGCCCAGCCGGGCCGCGGACAATCTCTTCTGGCTCGGACGTTATATCGAGCGCGCCGAAAACATCACCCGCTTACTTCGCACTTCGCTCTCCCGCGTACGGCGAGCCGATCGCGCGGAGTTGCACTGTCTCGCTCGTCTGCACCGCTGCTTCGGCACCTCGCATTCAACGCTGCCGGAAGTTGGTCAGCCCGATGCGGTAGCACTCGAGAACGAGTTTGTCTCGCTCATGACCGATCAGAATCGCAGTGAGAGCCTGCAATCTGTACTGGATGAGGTCCGCCGAGTGGGCGGGAACGTTCGCGAGCGTCTCTCGGCCGATATGACGCGGTTAATTGGACAGCTTTCGGAGGCGATCGCGGTGGAGGAGTATATGCTCTTTGCCGAACGCACCGCATTGTTGTCGGGCTGCCTGGAGCTGCTCTCTGCGTTTTCGGGGATGGAACGCGAGAACCTGACCCGGGGCACTGGCTGGCTGTTTTTGAGTCTTGGTCGGCGGCTGGAACGCGCGTTTTACACAGTGAGGTATTTGCAGGAGATCCGAAAACCGCTCAACCCGGAAGACTGGCCGTTGCTCGAACAGCTGCTTGAGGTGGCCGACAGCTCGATCACCTACCGATTGCGTTACTACACGTCGCTGCACGCAATTGCGGTTCTGGACTTGCTGATGCTCGATGAAAGCAATCCAAGATCGCTCGATTTTCAACTCAGCCATCTGGCCGATTTGTATCGAAAACTTCCGCGCACACTGGAGGATGATGCACGCGCCATCGAGAGCGCCCTTGCACGAATGCGATCGATCGATCTTGGCCGGATCGAGTCAGCAAGTGTCGAGGGGTGCGAAGCGCAGGAAGCACGCCTTTCACAAATATTAGACGAAATCAAGCACCTCCTGCCTTCGTGTTCCGATAATCTCAGCCGGACGTACTTTAGTCACGTGCGAACCTGGCCCATTTCGATTGGCGAATGATCTACCAAGTCAGCCACAAGACCATCTATCGATACCGATCGCCCGTATCCTTCGGCAATCATGTCGCGTGTCTGAGCCCGCGCTCGCTGCCGCATCATGCTTGCGAATGGAGCGAATTGCAGATCGACCCGCCTCCATCGAACCGGCATGAACGAATAGATTACTTCGGGAACCGCCTCACGCTTTTCAGCATCAGCGATCCGCACTCCGAGCTGAAAGTCGAAGCGCGGAGCAGAGTAAACGTCGATAGCGAGTTCCGAAAGTGGGGCGATGCCTCCGCCAGCTGGGAAGAAACAGCCGCCTCCGTTCCCTCGGATCGAAGCCGGTCCGGCTTAGACGCATATCAGTTTGCCTTCGAATCGCCGCGTATCCGCCTAAATGAAAGCTTTGCCCGATACGCTCGCCTCTCTTTCCGCACGGGCCGCCCATTTGGCGAAGCCTTGCTGGACTTAACAGCGCGAATGCACCAGGAGTTCCGCTTCGACGGCAACGCCACGAACGTGCGTACGACGCCCGACGATGTGTTTCGGCTGAAGCGGGGTGTTTGTCAGGATTTCGCGCATGTACAGATCGCCTGCCTGCGTTCGATCGGCTTACCGGCGCGCTATGTGAGCGGATACTTGCGGACCTACTCGGCGGCGGGCGGCGCGCAGCTCGCGGGCGGCGATGTATCCCACGCCTGGGTTGCCACTTACTGCGCGAACGCCGGCTGGCTGGAGGTGGATCCGACCAACAATATCGTTCCCAGCGAAGGCCATGTGACGCTTGCCTGGGGGCGCGACTACGGCGACATCAGCCCGCTCAGAGGCATCATTCTGGGCGGCGGCCGTGAGCACTCTTTGGAAGTACGGGTTCACCTGCAGCCGGCCGCGTAAGTTCCCGGGTACGCTCGCTTGCCTTCCGCTATACTCTTTTGTACGCTATTAGCCTGTTCCGCGTCGAAGGGCTTCCAGACAAGGAGACGGGAACATGGCTGCCAACGCATCGCTCCTGCCGAATTCGGTTCACGATCCATTCTCGAATTACGCCTTCACTGACGCGTATGACGAAATGTTCGCGGCTCCGGGACGGCCTCGCCCGCATTATCAGAAGCTTTACCGGCGGATGCTGCAGCAGTCTGCGGACGAGTTGCAGCGATCCAAGCAGCAGGCTGACATCTCGTTTCTGAATCAGGGCATTACCTTTACCGTTTACGGCCGCGAAGAGGGTACGGAGCGCATCTTTCCGCATGATCTCCTTCCGCGCGTGATCTCTGGCGCCGAATGGGACGTCATCGAGCGCGGTTTAAAACAGCGTGTCCAGGCGCTTAACCTGTTTCTGCGCGACGTCTATCACGAGCGGCGCATCATCAAAGACGGCATCATCCCGGGTGAACTGCTCTACACCTGTTCCCAGTTTCGTCGGCACATGCGCGGAATCAAGATACCAAGGGATATTTACGTCAGTATCTGTGGCACGGATCTGATTCGCACGCCGGATGGAAACTTCGTCGTCCTGGAAGATAACCTGCGCGTTCCGAGCGGAGTTTCATACATGTTGACGGGCCGGAGAGTGATGAAGGAGATCTTCCCGCGCCTGTTTCATCAGTGCGGCGTGCGCCCCATCGAGCACTATAGCCAGGCCCTGCTCGCGACCTTACGCTCACTTACTCCGGATGGCCGCGCACATCCTCGCATCGTGTTACTCACGCCCGGCATTTACAACTCCGCTTATTTCGAACATGCTTATTTGGCTCGCCAGATGGGAATTGAGCTGGTAGAGGGCCGGGATCTGCTTGTGCACGACAACGTCGTTTACGTGCGAACCACGTCGGGATTGCAAAGAGTCGACGTAATTTATCGGCGAGTGGATGACGATTTTCTCGACCCGTTGACATTTCGCCAGGATTCAGCCCTGGGCGCAGCCGGCTTGTTCAATGCTTACCGAGCCGGCAATGTCGTACTGGCGAATGCGGTGGGTACCGGTGTGGCTGACGATAAAGCAGTCTACGCTTACGTTCCGGCCATCATCCGTTATTACCTCGGCGAGGATCCCGTTCTGAACAACGTCGAGACTTTTCTCATGACTAACGAAACCGAGCGCGCGCACGTGTGCGGCAACTTGCATCGCTATGTCGTGAAAGCGGTCGGCGAATCTGGTGGATACGGCATGTTAGTGGGGCCGCACTCAACACGCGAGCAGCAGGACGAGTTTCGTAAGAGGATTTTAGCCGACCCACGCAATTACATCGCTCAACCGACTCTGGCGCTTTCGACCGCACCTTGTTTCACCGACGATGGCCGCATTGAGCCGCGACATATCGACCTGCGCCCGTACGTTCTCTACGGCGCTGACGAAATCACCGTCGTGCCGGGCGGGTTAACCCGGGTGGCACTCCGGAAAGGATCTCTGGTTGTGAACTCGTCTCAGGGGGGCGGCTCCAAAGATACGTGGGTGCTGTATCAGTAGGCGACAAACATGCTCTCCCGCGTCGCCGATTCGCTGTATTGGATGAGCCGTTACCTGGAACGCGCCGATCACAACGCGCGAGTGCTCGAATCGAATTACAATTCGCTGCTCAATCCGGCGAAAGAATCACGCGTGAGCCGGTGGAACAGCATCACCCGGTCGCTGGGGCTTGACTCGGATCTGAGTAACAACGATGCACCATGGAGCCTGCTGAGTTTTATCGCCCAGCCTGGGAACCGGTCGTCCATTCTCGGCTCGATCGCTAGCGCGCGCGAAAACGCGAGCCAGGTTCGCGAACAGATTTCCTCCGAGATGTGGGAGCGCCTCAATCGTTTGTATCACGAGGTGACCGCCACCAGCACGCGCGCCGAATTCGGATCCGAGCCCATACGCTTTCTGTCACTGTTTCGCGAAGGCGCCTATGCTTTTCACGGCGTGACCGAGTCGACCATACCGCACGGCGAAGCCTGGCATTTTATTCAGCTCGGCAAGTATATCGAACGGGCCGATGGCATCTGCGCCGTTTTAGATGCATCTTATTCGTCTCCTGAAGATGCAGACGACCTGGACTGGATCGGTCTGCTCACCAGTTGCTCGGCTCTGGACGCGTTTCGCAAAGTTCATACGGCCAGTCTGAAAGCGGAGTGCGTCATCGAGTTTCTCCTGCTCGATCCGGATTTTCCGCATACGGTTCGCTACTCAATCGAGAGAGTGCAGTACGCCCTCAGCGCGATTGCAAGCCTTACCTTGACGCGCCACAGCCGCCGAATCGAGCGTATGATCGGAACGCTTCGGTCTTCTCTTGCTTACGTCCAAATCGAGGAAGTGATGGCGCGCGACTTACATTCCTATCTGATACGGATACGCGAGCAGTGCAAAGCGCTGCATAGGGCTGTGCACGAAGTCTATATAGACTATCCGCCCGAGGCCGTGCTGGAGAACTGATGTTCTACGCTATTCGCCATTTCACTCGTTATCGCTACACGCAGCCGGTATCGCAGAGCGTGATGGAAGTGCGGATGCACCCGCGAAGCGAGCAACGCCAGCGCTGCTTCACCTTCCAGCTGTCGGTTAGTCCGCGCGCTCGCATATTCACCTATACGGGACACATGGGGAACCTGGTGCATCACTTCGACATACCCGCACAACACCGGCAGCTTACTATCATCGCTGACTCCTTGGTGGACGTGGATCCGCCCGATCCACTACCCGATTCCCTGGAACGAGGCGCGTGGGATGATCTCGAGCGCATGATCGAAGAGGACGATTACTGGGACATGTTGCGGCCCAGCCATTTCGCGAGACCGTCCCCGGAACTTAAGGAGTTCGCGGCCGAACTCGGCTTCGATCGAGACGTTCGGGATCGCGATCCGTTAAGTCTGTTAAGAAAGCTGAACGCGGATGTTTTCGAAAAACTGCAGTATGTCAAAGCCAGCACCAGGGTAGACTCTCCTATCGAGCAAGCTCTCGAAAATCGGTCCGGCGTTTGCCAGGATTTTGCGCACATCCTGATTACTCTGGTTCGCGGCGTGCGCATCCCCTGCCGGTACGTGAGCGGTTACTTGTACCACGACGCCGCGCATCATGACCGGTCCCGCGACGGTGCTACACACGCCTGGATCGAAGCGCTCCTACCGGAACTCGGCTGGATCGGATTTGATCCGACTAATAATCTGATCGCCGAAGGGCGGCATATCCGAACCGCGATCGGGCGCGATTACGCCGATGTACCGCCCGCTTCCGGAACGATGAAGGGCTCCGCTGAAACGGAACTGCAGGTCCGAGTGCGAGTCACACGGTCGGAAGCGATTCTGCCTCCTGACCAGGAGTTCGCGGCCGATGAAGAATGGTCTCGCTTCCTCGAGCAGGATCAAGCCGAGCTCTTCGCGCTACAGCAGCAGCAGCAACAACAGTAGGTAGGCGGAACGGGCCAGATACGGTTTCAGCGGTTCAGCCCAAAATGGCTTAGGAGCCACTCGCTCGCGCAGATTTCCGAAGCTCGTAACCGTAAGCGGTAGTCCCGACTTAGAAGTGCGGAGAAGACCTTTCCGATCCGGGACAGCACCCTCCATTCACGTTCTTGCCCCTTGTCGAACGAACGCGCGGCCGATAACCACAAAATAACGCCGGAGCACCGAATCTTCCGGTAAATCCGTCATCGCGCCCGGCCCAAACGTGCCAACAACTGCGCTCCGCCGCAGCTCTCCCTGTGGCTTACTCTCAGAGCTTCTTCACTGTCCCGCTCCCGTCGCTGATAATGGATGCAGAGGTCGCAGTGTCCGCTCCCTAGGTAAAACGCAAATCGATGGCGTCTTCCGCGTGGCCGATTCGCGTGTATCGATGGATTCACTCGTTTATCTCTTCCGCGAAGGCCATTGTCCGGAGAGCATGGTTGAAAGCTATCCCGTTCTCTCCCTCGAACAGGTTTATGGAGCGCTGGCTTTCTATCTGGCAAATCGCGCGGAGGTAGACTCATCGATTCGCGCAAACGAGCAGGCTGCCGACCGCGAGTATGAGCGCTCACCCCAGCCGAATGCCGACCTAATCGCAAAACTTCGCCGGGCACGCGTTGAGAATCAAGTTTCAAGCTGAAGCCGATTTCGACGCTCGCGTCATCTCCAGCCTCAAGCGGATCGCGCCCGAAATCGATTTCCGAAGTGCGACAGACGCCGCTTTGCACCGCGTCAAAGCCCCTGATGTCCTTCGTCTCGCGGCCGAATCCGGTCGTGTACTCGTCAGCCACGATCGAAACACCATGCCCGCACACTTTCGCGAATTCGTTGCCACCGCCCAAAGCCCGGGCATCCTCATCGTGCGCCAGAGTGCTCCCATCTCCGCCATCGTTCAGGATCTGCTCTTGATCTGGCACACGTGCGATCCAGAAGAATTCACGAATCGCATTCTCTTTGGCTCCCACTCTAAACCCAACCCTTACTCCTCCGCGTTCACAAAGGGCGTTTCCAGCTTCCGCACCCACAACGCACTCGTCGCTTCCACATCCCGCAGCGACCGGTTCGCCCGAGACTTGTTCCGCCAATGTTCCGGCGGCAACAGCCTCAAACTCGGATCGAGAAAATCCTGCAGCAGCGCTGTCCCCGCACCGCGCTCATACGGGTTGTAATACAGCGCCGCGCCCGTCTTCTGCTGCTCCTGCACCACACCCGCCCAGTCATCCAGCAGATCCTCCACCCGCTCCCTCACTTGATCCGGCGCCCTCTGCCGCTCCGCAGCCGGAAGATTCGGATTGTGGTTGTACGCGCGCTCCGCAAAGCGATTCGCAACGACACTCAACGCATTCCGCGATTGCAAAATCTCCATCGCTCCTTTGGGCGGCGTCATCGCATCCTGCTCGAGCCCTGCCAGCGCGACCACCGAAGCGGCCAATCCGCGATCCAGCGCCCTCGGCGAGAACGGCGTCACACTCGTCGCCTCCACACTCCGGTAAAACTTCTCGTGATAATGCGCAAACCGCTCGTAGTACGACCGGTCCCGCGGCCGGTGCACATTCAGAATCGTCACCACCAACCCGGCGCTATTCGGATCCCGCCCCACGCGGCTGCTCGCCTGAATGTACTCCGCCGACGTCTTCGGCTGCCCGAAAATCACCATCAGCCGTGAGTTTTCGGCAAGCGTGCGCGTCAATGCTCACAACCATTGCAAGCAAGTCCCTGAGGAACAAGCGGAATAGTCCGCCGTCGGAATAACGAGGATTGTTTTGATTTCCACATAGATTGCTTGTGCAGTCGGACGGATCTGCCGGAGTTGCTTCTGGGAAGCGTGCCTTTCAACGATGCCAAAGGATTAAAACCGGACTTCGGCGAATTTGTCAAGTTCCGGCGTGAGCGGCAAATGCCGAGAATCATCAGAAAGCCGCCGGGTAAGCAAACCAGCAAAGTCGTGTTTGGTTCCGGGACGCTATTGAACCGCCAGTCAAGGATGTCATTCGTCTCCGAGTACGCTCCCGTTGACGTCATAAAGCCCACCCATGCTTTGGAGCTGTTAAGCGTCATTGCGGATCGTAGGTCGACTTGGCTTTGCAGGACCTGCGCGCCGTCGAGACTGAGCGTCATGTCACCTGGCGTATAGGTCATGCGGACGTTATGTACTTGCCCGTCAGCTAGTGTGATCGGCAGGTTCGAATTGATGGCGAGCGTGCATCCTGTATCGTGTCGGGTTGTGTTCGGCATTGCCGGCCCGCAGCTCTGGAAGGCTGCATGATTATCGTTCGGGTCCCAGACGTTTTGGAAATCGTCCAGTTCGACCGTAAAACTGCCCGGAAGGCCGTTCCAGAGACTGGCAGAAGAAAGCGCATCGCTCTGAATGACAAACCAGATGCCGTCTGCATAGGTCGCACCGTGAGTGATCTGAAAATCGAAGGAGGTTGAGAAGCCGCTGGCGACGTCCTCCTGGTTCTCCCGCCATGCTGCCCCGCCGGTATATGTTGCGTCCGGATTCAAGCGCAGTCTGCCATCCACGGACTGAGCGGCGTCCACCAACACCAAACCCTGAGTTGATGTGAAGTTTGAGTAAAGAAAGTCCGCATATGCGGGTTTGGGAGAGGCGAGCAAGGCTCCGATGAATATTGCGGTGGCTGTAACCGGCCAGAACTTCAGTCCGATTCTCATGTGAACCGAGCGTAGCAGTGGGCACCGGATCTTTGACAGTCTGAGTGGTCCCAGAGAGAATGGAACCGCTCTCGGACAATTCTGGTTTACAAGTAAGTTCGCCACACCACCGCGATCACGCGGACGGACCCTGGCGGCGAAACAAACCTGGACTCGACGATGACGGTTGGTAGCGATCTCGCGCCCCGAGAATGCCGAATGTGAATGAAGCGCAGTTCGTCACAGATACCGTCCCACGACGCTTACGTAATGGGAAGGATATGGAGGCAAATCAGCAAATACTCACCATTAAGGAAGTCGCTCAACTACTGCGGTGCTCCAAGGCTCACGTTGCTAATGCTCTGAATGGTCGGGTCCCGGGTATCCCACGACTTACGCATGTCAGTGTGAGCCGCCGGAAGCTCATTCGCAAGGAATGGCTGAATCAATGGCTTGAGACGAACAAGCGCCGCTAAGATGCAGGAATGGTCGGATTCAACGCTGGCGACGCAGAAAGGAAAATCAATGCGCCGAAAGCGATTCATAAAAGGCAGTCTCCGTGCCCGCAAGCACGGTCGTTACAAAGTATGGCTGGCACAGTGGTGGGAAGGCGGAAGCCGACGTACCAAAGTCCTCGGTCGCCAATCCGAGCTCTCAAAGAGCGAAGCCGAGGTAATGCTCAGCCAGATCATTCAGCCATTGAATGTAGAGGCAGGGAGCCTCCAAGCGCCGATCTTCACATTCGGGAGCTACGTCGAGAACAAATTTCTGCCGGTATGCCGGCGGATCTGGAAAGACTCGACTCGCACGACGTCGGAAGCAGATATCACCCGCTACCTCATTCCGACGTTCGGGAAACGACGGGTTGAGACGATCACTCGTGAGCGTATGCAATCGTTCCTGGAAGAACTCAGCAGTCGCTTATCATCGAGTGTCGTCGGGCATCTGCGGTGGCATCTGAACGCGATCTTCAGGATGGCGCAGAGCGCGACGGCATAATTGGCCACAATCCGGCCGCTGCGTTATATGTGCCGGAGTGCAAACCTGGAACAACCAGGCGGGTGATGTCTCCTCGGCAGGTGAGAACTGCGTTGGGTGTTCTGGATCTACGTGCGCGACTGATCTTTCGCCTCGCGGTTTTCAGCGGGCTCAGACCCGGTGAAATTTTTGCTGTGCTTTTGGGAAAGATTGCGGACAATTCGATCACGATCGATCAACGTATTTACTGTGGGAAGTTCGACAGGCCGAAAGGTCGGAAAGGAAAGGACACGACGCGTGTTGTCGGCTTGACCACGACGACAATCTCGGAAATCGAGCTCTGGTGCAGTTTTCTGCAGAACAGAAGTCCGGACGCATATCTGTTTCCCTCGGAAAGCGACGGAAGTCCGCTTCGGCCCACAACCTCTGGAAACGGGAATTCCAGCCAAGACTGGACCCGGTCGGCTTGGGCTGGGTGAATTTTCAAGTGTTGCGTCGAACAAACGCCAGCCTCTCTCGCAAGGCGAACGTGGACGACAAAGTTTCGGCTGATCAAAGAGCTCACGGCCTCGGAGTCAGCATGAATGTGTATGCAATCAGCGACCTCGAACAAAAGATCGAGGCCGTAACGAAGCTCGAAGCGGAAGTGACGCGCTCGGAAAGGGCCGAACTCGAGCGGCTAGGGCTTCAAGAAATCAGCAGTCTGGAAGCAACGAAAAGAAAACGGAGTAATCGGAGTACAACTGATGAAACTCAGGTCTTTTAAGTTGTTGAAAGCATGGAGCGGGAGACGGGAATCGAACCCGCAACCAACAGCTTGGAAGGCTGTGACTCTACCATTGAGTTACTCCCGCCTGTGGTGGGGGGCCGCTACGAGTCGAAGATAGCACACGCGCCAATTCCGTTACTGTGGGAATCCCCGGTTCGTAGAGATCTCGATTCCGGCCAGGTAGCTACGCCCTGGCAGGCGGACTCCTGGAATTTCCTCGTATCCGGTGTTGGTGAGATTGCTCAGCTGCACATAGGGCTTGACATGCGGAAACTGTCGCTCCAGTGACAGCTCAAGCAACGGGTAAGGATCCGTGCCGTAACGGTCGAGCACTCCCAGTCGCACACGCCCCGTCAGACGTCCGGGTATCACGCCCTGCCAGGAGGTCACGGCTGAGTGCACCGGATATTGGAACACGTACTTCGACTGCTCGCCTGGCAATGCATTCTGGGATCCGTGCAGCCCCGTGTAGGAAATATCGAAATGCTGAGACCGTAGAAGGTCGAAGCGCAAAATGGCCTCGAATCCGGTGAAGTTCAAGCGATCGATGTTTTCGGCGTGCCAAACGTCGCTCGTCTCGGTACGGACGTAATCGATGTCATTTCGATCCCGGCGTTGGAAACCGATGAAATCGGCCGTCGCCCGTGAGAGATGTACCTGCAAGCCGGCTTCATAGTTCCAGGCGCGCTCGGGTAAGAGATTCGGATTTCCCAGGTTGGCCGGATCCGAATAATAGAGATCCGTGAACGTCGGCAATCGAAATGCGCTTCCGATGGCGGCGTGAAGCTTGAATCGGCGGTCGATCCAATAACCTCCGGAAACAGAAGGCGTGAAGACGGTGTGGCCGCCCGTGAAATACTCCTCGCGCGCCCCGATATTCAACGAAAAGCGTTTGAGGGCGCGGGCGTCGAAAGCCGCGTAGAGTGCACCGCGATCGCGGGTGTGATGCCCAAGATTATTGCTTGAAATCGTATCGCGATAGCCTTCCAGGCCGTAGTAGAAACGAAGCTTCGATGTGAGCGCATTTTGGCGCCGCAGCGCTCCTTCCCAACTCTCGGCCAGGTGGCGATTGGTGTAGATCCAGGGCTGATCCCGGAACAGAACGAATAGATCCGTGTGCCGGCGATAGCCGAAAGCAATCTGCGTATCGTCACCGAGCTGCTGATTCAAGCCGGCAAACCAGCCCTTGGTACGTTCCCAGGAAGGATAATCGCCGTAAAATCCGGCCGCTCCAAAGGGCCGATCGCTAACGCCCAGCAGAAGATCGCTCAATCCGAGGGCAGACTTGTAGGTCGTCTCCGACGCTAAAGCAAGCGAACGATAATCCCGATCGGGCATGAAGCCGGTCGAAAGCTCGCGCGTGAAGGTGAGTTGCTCAGTGACGGCATTCTCGATGCAAGCCAGAGATCCATTCTGCGCATTGGTTCCGAAGCTGCCCAGGCCGGCCCCGAGGCGCAGCTCGCTTGCATGCGGTGGACCCGTGATGAAATTCACTGCTCCACCCACGGCATCCGCACCATACAGTGTGGATCCGCTGCCTTCGAGAACTTCGATCCGCTGGATTGCTTCGAATGGGAACGGCAAGTCCAGACTGTTGTGGCCGGTTTGCGCGTCGTTGAGGCGCAGACCGTTCACGAGTACAAGAGTTTGCTCAAAGGACGAGCCCCGGATCGTTAGATCACCCTGGATACCTGGTGCGCGCTGCTCCAGGTCGACCGCCGAGAGATTCTGGAGCGCGTCCATGGCGTTGCGGTAGAGCGAAGGAGACTGGGCCGTATCAATGGTCGGGACTGTTCGGTCTGCTTCATTCCAGGGAATCGGCGAGTAGGTTCCGGTGACGATGACCTGTTCCTGGCGCGCCGGCGTAGAGGGCTGCTGCTGAGCCCTTGCCAGCAAAGCCAAAACGTGGGCCAGTATAAAAAAACAAAGCCAGTTGGGACGCAATCCTGCTCAGGGTAACGCACCCAGTTTCTAAAGTAGATGGAACTCGATCTGGATTGTGACCTTTACTTTGACTGGTGTGCCGGACTTGGTTCCCGGTGAGAATTTCCAGTGCTTAAGCGCCTCGAGGGCGGACTTATCCTCGTCAGCAGTCAGGCCGCTTACAACTCGGGATTCCGAAGCGTTGCCTTCGACGGTAACCACCGTCGAGATTTTCACCGTTCCCTCCACATAAGCTTCCTTGGAGGAAGGCGAGAAGTCAGGCTCAACGTAGTGAATGAGTTTTGGCGGCTTCACATCGCCGCCCGGCTCGTACACCGGATCGTCCGCCCGAATGCACGCTGCTGCGAGGCAAATAAGAACCAGAATCCTGGTTGCGAGATACACGTATCCTCTCCTGAAGCATGCGAGTGAACGAAGGGACGAACAGAAAGGCGGCAAGGTTTCCTTTTGCAGCAAAGAAGTACTTTACAATGCAAAGTATGAGTGTGAGAATGCCCCTATGCGGCAAGTTCTGATCTGGCTCGTGTGGACCAGCTATCGTGCGGTATGGCGCCGAAAGGGCTATGGTTTCCGTGAGTTCCGCGCACGCTGGGCGGAAATGATGGAGCAACTTCTTCAACCCGCTCCCCCGCGAGCGGGATTTGAGCGCCGCGAGATCCGGGCGCGCTGGTAAACGCCGTTGTTTCAAAAAGGCGATACGATGATCTCTGCTGATGCGTACGGCTATCAGAACGTGGTGGCTTGTGGCCCTGTTCGGACTTGAAATAGCGTCCGCGTTCCTGTATTTCAGGAATGCCGGTGTCGGATTTCATCGGCAAGCCACTATCATTCTTTTGGGGCGGCTTGTACTCGCAACCGGTGCGTGTGCCATCGCAGCGGCACTGCGAACTCACCCGAGGAACTGGCCACTGGCGTTGAACGGATTCGCGTTCGCAGTGCTCGGGCTGGCGTTCAATGGAGTTTTTGGATTTCGGATCAGCTTCCGAGAGATTTCGCTGCTCATTCTGATTACCGCTCTCAGCATGGCGGCTGTGGAATGGAGGGAGCGTCGCGTGCTGCGCCGTGCAGAGGCGACCGCGCCAGTGATTCTCTATGACACTGCGACGTTCCTGTTGCTTCTGTTCGGAGTTGTTTTCGCGGTGATCAGCGTCACCGGACTTCACACTGCCCAGGGGCGGAACCCGGAACTCCTGCTGCTGGGATCTTATTTCGTCCTGAGCGCGGTGTCGGTGCTGGTCCTGATCTGGGGCGCGCTCAAGCTCAAATCAGCTACGTAAGCTCTCAAGCCGGCGGATGCGTTCCGCGGTCGGCGGGTGCGAGGAAAAAAGCCGCATGAGGCTTTCGCCCGTAAATGGCTGGATGATAAAGAGATGTGCAGTTGAGGGAGTAGCTTCGAGCGGGATACGGCGGGAATACGTATCCAGTTTCTGAAGCGCCGAGATCAGCTGATTCGGATTGCCGGTGTATTTCGCGGAGGCGGCATCGGCGTCGAATTCGCGGCTGCGGGAGATCGCCATCTGAATGATCAGAGCGGCGATCGGAGCGAGAATGACCATCAGGATCCCGCTCCATCCGCCGCCACGGTCGTCCTCGTCGCGCGATCCCCCGAAAAAGAAGCCCATGCGAGAGAAAAACGTGATCGCAGTGGCGATTGTTGCCGCAACGGAGCTGATCAGAATGTCGCGATGGAGCACGTGCCCGAGCTCGTGGGCCACAACACCTTCGATCTCGGCATCGGACATCGTGTTCAAGATGCCGGCGGTAAAAGCAACGGAAGCGTGCTGCGGGTTGCGTCCCGTAGCGAAAGCGTTGGGAGAATTGTCCGGTATCAGCCAAAGCCTCGGCATCGGAATATTCATTCTCTGCGCGAGACTCGCGACAATGGGATAAACACGGCCGTAGATTGCCGGGTTCTGCTCGGGCGTAATCGGCTGGGCTGCGTACATGCTCAGCGCCATCTTGTCGGAGAAGAAATAGCTGAAAAAATTCATGCCGATGGCGATAATCAGCCCGATGTAGAGTCCCTGGCGACCTCCGAATGCAGCTCCCAGGAAGAGCATCAGGCCGCTTAATAGCCCGAGCAGGAGTACAGTCTTGATGGCGTTCATAGATTCTGCCTGTTATTTTCCCGCGAAACTGACTGAGGTAGCCCGGTAATGTTGATGCGGGCTATTTTGGAGAAGGCGCGGGTGTTGTAGGATTTAGAAGAGGACAGCGGAGGGCTAACCGCTGACCTCTGTGTGAAAGGCTAGCGGCGTTTCCACCGCAACCTTAACACGATGGTTCCGAAAACGGAAACCACCTTCAGTAAGAGGTTCAAATAAGATCACCTCCTACGGCAAGTAGGAATTGAAAGGCTGGGGGCTCACTTCCCCCAGTCGATCACTTGCCGCCTCTGGTGGCAGCGCGGCGATCGCTTAGCCGGTTCCTTTCAAGCCGAGAGTCTTACCGTAGGTTATTTCGGCAAATCCAGCGGACTTCTTTAGATCGTTGAAGAGTTTGCCGTCGATTTAGCCTTCTTGCTCTTCTTCTTTCCAGTATGGTGGCGCTGAGAGCCCATATCGGGACTCTTGGTATCAGGCTGCTGGCCGGGAACGTCGGACTGCTGTTGTGAAGTTCCGGTACCCGGGGAAGGCGGATTGGACTGATGCTGCTTGGCAGCATCCGGATTACTAGTCGGTTGCTGCTGCGGATTTTGCAGAGCAAAAGCGGGCGTAATCAGGCTGGCAGCGAGGACCATTGTGGCGACCGATCTCATATCAAGTGGACTGGCTACAAGGCGTATCGGTTACTGACTGAGCCACCCTTGCAGCTTGAGCACCTGCCGGAAACCGGGCGTATCGAGTGACACCGCGGGGAAATACGATCCCACCAGCGTTCGGCGCCACCATAGCCCCGTTTTGCGATGCTCTTCCGGAGTCGTGAAGTGGTACTCGTACAAAAGCGCGCGGACCTGGCGAGGCGGTCGTTGTGGAAACGGATTTACGCGAAGCAGCCCGAGCACGTCGCGGTCGCCCTCCAGCAGTTTCGCAACAAAATTCACGAACCATGGATAGTCTTGATAGCTCGACATGGCCGCAAACCACATCAGCCAATCCAGCCTCAAGTGATAGGGGGCGATCTGCGGAGGGGTAAACGCGAGATCTCCTGGTTTGCCTTTGAACTGGTACTCGCGCCATTGCGTGCTCGGCGTAACCGCTGCGTCGTCGGTACCCTCGACGATCACTTCGTATCGGGTGCGCGTGATACTCCCGAAAGCGCCATACGTGCCGACCAGATGTAAGGTATTGAAGCTGGTGTTCATAATCTGGCGCGCCGAGAGCATGTTCGTGACCACTGGAACACTCAGCAAGGCTACCGCGATAAGCAGAACGTAGTTGACGATAACCGCCGCCGGCGAGACAGCCTCAAACGAGGGCGTGAGGTTGGTCAAAGCGGCGAAAAATTTCGTATCGAAGGTAGAGAACGCGAGTATGAGAGTAAGCCAGTTCAGCCACGATAGATTCCCGCTGATAACGATGGAAAGCTGAAACGCGATCGTAAGGACTCCGGCGATCCCCGCAAATGGTTGCGGTAGGAAATAGAAAAACGGAACGATCAGTTCGGCAAAGTGATTGAACAGTACGCCGCCTTTATTCATCCAGTGCGGCGACCAGTGCAGATACCAGCTCAACGGATTGGGCATGGGCTGGGTTTCATAGTGGTAATCGAGGCAGGTCAGGTCGCGCCAGCAGGAATCGCCGCGCAACTTGATGAGCCCTGCGCCGAACATGATGCGAAACAGCAGCCAGCGGAAGAGCCAGATCGGTATGGCTTGCGGGACAACCCGGGAGCCGCCGAGAAACATGGCGAAAAACGCACACTCGAGCAGGATCGATTCCCAGCCGAAAGCGTAAAACGTCTGGCCAACGTTGACGAAGGACAAATAGATCAGGTAAATCGCAAGCCAGGCCAGAACATTCGACCATGTGTAGCGGGTTGCAATTCCGGTCAGCAAGAGCAACGAGAGCACAATGCCGATCCAGGCAAAGGTAATGAATGCGGCGTCGCGCGGAAAGAGGTAGAAGAGGCTCGGCGATGCGCGCCACGGCACCTGTTTCACAAATAGCGGCACCGGCAGCAAGCCACGTTCGCCGAGCAGAGGTTTGAACTGATTCAGCGCCACGACGAAGGCGACGAGGCAGATGGCGGCAATCCCGCGCTCCAGCAGCAAGCGGGCCAGCCAGAGATTCCTAGCATCGAGCAGGCTCACTTTTCACACGATACGCCGATTGGGTATCGCGCAGAACTGGTAATTATCGTGAGTAACGCTTTTCGAGGGCGGGTGCGCTGCCGCCTATTCGACGCGGTAGTTGGGTGCTTCTTTGGTGATAATGACGTCGTGCACGTGGCTTTCGCGCAGCCCGGCAAACGTGACGCGCAGGAAACGCGCACGCTCCTGCAATTCGGCAATCGTGCGGCAGCCGCAATAACCCATGCCGGCCCGCAGACCTCCCACGAGCTGATAAGCCATTTCAGCCAGCGGTCCTTTGTAAGGTACTCTGCCTTCGATTCCTTCAGGAACAAGCTTCCCATTGGCTGACTGCGAATATCGGTCCGAGCTGCCCTGCGGCATGGCGCCGAGCGAGCCCATCCCGCGATAGCTCTTGAAGGTACGGCCCTGGTAGAGAATCGTCTCGCCCGGGCTCTCGTCCGTGCCTGCGAGCAGACTGCCGATCATCACCGAATCGGCTCCGGCTGCGATGGCTTTGGTGATATCGCCCGAGTATTTCACGCCGCCATCGGAAATGAGCGGAATGCCGGCTTCGCGTGTGGCGCGCGCGCATTGCGCGATGGCAGTGATCTGCGGAACACCCGCGCCGCTGACAACGCGCGTCGTGCAGATCGAACCCGGCCCGATCCCGACCTTGATGCCATCGGCGCCGAGCCGGATCAGATCGCGTGCGCCTTCGTAGGAGGCGACGTTACCGGCCAGCAACTCCATCTCGGGAATCGCTTTCTTGATGGCTTTGATGGCGTCCATCACGCGCTGGCTGTGGCCATGTGCCGAATCGATTGCGACCAGGTCCACTTTCCGGCGAAACAACTCCTGAGCGCGCTCCAGAAAATCGCCGGTCGCGCCAACCGCTGCGGCCACCCGCAACCGGCCCTGGTCGTCTTTGGCCGCGTTCGGGTATTTCAGCTTCTTCTGGATATCCTTGACCGTGATCAGACCTTTCAGCGCGTACTGATCGTCGACCACCAGCAACTTTTCCACGCGGTGCTGATGCAGTATCTTCTCGGCATCTTCCAGCGTTGTACCCACCGGAACCGTGATGAGATTCTTCTTGGTCATCACTTCTTCAATCGGCAGATCGTAGCGCGTTTCGAAGCGCAAATCGCGGTTGGTGAGAATGCCAACCAGCTTGCCGTTCTTGGTGACGGGCACGCCCGAGATGCGGTAGCGGCTCATCAGCTCGAGCGCTTCGGAAATCTTGCGTTCCGGTTCGATCGTTACCGGGTCCACGATCATTCCGCTTTCACTGCGCTTGACCCGATCGACCTCCTCCGCCTGCCGCTCGATGGACATGTTGCGGTGGATGATGCCGATGCCGCCCTGCTGTGCGAGCGCAATCGCCATGTGCGATTCGGTTACCGTATCCATGGCTGCGCTGATGAGGGGAATCTTCAGCTGAATCTTCGGAGTCAGACGTGTGCTGGTATCTGCTTCGGCCGGCGTGATCTGGCTGTATGCAGGCTGCAGAAGGACGTCGTCGAAAGTCAGTCCTTCCTCAATCACCTCAGGAATCATGCGGTAATTTCATCCTAACAGTCATCTCGGACACCGCGTTTTTAGGCACTTAGGAGAGATGTTACAAAGCTATACTGAGAGCCGTGCAGTCGGTGGGCCGTTATCAGATCGAGTCCGAAATCGGCCGCGGCGCGATGGGAATCGTGTACAAAGCGCACGATCCTACACTGGGCCGCACGGTCGCGATCAAGACCATTCATCTGACCACCGTCACGGATTCCGCCGAGCGCGAACGAGTAACCGACCGGCTGCTGCGCGAAGCTCAGGCAGCCGGCACGCTTTCGCATCCGCATATCGTCACGGTGTTCGATGTTCTGCACGAAAACGATTTCGCCTATATCGTGATGGAGTACGTAGCGGGTTCGTCGCTCGCGGAGATGCTCGCCAACGTGCAGCTGCCCGATCGCGGCGAGCTGCTGGTGTGGCTACGTCAGGTCGCTGAGGCGCTCGATTATGCGCATCGAAAAGGCATCATCCATCGGGATGTGAAGCCCGCGAATATCCTGATTACAGCCAGTTCCGGAGAAACTCCGCGCTCGGCAAAGATTACGGATTTCGGGATTGCCAAACCGATTTCGCAGGAGACGACTCATTCCGGTACTTTGATCGGCACGCCGAGCTATATGGCTCCCGAGCAGATCGAAGGCACCGCGGTTGGCGATCGCGCGGATCAGTTCGCATTGGGAGTTGTCGCGTACCAGGCACTCTGTGGACGCAAACCGTTCGAGGCCGAGAGCGTTCCGGGCTTGTTGCACAAGATCTGCTCGGAGGAACCGCGCGCGATCAGCAACATCAATCCGGCGCTTAGCTCGACAGTGAACAAAGTGCTCGCACGCGCACTGGCGAAACGCCCAGGGGATCGTTTTCCTTCGGTCAGCGATTTCGTGGGTGCACTCTCCATTGCCCTTGCCGAGAATGAGCCGGCACCCGGCAGAACGACTGTTCTGGTGGGCGAGCCGCCCGAACCGTCGCCTGCTGCGGGAAGCAGTTCCAGGAAGCTGGCGCTGGTTGTCGTACTCTGTTTCGCAGTGGCAGCCGCGGCTGTTTTCATCGTTCGGTTGAATTCGGGACAGAGCGTGCCGGTGCAGGTACTGGAAACGAAATCAGCACCCGCCACTCCGCCGCCGGCTCCGGCACCGGCACAAACAACACAGCCGGCGTCCTCCGCTGCAAAGGCTCCGGCGTCTGCCGCGCCTAAGCGTGCGGCGTCCGAAGCCAGACCGCCTGCTGCTGCACCAGCGTCAGTTTCTCGCCCGCGCGGGGTCATCGTTCCGGCAAGTTCGGGCGCACAACTCGGCATCAGCACTGCCGATGTCGATCTGGTCAGCGAGCCATCGGGCGCTCATATTGTGGTGGACGGCCGGTCGGATGCAAGCTGCAATTCGCCGTGCACGATGGCGCTGACAACTGGACGCCATACCTTGACAGCGCAGCTAAACGGCTACGCAACAGCGCGGCGAATCTTCAATTTGCCGGAGACCAGAACTCTATACATCCCCCTCGAACGCAGCAGCGGAACGCTTGTACTCACCTCGATTCCCAACGGCGCAAGCGTAAGCGTGGATGGACAGCTCTATGGTCAGACGCCGATTACACTCCATCTCTCGCCCGGTATTCACCAGATCGTGCTGACGCGCGGCGCGCTCGAACATCACGAGCGGGTGAATGTCGAAGCCGACGGTTTCGACGCTCGCACCATCCGCTGGTAGCGAACCATTCAGCGCGGCTCGCGTAACTCTCGCGGCAGATCGCGATGAGCTACAAAACCTGGAATACTCGTCGCGCTTCGCACGGCTCGGCGAACGGCGCGCGCCATGGCCTCAGCTGCCAGCACGCCGACGGTCGTGGTATCCGCCCGGAGCCGGATACTGCCGGTCGAGGCCGCAAAAATCGTGTCGCCATCAGCGGCCGTGTGTACCGGATTCACACTGCGGGCCAAGCCGTCGTGCGCCATCTGCGCAACCTTGGCCATCTGCGTCTTGTTCAGAGCGGCATTCGTCGCTACCACGCCAATCGTGGTATTCGCGCCGGGATGGGTCGCTGCGTTCTCGATCATCGCTCCGCTTGAAATCTGTGCAATCGTATCCAGGAATTGCTGTCCATCGTTCGTGAGAGCACCGGCGATGATTTTTCCGCGTTCGTCATAGACATCGCCGGCCGCATTTACAGCGACAATCGCGCCCACCACTAGTTCCGTGCCGCCCGCGCGCACGCTGGCCATGCCGATACCGCCTTTCATGGCCGATCGCATCCCGAAAAATTTGCCGACCGTGGCGCCTGCGCCCGCACCGACGGTTCCTTCCTGCACACGTTCGGCAGTGGCTTCGCGGCAGGCAGCGTAACCCGCTTCGGCATCCGGCCGGATTCGTGCGTCGCCGATATTCAAATCGAACAGGATGGCCGCGGGCACAATCGGCACGACCAGGGAACCCACTCGGTAGCCCTGCCGGTTCTCCTCGAGATAGCGCATAACGCCCGAGGCCGTATCGAGCCCAAAGGCGCTGCCGCCCGAGAGCACGATGGCGTTCACCCGCTCGACAGTATTCATCGGATTCAGCAGATCGGTCTCGCGCGTTCCGGGTGCTGCGCCGCGCACATCCACTCCCGCTACGGCGCCGTGATCGAAAAGTACGACCGTACATCCGGTCGGCTTGCGTTTATCGGTGAAATGCCCGACCCGGATTCCGCCGACATCCGTGATCGCCCCCTCGCCCTCGCCGCCCGAGACGTTCTGTCCATCGATTGCCGCAGCGGCGGCCACCGAGCCCAGGAAAGCACGCCGGCCAACTCTGTGCCCCATCATAGTTGTTTGCGCTCTTATCCTTCCAGTTTCTCGCTACGCTGGTTCGCTGTCTGCATTTTTGTCGTCTCGTCAACTCTGAATTATCTCGATCGCAACCTGCTGGCGTTGCTCGCGCCGCTCGTCATGACCGATCTGCATTTCAATCAAACGCACTACGGCTTGCTGATCTCCGCATTTTCGATCGCTTATGCCGCCAGTTCCCTGCTCTGCGGCTGGTTCCTCGATCGCTTCGGAATCAACCGCACGATCTCCGGCGCAGTCGGCTGGTGGTCGCTGGCCGCTATTGGACATGGCATCGTGAACAGTTTTCCCGGTCTCGGCATGGCGCGTGCCGCGCTCGGAATAGGCGAGTCGGCGGGAGTTCCAGCCGTCGGCAAGCTCAATGGCATTTATCTCAAGCCGGAAGAGCGCGCCCTGGGTGCAGCCGTGAATCAGGTCGGACTGAGTCTTGCCGGAATCATTGGCCCGCTCTGGGTCGCATTCGCCATCCGCCACAGTTGGCGCGAGCCATTCGTAATCAACGGGCTGCTCGGTCTTCTATGGATCCCGCTCTGGCTGGTTGTCAATCGCGCCATTCCCGCCCGCTACGCGGAACAGGAACTCGCCCTCGCCAAAACAAGAGTATCGAAATTCAGCATTCTCGCGGACCGGAATCTCTTGCTTCTGATCGCAGCCAATCTGCTCTGGATGAGCGGCTATTCGCTCTGGTCGAACTGGACCACGCTGTATCTTGTGCATGTCAGCCACATTCCCCTTGCAGCCACGCCGCGTTATGTCTGGATTCCACCGCTTGTCTCGAACCTGGGCGGCTTTTTTGGAGGATGGCTTTCGCTGCGCTGGATGAGAAAGCGCTTCGGTGCCATCGCCGCGCGCCGGCGGGCGGTTCTGCTCGCGAGCATCTGCTCACTTTTCGCTCTGCTTCTGCCGCTCGCGCCTGACGCGGCTTGGGCCACGGCCGGCATTTCGATCAGCTACTTCTTCAGCCTGGCTGGCAGCGTGAATATTTACGCTCTACCCATCGATTTGTACGGCGCGGAGCGCTCCGGTCTTGCAATCGCGGCGCTCACAGCTTCGTTCGGCGTTCTTCAGATGGTGATCTCGCCTCTGATCGGTACGATGGGCGATCACAACCTCTACTCGCAGGTGATCTGGCTGGCTACGCTGCCGCTTCTGGCGAGCGCACTGGTGCTGTTTGGATTGAAGGAGACCCGTTCAGAAAGCCAGTAGCCGCTCGGCCTCGCGCACCAAGTCCGACACTTGCGGCAAAATCTCGTCCTCGAGCTGCGGGTTGTACGCCACCCACGTATCGAGAGCGCCCACACGCCCCACAGGTGCGTCCAAATCTGTAAACAGCTCGTTGGCAATTCGCGCCGCCAGCTCGGCGCCGTAGCCCCAGGAGAGCGTGTCTTCGTGCGCGATCAGCACACGGCTCGTTTTTCGCACCGATTCGCGAATGGCATCCCAATCGTAGGGTGAGAGAGTACGCAGGTCGATCACCTCGACCGAAACATTGGGCCGCCGCTGCTCAATCTGCAAGGCTGCCTGGAGTGACTTCTGGACAAGTGCGCCATAGGTCACGATCGTGAGATCGTCGCCAAGCTTCACGGTCTTGGCCTGGCCGAACGGAATCGTATAGTCTTCGCCCGGATGTGGCGCGCGGTTGTAGGGCTCGCGATACAGCTTCTTGTGCTCCAGGAAGAGCACCGGATCATCGCAGCGAATCGCGGTTCGCAAAAGGCCGCAGGCATCGAGAGCGTTCGATGGAAACACGACGCGCAAGCCCGGAATGTGTGTGAACGTTACTTCGCCGCACTGGCTGTGATAAATCGCTCCACCTGTGAGATATCCGCCGATGGGCACACGGATCACCACCGGAGCGCCGAACTCGTTATTGGAGCGCCAGCGCATAGTCGCCAGCTCATCGCGGATCTGCATCATCGCCGGCCAGATGTAATCGAAGAATTGAATCTCGGCCATCGGTTTCAGCCCGCGTGCCGCCAGACCAATCGCCCGACCGACAATCCCGGCTTCCGCAATGGGTGTATTGAAACACCGCGCGGCTCCGAATTCGCGCTGCAGTCCGGCTGTGGCCTTAAAGACGCCGCCTTTGCCTTTCACTTCGGACAAAAACTGTTCGCGGCTGCAATCGGCCACGTCCTCGCCAAAGACGATAATGCGCTGATCTCGCCGCATTTCTTCGGCAAGCGTCTGGTTGATCGAATCGATCATGGTGCGCGGCTCGCCGCGGAAAGCAGGCTGCGAGTCAAACTCTGGCCCACACGGATCTACCTGCGGCGAATATAAGTAGCGGTAGGCCGAACCGCGTTCCGGCGCCGGCTCTCGCAGGACGTGCTGCGAAACTTCCGCCACTTCCGCGTCTACAGCGCGCATGAGCTCGTCCAGCGCCTGCCGGCCCAGATAGCCCTCCTGCACCAGCCATTCCGGAAACGTCTTCAGCGGATCGCGCGCCGCCTCACGCGCCCGTTCTTCAGCCGGTTTGTACGCGCGCTCGTCATCAGAAAGCGAATGCGAATACGGCCGTATCACCGAAGCATGCACGAGTGCCGGGCCGTGGCCAGCCCGGCAATACTCCGCCGCGTGCTTCAGCACGGAGTACGATTCGACGAAATCTGTGCCGTCCACCTCGAGCCGCAGCAGCCCAGGGAAACCTTCGAGCAGGCGCGAAATATTTCCGCCGGGCGTCTGCCGCTCTACTGGAACCGAAATGGCGTAGCCGTTGTCCTCGATGAGCACCAAAAGCGGCAGCCGGTCGAGGCAGGCAATGTTCATGAATTCCCAGAATTCGCCGCTGCTGGTTGCGCCTTCACCCGAGCACGCCAGCGTGATTTCGTCGCTCTCCGGGTTGAGATATCGTCTTGCATGGGCGCATCCGGCGGCGTGCAAAAACTGCGTGCCGGTTGGCGACGATCCGCTTAGTACGTGCAGCTCCTTCGACGACCAGTGTGACGGCATCTGCCGGCCGCCGGAACTCGGATCACGAGCCGCGCCCACTGCCTGCAACAGCATGTCTTCGGGCGTCATTCCAAGACTGAGCATCAAGGCGCGATCGCGATAATACGGAACGACCCAATCCACACCCTTTCGCAGCACCATGCTGGCAGCAATCTGCACCGCTTCGTGCCCCGCCCCGCTGATCTGAAAGAAGATTTTGCTCTGGCGCTTGAGCAAGATTTCACGGTCATCCAGGCAGCGCGACAGGTACATCGTCCGAAATGCGCGGATCAGCTTTTCGCGATCCAGTTCCGGCGGGACCGCAAGTAATCGGCCGCGCCGAGCGATTGCCTGTACGGGTGTCGTCACCATTTCGTATTATCACCTGTCCAATCGCTTCCGCACGCCCCGGTCGTCCGCCGCGGACCACGCGGACGAGCAGTCCCGGTTATATAGAATCAAAGCGGGAGATCCAAAAAGTTTTCATGCCAACCGCTGGTGCTGGTCTCGAAGGCGTAGTCGCGACCACTTCTAAAATCTGCTTCATTGACGGAGACCAGGGCGTATTGAGTTACTACGGATTCAACATCCATACCCTCGCCGATAACGCCACCTTCGAAGAAGTCATTTTCCTGCTCTGGAACGGTAAGTTACCGAATGAATCCGAGTTGGCCGGGTTGCGTTCTGCCCTTGTTGCCGAACGCGCCCTGCCGTCGCAGATCACGGAATTCCTGAAAAGCGCGCCCAAAGGCGCCTCGCCGATGGACGTTCTCCGCACGGCAGTGTCGATGCTCAGCCTTTACGATCCGCTTGCCGCTGATCAATCGCTCGAAGCAAACACGAAAAAAGCTGTGAAGCTGATGAGCCGGGTCGCAACGATTGTTACAAGCTTCGATCGTATCCGCAATGGGAGAGAGGTTGTTCCGGGCGATCCGCAGCTTGGCTATGCCGCCAATTTTCTGTACACCCTAACCGGGAAAAAGCCGGACGAGATCATGGAGCGCGCGTTCGACATCGCTCTCATTCTGCATGCCGATCACGAACTCAATGCCTCTACCTTTGCCGGACGCGTCACCGCCGCCACGCTTTCCGACATCTACTCCGCCGTTACCTCGGCCATTGGAGCGCTGAAAGGCCCGCTACATGGAGGCGCCAACGAAGCGGTTATCAAGCTGCTCCTTTCCACCAACTCGGCCGACGACGCCGCCCTGAAAGTCCGCAGCGATCTGGCGAATAAAGTGAAAGTGCCGGGCTTCGGCCACCGCGTCTATCACGTGCTGGATCCGCGTGCTGTTCACTTAAAGAAGATGAGCGAAGAGCTGGGCAAGCGTACGGGGCACCTGGATCTCTTCGAGAAATCCACTCGGGTTGAGCAAACGGTTCGCGAAGTGAAAAATCTGAATGCCAATGTAGATTTCTACTCAGCTTCCACGTACTATGCGCTCGGTATTCCGATTGATCTCTTCACTCCCATCTTCGCGATAAGCCGCATGTCCGGTTGGACCGCACACATCCTGGAACAGTACCGCAATAATCGGCTGATTCGCCCGCGCGCTGAATACACCGGCGTCCCCGACGGCCAGAAATGGGTCCCGCTCGAGCAGCGCGGCTGATCCCAGACGGAATGTACGATCTCAATTTCTTCCGCCAGAACCTGGACCACATCCGCCAGCGCCTTACGACTCGCGGGTTTGAGCTCGACCTCGCCGGGTTTCAGGAACTCGATCAGAAACGCCGCAAGATCCTGACCGAGAGCGAGCAGCTGAAAGCCGAGCGTAATCAGGCCACGATGCAGATCGGCCAGCTGAAGAAAGCCGGCCAGGATACCAGCGCCGAGCAGCAGAAAGTGCGCGCTATCGGCGATAAGATTTCGGCTCTCGACGCACAGGCCGATCAGCTTGAAGGTGAATTTCGCGATTTTCTGGCGCGCATTCCAAATCTGCCGCAAGAGGACGTGCCGGTTGGCCGCGATGAACGCGCGAATGTTGAAGTCCGACGCCATGGCGCTCCTCTCGAGTTCGCTTTCGCTCCCAAACCGCATTGGGAATTGGGCCCGAATCTCGGCATTCTCGACCTCGAGCGGGCTGCCAAGATCTCCGGTGCGCGTTTCGCGGTCTACTGGGGACTCGGCGCACGCCTGGAACGCGCGCTGATCAACTTCATGCTCGATGTTCACACTCGCGAGCATGGTTATCAGGAAGTATTGCCGCCGTTTCTGGTGAACTCCGCCAGCCTGTATGGCACGGGGCAGCTGCCGAAATTCGCCGAAGATCTCTTCCGCTGCGAGAATCATGATCTCTGGCTCGCACCCACGGCCGAAGTTCCGGTCACGAATCTCTTCCGCGATGAAACCTTGCCCGGCGATTCGCTTCCCCTGTCACTTTGTGCTTACACGCCGTGCTTCCGCAGTGAAGCGGGCTCGTACGGACGCGATGTGCGCGGCATTATTCGCCAGCATCAGTTTCAGAAAGTCGAACTGGTCAAGTTCACGCGCCCGGAGCAGAGCAATCAGGAGCATGAGAAGCTCACACGCGACGCCGAAACCGTTCTCGAAAAACTTGGCCTGCCCTATCGGCGCATCGTGCTTTCCACCGGCGATACCGGTTTCAGCTCCTCAAAGACGTACGATATCGAAGTCTGGCTCCCGGGTCAGAACGCTTACAAGGAAATCTCGTCCTGCTCGAATTTCGAAGCGTTCCAGGCTCGCCGCGCCGGGATTCGTTACAAAAGTTCGAAGGGCAAGCCCGATTACGTGCACACGCTCAATGGCAGCGGCCTCGCGGTTGGCCGCACCTGGGTCGCGATTGTCGAAAATTATCAGCAGGCGGACGGCAGCATCCTCATCCCCGATGCGCTCCGCCCGTATCTTCAGGCTGAGCGCATCGACCGGACCGGCGGCGCGCTGATCTAGTTTCAGTCACAATCGCGCGCAGATTTTTGCATTTCGCGTAACTCGCCAACGCACAATCACTTGCTGCCATCTGAGCGCTTGCGCGCGTGGCTGACCCACGCCGTCGCGTCTCCGTCCGGTGTTTGATTGGAATCGCCAGTCCCATTCGTGGGCTTACCAATCAAAGTTGAGACGCCATGGTTAAAACTCGCCAGTTGCTCTGGATTTCCCTGATCTGCTCGATCCTTGCAGTGCAAGCGGTGCTTGCCCAATCTCTCACCCAGATTCAAGACACGGTTACCAATCCGGATGGAACGCCATTCAATGGCACGGTGGTGATCACGTGGAACGGATTCACCGGTTCAAACAATTCGGGCGCTCCGCTCAGCACATCCGCACGCGTCTACAACGGTGCACTCTCGGTTCTGCTTGTGCCCACTACGACCGCTTCGGCCGGCAGCTTCTACCAGGTTGTGTACTACAACAGCAGCGGAGTGATCGCCTGGACCGAAACCTGGCAGGTGCCACCGAGCAGCACTCCGCTCACCATCAGTGCCGTACGCACCAGTTCGACCAGCGGAGGCAGTACGGGCGGCGGCACCACAACCGGCGGAGGAGGCACGACTACCGGAGGCGGGGGCATTACTTTGCCGATATCCATGAGCCAGGTCACCGGACTGAGCAGCACCTTGGCAGCGCTCAATTCCGCCATCGCGACACTCTCGGCGCAGTTGACGAATTTCATGTCCTCTACCACTCCCACCACCAATGCCGCGTTTGTTGATGCCGAGACTCCCGCCGGCACGATGAACGGAACCAACTCCGCGTTCACGGTTTCCAAGACGCCGCTGAACGGATTCGCTCTCTTCCGCAATGGATTGCTGCAATCGCCCGGGGTTGATTACACAATCAGCGGCACTGGCGTCACGTTTCTTCCGAACAGCGTACCCAAATCCACCGACATCCTCTCGGCCTTCTATCGCATCTCCGGAATCGGGCCGACCGCCCGGTTTGTCGATGCGGAAACTCCCGGCGGCACCATCGATGGCACGAACGTAACGTTCACTCTGGCCAATACACCCAACCCCGCGTTGAGCCTGAAACTTTTCAAGAACGGCATTTTAATGACGCAAAACACGGATTACTCACTCAACGGCAGTACGGTCGTTTTCACAGCAAACGCCATGCCGGTTCCGGGCGATTCCGTCGTCGCGGCCTATCGTTACTGAGGCCGCGTTCGAACTGCGCGCTTTGAAACCTCACGCGCGATCGTGAATCTCACAGACGTTAAGCTGAAATTTGCTTTCAGAATTTCGCGAGGAGACACGATGGAACTCGGTTTAGTGGGACTCGGCCGCATGGGCGCCAACATGGTGCGGCGATTGGAACAGGGCGGTCACAAATGTACCGTCTTCGATCTGAATGCCGAAAACGTTAAGAAGCTGGTGAGCGAAGGCGCCGCTGGGGCGAGTTCGCTCGAGGATCTGGTCAAGAAGTTGCCGAAACCGCGCGCCGTGTGGGTTATGGTCCCGGCCGGCAAGCCAACCGAAGATACCGTCCAGGCGCTCGCGGCGGCCATGGAATCGGGCGATCACATCATCGACGGCGGCAACAGTTTTTACAAAGACGACATCCGCCGTGCCGCTGAGTTCAAGAAGAAAGGAATTCATTACCTGGACGCCGGAACCAGCGGCGGCGTTTGGGGTGTCAGGCGCGGATACTGCCTGATGGTCGGTGCCGAGAAGGAAGCGTTCCAGCAGCTCGAGCCAATTTTCAAGACGCTTGCGCCCGGTATCGGAACCATCGATCGCACGCCAGGCTTTGACAAAGTAGGTGGGACCGCAGAACAGGGTTATCTGCACACCGGCCCTCCCGGCTCGGGACACTTCGTGAAGATGATTCACAACGGCATCGAGTACGGCGTGATGCAGGCCTATGCGGAAGGCTTTGACATTCTGCGCAACAAGGATTCCGAAGAATTACCCGAAAACGAGCGCTTCTCGCTGAATATTCGCGACATCGCCGAGCTCTGGCGGCGGGGCAGCGTAATCGGCTCCTGGCTGCTCGATCTCACCGCCATGGCGCTCACGGAAAATCCGGACCTGTCCAACTTCAGCGGCTTTGTGCAGGATTCGGGCGAAGGACGCTGGACCATCAACGCCGCCATCGAAGAGGCGGTCCCGGCCGAAGTGTTGGCATCCGCGCTTTTTACCCGCTTCCGTTCGCGCGAGGAGCACACGTTTGCCGAAAAGGTGCTCTCGGCCATGCGCTACAAATTCGGCGGCCACGTCGAGCAGCCTACCGGCGGCTGAACCTCATTCGATTTGCGGGCCGGTCGCGGTGATTCGCACCGGCCACGTATTCGCCACAAAGATCTGCGATTCCAGGAAATCCACTTCGGCAATTTCACCGTGCTGTGTCGCTTCGCGCTGGAACTGATCGAAGATAAAATTTCCTAGCGAATAGAAGATGACGCCTCCGCGATAGTTTTCGCGCGGCTGAATCACATGCGGATGATGTCCGATCACGAGCTTTGCGCCGGCGTCGATCGCTGCGTGTGCGAAATGGATCTGCGCTTGGTTCGGTTTCGGCATGTATTCGGTGCCGCTGTGCATCGAAACAATCACCACGTCCGAGCGCTCGCGTAGGTCCTGCACATCGCGCGTCATCTGCGCGATATCAGTAATCGCTATACGCTTGTCGATGTCGCGCCAGTTGCCGTTCTGCTGATCGTAGGTATACCCCAGAAACCCGAAGCGAATGCCGTGACGCGCGAGCACAATGCCGCGATGGGTTCGTTCCTCCGATTCGCTCGATCCAACCGGTTGGATCTGGTGCTCGCACAGCCATTTCACAGTGAATTCAACTCCGTGCGGACCGCAATCGCGCGCGTGATTATTGGCGGTGGAAGCAACCGCGATATGCGCGAGTTCCAGGCCGGCAATCATTTCGGGCGCGGCATGAAAAATCAGCCCGTCGGGATGGTACGGCCCGTGGTCGGAGAAAGGCGACTCGAGATTGACAAACGCCAGATCGGCGCTCGCGAGCAGCGGCGCAATTTTGCGAAACGGCAGTGCCGGATCCCTGGCCGCGAGAATCTGCCGCCGAACGCCGCGCGACAGCATCACGTCGCCTGCAAACAGGAGCCGGTTAAACTTCGCAACAACTCGCGCGGGTTGAGGCGGCGGCGGAATGCGATCGCGGCTGCAGCTCAGCAGAAGAGCAATCGCGGGCACCAGCCGCGCCCAGCGTACTACAGCTTCGCGGCTGCGGCTTGGTCTAGGAACCACACGGCGCGCTCGTCGCGGCTCGCGATCTGGCACGGATATTTCTCGAAGTCCTCCGGTTCGCGCAACACATTATGCAACGCCTCTGCCTTCTCTGCCCCGGCAACCTGCAGCACAGTATGCTGCGCAGCCAGCAACACCCCGGGTAGCAGCGTGATGCGGTCCATCTTCATCTTCTCGACCCAGACGTTCGTCGCAATTCCAGTCCGGTCGTGCACCAGCGGAGTTCCCGGAAACAGGCTCGCAGTGTGCGCATCGCCGCCCATGCCCCGGTGCAGTACATCAAACACCGGCAGCTCACCGTTTTTCAAGGCAAACGCGGCTCTGATATCCGCCACGTAACGCGCCGCAGCTTCAGGAGGCGGTAATTCGCCATAAATTCTATGAATATTCGACGCGGGAATTTTCGCCGGCCCTAGCAGCGTCTCGTCCGCCAGGCGGTAGTTGCTGTCTTTGCTGTCCGGCGGCACGCAGCGCTCATCCACCCAGAAAATGTGCACCTTCGACCAGTCGAATTCCGCCTTTGCCAGATCAGTAAAGAGCAGCTTCGGCGTACTTCCGCCCGAAATTGCGAAGGTGGCGTGTTGTTTGCCCGCGAGCAGCGAAAGTATATAAGAAGAGCACTCGCGCGCCGCTTCCTCCGGCGTAGCGGAAATCCTCAGATCCGGGCCGCTCACCTGGCCAGCTCCCGGGCACGTTCGAAGGCCAGCTCGAATGCCGGGTCGTGGCCGATAATGCTCAGTTCCTCATTCATCAGCGTTTCGGGTTTGGCGTCGACGTAGTTGAATCGCCGCTCGCGCCCGTTGGTGCTCCAGATTCGGAGACATTCACAACCGGTGCGCTCAAACGTGATGGTCTCGTTGTCGGCGCGCAGCACGATGCTATGCAGCCCCGAGCCGAAACTCTCGACGCGTTTGAACTCGACCTGAGCTTTGTAAGGAGCCGACAACCATGCGGCCATATACAGCTCCTGTGCAGTCGGCTTATCGCCGGGGTGGCCGATCTCGATCGTATGGAATTGCGAGAACTTGTTCTCGCGCGCGGGATTGTCGAAGATGTGTCCGAGCGGCTCGCGCCATGGTGTCAGCCGCGTCCATTCCAAATCGGCGATCACGCGTCCTTCGCCGCGCCACTTCGCAATGCGCTCAAAGGCAAGCTTGGGGTCGAGCCCGCGCGAATCCACTACCGTCTTGCTTGCGAGGTTGAGCAGAGTATCGAGCCCGCGCTGCTGCTCAACGGTGGACTTCTCACTGAGAGCGGCCGAATGCCGAGACCAGAAAACAACCGGCAGATCGGCCGCCGTCAACGCCAGCAGAATCGGTCCGAGATTGGCCCAGCTCTCCGAGCGCGCCTTAATCTCGATCTGTTCGCAACAAATCTGCTGCGCTTTCCCGAAGGGTTTCCAGCACTGCGCCAGCACTCGGGCCTGGGGTTCAGACTCCGCTTTATCAGAAACGGCCACCACGATGCCGCGGCTCGGGTGTTCGCGCATAAGCTCGGAAATCGTCTGCGATGCCTCAAACCCCTCGTCGGCTTCGTCTGTCGCAACGATCAGCGTCATAGCGCAGGCACGCAGCACAGTCGGCTTGCCCTGCTGCTTCTCTTCTTCGCCGAGCGACGTCCAAAGCTTGCTCAACCCTTTGAGAATCTGTTCCGGCCGCGCCGGCGAGATCACAGCCGTACTCATGGAATCCTCCAGACATGTCCCTGGCGCGCCAGCATTTCGTCGGACGCTTTCGGCCCCCAGGTGCCCGCGGCATAGTTCGGAAAGTCGAATTTGGTATTCGCCCAGACATCCAGAATCGGCTGGACGATCTGCCAACTGGCATTCACCATATCCTGCCGCGTGTAAAGCGTCGGGTCGCCGACCATGGCATCCACCAATAGGGTTTCATAAGCTGTAGGCGAGCGCTCGCCGAAACTCGAGCCGTAATTGAAGTCCATCGAAACAGGGCGCACGCGCATGCCGCTTCCCGGACTCTTCGACAGGAACCGCAGCGAAATGCCTTCTTCCGGCTGGATGCGCACCACCAGAATATTCGGCCGCACTTCCCGCGGTCCTGTCTTGGTCTCCTGCTGGAATAATCCGAGCGGCGGAGCTTTGAACTGAATCGCAATATCTGTTACCCGCTTCGGCATGCGTTTACCGCTTCGAATGTAGAACGGCACGCCCGCCCAGCGCCAGTTGTCGATGAAGAAAGTGACCGCCGCGTAGGTATCCGTCTGCGCATCCGGACTGACGCTCGGCTCTTCGCGAAAACCGGGCAGTAACTGACCGGCTACGTAACCGGGACCGTATTGGCCCGGCACCGAATATTTCGGCACATCCTCCGGCTTCATCACACGAACGGCGCGCAGCAGCTTCGCCCGCTCGTCGCGCACGTTTTCCGCATCGAAAACAGAGGGCGGCTCCATTGCGACAGTCGCCATCACCTGGCTCAGATGGTTTTGGATCATGTCGCGCAGCGCACCCGCTTCCTGGTAATAGGCACCGCGGCCTTCCACACCGATCGATTCGGCCGCCGTGATCTGCACGTGATCGACATACCGCCGGTTCCAGAGCGGCTCGAACATGCTGTTGCCGAAACGGAACGCGAGTATGTTCTGAACTGTTTCCTTTCCGAGGTAGTGGTCGATGCGATAGACCTCGGATTCAGCGAAGACTTTGTGAATCTCCTCGTTGAGCTTCTGCGCGCTCGCCAGGTCGTGCCCAAACGGCTTCTCGATGATGATGCGCCGCCAGCCATTGCCCTTGTTCAGATGATGCTCGCCCAGCGCCAGGACCGCTTCGGCGTAGTAGCTCGGCTGCGTCGAAAGATAGAAGAGTACGTTGCCGGCCGTCTGATGTGATTTTTCGACCTCGTCGAGTTTTTTGCGGATATCTTCATACGATTCCGGCTTATTCATATCTCCCGGAACATAGAAGAGCGTCTGGGCAAACGATTTCCAGACATCCTCGTCGAACGGCGCATCCTCGAGGAACTTCGAAACGGACTCGCGCATCTTCTCGCGAAACTGCTCGTCGCTCATCGGTGTGCGAGAGCTGCCGATAACAGCGAAATTCTGCGAGATGCGGCGCTCGTAAAACAGACGGTACAGCGAGGGAAGCAGTTTGCGTCGCGAGAGATCGCCGCTGGCGCCAAAAATGACAATGGCACAGGGCGGAACGCGGCGCGCAAAACGAAGCGGATCCTGTAACGGATTGATTTCGGGAGGCGCCTGGTCTAAAACGCTCATGATCACTTTGATGATATCCGCGTCGAGAAGTGACGGGGAAAGCGAATTCCGGTCAGGCGGCGATCGTAACGGACTCGGAAACCGGTTTCGCTAGTAGCCGACCGAAAAGCGCTGCTTGCTATGTTGCGGATTTTCGAGCTCGTCGACCAGCGCAATCGCGTAGTCTTCCATCGAGATACGGCTCTCGCCCTTATCGTTGGCAATCAGGTTGTCCTTGCCAAGCCGGAACTTGCCGGTACGCTCGCCTGGTTCGAAGAAAGCCGCAGGAGCAAGATACGTCCAGTCGATATTCGACGAGCGCAGCACGTCAAGCGCCTTGGCGTGCGATTTGGCAATCGGCAGCCACTCGGGCGGCAGCTTTCCCGAATCGATCAGCGAAACTCCCGGGGCGACTTCCAGCGCGCCTGCGCCGCCCACCACCATGAGCCGCTGCGCGCCACTCGCCGCGACGGCATCGATCAGGCGCCTGGTCACTCCGATCAGCTCGTCGGTATTGTCCGGCGGTGGAGCGTAGGCACTGATCACCGCATCGGCACCCCGCGTGATTTCGGCAAGCTGCGCCGTATTCGATAGGTCCGAAACAGCGGTCTTCGCCCGCTTATCCAGCTGTGCTTTGGCGGAATCGCGCACAACGGCCGTGACCTGATGTCCGCGCGCCAGCAGTTCCTGCAGTATACGGCTTCCCGCTCTTCCGGTTGCACCTACCAGGACGACTTTCATTGTCCCGCCTTCTCTTCTACCGCTGTCCACGAAGTCGATTCCGCCGGGGCGGTCACCGTTGCCCATCGCTCAGCAATCCGGTTGCCTTCAAAACGCCAAAGGACGAATCCCTGAAACTGCATCGTCCGGCCGGACGTCGCATCCGTCCAGCGCCATATGTTCCGGCAGACCACGCGATCTCCCTCAGCCAACATGTCCTCGATCGAAATCCGGAGATCCGGCATTCGCTCGTACATCAGCAGCATCATGTGCTCATCGCCGGCTACCCCGGTAGGCTGTCCACCCGGTCCATCGTGATCATAGAACTCCGCGGTCATGTTCTTTCGAATCACCGCCGCATTCCTCCGATTTACAAATTCCTCAAAGTGCTCGCGGACAAATTTCTTCATTTCGGTAGGCGACAGATCAGTCGGCATAGGGAGCCCCGAGTTCGAAAGTAACATCAACCGGCCGGATTCGGAAGTACGCACAATTTTGTAAGCTGATCCAGAGGAATCCGCAAACGCTTGTGAAACCGCACTTCGGATGCCCGGTCAAAGCGACCGCGAACGTTATGTCCGGGAAATGGAAAGTGTTGATCCTGTGGCACCTTTCCTTCGTGCCCTGCCGCTTCGCGCGGCTTCGAAAGCTGTTGCCGGGTATTAGCGAGAAAGTGCTGAGCGCGCAACTGCGCGATTTGGAGCGCGACGGCGTCATTTCGCGGGCCAGAACCGGCACGGTCCCGCCGGAGGTTACCTACAGCTTGACTACGGCGGGCGCTGAACTCGTACCCGTGATGGAGGCGATGTGCGCTTGGGGCACAAGGAACCTTGGAATCGTACCCACTTTGCCGCGCCGGCCAAACGCTTCAGTCCCGGTCGCTAGCAGTTCCAGTTCGGAAACGTAGAGTGAAGCGAATGCCCCCCGAAGCAACCAAGACCGTAGTCGCCGTCCTGAACGATCTCATGTTCCAGGCGCGCATTCTCGACGCCGCAAAACGGACCGGCCATACAGTGCGTATTGCAAAATCGCAGACTGAGGCGCTGGCACTGGCGCAGGAATGTCCTGTTCTCATCATCCTCGATCTGAATAACAGCATCGCGGAACCGCTCGACCTGATCGGCAAATTGAAAGCCGGCGAGCAGACCCGCCCCATCCCGCTTCTGGGCTACGTTTCGCATGTACAAACCGATCTGCGCCGCGAAGCTGTCGAGCACGGCTGCGAGCGTGTGGTGGCGCGCTCAATATTTTTTGACACTCTTCGCGAATTGCTGGCGTCAGCCGAAGCGGCGATCTGAAAACAGCACCGCGGGCACGTTCCCGTACACCTCCCGCACGCCGCTTACGTCCTCGGATTGAGGCGTCTTCGTGATTTTTTCAGTAATCGTCTGTATTATGGGGGAAAATCCCCGATAAGCAGAAAAGGGCCTACCCCAAAAGCTGAAACATGTCTTCCTCCTTCGTCCATATCGTCGAGACCGTGCTCATGGCGGTGCTCGTTCTGCTGTTTATATGGATCTATTCGAGGCAGCGGCAGCCGCGCGTGGCTCTCTGGATCGCGGGATGGGTGGCGATCGTCGCCCACTTCGCCAATGGCATCGTTATGGCGAACATGCGCCAGCCGAGCGCACTCGTGGTCTGGCTGGCATACGCCACTTTGATCGTGGCGGGCGCCAGTTTTGTGTTATCGGTTTCGCAGGCCTGCGTCACCACTCCGCGGCGGATCGCGTTCGCCCTGGGCGGCATTATTCCTTGCCTGATCTACTGGGCGGGCGTGGTCGAAGAGTGGAAGGCGGCCTGGCCATTCGAGTTGCTGCTGATCACGGTCATGGCAACGGCCGCCGCCATCACCCTGCGCCATTACGGTCTGCGGCTGCCCGTAATCGGTGCATGCCTGGGGATGGCAGCCCCGGTCGCCTGGGTCTGGCCCCGGCTCGCCCAGAATTCCTCCTACGGCATCGACTATCTGCTTTTTTTGATCTTCGCCACAGCCGGGATACTCTACGCACGTATCTACGGCAAATCCAATCCTGGCTCGGTGCTGACGCTGATCTCGTTCATTGCCTGGGGTCTCGTGTTCCCGGTCGGCGAATTGCTCGCGGCCTATAACATTGGTCCGCCGGGCGACAGCGCCTTCTGGGATCTCGAAAAATATGCCGTGGCGTTCGGCATGCTGCTGACTCTGTTCGAGGAAAAGACGCGGATCGCCGACGAAGTTGCCCGCAAATACAAGAGTGCCGAAGAGGCCGCGCGCGCGGCCAATGACGCGAAGAGCGTATTTTTGGCGACCATGAGCCACGAGATTCGCACGCCCATGAACGGCATCATCGGCATGACGGATCTGGTACTGGACGGCGAACTCACGCCAAGCCAGCGCGAAGATCTGCTGAT
Source organism: Terriglobia bacterium (assembly GCA_021325235.1). GTDB lineage: Bacteria > Acidobacteriota > Terriglobia > Bryobacterales > Bryobacteraceae > Bog-105. Next base: position 258,254 of record JAJPHN010000044.1, on the reverse strand, counting down.
CGTAAAGAGTTCGGCCGAGTCCCTGCTGACCGTGATCAACGATGTGCTCGACTTCTCGAAAATCGAAGCGGGCAAGCTGGAGCTGGAAAACATTGGCTTCCGGTTGCAGGAAACGGTCTTTGACCTGGTGAAACTCATGCGCTTCCGAGCCCATGAGAAAGGACTTACGCTCGACTACTCGATCGATCCTCGTATTCCGGCTTATCTCACCGGCGATCCCGGACGGCTGCGGCAGGTGCTCCTCAACCTGGTCGGCAACGCGCTCAAATTTACGCGCGACGGCGGCGTTCGGATCGAAGCGGCACTTGAATCCTCCCGTCAGGACTCGATCCGGGTCAAATTCTCCGTCATCGATACCGGCATTGGCATTCCGGCAGAGAAACGCGAGCTTATCTTCGATCCGTTCACGCAGGCGGAAAACTCGACCACTCGCCGGTTTGGCGGTACGGGTCTGGGCCTCGCCATCTCGTCGCGCCTGGTCAGGCTCATGGGCGGAGAAATCTGGGTCACCGACGGCCCCGGAGGACACGGAAGCGCTTTCCACTTCACCTCCGACTTCACGCCCGCCAGCGTACCCGAACAACCGGTTTTCCAGCAAAACCAATCCGCAGTGCGCCTGAATATCCTGCTGGCTGAGGACAATCCGGTCAATCAGCTGCTCGCCACCAGAATGCTGGAGCGCGAAGGCCATTCCGTGCGTTTGGTGCAAAATGGCGCAGAGGCTATCGAAGCCGCCTTTTCAGCCGCTTACGATCTCGTGTTGATGGATATCGAGATGCCCGTCATGGATGGTCTCGAAGCCACCAGGCACATCCGTGAGCGCGAAAAGGGTGCGAGAAACCGTCGGCAGATCGTCGCGATGACCGCGAACGCTTCCCGTTCCGATGAGCTGCGCTGCCTCGAAGCCGGAATGGACGGCTTTTTGACCAAGCCCTTCACGGCGGAGAAGCTGCGCAATGCGTTGGAAGCCTTCACCGCCGGCGCTTACGCCCGTAGCCATAGCCGTTAGGCCCGCGACGGTCCCCGTGGTCCGTCTTATCGACAATCGCCGCCAGAACTAGAGTCTTTCTCGCCTCCAGAGATTTCCTGCCCCGGCCCGCCACTACTAGGCTGTGGTTCCCAACTCCCGCAGTATCGGTGTGATGCCGCGCGTGACCGTTTCTGCCCTTTCGTCAAGCAAGCCTGAGCCAGCCTGCCGCTCTCAGCGAGGTGAGGGCGCCAACTAAGCATGTCTGCTCAATCCCCAGCTATTCCTAAGCCTCAGGGCGGCCGCAGCGGCGGTGGCTTGCGGTTCCTGGCGGGCATAAAACCGGGCGAAATCGGTATCCCGATCGCGGTCTTGGCGATTGTGATCGCGCTGATCACCCCGATGCCCCCGTTTCTGCTCGACATTCTCATCGTGCTCGATATCGCCATGTCCGTCGTTGTCCTTATGGTCACGATGTACATCATCAAGCCGGTCGATTTCAGCGTCTTTCCCACAACATTGCTTCTGTTGACGCTCTTCCGGCTGGCGCTGAACGTCAGCTCGGCGCGCCTGATTCTGCTCAACGGCAACGGCGGAACGGCTGCCGCGGGCCACGTCATCGAAGCCTTCGGTAACTTCGTGGTCGGCGGCAATTACGTCATCGGCTGCGTCATTTTCCTGATCCTGATCGCCATTCAGTACGTCGTCATCAACCACGGCGCGGTGCGCATCTCGGAAGTTTCGGCACGCTTCACGCTCGACGCCATGCCCGGCAAGCAGATGTCGATCGACGCCGAAATGAATGCCGGCCTGATCGATGAAGCGGAAGCCCGGCGCCGGCGGAAAGCGCTCGCTGCCGAAACCGAATTCTACGGGGCCATGGACGGCGCCTCGCGTTTCACCCAGCGCGACGCCGTAGCCAGCATTCTCATTACTGCCATCAACATCGTCGCCGGATTCCTGATCGGCGTGCTCCAGCACGGCATGGAGCTCAAACGCGCGCTGCAGACCTATACGGTCCTAACGATCGGCGACGGCCTGGTCACCGTCATTCCGGCGCTGATGATCTCGGTTTCGGGCGGTCTGATCGTCACCCGCGCGACTTCGGAAAACAAAGTCGGCGAAGAGTTTCAGAAGCAGCTTTTCAGCAATTATCAGCCTCTTCTTCTTGCGAGCGGCGTGATGGTCGTTTTGGCGGCATTCCCCGGCCTGCCCACAATTCCGTTCCTGCTGCTCGGGGGCGGCATTGGAACGGCGGGCTGGATGAAGCGCAAAAAGTCGTTGCTCGATGGCGCGAAGAAGGAAATTGCCGCGCCCGCCGCTTCGCCCAAGGAAGAACTCGAGACGCTGCTGCGTGTCGAACCCATCGCAATCGAAGTCGGACTCGGTCTGGCCGGACTGGTGGCCGGCGGCAAAGCTTCGCCGCTGCTGAAACGCATCGCCGGTATTCGCCGCCAGTTTGTTACAAATCTCGGATTTCTCCTACCGCCGGTTCGCGTCACCGACAATCTGTCACTGCGCGCCCGTGAATATGTCGTCTTATTAAAAGGCAGCGAAATCGGCCGCTACGAGCTGATGCCCGGCAATGAGCTCGCTGTCCCGACCGCCACTGCCAAGAAAGATTTCGCTGGCACCGCAACACGCGAGCCTGCTTTCGGACTCCCGGCGCTCTGGGTTCCGGCTGACCGCGTCGATGCCGCACGCGCCGCCGGATACACCATCGTCGACGCCGTAAACGTCATTGGCACGCATTTCGCCGAGCTGAACAAGCAGTACATGAGCGAGCTTTTTTCACGCCAGGACGCCAAAACCTTCTGCGATCGCGTCGGGCAGGAAAACGCCAAGCTGATCGAAGATCTCGTTCCGAAACTGCTCCCGCTCTCGACCATCCAGAAGGTCTTGCAGAATCTGCTGCGCGAGCGCGTCTCGATTCGCGACGGCGTTTCGATCCTAGAATCGCTGAGCGAAGCCGCGATGACCAGCAAGAACCCCGTGCTGCTGACCGAATTTGCCCGCCAGGCGATCCGGCGCACCGTGGCCAAGCCGTATCTCAATCAAAAAGCCGAGCTACCCGCCTTCTTCCTCGATCCGGCGCTCGAACAGCAGATTGAATCGGCCGCGCAGCACACGGACCAAAACAGCGTTCTTGTGCTTTCGCCGCAGTCGGTGCGCGACATCGTTAACCGCATTGAACGCAAGCTCGGCAAACGTGAAACGCCGACCGTCATCCTGACCGCCGCCGGCGCCCGCTTCTTCCTGCGGCAGATGCTCGAAGCGCCGCTGCCCAACGTCTTCCCGCTCTCGCATAACGAGGTTCCGAGCGGGGTCAAAATCCTATCTCTGGGGGTCATCTGATGAGACTGAAATCCTACTTCGCCGATTCTCTGCAACAGGCCATCGATCAGGCGCGCAACGATCTCGGACCGGATGCCATGCTCGTCAGCTCGCGCCAGACGAGTGCGGATCTGCGCGATCTCGGATCGTACGAAGTCGTTTTCGGCGTCGATGGCAGCGCCGCGCCCGCCGAAGCAAAGGCCGAGGTTCCGAAACAGGCGGAAACACCCGTTACAAGCGATATCGTTCTGCGCGAGCTGGCCGAGCTGCGCAAACAGATGGAATCGTTTGCCTACTCCGTCAGCCGTTCGCAAAGCGCGCGAGTGGCCGAGCAGTTTACGCCGGAACTGGCGCGCGTCTTCGATCGCCTCGTATCAGCCGGTTTCAGCGAAGAGCTGGCGCGCGAGGTGACCGAAAGCGCCGCCCGCCATATCCCGGCCGAACGCAACGACGTATTCAATCGCGAATTGCTGCGCGCCGCCGTCGAACAGGAAATTTCGGGACGCTTTTCAGTCGAACCCAGGCTTGGCGAAGAGGGTGCCAGTGCACAAGCCGTCATGCTCGTTGGACCGCCGGGTGCTGGAAAGACCAGTTCGCTGGTCAAGCTCGCCTTGCATTACGGGGTCAGAGCACACCGGCCCATCCATTTGCTCTCGCTCGACACGCTGCGCATCGGCGGCTGCGATCAGCTTCAACGTTACGCCCGCATTCTGGGCACCAGCCTCGAGCCGCTGGATAGTCCATCCGCGCTCCAGACTGCAATTCTCAACCGGACTCTTTCGGGGCTCACGCTGATCGACACACCCGGCTTCGCCGCCGCCGATGAGGCCGACTTACGGCAATTGGCGCTCGCTGCACGGCATCTGCCGGTCGAAATCCACCTGGTTCTGCCGGGTTACACGCGGCTCGATACCGCCCTGCGCATTTCACAGCGCTTCGCCATTTTTCATCCGACCCGTCTGCTGCTGACCCACATGGACGCCGCCTCCGGGCCGGCCACGCCGATCGAATTGGCTATTAAAACCGGACTGCCCCTGTCGTTCTTCGGAACCGGCCAGCAGGTACCGGAGGATCTCAAGGAGGCTGACAAAGCTGCTCTGCTCACCGAACTGATTCCGCGCGAGCGAGCCGCTTCTTCGATGGCTGCCTGACGCGCATCGAGCACTCCCATGTACGCGATTTACGAACCCGTGGAACGAACCAAAGAAGAACGAGACGCGCTCATCCTCGAACACCTGCCACAGGTGAACTGGATTGCCCAGCGCATTCACGAAAAACTGCCGCCGAGCGTTGAACTGGACGATCTGATCTCCGCTGGAGTAATCGGCCTACTGGCGGCCGTCGACAATTTCGATCCCAGCCGTAATACTTCGCTCAAAACCTACGCCGAATACAAGATACGGGGCGCCATCCTGGACAGCATTCGCGGCCTGGATGGTATTCCAACCCACAAGCGGAAACGCCTGAAGCAGGTGCAGCAGGCTATCGCCGCCGCCGAGCGCAAGCTCAAGGGCACGCCGTCGGAAGAAGATATCGCCAAAGAACTGGGCATTTCGCTCGCCGAATACCAGCAATGGATGCTCGAACTCCGGGCCGTTTCGCTCGGCAGCCTGCAAAACGTGGATGGCGAAGATGTCGACATTTTGCAGTTTCTCAGCGATGACGAGGACGCAACCCCGGCCCGGCTGCTGGAGCGGGCGGAACTGGAGCGGGTGATCACGGAAGGAATGTCGCGTATGCCTGAGAATGAGCGCCTGGTACTCAGCTTGTATTACAAAGAAGAGCTGAATCTGCGCGAAATTGCCGAGGTCATGAGCCTGCACACCACGCGTATATCCCAGCTGCGGGCGCAGGGAATACTCCGGCTTCGTTCCCTCATGGAGCGCAAATGGCCGAGCGAACGGGGGCTGTACTAATGAGCCCGCGATTCTCATCGTGGCGAAGGTGTAAGCAATAATGGGTTCGTTTTTGCAGATTTCACTGGCAGTGCTAGCTTTGGCGGGCGCAAGTGTGGCGCTCTGGTTCCTTTTTCGCCTCCGTTCGGAATTCAACTTTTTCTCTCAGTTCACACGGAAAGCTATTACAGAAGAAGAGTTTACGTCGCGCTTGGCCAGCCTGGAAGTTCGTTTGGCAGAACTCGAGGCCAGGCTGGCCGATTCCGATGCCCGCCGCCAGCAGGATGCCGAATGGCTGGCCCAGGCCGAAAGCCTGAACCTGAACCGGCGTGGTCAGGTCATCCGTCTGCACCGCCGCGGGGAATCCCCGGCCAGCATCGCGCAGGCGTTGAGGCTCGCGCCCGGCGAAGTGAAGCTCATCATTAAGGTCTTTGAGCTAGGCCGTGAAAAAAGTGACGGCAGCGACGAAATTTGAGTAAAATTCCGTCGAAAATGCACGATGAGGAAGTGAGGGAATTCTACAATGCGCATTGACAACGGTCTCACAAACCCCATCGGCAATGGCAACGGGCTCGGCTCTGTCGGGCAAGTTGGCTCAAACTCCCGCGTTTCCGGCACGAGCGCCGATGACCGCTCGTTCGACAACGTAACGCTGTCGAGCGCCAGCAATCTCGTCAGTGCGGCCAAGAATGCGCAATCCACCGAACGGCAGGCCAAGATCGCCAGCCTCACGGCTCAGGTGCGCTCGGGTTCGTATCGCTTCGATGCGCAGGCCGTCAGCCAGGCGCTAATCAAGAGCCTCAAGTAAGGGGCGTGCGCATGTCTCATTCGGAAGCATCCAGGCGCCTATCCTCTGCCGGCTGTGAGCTCGAGCGGGCCATCGGAGCCCTGATCGCGCTCGATCCGGGACCGGACTATCTGGAGCCGCTCGAAACAGCCGCGGCCCTGCTCGCCGGCATCTCGCTCGATAACCTTTCGCCTGCCGAGCGCATTACTTTCGCCGAGAAACTGAAGCTCTTTGCAGCCCGCACTGGCCAGGCTCAGACACTTCTCGAGTCCGCGGGGGCGCTGCACTTTGGAGCGCTCCTCGAAAATAACCGGCATGGCGGGGGCTACGGTCTGGACGGTGCGCCGGAATCGGCCCTGAGCACCTTTCACATCGACGGATAAACGCGCCATGTCTTCTCTCTTTGCAGCTTTAGGAAATGCCGGCAATGCCATGGACGTGCTCGAGCAGGTCATGGCCACGGTGCAAAACAACGTCGCCAATGCGCAAACGCCCGGCTATGTGACACAGACGCTTCAGATCAACGCTTCCATGTTCGATCCGACTCACGGATATTCCGGCGGCATTCTCGCGGGCAACATACAAAGCTCGCGCAGCCTGTTTGCCGAAAACAGCGTCTGGAGCGCCAACGAGCAACTCGGCTCCGCAACGCAACAATCGACCAGCCTGCAGTCTTTACAGCAGGCCTTTAACGTGAGCGGAACCAGCGGCATACCGGCTGCGCTCAGCCAGCTCTATTCGGCTTTCTCGGCCTGGAGTGCGTCGCCTTCGGGCGCCACCGCACAGCAGCAGGTGATTACCGCCGCCCAGAATGTCGCACAAGCGATCAACAGCACAGCGGCCAGCGCGCAGACGGTCAATTCCCAGGCGCAGCAGCAGACGCAGAGCGTGGTCGGCCAGATCAACCAGCTATCCTCCCAGATCGCCTCTCTGAACGGCCAGATCGAAAGCGGAAATCAGAACGATGCCGGGCTCGAGGCCCAGCTTTATAGCAATCTGGAAAGTCTCTCGAACCTGGTCAACATTTCGGCGCAGCCGCAGAGCGATGGGACAGTCAATGTGCTGCTCGGCGGACAGGTCTCGCTCGTTTCCGGTACCACGGCAACCGCGATTTCCGCACAGAATACGAGCGGCGGGAATGCGAGCAATCCTCCCGTCCAGCAAATTCTTTCTAACGGGCAGGACGTAACCGCGAAAGTGCAATCAGGACAACTGGGCGGCCTACTGCAGGTCACGAATACCGTGATCCCCTCGCTGCTCGGCAGTTCCAGCCAGCAAGGCAGCCTCAATCAGCTGGCGCAGGGACTGGCTGATCGGGTGAATACGCTGCTCACCAGCGGGCAGACCAGCTCGGGCGCAGCCGGCGTTCCGCTGTTCACTTACACCGCGGGAGCGCCGACCTCGGTCGCACAAAGCCTTTCCGTGGTCTCCGGCATTACCGGCTCGCAGCTTGCGGCCGTGGATCCGGGACCGCCATCGGTTTCAAACGGAATCGCTGACGCACTCGCCGGATTACAGAATCCGAGCAGCGCGGCCGACATGATCAACGGACAAAGCTACACCGATTTCTACAGCTCGATCGCATCGAATGTGGGCAGCCTGGCATCGAGCGCATCCAGCAGCCAGACAACGCAGACGCAAGTGCTGGCGCAGGCTCAGAACGCGCGCGCACAGGTCTCCGGCGTTTCTCTGAATGCGCAGGCGGCGTCGCTGCTGCAATATCAGAACGCCTATCAGGCTTCCGCCGAGGCTTTTAACACGATACGCAACACGCTCTCTTATTTGCTGCAGACGTTACAAAGTGCGTAGGGAGGAGCTCAGATAGCGCATGATTTCAGGAATACAAGCCAATACGGGCAGCTTCCTCGCTTCCCTGTCAAATCTGGAAAACCGGCTGTCGCAGGTCAACCAGCAGATGTCGTCCGGTTACCGCGTCAATCAGGCCTCCGACGACCCTACCGCCATCCAGCCGATCGTGGCCTACCAGGGCAGGATCGACTACATCAACCAGATCAAGTCGAATCTGACACAGGCGCAGACAGCCGCGCAGACCGCGGACTCGGCGCTCCAACAGGCAAGTACGCTGATGGATCAGCTCGTCACGCTCGCCACGCAGGGCGCCAGCAGCACTTCGGATGCGAGCACTCGAAGCAACCTTGCGCAAAAAGTGCAGGCCATCCAGCAGCAGCTCGTAGCCATTGCGAATACGACCAGCAACGGACAGTATATTTTCGGTGGCGACAGCGCCACGACAGCGCCATACACGTATACCGGAACCGGCCCTAATGGCGTGACGCAGAACGGTACCCCTACGAACACCCAGATTCTGCGCGACAGTGATGGAAACGAGATCACGCCCAGCCTGACCGCGCAGCAGATCTTCGATTCGTCGAATGGCAGCATTTTCCAGGCCGCGTACGACCTCAGCAGCGCACTGCTCGCCAATAATCAGACCGGGATTCAGACTGCGCTGACCGAAGTGCAGACCGGCTCCCAGCAACTCACAGCGGCAAGCGTGAGTTACGGGAACATCGAAACCTGGATCACGAACGGGATCAGTACCGCAACTTCGCACGTCAACAATCTCACGCAAGCATTGAGTGCCGTACGCGATGCGGATCTGCCGACCCTGGCCACTGAATTAACCACTGATCAGACGGCGATGCAGGCCGCCATTGCGGCGGATGGCAGCCTCAATAACATGAAGTCGCTGTTTGACTACATGGGATAACTCCCGCAAGCGCGACCGAATATCGCACCAATCGCTTCGCTAATGGCTCTGACGCGACATTATCGGTTATCAGAGCCATGAGCGAAGCGATTGGTGCTTTTGCAACCGGCCACAAAAATTCCCTTCTAGAACCCACCCCTCACGCGCGATAAGAACAGCGATAGGCAATGCAAGTGATGACCATCGCGCAGCACGCAACAAACATTCTCGACGCCTGGAAGTTACAGGATTATTCCGGTTTGGGAGCGGCACTGGATTCGGCATCCGTATCGCGCACGAGCCAGAAGGCAGCGGGAATCGAGAGCGAGCGAGGCGAGGTACTCGAGAGCATTGTCGATCATCTGCGGCAGCTTGCCAACCGGGAAGTCATTCCTGCTCCGGCGGGACGAAACGGCGCGTTGTCACTGCTGGCGCATCTCAGCCTCGACCTGGGCGGAAAAACCCTGGAAGAAAAAAATTCTAAATCGGCCACAAATTTGCCGAAATGAGTAACAGAAGTCGACGGCAAGCCGCCGGCTGAAAGGAACTAGGACAACACAATGATTTCTATTCAAACTAATGTCGACTCGCTGGTTGCGCAGTCGAACATGAACGTCAACCAGGCGGCTCAGAGCAAAACGATCCAGCAGTTGACGTCGGGATATCGGATTAACAGCAGCGCCGACGACGCGGCGGGCCTGGCCATTGCCAACACCTACCGCGACAACATCGCGCAGCTCAACCAGGGCGTTCGGAACGCCAACGACGGCATCAGCCAGCTGCAGATTGTTGACGGCGGTTTGAGCAACATCTCGAACATTCTTGATCGTATGCAGACCCTGGCCACGCAGTCCGCTTCGGACACCTTCACGGGGAGCCGTACGGTTCTCGACAATGAGTACCAGGGTCTCCTGAAAGAAATCGATCGCCAGGCAAGCAACATCAACCTGAGCGGCGCACTGGGCGGCAGCGCCACCTTCAACAGCAAACTGAGCATCTATGTCGGCGGCGGATCCAGCGCGGCAAATGCGGCTGTAACCGTCGATCTCAGCGGCGCGACAAATCTCGTGGATAGCTCAAGTCTCGGATTAGGCGGTACCTCTATCACCACCGGAAACGCCAATGCCGCCATTGCGGCTATCACCACTGCTATTTCGAACCTCGGCAACGTCCAGGGCGTCGTTGGTGCGGGTGAGAACAAGCTGAACTATGCCGTCGGTCTGGCGAACTCCCAGATCGCAAACTTCTCGGCCGCGCAGAGCCAGATCCGCGATGCAGACGTGGCTGCCGATGCTGCCAACCTCAGCAAGGGCCAGGTTCTGATGCAGACCTCGGTTGCCGCGATGGCGCAGGCGAACCAGGAGTCTCAGTCGGTCCTCAAGCTCCTGCAGGGCTGATCTTCTGAGTAATGGAGTTTGTCAACAAACTCCGGACCGTTAACCCCCAACCGGTCGCGCGCGCTAACGCCGTTTAGCCGCGCGACCGATTTTCCGTCTGATTCTTTATGGCCACCAGCACAACCAGCGCAACGAGCAGCTCCACTTCGACCTTCAATGGCACGAGCACGTACGCGTCCCAGCTGCAGCAGACGATTACCCGCGCCGTGTCCATCGCGTCCCTGCCGCTCACTCAATTGCAAAGCACGCAGACGACGCTGACCAATGAGCAGAGTGAACTGCAGACCATCACGAGTACCTTCAGCTCGCTGCAAACCGCCCTCAATTCGCTCAGCTCTTCTTCGGGAAGTGGCGCCTATGCCGCCACCGTGAGCGATTCCACCGTGGCCTCGGCAACCGTTTCCTCCGGCGTCATGGCCGGCAATTACACGGTGAACGTCTCGAGCATTGGTTCCCAGACGAACACGATCAGCGCCAACGGGCTCACCACTGTCACTGATCCGACCAGCGACAACCTCGATTCGAGCACCAGCTACACGCTTACCCTGAACGGCACGAACTACAACATTTCAGATTCGTCCGGCACACTTGACGGCCTTGCGCAGGCGATCAATCTGAGCGGCGCAAACGTGCAGGCGAGCGTTATCAACATCGGCAGCCCCTCTTCTCCCGATTACCGGCTGTCGGTTCAGAGCCTGAACTACGCACCCGATACCATTCAGCTGACCGACAGCTCGAACAATAGCCTGCTGAATACGTTGTCGACCGGCTCGAATGTCACGTACCAGGTGAACGGGCAACCCAGTACGCCGATCAGCTCCAACACACGAAGCGTCACACTTTCCACCGGCCTGAACGTGCAGCTGCTGCAAACCGGCACTTCGCAGGTGACGGTGTCCCAGAGCCCGACGAATCTGGCAAACGCGCTCTCCTCGTTTGCGACCGCATACAACAGCATCAATGCCGAGCTGAATAAGAACCGCGGCCAGAATGGCGGCGCGCTCACCGGCAACAGCCTGATTTATCAGCTGGAGAGCCAGTTGGGGTCGCTTGCGAACTTTTCGATGTCGAGCGGGTCGATTCAGTCACTCTCTTCGATTGGTTTGACGTTCGACCAGAACGGAAACCTCAACTTCAACCAGTCGACGTTCACCGCCGCATTCGCTGCGAATCCGAACGATGTTCTGAACTTCATCGGCACCTCGACCTCGGGCGGCTTCCTGCAGACGGCGAGCAACACGCTGACATCGATCACCGACCCTACTACTGGATCGCTGACGACGGCGAACACGAATTTCACCAATCAGCTCACCACGATTGCCAGTCAGATTACAGACGAACAGAGCAAAATCTCAAATCTGCAGGATACGCTGACCCAGCAGATGTCAGCTGCCGACGCAACCATCGCCTCACTCCAGAACCAGCTCTCGATGATGACGAACCTCTTTGCGCAGGAACAGGCGAATGAACGCGCGGCCGGCTGATCTGGCGGCTGAACGCCTGAAGACCGCGATCGAGGCTGTCGATTTCGAGCACGCCCCGGCGCTGGCGGAAGCCTACGGCCAGGCGATCCGGGAACAGATCGAAGCCACCCCAGACCCGCGCAAGCGGGACTCGATACTCGAAGAGGCGCGCGCATTTCTAGAGGACCGGCTGCATCTGGCGCGTGTTCTGCGAGCTCATGTCGGAGCACAGTACCGCGCCGCAGCGGGACTTGCCTCGTATCAGAACTTCGCAAACGAGCAGCGAAGCTGGCATTGCGAAGGCTGACTCGAAGCCGGCTGTCGAAGACTCGACGGGAACTGGCACACGAACGCCGCCGCAGGTGTTCCATTTTGGAACAAGTATTCCCTTTTTCAATCATTTAGCGTGAGAGAGCACGGCCATTCGCATGCACTATCTGAATGCGAGCCTATGCTTGATCCCGTAGCCGGCAATCTGGAGCATTACATGACCCTGCTGAGCACGCGCCAGCGGCTGGTCGCCTCCAATATTGCCAACGCCGACACACCCGGTTACAAAACCCTCGATATCGATTTCGACAGCGAACTTCAGAACGCGCTGAATTCCGCGCCCACTGCGCACGAAGTCTCCGGACTGGTAAACAAGAACGACGGCAACAACGTGAATCTCGATCGCGAGTCGCGGCTGCTGGCCGAGAATGCGCTTCGCTTCAATCTGGCCTCGAATCTTATGCATTCGAAGCTGAAGATCATGCGCATGGCCATTGAGAACGGGAGTTCCGCGGCATGAGCAGCCTGTTTGGAGCGATTTCGGTCAGCGCTTCGGGCATGTCGGCCGAGCGCACGCGTGCGGAAGTTCTGGTCGAAAACATCGCCAATGCGAATACTACGCGTACCGCCGAGGGCGGCCCGTACCGCCGCCGCGACGTAGTCTTTGAAACGCAGCCGGTGGAGGGTTCCTTCTCTTCCCTGCTCTCCGCCAATATGGGCCAAGGCAGCGCAAACGGTGTCGGAGTCGGCGATATCGTGCAGGACACAAGCGAGCCCGACCGGCGCTACATGCCGGGCCATCCGGACGCCGACAAGGACGGCTACGTCGCGTTTCCGAAGATCAATCCGGCCGAAGACATGGTGGATCTGCTTGGCGCATCGCGTTCGTATCAGGCGAACGTGTCGGCCATTTCGGCTGTAAAAGACATGATCCAAAGGTCCATTGACCTCTTTCGCTAATTTCTTGACTCGCTGATCCGAAATGTCCCCGATCTCATCCGTATCACATATCGCTCCGATTCAGAGCACATTCGAGCCGATTTCCGCTCCCGGGGCGGCGCAGAACGTATCTTTTCAGGATGTCTTCTCCTCGGCGGTTCAGCATGTGGAGGCTTCGCGGGTCAACGCCGATCAGGCAGCGGAAAGCTTCATGAACGGCGGCAATCAGGAACTGCACTCGACCATCCTGGCCGCACAGAACGCCGAACTCGATTTTGAGATGTTCATGCAGGTGCGAAACAAAGTGGTTTCCGCCTACGAAGAAATTATGAAGATGCAGCTCTGAACAAACACCAGCCATGAATCAATTCGCAAAAGTTTTCAAAGCTCTTTCACCCGGCCAGCGGATTGGAATTGCGGCCGTGGTTCTCATGCTGGTGGCGGGGATCGTCAGCCTGGTGCGCTGGCACCATGAAAGCGACTTCCGGCCGCTGTTCACCGGAATGGCAGCTGAAGATGCGGCCACGGTGGTGCAGAAGCTGAAGGAATCGGGGACCGAATACCGGCTCGACGCCAATGGCAGCGAAGTTCTGGTTCCGGCGGCGAAGGTGGATGAGCTGCGCCTGGAACTCGCCGGCGCCGGACTGCCGCGCACCGGACGCATCGGCTTCGAGCTCTTCGACAAAACGAACCTGGGCGCGACCGATTTTACCGAACACATCAACTACCGCCGCGCGCTCGAAGGCGAGCTGGAGCGCTCCATCCGATCGCTGAGCGAGGTCGAGCAGGCGCGGGTTCACATCAGCTTTCCCAAGGATTCCGTGTTCCTCGATTCGCGTGAGCCGGCAAAAGCGAGTGTAGTACTGACGCTGCGCTCGGGCATGCGGCTGAGCGATAACAACATTCTGGCGGTGACGAATCTGGTCGCCGGAGCGGTGGAAGGGCTGAGCCCGGAGTACGTTTCGGTGGTGGATATGCGCGGCAACCTGCTGAGCCGCGCCAAACGCGCCACCGGCGATGTTTCGGGGTCGGATGATGCCACGCTCGAGTACAAACACGCAGTCGAAAAAGATCTGCTGGCGAAAGTGGAATCGACGCTCTCGCCGCTGCTGGGCGAAGATCATTTCCGGGTTGGCATCTCGGCCGATTGCGATTTCAGCACGAGCGAGCAGACCGATGAAACCTTCGATCCGAGCCGCTCGGTGATGACGAGTTCGCAGAAGTCTGAGGATATGTCGAATCGTCCCGATGTCTCGGGTGTGCCGGGCACAGCTTCGAATCTACCGCGTCCGACCTCGCGTCCGGTGAGCACCGGGGCCAGCGTGTCGCATCGCACCGAGAACGTCAATTACGAAACTTCGCGCAGCGTTCACAAAGTTCTGATTCCGCGCGGCACGATACGGCGGGTCACGGCCTCAGTGTTGCTCGATAACGATGTGCAGATTCAGGGCAGCGGAGCAAAAGCGAAACGCGTGCTCGTTCCGCCCAGCCCCGAAAAAATCAAAGCCATTCATGAACTGGTGGCCGGCATCATCGGTTTTACGCCGAATCGCGGCGATCAGCTGGTGATCGAAGCGCTGCCGTTCCAGCAAACGGTGGAAGGCGATCCCGGCGGCGTAGGCAGTCCGCTGCGGACCGCGCCTGAAAAGAACGATATTCGCAATCTGATCAAGAACCCGATGCTCTTGATCGGCGCGGGCGTAGGCGTGGTGCTGCTGATCGGGCTGGCGTTCTTCGCGATGACCCGGAAGAAAAAGCAAGAGGCCGAAGTTCGCGTGACCGCCGCACTCAATGCGGCTGATAAAGCCGAACAGACAACGGAGAAACCAGCATTGCCTGACGCCGACAAGCCACAGATCGAAACGAAACCGCACATCCCGGCGCTGCCCGACATCGCAGTCCAGGTAGAGACGCTGCGCGAGAACGTCCGGCAGACGGTCTCCCGCGATCCTTCGCTGGCAGCGGGCGTGATCCGGAGCTGGATCGCCCAGACGGAAACCCGGTAGTTCGCGGAAATAACAATGGCTTGCCGCATCGCAGAAGACGAGAGCGTGATTCAACGCTTCGAATGGCCAACAAGCGGGAACGCGCGTTCACAAACGCAGCTCCGCCCGGTTGCACAACAGAGCCGCACGCCGGAGCAGCCCACGCTTGATGGCGGAAAGCTGGCCGAACTCCAGAGCGCACATCAGATGGAGCTGGCTCAGTGCCGCCAGGCCGCACTCGAAGAGGGCATCAAGAAGGGCCGTGAGGCTGCCGCGAACGAGATCAAGGCGGCAAGCGACCGGCTGGCCACCACGCTGCGCGATCTGCTCGCTCTCAAGAAGCGCATGCGCAGCGAAGCGGAAGCCGATGTTGTGAAGCTTTCGCTCGCAATTGCCCGGCGTATTCTGCATCGCGAGCTGAACGCCGATCCGGAGTCGATTCAGGGCATCGTGTATGCCGGTCTGCAGAAGCTGCAGAATCGCGAGATTTCACGGGTTCGGATCCCCCCCGTAGCACTCGAACCGGTGCGCGGCGCGCTCGAACGCGCGGGACTGGCCCCGGCGGTAAACATTGTGGCCGATACGAAACTGCGCCCCGGCGATATTTTGTTCGAAACCAGTCTGGGCGAGCTTGACGGCTCGGTTGAGACACAGTTGCAGGAAATTGAGCGCGGTTTTGCGGACCGGCTCGGCTTATAAATGTCCATCACTGCCACAGAAGAACCACTCGACCTTTCGCGGTTTGCAGACGACCTGCCGGGGTACGATCTGTTGCGCTGGCGCGGAGTCGTAAGCGAAGTCACGGGCCTGGTGATCGAATCACAGGGACCACCGGCGGCAGTGGGCAGCTTCTGCGAAATCCGCACACGCCAGGGCCGCACGATTCGCACGCAGGTGGCGGGTTTCCGCAAAGGCCGGATTCTTTCGATTCCGCTGGAAGAAGTGGAAGGACTCGAGCCGGGCGACCCGATCTATGCGCGTCCATCGGAGGCACAGGTACGCGTGGGACCCGATCTGCTCGGGCGCGTGCTCGACGGATTCGGCAAGCCAATGGATGGCGGTCCAGCGATCGGCGGGAATGAAAGCTACAGCCTGTTCGCGGATCCTCCCGGACCGATGGAGCGCGAGCACATCAACACGATGCTCTCAAGCGGTATCCGCGCCATCGACAGTCTCCTGCCTTGCGGGCTTGGACAACGTATCGGCATCTTCGGCGGAAGCGGCGTGGGCAAAAGCACGCTGCTCGGAGCGATGTCGCGCGAGAATTCAGCCGATGTTACGGTAATCGCGCTGATCGGCGAGCGCAACCGGGAAGTTCGGCAGTTTATCGAACACGAACTGGGACCGGAGGGCCGCAAGCGCTCGGTGGTGGTCTGCGCGACTTCCGATCGTCCGGCGCCGCTGCGAGTTCGCGCCTGTTTTGTGGCGATTGCGATTGCGGAGTATTTTCGCGATCAGGGCAAGAATGTGCTGCTCGTCATGGATTCGGTTACGCGTCTTGCTATGGCGCAGCGGGAGATCGGATTGGCTGCCGGCGAGCCGCCTAGCCAGAAGGGTTACACGCCGTCAGTATTCGCGATTCTGCCCAAAATTTTTGAACGTGCGGGCTCGTTCAAAGCCGGCTCGATTACCGGATTTTTTACGGTATTGGTTGAGGGTGACGATCACAACGAGCCAATCGCCGACGCGGTGCGCGGCATTCTCGATGGGCACATTGTGCTCTCGCGCGAGTTGGGTGCGGCGGGGCATTACCCGGCTATTGATGTGCTTTCCTCCGTTTCGCGCGTGGCCTCGCTGGTTGCCAAGCCGAACCAGATCAAAGCTGCGCAAAAGCTCCGCGAGGCGCTGGCCGTATATCGTAATGCCGAGGATCTGATCCAGCTTGGGGCATACGTCTCGGGTTCCAATCCAAAGCTCGATGCCAGCATTCGCTCACGAGACCAGATTCTGAGTTTTCTGCGCCAGGATGCGCAGGAAAAGGCACCGCTCGACCGCACGCTGCACGGCTTGAGCGAACTCGCCGCGGTGCTCTAGCCCGATGCCAACTGCATTCAAATTTCGGCTCGATCCGGCGCTGCGGCTACGGCACCTCGAAACCGAGCAGGAACGCGCACGGCTGCAGGAACTGATCGCGCGGGAGAAACGGCTCGAGAAATCGCTCGCGGATCTCTGGCAGGAGCGCACCGATGCGGCCGATTTTGTGCGCTCATCAGAAGAGCCGGGTGCGCAGGATGTACGTGCGCTGGCGCTGTTTTCGATCGGCCTGAAGGCGCGCGCAAAGCAGTTCGAAGACGCAATAAAAGCGGTCGGCTGGCAAATCGTGGAGCAAAAGCGCAAGGTGCTGGCCGCCGAACGCAATGAGCGCTCGCTCGAGAAGCTGAAGGAGAAGCGGCAGAGCGAATGGAACACGAAGATTTCGCGCGAAATCGAGGCGGCATCGCAAGAACTTTGGCTGGCTGCGCGCACTAATAGCTTGGATGGTCGTCACGACGACTCCTCAACCTGGAATGATTGCAACTGACTCGGCAAGCTGGCGGCGGTTCCTGATCGGCGAAAGCGCTCCGATTCTGGAAATCTGCGAAATTATCCATCTCATTGCGTCGAAGCGCTGCACGGTACTCATCAGCGGCGAAACCGGTACGGGTAAGGAAGTCATCGCCCGTGCGATTCACGCCGCAAGCAACCGCGCCGACGCGCCAATGGTGTCGGTCAATTGCACTGCGCTGCCGGCCAACCTGGTCGAATCCGAACTGTTTGGTCATGTGAAGGGCGCTTTTACGGGTGCACATTCCAATCGTGGTGGCCGTTTCGAACAGGCGCATCGCGGCACGATTTTTCTCGATGAGATTGGTGACCTTCCGCTCGATGTACAGGCGAAACTCTTACGCGTGCTGCAGGAGCGCGAGTTCGAGCGAGTGGGCAGTTCGGAGACCGTACGCGTCGATGTGCGCGTGATTGCGGCTACCAATATTGATCTGGAAGCCGCAGCCCGCAACCGCAAGTTTCGCGAAGACCTCTACTACCGGCTGAACGTGGTTCCGATCCACATGCCCACCCTGCGGGAGCGGCGAAGCGATATTCCGCTGTTGGTGGAACATTTTCTCGAAAAGATCGCGCAGGCGGAGGGTTCACCGCTGAAGCAGATCACGAGCGATGCTGTCGAGTATCTTCAGCAGCAGGCGTGGCCCGGTAATGTGCGCCAGCTCGAGCATGCGGTACAGAAAGCGGCGGCGCTCAGCGGCGATCGCCAGATTCTAACGACTAACGATTTTCGTCCGCGGCGCGCACCCATCGCGATCGTGAGTAGCGAACCGGGACCGCTGGTTAAGGTGAGCAAAGACGGCTTGGATTTCGATGCGGTAGTGAGCGAGTTTGAACGTTCGCTGATCGATCAGGCGCTATCGATAACGAATGGCAACAAGTCACACGCCGCCGATCTGCTCGGTATCAAGCGCACAACACTGCTCGCGAAATTGAAAAATTTCGAACCGTCCGCTCTTTCGCTGGCGTCCTAACGTGCCCCTACGGCGCGCAGAGCCCGGGCCGGAAGAAAAATAATCGCGGCAATCAGTCCCAGTACCCCGTGGACCGCGACGCCCACGATTCGAAATGGCAAGCAGGATCAGCCACACGATCGGATACAAGACCAGGGCCGCGATCGCCTGCGGCTCTTCGTGATGAGCGGAGTTCGCTATCAGGTGGCGTACCCGCTCATAGCCTGGTTGTGCTGGGTGCCGAACCTGGCCGTGGCGGAATGGATGATTCGCGTTTCTTTTGTCAGAAGAGCGAGCCGGGTCTCTGCGGCCTGAGATTACCAGCTTCGTTTCCACTCGCGCCACCAGGCGGTATCACCTAAATCGAGCGCGTTCCACGCAGCATCGAGAGCTTTCGGATCGCCTCGGAGGATGGCATCGCGCGTCGCAACTGGTGGAAGAGCAACCAACTGAGCGTAACGGCTGAAGGCTTGGGCGCGATCCTCTCCGGAAGTGCGCTGCAGGAGGTGCCAGAGGCTCATGGCATCACGGGAACGCGCTGCGGCGAGTAGGCTCTGAAGTGATTCTGCAGAATGATCGTTGTCGAATTGTGCAAGTGCTGTTTTGAAAGCGGGCGAAGCGTCGTTGAAAAACGGAGTACCGGGGCCATGGCCTGGACGCGTCGTGCACGAAGCGCCGGCAGGAATGAAGGATTCAACACTCTGCCACGCGAACGCCACCCATCCCATTTCAACTGTGATGAGACCGGTTCCGTCGTTATCCACATGCAGTGTGTATTCGCAGCCGAGATCAACGGTTTTGGCAGCCGGGGTATCCACAACAAAGGTTGCTGGAGGCGCCCAGATGAGCGCGTGTATGGTGCCGCGGGCCAGTGAGAAACGCTGCTTGTCTTTGCCTGAATCAAGCAACTGCAGCCGCGAACCCGGTTCGATCTCGAGGGTTCCGATCGCGTCCGAGCGCACGACCGCTGCTCGATGCGGGGGAGTCTCGATCCATTGGCCCGTACGTATATGCTGCGGCCGGTCGTTCGCGACCAGCTGCCACGGGGTCGCCACCATCTTTCTGCTCCAAAGGAAAGACACCCCGGCGGCGAGCAAAATCAATGCGGCGATCGCGAGCAGATGGCCGCAACGTTTGTTCGTGCGCGACCAGCGGAGCGGCGCGAGCGCCTGTTCGAGATGTGCGATTTCCGGATCAGGGGTGCCGGATCGATCCCAAAGATAATCGTCGTTCATCGCTGTTTCAGTCCTTCGCGCAGGATTTTCATACCGCGGCAGAGATTGACTCGTACCGATTCGGGAGTGAGCCCTGTTCGCGCGGCGATTTCGGGTCCAGTCATGCCTTCGACCAGACGTAGAATGAGCGTCTCGCGGTATGTCTCAGGCAGTTGCTGGAGCGTACGCAGAATGGCCAGCGGTTCGGCGTTTGAGTACTTCGCCGGGCGAGCGAGCCAGTGGAAAAGACGCCTGGATTGTGCACCGCGTTGATGATCGGCCGCGAGGCGGCGCGCAATGGTGATCAGCCAGCCCGGAAACGCGGCTGGCTCACGCAAGGCGGAAAGCTGCTCGAGTGCTTTGACGAACACATCGTGCATGAGATCTTCGGCGTCGTGATAGCTGACCTGCGCGAGCAGGATGCCATGAACGAGACGCTCGTATTGGCGATACAACTCACCGAAAGCCGCGCGATCGCCGTCCTGCGCGGCACGGATCAGCGCGACCTCCGATGAGCGTTGCTCGATCGCCAGAAGCACTTTGCCCGCTCAATTACTTCAGCGACGCGCGTTGCGTGGACGTCAGCAGCGCTAAGGTTTCAGCCTCGGTCGGTGCGTGGAAATAAGTCCGGGACGAGGCCGATTGCCGGGAACCGTTTTCGAAAGCGACCAGCGCACCGGTGGCGTAATTCTGATACTCGGGATTGGTCGCGACGACTTTGACGACCCACTGCCCTTGCGCTGGCCACTCCTGAGCCACGCCGAAAGTGCCGGGGACAGAGAGCGCAATGACACGCAACGGAATGCTTTGGCGCGCGCCATTTGCCATCCCCTCAGCGCTCGCGCTGATACGGGTCTTGTCGGGCGAATGGCAGGCGGTCGTTCGCGCTAGCAGGACCAGATGTTTCGATTGCGCTTCGGCGCTATCGGCCGGATTCAGAATTTGCAGCGCCAGCGCTCCAGCACAAAGCGGAATCGCGAGCGAAAGAGCAGCGAGCGAGGTTACGACAGTTCGCATATTTCTCCATTCCAGAACTCTTCAAAAGCTCTGCCCATCAGAACTTCCGAAGCTCTGTGGAGGAGACGGGCAGCCAGGCCCGAGTGTTAACGCGGCGCGCTTAGCCTTCCGCGCCGGCAGCTACGGGCGCGTTTTCGCCGCGTTTACCGGCGAGGCGATCCTTTAGCTCTTTACTTGGGCGGAAACTGGCTTTGCGGCTGGCGGGTATATCGATCTTCTCGCCCGTGCTGGGATTGCGGCCGGTGCGGGCTTTCGTCTCTTTCCCGACGAGTGTTCCGAGCCCGCGAAATTCGACTTTCTCCCCCGCAACCAGCGCCTGGGCCGTTTTCTCCACGAGGGCCTCAAGCGTACGTTCCACGTCGGCCTTAGACTGTCCGGTCGATGACGCGACCTGTTCAATTAATTGCTGTTTGGTCATTCCTGTCAGCATAACCCGTCGGGTGCCGGCAAGTTTTGGAACCGAGCAGGTCTTTTTCTCGTAACCAGGTTTGCATGGAATCTGTTTTGGCCGACGTTCGCCAATCGTTGAGGCTGCTCCGCAAGAGCCCGGGATTCACGGCTGTGGCAATTGCAGCACTGGCGCTCGGAATCGGCGCAAACACCGGAATCTTCAGCGTCATCAATAAAGTCATTCTTGAGCCGCTGCCCTACCCGCAGCCGGAGCGCATTGTGAAACTCGGGCGCAAGTACCCGGACGGCACCGGTTATTCGAACTCTGTTCCGAAATACATGGCCTGGCGGCACAACGATGTTTTCTCGGAGATGGCGATTTACGATCAGGGCGGCCCGGGCTTGAATCTGACAGCCGGTGATCGCCCGGAGCAGGTCAAAGGCATTCACGTCTCGGCCGACTACTTCAAGGTGTTCGGTGCGAGCCCGATGCGCGGGCGATATTTTTCGGCGCAGGAAGATTCGCCGAACGGACCGAAAGCTGCAATCATCAGCGAGAAGCTCTGGCGCAGCCGGTTCGGAGGCGATCCGCAGATGGTTGGCCGAACGATTCAGCTGAACGGCGAAGCGTATCCGGTAGTTGGCATTATGCCGGGCAGCTTTGTGCCGGACCCGCCGGCGGACGTCTGGATACCCATACAGGCAGATCCGAACAGCACCAATCAGGGGCATTATCTCTCGGTGGCGGCTCGCCTGAAGCCGGGCGTAACGATCGAGCAGGCACGCGGCGAGATGAAGCGCGTGGGCGAAGGGTTTCGACGCGAAAACCCGAAGTGGATGGATAAGAACGAAAGCGTAGCAGTCGTGCCGATGCGAGAGGCGATGGTCGGAAATGTCAAGATCGCGCTTTACGTGCTGCTTGGTGCGGTGCTGCTCGTCCTGTTGATTGCATGCGCGAACGTGGCGAACCTGCTGCTTGCGCGGGCAGCAACAAGGCAACGCGAACTGGCGATTCGAGCCGCGATCGGAGCTACGCGCGGACGTGTCATCCGGCAGTTACTGACGGAAAGCGTGATTCTTGCATGTATCGGCGGCATCTGCGGACTGCTGCTTGGCGGCTGGGGAGTACGGACGCTGCTGCTGTTTGTCCCGGGCGATATTCCGCGCCTGACGTCGCAGGAGCACGTGCAGGGTCTTTTCTCGATTCTGGACTGGCGGATCGTGCTGTTCGCAGTAGGCGTTTCGTTTCTGACGGGGATCATTTTCGGTCTGTTTCCAGCGCTGCACATTTCGAATCCTGATGTCGCATCCACCCTTCGCGAGGCTAGCGGACGAACCGGTACCGGCCGAAAGCAGAATCGTGTGCGCAAGGTGCTGGTCGGAATCGAAATGGCTCTCGCGCTGGTACTGCTGACCTCGGCGGTGCTACTGATTCGCACGTTCGTAGGGTTGAGCAGCGTGCAATCGGGCATCGATCCGCATAACGTGTTGACCCTGCAGACGTCGCTGGCGGGCGGAAACTACTCGACAACGGACAAGGTTGACCGCTTTGCAACACAAGTGGTCCGGCGGCTCGAAACTCTGCCCGGTGTACAGTCTGCGGCGCTCGCGGTGGCACTTCCGACTCAGACGGAAATCGATCTGCCCTTCGCGATTGCGGGCAAAGCGCCAAAGTCGGGACAAACCTACAATGGCGACGAGCAGTACCGGTTCATTTCACCGCACTATTTCGCGGTGTTCAAAATTCCCTTGCTGCGCGGACGTTACTTCGATGAACGCGACGTTCAGAATGGCGCCAAGGTGGTCATTATCAATCAGGCGATGGCTAAGAAATACTGGCCCAAAGACGACGCGCTCGGCGCCGTGATCACGATTGGCAAGGGACTGGGACCGCAGTTTGAGGATGCGCCGCGGCAGGTGGTCGGGATTGTGGGCGATGTGCGTGAGAGCGGGTTGGCCGATAAAGACGTGGGCGTGATGTATCTGCCGCAAAGCCAGGTGCCCGACGGTGTGACACAACTCGCGAACAGCGCGCTGCCGCTTGGCTGGTGTATTCGGACCGCAACCGACCCGAATACTCTGCGCACAGCCGTGCAGCGGGAGTTTCAGGCAGTCGATAGCCTGATGCCGGTTTCCAAGATGCGGCCGATGGAAGAAGTGCTGGCCGAGGGTGTCGCTCGGCAGCGGTTCAATATGCTGCTGCTGAGCATTTTTGCGGGTATTGCTCTCATTCTCGCGGCCATCGGTATTTACGGGCTGATGTCGTACTCGGTGGAGCAGCAGACGCAGGAGTTGGGAATTCGCATGGCACTCGGAGCGGGCCGGGCAGAAGTCCTGCGGCTTATTGTGCGCCAGGGTATGATTCCGGCAATCGCGGGGGTTGCCGTGGGCCTGGCGATCGCGTTTGCTTTAACTCAACTACTTTCAACGCTGCTCTACGGAGTGAAGGCGAATGATCCGCTGACTTACGCTTCGGTTGCGCTGGTCTTGCTGCTTGTGGCTCTTTTTTCGACTTGGGTGCCGGCACTGCGAGCAGCGCGAATCGATCCCGCGACAGCGCTGCGGGATGAGGTATAGGACCCGCCTGGATCAAGTCTTGCGAAACCAGAGCTCGATCCAGAGACCGGCAAGCTCCCCATCTTGACTTCTAAGAACGGAGCGCTCAAGCAGATCGACGCCCTGCCGAATCTGCCGTTCCTGCGCGACCACCCAATCCGGACGCTCGGGAAGCGGAAGTGTCAGCAACTCGGAGTTCAGCATGCCCTCCGGATGAAAGCCGAACGGCTCAATGAGAAGCTCGAGTGTTGCGCGGCTGTAGCCATATTGGTAAGGGAAAGCGAGCAAATTGTTGTAGGCCATGGCTTCGATCAGAAAATTCGCAGCTTCGGCTGAAAGCGACGAGTCTCGAAGAAGCGTTTGACACAAGGTGTAGAAGAGACCGTTCGGAGTACGTACGACCAGCAGCCCACTGCGCTTCAGGATGCGCGCGGCTTCCTGGAGAACGGACCGCGGATCCTCGATCTGGTCGAAGCAATTCCAGATGAAAACGCCGTCGCAGGCGCCCGCCTCAAAGCTGCAATCTTTCAATTCTCCGATGCGCACGTCGAGACCGCGCGAACGCGCAAATCGCGACGAGTCTTCTCCGACATCCACGCCGGTTGCCTTCCAGCCCCAGTTTGCAGCGGTTTCAAGAAATGCGCCGTAGTGGCTTCCCAGCTCGATAACGCGAGCGGTTGGCGGGAGCAGCGCGCGATAAGGCGATTCTTTTGCTGTGAAAGCTTTGAGATAGTCCGGATAGAGGCGCTCGATTGCCGCCTGGTCGTAGGAATCTGCCGAATAATCTCCGGCAGGCGGCGAATGATGACGCGCGCGTACCAAGAGGCCGCAATGGACGCAGGTGAGCAGGTCGGCTTCTTCGTTGTGGAAGAAATCCGTGAGATCTTTCTTCTCGGCAGGGGCGAGCGGATGTGTGACTCGCTGCCGTATGAACCTGCTGCGCAATTGAGCTTCGGCATCCAGGGCAGCCGCACTCATCAGCAGGGTTGAAGCCGATCCACCGCACACCGGACATTCGAACATGCTCGTTCGACGCGGCAGAGAGATTTCTATTACGGTGCGAGCTCAGTGGCGCAATTGCAGAGGCGCTGCGATATTGAAGAGATGATCCGGTTGCGGAGTGTCGAGGATATACCCGACGAGAAGGTTCGCGAGATTCTGGCGCAGATGGACCCGCGCGGGAATTGCGCCGTTATGTCGATTGAGCAGAAGCGAGCGCTTCAACTCAAGGGCATTGTACGCGCCGGCGAACCCGCTCCGGTTGCCGCGATCGAAGATCACTCGATGCTCACGCGGGCCGGTGAAAAGCTCCGCGTGCGCCTGTACCGGCCCGAGCAGTCGCGCGGCAATCTACCAGTCGTGCTGTACGTGCATGGCGGTGGATTTTTTGCAGGTAGTCTCGAGACACATGAGCCGGTGTGCCGCGCCATCGCAAATCTTACGCCCGCTCAGGTTGTGTCGGTGGATTACCGCCTGGCTCCGGAGCATCGCTGGCCGGCGGCCCTGGATGATTGCTTCGATGCATTGCTGTGGATCACTCAAACTCTGCGGCCGCGGCGATTGATTATTGCCGGAGACAGCGCCGGCGGAAATCTGGCTGCCTGCGCAGCGCTTCAGGCAGATGGGAGCGACGTTCGTATCGACGCGCAAGTGCTGATTTATCCGATGCTCGATGCGGTGATGTCGCTGCCCGCGTATGTAGAAAATGCACTCGTACCGCCCTTCACGCTTCTCGATTGCGTATACGTCTGGCAGTTATTCCTGCCGCGTGATGCCGATCGGCGAACGGCGCATATTTCGCCGCTGTATGCTAAGCCGGATGCTCTGCAGCGCCAGCCCGCTGCGTTGATTCTTACCGCCGAATACGACATCCTGCGCGACGACGGATTGAGTTACGGAAACGCTCTGCGCGAAGCAGGCGTACGCGTCGAGCACGAGCACTATGCAGCCATGCCACACGGCTTCCTGCTATGGGGCGCTACAGTTCGCGCAGCAATTGATGGCCTGGAGCGAATCGCCGCATTCGTGCGCTCGGTGTAAGAACGACGGCTGCTGCTACATTGAAACGAACCCCGATCGAAGATGAGTAACAACCGGTACGGCCTGATTATGGCCGGCGGACGCGGAACCCGCTTTTGGCCGCGCAGCCGCAAGCGGAACGCAAAACAGGTTCTGCGGTTTTTCGGCGAGAGGACACTGATTCAACAGACGGTGGACCGTCTGAAGCCCGTGCTCCCACCCGAAAACATTTGGGTCATCACCAACGAACTGCTGCAAGGAGAGATTCGCAGCCAGTTGCCTGAGATACCCAAGAAACAGATTCTGGCCGAGCCCGCTCAGCGCAATACGGCACCTTGCATCGGACTGGCGGCGCAGATTCTTCACAAGATGAACCCGGAAGCGGTGCTCGGCGTTTTTCCGGCCGATCATCTGATCCTCAAAGAAAGCCGGTTTCGCAATTTCGTAAAGGCGGCCTATCGCGCGGCCGAAGGCAACCGGGTGGTCGTGCTCGGAATTCAACCGCGCTGGGCGGAGACGGGCTACGGATACATCGAATTTCCGAAGAATGTGAAGGCGGGGGCGACTGAAGCTCTTGCGGTGACAAGCTTCCGCGAAAAACCCGACGCCAGGACCGCCAAGCGGTTCGTGGAGCGCGGAAATTTTTTCTGGAACGCCGGAATGTTTTTCTGGCGAGCGGAGCTGATTTTGGACTTGATGCGAAAGCATCAGCCGAAGACGGCAACTCTGCTGGCGGGATTGCCTTCGTTTCGCAGTAAGTCGTTCAAAGAGGAACTCGCGGAAGTCTATCCGCTGTGCGAAGACATTTCGGTAGATTACGCGATTCTCGAGAAAGCTGAGGAAGTGAGCGGAATCGCGCTCGACGATATCGGATGGAACGATGTCGGGAGCTGGAGCGCGGTTTATGATCTGGCCGATAAGGACCAAAACGGAAATGCGTCACGCGGAGACCTGGTTGCGGAAAACAGCCGTGGCAACTATGTAGATGCCGCGAAGACAGTGGCGCTTGTGGGTGTGCATAATCTGGTGGTTGTCGATACACCCGATGCGCTGCTGGTCGCGAGCCGCGAGCAGGCACAGGACGTGAGCAAACTGGTCAAGACCTTGGATCAGCAGAAGCGGGAAGACCTGCTGTAGTCCGTACGGGACTCGCTTTGCTGCGAATCGCGGCTCGGCTACAATCTGTACGAATGAAAACTCTGCTGCTATTGGCGACTGCCGGCCTGCTGCTCGGGGCGGAGGCGATCCGCCTTGCCGACGTCAAAAAGATTTACATCGAGAAGATGGACAACGGGCTCGATGAGTACCTGCGAGCTGCCATCTCCAAGAAGTTCCACGATCGGATTACGATCGTGCTGGACAAGTCGCAAGCCGACGCGATTATGAGCGCGCCGAACATGGGTGCGCAGCGCACGCAGAGCGCCACGGTCGACCTAAAAGACCCAAAGGGTGAGGTGGTGCTATGGAGCGGAAGCGCCGGGGATCGCGACGGCAAGTTTCTGGGAGTAAAGCACGGCGGTGAGCAGAAGGTTGCCGATCATTTGGCTAACGATCTCAAGAAAGCGATGGAGCACTAGTTCTGTGCTTCGAGGGTGCCGTCGCGTTTGATCAGGTAACGGCGGCCGCGCCATTCGACTGAATTCCCGAAGAAGCCAGCCAGCCAGAATGCGAAGCTGAGGAGGTCCTGAAGCGGCAGCAGATGCCAGGGCACGCGCGCTCTGAGCACGCGGTCGGAGATGACGTACGCATTCAGGACGCGAAGCACGACCGTAATTGCGAGCAGCGGCTTCCAGAATGGCAGCAGGAACAGGATACACGACAGCGCCGAAACCGGATAGGTAAAGAACTGGCCTATATAACCGGCCGGACGGGAGCGCCGCGTGGTGCGAGCCCAGCGCGCTCGATGGGCAAAATTTTTGAGGAGGACCTCGCTGCCGATCCGGTGCTCGACAGTGTACGATGACAAATCGACTCCGAAACCCTGCTCAGAGGCCGTGTGCCCAAGGACGAAATCTTCGGAGATATAGTCGCGAAAGCGCTCAATGCCGCCCAGCGATTGAAGCAGACTGCGCCGGGCGACAATGGTCGGGCCAATGGCGAATTTCGCGCCTTCGAGCATGACGGCCGTGAAGACTCCAGCGAAGAAATCGGTATTCATGCTCAGAGCTTCGAGCCGCGACCACAGGCTCGGGCCGCCGATTGCGCGATACGGACAGGTAGTCAGGGCGAGGTTTTGGTTTGAAAATTCAGCGGCCAGCTGGCGGCAGAAATCGCTTCCCGCACGCACATCACTGTCGGCCATCGCGATAAGCTCGTACCGAGCGATTTCAAGCAGGCATTGCAGTTTGAAGACTTTGTCGTGCGGATAGGGCGGCTCGCCCGTAACGATGAGCTGGCTGGCCACATGCGGGTACTGAGCCTGCAGATCGCGGACGATCTGCGCGGGCGCATCACCGGAGTCGCGCACCGCGAAGAGAAGTTCAAAGAGTGGATAGTCCTGCTCGAAGTAGCTGCGCAGGTTCGCTTCCAGCCCCATGTCCAGGCCGGCGAGCGGTTTCAGTATGCTGATGCCAGTCGCGGGAGATGCCTTTTCCTGCGAGGGCTTACGCCTGCGGTAGCGCTCAGCTGCCACGACGGCCAGAACGGAATAAGTCCAGCATCCAAGCAGCAGAGCGAACGCGAAAAAGCGCAGCAAGCTTATTCTGCGAGACTCTTGGAGGCGATGAGACCGGATAGGCGCTCTATGAAAGCCTCAAGACTCGTCACGCCCTGGTCGCCTGCTTTCCGATTCCGAACCGAGACCTGGCCCGATTCGGCTTCACGCGCGCCTACGACGAGCATAAAGGGAATTTTTTGCACTTGTGCGTCGCGGATTTTGAGATTGACTTTTTCACTGCGATCGTCGAGTTCGGCACGAATGCCGAGATCCCCCAGACGGTTTTTCACTTCGCGTGCGTAGCCGGTCTGTTTGTCCGTTATCGGCAGCACGATCGCCTGCACAGGCGCGAGCCAGACCGGGAATGCACCGGCGTAGTGCTCGATCAGGATGCCAAAAAAGCGTTCAATCGAGCCGTAGAGCGCGCGATGAACCATGAGAGGCTGATGCGCTTTACCATCTTCGCCGATGTATTCGAGGCCGAACCGGCGCGGAAGCGTGAAATCGAACTGGACGGTGGAAAGCTGCCACAGGCGTCCGATCGCGTCCACGAGCTTGACATCGATTTTCGGCCCATAGAACGCAGCCTCATCGGGTGCAACTTTGACTTTCATGCCAACGCGCTCGACTGCACGCTGGAGCGCGTTTTCACCGATCTGCCACTGCTCCGGGCTGCCATCGTATTTTCCGCTGGCGCCCTTATCCCACGTCGAGAGCTCGGCTTCGTAGCTGGTGAACCCAAAAGTATTGAGCGTGTCGATTGCGAACTGAAGGCACGACACGACTTCGTCCTCGATCTGCTCCGGAGTGCAGAAGATGTGGGCATCGTCCTGCGTGAAGCCGCGGACCCGAAGCAACCCGTGGACGACGCCGGAGCGCTCGTAGCGATAGACAGTTCCGAGCTCACCGAGTCGCACGGGCAAGTCGCGATAGCTGCGTTGCCGATCGCGGTAGATCAGGATGTGGAACGGACAGTTCATCGGCTTCAGCTGATACTCCGCGTCCTCCAATTCCATCGGAGTGAACATATTTTCGGAGTAGTAGCCGGCGTGCCCGGAAGTTTTCCAGAGATCGTGGCGCGCGACGTGCGGCGTGTAGACCAGCGAGTAACCGCGCTTGAGGTACTGGTCGCGCATCCAGTCCTCGATGATTTTGCGAACAGCGCCGCCTTTCGGATGGAAGAAGATCAGGCCCGGTCCGGCGAGTTCCTGGATTGAAAAGAGGTCGAGCTCCTGGCCGAGTTTGCGATGATCGCGCTTCTTGGCTTCTTCGAGACGATGGAGATAGTCGTCAAGCTCCTTCTGCGTGAAGAAAGCGGTCCCATAGATGCGCTGAAGCTGCGGGTTGTGTTCGTCGCCTTTCCAGTAGGCGCCTGCAATCGATAGCAGCCTGAAAGCTTTCAGCTTTTCGGTCGAAGAAACATGCGGGCCGCGGCAGAAGTCGATAAAGTTCGGACCAAGGGTGTATTCAGAGAAGACGTCCCCGGCGCGCTCTTCAATCAGCTCGCGCTTCATCCAGTCGTCTTTGTACTTTTCCAGGCCGGCAGGCTTCGGCGTGAGTACACGGTCGAACGGCAGGTTGCGCGCCTGGATTTCGCGCATTTTGGCTTCAATGCGCTCCAGATCCTCGGGCGTGAATTTGGCATCGCGCTGAAAATCGTAGTAGAAGCCGTTTTCGGTGGGCGGTCCGATGCCGAGTTTGGTTTCCGGGAAGAGCTCGAGCACCGCCGCGGCGAGCAGGTGCGCCGTAGAATGCCGGTAAACCTGAAGCGCTTCGGGACTTTTGGTGGTGAGTATTTCGACTGAAGCGCTCTCTTCGAGCGGACGGGTGAGATCGAAAAGGTTCCCGTTGACACGGGCCACGATAGCGTCGTTGGCGAGGCGCGGGCTGATCGACTTTGCAATATCGAGCGGGCGCGTACCGGCAGAGACCTGCTGCTGGCTGCCATCGGGCAGAGTGATTGTTATCGAACTGCTCATTCGGGGATAAATTCGAGGTTATCAAACGAGCGCGCTTCTGCAACGCCCACTAGCTACGAAAGTTGAACGCTCAAGCGCTGCGTGCGGCAGAAGCGTACGTTCCCTGAATTCTCAGGCAAGCGGCGAAGGAGCAATGTGCCGCCGCAAGCTGCGGTTGAGATACGGTGCCACAGCGCGCTCAATAAACCAGACGAAAAAAAATCCTGTAAAGAGCAGCAAAATCGGATTCAGCGGATAGCGATACCGCGCACTGGCTTCGATTAGCAGGTGAGGCAGCGAGTAAACGGACAACATAACGACGAAGATGAGCAACTTGGCACGCCGGTAGGGGCCGGCGACAATCAAACCGGCAAGCCCTAGAACGAATATCCCCATCCAGTAGACGCGCTGCACAAGGCTGCCGCCCGGACTGAACCAGAACGCGCGCTCGCGTTCGAAAGCTAGCAGCAGGAAGCGCCATCGGTGAGATTCGATCCACTGCATCGCCTCGCCGCGTTTCAGTTCGTTATAGCGGATTTCGCCCAAACGCTGCACCAGCTTAGCTTCCGGAACACTCCCGTGCGGATGCAGGGTAACGAATATGCGATTTTTGAGGTTTTGATCCAGCGTCGGAGCAGCGATATCGTTATTTGAGACATATAGTTCAAGACCGGCATTGTCGCGAGAGATGACGGGTGCGCCCAGCTCGACATAGTTGCGAATACCCCAGGGCAGGACCGCAGCAAGCACGCCAGCAGCAAAGATGCCGATACGCACGATGCGATGGCGCAGCCGATCACGAACGAAGATCTCGCGCGCGAGCATGTAGACGACGCCGCAGAGGAGCAGCTGGGCCGAGACCAGAGCAGTCAGACCCCAGGCGATTCCAATAGAAAACGCGTTCCAGGGAGCGCGGCTCGGGCTTGCCAGACGAAAAGTCGCCAGCACACAAAGGATCAATGTGAGCCCGACGAGCGGGGCCTCGTAATCGCCCGAGCAATCAAGATAAAGCACCGGCATAAGCGCGCCGATAACGCCCGCGATCAAACCGGCCCGGATACCTAATCGCGCGGCGCGGGCCAGAAGCGGCAGGAGCGCAAACTGAAGGCTTGCAATGGCGATTGTGAGCACATTTTTAAGCGTCTCGCCGGTTCGGAGATCGGGTGCGATCTTGTACATCAATCCGATCAGAAACGGAAATGCGGGAGTCACGTGCGCCGTGGGGCCGGTCGGAAGAATAAAGGGGTTGCCGAGGAATCCATTGCGCGCGAAGCACATGGCCGTCTGCACCACTTCCACGTGATTGAAGAGGATACGCGCTCCGCTGTGGAACCAAAGAGCCGCACGCAAGCCGAATCCGGCGACGAAAATCAAAACACAAATCAGCCCGATTCTCTTCGAGAACACGTCCGGGAAGCCGCCGCCGTCGGTCTCTGCTGAATGATTCATGCGTTGTTCGATTGTGCAGCTGACGCGGTGAGTTTCCCTAAGATGGATCCCGCTTCATTGCGCGTTTAAGCCGCCCGCGCGATCTTCACGAAGGAATCGGGATCGAGGCTGGCACCCCCGACGAGTGTCCCGTCTATTTCCGGTTCGCGCATGAGACCCTCGATGTTATCCGGCTTCACGCTGCCTCCGTAAAGGATCCGCAGCCGCTGGGCCGCTTCCGACCCAAAGCGCTTATCGGCCTCGGCACGTATCAGGCGATGCGCTTCCGAAGCAATTTCCGGCGTAGCCGTGTGGCCGGTTCCGATTGCCCAGACGGGCTCGTACGCAATCACGATTTCGGCGAATTGCTCTTCGGTCAGACCCGCAACGCCCCCAGCGAACTGCCGGATCAGCACTTCGTGGGCTTTACCCGCTTTGTGCTCTTCCAGCTTTTCGCCGACGCAGATGATCGGCTTGAGCCCGGCCGAGATGGCGGCTTGGGCTTTTCTGAGAACATCCGCATCTGTTTCCTGGCAGACTTGATGCCGGCGTTCGCTATGGCCGACCAAAACCCAGGTGGCACCTGCGGCGCGCAGCATGGGGGCAGAGATTTCGCCGGTGTAAGCGCCTTCGGCACACCAGTGAATATTTTGGCCGCCGATATGAATCCGACTTTCCTTTGCTGCTTCCACGGCCGCGGGGATGCTCAAGGCTGGCGGAAAAAGAGCGAGCTCACAATTTGTGACATCCGCCGCCAGCGCTTTGAACTTTTCGAGAAATGCCACCGCTTCGGAAGCGGTCTTGTACATCTTCCAGTTACCTGCTGTTATCCGCCGTCTCATACGGTGGCTGTGTTGATTTGTCCTTTCTGGATTTGGCGCAAAAAGCTGGTGCCCGCGCCGAGACGCGTACCGAAGATCTCGGCAACAGTCTGGCCGATATCGGCAAGCGTGGACCGTGTACCCAGATCGACTCCGCTCTGCACGTGTTCGCCGAACAGCAGCAAGGGTGTGTATTCACGCGAATGATCGGTAGACGGAGTTGTGGGATCGCAGCCGTGATCGGCCGTTAGAATCAGCAGATCGTCTGGAGCGAGTTCGAGCGTGGGCAACCAGCGATCCACCGCTTCGAGGGCATCAGCGTAGCCCTTCACGTCGTTGCGATGCCCGTACTGCTGGTCGAAGTCGACCAGGTTCACCCAAATCAGCCCGCTTTGCTGCTCGCGCATGCTCGCGATCGTCTTCTGCATGCCGTCCGCGTTATCGACTGTCTTGGTTGACTGCGTGATGCCGCGGCCGAGAAATATGTCGGAGATTTTTCCAATCGCCCACACGGGGACCTGCGCTTCCGCCAGACAATCGAGCAACATGCCATGTGGCGGAGGGACGGCGTAATCGTGGCGGTTCGGTGTACGTTTGAAATTACCGGGCTCGCCGACGAACGGTCTGGCAATGACGCGCCCAACTTCGTTCGGTCCCTTCAGCATCTGGCGCGCGATTTCGCAAATGCGGTAAAGTTCATCGAGCGAAATCACCTGCTCATGCGCAGCCACTTGAAACACACTGTCGGCCGATGTATAGATGATCGGCCAGCCCGTTTCCATATGGCGCGCACCGAGCTCCTGAATGATCTCGGTGCCCGAAGCGGGTTTGTTGCCGAGCGTCCTGCGCCCAATTCTTGCTTCGAACTCGGAGATAAGGTTCGATGGAAACCCGTGCGGATAAAGCGGGAACGGATGCTCGAGTATAATGCCCGCCATCTCCCAATGGCCCGTCGTTGTATCTTTACCTGGAGACGCGAGGGTACAACGCCCGAAAGCACCTGCCGGTTGATCGACAGCCGAGAGACCGGGCAGAGGCTTAATGTTCGCCAGCCCAAGGCGTGTCAGATTGGGAAGCCGAAGTCGATGTTTTTTGGCGATGTTGCCGAGTGTGTCACTGCCTACGTCACCAAATTGGGCGGCATCCGGCATCGCGCCGATCCCGACGCTATCGAGCACAATCCAGACAACGCGCGCGAAACCGCCCTGCTCGCCGCTCATTGCTGATTCGCCACCGTACCGGTATCGGAAGCAGCAATTGGCTTCGAGAATTCGTCCTTTAGTCGCGCTGCCCGCTCGCGCGCCAGGTGCATGAAAGATTCGTGATTCGCGATTCGAGTGAGCAGGGGAACGAATTGGTCGGGCGCGGCCAATTCTTTTCTCAGCCACAATGCCTCGATTTCAGCGAGGGCATCATTGACCCCGAGCTTGTCGAAATGCACCGTGCGATCCAGATCGATGTAGGCGCGCTCACTCGACGCAATGTCTTCCAATTTCGCCAGCAGCTTTTGGGCGGCCTCGTCGATCGAGTAATTAAACGTTTCCTCCGAAGAGGCGCCTGCCCCATCTTCGTATCGAAAGACCTTCTTACCGGTATTTGCCACCTTGAGACCGGATTCGAGAGGCGTTTTGAAATAGTTCAGCTGGCCGGCCAGATCAAACAACTGTGCGGTATCGGAATCCGAAAGATGCGCCGTTACCGGCTGCGGGTCGTTTGGTGCTTCGCTGTATTGCAATGCCCCGCTGCGGTCGATGACAAGCTTCAGATATTCGGGGCTGCTGTGCGGAAATGTCTTCGTATAAATGAGCCGGGGCGATGGCGCGGCCAAAAGCGGCAGTGCCATCGCCCAAAAAGCCGCAGCTTTCACGCTCGCCCTCCGGCGGCAGCGGGAAATTGCCACCTTGTGCCGTGGCAAATTGCGACCGCGAGGGCATCGGTGGCATCCATGGACGCGAACTGGCGATTGATGCCCAGCAGCGACAGAACCATCATCTGCACCTGTTCCTTTTCGGCGCGGCCATAACCCACGACGCTCATTTTCACTTCGAGCGCGGAATATTCGTTGACCGGCAAGCCCGCCTCGGCAGCAACCAGCATCACCACACCCCTCACGTGAGCGAGTTTCAGCGCGGATTTCGTGTTGACCGCATGAAAGACTTCTTCGACGGCAACGATCTGGGGTGAAAACTGCTCGAACACCTGGCGCAGTTCGCTGGCAATGCTGAGCAGCCGCCGCTCGAGAAGCTCGCCCGGGCGCGTACGAATCACGCCGGCTTCGATAAAGCGGTGGGACCGGCCATCGGTTTCGATAATGCCGAAGCCAGTCCGCTCGGTTCCGCAATCTATGCCCACGATGCGCATCAGTGACGGCCGTCCGCTCGCTTCCGAGCTTCAGGCCAGGGCTTCTACTTCAGCCTCGTCGACTTCGTAATTGCCGTAAACGTTTTGAACGTCATCGTGCTCTTCGAGCACTTCGTAGAGTTTGAGCATGGCCTGTGCGGTCTTGCCCTCGAGCTTAATGGTGTTCTTTGGCACCATCGCGATCTCGGCCGATTCGGTGGGAATGCCGGCCTGTTCCAAAGCCTTCAGAACAGACTCGTGTGCTTCCGGTGCTGAAAGGATTTCCCAGGCTCCGCCCTGATCGCGAATATCGTCGGCGCCGGCATCGAGCACAATACTCATCAGCTGATCTTCGGAGGCCTTCTCAGCATCGACGATGACCTGGCTCTTACGCTCGAACATCCAGGCGACGCTTCCAACTTCACCAAGATTCCCGCCGTTTTTCGAGAAAACGTGGCGAATTTCGCTCACTGTGCGATTGCGATTGTCAGTGGCCACGTTCACCAGAACAGCCGCGCCGCCGGGGCCGTAGCCTTCGAATAGAATTTCGTCGATCTGACCGCCTTCGAGTTCGCCGGTACCGCGCATGATGGCGCGCTTGATATTATCGGCGGGCATCGAAACGGCTTTCGCGGCGAGCACGGCGGTCCGAAGACGCGGGTTTGAGTCAGGATCTCCGCCGTTGCGCGCAGCGATTTGTATTTCTTTGATCAAGCGCGTGAACATCTTGCCGCGCTTGCTGTCGAGGGCCGCTTTCTTGTGCTTAATTGTGGCCCATTTACTGTGTCCGGACATCGAAAAACCTCAGGAGTTCCTAACCTCCGAGCATATCAGAGAGTAGGAACTTCTTGAGTTGCGAAGCCGGCCCGGGCGCGGCATCATCCGGTAAGACGATTCCACGCTCGAAGGAAAGATTCAGAGGGTAAAAAAAGCTAAGCGAACCAGCTCAGGATATGAGTGAAGAGGTCGTCAATGATTACTGGAGGGTGCATGTGATTTCCACATGCGTAGTTCGTAATCGGCCGCTACATTCTAAGTAGCTTTTCCCTGAAGATAGCGTCCCAAATTGGGATACGTGAAGGGTTCAGTTTTTCACGTTCATGGTGTCGGAGTTGACGGCTTTCTTCCCTGTGACACCCTCGAGAGCAGTCAGTAAACCACGATAGTCGTTCTTGTCGGCCTGAATCGCCAGCCCACCTTTCTTCCCTGCGTCGTCCCATGTGAGTCCGATGAAGTGTTTCTTGCTCTTGGACAAGAGCATGAATGCGCCGGCCCCAAACGATACCGCAGCCAGACCGATCGCCGTTCCTACGCGCCGATGCACATCCTGTCCGTAGTTCACCTCCGTCACCGCTGCGGCAGGAATGGTAAGCACAGCTCCTTTGCCTTGGCTCAGCTGAATCTTGTCGCCCTCGATGGTAAGACCGATTGAATCGCCCGGCTTCAACTCATTGAGAGAGCCACCCGAGTACTTCTCTTTGTAGGTAGGTGTGCCGGCGCACAGGACAGCAGAAAACAGCGCGGTGGTAACGCCACTCGCAACGATTTTCCGGAACGAACTAAGTTTTGCGTGTTGCAGTTGAGACATAGCGCTCTTATCGGCACGTCTCGCGATTGCATGAGCGTTGAGCAGCCCAGCCGAGCGCCATTCAGTACTGTAACTGACTTTGCGGAGTAAGAGTTATCTGAAACAGGAGAAGAGGGAGGGATGCAATCTGGCGGAGAGGGGGGGATTCGAACCCCCGGTACCGGTTTAAGCCAGTACGACGGTTTAGCAAACCGCTGCTTTCGACCACTCAGCCACCTCTCCTTGCCGCGGGAGTGTTCTCCTCAAAATGCTAACACGCTAGAGCGTGCTGCCGACTCGCTAGAAACCTCGCACCATCGGCATCGCAAGCGGCGGCTCGACCAGAAACTCGAGTTCGCGGATTTCGATCAGGGCATCGCGAATCGCTTTCTCGCGCGCAGGCTCAGTCGTGATCACAAATGGCAGGTCGCGCCAGTCCTCTCTGGGAAGCTGCAGGACGGCGTCGATCCCGATCTTGTGCTTCGCGAGAATAGCCGCGAGGGTAGCGATGATGCCCGCCTTATCTTCCACGCGGAATCGCAGATAATAAGGCGCCGATTGCGTCGAGATCTCCTGAGGCCGATATTCGCCGAGCCGTTCATGCGCGAAAGGGCTCACGCGCTCAGGACTGCCAAAGCGAATTTCGCGCGCGACCTTCATCAGATCGCTCACAACCGCAACACCGGTGGGTTTCGGCCCGGCGCCGCGGCCGTAATAGAACGTATCTTCGCCATACGAACCGCGAATCCAGATCGCGTTGTAAGCGCCTTTTACCTGTGCAAGGATCGTCTGCTGCGGAATCAGACTGGGACGAACCGATAAGAGCAGTCCATTCTCGCTTTGACGCGCGATGCACAACAGCCGGATCGTGTGCTTGAGCTGATGCGCGTACTCGAAGTCAATCGGCATGATGCGCCGGATGCCCTCGGTATAGATGTCTGCTGGCGTGAGCCGTTCACCAAACGCCAGTGCGGAGATAATCGCCAGCTTGGCCGCAGCATCGAGACCGTCGACATCGGCCGAAGGATCCGCTTCTGCGTAACCGAGCTGCTGCGCCTCGGCTAGTACCGACTGAAAGTTGGCTTGGCTTTTTTCGATTTCGGTAAGGATGAAATTGCTCGTGCCATTGAGAATTCCGTATAGTTCAACAACGCGATCTCCCGCGATGCCTTCCCTCAAAACGGTATGGATCGGAATTCCGCCGGCCACGCTTGCTTCCATGGCGAGGTTCACGCCGTTGCGATGCGCCAGGTTCCAGAGCTCGGCGCCGCGCTGCGCCATCAGCTCTTTGTTCGCGGTCACGACAGACTTATGTTTGCGCAAAGCCTCTTCGATGATCTGGCGCGCCGTGCCGGTGCCTCCGACCGCTTCCACAACGATATCGATCTCAGGATGCGAAACCACTTCGCGCCAATCGGCCGTGCGAAGCACTGGTTCGGCGAACTCGGGCAGCGGTCTTGTCCCAACACTGCGGCTGCAAACGGCAGCCACGCGCAGCGGAAATCCCAGCTTCTCGCGAATCGATTGCGCATTTTCCAGAAGAATGTCGAGCGTGCCGGAACCGACGTTTCCCAGACCAATCAAGCCGACGGCTACCTCCATTTCGGGTGCGCCTCGCTGGTGAGCATAAGTGGCTTATGATAGCAACGGGATGAAGTGGGACCTCTCGCGCCGCTGGCTGCTGCGTGTCCTCTCTGGCGGCTCCGTAATCGCTCGCGCGCTGCGCGCCCAAGCCATCGATCAGCAGAATCCGCCCACCGATGATCGCCTGAAATTGCCCGATAACAACGATGACCAGCGGCTTCCCGACGGACGCTCACAAAAGAACGCGATCGCCAAACAGCAGCACGAGCAGGCGCTCAAGGATGCCAATCAATTATGCGACGTAGCCGGCGAATTGAGAGACGAATTGCGCAAGGCGGGCGATTTTGTGGTCCCGGTGAGCGCTGTGAAGAAGACCGAAGAGATTGAGAAGATTGCCAAGCGTATTCGCGGCCGGTTGCGATACTGATCTCGATTGCAGCGCGTGGTAATCTGCCTCTGAGCAGCCGCTCTGCACGTTTGAATCCGATGCCTACCATTCGCGAAAAGAAGCAGATCATGAGCGCCTCCGAGATCGATCGCACGCTGGTCCGGCTCGCGCACGAGATTCTGGAGCGAACGGCGGATCCAAAGCAGCTGGCGTTTATCGGAGTCAAGCGCAGAGGCGTGCCGCTGGCCGAACGTATCGCGGCCAAGATCGAAAGTATCGAGGGGCTGAAGATTCCAGTCGGCATTCTCGACATCAATCTGTATCGCGACGACCTGTCGCTGATAGCAGAGCGCCCGGTCGTGCATGCCCGGCAAATCGAATTCCCAATTGCCGGAAAAGACGTTGTACTGATGGACGACGTTCTATATACCGGAAGGACGATCCGTTCGGCGCTCGATGCGCTCTTCGATCATGGACGCCCGGCCCGTGTTCAACTGCTTGTCCTTATCGATCGGGGACACCGCGAACTACCGATCGAAGCGCGCTACGTCGGCCGGATGGTACAAACAACGGAACAGGAGATCATCGAAGTGAAGTTCCAGGAGATCGACGGCCAGGAGAAGGTGCTGGTTGTGGAACGCATCGGAGATCCCGTAGAGGCCGCGCTCGCCTGAAGATGAAACGCCGCGGATTACTCGATATCGAATCTCTGCCGCGAGAAGATATCGAATCCATTCTGGCGCGCTCGAAAGATTTTCAACCACCTCCGGGCCAGAGTTTTCAGCGTTTCGATATCCTGCGCAACCGGACAATCGTCAACCTGTTTTTTGAAGCGTCGACCCGCACACGTACCAGTTTCGAAATTGCCGCGCGGAGGCTGGGAGGCGAGGTGATCTCCATTACTGCGGCGGGCTCCAGTGTCTCTAAAGGCGAATCGCTGGTGGACACGCTGAACACTCTCGGCGCGATGCGTCCCGATTGCATAGTGATGCGCCACTCCGCATCGGGCGCTCCGCATTTTCTCTCGCGTTACCTGCCTATACCTTTCGTGAACGCGGGCGACGGCACCCATGAGCATCCGACCCAGGCACTGCTCGATGCCCGAACCATTCTTGACCGGCGCGGTAGTCTCGAAGATCTGCGTGTGGCCATTATTGGCGATATCGCACATAGCCGTGTGGCGCGCTCCAATATTTTTCTGCTCTCGAAATTCGGCGTGCGGGTGGTGCTATGCGGGCCGCCTTCTCTGCTGCCGCGCGAAATCGGGCAGATCGCGCCCGGTCTCGAGCTGACGACCGATATGGAAAAGGCGATTCGCGGTGTGGACGTCATCATGATGCTGCGCGTACAGCTCGAGCGGCAGCATGAAGCGGCGTTTCCCGCCAATGAATATTTCCAGTTTTACGGTCTGCGGCCCGAGCACGTCGAGCTCGCAAAACCGGATGTGATCGTCATGCATCCGGGGCCGATCAATCGTGGCCGCGAAATCTCCTCCGAAGTAGCAGACAGCCAGCGTTCGGCGATTCTCAACCAGGTGGGCAACGGGATCGCCGTCCGCATGGCTGTTCTCGAACGGGTGCTGGCGGCATGAGCAAGCTCGTCATCAAAGGCGGACGGGTCATCGATCCGTCGCAGAACCTCAATCGGATTGCGAATCTTGGCATTGAGAATGGTGTTCTGCGCGAAATCGGCGAGAACATCGATGCGGCGGGCGCAGAGGTCTTCGATGCGCGCGGCTTGATTGTGGCGCCTGGCTTCATCGACATGCATGTGCACCTGCGCGAGCCTGGCTTCGAGCACGCCGAAACGATCGAGACGGGTTCGAGAGCCGCTGCAGCGGGTGGCTTTACCTCCATCTGCTGCATGCCGAATACGCAGCCGGTGAACGATAACGCGACCGTGACCAGCTATATCGTGGACCGGGCGCGCCGTTTTGCCAAGGTGAATGTGTTTCCAATCGGAGCTATCACGCGCAACAGCGCCGGCGAAGAACTGGCCGCGATTGCTTCCATGAAACAGGCCGGTATCGTGGCGATCTCCGATGACGGGAAGCCGGTTATGAATGCGCGAGTCGTGCGTCGCGCCATGGAATTTGCGGCTGGGCTCGATCTGCCGCTCATTGAACACTGCGAAGATCTGCACCTGAGCGCGGGTGGAGATATGCACGAAGGACTCGAATCGACCAGACTGGGCCTGCGCGGCATTCCCCGCTGTTCCGAAGATGTGATGGTGGCGCGCGACATCATCCTCGCGGAAGTCACCGGCGTCCGCTATCACGTGGCCCACATTTCCTCGGCGAATTCTGTGAATCTGGTTGCCGATGCAAAGCGGCGCGGGCTGCGCGTGACGTCTGAAGCTACTCCGCATCATTTCGCGCTGGCCGATCGGGACATGGCGCCCTACGACAGCAACTACAAGATGAAGCCGCCGCTACGCGAGCAGCGCGATATTGCCGCCGTAGCGAACGGACTCTGCGACGGTACCATCGACGCCATCGCGACCGACCACGCCCCGCACGCCGGGGCCGAAAAGATGCGGGAGTTTGAACGCTGCCCCTTCGGAATTCTGGGATTCGAGACCGCTCTCGGATTGGCGCTGGAGCAGCTGTTTCACACGGGCAAAACGACGCTGCCGCATCTGATTCATCTGTTCACAAGCGGGCCGGCTGCGATCGTACTTCCCGAACGCGGCACATTGCGCGAAGGCGCTCCCGGCGATGTGACCATCTTCGGCACCGAACACGAATGGACGTACGATGTGAACCAGTCGCCATCCAAGAGCCGCAACACGCCGTTCCACGGGCACCGCTTCAAGGGCGGCCCGGTTGCAACAGTCGTCGCCGGCGAAATCGTGTGGCGTAAAGACGGCTGAGCCGGTCGCGGCTCAACCGCCCACGCGAATTACGCGATCTTCCAGCCCTTGCGGACTTTCGGCTTCAGCAGCTCATCGGCGTCCGAATTATTGGTGATCTTCATTTTTTCGGCGTCCCATTCGAGCTTGCAATTGAGCTTGACCGCAATTGCACCCAGTGCAATCCATTCCGTGAACGGAGCCGAAACGCTGAAATTCGAGCAGGCCGGAACGCCGCCTTTGCAGGCCCGGATCCAGTCGCGATAGTGACCAGGGGAGCGCGGCAGAACTTCCGGCGGAAACTCGTAGTCGCGCATTTTTTCGACGGGAATGAGCCGCGTGTTCTCGCCGTAGGTTCCGGTCGTAATCATGCCTTTGTCCCCGACGAACAGGCTGCCATTGGTGCCTTTGCTGATCAGGCTCATCCATTTCTCAAGCTCCCGCTCGTGCGGGGTCAACTGCTCTTCCCGTTCAGCATTGCGCTGGCGCGCGGGCCGCGGCTGCTCCTGTTTGGGTGTGAAGAACTGATCGGTGAAGACTTCGCCGATGATCTGCCGTTCGCGCGGCTGTACGTTGGGGCGCGCATCGCTGGTCCGATTCCGCGGCAGGTCGCCGAGAATCTGGTCCTTCGGCGCATTCGGCAGATCGGGCTGATCCTCGCGCTTGCCGTCATACCAGAAAATCTTGACGGGCGGCATGTTGGCGCGCGCGGGGAAATCAAAACGGATGACCGATTTCGCCGGAAAGAAAATGTCGCTGCGGCCTTCCAGATTGACGCATTCGACCGAAGTCGGCGCAGTCAACTGCAGCGCCAT
Organism: Terriglobia bacterium; assembly: GCA_021325235.1. Taxonomy (GTDB): domain Bacteria; phylum Acidobacteriota; class Terriglobia; order Bryobacterales; family Bryobacteraceae; genus Bog-105. The sequence goes on along the minus strand of JAJPHN010000044.1, from coordinate 216,410 downwards.
ATTCGCTGCCCCGAGGATGTGGCACGCCATATCACCGAGCGAGCCGGAGCCGAAATCATAAAATCCGCGCCAGATGAATGGCAGGTAGTCTTCGCTATAGGGCCGTTCCGCTGCAACACCCAGCCACAGGTCCCAATCGAGGCTCGACGGCACGGGCATCGGTTTCGGTGCGGGCAGATCGCCCTGTGGCCACACCGGACGATTCGTCCAGGCGTGCACTTCCGTAACGTTGCCGATATCGCCGCGCCAGATCATCTCAGCGCACTGGCGCGTACCCTCATTCGAATAGCCCTGATTCCCCATTTGGGTGGCGACCTTGTACTTTTCGGCCGCTTTCAGCAGTTCGCGGCACTCCCAAACGGTGTGCGCCAGCGGCTTCTGCACGTAAACATGCTTGCCGAGCGACATTGCATGAATCGCTGCAGCTGCGTGCATATGATCCGGAATCGTAACGATCACCGCGTCGATATTGTTGCCCTGCTTGTCGAGCATGACGCGGTAATCGCGAAAAGTCGGCGCGTTCGGATATTTGGCGTAGACCGGTGCAGCGCGCTTATCATCGACATCGCACAGCGCGACGATGTTTTCGGTCTGCGCACAGGCTTCGATATCACTGGTCGCTTTGCCACCGGCGCCGATGGAGGCGATGTTCAGCTTTTCGTTCGGCGACTTATAGCCCAGGGCCTTCAGCGATGGCTCACTGCCGAAGCCAGCCAGCGGAACAGCGCCTGCGAGCAGGCTGCCAAAGAAGAAATATCTGCGGGAAACTCCCTCGCGTTTCATTGCGGTTCTTGAACTCCATTCGCATCATATCGCTAGCGGCTTAACTTAGTGCCGCGGGCCGCGGGAGAGCTTCTCGGCAGACTTTTTCGACTCGACGGCTAAACCGTCTTCGAAACCGTGCGCGGTTCGGGCCGGTCCGATTTCGCATAATCGGCCGAGGCTTCGCCGCTCGAAGAAATATCCTCGGCGCCCGTGCGCTTCAAAAGATCTTTAGCTTTGCTGGCCCAGTCGCCGTTGTCGCAGTGTACCGAAAACAAAATGCCACCGGCCTTGACGCGCCCTTCATAGCGCTTAGCTTCGTACTCGGGAATGCCCATGCCAATCAAAGCCCCGACGATTCCTCCCACAACGCCGCCCGAGCCGATGCCAGCCAGTGCACCCATGATCGGGCCGGCAGCAATGAACGGTCCGAGGCCGGGAATAGCAAGCGCGCCGATTCCCGCGAGCAGTCCTAACGTCCCGCCAATCACGCCACCGGTAACGACGCCGGCTGCGGTGCCTTCCGGCGCTTTGGTAGCCTTTTCGTGCGCGAAGTCTTTGGTGCCGGTGTTGTCCTGTAACAGCACCGAGATATCTTCATTGCGGAAACCTGCCGCTAAGAACTGGTCGACCGCGCTCTCCGCCATCTCGCGTGTCGCAAAAATGCCGTAAACGACTGTATTTTTCCCTGCCATAAAGAATTGTCCTCCGTAAAAATCAGCTTCCCTTTACCGTCAGTTCGTTGGTTACGTTTCCCGCGCCCGCGTACTTGGCCGCGTGCTCCTCGATTGCCTTCTTCTCGTCGTCCGAGCGCACCACGCCGCGCAGAGTGACTTTCCCGTTGACCGCAATAATTTTGACATTGTGGCCGTAGGTGGAGAGCGACTTATCCGTGATCACGTCGTGACGGATATGACGCATCAGCTCGCGATCGGATGTGTCGTTTTTCGCTTTGTCGGCGTTCGGTGTGTTGCCGCGATCAGCCTTATTGACGGATGTGTTGTCGGGTTCCTGCAGCGGGGCTGCAGGAAAAGTTGCGGTCAAAACAAATCCGAACAGACTGAAAAGGCACACGCGCGATGCGAATCTGCAGATCATATTCATCCAGCGTTTTGTGATGCACGAAAGGGGCCGCTGCGGGTTGATCTGCGCCGCGTTTTGCTTTCAGAGACTTAGAGTATTCCCACGGCCGGAGCGCCATCCTAGCGTCAGGTAATTCTTGCCGGATCGCAAAAATCGCCGTGGAAATAGCGGCAAGCTACTTAATAGAACCGCTCCAACGCAGACCAACCCGCCACAAGCGCGGCGAGCCGGTGTTTGGGGAAGGCGTCAACGCGACCAGATAGGTGCGATCCAGCAAATTATCGATCGAGGCAACTGCCGAAAGGCGCCGTGTCAGCCGTTGCTGGGCGGAAAGCTGCAACGAAGCATAGCCGGGCAGTTTGAACTGGTTCAAGTCGTCATCAAAAACCAGGCTATAGCTGCGAATGCCGCCGGCGATCAGCGTCTTGCCGGCACTGAAAACAAGCTGTGCTGTTCCCTGCTGTTTTGGTACTTCGGGAATCCGTTGACCGCTCGCAAGTCGTGCATCGGCGTACATATATCCGGCTTCCGCGCGCCAGTGCTGCCAGCGATGATTCACGTTGAATTCAAGACCGCGCGAAAGCGCGCTGGGGAAGTTCTCGCGTTGCCGCAGGATCAGCGTCGGAGTGATGCTGATCGTGGCGTTATCGATCAGGTTGTTGAGCTCGTTGCGGAACAGTGTGAACGCGACCGCGCTTGTTTCGGTGTTCCAGTCGAATCCTGTTTCCACGCCGACCAGTCCTTCCGGCACAAGATCGGAGTTGGCCAGCGTAAGCGCATTGCCCACGCGAAAACTGCGATAGAGCTCATTCAGTGTCGGGGATCGAAAGCTGCGATACCCGGAAGCTCGCAGCCGGAACCGCTTGAGGCCAACTGCGATTCCGCCGTTCGGACTGACAAAGGTTTCCCCGCGCAGGCCGGTGAACTGGTGCCGGATCCCCGCAAACAAACGCACGCGTCCAAAACTGACATCGCCTTGCCCGAACAGTCCGTGCCCGAGCAGAGTTCCGCCGCTCTGGGTGAGTTTGTGCGCACTGTAAGAATAATCGTTACTGACGCCATGCGTGTCGTCCGTATCGGCTCCGGCGATCGTGTGCCAGCTGTGTGCATGATGCTGCCAGTAGAGAGCACCTCCCGTGTCCTGCACGGGCACTGTCTGCCGGGAGGTCAGCGTCTCGTGATCGCGGTTCAGCGAAACACTCGAATAGGTGCTGTGAAACTGCTCTTCGCTGTGAAAGCCGAGAAACGAAATCTGATCGTTCGACCAGGAATGCGTGTAATTCAGTCCCAGCAGCCCGAGTCCGGTCGAGTTGTGCGTCAGCCGCGTGCCGTTCTGGCGCTCTTCCGCCAGCGCGTCGAAGTGCAGCGAAAGCCGGTTGGTGATCCCCAGGTAGTCAAGACGCATATCGCCCGTTGCAAAGCGCACGTTCGCTTTCGTATCAACGCTTCCGCGCACTGGCTCCGGCGTGATGTAGTAGCCATCTGTCGTGAGCGCGCGCGAGTGGAGCGATAATCCCCAGAGTCCCCACAGGTTGGAATATCCCGCCGCTGCATCCATCGTATCCTCGTTGCCCGCCATCACATCGGCCACCAGATGCTGATTCTGCTCCGGCGGTGAAAAGAGCGAAATCGTCCCGCCCATCGCCCGATCGCCGAATACGCTGGTTGCCGCGCCCCGGTTCACATCGACTTCGCCAATGTAATCAGGATCGATACGATCCCAGTACACCCAGCCGCCAAAGGGATCGTTGATCGGAAAGCCATCCCAGAGGATCAGGGTCCGGCTCGCTCCTGAGGAACCCGTGGCGCGCAGCGATACGCCCTGCGTGGTCGGATTCGCCACCAGCCCTGAGCTGCGCCGAAACAAGCTGAACCCTGGGATCTGCCGAAGCCGGTCGTCTGTCTCAATACCCGGAATCAACTGCAACTCTTCCGTGTTCAGGACGACGATCGAGGTAGGGACCTCGTTGGCGACGGCAGAACTAACCGTCACAGTTGTTTTGAGCGGCGGAACGGCTGGCGTACCCGCATCGGAGTTGTTCGGGCCCGTTTGTCCAAAAGCAAAAACCGGCGTGAGAAGCAGCACCCAGAGCGAAATCGTCCGGTGAACGGAAACCTGTGAGAGGGCACAGCTCCAAAGCTGTGGCCTCGTATGCTGAGGATTGCTGGCGATGACCAATTATGGCACTCGAAGCCTGGGCACACTGCTCGCGCTGGTGTTCGCAAGCGCCGCATGCGGCCCGAACCGGGTTGCGGGAGCGCACCTGGATCCAGCATTCCAGAAGTACATCTCGCCCGATGCGCTCCTGGTTGCGGATATCGAAGCGGCAAAGCTCCGGCAGACCGCATTCTTTCATCGCAATCAAACCACGTTGGGAGGAGCGCTCCCAGCCAGCGATGCGGATCGCGTGCTGCTGGTGTGGAATGGCAAGGGCGTTCTCATTGCTCAACAGAAAGCGCCGGGCGAACCGGTTCGGCTCAGCGGCGATCCCGCGCTGGTGCGGCGCTCGCAGGAGCTTGCCAGGAGCGGAGGCGGCAATCTGCCCGAAGAGCTTTCCGGGGCACTCGCATCGCTGGCCGATGCCGATCAGATCCGCATTCTCCTTCGTGGTCTGCCAGTCGAAGATCTGCACCTGCCCTCCGAATACGCGTCCCTTCTGGCGAATTTCCGCGGTCATGTCCGGCGCACGGCTGTCGGTCTCGAGGCTCAATCGGGTTTGAATTTGCATGCCCGCATCGATTGCTTCTCCACCGAGGGTTCCGAGCGTGTGGATGTCGCCCTCCGCGCCGGAATCGGGTTCGCCAGGCTCTCCGCAATCGCAAAAGATCCCGGCGAGGCGCGGCTTTATGAAGTGCTTCAGGTGAAGCGCGATGGATCGTCGGTCTTTATCGACGGAAAGTACCCGCCCGATCTGAGTGACGATCTGCTGCGCCGCATTCTGCTATCCGCACGACCCTAGTCCAGTTCGGTCACAACAGTTCATCACTTTTTCGGCAAGGACTTCGGCTGGGCGTAAATGCGGAAAAGGCAAGGACTTGTCAGCAGCGGCTCGGGTAAGCCGGCCATCTCGCACCCGCCAAATCCGGCCTTCCGCGCGGCTACAGTGTGCGCGTGCCGACTACTCGATCCAGCTCACACGGCCGCCGCCGCTGCGGCTTCCCTTTGGGCAAGACTCTGTTTGCCCTGCTCGCGCTTCCCTTCACTCTGGCCGCACTGACGCGCGTGGCCGATACCATCTATACCGCGACCGGCAGCACGCCAAAGCCCGGCTCGTACCTGGTCATCAACTGGCCTCGCTTTACCTCGAGTACCGACCGGCCCGTAGCGCCGAATACGCTCAAAGTGCCTCTTGTGAACGGCAGTTTCTCGATCCAGCTCGAGCCCACCGCAACTGCGACGTTTCCGTTTCGCTACACCGTCGAATATCATCTGATCGGCGACAACGGCCCCATACCGACCTACACCGAAAACTGGGCTGTCCCGGACACCACCGCCACGGAGAACATCGCTGACGTGGTGGTAACGACCACGACCATCGTAAATTCCGCTCCGCCGTCGATGAAAGGCGATCTTGCCACATCCGACGGAATAAACGTGGTGCGGTTGCCCGCGCCGACCACCCCCGGGCTGGTTCTGGAAACGGATCCGACCCAGCCGACCGGATTGAAATACGGTTCGCTCAACAGCACATACGACCCGTTGGGCGCGGCTGCGAATGCACAGTCAGCGGCGAAGACATACACCGATCAGTTACTGGCGAACACGCTCGCCACGATTTCCACCATTCAGGGGCCGCAGGGTCCCGCCGGTCCGCAGGGACCAGCCGGCGCGAACGGGAACACGATCTGGAATGGAACAGGGGCGCCGCCCGCATCCGTTGGCGCAAACGGCGACTTCTATCTCGACACGGCAGCCGAGAAAGTCTACGGTCCAAAGGCGAACGGGTCCTGGCCTTCGAGCGGCGTTGCGCTGATTGGTCCGCAGGGGCCAGCCGGTCCAGCAGGCGCGACTGGAGCACAGGGAGCGACGGGTCCGCAGGGTCCGACAGGAGTTCCGGGGCCGCAAGGCGCGACCGGTCCAGCGGGATCAACCGGTCCGCAGGGGCCAGCCGGTACCAACGGCAACACGATCTGGAGCGGAACATCGACCCCAGCGAGCACGCTCGGCCAGAACGGGGATTTCTACCTGAACACTTCTACCAACACGCTCTACGGCCCGAAAGCCTCGGGTGCCTGGCCTGGCACGGGTGTCTCGCTCATTGGTCCGCAGGGTCCGACTGGCGCAACCGGGCCACAAGGTCCCACAGGAGCCACTGGTGCAGCAGGCCCGCAGGGTCCAACCGGAAGCACCGGTGCAACGGGTCCGCAGGGCCCGGCCGGGACAAACGGCAACACGATCTGGAACGGAACGTCTACGCCGGCGAGTACGCTCGGCCAGAATGGCGACTTTTATCTGAACACGTCTACCAATACGCTCTACGGCCCGAAAGCCTCCGGCACATGGCCCAGCAGTGGTACGTCGCTCGTCGGACCCACGGGTCCACAAGGCCCGACGGGACCAACAGGTGCTACGGGCGTCCCCGGCACAAACGGCAACACGATCTGGAACGGAACCTCTACGCCCGCCAGCACGCTCGGCCAGAACGGTGATTTTTATCTGAATACGTCTACCAACACGCTCTACGGCCCGAAAGCCTCGGGCGCGTGGCCCGGCACAGGTGTGTCACTCGTCGGACCCACTGGCGCTGCAGGTACGAATGGCAACACGATCTGGAACGGAACCTCTACGCCGGCGAGTACGCTCGGCCAGAACGGCGATTTTTATCTGAATACGTCGACGCACGTACTCTACGGACCGAAAGCCACCGGCACTTGGCCCGGGACGGGCACCTCGCTCGTCGGACCAACCGGCGCGACGGGTGCAACCGGGCCCACAGGACCAACGGGTGCAACAGGTGCTGCTGGCACGAACGGCAATACTATCTGGAACGGCACCTCCACGCCCTCCAACTCGCTCGGCCAGAACGGCGACTTCTACCTGAACACCTCCACCAACACGCTCTACGGTCCGAAAGCTTCCGGAGCCTGGCCTAGCAGCGGTACATCGCTCGTCGGACCCACCGGTCCACAGGGTCCCACCGGAGCGACAGGCCCAACGGGTGCTGCTGGCACGAACGGCAATACCATCTGGAATGGCACCTCTACGCCCTCCAGCTCACTCGGCCAGAACGGCGACTTCTACCTGAACACTTCCACCAGCACGCTCTATGGCCCGAAAGCCTCCGGAGCCTGGCCCAGCAGCGGTACATCGCTCATCGGACCTACCGGTCCACAAGGCCCAACTGGAGCGACCGGTGCAACCGGGCCAACTGGCGCGACAGGACCAACAGGCCCAACGGGTGCTGCCGGCACGAACGGCAATACCATCTGGAACGGCACCTCCACGCCCTCCAGCTCACTCGGCCAGAACGGCGACTTCTACCTGAACACCTCCACCAACACGCTCTATGGCCCGAAAGCCTCCGGAGCCTGGCCCAGCAGCGGTACATCGCTCATCGGACCTACCGGTCCACAGGGTCCCACCGGAGCGACCGGTGCAACCGGGCCAACTGGCGCGACAGGACCAGCAGGCCCAACGGGTGCTGCCGGCACGAACGGCAATACCATCTGGAACGGCACCTCCACGCCCTCCAGCTCACTCGGCCAGAACGGCGACTTCTACCTGAACACTTCCACCAGCACGCTCTACGGTCCGAAAGCCTCCGGAGCCTGGCCCAGCAGCGGCACTTCGCTCGTCGGACCCACAGGGCCACAAGGCCCCACGGGAGCAACCGGCCCCCAAGGTCCGGCAGGAACTGTCCTTTACGGCACTTATGCCAACGTGCCATCGACCTGTACGGCCGGGACGCTGTACATCGTGATCAGCGGCTTGTTCGATCGCGCCCTGTGCACCGCCACCAATACCTGGACCTACTACTACGGCGGCCGGCCGATCACTCCGGCCGGCAAGCTGAGCGTCACAACATCGGGCGCCAGCAGCACCGTCACTTCCACCAACACGAACGGCTATGAACTCGACAGCGCTCCGGCCGCGGGCTCCAGTAGTCTGACCATGCGCTATTTCGCAGCACCGGCGACTCCCTACACTGTCACCCTGCCTGTCAAGCTGCCGCTGCTCGACGATACGCTCAATTACCGGCAGATCTTTTTCGGATGGACCGACGGTACAACCGGTTTCCAGGGCATGAACTGCGGTACCGGCAATACATCCTTCGGCACGAGCGCAGGGTGCCGGATGGCGACCTTCAGCATGGCGGGCAGCTACTCCGCTACGCAGCAGAACATTGCTCCGTTCCCAAGCGGCCTGGGCGGGGTCCAGTATGTACAACTTGTCAACGACGGCACCACGCTGACGATAAATGTCTGCACCGATTACGATAACTGCTCCCGATACAGCTCCGTAACGGCTGCAACGTTCTTCACCTCCGGCAATCCGACAAAGATCGCCTGGGGCCTGCAGAACTCAACCGCAAGCGGCTCGGGGACTACCAATCTCACGGTCATCGGAACCATGTAAGCGCAGGACGATCCGCCATACTGAATGGCAGTGTTCCAGGAGATTGAAAGCGCAATCAGCACTGCCATTCAGCGCCGCTTACGCGAGCGTTTTGACCTGACTCTTGACGTTTCGCTCGAGCAGCCCAAGCAGGCTTCATTCGGCGAACTGGCCATTCCCGTAGCCTTCCAGCTTGCACGCCAGCTCAAGCGTCCGCCGCGCCGGATCGCCGAAGAGCTCGCCGCCGGATTGGATGCAATCGCCGGTGTTTCGTCATTTGAGATCGCCGGAAACGGTTACATAAACGTACGGCTTGACCGCGCTGCTTACGCACAGTCACTCTTCGCGGCCAGCAGAGGCGGACCGGCTCCTGTTCCGGGCAAGATCGTCGTCGAGCACACCAACATCAACCCCAACAAGGCCGCCCATATTGGCCACCTGCGCAACGCGATTCTGGGAGACACCTTCGTCCGTATGCTGCGCGAGCGGGGGCGAGAGGTCGAAGTTCAGAATTACATCGATAACACCGGCGTTCAGGTCGCCGACGTTGTCGCCGGCTTTCACTTTCTCGAAAAGAAAACCCCAGCCGAGGTGCGCGCGCTGATCGAAGATCCGGCTGTTCGCTTCGATTACTTGTGCTGGGATCTCTACGCGCGCGTCTCATCGCATTACCAGCAGGAACCAGCCGCTCTCGCCTGGCGAGGCGACACGCTGCATGCCATCGAAGCGGGCGAAGGCACACTCGCCGAACTCGGAACACTCGTGGCCGATGCGATTGTGCGTCTGCATCTCGCCACCATGTTCCGCATCGGGGTTACGTATCAGCTCCTGCCGCGCGAAAGCGAAATCCTGCATCTGAAGTTCTGGGCAACTGCCTTCGAACTTCTCAAAGAACGAAAGGCAATCTACTTCGAAGAGCAAGGCAAGAACAAGGACTGCTGGGTGATGCCCGCGACGGCCTTCCGTGAAGGCGAACGCTCCGAGGATGACGACAAGATTATCGTGCGCTCCAACGGCACGGTCACCTACGTCGGTAAAGACATCGCCTATCAGCTCTGGAAATTCGGTCTGCTCGGTAAGGATTTCTTTTACCGGCGCTGGTCCGCGTATCCGGATGGCTCGCAGGTATGGGTCACGACCGATCACCTCTCAGAGAGCGGCGCGCCTTCTTTCGGTCGCGCCAAACAAGTCTTCAACGTGATCGATTCGCGCCAGTCGTATCTGCAGGATGTCGTCGTAGCCGGGCTGCGCGCGCTCGACTACAACGCTCAGGCCGATGCTTCCACGCACTTCTCCTACGAGATGGTCGCGCTCTCACCCCGCACCTGCCTCGAGCTCGGGATTGCGCTCTCCGAAGAAGACAAGCGCCGCCCCTACGTTGAAGTCTCCGGCCGCAAAGGGCTGGGCGTCAAAGCCGACGATCTGATCGACAAACTCATCGAAAACGCCCTGTGCGAAGTCGAAGATCGGCACCCGGACGCGCCAGCCGACGAACGTAAGCGAGTTGCTGAACAGATTGCGGTTGGCGCGCTGCGCTATTTCATGCTCAAATTCACACGCAACTCCGTCATCGCCTTCGATTTTCATGAGGCGCTCAGTTTTGAAGGAGAAACCGGTCCTTACGTTCAGTACGCGGCCGTGCGCGCCGGCAACATCCTCCGTAAAGTCGAAGAACGCTTCGGACCGCCACCCGATTTTGCCGCGGCGCTTTCAGGCGATCTGCTGGCGCAGTGTTTCGCCGACGAGACACTCTGGCAATTACTGCTGCTGGCCTCGAAAAGCGGCTCCCTGCTCGAGCGCGCGATTGCCTCCGGCGAGCCCGCACACGTAGCGAAATACGCCTTTCAGCTCGCGCAGGCGTTCAACAATTTCTATCACGAGCACTCGGTTATCGCTGAGCCGGACCTTGCCCGGCGCTCGGCGTTACTCTGGCTCACAACATTTGTGCGCGACCAGCTCGCCGCCGTGCTTCACGTGCTTGGTATTGAGCAACCCGTCTATATGTAGGCCAATGTTCAAAACACACCGCCGGTTCTAAACTGAAAGTAAATGCCCAGTAAGAATACCTTTGGCGCTGCTGCCACACTTCACGTCAATCGCGATGAGTATCAAATTTTTCGCCTTGATGCTCTCGAAAAAAGCGCCACCGGCGTTAAAATCGCGCGCCTGCCGTATTCCATCCGTGTGCTGCTTGAAAATCTTCTGCGATTTGAAGATGAGCGCACTGTAAAAGCAGCCGATATCGAATACGTTGCCAAGTGGGACGCGAAGGCTCCGCCCCAGGAAATTCAGTTTCGCCCCGCGCGCATTCTTCTGCAGGACTTTACGGGTGTTCCCTGCGTGGTCGATCTGGCCGCCATGCGCGATGCGCTTAAAAAATTAGGCGCAGATCCGGAGCTTGCCAACCCGCTCATTCCGGCCGACCTCGTCATCGATCACTCCGTTCAGGTCGACGCCTTCGGTTCGCACCAGGCCTTTGCCGAAAATGCAATCCTCGAGTTCGCACGCAACCAGGAGCGTTACGCTTTTCTGCGCTGGGGCCAGAAAGCTTTTCACAACTTCCGCGTTGTGCCGCCCGACACCGGCATCGTGCACCAGGTGAATCTCGAATATCTGGCAAGCGTCGTATTCGATGACCGCAAGAATGGCATCGCCCAGGCGTATCCCGACACCCTGATGGGTACCGACTCGCACACCACCATGATCAATGGCGTAGGCGTGGTCGGTTGGGGCGTGGGCGGCATTGAAGCCGAAGCCTGCATGCTCGGTCAGCCGATTTCGATGCTGCTGCCGCAGGTGGTTGGCTTCAAACTGAGCGGCATACTTCCCGAAGGTGCGACAGCAACCGATCTCGTACTCACCGTCACACAGATGCTGCGCAAGAAAGGCGTCGTCGGCAAGTTCGTCGAGTTCTACGGGCCCGGCGTCAGCGCGCTCTCGCTTGCCGACCGCGCCACCATCAGCAACATGGCGCCCGAATATGGCGCCACCATCGGGTTTTTCCCCATTGACGGCGTCACGCTCGATTATCTTCGCCTCACCGGACGCAAACCGGACCACATCGCGCTCGTCGAGGCCTATGCCAAAGAGCAGGGACTGTTCCTCACACCCGAATCGACCGATCCCGTTTACTCCGATACGCTCTCCCTCGATCTATCGAAAGTGACTCCCTCGCTGGCGGGGCCACGCCGTCCGCAGGACCGCGTCGAACTGCCGGAGGTGAAGGATAATTTTCTGACGTCGCTCGGTCATACACCGAATTCCGCGTCGGTTTCGGTCAACAGCCATCAGGAAACGATTCATGACGGCGCAGTTGTGATCGCCGCCATCACCAGCTGCACCAACACCTCCAATCCGTCCGTCATGATCGCGGCGGGTCTGCTCGCCAAGAAAGCCATCGAGCACGGGCTCAGCGTAAAACCGTGGGTGAAAACGTCGCTCGCGCCCGGCTCTAAAGTTGTCTTCGATTACCTGAGTGATGCCGGTCTGATGCCCTATCTCGAGCAGCTGAATTTCCACCTCGTCGGCTATGGCTGCACGACCTGTATCGGTAACAGCGGCCCGCTTCCTGACAACGTAGCCGCTGCTGTTAATGAAGGAAAACTGAACGTCGCCGCCGTGCTCAGCGGCAATCGCAATTTCGAAGGGCGGGTCAATCCGCTCGTGCGCTCAAACTATCTCGCATCGCCGCCGCTCGTGGTGGCTTACGCGCTGGCCGGCCGCATCGATCTCGATCTCACTAAGGACGCGATTGGCCAAAATGCGCAGGGTGAAAAGATCTATCTCAAAGACATCTGGCCGACCGCGGAAGAAGTCGATGCCGTTGTGAAGAAATCCGCCCGCACGGAATTCTTCCACAAAGAATACAGCGAGGTCTTCGGCGGCGACCAGTCGTGGAATGCGCTGCATGTTCCGGAAGGCAGTATTTATGCATGGAGCGACGAGTCCACCTACATCAAACAGCCGCCGTACTTTGAAACGATCGCCGACCCGGAAACATTCGTCAATGATTTTCACGGTATGCGCGCACTGGCTGTGCTGGGCGATTCCGTTACCACCGACCACATTTCGCCAGCCGGCTCCATTGCGATCGATAGCCCCGCAGCCAAATATCTCATCTTGCTCGGCGTGAAACCGGCAGATTTCAACAGCTACGGCTCCCGCCGCGGCAACCACGAGGTCATGGTCCGCGGCACGTTCGCCAACATCCGCCTGAAAAACCAGCTGGTACCGGGCGTAGAAGGTGGCGTTACGCGGCATCTGCCCGATGGCGAAAAGATGTCCATCTACGATGCGGCCATGAAGTACAAAGCCGAAGGCGTGCCGCTGGTGATTATCGCCGGGAAAGAATATGGGTCGGGATCGTCGCGCGACTGGGCGGCCAAAGGAACGCTGCTGCTCGGCATTCGCGCCGTGATCGCCGAGAGTTTTGAGCGCATCCATCGCTCCAATTTGGTCCAGATGGGCGTTCTGCCGCTTCAGTTCACTGCCGGCCACACCCGCGAAAGCCTGCATCTCACCGGAGAAGAAGTATTCGACATAGCCGGTATCCGCCAAGCGATCACAGCCGGAGGCGGCAACGTTTCGGTCACTGCTACGACACCCAAAGGCAAGAAGATTTCGTTCGAGGCCAAGGTCCGCATCGACACGCCGCAGGAAGCCGAGTACTACCGGCACGGCGGGATTCTCCCCTACGTGCTGCGCCAGCTCATGGCCGAAAAACCCAAAGCCGAAGCGCTGGTTTAGAATCGAGAGGCAATGGAGCTAGCCCGCCAAAGGCGCTCATGAAGCAACGTCCGCCGCTGCTCGTGTCTGCCGGCATTATTCATCAAAACGGAAAAGTGCTTGTAGGCCAGCGGCGCAAAGGCGATCGGCATTCGCTCAAATGGGAGTTTCCTGGCGGAAAAGTCGAGTATGGCGAAACCCCGCGCGAGGCTCTCGTTCGCGAGCTATGGGAAGAGCTGCACATCTCGGCTCGCGTCGGCGGCGAATTGGCGCGCTATGAACATGATTATCCCAGCGGCAGCCGCGTCCATCTGCTGTTCTTTTCAGTTCCCGAGTTTGCCGGGGAGCCTGTCGGTCGAGTTTACGAGCAGATCTGCTGGATCGAGCTTTCTGCGCTGCCGAGGCTCGATTTTCTCGAAGGCGATCTCGATTTCATCCGGCGGCTTTCGCGCGGCGACTTTCGCGATCAGCTAACTCTCACACGTGAAGCGCACTAACGCTCACTGCAGCGTGCCTCCAATCGTATGATCTTCGGCAGTCTTTGTCTTCCGCGCGGCACGAAATTGCTTCTCTAATCGGCGGTTCACGTCGGCCACAGAGAACGATTCCGGCTCGAATGGACCCCGCCATTCGAGCATTTGCTCGTGCTCTTCGTGTTGCGGGTCGGCCAGCGCTTCGAGGTAGTTGGCGTACCCGCCCCAACCGCCTACATCCTCCGGTGGTCCGCAGCGCTCTCCGCACACACAGTGGGGGTAGAACGCGGCCGCTTCGGGCAGCAGGATCGCCTCGAGAAGAATGTCGTGCTGCCAGTCATCTCCGAAGTCGTATACATATTCAAAGCTAGTTCCAACCCGCGTGATGACACTCCGCAGCCGGACGCCCCGCTCGTCGATCACGCGACGCTCATGAAAGGAATCATCCGGATCGGGGACGCTGTACGTTCGACCTCCGACCAAAAAATTGTGAAGGTGATAATCCTCCCAGCCCATCACAATCTGCAGAACCCGGTGAAGCTGCGCGAGCGTGATGTCGTCGCGGACCTGAATGCGCCGCCAGATCGCCGGTTCAATGTCGCGCAGCGCGACCCGAAGTTGATAGATGAGCGAGTTGTGTTTGGCCGGCATATCTCAACGCTCCAGGCACGCCTCTGCTCCCTTAAGGGCAGCCACAAGCTCCGTTTCTTCTTCTTCTAATACGGTACGCAAGTCGATCCGTACGGCTCCTTGCTCGACTCGCGCGATTACCGGAGTCGAAGCGGCTCGCAGGTGCCGCTCGAATTGCGCCGCATTCGGCACCTTCGCTTCAATCACACAGGTCGGCAACGTCTGCTCGGGCGTCGAGCCACCTCCGATCAGCGAGGCGGTTTCGCGTACGCAATAGATAGAGGATTCGAGCTGCGCACAAAGCCGTTCGGCGCGCGCCCGAAGCTCGCTTACCGGCGTCATGATCATGCGCAATGCCGGAATACGCCCCCAATCTTCTTGCAGTGCGAAATGCAGAGTCGTTTCGAGCGACTGCAGGATAAGCTTGTCGACACGAAAGGCGCGATACATCGGGTTGCGCCGAATGCGCGCGACGAGCGCCCCATCTCCCGCGATAATGCCAGCCTGCGGACCGCCCAAAAGCTTGTCGCCGCTAAACGAAACCAGGTTGACGCCCGCCTTTAAACTCTCGCCAACGACGGGTTCCTCGATACCCGCTCTACGCGGATCCGTTAGACACCCGCTGCCCAGATCTTCGTAGACGGGAATACCGCTTTTCCTGCCCAGTTGCGCCAGCTGCTGCAACGATGGCCGCTCAGTAAAGCCGCTCAGGTGAAAATTCGAGCGATGCACGCGCAGGATGAGCCGCGTCCTTTCGGACATCGCCTGCTCGTAATCTTCAATGCGCGTGCGATTCGTCGTGCCCACTTCCCGCAGTAGCGCGCCCGATTCGAGCATGATATCGGGAATACGAAAACCATCCCCGATCTCGATCAGTTCGCCGCGCGAAACGATCACTTCCCCGCCCTTGGCCAGTTCGCGAAGCACGAGATAGACCGCCGCCGCGTTGTTATTGACGACGATCCCCGGCCGCTTCAGAAGCGCCTCGAGCAGCCGGGCGATATGCGAGTCACGTTTGCCGCGTTTCCCGCTTTCGATGTCGTATTCGAGGTTTGTATATCCGGTGAGCGGCTGAAACTCGGGTAAGGGCGCACGGCCGAGATTGGTGTGCAGCACCACGCCGGTGGCATTGATCACACGCCGCAGGCTTGGCTCGAGCAGCGCCCTTATTCGCAGACGAACTTGTTCCTGAATGGGGAGCGAATCGGGTTCTTCGCCTTTTTGCAAGACCTCGCGCCGCTCGGCGAGCACCCGGCGGATTTCATTCGCGATCAGCCGCCGTGGAACACCATCGATGATCCCGATTGTGCGCAGGACTTCATCGACGGAAGGCAGATCGCGGGCACTCGGCATGAGCTAAGCGATGGCGCTCTCGGCGAGTAGCAGGGGTTTCAGATACTGACCGGTGTAGGAGTTCGGCGCGTTCGCAATCGCTTCCGGCGTGCCTTGCGCTATGATTTGGCCGCCTGCTTCGCCGCCTTCCGGACCGAGATCGATAATCCAGTCCGCCGCACGGATCAGGTCCAGATTGTGCTCGATGATCAGTATGCTGCCGCCGTTCTGGATCAGGCGTTCAAAAGCATACAGCAGTTTCGCGATGTCGTCGAAATGCAGTCCTGTGGTCGGCTCATCGAAGAGAAATAGCGTGCCTTCGCAACTCGCCTGTGCCAGATGCGCCGCTAACTTGACGCGCTGCGCTTCGCCGCCCGAGAGTGTCGTCGCCGATTGCCCCAGCCGCAGATAACCCAGCCCGACATCCGCCAGCACTTTCAGCCGGGCCGCCAGCCGCGGTGTATCGGCAAAAACCGACAATGCTTCGCGCACCGTGAGCTGCAGGACTTCGTGGATATTCAGGTTCTTGTAACGAATGTCGAGCACGCTCTGCTTATAGCGTGTTCCTTTGCACTCTTCGCAGACCAGCTCCACATCCGCCAGAAACTGCATCTCGACCGTGACCGTTCCATCGCCCTGGCAGGTCTCGCAGCGGCCTCCGGGGATGTTGAAGGAAAAATGTCCCGACTTGTAGCCGCGGCGCTCGGCTTCCGGTGTTGCGGCGAACAGCTCGCGAATCAGGTCGAACGCTTTCACATACGTAACCGGATTTGAACGGGGCGTGCGTCCAATCGGCGATTGATCCACCATCACAACGCTCGTCAGCAGATTCGACCGCTCCACGCGCTTCAGCTGCAGCCGCGCGGGCGCATTCTCTTGTTCAGAGGAACTCGCGCTCTGCCGCTCTTTGTTGACTTCCAGATCGAGCGCGCGATAGATCACTTCGTGTACCAGACTCGATTTTCCAGAACCCGATACGCCGGTAACCGCCACCATCATGCCGAGTGGAATCTCGACATCGACGTTCTTCAGGTTATTCGCGCGCGCCCCGATAAATCGAACCGTTCGCTTCGGATTCACCTTCCGGCGTTCACGGCGGCGCCACACATTCAGCTCGCCCCGCAAGTACCGGCCCGTCAGTGACTGCGATTCGCGATCAGTCAGAAGCTGATCGTAGCTGCCCGAAAAGATCACGCGACCACCTGCCTCGCCCGCCCCCGGGCCGAGATCAAGGATGTCATCCGCCTCGGCCATGATCTCGGGATCGTGCTCAACCACCACAATCGTGTTTCCGAGCTCGCGCAGATCATGCAAAATCCGGATCAGGCGCGCGGTATCGCGGCTGTGCAGCCCGATGGAGGGCTCATCGAGCACATAGGTCGCTCCGACCAATCGCGAGCCGAGGCACGTCGCCAGCTGAATGCGCTGCGCTTCCCCGCCCGAGAGCGTCGCCGAAAGCCGGTCCAGGGTCAGATACTCGAGCCCAACATCGTTCAAAAACTTGCAGCGCTGCCGAATTTCCGCGAGTACGCGCTCGGCTACCTGCGACTCTTCCGGACTCAGCTCGAGCGCATCGAAAAACTGCTGTGCGCGCGAGATGTTCATGCGCGAGACTTCGGCGATATTGCAATCGCCGAGCTTGACCCAAAGCGCCTCCGGGCGCAGGCGGCCTCCGTTACACGCAGGGCATTCCGTGTACGCGCGATAGCGGCTAAGGAACACGCGCACATGCACTTTGTACTTCTTCTTCTCGACCTCTTCGAAGAAACGCCGGATGTGCGTGCGCACAAACTGCTTTTCTTCCGGTTTCAGATCCGCATAGGGCACGTTCAAACGCGCCTTGCCGCGCGCTTTCGGCTTGAACTCTTCGTCGTAATACCAGCTGTATTGCGGCTTCGTCCAGGGATCCACCGTGCCGTCCTGAATCGAGAGAAACGGATCGGGAATAATCAGTCCGAAATCGTAATCGATGGTGTTCCCAAATCCCTGACAAATCGGACACGCACCGATCGGGTTATTGAAGCTGAATAACGCCGGCTCGGGCACAGCGGCCGTGTGCCCGCAGAGCTTGCAGGCGAACTTCTCGCTGAAGTGCAGTACCCTCGGCTCCGCCACTCCCGCTGCTTCGAAGAACAATTCGCCCGTTTCCCGATAGCAGATTTCGACCGTATCGACAATACGCTGGTGCAGATCGGGCCGGATCACGATACGATCGGCCAGCACGAACAGCGGCTTTGCGAAATCGATTTCCAGCAGCGATTCCGGCGTCGAAAATTCGAACATCTGCCCGTTCTGAAAGAGCCGGTTGAAGCCTTTCTTCCGTAGGTCGAAGAGCCGGTCGCGCAGATCGCCCGCGGCCTTACCTTCCGCGCGCACGGGAAAGAGCGCATACCAGCGCGAGTCCTGCGGCTGCTCCAGCATGGCATCGGCGACCTGATCCACGGTGTCGCTCTGAATGCGCGTTCCGTCGTTTGGGCAGTAAGTCCGCCCGGCCCGCGCCCAGAGCAGCCGCATGAAATCGTAGAGTTCGGTCGCGGTCGCGACGGTTGAGCGCGGATTGCGCGTCTGGTTCTTCTGCCGGATGGCAATCGGCGGTGCGATGCCGAGTATTTCATCCACATCTGGCTTCTCCATGCGCTCCAGAAACTGCCGCGCATAGGCCGAAAGCGATTCCACGTAGCGCCGCTGCCCTTCGGCGTAGATCGTGTCGAAAACCAGCGATGATTTACCCGATCCCGAAACGCCCGTCACCACAGTCAACCGGTTATGCGGGATATCGACGCTGACGTTCTTGAGGTTGTGGACGCGCGCGCCGCGAATCGCGAGCACCGGCCGCGCCGCGTGGGACACCTCTTCGCTGGTGACGATTTCACACGGCGCTGGACTGGTGTTCTCCGGCATGCGAGGGAAAAGCGAGCAACGCTGGCAGGAAGGGTAGCTCATTACCAGTATAAATCTTCGTCAAATCTTCTCCCATGCCGTCCCGCTTACAACCGGTGCTCGCGCGGGCGGATATGATCTTATGCAGGACTTATGCACCTTTCTCTACTCGCCTGGCTGCAGGCTGCCGCTCCTGCTGCGCCCGGAGCCTCGTTCCTGACCGGGATTCTGCCGATCGTTCTGATGATCGCCATCTTCTATTTCTTGGTGTTTATGCCAATGCGGCGGCAGCAGAAAAATACCCGGGAGATGATCAAATCACTACAGAGCGGGCAAACCGTGCAGACCTCCGGCGGCATCATCGGCACCATTGTGGCGGTGAATGATGATACGCTAATACTGCGAATCAAGCCGGACAACCTGAAAATACAGGTCGCCCGCAGCGCCGTCACGGGTGTGGTTCCTTCCGATGAAGGCGCAAAGAAGTAACGCCTCGGCTATTCTCGAAGCTTTAGACTGATGACACGCAATTTACGCTACAAGTTCCTGTTCATTATCGCGGTGATCCTGGTTTGTATTTACGGCATCATCGGCGTCCCGACCAGCAAGGCGCAGCTGGTGGAGAACTGGAACAAAAATATTCACCTCGGTCTCGATCTCACGGGCGGCACGTACCTGGTGGTGCAGGTGCAGGAGCAGGACGCTTTCAACGCCCAGGTGGCGCTGGACGCTGACCGGATGAAAACGGCCGCGAACCAGGCGAACCTGACCTACTCCTCGGTTGACGTCGATGAAGCAAAGGACCTGAAATCGGCAACCAAGGCCGCTATCGTGATCCGCGGCGTTCCTTCGACCCAGGGCGGCACGCTGCGCGGCGTGGTCAACGAGAAGTTCGCGAATTATCTCATGACGCCGGTGAACGCGACCGATTACCGGCTCACGATGAAGCCTTCCGAAGCACTCACCATGTGGCAGCGGGTACTGGCCCAGACCAAGAACACGCTGGATAAGAAGGTGAACGCGCTCGGCTTAAGCGAGGCGAGCGTGCAGCAGCGGCGGGAAGATGCCGATGCGGAACTGCTGATTCAGCTGCCGAACGTGGACGATCCGACCCGCGTGAAGCAGATTTTGCAGACGGCCGCGCAACTCGAGTGGTACGACGTCAAGGGCGGACCGTACGCCAGCCGAGAGGAGGCGCTGGCGCAGAACAACGGGATTTTACCCCCCGGAACGAAGCTGATCGGCTCCGCCTCGCAGGGCGGCTCGCGTGAGGGCGGGGTCTACCTGGTAGCGCGTACGCCAGTCGTACGCGGAACGGACATTCGCGATGCCAAACCGCAGCAGGCGCAGGCGTCCGGCATGTGGGAAGCCAACTTCGTCCTGAGCCAGGACGCAGCCGAGCGCTTCTCGAAATACACCGGAGCCAATATCGGCCACCGGGCGGCCATCGTGCTGGACGGCAAAGTGCTTAGCGCGCCGGTCATCGAAGGACAGATCAGCGACAACGGCGTGATCAACAACATTGGCAGCCAGCAGGATGCAAGCGATTTAGCGCTGAACCTGAAGGCGGGTTCGCTGCCGGCGAGAGTGGTTTACGAGCAGGAGAATACGGTTGGGCCATCGCTCGGAGTCGATTCCATTCACGAAGGATTTGCGGCGGGTATTGCGGGCGTCCTGGCGGTCATCATCGCCATGCTGATTTATTACAAGCGGAGCGGGATTAATGCCACGCTGGCCCTGATTCTCAACGCAGTTATTCTGATCGCCTGCCTGGCTTACTTCGACGCAGTTTTAACTCTGCCCGGTATTGCCGGCATCGTGCTGACCATCGGTATGGCAGTCGATAGCAATGTGCTGATCTTCGAGCGCATTCGAGAGGAGCTGCGGGCGGGCAAAGCGGTCCGGGCCGCGGTAGATGCCGGCTTCAGCAAGGCCTTTGTGACCATTATCGACACCCACATCACGACGGTGGTGTCCTGCGCCATCCTGTTTCTGTTCGGCTCGGGCCCGGTCAAGGGCTTCGCAGTGACGCTGGTGATTGGCCTGGTGGCGAACCTGTTTACGGCGGTGTTTGTCTCGCGCTTTATCTTCGATTGGGAGCTCTCGGGGGCCAAGCCGGTTGAGGCGCTGAGCATTTGAGAAGGCAAGGTCCCGCCAGCGCTCGAAAAAGGGCCGCGCGGGGCCACAACTTCTTCACGGAATTGGGAACATTTATAACAGACTGGTGTCTATCTCCTATAGATGCCTGCCATTAAGGTTCGATGGAAATCTTCAAGCAAACCAACTTTGACTTTCTGGGCAGGAAGTGGCCGTTCATCATCCTGTCGCTGGTGCTCACTGCGGCTGGGCTGATCAGTCTATGGGTGAAAGGCGGCCCGAAGTACGGCATTGATTTTACCGGTGGAGCGCTCATGGATGTCAATTTCATCAGCCGCCCGCACGCGGAGGCCATACGGTCCGCGCTTCGCCAACGAATCTCCGGTGAGATCGAAGTGCAGGAAGTAAACAACGCAGGTTCGCAGGAAGTCTTAATCTCTACCGGCGCGAATGCTGGAGCGGCCGGAAATGCCGAGCACGGCCTCGAGACGGTGCGCAACAACATGCTCACCACTCTGAACGCCGCGTTCAATCCGAATGCGAACGGCAAGCTCGATATCAACACCTCCGGCCAGACTGCTCTTGCCGACCGGCTGCGCGACCCGCTGACGGCAGCCGGCGTTACGCTCTCCGACGACCAGCTCCAGACTCTCGTTAAGAACATCGCTGGCTATCGCGATGCGCACTCGGGCCTGGTTCGGAACCTCGACGAACTTTCCTCCGTCCCGGGCGTTACGCCGCAAGTGCTGAACGTTATCAAAGCGCAGTGTTTCGCCGGCAATTTCACCATCCGCAGCTTCGAGTTTGTCGGGCCGAAAATCGGCGCTGACCTCCGCCAGCAGGCGGTCAACGTGGTACTGCTGGCGCTGGCGGCGATGCTGGTTTACATCGCGTTCCGCTTCGAGTGGATTTACGGCGTCGCGGCCGTGATCGCTGTCTTTCACGACACGATCATTACCATCGGACTCTTCTCGTTGTTTAATAAACAGATTGACCTGACCGTGATCGCCGCGCTGCTCACGCTGGTCGGCTACTCGATGAACGATACCATCGTCACCTTCGACCGCATTCGCGAGAATCTGAAGCTCGGTGTGCGCGGAACGTTCCCGCAGATTGTCAATCTGAGCATCAACCAGACGCTGAGCCGGACGGTGCTGACCTCGGGGCTGACGTTTCTGACCGCGCTCTCGCTGTTTTTATTCGGCGGCCAGGTGCTGAACGGATTTTCGTTTGCGCTGGTCGTTGGTATCATCATCGGAACCTATTCATCGATCTTTATCGCCAGCCCGATTCTGGTGTTCTGGCATAACATCTCTGAGAACCGCAAGAAGGGACGCCCGGCGGTAGCGGTTTCCAAGCCGCCCAGCGCAGTGAAGAACGTAAAGGCGGTGCGCACCGCGAAGTAAGGCGCCGCACCGGAGGGGAGCAAAGCCCAGGGAGCAAACAAGATGTTTGAGCAAACATTCACTAACACGGGGAAAACCAAGAAGCCCGCAACGATTCTGCTCTCGTTGCTGATACAGTGCTCGATTATCGTGATCGCGATTCTGATCCCGCTGATCTACACGCAGACGCTGCCGACGGCGCAGTTGAAGAGCATGCTGGTGGCGCCACCGCCACCGCCGCCACCGCCGCCACCGCCGCCGCCTGCACCCAAAGTCGTGCAGCAGAAGCCGGTGGTGAAGCAGTTCATCGCCAACCAGCTGATCGCACCGAAGGCGATTCCGAAGCAGATCAACAAGATTGAAGAAGCCGCACCTCCGCCCGACGCCGGAGTCGGTGTGGTGGGTGGAACGGGCGAAGCCGGCGGCACCGCCGGCGGTGTGCTCGGCGGCGTCCTCGGCGGTGTGCCCAGCGCTGCGCCGCCTCCACCGCCTCCCAAGCCCAAAGCTCCTTCGGGTCCGGTGCGCATCGGCGGCAACGTGGCCGAGGCCAACCTGATCCACAAAGTACAGCCGGTGTATCCGCCGCTGGCCAAATCGGCTCGCGTGCAGGGCACGGTAGAGTTTACTGCCGTCATCAACAAAGAGGGCAGGATTGAACACTTGCAGCTTGTACGCGGTCATCCGCTTCTGGTGAATGCCGCGAAAGAAGCCGTGGAGCAATGGCGGTACAAGCCGACCATGCTCAATGGTCAGCCAGTGGATGTCGTTACTGATATCATCGTGAATTTCACGCTGAGCCAGTAACTTCCGATTGTCAGAAAACTATCGATTCAACTTAGGAGAGAAACATGCTATTGCAACTTCAAATCTGGGCACTCTGGTTGCTCCAGGAAGAAACCGTCAACTTCGACCTGCGCACGATCTGGGGCAGTATGAGTATCATCGCGAAGGTTGTCGTCGCGATTCTGTTCATCATGTCCGCCTGGTCGCTGGGCGTCATGATCGATCGCTGGATTGCGTATAACGCAGCCCGCAAGCAATCGCGGCAGTTTGCTCCCGCGGTGGCCGGTGCGCTCCGCGAAGGCAAACTGGACGAAGCCATCAAGATTGCCGACCGCTTCAACAAGAGCCATCTGGCCAAGGTTGTCGTGGCCGGTCTGCAGGAATTCAAAGCGCATCAGCTGAGCAGCGACATTCCGGGTGAGGACATCGAAGCTTCGCGCCGTGCGCTCGAACGTGCAGAAGCGATTGTGCACGCGGAACTGAAGCGCGGCGTCAGCAGCCTCGCCACCATCGGTTCCACTGCTCCGTTCGTCGGACTGTTCGGAACGGTGGTCGGCATCATGCACGCGTTCCAGCAGATTTCGACTTCGAAGACCACCGGTCTCGGCGCGGTCGCCGGCGGTATCGCCGAAGCGCTGATCACCACCGCTCTCGGTCTTCTGGTCGCGATTCCCGCGGTCTGGGTGTTCAACTACTTCACCAACCGCATTGAAGCGTTCGACGTAGAAATGGGCAACTCGAGCTCCGAGCTGATCGACTACTTCTTGAAGCGGACGCAAGCTCGCACGGTTGCCAAGTAAAGCAGAAGCGGTCCGGAGCAGGTTTCACCTCGGTTGAATCGATACGCGGAGGAGGGCGGCTGGCGCTCTTCTCCGCCAAACCAGGAAGCCGGCCACCCGTTCCGATTAAAGGAGCATTGAAATGAAACAGCCCAAAGCGCCGCCGGTGGTCTCCGACATCAACGTCACGCCCATGGTGGACGTGATGCTCGTGCTGCTGATCATCTTCATGGTCATCACGCCTATGTTGTCGAAAGGCGTCCAGGTCAACAAGGTCAAGACGCACAACGACATCAAAATGCAGGAAGCGGACCGCGAAGACGCGGTGATGATTTCCATCACCCGCGACGGACATATCTATCTCAGCCCCGGCAATCTGATGATGCAGGCCAACGATCTGCCGGGCAAAGTGAAAGACCTGCAGCAGAACCGGTCGGACAAAACCGTTTACATCCAGGCCGATGCGCGCGCCCGGTTTTCGAGCGTGACGGACGTAATGGATGCGCTGCGCACGGTTGGGGTCGATCAGATCGGCCTGATTACCGAAGACGTGAAGGATAAACGGCACGTCAGCTCGGTGATGTAAGAGAGGACGGGAGGAAAAACACAAATGGCATTTGCAGTTGGCGGTTCCGGGGGAACCAAATCCGATATCAACGTTACGCCGCTCATCGATGTGCTGCTGGTGCTGCTGATCATCTTCATGGTGATCACGCCGTTGACGCCGCACGGTTTGGACACACTTGTTCCACAACCGCCGCCGCCCAATACGCCTCCACCTCCGCCGAATCAGGACCCGAACGTGGTGGTCGAGATCAAGAAGGACACCAGCATGGAGATCAATGGGCAGCCCATCAAAGAGGCTGATCTGCAGGCCCGGCTGGAAGACATCTTCAAAACGCGCGCCACCAAGGTGGTGTTCGTGAAGGGCGATCCCGACGTCGATTATCGCTATGTGGCGCAGGCTGTAGACGACGCCAAGGGCGCCGGACTCGACAAAGTCGGCATCATGACGCCGAAAGTGGAAGCGGGCCAATAGCCTCTCGGGGAGCGAATCACATGTCGATCATGCGAAAGTCGAACGTTCTGCCGGTTGTTCTCGGTTCGGGCTTGCTGTTCTTATCCGGCTGCGCGCATCTTGAATCGAACGACCAGATGAACCAGGGCGTTATCGCCTTTAAGAACAATAAGTACCCGGATGCCGTGCGCCATTTCCAGGAAGCGGTGCGGCTCGATCCGAACAACACCAACGCCCAGGCGTATCTGGCCACGTCGTACTTCATCCAATGGGTTCCCGGCGCGGATTCGCCGGACAACAAGAAGAACTACGACATGGCTCAGGCCGAGTTCAAGAAGATTCTGCAGAAGGATCCCTCGAACGAACAGGCGCTGGCATCGATGGCCAGCATGGCCTACAACTCGGCCACTTCTGCCCCGCCCGACAAGCGCAAAGCAGCATTTGAAGAAGCGCGCAAGTGGAACGAGCGCCGCATCGAGGTGAATCCGAAGGATGGCGAAGCGTACTACTATCTGGGCGTAATTGATTACTACGACGCGCTGGGCGACATCCAGACGGCTCGCGTCACCGAGAAACTGACCGGACCGAACGATCCGGGTCCGTTGCCCGACAAGAAAGTCCGGGCGGACCTGAAGGACAAGTATGGGAAAACGATTGACAGCGGTCTCGATCAGTTGAAGAAGGCGCTCGCCATCGACAAAGAGAACGAAGATGCAATGTCATATGTGAACCTCCTCCTTCGCGAAAAGGCCGCTCTGGCTGATAGTCCGGAGGAGGCAAAAGCACTCTGGAAGGAAGCCGACGACTGGCTGGAGAAATCGCTCAACATGAAGCGCATCAAGGCTGCGCGTCCGGCCAAGCAGCAGACGAGTTAAGAATCAGCTGGAGCGTAAGACAAAGAAGGGCAGGCTTTCGGGCCTGCCTTTTTTGCTTCTCTAATTTAGAAAATACGTGCGGTAGAGCGTATCGCGCTGCTTGGGTATGAACCCGGCGTCGCGGATCAAGCGGCGCAGCTCTTCTTCAGTGGCGCGATGGTGCGTGCCGGCTGCCGAGACCACGTTCTCCTCGATCATGATGCTCCCGACATCGTTACCGCCGAAGCGCAGGCCGAGCTGGCACACCTTCAGGCCGGGCGTTACCCAGGAAGCCTGAACGTTGAGGATGTTATCTAGATAGACGCGTGAAAGCGCGAGCATCTTCAGGTATTCAACAGCCGTCGCCTCTTGCTTCACGAAGCGGCCGAGCGAGGTATACTCGCGTTGAAAAAACCACGGAATGAATGCTGTGAAGCCGCCGGTGTCTTCCTGAATCTGGCGCACGATCTCGAAATGGTTGAGCCGCTGCTCGATGGTCTCGCCGGTGCCGAACATCATGGTCGCGGTGGTGCGCATCCCGAGCGCATGTGCGGTTCGGTGCACATCGATCCACTCTTGCGTATGACATTTCAGACGGCTGATACGATGCCGAACGTCGTCGTCCAGAATCTCAGCGCCGCCGCCCGGAATGGAATCGAGCCCGGCGTCGCGCAGGCGCGCGATCGTGTCGTGCAGCGAGAGGCCGCTGACTTCGGCGATGTTGACGATTTCCGGCGCAGAAAAGCAGTGACACCAGATATCGAAGCGCGACTTGATTTTTCGGAGCAGGTTCTCGTACCACTCAATCTTGAGATCGGGATGCAAGCCGCCCTGCATGAGAATACCGGTGCCGCCCAGGTCGATCGTCTCCTGGATCTTATCGAGGATGACTTCATCGGGCAGAATGTAGCCTTCTTTGTGGCCCATGGGACGATAGAAGGCGCAGAAGCTGCAGTACTCGGTGCAGAAATTGGTGTAGTTGATATTGCGATCGATGATGTAGCTGACTACGCCATCCGGATGCAGCCTGCGGCGCACGGCATCGGCTTCCATGCCAATACCGACCAGGTCGTCGCTGCGGAAAAAATCGATTGCCTGTTGTCTGGTCATCATGTTCGTGCGGTGAGCGCGGGAGTGCGCAGGTTCGCCAGTTCGAAAAACGTCTCCAAGCCGCGTTGCTCTTCGGGGCCGATCTCGAAACGGATGTGTTCGGTGAGATACCGGCGCGCCAGTTCGCGCGAAACGCCGCGCCGCTCGCGCTCGGCTTCGACAATCTCGTCGATGTGATCGCGGCCGAATGCATAAGAAGCAGTGGTGACGCGCGCAACGCGGTCTAAATCGACGCCGGGTTTGGCCGCCCAGGCGGCGAAAACAA
Source organism: Terriglobia bacterium (assembly GCA_021325235.1). Classification (GTDB taxonomy): domain Bacteria; phylum Acidobacteriota; class Terriglobia; order Bryobacterales; family Bryobacteraceae; genus Bog-105. The sequence goes on along the minus strand of JAJPHN010000044.1, from coordinate 189,678 downwards.
ACGGCAGACCGGTGAGCGCGAGCCATTCAGCCCCCAGGTCGAGGCATTGATACCCGGTGCGCAGCGGGTCGGTTCGAAGCGCGGGATCGCCAATAAGGAGCGCGCTATCGGCGTGCGCCAGCATCTGAGCGAGATCGGGCGGTTCGCTGCTGATAGCGGGCTCCACGCCATAGCGCTCCCGCAGAATTACACGCGCCAGCTCCACCGATGTGCGCGAACTCGCATCGGCTGCCAGCGTTTTGACCTGAGACCACGGCACGCGGGAACAGAGCAGAATACTGCGCACCGCGCCGTAGCAGGCGATACCAACTCCGGGCGCGATCTCAAGACCTTGCCGGGCGATCTCGGCGACGGGAACGAGGCCGACCTCTGCCCCGCCCCGCTCGACATCACGCGCACACTCGGAGGGAATCGAAAACGACAAATCCACCTCATCGCGCTCAGCACCGTGCAGCATGCCCCAGACCAGCGGAACCGTGTTGAGATAGCTCACCGCGCGCACTCGCAGCTTGTTGTGATCGGGCTTCAAATTCCAGTCTATCGGAGTGGCGATGTAGGCTCAGAGAATGGCGATCGTATGCGGCGTCTTCGTCGGCAAGCCGAAGCAATTGGAAGATGCGCGCGGCAGATGGGTGTCGTCCATCTTTCGCGACCCCATCGCCGGACCGGTGCGCGTTTCCGCGGACGGGCTCGAAGGCGACGCCGTTGCACAGCCGTATCATGGAGGCCCGGATGGCGCGATCTGCGTGCATCTGGCCGATCATTATCGATTCTGGAACGCCAACCACGGCATGCAACTCGGGCCCGGTAATGTCGGCGAGAACATCACGCTCGCAGATGTAGCGGAAGAAGAGATCTGCGTGGGCGACATCGTGCGCCTCGGCACGGCGCTCGTACAGGTAAGCGGGCCGCGCGTTCCTTGCGCCAACCAGGCACGGCGCATCGGGCGGCGCGATTGGGTCAAGCTGACCGTACGTGAGAATCGCACCGGCTTTTATCTGCGAGTACTCGAGGCAGGTGTGCTCGAAACCGGCGACCCGTACGTCCTTGAGGAGCGGCTGAACGAGGGCGCGTCCATTCCAGCGCTGAACCGCTGCGCGTACTTAGATTTCGATCCGGCATTCGCGATGCGCATGCTTCAAATGCCGGGACTCGCCGAATGGTGGAAACAGCAGATGCGGGAACGCCTGGGCGAGGGCGATGAACACTGGATGGCTCGCCGGGCAGAGGATTAGACGCCACGGCGATCTCCCCAGAGATCAACGTGCAGCCTCGGGCTGAAGCGGTAGCCGCGCTCTTTACAAAGCTCCGCAAGCCACAACGCGCGCTCGTGCAGCAGGTTGCTCTTCGTGCCTTCCGGCATGAGAATGACTTTTTCCTCCGGCGCCGCACAAAGCGACCGAATCTGCTCGATTTCAGCCAGATCGTCCGGTGAGGAAACCACGAATTTGAGCTGATATTCGTATTCGGACGTGAGGCGTTTCAGGATTTCCGGCTGCAGACGCACGCGATCGTGCTGTGCCGCCCAGCGTCCGCCTTCTCGCTCGTGCGGAACCGAGTTGGCAAGCTTCGGGCTGATGCTCAACAAGTCGCACACAACCGGAGCAAATACGGTTCCGGCGGTCTCGATCGTGATGTGCAGGCCGGCCGTTCGCAGCCGCTCCGTCAGAGGCACGATTTCGGGCGCGATCATCGGCTCACCGCCCGTGACGACGACGTGCCGCGTTGGACTCTCGAGAACACGCTCGACAATCTCGCCAATGCTCAGCGTTTCGCCTTCGGGAGCCCAGGATGTATACGGCGTGTCACACCAGACGCAGCGCAGATTGCATCCGGAAGTTCGTACGAATACCGACGGAACACCCACCAGCGAGCCTTCCCCTTGCAGCGAATAGAAAATCTCCGAAATCTTCACGTTGAGCTCAACGCCGGATCCGCCAAACCCGCTTCCGCAAAACCCTTGGCGCGCAGGATACATGAATCGCAGTGCCCGCATGGACGGCCCTGTGCGTCGGGATCGTAGCAGCTGTGTGTCAGGCTCAGATCAACACCGAGTTCGACTGCCGTGCGCACGATGTCGGCCTTGGTCATACGAAGCAGCGGAGTATCGATTTTCAGATGCGTCCGGCCCTCGACGGCCGCCTTAGTCGCGAGATTGGCCATATTCTCGAAAGCTGCAATAAATTCGGACCGGCAATCCGGATAGCCTGAGTAATCGATCGCATTCACGCCAATGAAAATGTGCTCCGCCTCGATGACCTCGGCGTATGCAAGCGCGAACGAAAGGAAGATCGTGTTGCGCGCGGGCACGTATGTGACGGGAATGCCGCTCGTCATTTCAGCGCCCCCTCGATCCTTGGGAACGTCGATGGCCGCGGTTAACGCCGAACCGCCAAAAACGCGCAGATCGATCCGAGCGGTGCGGTGCTCGCGTACCCCGAGGGAATGCGCCACGCGCTCGGCCGCCTCAAGCTCAACCCGGTGCCGCTGTCCGTAATCAAACGACAGGCAATAGCAATCGAAGCCCTGCGCCCGCGCGATGGCCAGACAGGTGGTCGAGTCGAGTCCGCCGCTCAGCAGGCAGACGGCGCGAGGCTGCGATCGAGTGTCCACAGTATAAGAATAGGAGAGAAAGGCTGCCGACCCGCATGCGTACGATTCTGCTGATACTTGCTCTGATAAGCGAGACAACAATTTGCCAGGCGCGAGTGGAACTATCGCCGTGCAAGAACAACGTTCCGCCCGATCAGCAGATCGCGCTTGGCCGCAAAGCCGCGCAGCAGGTCTATAAGCAAATGCCGGTGCTGCCGGACTCGAGCCCGGTAACGCAGTACATCCAGCGCCTGGGAGAGAAGCTGGTAGCGCAGGCGCCGGGCTACAAGTGGCCCTATAACTTTCACGTCGCAAACGTAGCAGAAATAAACGCTTTCGCGCTGCCAGGCGGAACCATCTTCGTCAATCTCGGAACCATACAGGCTGCGGCCAACGAATCGCAACTGGCCGGCGTGATGGCGCACGAGATTTCGCACGTGGTGCTCCAGCACTCGGTCTGCAACGCCGTCAAGGAGCAGCGCGTTGGGCTGATGGCGGGACTCGGGCAGGTCGCCGCAGGTGTGCTGCTGGGCGGAGCGGCCGGACAGCTCGCGGCGCAGGGCATCGGGATGACGGCCGGGCTCGGATTTCTGAAGATGTCGCGTGGGGCCGAGCAGCAAGCGGATCTGATGGGCGTCGGCATTTTGTACGATGCCGGTTACGATCCGCACGGCATGGCGCAATTTTTCGAGACAATCAAAGCGAAGTACGGCGAAGGCGGCGCGCAATTCATGAGCGACCATCCGAATCCCGGCAATCGTACGGAGTATGTGAATAAAGAGATCGCTACCTTTGTGCCGAAATCGAATTACACAACGAATACGCCCGAGTTCGTAGCCATTCAGAAAGAAGTTGGGCCGATGCACGCCTACACGGCTCGGGAAGTTGCGTCTGGCCGATGGCGCAGCGAAGGCGCGAACGACACGGTCGGCAGCGGAGTGAATCAGCCGGTAACGCAGGCGGGTGCGCCGGGCACCGTGGATCTGAACATCAGCAACGATTGGCGCACGTTCAAGGGCAGCGGATTCTCAATCGATGCGCCCGGCAACTGGCAGGCGTATGGCTCGCGCGACGCGGCCATGATTGCGCCTGAAGGCGGAGTCGCGCGCTCATCGGGCGGAGGCGCGGGCAACGTCGTCTACGGCGTTCTCACCGATCGCTACAGGCCGCAGGGCCGGATGACCACCGGCGCAGCGCTGGATGCGCTGGTCGATACGATCGTGCGCGACAATCCCGGACTCGCTCCCGGTACGCACAGCGACGTGACAGTGAATGGCGTAAGCGGACACAGCGTGGAAGCCGACAATCCTTCGGCCAATAACGGACGCGGCGAGCATGACTGGATCGTGGCCTTTCCGCAGGGCGACGGCTCGCTTCGGTACTTTGTCTTCATCGCGCCTAAGGATGATTTCGAGAAGCTGAGGCCGACCTTTACCCGCATGCTGCAGTCATTCCGGCTCAGCTGAAGGGTCTTTTCGTTTACTCGGGACGCGCGTCTGGGCCGAAATACCGCAGCACACGAAGCGCGCGCAGAGTGTTCCAGCGGCTCGGTTCGCCAGCCCGCTCGCCCACCGGTGCAGTTAATGCTTCGTCGTAGGCGCGGTCGAGCAACCATCGGCCATCCGGCTGGCGCTTGCTCTCCATCAAACTGATCGCATCGCGAAGCCGCAAATCAAAAGTCGATTGCGCCTGGCGGAAATAGTCAAGCGCACGCAGCACGTCGTAGCGATAGCTCGGCGGAAAGGCGAATTCGAGAAATTCCCGATCCACAATTTCACCTGTCGAGATCCGGCGGTGGAGAACCCTCGTGAGCAGGTATTCTTCGCCGCGCCGTCTGGCATTCGAGACATCGGGCGTGGAGCCGACCGCCCGCTCATATTCGAGCAGCCCTTCCAGCACGCATATTGTGGTGTGAAAGGAGGAGCGGGTACTTGCCGGCGCTTCACAGTTCCAGCCGCCGTCCTCGAGTTGTTCGGCGAGCAGTCGCGCTGCAAGGCTCTCGACTGGACGTCCGAAGTACGAGCCGACGGCCAGAGCGCCTCCGTTTATGCAGGGTTCTTCTTCTCCTTCGAAAAACGTGTTTCCGCCCGTTTCGGGCGGCCGCAACTCCCAGCAACCGTCGAGGTCATTCCAGCGCAAGCCGGTTTCGAGCCGCAGCATGGCCGCCAGAACAGCTGAGTCGGCGGGATCGATGCCTGTAGCGCGCAGAAGCTGAAGCGTGAAGAGCGTCGTGCGCCAGGCCGGAGCATCCTGTCGCCGCCACGAACCATCGGATCTCTGTTCACGAAGAATGATGGCTCCGAGACCTTCCTGCGAGACACGGCTGCGCTCCCGCTCAATAGCTGCCTCAGGGGCATCCGTAAGATCGCGAATCGCCTGCCAGCGAATGGCCGGATCAGAACCAAGCAGCCAGTCGAGCGTATCCACGCGGAATCAGTGGCTATAGTTCTGGATGTAGGAATCGTGCGGCATGCCTTCGCGAATGGCACGCGACCGGATACGTGCCGCTTCGTCGCGCGTCGTGCCATCCCCCGCTACCACCAGATACGGACCTGAGTTGGCGGGAGCGAAAACCTCGGCGTGCAGGTCGGGCCGTTTGGCAGCGATCTCATTCGCTCGCTTTTGAGCATCCGCTTCGCGCCGGTAGGTGTACAAAACCACTCGCCAGATCGTTCGGCCGCCAGTTTCAGGAGCGGCGGAGTGCACCGTCTTGGGAGCCGGCTGGGGCGGTTCGCTCGCGGGCGCAGGAGTCTTCGCATCGGGACTCAAAGTTTGCGTCGGCCAGGCAGGCGCAGGCTTCGGCACTGCCGACTTGTCGCTTGCGGCCGTGTTGTTTCGCGCGACGGTATTCTGATTGCTTCGCGCATGAACGAACCACAGGATGGCAAAGATTGCGATGAAAGCCGCTACGGCATACAACCAGCCGCGCCGGGCGGAGAAGCCGGTCGCCGGTTCATCCGAAATCGCGGTCTGGCGTAATGGCCGGCGATTGTTCGCTTCGAACTTAGGCGGCTCGTGCGAGGGCTTCGGTGGGCGATCCACTCTGCTCTGTACGGGAGGCTTGATTTCCGCGGTGGTGCTAGTCTTTGCGTCGGCGGCTCGAGGAGCTAACTGGGGAGTCGTCGTGCTCGCGGCTCCGATCTCCGGTTTGCCGGTCAAAGCTTCGCTCGATGGAGACGGTTCGGGCGCCACAACCGTGCCGCTCGTTCCGTTTGTCGCGCCTGCCGCAGCGGCCTTGGGAGCTTCTGCAGTCACCGCCGGTACTGGTTTGGGCTTCGGCGGCGGTGCCTTGGAGCGAAGGATTGGCTCAAAGTCGCTCAACTGGAGGCGCTTGTCTGGATCCGGTTCGAGGCAGCCCTCTAGCAGCGTTCCAAACGGATGGCGCAATTCAGCAGCCTTCTCGCGCAGCACCGGTTGGTAAGCCGTTTTGGTAAGCGCTTCGAAGATCGTTGCGCCCAGACACCAGATGTCGGAGGCAATAGTGAGATTCTGCGTTTCGCTTTCCGGCGCGCGATATTTTGCCGGATTGTGCTCGATGCGTGGCGCGGTGTTTACGTGGCGGATGGATTCGGTCGAGATCTCGACGCGATCGCCCACTGCACGCACTTCCTCGGGTGCCAGCCCGCCATGTACATAGCCGTTGGCGTGTAACTCGCTTAAGCCACGAGCCAGTGCGCGGGTCGCATCGATGGCCTGCTCGGAACTCAGCGGCTGCGCTTCCAGAGCATCCGCCAGCGTTTCGTCGGCATTTTGATAAACCACGTAAGCGACGGTCGCGTTATTGAGTTTCAGTTTGCCGCTTCCGAGCGGAATGCTGACGGCGCTCTTGCTCTCGAAATAGCGGATCGACTGCCAGATTCCAATCTGCTCGTCGGCCGCGGCGTCGTCCAGAACATAAAAGATAGCGCTGGCTTTGAGCGAATAGTCGCCGAGCACACGCACCCGCAGGACAGCCCGGTTTTCGGCCGCCTCGATGATATCTTTCAGCTCGTAGCCGCCTTCCAGGGTGGTGCCCTGGAGAGTCTGCCAATCCGGTGAGATTTCTGTTACGTTCATCCCCGTAAGCTTTCAGCTTACTCTCCGCTTCTCTAAAGAAGCATCTCCGGCAAGTGTCGTTTCAATCCAGTTAAGGGCGAATTCGTCGAGCCAAAAGCGAGGCCGTTTGCGCGAAAGAAAGCCGAGGTGGCCGCCGTGCTCGGACGCGATCAGAGTCAGAGCCGGATTCGTGCGGAATACCTCCCGCTGGTAAATCTCGAACGGCACCAGCGGATCGTCCTGAGCTGTGATGACGAGCGTGGGAATCCGAATCGCATCGAGAAAGTTCTGGGCCGACTGTGTTGCGTAATAATTCGCCGCAGTACCGAAGCCGAAGAGCGGAGCCGTGAAACGATCGTCAAATTCCCAGATGCTCTTCACCTGGTCGAGACCATTGGGGCTGTACAGTTCGGGCGAAATGCGGCTCTTGCGGCGCACGCGGCTGCGCAGGCGATCCAGGAAGCGGCGGGCATAGAGGAAATTCGCCGGGCGGTCGATTTCGCGCACGCAGCGCGCCAGGTCAATTGGGGTCGAGACTGCGATGACGCCTTGGAACAGTCTGGATTCACCCAGTTCGCCGGCCAGCTTCAAAGCTACATTGCCGCCGAGCGAAAAGCCGACCAGGAACAGAGGACAACCGCAGCGCGCAGCGATTTCGCGCGCCACAAATTGCGGATCGGAAGTCAGCCCGGAGTGATACATCGTCTCACAGGCGTTTTCCGTTCCGCCGCACGTGCGCATGTTCAGCCGGTGGACACCAAAGCCGCGCTCCAGGGCCGATTGCGAAAAGCTGGCGAGGTAACCCGCGTCAGCAGATCCTTCCAGTCCGTGCAAGAGGATGATCTGCGCGCGGGCGGCAGCTGCGGGCTGATGCTCGAATGCAACAATGGTGTTCTTCGCGTCGACCCGGTATTCTTTGCGCAGCGCGGGAAACCGGCGCGCATCGATTTTGCGCGGCCAGAAGTTTCCCGCGATGGTCAGCAGATGCGGATTGCGAACGAGTGGCTCAAAATCGGGCCGCAACTACGATGTTAGCGGCTACGGGTTATTGAACGTTCTCGCTTTTACGGCTCAGGTCTTCGGAGAGGATGATGGCTTCGGCCAGCTCGCGCATCGGACGGCGCAGACGGCGGCTCTCATTTCGCAGGCGCAGATACGCTTCCTCTTCCGTAAGGCTGTGGCGGTGCTGCAGAATGCCCTTGGCGCGCTCCACGATCTTGCGCGTTTCGAGCTGCCGGCGCATTTCCGCGGTCTCTTCCTGCAGGCGAACATTTTCCTCGGCCAGAAATGATTTGGTAATCGCGCCGCCCATCTGTTCCCCGACGAAGGTCAGCAGGGCGATTTCGTCCGGCGTATGCGAATGCGGTTCGCGATGGTGAACGTTGATAACGCCGATCACTTCCCCGCCCGAAACCAGTGGGACGGACAGAAACGCTTCGTAGGTGTCTTCAACCAGAGCCTGGAAACGTTTGAAGCGCGGATCTGCGGCGGCGTTGGAAGAGAGCGCCACGACCGAGTGATGCTCCACCACCCATCCCGTAACACCCTCGCCGACTTTGAGGCGGATGTTTCCCAAATCGGTCTGGTGCGGAACTTGCGAAGCGCGCAGAACGATCTCGTTCGTTTCGCGCTCGATCAGGTAGACAAGACAGGCATCGCAGTCGGTGACCTGTACCGTCAATCCGACAACTTCTCCCAGCATCTCATCCAGAGACAGGTCCGAACTCACAATGTTGCTGATTCGGTGCAAAAGCCCAACCAAGGTGGGAGAGCCCTCCAAATAACTAGCGGTCGCCATACTCAAAGGTAGAACGCGGCCGTGGTGCTTATCCAATCAAAAGTTTTGATCGAAGCTATGGAATAGAAGCAGAAGGCATTTAGATGCGCACCAGTTCCTGCTGCTGCTCGCCTGTAACGGTGGCGAAACCCTCGCCGACGTAGACGTTGACCTCCGAGCGAATACCAAAATCGGGAAGGTAGATGCCGGGCTCAACCGAGAAGCACGTCCGCGAGAGGATCTGGCGCTCATCGTGCGATTCGAGATTGTCCATATTTGCGCCCGTACCGTGCACTTCGGTGCCGATGCTGTGGCCCGTGCGGTGGAAGAACTGCTCGCCGAAACCGTGTTTGCTGATGTAATTGCGAGTCTGGTCGTCCACTTCGAAACCGGCGATCTGCTCTCTCTTCGCGACCTTCGAGATGACGAAATCGGAGCCAGCTTTGCGGGCATCGCGCACGATTTCAAATACGTTACGAATGCGGTCCGGGACGATCGTGCCACAGAAGCCCGTCCAGGTGACATCGTAATAGACGGCGTGCGGTTGATCGAGCTTCGCCCAGAGGTCAATCAATACGAGATCGCCCGCGCGAATCGGCGAGTTGCGTTCGGCGCTCGGCTCGTAATGGGGATCTGAGATGTTTTGGTTGACGGCTACGATCGGGCCGTGATCCGTCACCAGCTTTTCCTCCGTAAAGCGATTCCGAACGAACTGTTGAACATCGAATTCGCTGACAGGAACGGACGATTGAAGCTTTTCGCCGATCCAGGAAAATGCTTCCCGGCGGACCTGATCGACGAGTTTGCCAGCGGCCAGATGCTGCTGGTACTGAGCATCCGTCCAGCGCGCTTCGAAGGCCTGCACCAGATCGGCGGAACTGACGACCTCAACTCCGAAGGAACGTACCAGATCGACCGTGCCCGCATCCACCAGCGAGACGTACGGGATCGCACAACGAGGCGAGTACTGCATCGCGATGCGTGCGGAAGCGCTCAGCATCTCGGCCAGCTTCGATTGTTGGTCGGGCCAGCTGGCGTAGCTTGTTTTTTCTCCGGGCAGCGAATCGAGGGCGCCGCTTTCGATGCGATGAACGAGCTTCCTGGGCGTGCCGTTTGCCGGAATGAAATAGTACCAGCGCCGGGTGGCGTTCACGTGCGCGGGGAGATCGAGGATGCTGTAGGCGAGCGGGTCGCGACGGTGATGGTCGAAAAACAGCCAGCCGTCGATTTTATCCCGGCGCAATGCGGCTTGAATCTGCTCGATACTCATCAGACCCGATTTTACTTTCCTGCGTCCGCAGGCTGACCACGATGAGGCTGAGAACGGAACAGAACAGGGCGGGGTAAACGGCATCGATCGGGCCGAGAACCGCGCGGGCATTCACAGGGCCGTACTGCTGAGTCAGTTCCCACCCGATCGTGACGACTGTGCCCAGGAGGATAGAAACAATGGCACCCTGCTTGGTCGCGCGCGGCCAGAAGAACACGGCCATAACGGCGGGCGTGACCGCAGCACCGTAGACCGTGTAAGCGTACAAGGAGGCCTTCAAAATCGATTCGAACTGGGTGGCCTGCAAAACCGCGAATAATCCGAGGACGACCACGATCAGCCGCGAGACGATAAGCGTTTGCCGCTCGGAAGACTTGCGATTGATGAAGCGTTCGTAAACGTCGTGAATCAGATTGGTCGCAGGCGAGAAAAGATAATTGTTGGCGGTCGAGATCACTTTTGCGAAAACGCCACCGAGGAGAATGGCTCCGAGCAGAGATGGAAGAGCCTGGCGGGCAGTGAGCGGGATGATCTCGCGCGGCCGATCCGTGTGTAGCATGGTGCTCGCGATAACGGCAAGGGATACGAGCAGTGTTTCAAGCACCACGGTTCCGACAATCCAGCCGATTACCGATTTGCGAGCGTCACTTTCACTTCGGGCAGAGAAAAATTTCTGATACATGCCCTGATTTCCAATCAGCAGCAGCATGGTCGGCAGGGCCAGGCCGATTGCACCCCATATGGAGTAATCGCCAAGGACCTGGAAATGAGTAGCCGGCAGCGAATGGTACACGCGCGACCATCCGCCTGCGCGGCTGAGCAACACCGGTACCGCGATGATCGCAGTCAGCGTGACCAACGACCCAATCAGCAGGTCTAGATAGGCGATGGACGCCATCCCGGCTGACGCCGTGAAGAAGACCACGAAAGCGGCAATGATATAGAGCCCCGTTGTGCGCGGGATTTGAGGGAATATCAGGTGCAGTATGTCGCCGCCGCCGATGAATTGATAGCTGGTGATGATGGTGCAGGAGATAACGATCGCAATCGAACCCAATACGCGAGTAGCGGCGTTGTAGCGAACTTCGAGCAGATCCGGAATCGTGTACTGAGCGAAGTGGCGGGCGCGTCCGGCGATCATCGCGATGAGGACCAGGCCCACCCAGCCGCCCAGAGGCTGCCAGAGCGCCACGAAACCATGACGATAGGCATTTTCCGCGCCGGCCAGCAGACTTCCCGCACCGATCCAGGAAGACAGAAGCGTAAAAACCAGCACCGGCCAGCTGAGACTGCGGCCCGCAACCAAAAAGTCGCTTTTGCTCTTGACACCAACCGCTTTGTACACGGTTATGCTGCAGAGAGCCAGAATGACAATCGCGACCGCTACGGCGTAGACCATTCGACCGACTATGTTAGCGGGAGTAAGTCGAATAAATCATAGACGAACCGTCACGGTGAGGTCGCGCCCTGGTAGTAAAGAGCCGCTGAATCCCGACACCGGAGTCAATGTTACGTTTATCGTGACAGACGCACCTTCCTGGAGGGGGGGAAGCCAGGTTCCATCTACAATCGCGTTTGCATTGTTGTTGCCGGAGTCGATCTCGAGACTGCAATATATCGTGCCGTTCTGAACGACATCGATGCTCGTCGTGTACCCGCTGGCTGGTTGCAGGACGGAAGCCCTGATATCGCGAACCGCATGGGTAGCCCCGATGGCGACCGGGGGAGCGGCACTCTGCTGGGTCGCAAGGAACCCGCTCACCTGAAGAGTGAATTGTCCGCCCGAGAGAGTGCGCAAACCGGATTGGCCGCCAGACAAGTAGCAGACTTCGGTTGACAGTCCGTCGCCGAACGAGTTTGTCATGTAGAGCTGAGCCGCTGCCACGCGCGCATCCGGAAGGCTGAAAGGATGGAGGAAGTTCTGAGACGCGCGATTCTCAAAGAAACCCGGCGCGAACGGAACGACGATGGTGGTGGACTGTAGAGGCATCACGGCATCGCCACCGGCATGTGGAGTCGCTCCGCATCCGATGGCGGCTCGAGACACTTGATACGTATTCGCACCCGTGGACGAAATCACAGCCATGATCTCGGATCCCACCTGCAGGAGTGTACCGACCGTGAAATTTGACGCCGGGCCGCTGATTTGCACGGTACTGAGGGAGGAATCGAGCGCGGCTGCAAGCGAGTAAGAGGTGGGCGTCTGCAGTTCATTCCAGGAGTAGACCTGAAGTGTTCCACTCGTAATCGAGGACGCGTTGGAGAGATCAGAGAAATCTACCTGCGAGAGCTGCAGGAGACCGGCCCCAGGCGCAGTGAGAGTGAAACTCGGAGCGGCGGGGATTCCGACATCGACATTCCCGCCGCCGAGATACCAGCGTGTCAGTGTAGAGAGCTCGGCATCCGCTTCCTGATTGTTGACGTTTGCCGAACGTCCCAGAATTTGAATGGCCGTGCCCTTTTGATACGGAATCTCGAAGCGTGCGGGACTGGTCGATGTTACAGCAGCGAATTTCCAGGAGCCGTCCACGATGACGAACTCGCTGGTCGCATCGGGAACAACGGACCAGGCTGGCGTGACCGTCAGAGTTGTCGCTGTGTTGCTTGCAATAAGCCGCTCCTGATTGCGTCCCGTTCCCTCTATGATTCGCACGACCATGCCAGAGTAAACGAGCGGCGTTGCACCCATATTGCTCCAACCGATCGTTGATTGGGAGGAAGTATCGGCCGTGAACGGTCCGGCAAATTCCTGCCGGTAATAGAAGTTGGCGTGATCGAAGCTGGCATCGGGCGGCCCGAAGGGCGTGGGGCCCGATCCGGTATCGGTATACTGCGCGGCGATTGCTTGTGGAACAGCCGTTATGCGGTACAGCTGCTGCGGCGTACTTCCGCGATAAACATGGAACTGGCTGGCCGCCTGCGGGAAGCTCAGTCCCGTTATCGTAACGGCGTTCGTGTTGGTTGTATTAGGAACCGGAACGGGAATTGTGTAGGATAACGGTCCCTCGTTGCCATTCGCATCGACGGCGCTCACCGCGTAATAGAGATTGCTACCGCCCGCCAGCGAACCACCTGCCGTGGCGATTTGCGGGCTCAGGCTGACCAGCGGAAGATTTGGAATCGCGGTGCTCGGGTTGCGCGGCTGCGAAAACGATACGGTAAAGATGTCTGTCGCGGATCCGTCGGTGCTGCTTTGTATTTCTTCGGCGATGCCGAAATCGAAGTACTCGAAATTGCCCTTGCTGTCGTCGTGCGCAATCAGTCCAATGAGCGGCCGTGGCGTCTGGATGAGGCTCGCCGGCTGCCGGCCCGCATTCATCAGAACCGAAGTATTATCGCTGTACCAATCGTCGTTGTGAATCTGGGCGACAATCTGGACCGTTTGGTAGTTCATCGACGGCGAGAGGCGAACCACCCGAAACGGGGTGCGTTCAAATCCCTCTTTCAGATAGGTAACAGCAATAATGTCTCCCGGGCGGATTTTGAATCCGCGGAAACTGGTGGCGAATTCGATGAACAAATTACCGGCCGTCGACTTATCGAGCTGGCGTAAGAGCACGCGCGTAGCCTGGCTGAAATTTGCAATGCCGAGCGCCATTGATTGGCTGCTGATTTCGTAGCCAATCAGCGCGGAATCGTCGGCATTCACGAGAGACAGGCTGTCCTGCTGATACTCATTGGCCTCGTCCTGGAATTCGACACTCAGGCGATTCGATGTTTCGGCGATCGTGCGACTGGTTAAGCGAACGCTCGAGCTTCCGTCGGCATTGCGCATGATTCCGGAGAATGGTGCCGAGCCGTCGCTGAATTCGTAAACGGGCCAGCCTCCATTCAGGGGCGCTGTACTGTTACTGCCGTCGGGCAGGGCGGGCTGCTGCCGCGAGATCGTGGTCTCCGGCAGTAGCTGCAGCAGCCCACTTACTCCGTATCGCAGCATAAGACTGGACGCGATTCGTATTCCGCGCACAACGGTAGCTGCACTCTGCAATTTGGTCAGGATCAGGTTGCACTCGTAGCGTGGCACCTGAATTGAGTTACCGTTCAGATCGGTCGTGCTGATCAGCTCCTGACAAAACTGTGCAGCGTTGGCGAAGCTGGCGATATCCAAATCAGATACGGACCAGCCGCAGCGCTGCAGAATATCGAGAATCACCCAGGCGGGATTGTTGCTGAAGGCCGTCTGCTGAAATGAGCCGTCGAGATTGTAGACGTCAACCGCGATACCTTGTAACAAGACCTCAACGTCAGGAAGCGAGCGGCCACTGCATATGCGATTCGGTACGACGGCCGAAAGCACAGCAAGGCTTCCATAGGGATCACCTAGCGGGTTTCCGAGGGCGTCGGTGAAATCGAGATTGAAGTTACCCTGGCGCGTCCCCGGGGTGACCAGTGAATACCATCCAGTTACGGTCATGTCCTGACCGGGAACGGCCAGCGGAATCTCTACATCATTCACCACGACCTTGAGAACGTTTTGAATTGCCCCGCCCCCAAGCAGAACTTCCATATGGGTGAGGTTGCCGTCGTTACGCGCGAAAATGAGCGGCGCCTTCAGCCAGCCCGTGCCGTACACAAGTGGCACCGGATCGTTGAACTTTGCCGAGTTACTCAGAATCGGTGAGACATGAGATGTCTTCTGACCTGCCGTCCTCACGTTAATAGCAGATGGCACGAATTCAAACGCACCGAATCGCCTGGTCACATGCACAGCGGCATCGTGATCGAACATGCCGCGCTGGATACAGTTTGCACGCGTCTTGTCACAGCTGGTGAAGGGTTGGCCGGCGTTGAGGTTGCCCACGCCTCCCGGGACATCGGCGGAGTAGCCACAACGGTAAAAGCGTGAAAAGCGTCCGAGGGCCCCGCCATCCTTAGCTTCTGTACGCTGGGCTAATGTCGTTGGGAAATTCCAGGGGCAGGTCCGCTGAATCCGTGTATCCGGAACGGGAACCCGTTGCAGGCTCAACTTATTCGAGAACGTGATGGCACATTCGGTTTCGGTGATCGAATCAGGATCGCCCGCAACACCGCGAAACAAAACTGTACTCTCGGTTGTAATTGCTCCGGTTGAGAGATTCGCAAAAGCAAAGTAGACAGTAAGTTGTGACCCTTTGAAGCCTATGGCAGAGTTCAGCTCAGACAATGCCGAGTCGGCGTTTGCCAGTGTAATCGACAGATGGGATAGCCCGTCCATCGCATCATCTGACGACAACTGCAGATCAAAGAGGTTGTGCTTCAGCACACGGGCGGAGTAAGCGTTGCCATTGAAAGTCATAGAATGCGTGCACCAGTATTCGGTATCGCCGGATGGCAACACACATTCGAAAAAGAGTAGCGGCGTGTCAGCCTGACGTAGTTCCTTGATCTGATTGATGAGTGCCATAAGGATTATGAAGACGGGTTCGTCATCGCCTCAATGGTGAAGGCGGTTGAGTACAGGTTGGGAGCTTCTGCGGAAACGGGTAAGGCGTCAACGCCCCAATGTGCATCTGTATAGATGGCGGACTGGCTCAATGTGGGGCGATAGCGTGAGGGCAACGGCTGTGCCTCAAGCTGCGGACCGAATAGCGTCACTTGTGCGCCCGCCGGAATGCCAAACGAGACCGTTATTCCGGGACCTGTATCGGCCAGGGCGCCGCTTGATGTTACTCGATTCCATTGATTTGTGAGCTGGACCGTACTTGCCTGCGCCGTCGCGGGACCGGTTCTTGTTATTTGCATTGATGTGGCCTGCTGGCTGGATGCGTAGACGGACAGGCAGTACTGGTAATTCGCAGGAACGTACAGCGCCTGCGACAACTGTGCATTGATTTGGGAGTTATTGGTGAGTACAAAAGCGCCGGTGCCGCCATTGGGATCGAGTGCGTTTGCCCTTACGCTCAGCCCAGGCGAAGCCATCCAGGGACTCGCCAATAAATTTGCACTCTGTTGCAGCATGTTGTCGGTGGGATCAATGAAAATGAACGACCCAAACCGTCCCTGGCAGCTTGTAAACAGTCCGGTAAGCGCGCTTACTTCCTGCGCGGTCAGGTCCTGATAGGCGAGTTCCCAAATGATGTGACCGGCTTCCGGATCGGGAAATAGTACAAGTGAGCCGTCGGGCAGAACATTTCTAATGTTGCGTGTCGCAATGTTTTTTCTTATTGGGTACTGCGCCAGCGCACCTGTCGCAAGCTGCGGGAAGAAGAGATTAGCCATAAGTTTCAATGATCCAGAAGGAACTGGCTGCGTTATCGGTTTCCAGATATTCGGTCACGAGGGTGTCATCTCCTAAGCGGCAGAAAGGCACGCTGGAGCCACTGATCGGATCCGGAAAGTCAAATGTGGAATAACCTCCGAGCTGGCCGCGGAAGAAAGCCTCGAGCGAACTGATTTCGTCTTCATCGAGTAGGTCGAGGTGTATCTGCCAGGCGCGAAGCGGGCGAGCATGTGTCATATAGCGCTGATCCGTTCCATCGAGAAAGCGAATGACCTGGCTCGCCTGCCCGGTCATGGCCTGGAGCGGGTATTGCGTAACAGAGCCGGTTTTCAAGAGTGGAAACGCCGCCATCAGAGCTCCGCGATTACGTCGTTAAGCGAACTGGATGTAAGCAGGGCCTGCTTCACGGCTTGAGCGACTTCGGCACTGTGATATTGCAATGTCGGTTGCGCAGCGGACGTTCCGTAGATATGGCTCGGGGCGGGTCCGGATTGTGCGTGGGGCGCTAAGTAGACCGTTTGCGCTTGCGAACTCGGAAGCTGAAAAAGCGACAGCGGGGGTGGACTCTTTTTTCCGGATCCGAACAGGCTGAAAATCCCGGAGAGAATTCCACCGAGGCCGCCGATGGCGCCCAGAATGCCGCCGCCTCCGCCGAAAACGCTGGAGATGCCGCCGCGCGCTGCCTGGCTTAATAGCCGGCCCCAGTTATTGCTAGTGGAAGACGTGGTGGTCCGGTTATCGGAAGGCGATCCAAATTTGATAGCTGTCGTCCGCGAACCGCGGCTGCTCCATGGCTCCGAACGAAGCTCGTTTTGCGAACCGGCGCGTGTCGTCTTGCGGGAGTTGGTGTTGCCGCCGGTTCCGCTCGACAGCAGATCTACTCTTTCGTTCCGTTTTGCCATTCAATCCTCATTTCGATGTTCTTCAAGCCAGCGCAAGATACAGCTCGTCGTTGGCATTGCCAAGAGCCGTGTTGTTCTCAAATTCCCAGCTAAGGCGCGGGCGTGTGTCGTCGTAGACCGGGACGGCGGGGACCATGTTCGGCAGATAGACCGCGAGAAGCTGACCCCGCTGGTTCCCCAACTGCAAAATCAGCGACAGCGGTGCTCGCGCCTTGGCAGCCGCGTACAGCGCCACCGTTTGCGCCTCGTCGGTTGCCAGCAGGCTGAGACGGGTCAGAATGTCGCGACGGCCGCAGGTAAACGCGCGAGGGGTCAGGGAACCGTATTCGCGGTTGCGAAGCTCGATATTGTTTTTCAACCGTACCGAACCGTCAGTTACCGTGAAGAACTGACTGGCCGGGGTCCCGATCCATAACTGTCCCAGATTGCCCGGTACGACTGCATAGTTGAGCGGCGCGACTGGGGGTTCGACGGGAAACGATGTGATACTTCCGCCGGCACCGACATTGGCGGAATCGATTAAATCCGACGCAGTTCCGCTGAAGCTGAATTCGTGATACGGCCCGTCGATGCTGATTGATAGAAGATCAACAACTGCTCCCGTGAGAATCCGGCTCACAGCCGTGACCGGGTCCCAGTAGTCGTAAATCGATAAGCTCGGTAGATTCGTTCCAAGCCGGTACGTCACAGCCGGGTCGCAGGCCGCACCTGCAGAAAGGGCACTGCTAAACGGAGCATTCAGGAAAATGGTTTGCGCGTCCGGGACGGCTGTTACAAAGCGAATCTCTCCGCTAAACGAAACAGCTGAGCCGACAGCTAAGCTATGCGCGGCGGCGGTCTGAATCTGGAGGCCTTGTGCATTTGCGACACTTAACGAGCCGCTAATACTGGGCGCTCCCCCGCACGCCGCCTGAAATAGAGCACCATAGGCGTTGGTAGCCGGGTCGGGGGAAGACACAAGGTAAGTCTCCACGTCGAAACTAGCTTCGCTCCGAACCGGGGAGGAGCTGGTGAGCAATGTCCGCCCTCCCGTTTTGTCCCGGCGCTGCACGGCGTGATAGACCTGTCGAGCATGAACGCGAAAGGCCGGGAACCGATTGGCTGATGTGATAATCGCCGGTACACCAAAAGTGCTCTCCGGCACCGCATAACTGCGGTTGGCGTT
Organism: Terriglobia bacterium; assembly: GCA_021325235.1. Lineage (GTDB taxonomy): Bacteria > Acidobacteriota > Terriglobia > Bryobacterales > Bryobacteraceae > Bog-105. The sequence continues at coordinate 171,738 of JAJPHN010000044.1, read as the reverse complement.
CGAATATATATAGCTGCTCATGGCTGCCTACCCGGCACTTACTCCAAGACTTACTGTCAACCGTGCTGATTGAACAAAGCCGAGACCACCGGGCCTTGGCGCTGTGAACTGCACATCGTATGCGCCCGAGTAAAACAGCCCGTTCCCCCAGTCCCCCACACTCTTTTGGAGCAGTTCCGAGCAGCATTCCGTGTAAACGTGAATCCATGTATCGGATTGAGATACAAAGTCACCGCTACTCCAGATCTCTGCGACAACGGTCAGAGTGCCCGAAAAGGCCCGAAACTTTTCGACTTGAGTGTTCTTCAGTCCGCTGGTGTAAATGTTGATGCGCGGATAAGTCAACTGGACGTTTCTATCCGCGAGGTCAGGCGCGGCAGACGACAGAACAATTTCTGAGACTGGAATCGGAGGAACCGAGGTAGTGAGTGCAGTGTTTGCCGCCGAAATTAGGCCGGTAAGATCGTCGCCCGGACTCGCGCCGGTTGTTAGCTTTGCCAGTAACGTTTGAGCTGCTAGAAGTGACAAAGGTGTCATCTCGTTAGCCTCGCCGGATTTCGTTCGCCAGCGCGATGTAGAAACTCGGCATCTGTCCGTTGATTGGCTGCGCCCCGGAGATCAGCCCCGACGCGGGCATATCCCAGGCGGCTCCAATCACAAGCGGCGCCATGTTCTGCCGGCTCAGAGTCTGGGCTGCGGTGCCTGCATAGATGTTCCATCCCACAGCTGCCGAAGGCGCCTGCAGCGCACCCTCATTCATCGCTACGGCGATACTTGAGCTATTGGGCATGCTGATAGCATTCGCATCGCTCAGCGCACTTTCGTTGCCGCTGGAGTCGACCCACGCCGTCTGAACAAAGATTGTTTGCGCGGGGGTCGTCCCGCTCTGCACTGAGACAAGAGGCAGTGCAGGCTTGGGTAGCGGTGCATAAACGATGCCGACACCCGCCAGAAAGAAGAGATTGGCAGCGTTCTTTGCCTGCTGTTGATACTCATTCCACTTGCCCTGATATCGGGTATTGAGTTGCACGTTGTAAGCTTCGGCAAAGACTCGAGCCAGCGACTCGAAGCAGATCCAGCGATGAAGGGCGGAGGTAACCACCACTGTTGAAAGCCCGAGTACTCGCCTCGTCAGCCACTGTGGATCGGATGCCCCGGCGTTCAAAAGCCAGAGCATGAGCCTGTCACCGATCGCATTCATCGCGACGGCAATTTTGCCATCCACGTCGATTCCATGCGAAGACGCAACCTGGCCAAGCGATGCTTCAAAGGGAAGTAGATCATCGAGTGTGACAATATCTGGATCGGTGAACAGGGCCATATTCGCTCCTACTTCTTGGCCGCAGGACGCTGCGTCGGGTCAGGAGGGTTGCCGGCCCGCGAAGCTTCGCTTTCCGTTACTACGGTCACTTGTAGCCTTTGCGCCAGCTCGGATCGCTGAGCCGCGGCCCTGGCGGCCTTCTGATCTTCCAGGAACTGCTCCTTTTCCGCTTTTGTTGAGAGAAGCGCCCGGCCTTCCGTAATCATCTTTGCGGCAACCTCGCGCGGCACCTCAGTAACAACACCCGGTTTGCCACCGTCCGGCGTTTCCAGACTCGTCACAAAAACGTGCGCGTCCGGCATATTGCTTTCGATCTCGCGAATTCTGCGAAAATACTGTCTTAAATCCATAACTCTCCCTTGTGCAAACAAAAAGGGAGCTCTTGCGAGCTCCCTGCACTACCGGACTGTTGCTACTTACTAACTATTCACCTGGACGCCAAAGGTGTTACGCAGCACACCGCAGCCATAGAGCACGTCTACGGTGAACTGCTGAGCCAGGGTATTCGGCTGATAACTCATCACGATACGCAATCCAAAGTTCCCCAGCTCGGCATATTCAGCCACGGCACCAGTTCCGGGAAGCGGTTGCGGGAGCCGCCGAATCACGAGGCCGATGGCATCGCGTGCGAACGCTAAGTTGTGAGTATTCGTGGTTGTCGTACCGGTCGTCTGAACAAATTGCGAGCGGAAAATGAAGAAGTCTTTCATCTTGCCGACATTGCCCTCGACGAGTGCCTTCAGACCAGCCTCGCCCGATGAATAGTATTCACTGAAGCGCGGGATCTGGCGAATCTGGGAGTAAGTGTTCGAATCTACAACCAGATACTTCGGCGCGCTCGGCGGCACTTTCGCGTTGAACAGCGTTGTCTCCGCCGCATCGATTGTCGCTTCGGTTACCGGCGTACTCGCGGCGCCCACGGGGGTGTTCGCCGTAAATTGCCCGTAAAGCCCAAGCAGATCGCGCTCAATACGCTCCGCAATGGCAACAACGGCTGGTTGCATGTACGTCTTCAGCAACTCCGGATACGCGAGCGCTTTTGTCACGTCCGGAATCTGGAACGATGCTTCAGCATGTGTATTCAAGACAATCTGTGCATTTCCAAGATTCGGGTTCTGGGGCGTTACGGTGCCGCCCTCAGCGATATTGTTTGCCACCAGCACTGGCGGAATCGGAACGTTGACGGTATCGCCGCTATGCGCCAGAACAGGCTCATAATCCCGATTCACCAGATTTCCCATGACAAGGTTGCCCACCAACGCCGAAAGGGCATCTGCGGCAACTAACTTGACAATTGCATTTGCCAGATTGGCAGATGTAATGATTGACATAAATCTCCTGTTTGTAAGTGACAGCGACTTGCGCCGTCGTGTTTGCGGCTAAACGGTACTGCGCAGCAGGCGCCGCTTCGGTCCAATACTCCGAGCCTGTGCGTGTTGCGGGGATCGTCGAAACTAAGCCCCGCGCAAAGCCTGCCAGGCCAGCTTGGCAATGTGCTGGCGCGCACGATCCAGATCCTCTTTATTCATTCCGGGGCGGATTTGATCCAGCACGATGGAATGATTCTCCTCGTGATACCCGGACCGCATAGGCTTTTGGCCGCCGCTGCCGCCCGAGATTCTCGCCGGCATCAGCTCCGGATTTTCTTGCACGAAACTTGACACATATTCGGGCAAGGGTTTCGAATCGCGGGATTGCAACCGCCCGTCTTCGCCACGAACAATTTCATCCTTGATCGCGCGAAAGGCCAGTTCGAGCTTGGCCACACCCGCCCGTTGAAGTTCGGAACGGATTTGTGCATGACGCTCAGCTTCCTCGGCCGCGGCTCGAGCTTGTCGATTCTCCTCGGCCATTTGATTCAGGCGGGATTCCAGACTCTCGCGTCGTTTTCGCTCCTCCTGCAGCTCCGCGCGGTAAGCCGGCTCCGATCTGCCACGCTCGGCCTGCATAAACTCTTCGATCGCTTCGCGAATCAGATTTTTCATGTCACTCATATGCTCTTTGTTATGGGTTGCCTGTTCTGCCATCCGTCTCTCCTACTGCGCAGGGCTCGATTCAATCTCTCGCGCAATCTGATCTTTGACTTCCTGCCGCGCATCGCTTAGATACTTCATCGCGAGCCGCTGGTAAATCTCCTTCTGCAGAGTTGGCGATTGAATCTTCATCTGCAGAAGGCTGGCCGCCTGTTGCAGTTCCGTCGTGAAATCCGTTATGTTCAGTTCGTCGAGTCCGGCGACCGAGACCTGAACGCCGTCCTCGCGTGCCGCTACGATTGCTTCCAGAATCCGGCGCGCACAGCCTTTCACAAGAGACCCGAAAGCTCGTAGCACCTCTTCCGTGATGGTGAAATCGAGCAGCTTACTCTCTGCCGATTGAGCGTGTCCGGAAATGAGCTCGCCCGATGCCTGGGGCAGATAACAGACTCTGTAAATTTCCTGCTTTAGAGCTTCCAGATTCTCGGCGGCGATTTGATATACCTTACCGTCAGGTTCAGTCCATCCAAATCGATCCTTGGGACCAAGCTGGATAAAGTAACTCTCACCGACAATCTGGTTCCATTCGCGGTCCGAGTAGATCACCGGCATCGCAAAGAGACCCATAGTAATCGCCCAGCTCAAAGCATTCGCCTTATTAAAATGCTCGAGCTGTATCTGGGCGGCCTTGTCCATTAACCAAAGTCCCTCGCCCATGGTCAAATCGATCAACGGCACACGCTGTTGCCGCGCCAGACCATGTGTCCCGCTCGCAATCAGCTCGATAGGTGCGTTGTAGCGGCCTTCATGCACAACTTTTCGATAGATTCGGTATTCCGTCCGATCGTAGTAGCGCCAGTAAGTCTCTTCGGCACTTACATCGCCATAAAGATCGGATTGGCGCCTCACCACATAGCGCAGTACGACCCAATCGTAATCACCACGCTCATTGCGACTCCAGTTGATAAGTTCTTCCGCTTGATAGCGGACGAGAAAGGCTCGCGAAAGACCTGTGAGATCTTCTTCGGCGCGCGTGTGAGCATCCTCTGCCTGACGTGGAAAGTCGATGAGAATGTGACTGCTGCCTGCGACCAGTGCGTCTATGAAACAGCCCTTCAGAAAATTGGCCAGTGTTGTCCCGCGCAGATCCGCATCATCGGCAAACTCAGCCAGAAACGCACGTCCAGATGCCAGTCCACCCTCCATTTGCAGGCTCGGTTCGCGCCGAAACAACGTCGCCGCGTACCAGTCCAGGATGGACCCGACGTAGTTTTGGTAAAACACACGCTGAAGCCGCTCGCTATAGATGTCCAGCGGTTCCTTCTGGCGGCGCAGCAGATAGTCCGCGGCATGGTTCTTGAACTGGTGCCCTCCCGCGTACAGGTCGCGGTAGGCGTGCCACATGAGTCGCTTGTGTCTGAACTCAGGGCGTTCTTTTTCAAAATCATTCATGTTTGCGCTCGTCTTCCATTCCTCAAATCAGCCGCTTATCTCGCTCTCCGGCCTGGGGCTTCTCCCCGAAAAGTTCCCAAATGGCATAGCCCAAGGCATCGGAGACATGCGTGCGTCTCGGGTCGCGGAGCTTATCGATGACGCCCGAATCCGGTTTGAACATTACTTCTTCCAAATCCCGAATCAATTCCCGGCAGCGTGGATCAACTTCCAGGCGAACTTCGCCCAACGCATTCGTCAGAAGTCCATTCACCAGTCGCACCCGATTCAGCACGGGCGGGTTACTCACCGGAACCCGCACCTTGAAGTTCCGAATACCGGCCCGGGTGAGATACGTCTGAATTGCCGCATAATCGTTCAGACCCGTCGTGTGAAGGTTCCGGCCGCTCGCATCGCCGAAGATTTCAATCCCGCCAAGGTGCGCGCCGTAACGATTTTCGAATTCCATGCACGCTTCTTCGGTTGTTGCCCGCTCAAGTACGATCTCGTCGATTACACCCAAACGCGCCCCGGTCCACTGCAACAGCACGGAACTCATGGGCGAAACGTTGAAATCCAGGGACCAAAGCAACGTTTTCCTCGGATCGTATTTCTGAGGCGTAATATGAATCGCCGGATCGAAGCAGTGATAGACGCGATCGGCGCGGCTGTTCAGATATTCACCGAGTGCTTCCTGACGGTAAAACTTTGGATCATAGCTGCTCTCCAGGCGTTCATAATAGTCGGGCGTCTTTTCGAGCAGAAAACGATTCTCGAAGGGCTCTGCGCGAACACAGTCGTATCCTTTGACCGGTGATTTGATGAATCGGCGATACAGCCAGTCATGTCCCTGTGGCGTCCATACACCAAAACCGCAAAGCCTGGTGGCGCGCGGGTCACGTAACCGAGCCTCGAGTCGGAGCCACCCCTCCTCGCGCGTAAATGAGAGTTCGTCCACACCAAACCAGGCCAGATTCGTACCCCGCAGCCGCTCCGGTTCTTCTAGCGACCGCAACAGAATCGTGCTCTTCGCGGTGCCTACCCGAAGCTCGCCGTCCGACTTGTGCACCGTGAAGTCGACGTCTTGCTCTTCGAGCATGTTCAGAAGCGCAGCAAGTGTTGCATCGCGCAGCATCGGGAGCGTCGGTGCCGCAAGCACACCTTTCCGACCGGCGTTGATGTATGAGAGCCGTACTGCTTCGAAGGTCAAGGCGGCACTCTTGCCCGAACCGACCGGTCCGGAAAAGCCCTTTAGACGGGACTTCAGATTCTGAAATTTTGCCTGCGAGGGTAAAGGCAGATAGTTCCAGCACAGCGCTTGGCTAGCCGTTCGCTTTCGGCAGGAGCCGCCTCGCTTCGCCAATCTCATTCGCCTGTGAGCGTACCTGCCGGCGATTCGTAGCGAATCGGATTTTGACGCTAATCCACAGAAACTTAGCCACTTACCGTTTTTTGCAGATTTGTCACCGCGATTCCGCGTGCTGCGCAATCCAGAGGAGATCCAGTTCGGGGGCGTTCAGGCGGGCGCTCTTTGCCGGCTACGAAAGGTGACCGCGATGTATGCGGAACGCGAGAGACGACCACCGCAAATCTTAGCGGACCGGTCCGCAGCCCGTTACTATGACCGCATGGAGCTAAAGGCTGTTCGTCTGAATATTCCGGAGAACGGAAACATCATCATCGGCCAGAGTCATTTCATCAAAACCGTCGAGGACATCTACGAGGCGATTGTGAACACGTCGCCTCATCTCCAGTTCGGCATCGCTTTCAACGAGGCGTCGGGCGAATGCCTGACGCGAGTTGACGGAAATAACGAGGAGCTGAAGAGTAATGCTGTGGACAACGCTTCGGCCATAGCTGCCGGGCATGTCTTTGCGGTCTCGTTGCGCAACGGATTCCCAATCAATGTTCTCAATCGCATCCAGGACGTCGCCGAGGTGGTGAATATTTACTGCGCGACGGCGAATCCGGTACAGGTGATTGTGGCTGAAACCGAACAGGGCCGCGGTGTGCTGGGAGTGGTCGACGGAAGCTCGCCCCGAGGTGTGGAAACCGAAGCGCATGCAAAGGCACGCGTCGAGCTGCTGCAGAAATTTGGCTACAAACGTTGATCAGGTGAGAACCGGGAGCAGTGCCTTTTCGCGCAGGCCCGTTTCGCTGACCGAGCCGACCTCGACATCTACCAACTGATTGGGAGTAAGCTCGTGCGCGAGTTCCAAGCGCAGAAAATTGCTTGTCAGCGCAGTCCGTGGTTGTTCCAGCGTAACGGCAGAAAGACACTTGCCAATCATTGCGCGTCGAAACAGCAGGTTCTTCTCCGCCGAAACTTCTCGCAGAATACGTGTGCGCTCGTGCCGCAGCGGAACCGGCACAGGGTTCGACTCCTCGGCCGCCCTCGTACCAGGGCGTTCGGAGTATGTGAAAACGTGTAGATAAGTGAACGGCTGCTGTTTGATGAATGTCACCGTCTCCTCGAATTCGCGCTCTGTTTCGCCGGGGAAACCCGTCATGACATCCGCGCCGATGCCAGCATCGGGCATCCATTGGCGCGCGAGCTCAACCCGGCTCGCATAATGGCGCGTACGGTATTTGCGGAACATGCGTTTGAGGACCGCGTCGGATCCCGACTGCAGTGGCAGATGCACGTGCTTCGCGATCCGGTCTTCGCTGGCGATCAGCTCCAGCAGATCAGCTGACCAGTCCATGGGCTCGACCGAGCTTATCCGCAACCGCCGCACGGAGGTCTCGCGCAGTAATCGGCGCAGCAGATCAGCAAAACGCAAGTTACCGGGCAAATCGCGCCCCCAGCGGCCGAGATTGATGCCCGTCAGCACGATCTCGCAATGCTTTTCCGACAGCTTGCGAATCTGTTCAACCACGCTTTCGGCACTCGCACTCCGGCTGCGCCCACGCACAGTCGGAATAATGCAGAACGAGCATCGATTGCTGCAGCCGTCCTGAATCTTGAGATTTGGGCGGGCGCGATCTTCCTGCGGTCCGTTGACCGCCATGGCACGAAACACGCTTTCATACGCGATATCGCCGGCGAAGATTCGGCCATGATATAGCTCCGTGCAGTCCGCGATGATTTGGGCGATTTCGTTCTTATGCGTGTTGCCCACTACCCAGCGAACGCCCGGCATGGCGGCCAGCTCTTCCGGCGCGCGCTGCGCATAACAGCCCGTGACCAGAATCTCTGCCTGCGGATGGTCGCGCTGCAGATTGCGGATGGTGCGCCGGGTATCCACATCGGCGCTGTGCGTTACTGTGCAGGTATTTAGAACGACGAGCTCGGCATGGGCTGCATCGCCCACCGTTCGATAACCGGCTTCTTTGAGTGAAGTTTCAAGAGCCGCGCCATCGGCCTGCGAAGCGCGGCAGCCGAAACTCTGAACAAAAACACCTTTCAAGGCACTCGCTTCCTTTTTCGAGTGTAGCTGCGGTTGCAGAATGAACGTATGAAACCAGCAGATCTCCGCCCGCTCTCAACCAGCGAGGTCGACCAGGCTCTCGCGCAGTTGCCGGGCTGGTCAGGCAATCAAAACGGCATCGAGAAAAAAATCAAATTCTCCAGCTTCCGCGAGGCGATCGAATTCATGCACGCCTGCGCCGACGGAATCGATCAGCGCGATCATCATCCGGTGTGGTGCAACAAATACGACACCCTAGAGATCCATCTCGACACATTTGACGCCGGCCACAAGGTCACACAACGCGATATCGATCTGGCGCAATACCTCGAATCGGTGCTCGCGAAAAAGAAGAAGGCCGGATGAGCGCCTTACTCACCCGGCCGTAGCTGTTGATTTGAGCTGTCTTATTTAACCGGCACCAGTCGCCAGATCTGGTTGGCGGCACCGTTGCACTTGTTCTGTATGACCGGCACTCCGTTCTGGTTATAAGGGCCGTTCACGTACATGCACGCTGCCGGATCGCTTGTCGGATGAATATCGTAAGTGCCGTTGTTGTTTGAGGTCACTGACCAGATCTGCCAGGCGCTCCCTTCATAGCCCCACTGCTCGATACGCGCGCCGTTTTCAGCCGAGCTGCCGCCGATCACCTGCAGTGCAAGTCCGCTGCTGCGCACCTGAATCTCGTAGCCGCCTTTGACCGGAATGAACTGGAACTGCTGCTGCGTTTGCGTGGAATCGCCGCAGGCCCACTGGTCGGCCGTCGCAGTGGGTTGAGTTGCATTCGGGCTGTCCTCGATGTCGAGACACTTGTTGCTGAACGAGGTGATCAGATGCACCCAGCCGGTCGGCAGCGAAGTTGTGCTCGCCGCTACTTGCGCTGAATTGGGGTTCACCATGAGACTCGATTCATCGATCGCTTCAAAATTGTTGCCGCTGATGTGCTTGATGGAATTGAGCGCCGCGTCGTCCCAGCGTGAATCGCCCATTCCGGTCAGGTCCCACGAGGGCCCATTGTCGGCCAGAATCAGGCCGTAGGTCTTGAGAGCCTGCAGGATCACCTGAGCCTGTGGGGCGTAACCGCTGATATCGAAGCTTGCCTTCAGCCGGAACCGCTGGCCCATTGGAGGATATTGAGAACCGCTGAGTTTCGATGCTTCGTGGCGGGCCGGCCAGATGTACTGATTACGCGTGTGATCCGCGGTCAAACGAAGCGCGTGGTTAATATGGCCGGCGAGAACTTCATCCACTCGCAGCATGCCCGGAAAGATCGGCAGACCGGCTGCGTCAGCCGAGGTCCAGCCTGCGGGACGCAGCGCATTCGAGTTCAGCGGGAAGATTGCGCCCGAGCCGGCGTGCCACCCGTTGCTGCCGTCCGAGAGGCCATAAAGCTCATAGAGGATGCAGTTGGTGGTGTCGATGATGAGCGCGTGACGATCGCCGCCGTTCTCGATTACCACGTTTGCGGGAATCGGATACGGTCCGGCATCGCTCTCGCCCGCATAAGCGAAGCTCACCGGAACTCTTGGCGTGGAACCCGGAACCGTGGTGTAAGGCATGCCGACCCAGCCGCTGCCGTTGAAGTCCGGATACAGTACGCTCTTGGTCGCGTTCATCGACGCAATGTACGCTGCCGAATTCTTATCGACCGGCAGTTTATCGATCGGGGTGTTCCAAACGTTATTGGCCGGCAGAACATTGCAGGCGCCAATCGACGGCGTCTGCGCAACGCTGAGCGAGGCGAGGCCGAGGAGAAGAACGGAGGAAAGGGTTGAAATACGGATGGCTGACTCCTTGGAAAGTCGTTTCGTGAAGCGTTACTTGCTCCACGCAAATTGGTAGTGGCCGCGTGTTCCCATACCTTCTTGGGGGATAGGAGCCATCCCCGGTTGGCTGTCCCGATATGAAACGCGCACCGGCAGCTTTCGAGGTCTGATATTTTTTGGCTCATGAATCCTCGACAATTTCCGATCACGCGGCGGCGGCTTCTCTCGTCAATGACAGCTGCCGCATTCGCTGCGCGCCTGCGCGGTATGAACATTCCGCGAATCCGCGATGTTTCGGTCATTGCAACCGAACCCGCCGGGGTGCGACTTGTGATCGTAAAGCTGACCACCGATCAGGACGGGCTCTACGGTTACGGCTGCGCCACGTTCACTCAGCGCGCCGACCTGGTGGTTGAAGCGGTGAACCGCTATCTCAAGCCCTTATTGCTGGGACGGCCCACCGACGGAATCGAGGATCTCTGGCAGGCCATGTACAACTCCTCCTACTGGCGAAACGGCCCGGTCCTGAATAACGCCATCAGTGGCGTGGATCAGGCGCTCTGGGACATTAAAGGAAGGCAGGCAGGCATGCCCGTTTACGAACTGCTGGGGGGCAAATGCCGGCGAGGCGCAATGATCTACTCGCACGCCGCCGGACGCGAGATCCCGGAGACACTCGATCAGGCCCGCAAGATCATGGCGCGCGGAATCAAAGCAGTACGGCTGCAGGTTGGCGTGCCCGGTATGGCCGCCTATGGCGCGGCATCGGCTCCCGCCAACAAATCCACCGAATCGGAGCAGTTCCAGGATCCGGTTTTTGAACCCGAACCCTACGTGCGCCGCACGCTCGCACTTTTCGAAGCCGCGCGCAAAGAGCTTGGCCAGGAGATCGAGCTGCTGCACGATGTCCACGAGCGCGTTCCACCTCGCCTGGCGGTGCAGTTCGCCAAAGACATGGAGCAATTCCGAATTTTCTATCTCGAAGACGCGCTCTCACCTGAAAACATCGATTACTTCCGGCAGATTCGTGCGCAGTGCGCCACACCGCTCGCCATGGGTGAGCTCTTCAACAATCCCCATGAATGGACAAACGTAATTCGCGAGAGCGTGATCGATTACATCCGTGTCCACGTTTCGCAAGCGGGCGGCTTAACACCGGCTTTGAAGATTGCACGGCTGGCGGAGGCATTCAACGTGCGCACCGCATGGCACGGTCCGGGCGACGTTTCACCCGTCGGCCACTGCGCCAATGTCACGCTCGATCTGGTCTGTTACAACTTCGGCATCCAGGAATGGACATTTCCGAACGACGCGATTCAGGAGGTCTTCAGCGGCTATCCGGTCGTAAAGGACGGCTACGCTCTGGCCAATGAAAAGCCCGGCTGGGGCGTGGAGATCGATGAGAAGGCGGCAGCCAAATATCCGTTCGGCACGCACGAACATACCAAATGGAACGGCGGCTGGGGAGTTGTGCGGCGCGAAGACGGCACGGTGATCAATCAATAGCTTCGAAGCATCGCTCTAAAACGCGCGTCACGCAGATACAGACCGCCCCAGAGCATCGCGCCCAGGTACACCGGAAACAGCACGTGTGAAAACAGCGGGTCACCGACGCGCAGGTGTGCCGAGACCGCGCCGCCCAGATAGCCCGTAAGCAGAGCGGCTCCAAGCGTGGTCGTGCGCGGTATCGCATACAGGATGGTACATGTGAGCAGCAGTGTCCCCAGAGCTATGGCGGTCGTGAGCGGATATCCGAGTCTTTCAAAGCTCTGTACGACCGGCGCAGGTCTGATGAACTTGAACATCGCGTCCATAGCCAGGAACAGGATCGCCACGGCGCTCAGGACGCGGCCGGTCCAGCGCCGTCCTTTGCTCGATTGCGCTCCAATACGATCAGTGCTGTCAGGCATTTTGCTTGTCGGCATGAGATTCCTCGTTTCGCTATGGTGTCGAACGAGCAGAGCCTGAATCGACGACGCCTTAAAATTTGACGAAGCTTCCCGGCGCCTACTCCGAACTGTTCTCCTCACATTCCCTGCAGCGCACCGCATAGCCCAGAAATCGCGCGCGCCCCTCTTCCGTTTCGACCCACGGTCTCTCCTCCCACGGCGGATTATGGCGCACATGCCGCGTATGGCCGCATTCCAGGTCGGCCACCCAATCGCCCTGCTCATCGCGATGAAACCCGATAATGCGCCGTTCCGTCACGCTGGTCAGCCAGTCCTGTCTCGTTATCCTTTAAGTGTTCGTGCCCGTTACCACCAAGCCCGCGCCGCCCCGTTCAAAGCGCGCCATTCGCCTGCAGATCAAGCACCCGGCCGTGCTGATATTGCTCGGCGTGGTGGCCTGCGGAGCGATTCTGTTCGGCATCGTGTTCACGTACTTCTATCTGAAGTACATGCACATTGTAGACGACCGCATTCGCCGGCCTATTTTCGACAATCCGGCCAAAATTTACGCGACGGGAGATGTAGTGGAAGCGGGCGACGAGCGCACGGCAGCGGGTATCGTTGCGGAACTGCGCGCTTCTGGTTATCTACCGGGTTCAGCTCAAAGTAATACCGGTGTTGGAACATATTCGCTGCGCGGGAACGTCCTGCACATATATCCGGGATCGGGCAGCTACTATCCCGGCAAGAATGCCACAATTCGGATCAGCGGCGGAGAAATTGAGTCGATAACCGACGATCACGGTCAGTCGCTCTCGTCTTACGAACTCGAACCCGCGCTCGTCACGGGTCTGTTCGACGCGAAGCAGCGTTCTAAGCGCCGATTGCTCAAATATTCAGAAATTCCGCCTCTCGTCATCAACGCCATCATCTCGGTCGAAGACCGGCGCTTTTTCGAACATAGCGGCATCAATTACGTCCGCCTGGTAGAAGGCCTCCTCGCACCGGTTTTCCATCATCGCCGGATCCAGGGGGGCTCCACTCTGACCATGCAGATGGCCCGCGGCTTCTTTCTCTCCAACGAGCGAAGCGTAAAACGCAAACTGGCCGAAATGATGATTGCGCTCATTCTCGAGCATCGCTTCACGAAAGAGCAGATACTCGAAATCTATGTGAATCAGGTTGACCTCGGGCAGCACGGCTCCTTCAATATTCGTGGCTTCGGAGAAGCGGCCCAGGCCTACTTCGGCAAGGACATCAGAAATCTCAATCTGCCGGAAGCAGCCCTGCTGGCCGGACTCGTAAATGGCCCAACCTACTTCTCGCCACTGCGGCATCCGGCGCGCGCGATCAAGCGTCGCAATATCGTCCTGCGCGCGATGTACGACAACCACATCATCGACCAGGCGACACTGGAACGCGCCGAAGCAACACCCCTGCGCCTTGCGCCGCCCAGTGTGGAAGCCGAGGATGCGCCTTACTTTGTCGATATCGTGCGCGACCGCCTGCTCTCGGAGTATGACGAGGCGGAGCTCGACAATTCCGGCATGCGCGTTTACACTTCGCTCGATCGCCAGCTGCAGCGCGCCGCCACCGAAGCTGTCGAGAGCGGTATGAAGCAGGTCGATGCTCTCATCGAGCGCCGCCGGACCCGCAAAACTCGCCAGGGCAAAGGCAGGAATGCCGTAGTGAAGACCGAGATTCAGCCTGGCCCGATGCCGCAGGTCGCGCTGATCGCGCTCGATCCGCATACCGGCGAGGTGCTCGCTCTGGCGGGCGGCCGCGACTATGCTGCCAGCCAGCTCAATCACGCATTGGCCAAACGCCCGACCGGTTCCATTTTTAAGCCATTCGTTTACGCAACAGCGATTAATACCGGTCTCACCGGAGACCCGGCGAAAGCCTTCACCCAGCTCACTCTCATCGACGCCAGCGAGGGCACATTCCAGAATCCCGGCGGCAAACCCTACACGCCGCATAACTTCGATCCGGCCGAGAGCACCGGCCAGGTGCCTCTCCGGTACGCCCTGGCTCATTCGATCAACACCGCTACCGTGCGCCTGGCCGAGATGCTCGGCTATGACAAGGTAGTGCAACTCGCGCAAGCCGCGGGCGTTACAGATGTCAAGCCCACGCCCTCCATGGCCATCGGTACTTACGATGCCACCCCGCTCGAGATGTCGGAAGCCTACACGGTTTTCGCTAACGGCGGCGTGCGCCAGCCTGCGGTTTTCATTCGGAGCATCCGCAGCGCCGCAGGCGAACCGATGGACCAGACCACCGAGGAAAAAACGAACGTACTCGACCCGCGCGTCGCTTCCGTGATCACGGACATGCTCGGCGCCGTACTCGATAACGGCACCGCCGCCGCTGTTCGCGCACGCTTCAGTGCCCCGGCCGCAGGCAAGACCGGCACGTCGCACGATGCCTGGTTCGCCGGCTATACGTCCAATCTGCTATGCATTGTCTGGGTTGGCAACGACGACTACAGCGATATCAAGCTGGAGGGCGCTAAAGCCGCTGCCCCGATCTGGACCGATTTCATGCTGCGGGCGCAAAAGCTACGCCGCTATCACGAGATGCAGCCCTTCCCCTCGGTTCAGGGAGTTGTTTCGGTGAAGGTCGACAAGGCAACCAATCTACCAGCCGACGAGAGCTGTCCGGACGATTACCAGGCCCTGTTTATTGACGGCACCGTTCCCGCCGCCACCTGCGATCACCCCGAGGGCCCCTCCGCCAATCTATTCCAGAAGATGTTTCATATCGGGGTTCATCGGGAACTGGTGTTGCCTCCGGTGGCTCCGCCCGCCACGAACCCCGCAGCCCCTCCGACGGCCGTGCCGAATCAGCCGGCTCCCGGGACACCAGCCGCGCCACAGCCCGAGGAGAAAAAGAAACACGGCTTCTGGCACCGGCTGTTCGGCGGCAAGAAGGATCGCGATAAATCCACCGACACCGCCAACACCGGCAGCACCGCTCCGCAGTAAAAAACCTTGAGACAAAATCCGGCTCCGAACCCCGTATCTTTTACAGACACAGAATGGAGAACAACGGGCTCGACCAGACGCCCTCCCCTACACTCAGGGTCTTAGCGCTGCTGCGGCGCAAGCTGCCCACAACGGCCTTTCTGCTTGGCCTCATTCTGGTGACGTCGTCGCTTGACATCGCCATCCCCTTCTTCACTCAGCGGCTTATCGACGGCATCGTGCGCGCCGTTTCGGGTGTACGAGCGTTCGCTTTGCCCATGCTCTTCAGTTCGCTGGCTGCGATCTTCGTCTCGGTTGCTACCGCCCGCGCTCTCCGATCCTTCTATAACTACCGCCTGTTCAAAACAATCGCCGGAATTGAAGACGAGATCAAGAGCGCCGCTTTCGAAAACTTCCTGAACTGGGACATGAGCACCCTCAACCGCAGCAACAGTGGCCAGATCATCGGCAACCTGGACCGCGGCGGCACAGCGATCTTCGTCATCCTCTACGAGATTCTTGGTCAGAACCTGGTCCCCCCGCTGATCGTCTTCCTGGGCGTTTTCGCCTCCCTCTTACTGAAGAGCTGGATGATCGCCCTCACGGTGTTCCTGCCGTTGCCGATTTACCTCCTGATCGTGGGGCGCTTTTCGGCCGGAATGCACGAAAGGGAGCAGGAAGTCAGCCGCGGCTTCGAGACGGTCAGCAAAGAATGCTACGACATTGCCGGTAATTCGGCGACGGTCAAAAAATTCTCACAGGAGCATCGCGAGGCTTCGCTGCAGCGTTTTCTGCTCGGCCGCGCGCGCATTCCGCAGTTCCGCGCCGAGCGCAACTGGGCGACGATCGAAAATCTACAGACTCTGATTGCCACTCTCGGACGGGTCACCGTCATTGGTCTGGGCGGCTATTTCGTTCTGCAGCACCGTTGCAGCGTCGGTGAATACGTGCTGTTCATTGCCCTGCAGGACATGCTTTTCGGGCCTATGGGCCAGCTTTCGATCCTGTTACCGAAACTGCGCCGCAACCTGGCTCGGGCGGAAGCGCTCTTCGAGATCTACGATCGCCAGCCCGCTCTGAAGGACTCAGCCAGTCCGGCTTTGATTCCGGAGGGCGATGCCGCAATCGAACTGCGCCATGTTTCCTTCCGCTATCCGGGCAGCGACGCGTACACTCTGGACGACGTGAATTTCCGCGTCCCTGCAGGCGCGACGGTGGCTCTGATCGGCCGCAGCGGAACCGGCAAGAGTACACTGATCAACCTGCTGCTGCGCTGCTACGATCCACAGCGCGGTGGCATCTTCCTCAACGGCGTAAATATTCGCGATGCTGCCCAGAGCGATCTTCGCGGACGAATTGCTACCGTGCCGCAGGAAGTTGATCTGTTTTCCCGGACCGTGGCCGAGAACATAGCCTATGGATCCCCGCAGGCAACTCGTGCCGAAATCGAAGCCGCCGCTCGCATGGCCCTGGCCCACGATTTCATCGAGGGCATGGAGCTCGGCTACGATACGGTTGTCGGCGAGCGCGGTCTGCGGCTTTCCGGAGGCGAACGCCAGCGTATCGGAATCGCTCGTGCCCTGCTGCGCAATCCTTCCATCCTCGTGCTGGATGAGGCGACCAGCCATCTGGATACCGAAAGCGAACATCTGATCCAGCAGGCTATCGAACGCGCCGCCCGCGGCCGCACCTGTTTCATCATTGCCCACCGGCTCTCGACCGTACGTCACGCCGATCTGGTCGTAGTCTTCGCCAATGGTGGCATCGAAGCAGTTGGCACTCACCAGGAACTGTGGCACCGCAGCCCCACCTATCGGCGTCTTCATGAGCTGCACGGCGATCGCGATCACGATGTAATCACCGACCAGAGCTACGACAGCCAGGAGGAAATGCTGCAGCTGGCGAGCTAGGCCCCGTCATAGCAGCATGTGTTCTTCTTTTCTCAGCGGGCGGCAAGTGCTGCGCTTGATGAAAGATGCCGGAACGAGCACGTCTCTCGAGAATGGCTCTTCCGCCTCGCTTCGTGCGATCGCTTCTTTGGCCAGCTGGCGTCCGACTTCAATCATGTCAACCGAAACGCTGGTCAGGTTCGATCCCCGCGAGTGCCCCGTCTGATTCTCAAAACCAATCAGGCTGACATCCTTTGGAACTTCCTTCCGGTGCTGGCGCAGACCCTCCCGAACACCAAATGCCAGCTCGTCCGATGCGGCTACAATGGCCGTCACGGGCCACTGCTGCTCCAGTATGTACGATACGGCAGAGTGTCCGTTCTCGAATTCGTCATCGGATAAGGCGATTGTGTGCGCGCGCGGCTCGAGTTTGAGTTCCCCCATGGCGCGCAGATATCCGCGATAACGCGTCCTTTGCCAGAAGCGCGAGTCGTCTCCGAGATACCAGATGTCACGATGCCCGAGCTGCGCCAAATAACAGGTCGCCTCGTATGCGCCGTTCTCGTCGTCGTAACGCACCGGGTGCCGCGAAGCATCGCCGCTTTCTTCCGCATGATTCGCCAGAAACACGTAACTGAGCCCATCGCGGTCGAAGGTCTTCAGCACCTTCTCTTCGAGCCGGCCGACCAGAATGACGCAATCCGCAAGTCCGGGTGTACGGATGACAGCCGGGAGCGCCAGCTTCCTTTCGTCAGAATCGAACTGATGGCGCGCAAAGAGCACGTAGTAGCCCTCCGCCGAGCAGTGTTCTTCGATTCCCAGCAGAAGCAGCGACTGGGCCGCGCTCAGCCAGAAATCATTGCACAGAATCAGCCCGATCATGCGCGATTTGGCCTGCACCGTGGCGCGCGTACGTTCATTCAGGCGGTAGCCCATCTTGCGCGCCGTGGACTGAACACGCTCTCGCAGCAACGGATCCACATCGGCGTGACCATTCAGCACGCGCGAAACGGTTCCGATCGACACGTGCGCTCGCCGCGCAATATCCTTCATCGTGGGAGCAGAGGAGCGACTGCGCATTCTCAACGAATCTCTGAAATCCTGACGGCGCGCTTTTCCTGCATCGACCGGTAGCCGGCTTCCACCACCGCCATCGTTACCAGGTTTTCGCGCCCGCTCGGCTGCGGCTCGCGGTTACAGGCGATGGCGTTCATCAGACTCGCCATCGGACCCGCAAAGGCGTCCGGAAACCATACTTCCTTCCAGCGCGGAGTAATCCAGGCCCCGCCGAAATCCGTACTCATAAACGTGATCGTGCTCGGCGCGCGATTCGGATATTCAGGCCAGCCAATCGTGCCCTGCGCGAGACCCTTCGTTCCCTCCACACGCCACTTGATGTACGGCTGCATGTCGTAGGCGTTCGTCCGCGGACCGGCCCAGACATCGTCCCAGCCGGAGGCGCGCAGGCCGTTCTCATATTCGAGGATGTAGAGGCAGATACCATCCGTATGTGCGAAGTGAGTGCGCGGGTCCTTGCGAACACTCACATAAATCGACTCCGGCGCGCCAAACAGATATTCGAACGAATCGATGTGATGAATGCTCATATTGAGCAGCGTGAGCCGGCCGTACTCACGCAGCCATGCCTGCCAGTGTGGTACCGCGCGCATCTCAATCGTCGCCAGCACCGGTTCACCCAGCACACCGCGCTCGAGAAGCGTCTTCAAAGCACGCATCGACTGGTCGTAGCGCATGTTCTGATTCACCGCCAGCGGCATCCGGTGCTTTTCGCACAGCTCAACAATGCGCACCGCATCGCCATAATTCACCGCCAGCGGTTTCTGCGCCAGAATGCCCTTTAGATTTGATTTGCGCGAGAGCGCCTGCTCGATAATTGCCAGCTGCCGGTCGGGCGGCACGGCGATGTCCAGAATCTCGATTGCCGGATCGTCCAGCATCTGATCCAGCGTGTCGTACACGCGCGCGAGACCGCGCAGGTCCGCCGCTTCGCGCGCAATCTCGGGCGTTCGCGACGTGATGCCGGCCACGTGGAAGCCTGCGTCGAGATACGCCGGGATCTGCACGTCGCGCATAATAAATCCAGCGCCAACCGCACCGATGCCGAAGTCGCGGCGCACCGCCTGCGGCGCTGAGTGATTCAGATCGAAGTCGAATGAAATTTCCATCAGCGTTTCATGATCTCAGATGAACGTTTATGATATTATCGCTGCGGGTTTAGCCGCCCCTGCCGGCGGCGCCTTGAATCGAATGAAACTGGGCCTTATCAGCTCCGCCTGGCTCGGCACCCCCGTCGATACCGCGCGCGGCATTGAACTGACGAAACAAATCGGCTTTGATACCGTCGACATCTTCGCCGATCCCCTGGAAATCGACGCCAAAGAACGCCGCCTGATTCGCGACACGGCGCAGGCCAACCGGCTACCGGTTGTCGCAACTGTCTGCTGCGCGCTCGGCATCGCGGATTTCAACAAGCCGGTGCGCGAATTTCACGTGCGCCGGGCAAAAAGCTACCTCGATTTCTGCTACGAGCTCGAGGGCCGCAACATGCTGCTGGTGCTCGGCGAATATATCTGGGAGCAGGAAGTGATTGCGCCCGCCGATCAGTGGAAATGGGCCGTCGAACACACGCGCGAGCTGGCCGAATACGCCGCTTCACTCGGCCTCGAGCTGGCCATTGAGCTGGAGCCTTTCCATCTCTCGCTGGTGAACAACGTCGAGCGCATGTCTCAGTTCTTGCGCGACGTCGAGCATCCTTCGGCCCGCGCCAATGTCGATATTTCGCACCTGTCGCTCGCCAACGATGCGCCTTCCGAACTGGCGAAGCTGAAGGGCCGCATTGCGCACGTGCATCTCTCCGATTGCGACGGCAAGAAGCACGGCGATCTCCCGCCGGGGCGCGGTGTAGTCGATTTTCCGCCCTATCTCCAGGCCCTGAAAGACAACGGCTTCGATGGAACGGTGAGCATCGAGCTCGAATACTCGCCCGAGCCCGCCAAGATCGTCGAGTGGGTGCGGGAAGCCTACACCGCCACTGACAGGCTCATGTCGCAGGTCGGCGTTCGGAATTAACCTTCAAGCAAGGAGTAAGCAATGGCCATCGGTCCAATCAAAAATGAACGCCTCGCGGAATATCAGCGCGACGGCTACATCCTCGAAAGAAATTTCTTTGATAGCCAAGAGATCGATCTGCTGAAGCGCGCCGCCAAAGAAGACCGTGCTCTCGATCAGCATTCGTTCGGCAAAGGCGATGGGGAAGGCGGAACGATTCGGCTTTCGCTCTGGAACCATCCGGGCGATACGATTTACGGAATGTTCGCGCGCTGCGAAAGCATCGTCAATTCAGCTGAGAAGCTGCTCGGCGGCGAAGTCTATCATTACCACTCGAAGATGATCATGAAGGACGCCAAAGTCGGCGGTGCCTGGGCGTGGCATCAGGACTACGGCTACTGGTATCAGAACGGCGTACTGTTTCCGCTTCTGACCAGCGCCTACATTGCGGTGGATCCGTCCACACGTGAGAATGGCTGCCTCCAGGTGCTCAAAGGCTCGCATCTGCTGGGCCGCATCGATCACGTACTTACGGGCGATCAGGCGGGTGCCGATCCGGAGCGCGTGCGCGAAATCGAGAAGCGCCTTGAGCTTGTTTACGTCGAGATGGATCCAGGCGATGTGCTCTTCTTTGATGCCAACTTGCTGCATCGGTCCGATCAGAACAAGTCCGATAAACCGCGCTGGTCCATGATCTGCTGCTATAACGCTGCGCGCAACGATCCCTACAAAGAATCGCATCATCCGCGCTACACGCCGCTGCACAAAGTGCCCGATTCGGCGATTCGCGAAGCTGGTCTGCGGCGCTTCAGCGACACCGCGGCGAATGTTGCCTGGCTCGACGAAAAGGAAGACAAGAGCGCTCGCAGCCTGGAGAACGTGGTCCGCTAAACGTTGCCTCTTCGCTGCTATTTCAACCTGCTCGCTCTGAACGGTCTGGAGCCGCCACGCAATTTCGAAGACATTCAACATGCTGGCTACGATGGCGTTCAGTTCGCTGATCCGCCGCGTCCGGGCGATCTGGACCGCTGCCGTCAGCTTCGTCTGGAATTCACCGCCAGCGGACGCGTGAATCAACCGGCAGATGCTGTCGAACTCGCTGCGCTCTGGTCGGCAGAGGGCTTCGGCGTCTCCACCCTGCATGTCGGCTGGGGCATCGAAACTTCTGACGAAGCGTGCCGGATCATTGAATCGATTCTCTCCGCCTCGCAGAAGCACAAACTCGATCTATACGTGGAAACGCATCGCGCCACAATCTTTCAGGACATGTGGCGTACTGTCGAGTTCGTGCGTCGATTTCCGGAACTGCGCTTTAACGGCGACTTCTCGCACTGGTACACCGGGCAGGAAATGGTCTACGGCGGCTTCGATCGCAAGTTCGAGTTCATCCGGCCCGTGCTCGAACGCGTTCGCTTCCTGCATGGCCGAATCGGCAACCCGGGATGCATGCAGGTGGCCATCGATCCCGAACAGAAACCCGAACCTGAGTACGTCACGCATTTTCGCCGGCTATGGACCGAGTGTTTTCGCCACGGGGCTGAGATCTTCACACCCGAACTGCTCGCCGCCGATATCTACTACGCCTGCACGCTGCCCAATGGGCGCGAAGAAAGCGATCGATGGCAGCAGTCGCTCATGCTGCGCCGCATTGCCCAGGAATGCTATGCCGAAGCTCATTCTTAATCTGCTCGCTTTCGCATTGCTGATGCATGCTCAGGATCCGGCGCACGCCACGACCGAGACGCACACCCAGGCCTCCGAAGAAGTTCTCGCCGGCAAGAGCGAATTCGGCAAGACCTGTGGCTTCTGTCACGGCGCGACAGGACGCGGCGCGAGCGGTCCCGACCTCATTCACTCCACTCTGGTGAGCCACGATGTGGATGGCAACCTCATCGGCGACGTTGTTCATAACGGCCGCCCAGATAAAGGAATGCCCGCCTTCCCCAACGAAACCGCGGCGCAGATTCGCGCTATAGCCGCCTTTCTTCATAACGAAGCGCATCTCGCCGCCACCACCTACGCGCGCGGTCCCGGCGATTATCCACTCTCGAAGCTGCTGGTCGGCAATGCCGAGCAAGGCAAGCGCTACTTCGCGCAAAATTGCGCTTCGTGCCATTCGTCTACAGGCGATCTCGCGCACGTCGCAACGAAATACAAACCGATCGACCTGCAGACGCGCATCGCTTTTCCGAGTGGACTGAAACCGACCGTCACGGTGCGCGACGCGTCCGGCGAGACTTTCAGCGGCACGGAAATTTACTCCGACGAGTTCGTCGTCACGCTGCGCGACAAAGATAATCGCCTGCACACCTTTGATCGCAAGATTGCTCACGTCGAAATCAAAGACCCGCTCGCCCGGCATGTCGAACTGCTCCGTAAGTACACGGACTCAGACCTTCACAATCTCTTTGCCTACCTGGTAACTCTCAAATGAAGCGCGCGCTCCTTGTCCTTGCACTCTGCTCGCTCTGTGCGGGCCAATCCTCCTGGCCGACCTTCAACGGCGATTACTCGGGCAAACGTTTCAGCGCGCTTACCCAGATCAACAAGAGCAACGTGCGTGATCTGCAGATGCAGTGGGCGTTTCAGACCAACGTCCTCTCCGGCCAGGGACTGAAATCGACACCTTTGCTCGTCGACGGCATTCTCTACTTCACGGAACCGGACGATATCTGGGCCGTTGATGCGCGCTCGGGGCGCCAGCACTGGCATTATCATTACCGCCAGAGCGAAGGCCTGCACATCGGGCAGCGCGGCCTCGGCATGTGGCACGATCACCTCTACTTCGAGACCCCCGACGCGCATCTGCTCTCGCTCGATGCACGCACAGGCGAAGTGCAGTGGGATGTGGTGCTGGCCGATGTCAAACTCGGCTACTGGGCCACGATGGCGCCCTTGATTATTCGCAACCACGTGATCGTCGGCGTCTCGGGAGATTTCACCGATCTGCACGGCTTCATCAACTCCTATGATCCCGAAACCGGCAAGCTCGAATGGCACTGGAGTTCGCTGCCCAAACCCGGCGAACCAGGTTCGGAAACCTGGCCCGCGCACAGTGATGCCATCGAGCACGGCGGCGGAATGACCTGGCTCACCGGTACCTACGATCCGCAGCTGAATCTCCTCTACTGGGGCACCGCGAATCCGAATCCGGTACTCTCGGGCGCCAGCCGTCCGGGTGCAAATCTGTACACCTGCTCGATCGTCGCGCTCAATCCGGATTCCGGCAAGCTGGTGTGGTATTTCCAGGCTTCTCCCCACGACACTCATGACTGGGATGCGGTACAGACGCCAGTTCTTGTAGATGCTCCCTTTCAAGGAAAAGAGCGGAAGCTCCTTGTACAGGCCTCGCGCAACGGCTACTTCTTTGTGCTCGACCGGACCAGCGGCAAGAACCTGCTTTCGGTGCCGTTCGACAGCATCAATTGGAGCAAGGGTGTCGACGAAAAAGGGCAGCCCGTCGGCGATCCCGCAAAATATCCCAATCCGGCGGGCACGCTCGTGATGCCGGATGCCATTGGCGCGACCAACTGGATGGCTCCGAGCTTTTCACCACAGACGGGCTTGCTATACGTGGATACCCAGACGTCTTACGGCTTGTACTACGACCTGTCGGAAGGCAAGCCGGAGGGTTTCGCCGGACGCGATCTGTTCGTCTGGTCCAATTCTTCTTTGAAGGCCATTGAATACCAGACCGGCAAGATTCGCTGGCAGCACGATCTCGGTCCGGGTGAGAATTGGGCCAGTGTCTTGAGCACCGCCGGCGGCCTGGTATTCACAGCCGATAATCACGGCAATATTCTCGCGCTCAACGACGCAACCGGCGCAACGCTGTGGCACGCCTACGGAGGCGGCCCGGCGAAAGGTCCGCCGATCACTTACGAGCTCGACGGCCGCCAGTACGTGCTGGTCGGATCGCAGGAAGTGCTCTACTGTTTTGCGTTGCCGAGATAGCATCGTGCAAAAATGAAGAACGGTACCTTACGTGCGCCAATCGCTCGAAGCCGTCGAAACCGCAGCTCCCGCGGTATCCATCGCCCAACCGTATCTTGCGTTGACTAAACCCCGCATTGCGGCCATGATTGCAGTGTCCACTGCGGTCGGCTACTTCTTCGGTGAGCAGGGGACATTTGCATTCTGGCCCTTTTTCCACGCGGTTTTTGGCACGACCCTGCTCTCGGCCGGCTCCGCCACGCTGAATCAGTGGTACGAGCGCGATATCGATGCGCGCATGAACCGGACACGCAAGCGCCCGCTCCCGAGCGGCAGTGTCAGCCCGGCACAGGCGCTCTGGTTCGGCATCGCGATCTCGCTGCTCGGGCTCTTCGAGCTCACTTTATTCGCCAACTTCCTTGCTGCTGGAATCGGCTTTGCCACACTCGCTGGTTATCTCGGAGTCTACACCCCGCTCAAACGCATCTCGCCTTTCTGCACCACCATCGGCGCGCTTCCCGGAGCGGCGCCTCCGCTAGTCGGCTATGCTGCCGCCCGCGGCTATCTCACCGGGGAAGCGTGGATTCTGTTCGCCATTCTGTTCCTCTGGCAATTCCCGCATTTCCATGCCATCGCGCTCCTGTTCCGCGAAGATTATCAGCGCGGCGGGGTTCGTATGCTGGCCGTTGTGCGTCCCGACGGCAAGGCAGTTGGCCGCCGCATTCTGTTCACACTGCTGCTGTTGCTCCCCGTGAGTATCGCACCCGCGTTGGTGAATCCGGCCATGGCCGGCAGTATATATCTTGCTGCTGCTGTCGTGCTTGGATGTGCGTTTTTCTACTTCGGCTGGCAAGTCACACGGCAGCGCACACATCTCGCGGCCAAACGTCTGCTGCTCGCCTCGGTCGTCTATCTGCCCTTGCTCTTTGGCGTCCTCTTGTTGAATCGTCCTTAAATCGCGCGCGCACCCGCGACCCAGACCGAATCGATCCGCAGTTCACTGTCAAACTGCACGAAATCCGGCGCCTTCCCGCGCTCAATCGATCCGTACCGGTCTGCTACCCGAATCAGCGAGGCCGGCGTGAGACTCGCCATCCGCACAGCATCCGCCAGCGGCACGCCAATCCTTTGATGCAAGATCCGCACCCGATCCATCAGCGTGGTCGCGCTGCCGGAAAGCGCCGATCCATCCGCCAGGGTGCAAACACCTTCTGCCACCAGGCACTCCAGCGCGCCCAGTCGGAAAGTCGACCCGACCGGCAGTCCCGTCCCGGCAAGCGCATCGCTGATCAGTGCAATCCGCTCCGGTCCTTTCGCGCGAATCGCCAGCTTCATAAATGTCGGCGAGGCATGAAACCCATCCGCAATAAGCTCGCAGCCGAGGCGGTCTTCCGTAAGCGCAAATTCGGCAAGCCCGGCCTCTCGAAACAGCCCTTGTTTCGCTGCGTATGTCATCGCATTAAACAGATGCGTCACCTTGCTCAACCCGCGCTCCATCGCTGCACTAACGGCCTGCTCGCGCGCCTCGCTGTGGCCCGCGCTCGTCACCACTCCGGCATTTGCTAAACGCTCAACCAGCTTCAGCGCGTTTGGCAGTTCCGGCGCGACGGTCATCTGCGAAATACGCGCAGCGTTTTCCACCAGCCACTCGATGTTGCCGTCCGTAGCCGGAGCCAGCAGCTTCGGGTCCTGCGCACCCGCCTTGCTCACCGCCAAATGCGGCCCCTCCAGATGCACCGGCAGCAGCCTCGCTCGCGTCCGTGTCTCAGCCTCGCTCCAGAGGTCGAGCACTTGTGCCATGCGCTTGTACGTTGTCGTGGCGAGCGTTGGAGCCAGCGCCGTCGTGCCGCGCGAAAGATGGTGCTCCGCAATTGTTTGAAAGGCTTCGCGCGTGCCGTCGAGAAAATCCGCCCCTGCGCCGCCGTGAACATGTATGTCTACAAATCCGGGCGACAAGTAGAGCCCTTTGCCATCGATCACGGTCGTGTCTGCCGGCGCCTCGCCAGCTCCGAAATCGAGAATCTGACCTTCATCAAACTTGATCCAGGCGTGTTCGAGAATTCTGTCAGGCAGAATTAGCCCCACGGGCGAAACAATGGACTCGGGCATGGCTACTCGATTGTAAAAGGCGGCTCATCATCTTCCGAAATTCTCCGGGCCGGGGCGATACCCATTGCACTTCTACATGTCGTTCTTGCTAACATGTAGCAGTTCGAGGTATTGTGCATGAATGCCAGATCCGATCTCCCGCAAGGCACGCTGGACCTGCTGATTCTGAAAATTGTCGCGCTCGGACCGGTTCATGGCTACGCCATCGCGCAGCGGCTGCAGCAGGTCTCGCGGGATGTCGTACAGGTTCCGCAAGGCTCCCTCTACCCTGCCCTGCACCGGCTTGAGAATCGCGGACTTCTGGCGGCTGATTGGAAAGACACCGAGAGCGGGCGTGAAGCGAAGTTCTACCGCCTCACCCGAAAAGGCCGCAAACAGCTCGAAGCCGAAGCCGCCAGCTGGGCCCGCCTAACAGAAGCGGTGGCTCTCATTCTCAACTTGTCCGGGGAAGGTGCGCAATGACTTGGCTGGGGCGCTTGATCCGGCGCAAAGAAGTCGAGCAGCAACTCGATAAAGAGCTGCGCTTCCACTTCGATCAGCTCGTTTCCGACCGGCTCCGAGACGGCGAGTCACCGGAGGAAGCGCGCCGCCAGGCAAGCCTTGATCTCGGCGGCCTCGAACAGACGAAAGAAATGACCCGCGATGCGCGCGGCACCCGCTGGCTCGAAGATCTCGCCGCCGACACCAGCTACGCAATTCGCATTTTGAGGAAGAACCCGGGCTTTACCGCCGTCTGTCTGCTCACTCTTGCGCTCGGCATCGGCGCGACAACCGCCGTTTTTAGCGTCGTCAATGGTGTTGTGCTGAAGCCGCTTGCGTACGCGCATCCGGAACGTTTGCTCAACCTGCAGGAAAAAACGAACTGGAGCACAGCCTGGGGCGATCTCTGGGCTTTTTCGTATCCGAACTTCATCGATTGCAGAGACGGAACGCGCTCGCTCGAAATGAGCGCACTGCACAACGCTGGCGGCGGGATCGTGAGCGCTCCCGGAGATGCGGCATACGTCGAAGGTCTGGAGATCTCTTCGAATTTGTTTGACATGCTCGGTGTCCGCCTGCTCGCCGGTCGATCTTTCTCAGTACAAGACGATCGCCCGGGCGGAGCTCCAGTCGTGATCCTGGGCCACAGCTTGTGGCAGCGCAGGTTCGGCGGAGATCCTCGCGCGATCGGCCGCCGGCTCGTCTATAACGGGATTGCTCGCACGGTCATTGGAATCGCGCCAGCTGGATTTCGCATCGACGATGACGAAATCGATCTCTTTACGCCCATCGGCCAGGACACGTCCCCGCTGCAGCTCGATCGAGAACGCCACGGCACTGTTGTTTGGGCACGCTTGCGGCCCAACGCCACGCTTGCGCAGGCTAACAGCGAGCTCGGCATCATCGGACATCAACTCGCAACCGCTTATCCCAAATCGAATCGGGGACGCACCTTCTTCGCCGAGCCGCTTCATCCAGATGTCGGATCCGTGCGTTCGCTTCTCTGGCTCTTGCTGGGCGCGGTCAGCCTTGTGCTCGTCATCGCGTGTGCCAATATCGCCAGCCTGCTGCTTGCGCGCGCTCTGTCGCGTCAACGCGAGCTCGCCATGCGCGCCGCTCTGGGAGCAAGCCGCGGCCGCCTCATCCGGCAGAACCTGACCGAAAGCGCTCTGCTCGGCTTATGCGGTGGCGCGCTCGGAGTTGCGTGTGCCGCCGCTGCCGTTCGGCTGTTTCTTCGCATCTGGCCTGACATTTTGCCGCGTTCCGGCAATGTGCGTACCGATCCGACCGTCCTTCTTTTCGCTGCCGGTCTCTCCATCGTGAGTGGGCTTCTGTGCGGCATCAGCCCCGCCATCCGTACCCGCCTCGGTGAGCTTGACAAAATCTTGCGCGCGGGTGCGCGAACCATTGCCGGCAACACCCGCCGTCTTCATACCGGGTTCGTCATTGTTCAGATCGCGCTGGCAGTGGTGCTGCTGGCCTCGGCCGCCATGCTGGGCCGCACGCTGCTCTATCTTTCCTCCCTGAATCCGGGTCTCGATCTTGACAACCTGCTCGTTGCTCGAGTGGCGCTCTCGCCAGGCACGCTGGCCGATCCCCCGCGAACCCGAGCTGCCTGGAAAGATATTCTCCGCCGTGCGCGCGAAATCCCCTCTGTGCAGTCCATCGCCACAATCGATACCGTTCCGATGCGCGAAGGCAGCAATGAAATCGGATACCGTACCAGCGCCGCCCCGATACCCGAAAACCAGATCCCCGTCGTGCTCGCCAACTGCACCACGCCGGAATATCTCAAAACCATGCGCATTCCGCTGCTCAGCGGTCGCTTTCTCGACGACCATGACGACAGTCATTCGCAATCGGTAGCCGTCATCGATGAAGTCATGGCGAAACAGGCGTTTCCCGGCAAGAATCCCATTGGCAAGCATCTTTGGATCGGCATTGGTCCCGATCCCGTCACGGTCGTGGGCGTCGTCGGACACGTGCGCCAGTGGGGACTCGCCGGCGACGACCACGCGCGCATCCGCGCTCAGCTGTATTACCCCTTCAGCCAGATCCCCGACCCGCTCGTGCGTCGCTGGTCCGAGCTGATGTCCGTCGTGGTTCGAACCCGAGCCGGCTCTCAATCCGTCATCGGCTCCTTACAGCAGGCCGTGCGCGGCGCAGCCAACGATCAGGTCCTCTATGAAACCCACAGCATGAAAGAGCTTGCCGCTGCCTCGCTCGCCCGTCAGCGTTTCCTCCTCGTGCTCTTCGGCATATTCGCCGCGCTTGCTCTCATACTCGGCTGTATCGGCATCTATGGCGTGCTCAGTTATCTCACCAGCCAGCGCGTGCCCGAAATCGGAGTGCGCATCGCGCTCGGCGCAACCGCAATGCAGGTGATGGCCCTTGTTTTGCGCCAAAGCTTCACAATGGTAGCGATTGGCTTGCTGTTCGGCTGCGCGGGCGCGCTCACCGCTGCGCGCGTTCTCGTCTGGCTGGTCGAAGGAATGCGAGCGATCGATCCCCTGACTGCACTTCTTACGCTCTTCGTGCTCACGGCTGCGGCATTCGCGGCCAGCTTCGTTCCCGCACGCCGCGCCAGTCGCATCGATCCAGTTCGCGCGCTGCGCCAGGATTGATCAGCGAACGCCCCCGCGGTGGGCGTGCTTCTGCGCGTGGCTCAAACGCAGAACCGCAGCTGCTGCCGTATAGCTGACAATTGGCTTGTCCGATTGCATAGCCGGCCCGATCTGTTCAATCACAGCCGGGTTACCGCGTTTTGCGAGCGCGCGCAGCGCCGCCACTTTCACCGGATCCGCATCGTCGTACGAGGCCTGAATCAGCGCCTTCTCCGTTGCCGGATCGGGGTCCGTCGCAAGCGCCAGAGCCGCAAGCGCCAGTAGCCCGCTATTCGCAGAGGCGTTCTGCCGGAAATAGTAGTAGGCGCCCAGACCGATCCCGCCAAACGGCACAAACCCGATCGCTTCTTCAATCCCCATGCGCTCCAGATTCTTGCGATCCTTGATGCCCGACAGGATGCCGCCGCCAGCCTTCCGGGTGCCCGTCAGAATCTCGTAATAGATTTCGTTTCCCTCCGGATCCTCGAATTTCTTGAGCACCGCCGCAATCGCGACCAGCATCTTCCCGTCCGCATCGGCAATCAAAGCTTTGATCTTGGGCAGCGATGCGCGCGCATTCATGTCCCCGAGTGCGTTGATGGCTGCCACCCGCACACCCGAGCTGGTGTCCTTCAGCGCACTTTCCGCCGCCGCAATCGCGCGAGGCTCACCCGCCAGCAGATCGAGACTGGAAATCGCCTGCGCCCTTCGCTCCGCGCTCTTATCCTGCATGCCGGCAACCAGAATGCTCCAGGCCGAGTCTTCGTACTTGTTCGAGTTGCCCTGCGGCTTCTGATCCGCCGCAAGTACGCAGCTCATTAGCAGCAACGCCGTCGATTTTTGAATCGTTTGAAGCATTTTCGAGAGCGGGAAACCGTAAGCTGAATCGCTGGTTCCGATTTGAGTATAAGCGGGGGCGTGCTGCGGAAAACGAAATGGTTTTCGCCCAGGCTGGTCAAACGGTGGGAGGCATAAACGTAGATGAGTGATGTCGCAGATGTGCTGAATGGATTGATTGAAACGGCTAAAGATGGCGCAGAAGGCTTCAAGACAGCCGCCGAGAAGGTGAAAGATTCTTCGTTGCGCTCGCTTTTTGATCGCTATGCAACACAGCGGGCTTCATACGCCCAGGAATTGCAGGGTTTGGTCAGTTCACTCGGCGAGAAGCCGGCAGAGCACGGCCATGTCGCCGCCAGCCTGCACCGCGGCTGGATCCATTTGAAGGAAGCGCTCTCGCGGAATGAGGACACGGCCATTGTGAACGAGGCCGAAGCGGGCGAAGATGCTGCCAAGAAGGCCTATTCCGAAGCCCTTGAAAAGACACTGCCGGCCAATATCAAAACGATTATCGAGCGCCAGTATCAGGGTGTGCTCGAAGCGCACAATACAGTGAGCAATCTCAAGCACAGCCGCCAGGCCGCCCAGGCCTGACCGTTTCTCGATTCGGGAGAGGGCCGCGCACGATAAACAAGTGCGCGGCCTTTTATTCTTCGGCCGCCGTTTCGCTTCGTTTTGGCTGTACGATTCGTACCATTTCGCCGTCCACCAGTGAATCCGGCGGGTTCGCCACAATTCGGGAATCTGCCGGCAACCCGGTCAGCACCTCCACCGTGTTGCCGAAATCCTTGCCAAGTGTGACCGCCAGCAGATGCACACGGTTTGATTGATCCACCACAGGAACCTGCGGCCCCTGTGAGCGAAAAATCAGCGACGTCGCCGGAATTACCAGCGAAGGCGTTGCCGAGCGCATCTTGAAATGGATTTCCGTGTAGGCGCCCGGAAACAGCAACCCGGTTGAATTCACCACGTCGACCTCGACCGTCAGCGTTCGCGTCCCTGGATCAATCGCGCGCGCCGTCCGCACCAGCGTTCCCGGAAAGCGACGGCCCGGCATCTCGGGCAATGTCAGGTCTGCCCCAAGCCCCGGAACGGCAACATGCGAGTACACCTGAGGAACCTGCACAAAGACGCGCAGCCTGTCGATCGCGGCAATATGAAACAACTCGCGAGTTGGACCGCCGGACGAGCCGGAATCGATCAACTGCCCGATGTCGGTGTTGCGCGCCGTGATCACTCCATCAAATGGCACGTAGATCTTTTCGAAATCGACCAGCTGCTGCAATCGCTGCACGTTCGCCTGCGCGGACTTGACTGTGGCAACCCGCGCGGCCGCTGTTTGCACGGCGTTATCGACGTCCTGTTTCGCTACCGAATCGGTCTTGAACAGATCGACATAACGTTTGGCCGTGATCTGCGCGAGTTCCAGATTCGCCTGCTCCGTCCGCAGGTCTTCTTTCGCCTGTTCGAGTTGACGATCTACTTCCGGGCTTTCGATTTCGGCCAGCAGTTGTCCCTTTTTCACATGGGAGCCGATATCGAAATACCAGTGCTTCAAATACCCATTCGTGCGCGCGTAGATCGGCGCATCGATAAACGCCTGTATGTTACCCGGCAGGATCACCTCTTCAGCCGGATTCCCCCGCACCGGTGACACCACGCTGACCGCCGGCAAAGCGGCACGATTCGTCTGCTCCCGCAGGATCTGCCGCGCACGCAGCCGCGGCACAATTCCAAACGCAGCCAGCGCTACGGCGATTGCCGCAATTACCAGCAGCCCTATGAAAAACCCGAAACGGCGTTTTGTACTCACGACTTTTGCCGCCGTCCGTGCAAGAGGCTGAAAAAGACTGGCACGAAGAATAATGTCGCCGCCGTGGCAAACAACAGTCCGCCGATGACCGCCCGCCCGAGCGGCGCATTCTGTTCCCCGCCTTCGCCCAGCCCCAGCGCCATCGGCAGCATACCGATAATCATCGCCAGCGCCGTCATCAGCACCGGACGAAATCGCGTGAATCCGGCAAGCACCGCCGCTTCCGCCGCGCTCTCCACATCAGGCAGCTGTTCCTTCGCAAAACTCACCACCAGAATGCTGTTCGCGGTCGCGACACCCATACACATAATCGATCCCGTCAGCGCCGGGACGCTCACGGTCGTATGCGTCAGGAACAAAAACCAGACAATGCCCGCAAGGGCGGCCGGTAATGCCGAGATGATGATGAACGGATCCAGCCACGATTGAAAATTGATCACAATCAGCATGTAAACGAGAACGATGGAAAACAGCAGCCCCGCGATCAGGCCGCGGAACGACGTTCGCATCGTCTCCACCTGCCCTCGAATCACCACCCGCGAACCGCGCGGCAGCGATTTCTCTTCCCGCTGCACAATATTTCCAAGCTGGCTCGCCACGCTGCCAAGGTCCGTTCCATCCACCGATGCGTAGAGATCGATAACGGGCGCAATGTTGTAGTGCGACACCGTTCCGAGCCCCTGACCGCGGTGAATTGTCGCGACCCCGCGCAAAATCTGTGGCGACGCGCCCGGCCCGGCAACCGGAATATTGTTCAGATCCTGCAAAGAATCCATGTTGTACTCCTGGCTCTGCGCGGCAATGTTATACGTCACACCGCTTTTCGGATTCAGCCAGAAAGTGGGCGAGGTCTGAAAGCTTCCGCTCAGCGTGATCAGCAGGTTGTTGGCGACGTCTTTCGCGCTGTAACCCACCAGCTGCGCCTTCGTTCGGTCCACATTCACATAGAGCTTCGGCTGATTGAACGGTTGCTGGATGCGCAGGTCCGCGATTCCCGGAATGTATTTGACCCGCTGCAACAGCCGGTCTGCAAACAGCCGGTTCGCCTGCTGCGCCGGCCCGACAATCTGCACGTCTATCGGCGCCGGCAGTCCGAAATTCAAAATCTGCGAAACCATGTCAGCCGGAAGAAAATAAAAGGTCACTCCGGGAAATTCTTCTGGCAGTGTAGTGCGCAGGCGCCGGATGTAATCGATGGTCGGATGGTGATGCTCTTCTAGTGAAACCTGAATATCCGCATCCGCCGGACCGATCGCGCCCGAATTGCTGTACGAGGTATTGATCCCGCTATACGGCAGGCCGATGTTGTCGAGAATGTTCGAAACCTCGCTCGCCGGAATCACACGCCGGATGGCGCCATCGATGCGGTCGCACAAATCGGCTGTCTCTTCGATACGCGTCCCGGTTTGCGCGCGCAGGTGCAGCTTGAACTGCCCCGCGTCGATGTTTGGGAAAAAGTCCTCGCCGAGCCAGGGAAATAGCAAGACCATTGAAGCCAGCGCTCCCGCGAAAAACAACGCTGTGAAGATTCGCGCGTGCCGCACGGCGCCTTCCAGCAGCCCGCGATAGCCTTGCCGGAATCGCTCAAACCCGTTTTCAAACATCTGCTGCATACGCACGAACAGATTCTTGCGATCGGCATGCGCCAGCGCTTCGTGATGCGAATGACCTCGCAGCAGATACTTGGCGAGCGTCGGAACCAGCGTTCTCGACAAAACATAGGAAGCGAGCATGGCGAAAGAAACAGCCTCCGCCAGGGGAACGAAGAGGTAGCGCGCCACGCCGGTCAGGAAAAACATCGGCACGAAAACAATGCAGATGCTGAGCGTAGAGACAAACGCCGGCACCGCAATCTGCGCCGCGCCATCCAGAATCGCCTGCTCGATCTCTTTGCCCATCTCGAAATTTCGGTTGATGTTCTCGATCTCCACCGTAGCGTCGTCAACCAGAATGCCGACCGCTAGCGCAAGACCGCCCAGCGTCATGATGTTGATGGTCTCGCCCAGCGCGCTGAGCAGAAAGAGCGAGCAGAGAATCGAGAGCGGAATGGAAACCGCGATGATCAGCGTGCTCCGCCAGCTGCCCAGAAACACCAGGATCATGAACGCGGTCAGGCACGCCGCAATCAGCGCCTCGCGAACTACACCGGTGATCGACGCGCGCACAAAAATAGACTGATCCGCCACCGGCGTCACTCGCAGATTGGGCGGTAAGCCCGCCAGCACGCGCGGAAGCAGATGCCGAATCCCCGAAACAATATCGAGCGTGGATTCATCGCCCGACTTGAGAATCGACATGAGGGCGCCGCGAATGCCGTCCGAGCGCACGACATTGGTCTGCGGCGGATAACCATCGCGCACGTGCGCCACATCCCGCACGTAGATGGTGGCTCCGTTTGCCGAGCGAATCGGAAGATCGTTGAGCTCCGCCACGCTCGCCGGGCTCCCATTCATCTCAACGTCGTATTCAAGCGGGCCGATCTTAGACGTTCCCGCCGGCAGAATCAGGTTCTGCGCGTCCAGCGCGTTCACCACATCGTTCGGTGAAAGCCCTTTGGCCTGCAGCGCCGGTATGTCAAGATCCACCTGAACCTGGCGCTGCTTGCCACCGTAGAGATTCGGAATCGCTGTGCCGGGCACCGTCACAAGCTGCGGACGAATAAAGTTCGAGCCGAGATCGTAAAGCTGCTGCTCGCTGATCCCCTGCCCCGACATCGCCAGCTGCAGAATCGGCACCGTCGAGGCGTTGTATTCGATAATCAGCGGCGGCGTCGTGCCGGCCGGAAGCTGCCGGATCTGCGTCTGTGAAATCGCCGTCACCTGTGCGATCGCCGTGCTGATGTCCACATGCGGCTGGAAGAAGATCTTCACCACCGCGCGGCCGTTCATCGACTGCGATTCGACGTGCTCGATATTGTTCACCGTCGTCGTCAGCGCTCGCTCCGTGATGTAAACGATGCGCTCCGACATATCCTGCGCCGAAAGCCCGTTGTATTGCCAGACCACGCTCACAACCGGAATATCGATGTTCGGAAAAATGTCGGTCGGCGTCCGCGTGATCACGACCGGCGCCAGAATGAACAGCATCAGCGCCAGCACGACAAACGTGTACGGACGCCGCAGTGCAAGACGAACAATCCACATAGCAGCGTTGGCTTATCTGCCGCCCTTTACCCGCTCCAGCGGCATGAAAAATGTGCGAGCAATTCTAATTACAGCAAACGCCTCGCTGCGCAATTTCATCCGCCTCAGGCAGGCTGCTCGGCGGGCCCTCCGGCGCGCGGCGATCGGCTCTTGCGAATCCAGTTCACGGCCGAATACACGCTCCCGGCCAGGCACAAGGCCGTGAAAACGTACATGAAGCCCTTGAAAGCAGCCGAATCGGCGAAATGCAAAATGGCCCGCCCGAAACGAATCGCGAGCGCCCCCAAGATCAGAAATCGTACCGCCCGGCAGGCCGCCACAATCCCTAGCAGCCGTTTTCTCGGATATTCGAGCGCGCTGGTTACGGCAATGGCCATCGTGAATGGAAACGGCGGAGGCGCCAGGCACGCCAGCGCCAGTACCTTCCCCCCATGCTGCGTGATCTTCTTCTGCAGATAAGCAAACCGGCGCTTTCCGGCTACTTTCGTCACGCCCGCTTCGCCCAGTTTGCGCGCGACTATGTCCAGCAGAAACACACCGACCGTCGAGCCGCAAACCGCCGAGACAACGTACAGCAAATAGCCCTGATGATGCCGGGCCGTCAGCGCCACCACCAGCAGGTCGTTGCCAAACGGCAGAAACAGGAACGAAGAGTCGAAAACGCCCATCACGAACGGCCCGAAATAGCCGAGGTGAAACAGAAAATGCAGCAGAGAATGCAGAAGGCGCTTCAAACGGTTCTCTTATCCCGCGGAATTCATGTCGAAACTGAGATGCGTAGCCGGCCAATAATGTTGCTGTGATAACGTTTCTGATGCTTGGGAGGTTACATGATGACTCTTCGCTCTGCACCCGGAATGGCGTTGGCGATTGTTGCGGGCTTCGGCGTGTTACATTTCGCCGCTGCCCAGACGGGTCCGGAGAAGCTGCCGCCTAAAGGCATGGCCCATATCCTGGTAGTCTCCCAGACCAAGGGGTTTGAGCACGATTCCATCCCGAACGCCATGGCCACTATCTGGCGCATGGGCCACGAGACCCGACTCTGGGAAGCCACCCTGCGCACCGATACCGAGCTCATCACCAAGCGCGATCTCGGCCGGAACGCGAAAAACCTGAACAAATTCGACGCGCTCATTTTCGCCAGCACCACCGGCGAGCTCGACCTCAGCCCCGATCAGAAATCTGACATGATGTCGTTTATCAAGGACGACGGCAAGGGCTTTGTGGGCATCCACGCCGCGCTCGACACGAACTACAACTGGCCCGAATACGGCGAGATGATCGGCGGCTGGTTTAATGAACATCCCTGGTTTACCTTCAACGCCCCCATCATCGTCGAGGATCCCGATTTCCCAGCCGTTCGCCACTTTCCGCACGAGTTCGTCAAGTACGACGAGATCTATCAGGCGAAGAACTGGTCGCGCGACAAAGTGAACGTCCTCCTGCGGCTCGATGAATCAAAGCTCGATTACAGCAACAATCCGCGCATTCATCGCCAGGACCACGATTTCGCCGTCGCATGGTCGAAGATGTACGGCAAGGGCCGCGTCTTCTATTCCACCCTCGGCCACACGCAGGAAGCCTGGGACGGTCCCGATATCCAGAAGATGTATTTCGAAGCGATTAAATGGGTGCTGGGACTTACCGAGGGCAGCACCGCGTCACATCCTAAGCCGGCGAAGTAAACGCCGATTCAATTGCCACCAGGTTTTCCGATGCCACTCGCTTCAGTTGCCCGCAAGCGGCAAAGATATCGCGCCCCCGCGGCTTTCGAATAAAGCAGGGCATCGCCCGTCGCAGAATCTGCTGAAAACGGTGCACCCGCTCCTCGTCCGGTGTTTCAAACGGAATGCCCGGCCCGGGGTTCAGCGCAATCAGGTTCACCTTGCAGTTTAGATGCGCCAGCAGCCGCAGCACTCGGCGCGCATCCTCTTCGGAATCATTGACGTTCTTAAGCAAAACGTACTCGAATGTCAATTTTTCCCAGGCACGCAACGGGTAGCGCTTGCAGGCTTCGATAAGTTCCCGCAGATGATACTTGCGCGTAATCGGCATCAGTTCGCGGCGCTGTTCTTCAGTCGAAGCATTGAGCGAAATCGCGAGTTTCGGGCGAATGTCAGCCGCTCCGAGCTCGTCCATTTTCGGAATAATGCCGGAGGTGGAAACCGTAATGCGCTTTTCCGAAAGTCCCAACCCGGTCTGGTCCGTCAAAAGCCGCGTCGCCTTGAGCACGTTGTCCAGATTCAGCAGCGGCTCGCCCATGCCCATCATCACGATGTTGAGCCGTTCGCGCGGAACCGCCAGCCCGTTCGCTCGCGCCACATAGAGCACCTGCCCCACAATTTCACCCGCCGTGAGGTTTCGTTCCAGCCCCATCAAAGCTGTCAGGCAAAAGCGGCAATCGACCGGACATCCGACCTGGCTCGAGATGCACACCGTATCCCGATTCTCTTCCGGCATCCAGACCGATTCCACCGTCCGGTTATCCGCCAGCCGCAGCAGATAGCGCCGCGTTCCGTCGCCTGAATCGTAGCGCTGCTCGAGCTCGGGCAGACCCACGCTGGCGTTTGCAAGTAATTGATGCCGAATATCTTGTGGTAAATTAGTAATATCCGACAAATTCTCTACCCGTTGTCTGTACAGCGCGTCAAACAATTGTCGGGCTCGGAAGCTGGGTTGCTCGGGGCCGAGTAGTTTCTTTAGGTCGGCTAAGTCCATTCCGACTAATGCCGTTCCCCTCGTTTGTTCGAGCATCCTGTTTTCAGTTTATCGGTCTGTCCGCTGAAAGGCTCTACTCACTTATGGTCTCCGTTTCTCCTCACGTCCGCGAAATCGAACGGGCCACTCTCTCCAATGGCATTCGCATCGTGACGGAAGCTATGCCGTATGTACGCTCGGTCTCGCTTGGCGTCTGGGTCGGAAGTGGCTCCCGCGTTGAGCATGGTCCGGAAAATGGCGTCTCCCACTTCATCGAACATATGCTTTTCAAAGGCACCAAGAATCGTTCGAGCGAGGACATCGCGCGCTCGGTCGATTCCATAGGCGGTGGCCTCGACGCCTTCACCAGCAAAGAGCTCGTCAGCTATAACACCAAAACACTCGATGAGCATCTGCCGTTTGCCTTCGACATACTCTCCGACTTAGTTCTCAATCCGCTGTTCCGCGACGAAGATATCGAGAAAGAAAAGAACGTCATTCTCGAAGAAATCAAAATGGAAGCGGATCAGCCGGAATTCGTGCTGCATGAAACGTTCCTGAGTAACTTCTGGAAAGGCCATACGCTCGGCAAACCTATTCTCGGCACAAAGGACACGGTGAATAAGTTCCGCCGAGAAATGTTATTTGATTTCTACAGCCGCGTTTACTCGCCGACTAACATTCTGATCACTGCGGCCGGCAATCTCAAGCACCATGAAATCGTCCGGCTTATCGAAGATAAGTTCGCCGCGCTTCCCTTTCGTCCGAAACCTTCCGCCGGTCCGGTTCCCAAGCCGCACGCGCCGATCATCATCAAGAAAAAGCAATCGCTTGAGCAGGTGCACATCACGATGGGCGTCCCCGCTTATCCGCTCGCACATGCGGAGCGCTTCCCGCTGTATGTCTTGAACACCGTCCTCGGCGGGGGCATGAGTTCGCGTCTGTTTCAAAATATTCGCGAAAAGCAGGGGCTCGCCTACGCCGTTTACTCCGAGCTCAATCTCTTCAGCGATACCGGCTGCTTCACCATATATGCCGGAACTGGCGTTGAAACCGCGCGCCAGGTCATCAGCTCCGTCACAAAAGAATTCCGCATCCTCAAGGACGAGCTGATCGATCCGGAGGAGCTGCGCCGGGCCAAAGATTATCTGAAGGGCTCGCTCATGCTCAGCCTCGAATCCACCTCGAGCCGCATGTCGAATCTTGCGCGCCAGGAGCTCTATTTCGATCGCTTCATGTCACTCGATGAAATGCTCGAGAGCATCGAATCGGTTACCCGCGAGCAGGTGCAGAAGATCGCCGCTGAATTCTTCCACGCCGAAAACATCGGACTCGCTATGCTGGGCCGCCTCAGCGGTACCACGGTCAGCCGCGAAGATCTGGTTTGCTGAGCTGATCGAGCGCTGCCAGCTTCTCGTCCAGAAAGTCGAGCGAGCGCTGCAGCATTTCTTTGTAGCGCGCGTGAGTCGCCGTCTGCATGTCCTGCAGCACTCGTGTCCGCGAGAGCTCGAGCGATTCGCGCTCCCGCAGCATCGCCGCCTGTTCAGCGCTTAGAGCCGCATTCTTGACGGCCCGGCTTCCCTCCCGCGCCGATTCAATCTGCGATTCAACGGCCTTGCTTTCCCAGCCGCGTGCCATATTGCAATCCCATACCCTCAGCTTCCCACAATCGCCACCTTCTTACCTCCCTTGCCTGTATCCTGAAAGATAACCCGCAGCGATATGCCCCAGTTGTGTTACACCACCCCGCACGGCATTCGTGTCACTCGCACCAGCTCGAAAATCCCCTACGCGCGCGGGCTCAGGCACATTCTCAAGCGACTCGATTCGAGACGCGGCGCCTATCTCTCGTCCGGCTACGAATATCCGGAGCGCTATTCTCGCTGGGATGTGGCAACCGTCGCCCCTCCGCTCGAAATCGTCGGCCGCGAGCGCAATCTGTCCCTGCATGCTCTGAACGCACGCGGCGAAGTTCTTCTGAAGCTTCTCGAACCTGTTCTGACCAGTCATCCGCACTGGCATTCAGCGCGCTCCGACGGTCAAACGATCACCCTCGCGCTCAAACCGCTTCCCGCCCGCTTCCCCGAAGAAGAACGCAGCAAGCAGCCTTCCCCCTTCTCGCTTGTGCGCCTGCTCGTAGAAGAATTTCGCAACTCGGAAGACACACGCCTCGCCCTCATCGGCGCCTTCGGCTTCGATCTGCTGCTGCAATTCGATCCGATCAAATTGCGCCTGCCGCGCGAAAATGTCAAAACGCTCCATGTCTTCCTGTGCGACGAAATCTACTTCATGGATCGCAAGAAAGAGGTCATCGAGCGCTTCCAGTACGATTTCGCGGGCACGGAAGGCAGCACGGAAGGCCTATCGCGCGCCGCCGCGCCCATCGATCAACCAGCAACCGTTGAGTCAAGCGGCGAGATCGTCTCCGATCACACCACCGAAGAGTACATGCAGAAGGTCGAGGCGGTCCGCGAAGGCATGCGCGTCGGCAATTACTACGAAGTCGTTCTGCGCCAGACCTTCAGCGCGCCATTTTCGAGCAGCCCCTCCGAGCTCTTTGAGCGCATCCAGAAATCGAGTCCCAGCCCTTACGAATTCATCCTGCAGATGGGCGATGAACAGCTGGTCGGCGCCTCGCCGGAAATGTTCGTGCGCGTTGAAGGCGATCGCGTCGAGACCTGTCCCATTGCCGGCACCGCTCGCCGCTCCGGCGATCCCTTACGCGATGCCGAAAGCATCCGCGAGCT
Source organism: Terriglobia bacterium (assembly GCA_021325235.1). GTDB lineage: Bacteria > Acidobacteriota > Terriglobia > Bryobacterales > Bryobacteraceae > Bog-105. Next base: position 131,662 of record JAJPHN010000044.1, on the reverse strand, counting down.
ACTCAACTCCGCCAAGGAAGAGTCGGAGCTGACCATGTGCAGCGATGTCGATCGCAACGATAAATCGCGCGTCTGCGTCCCAGGTTCGGTGAAAGTGATCGGCCGTCGCCTGATCGAGTCGTACGCCGGCCTGTTTCACACCGTCGATCACGTAAAAGGCACGCTTGCGGCCGGTTTCGATTCGCTCGACGCTTTTCTGACGCACATGTGGGCCGTTACCATCATCGGCGCGCCCAAAAAAGCCGCCGCTCAGGCCATCGAAGATCTCGAAAAGGATGCGCGCGGCTGGTACGGGGGCGCGATCGGAATGATCACGCTCAACGGCGATATCAATACCGGCATCACCATCCGCAGCGTTCATCTGCGCGGCGGCACAGCCCGTTACGCCGCCGGCGCCACGCTGCTCTACGATTCCGACCCGCGCTCCGAAGACGCCGAGTGCCGTCTGAAAGCAACTGCGTTCTTTCGCGCTCTCCGGCCGGGCTCGGATTCCGGCGAACGTCGCCATCAGACCCGCCGCGTAGGCGAAAGCGTGCGTCTGCTACTCGTCGATAACGATGACTGCTTCATTCACACTCTGGCCAATTACGCACGTCAGACTGGTGCGCACGTTTCCACGTACCGCTCCGATGCCGCGCTCGAGGTGATCGACAGCGAGCGTCCGCAGATCGTGCTCATCTCACCCGGTCCCGCGCGCCCAGCTGATTTCGGCGTTCCGCAGCTCGTTCGGGAACTCGCCAAACGCGGCATTCCCGTTTTCGGAGTGTGCCTCGGTCTGCAGGGCATTGTGGAGGCATTCGGCGGTACGCTCGATGTGCTGCCCTATCCCATGCACGGCAAAGGATCGCTCGTGCAGCACAACGGTGCTGGCGTGCTGCGCAATCTCCCCTCTCCTTTCCGTGTCGGCCGTTATCATTCGCTTTACGCCAATCGCGACACTTTTCCCGCCTGTCTCGAAATCACTGCCGAATCCGATGACGGCATCATCATGGCGCTGCGTCATCGCGAACTGCCCATCGAAGCCGTGCAGTTTCATCCCGAATCCATCCTCACTCTCGAAAGGGATTGCGGTCTTCTCCTCATGGAAAACGTGATCGAGCAGCTCGCCCAGGCGGCTCTCGCGGCTCGATGAGAGTTGTTGTCGTCGGCGGCGGACTCGCCGGCCTTTCCACTGCTGTCGCACTCGGATCTGAAGGCCACGAGGTCACGGTCCTTGAAGCACGCCCTCATCTCGGCGGCCGCGCTACTTCCTATCCGCTCAACAACGCCGAAGATGAATCCACCACCATCGATAATTGCCAGCACGTTCTGTTGCGCTGCTGCACCAATCTGATCGATTTCTACAGCCGGTTGGGTGTCGAGAACCGCATTCACTTCTATCGCGATTTCTACTGGATCGAGCCCGGCGGCCGCACCTCCATCATGCGCCGCGGTGCGCTGCCCGCCCCGTTCCACTTCACTGGCTCTTTCGCAAAGCTGCGCTTCCTCTCCTTGTCCGACAAGTTTGCCGTCGCCAACGGCCTGCTCGCCGTCCGGTACGAATACGGGAAGCGCGCTGATCTCGACCGGATCTCTATGCTCGACTGGCTGCGCGAAAAGAAGCAAACGCCGCGCGCCATCGAGCGCTTCTGGCGGCAGGTACTGGTCAGCGCGATCAGCGAAGATCTCGAGCGCATGGCGGCCGCGCACGGCTTGCAGGTCTTCGCTCTCGGCTTCCTGTCAAAAGCCGATGCCTACGAGATGGGCGTTCCCGCCGTGCCACTCGCTCAACTCTATTCGGAAGAGGGCTGGGCCAACTACCCCACTGTCTCCATCGAGCACCGAGCCACCGCGCGCGAATTGTGCATCGAAGCCGGGTCCGCGCAAGGTCTGGTTCTGCAGGACGGCTCTGAGCGCATCGCCGGCGCGTACGTCCTAGCCATCCCCTTCGAGCGCGTCAACGCCTTGGCGCCGGGACTGCATCTCGACGTTTCTTCCTTCACTCACGCGCCCATTACCGGCATTCATCTCTGGCTCGACCGCTCGATCACCGATCTGCCCCATGCCACGCTCCTCGATCGCACCATTCAATGGATGTTCAACAAGCAGGATGGCCGTCACATTCAGCTGGTCGTGAGCGCTTCACGCACTCTGACCGAGATGAGCCGCGCTGATGTGATCGAACTCGCGATGCGGGAATTGAAAGAATTCTTCCCCCGAGCCGCCGATGCAAAACTAGAGCGCGCGCATGTGGTCAAGGAAGTGCGAGCGCTCCTCTCGGCTGCTCCCGGGATGGAAGAGAAGCGCCCCGGCTCCATCACATCCGCACGGAATGTCTTTCTGGCCGGCGACTGGACGCGCTCCGGCTGGCCGCCCATCATGGAGGGCGCAGTGCGTAGCGGTTACCTCGCAGCCGAAGCCGTCACCGCATTCGCGGGCGCCCCGAAGAAATTTCTTAAGCCCGACCTGGTTTAGCGCTGATTCGCTTTCAGAATTTTTTTCCGCAAACGAATCGATTTCGGCGTCACTTCCACCAGCTCATCTTCCTGGATAAACTCGATCGCCTCTTCCAGATTCAGAATCTTCGGCGGCACCAGCCGGATCGCCTCGTCCGAAGTCGAAGCGCGCATATTCGTCAGCTTCTTTTCCTTGACGATATTCACGTCCAGATCGCTGTTCCTCGCGTTCTCGCCGATGATCATGCCTTCGTACACTTCCGTCTGCGGCGAGATGAAGATTACGCCGCGTTCCTGCAGATTGTAGATCGCGTAACTGGTCGCGATACCCGCGCGATCCGACACCAGCGAACCCGTCGGCCGCATTTCAATTTCACCCTGCCACTCGATGTAGCCGTGAAACAGCGAATTCATAATGGCCGTGCCCTTGGTATCGGTCAGCATTTCGCTGCGAATCCCGATCAGCCCGCGCGAAGGGATCAGAAATTCGAGCCGCACGCGCCCCGAGCCGTGATTCACCATCTTGTTCATCTTGCCCTTGCGCTTGCCCAGTTTCTCGATCACGACTCCGATAAACTCTTCCGGACAATCGATCACCAGCAACTCGACCGGCTCCTGCAGCTTGCCGTCAACCGTCTTCGTGAGGATCTCCGGCTTGCCGACCTGCAACTCGTAGCCCTCGCGGCGCATCATTTCGATCAGAATCGCCAGCTGCAGTTCGCCGCGTCCCATCACCTTGAACGCATCCGGCCCGCCCGCTTCTTCCACGCGTATCGACACGTTTGTGAGCAGCTCTTTGTCAAGCCGGTCGCGCAGATTGCGTGACGTCACAAACTCGCCTTCGCGTCCGGCAAACGGCGAATTGTTCACCGTAAATGTCATCGCAATGGTGGGCTCGTCGATCTGGATATGCGGCAGCGGCGCGGGTGTTTCAGCGCTCGTCACCGTCTCGCCAATCGTGATTCCCTCCACACCAGCAATGGCCAGCACGTCGCCTACTCGCCCGATCGTCTCGTCGACCCGCTTCAGCCCCTCGAACGAGTACAGCTTCGTGATCCGCGTCTTCTGAATCGCTCCGTTGAGCTTGACGATCGCCACTTCGTCGCCATGCCGAAGCGTCCCGCTGAACACGCGTCCGATCGCCAGCCGACCCAGGTAATCGCTGTAATCGAGATTTGCCACCAGCAGCTGCAGCACCGCGTCCGGATCGCCTTTGGGCCGCGGAATATTCTTCAGAATCGTCTCAAAAAGCGGCTGCAGATTTTCGCCCGGTCCCTCCGGATCGAGCCTCGCAATCCCGGCCTTCGCGTTGGTGTAAACTACCGGAAAATCAAGCTGATCTTCCGTGGCGTCCAGGTCGATAAACAGGTCGTACACTTCGTTCAGCACTTCCTGAATGCGCGCGTCCGGCCGGTCGATTTTGTTGATGACCAGCACCGGCGGCAGCTTCGCCTCGAGCGCCTTGCTCAACACATAGCGCGTCTGTGGCAGCGGACCCTCGCTGGCATCCACCAGCAGCATCACGCCATCGACAATCTTCAGCGCCCGCTCGACTTCCCCGCCGAAATCGCTGTGACCAGGCGTGTCGACAATGTTGATCTTCGTCCCGTGATAGCGTACTCCGGTAGTCTTGGCCAGAATCGTAATGCCGCGCTCGCGTTCGAGCTCGTTCGAATCCATCACACGCTCGGCTACCGCTTCGTTCGCGCGGAAAATGCCGCTCTGGCGCAGCATCGCATCCACCAGCGTGGTCTTGCCATGATCAACGTGCGCAATAATGGCGATGTTCCGCGTATCAAGGTTGGATGAGCCGGCACTCGATCCAGTAGGCTTTTGAGCCGTCCTAACTTCCACTTCCATGCAGTATTCTTTATGGTCGCACGCGCGCGCAGGTATGCGACCCTAAGACGAAATGGCGTTAGAGGAACCGCTTCCAACCGTTGTCATCGTGGGCCGCCCCAACGTCGGCAAGTCCACCCTGTTCAACGCGATCCTCGGCAACCGCCGTTCGATCGTTGGCGACGAACCCGGCATCACACGCGACCGCATCTACGGCGAAACGGAATATCATGGCACGCGCTTCGGATTGATCGATACGGGCGGCATCATCCCGCATGACGACGCCCTGATCCCGAGCGAAATTTTCAAGCAGGCCCGTGTGGCGCTCGATGTTGCATCGGAAATTCTCTTCGTCATCGACGGCCGTACCGAGATCACCGCCTCCGACCGGGAACTGGCCCAGCTTCTTCGCCCGCTCGGCAAGCCGGTTACGCTCGTGGTCAATAAAATCGATGCGCGCGTGCGCGAAAGCCTCGTCCCCGAGTTCTATTCGCTCGGCTTGGGCGATCCCGTCGCGGTCTCCGCCGAACACAGGCTCGGTCTGGATGAACTGCTCGAACGTGTTACCAGCGACTTCCCGAAAGCGCAGCCCGACCGCGAAGAACAGCCGGAAACCGAACGCAGGCTCATCAAGGTAGCCATTATCGGGCGTCCAAACGTCGGCAAGTCGACCATGCTCAATGCACTCGTCGGAGCGGAACGTGCCATCGTTTCGCCGGTTGCCGGCACCACGCGCGATGCCGTAGACGAGACGGTGCGGGAGGGCAACACCGAATTTCGCTTTGTCGACACCGCGGGCATCCGCCGCAAAGGCAAAACCACAGAAATGCCCGAAAAGCTGAGCGTGGTCATGGCCCGGCGCCATATTCGCATGGCCAACGTTGTCTTGTTGATCATTGACGCTACCGAAGGCGTCGTCGCATCGGACGCTACCATCGCCGGCTATGCGCACGAAGAAGGCCGCGCGGTCATCATTGTCGTCAATAAGTGGGATGCCGCCGGCGAAAAAGGCAAGCGTGCGTTTACGGAATCCATCCGCGATCAGCTGAAGTTTCTCGAGTATGCGCCGATTATCTTCGCTTCTGCGAAGAATGGTGAGGGCGTCCGCCGCATCTACGGCGCCATCCGCCGCGCCTTCGATTCGGCGTCCAAGCGAGTCGGCACCGGCGAGCTGAACCGTTTTGTCGAAGGGCTCAAGTTCGAAAGCGAGATTCGCGTCTATTACCTGACCCAAGCCTCCGTGCGGCCGCCGACTTTTGTCGTCTTCACCGATAAAGCGGACAAAATCCATTTCTCCGAAGAGCGTTTTCTCATGAACCGCCTTCGCGAGCGCTTCGGCTTCGAATCCACACCGATCGTGATCAAGACAAAAAGACGTTAAATCGAGAATATGTCCGCCGCTCCTGCTGCCATCCCGCTCGAGGAATATCTCACGACCGACTATGAGCCCGATTGCGACTATGTGGACGGCTCTTTAGAAGAGCGCAACGTAGGAAAGCAAAAGCACAGTCGAACACAGTTTCGCTTGGGGGCCTGGTTTGCCGCACGCGAGAAAGAGCTTGGGATGCGAGGACTCACGGAACAACGCGTTCAAGTCCAGCCACGGCGCGTGCGCATTCCCGACGTCTGCCTTGTTGCAACAGGCACAAAGGACGAGGTCCTTCAAGAGCCCCCAATCCTCTGGGTCGAGATTCTTTCTCCCGACGATCACTTCAACCGCATTCAAAAGCGCGTGAACGACGCTCTCCAATTCGGCGTTCCCACAATCTGGATCATCGATCCGTACTCAACCGACGCCTGGATCGTCACACCGCAAGGCGGCACACAGCAAGCGACCGACGGCATCCTACGCTGCGCCAACCCGCCTCTCGAACTCCCGCTTGCCGAAATCCTGCCCGACTGATCAAAGCGAAAACTGTTTCACCACGCTGTTGTCGTTCTCGTCGAACACTCGGACGGAAATGCTCTGCCCTTCTTTACCGCGCACCGTATAGTTCAGCGTCTGCGAATCGGTCACCCGATTCTCCGGCTCGAGCAGAATCCATTCTCCCCCGTCGATCGAGTACTCCGCTTTATCAATCCAGCTCAGGGCGTCTTTCGCTGTAAACTTTAGCGTGCAAACCCCGCCGTTCTTGCTCACGGCGACATCCGTAATCTCCGGCGGCGTATTGTCGATCGTGAACGAATCGCTTTCAAGCGACGACGAAAGCGCGCTGGCCGGCACGTTACCCGGGGCGTCGCTGGCCGTAATGCGCGCGACGTACTGCCCGTCGGCAAACGCCGTTGTATCAAACGCATAGAAGCGGTCCTGCAGTTTGTCCTTCAGCAGAGTCCAGCGCCTGCCCTTCTGTTCCCGCAACTCGACGCGATACTCGAGTGGATCACCGTCCGGATCGGAAGCAGCCCAGCGCAGCGTCAAATAGCCTTTGCTGTATTGCAGCGTGGCCCCGCCACCCCCTTCGAGCGAAAGGCCACCCGGCGCGCGCCGATGCCCAACCGCGGGCAGTGAAATGGTCAAAGGGGAACCCGAAGCCGTTGTCGAACGCTCGAGCGGATTGTTGCTCGCCGGCTGCCGATAGTTGAACGGCGCCACCTCGATCTGGTCAATCCGCGGCGCTATGTTTTTCGGCAGATACGGGATATCGATCGTGCTGAGATCGGGCGTTCCGCCGCCCGCACCGCGTTCCAGCGTCAGACGATACTGCAGAAACCGTGCCGGCGGCGACGCGACAGTCCCGCCCTCTGGTGCAATTTGTACCGGCGCCCAGCCACTCCAACTCGCTTCCGGATTGTTCACATTTCCGCTGCGCGTTTCCAGTCCGATGCGGCCCTCACGCAATGCTGCTTTCACATGCGCCTTCCCCCAGTACGCGAACGCATTGGCGTCGAGCACTTCGCTCTCGAGCGTACCTTTCTGCGCGAGCGAAGGGCCGATCGCGTACAGATTTCCAACGTTCCCCGTAACCGCGTAAATGACCCCTCTCTGCCCGTTCAGAAACGCCGTGACCTGCGTTGGAGGCGCGTCGATGAGATCGGTCGAGAGATGATCCGAGTCGACCCGGTAAATCACTCCCTTATTGCCGGTGCCCAGCAACGGCTTCCCCTGAGCATCAAACCCAATCGCGTAAATCAGATCGCTCGGCGAACTCCAGAGCGTCTCGGCAAATCCGTCTTTCTGAATCCGATACAGATCAGAACCTCCTGCCACACTCGCGTTGAACGTCGTGAGCGGCGGCGCCGGTGCGGCGGGTTGGGTTGCAGGACGTTGCGCACCTGTCGGCGTTACCGGACTTTGAGGTACAACGGGCAGCACGGGCGGCGTTCCCACAACTGCAGCCGGCTTCCCTCCGATCGCAGCCGCGTAGATGATTCCGTCGCGCACCGCGACCGCTGTAATCTCGCGCTTGTTGGCCTGGTACAGTACGAAACTTTTCCCGGCAGGTGTGACACGCAATACCAGACCGCCTGGCTCGGTCCCCACGATCAGATTGCCTTCCGCATCGATCGCCAGCGAGCGCGCATGGGTCTGCTGCGTCTCGAAAAATCGCCTGCCTTGCCCATCAGGCGCAATTTTGTAAACGACGCCGTTGTCGCCCGTCGCCGCAAACAGATTTCCTTCACGATCGAACGCCATCGCCCAGATGTACTTGCATTTCGGATCGAAGAACAGCTGCGGTTTGCCATTCGCGTCGATGCGGTAGATCTTGGCGTCGGGCAGCACTGCCGCATAAACCCGGTCCTCTCTATCCACCGCCAGCGCATGCACTTCGAGTCCGGTCAGCTGCGCAAACGTCCTCGGCTTCGAGCCCGGCGCGAGTGCAAAGATTTTGGCTGTCGAACCGGTAGGCGCTCCGCCGGCATAGTAAATGACGCCTTTCGAATCTTCCGCCAGCGCCCAGAGATAGGGAACACCGGTGCTGTCGAGTTCTCTGAACTCGGGCGCCAGGGTCAAATGCCCGTCGCTGCGAATCGATATCCCTTTGCGCGTGCCGCGGCCGAATTCCGCCTGATCGGACTGCTCCCAGACGTGCGTGTCAACGCCCAGGCAGAGAGTCGCGCCAAGCAGAATTAGAGCGGCGGCCCATCGAAGGGCCGTGGAATTTTTCATGGTTTTTCGGAAAGCGCCTTTAATTTACGTAGATTTTGAGCGAGTAGCTGCCCGTAACCACCTCATCGAGCGGTATGGAAAGCTCTTCGTGCGCACTCTCGGGTGAACTGACGAATTCGTGGTTTGTAGTGCGGCCGCTCTGCATCACATTCAGCACCGAAGCCGGCAGGCTCGGCAATACTTTTTCATCCGAATACACCGTCGGCTGCGATTCAATGAGCGAGACGTAGAGCCGGTTATTGCTGCGCTCCTGGTTCAACATCGCCACCGTCTGCGGCACGTCTTCGATGCGGTTCAGCGTGCTTGCGATGTTCTGGAAACGATCCAGTGTGTCGGCATCGCTGAACAAAATCTGATGTTCGCCGCGCGCCAGACCAGCCGGAATCTTCACGTCGACAGTGCGCTCCATGCGCTCCCCGCGATAAGGCCGAAGAAAAACTTTCACCGGCACACTCGCACCCGGCGCCACCTTGTTATCTGCGATCCAGGCCGATTCAATCTGCGCAATGCGCCGCTCCGGCAGCAGATCCACCGTTACATTCACCGCATCCAGCTTCGGCGGCTTCGCGGAGTTTACGTATAGCTTGTTAAATTTCTCGGCCCACCATCCGGCCAGCAGCATGGGCGTCGGCACCGGAGTTCCGGCGGGCGCCTGCATGGTCGTCAGCTCTACTTTTTTCTGGCCCTCGACCTGCAGCTCGCCATGCAACCGGTACGTCGCCTCTTCCGAAAAATCGTTCAAATTAGAGAGCGAATTAAACAGCGTTGCCATCATCAGGTACGGCGTCCACTTCTGATCCACGAACACGTTGAAGTGGAAATCGCTCGATTTGCGCACGCTGTCGTCATTGCCGAACGAACGAACTTTCAAATCCACCGGAATCATCTGCGCCGTCGCACCGAGTTCGCCCTCAATTGCGCTGTGGCGGTCCTGCCGGAGCGCGCCTACCACCTCCGTCGCGTTCCCCATCTTCGTCGGCTGGTAAGACGATGCAAGAGTCGTAATGATGCTGTCCTTGGCGATCGGCATGTCCACCGGACCGAGATTGAACAGCGGATGCCCGAACGCGAGCACATGCTTGCCGTCGTTGTAGGTGACCGTACCAGTGCCCGTGATGTTCATATCGCCCGAAACCAGCACGGCCGCGATGCTGTCACCCGGTTGCAGCGCCGAGGCCCAGTCCGCCGCCGGCGTGCTCGAGTTCAGCCTGCCGCCCGCGCCTCCCTGCGAAACTGTAAGCCCGAGCTGGTTGAAGATCGGCGTGAATTGCCGGATCGTTTCGTCGCTGAATCCCGAGAAATTGATCGGAGTTGCAATCGGCGTCATGCTCGGCGATTCCGAAACGCTGTGCGCCGCGCTGACAACCTGCCGCAGCAAACCCTCCGGCAGCTTCATCTCGCTCGCTGCTGCCGCTTCCAGTTTCTCGGGGCTGCGCGAGTCCGATGGACGGCTCTGATCGAACTCCTTCACGTCCAGCATCAGCCGGATCGGCGTAATGCCGCAGATCGCATCCGGCGAAAATACGCTCAGCCGCAGCGAAATCGCGCCCACTAACTTGCCATCGATATAAACGGGACTGCCGCTCATGCCACCGGCCACATTGGTCCGCGATGCCTTGCCGGTCAGCTTGCCAATGATGATGTCCTGACGCGGTCCCCAGCCGTTCTCCCAGATCCCGACAATCTCAACCGGCACCGGTTCGGGCTTAGTGCCTTCGAAAACTGTCCAGGCAACACCCTTCATGCCAGGCCGCAGTGCGCTTTCGGGAAACAACGCCACCGGACCCGCCTTGGGCGGTGCAGTCACGTTCGGAGGCGAGGTCTGACACCATGCGCAACCTGCGCACAATAGGAGGGAAGCTGTGAGGAGGGAAGCCCGTTTGAACATCTCGGCTGAATGAATTTTCATTATCCCGCAATCGCGCGAGCGCGACGATTCGAGCCTTGCGCGGGTTAAGCTTCCCTATTGTTAATCTCGTTTCATTCGCTCAGCTTTTGCGTATCATTCGCGCATCCGCCGTCGTCGCTAGTTGTAGACTGTAAACGATTGATCGACATAGATCAAACTTTTTTCCTGGAGATTGCACAATGAAACGCCTGACTTTTACCTCCCTCAGCGCGATGCTGGTTTGCGCTTCCCTGTCCGCTGGGATTTCCGCCGCCCAGTCTGCATCGAAAGGCGATGCTGCCAAAGGCAAAGAGACGTTTGAGCAGTGTGCAATGTGCCATAACGTCGACACCGACGAAAAGAAGATGGGCCCGTCTCTCAAGGGCTTGTTCAAACGCAAGACGCTGCAGAGCGGCAAACCGGTGAACGATGCCAACGTGCTCGACCAGATCAACAACGGCGGCAACGGCATGCCTCCTTATAAGGACATGCTTTCGGCCGACGAAAAAGCCAACGTCTTGGCGTATCTGCACACGCTCTGATCGCGCGGCTTCCTTGCATGCCCGAAACCGGGGTGGTTTCGGGCATCTGCTACATTGAGAAAGTCCCCGCGCCGAAAGCGTCCCCATCGTCTAGCCCGGCCTAGGACACCGCCCTTTCACGGCGATAACAGGGGTTCGAATCCCCTTGGGGACGCCAATCATCCTCCCTTGTAGCTCAAGTCTTATCCATGGGAAGCGCGAAGAGACCGCCTGTGTATCGCGCTTCCTCCGGAAGATTACAGCTACTTGCGATGCAACGTGTTTCGGCACAGGCCCGGGCGTATCGTATCAACCGTAGAAACCTCGTCGCAAGCCCACTGGTACATTGTTTGAACGGGTATCAAACCCCGGGACACGATGAATCCGGCTTATCTGAGAATCGGCGACGATTTGCTCAGCAACGCTCTGCTCGATACCGTATCCGTGACCCAGGAACTGAACCGCCATTGGGTTCTCGAAGTCGAGTTCCGCCAGACCAGCGACGAGCGGCCGCACTACGAAAGCTATCTCGGCAAGCCCTGCTCGCTATTCGCCTACGATCAGGACGGCGCGCAGGGCACCGTCTTCGAAGGCTTCGTTCTCAAATCCGAACTCCGCTATCTGGCGTACGGCAACTATGGCGGCCATCTGGTAGCCGTTTCGCAGAGCTACAAGACCGATCTAGCGCCGCGCTACTTCTGCTACACCACTAGCGCGCTCAGCGCCATTGCGTCTCAGGCGGCGGGTTTCACCGGCATCTCGGCCAAAGTACAGGCTGGCGCACAGCTCGCACCCAAACAGTACGTGCAATGGGGCGAGACCGATTACCGTTTCCTGCTGCGCCTGGCCGACGATCACGGCGCATGGATACGGGCCACCACGAGCGGCATCGAGATTCTGGATCAGTTTCAGGCAGGCACCACCGCTACCTTCCAGCAGGAGATGGGCCTGCTGAGCTTCGAAGCAGGCGGCGGTATGGCGGCTCCGTCCATGAACGGCGCACACTACGATCCGCTGGTGATGCAAAGCCAGTCCTACACCGCTATTGCGCAGCCGCCCGCGTTCACTGGCGCCAGCGGCCCGCTCGCGAATGCCGTCGAGCAAAGCTCGCAGGCCTTGCCGCCCGGCTATGTCTTCGAGCGCAGCCGCGTGCCCACGCTGGGCGATTACCAGCAGCGGCTACGGCTCGAGAGCGAACGCGCTCTCGGCGCGCAGGTCATCGGCCACGGCATCAGCCGCGTTCTGCGCTTAAAGGCCGGCGACAAAGTAGAGATCGACGGCGCGCTCGATGCCAGCGGCAGCTACGGGCTCACGAAGGTGATTCACCGCTGGACGCTGCACGGCTACGAGAACGAATTCTGGTGCACGCCCTGGACGAAATGGATGGAGCCGCAGGCGCCGTTGTGTCCGATTGCCGACGGCGTGTTTCCCGCGCGCATCGTCGAACACAGCGATCCGCTCGGCGTGGGCCGGTACCGCATTCGCTTCTGGTGGCAGGAGCAGGGCGAACCGATGCTGTGGGCGCGCATGATGACCCCGCACGCCGGCCAAAGCCGCGGCTTCTTTTTTCAACCCGAAGTTGGCGATGAAGTGGTGGTGGTATTCGAAGACGGCGATCCCGAGCGTCCCGTAATCCTTGGCTCGGTCTGGAACGGCGTCGATACCGCACCCACCGAGGACTTCTGGGGCGGCGAGTACGAACCGAACGACGTCAAGCGCATCGTCACCAAAAGCGGCAACCGTGTCCAGATGGTCGATAAGCCCGGCAAGGAGGCGATCTCCTTCGCTACGCCGGAAAATCTGAAGCTCTCGATGTTCGAAAAGGCCACCGAGACCGGCCGTTCGATGATCCAGCTCTCGAACGCCAACGGCGACATTCTGATTTCCGCCCCGAACGGCCGCATCCATCTGCACGGCAAATACGTATCGCGCGAGGCGGGCGACGCCGCAGCGGGACCAGCGAGCACAGCGGCGGCGCCTCTGGCTCATTTGCAGCCCGTCAGCCCTCCCGTTGCGCCGAGTACTCCGGTTGTCCCGGTGGCGCCGAAAGCCGCGCAACCAGTTCCGCAGAAGAAAGGCCCCTGCGCGATCGCGCGCGACAAAGACAACGAACTGGCACAGCAAGCCGTTGCGCGGGCGCAAGCGATGTGGCAGAAATCCGGCATGCCCGGCGAGCTGCCGCAAAATGGCCCGACTTGGTTTCCGGCCGACCAATCGCACTGTTTGAATAAAGCCGCCGAGATGCAGGGCCGCGCAGCACGCTTTCAAAAGTACAACCAGGCGCTGCCTTATGCGCGCGCCGCACAGGATGTGAACGAACTCGGCGACAAACCGGGCAGCGCGGCAAAAGGCAAACCCTGCATTACGCGGCTGCCGGACACGGGTGCCGAATTGAGTAAGGCGCTGGGTTTGCCGCCAAAAACAATCAAAAATGACGATCTACAGCAAGACAATAATGGCTTTCGAGCCGCCATGTATCGCGACGATGCAACCGGCAAATTGATTCTCGTGCCACGCGACACCGAGCCGCATTCGCTTTCGGACTGGAAAACGAATACCGATAATGCCACCGGCCTGGACAGTAACCAGTACAAAGCCATGCGCGAGCTCACGCAGAAATTGATCAAGCATGATGTAGCTTTCGATTTCGCTGGTTATTCCAAGGGCGGCGGTCTGGTGCAAGAGGGTGCGCTGATGGCGCCGAATTCCGAATCCGATCTCGCTCGATTATCAAAGCCCGGAGACCTATCCCGGCTTCGAGGCACAACAGGCGGCGCAAGCTCAAATGTCGAGTATCATTGCAGCCGGCGGCATTCCTCCCAGCGATCTCATTGCGAAAGCGACCACGCCAGCCGACCCCGCCTTCCAGCAAACAAGGCAAGACTATTTGCACAGCCTGGACCAGATGATTGCAAAAGCCAAGGCGGACGCAGCCGTAGGCCGCCCGTTTCGGCTGTTCCCGCCCGTCCGCGCAAACGATGTGGAAACTATTCCTGGCATGAGCGCAGCCGGAGAACTGCTGGGCGGCAATCTGCCCGGACCTAATCTGGGGCATCTGGCGCAGCATCAGATCAGTAACGTGGTCGGCCCGATGGAGGGACAGGCCAAGGAAGACCGGGCAGCGATGGAGCGGTTCTTACGGGAATGCGGCCGATAACGGCACCCTTCCGAATCGGAGCTGCCGTCGTGGTGCTTTGGAGTGTTGCGCTGACCGCGTGTGGCGCAGCTCCACAGGGAAAAAAAAAGCAAATGGATTGGTTCTACGGGAAGGATATAGCTTTACAACGTGCGATCGATGCCGACGATCCGGCTGCAGTCGATCAGGCGGTACGGAACGGCGCGAATGTGAACGCGAAGGGGTTACACGGCACGACTCCGCTCGAGTGGGCGCTAGGGCACTTCAAAAAGAACGCCTACAAAAAGCTGTTGGAATTGAAGGCCGACCCGAATCGGCGCGATGAGGAGAAAGATAATGCAATGACGCTCGCAGTCAGGGCGTACAAAAAAGATCCAGATTACCTGAAGCTGGCACTTGCCGCAGGAGGGGATCCGAATACCCGGGATGCCGGTGGAGACCCAATCATCATGCGGTTTATGAATGATTTCGATTGCTCAGCTATACGGCTCATGAAAGAAGCAGGTACAGATATCAATGCCCGGACCCGGTCCGACGATCCGCTTGTGCTGGATGCTGCGATTGCAGAGGACTGGGATGTGACATGGTGTTTGCTGCAACTGGGAGCACAATTCGATTACGCCAATTTGCCAAACAATTTTTATATTGCCTTCAAAAACCCATACGCTACGAAGCCCGATTCCCCCCTTTATTCCTATAAAGTCAAGTGCTACAACTTCCTGAAAGCGCACGGGGTGAAATTGCCCGATCTGGCGACGGGGAAATAGCCAACCGCTCCGGAAACAATCGGCCGCAAAACCGGTGTAAGCGCGCCGCGGCGAATCCGGGCCGAGCGCAACGGAACAGAAAACTCGCTTAAGCGAACATTGCTACCAGCGTGCCTGCCAGCTCGTCTCGCTCTATCCTGCCCTTGGCCAGGCCGTTGCCTATCTCCTTTCGCGTAAGCCTTGAGAACTTCACTGGAGACAGCTTCGGCTGGCATTATCAAGGCCTTAATTTACACTCTGGATTTTACTCGGCCTTAGGCGGAGCTTTCCCGTTCCGGCCACAGGGGGCCCTTCCATCATCGCACCGCGTGAAGCGATCTCCGCCGGCTTCCGAATTCGAAGCCGCGCCAAAATCGCCGCCTCGCTGCCGCAGTACTCGAATGCTTCGCATCCGCGCCAGAGTGCGCGCATGGGATTTCAACTTTAGCCCCCGGAGTCAGGAGGTTGCGATTTTGGGCTGTGGGGGAGGGGTGGGTCCTCCGAAAGGATGGTCACCGTCCGACGCCGCAGCCACCGCCGCGCGCCGGCCTTCGAACCTGGCGAAACCGGTTCCGGTGATCGGACCTCGGTTCGAGCCGGATTCCGGAATTCAGTGCGTGGCAGCCGCGCTTTCGGCGATTCGCAGTTTTTCAGTCTCTACTTCCTCAGAATGGCGCTTTGGCCGGGCTTTAGCAAAAAACGACCCGCCAGAACGCGCTAGGATCAATCGACGGGCATCGCCTAATGCTCCAGCACCCCGAAATTGTGAGTAAGAACGCAGCCTAGCGCGCCGCTGGCCGCCGCGGTTTAAGCGCGGCTCGTTTCGCCTCCCGAGCGGCTACGGCGCGTTTGGCACGCTCGACTCTTTAATGCGGCGCGCGCCTCGAATCGAAGCACATCGAAGCTTTCATTGATCAGAAACAGACAAAAGAGTACGCCAATGCGACCATTAACCGTTGGCTTGAGGCGCTGCGGCACGCCTATGCACTGGGACTCAGAGCACTTCCGCCTCTTATCTACGTCGGGCCAAATATCAGGGACCTGCTGCTCCAAGAGAACAACGTGCGCGAGGGTTTCCTCGAACACGAGCAGTACGTTCTCCTCCGCGAGGAACTGCCGGATCATCAGAAGCTGATTCTGGTTATCGGTTATCACTTCGGTATGCGCCGCGGCGAGATTCTGAATCTTCGTTGGGATCAAGTCGATTGGGATGGAAACGTGATCCGTTTGGAGAAGCGCCAGACCAAGGGGAAGAAAGCCCGAGTGGCACCACTCTACGGCGAGATACAGGCATGGCTGGACATGGCGTTTTCCGCGCGTGATCCCGAGTGCTCGTTCATCGTTGCCTGGCGCGGCCGCGGCATCAGGGAAGTGAAAACCGCTTGGCAGAAGGCGCGAGTCCGTGCCGGCGTGCCCGAACTCCTCATCCATGATCTGCGCCGAACGGCAGCGCGAAACATGATCCGTGCCGGTGTCCCGGAGAAGCAGGTTCTCGATATCGTCGGCTGGAAGACGCGGGCCATGCTCGACCGCTACAACATCATCGACGAGCGCGACGTCCATGCGGCCGGCGAGAAGATGGAGCGTTACTTGCGGGAGCGCGAACAAGCGGCGGCAGAACGCACAATTCGCACACTGCCCGGCCAAGTTCGCACAGTCGAAGAGGTCAAGGAATCTGCGGAATCCGCTAAGTCGTCGTATTTACAGTGACTTAATTTGGCTCCTCAGGTAGGATTCGAACCTACAACCCTTCGGTTAACAGCCGAATGCTCTACCGTTGAGCTACTGAGGAGCATCGCTCTCGCTTCGTCATCCAGGCTCACTTCGCCTCGGCGCAAGCGGGACTTCACTTATTAAACCACACCCCTCATCCAACACCGTCCCGCCCCGGAATCGCACCGAATTCGACACCTGTTTCCCGATGTTACGCTGAAATTTCCCATGCAACTTGAGAAGGTCTACGAGCCTCAGCGCTTCGAACCGCACTGGGCTCAGTGGTGGATCGAATCCGGCATTTATCACGTTCCGACGAAGGATGTCGCGCCGGAACAACGAGTCTTTTCCATCGTGATCCCGCCGCCGAATGTAACCGGCTCACTGCATATCGGACATTTTTTCGAGCACACCATGATGGATGCCGCCGTGCGCTGGCACAGAATGCGGGGCGAAGCTACACTTTGGCTCCCTGGCACAGACCACGCCGGCATCGCGACGCAAATGGTCGTAGAACGCCAGCTCGCCTCGGAGAAGATCACCAGGCAGCAGCTCGGCCGTGACGAATTCGAGCGCCGCATCTGGCAGTGGAAAGAGGAATACGGCGGCCGCATCAATACTCAGATTCGCCGTGAAGGCGCCAGCGTCGACTGGTCGCGCGAACGTTTCACCATGGATCCGGGACTCTCGCGCGCCGTCCGCGAAGCGTTCGTGCGTCTCTGGGACAAAGGGCTGATCTATCGCGGCGAGTACATGGTCAACTGGTGTCCTCGCTGCCACACCGCTATTTCCGATCTCGAAACCAACCACGAGGCAACCGCCGGCCATCTCTGGCACGTCCGCTACCGCATCACTGGTACCGACGAGTTCATCACCGTCGCGACCACGCGCCCTGAGACCATGCTCGGCGATACCGCCATTGCCGTTCATCCCGACGACACTCGTTATCGTCATCTGCACGGGCACAGCGTCACACTTCCGTTGCTCGGCCGCGAGATCCCGGTCATCGCCGATCCTATCGTGGATCCCGAGTTCGGCACTGGTGCGGTAAAAGTCACGCCGGCGCACGACCCTAACGATTTCGAGATCGGCAAACGCCACAAACTGCCGTTCATCAAAGTCATCGGTGAGGACGCGCGCATGACCGCCGCTGCCGGACCGTACGCCGATCTCGATCGTTTCGAAGCGCGTAAACGTGTACTGGCCGCGCTTGACCAATCGGGCGAGCTCGTCAAGACCGAGCCGTATACCGCCAGCCTCAGCAAATGCGATCGCTGCCAAACCATTATTGAACCGCTCGTCTCAACCCAGTGGTTTATGCACATGAAGCCGCTGGCCGAGAAAGCCATGGACGCGGTGCGCAGCGGAAAAATTCGCTTTGTTCCGGATGATCGCGAGGCGCTCTTCTTCCAGTGGATGGAAAATATCCGCGACTGGTGCATCTCGCGCCAGCTCTGGTGGGGACACCGCATTCCTGCCTGGCATTGCCGGAATTGCTCGAAAACGACCGTCGCGCGCGAGGCCCCCGCAACCTGTCCGCATTGCCATTCCACCGAGCTCGAGCAGGAGTCCGATGTTCTCGACACCTGGTTCAGCTCCGGTCTTTGGCCTTTCTCGACGCTCGGTTGGCCTGATGATACCGCTGACCTCCGCACCTTTTATCCCACGTCGCTTCTTATCACCGGTTTTGACATTCTGTTTTTCTGGCTGTCACGCATGATCATGCTCGGCATCGAGATGACTGGCCAGGTCCCGTTCCGCGAAGTCCATATTCACGGTCTTGTGCGCGATGCCGAGAAGCAGAAGATGTCAAAAACTCGCGGCAACGTCATCGATCCTCTGGTCATCATGGATCGCTACGGAACCGATGCCTGCCGCATCTCACTTTTACTTTCGGCTGCTGCCGGCTCCGACATTGCGCTCAAAGAAGATCGCATGGAGTCGGGGCGCGCCTTTGCCAACAAGCTCTGGAACGCCTCGCGTCTGCTCTTTATGAACATGGAGCGCTCGCGGGTGGAAGGCTGGATACCGCCACACGCAATTCCCGTCAGCGAAAACAGCCCCCTGGAAGACCTCTGGATCTTCGACCGCCTCAGCCGCGCAACCGAAACCGTCAATCGCGCTCTCGCCCTTCATCGCTATCACGAAGCGGCCCAGACGCTCTGGGATTTCGTCTGGCACGATTTCTGCGACTGGTATCTCGAGATCAAGAAGCTTCGTTTTCGTGAAAACTCGGGCATCGATCAGCACTGGGAAGCCACGCTCACCGTCTATGAACGCGCGCTGCGTCTCCTGCATCCTTTCATGCCGTTCGTCACCGAGGAACTCTGGCAACGACTGATTCACGGCGCTTCCGTCAACACAGCTCAGCCGAAATCCATCTCGCTCGCCCAGTTCCCGGCGGCTACATCCGAGCCTGCGCCGGATATCCGGCTCGAACAATTTACACTTCTGCAGCAGATCGTAACCAACGCCCGCGAAATGCGCGCCGATCACAAGCTCGATCCCAAGACTACCATCGCGGCTAGTTTGAAAACTACGGGAGTCCGCTTCGCCGAGCCGGATTTAGCGGCCATCGCGGCACTCGCCCGGCTCAGAATCGAATCGCATTCGGAACCCGAAGGCAAGCTCGCCTTTTCTCTGCAGCTGCAAACCCCGCATCTCTCGAGCAACGGAGCGCTCTCACCTGAAGCGCGGCAAAGAGTTCTCAAAGAGAATGCCGGCCTCGAGCGCGCCATCGAGAATGCAGAGCGCCAGCTCAGCGATTCTACTTTCATGAGCAAAGCGCCACCGAAGGTGATCGACTCACTGCGTGAAAAACTCGCCGGGTACCGTGCCCAACTGGAAAAGAATCGCCGTCTGCTTGAGGAAGGCGGCGCAGGAGAGTCGGCCGGTGTTTGACATCGATCATCCGCAGATCCAGCACATCGTCCGCGCAGCCCTCGACGAAGACATCGGCAGCGGAGACGTCACCTCGGAGCTGACCGTTCCGGAGCCGCTGCGCGCAAGCGGACGCTTTATCGCGAAAGAAGCGTTCACGGTTGCCGGAATCGAACTGCTGCCTCTGATCTACACCATCCGCGGCGATTTGCGCGGAGGCGCGAGTGTGCATCTTTATAAGAAGAGCGGCGATGCGGTTGCTGCGGGCGACACCCTTGCCACCGTCTCAGCCGCAGCCCGCACATTGCTCGAATGCGAACGTGTCGCGCTCAACTTCCTCCAGCGGCTGAGCGGGATTGCGACTCTCGCCCGCGAGTACGTAAACGCCGTCGCAGGCACAAACGTCAAGGTGCTCGATACCCGCAAAACAATTCCGGGATTGCGCCTCCTCGAGAAGTATGCAGCTGCCGCCGGCGGAGCCACCAATCATCGCCAGGGACTCTTCGATGCGGTTCTGATCAAGAACAATCACATCACGGCAGCCGGCGGAGTTCGAGCCGCCCTGGAGAAGGTCGCGAGTTTCAAAGGTCCAATCGAGATCGAGGTGCGAACCCCGGAAGAGTTGCAGGAGGCGCTCGCTTCCGGCGCGCAACATCTGCTGCTCGATAATCTCACTCCGCCGCAGGCTCGCGAATGGATCGACTCAATCGCAGGCCGCGCTACTACCGAGCTCTCAGGCAACATAACGCTCGAGAACATTCGTGCTTACGCCGAAGCCGGACCCGATTACATCTCCTGCGGCGCAATCACTCATTCCGCACAGGCCGTCGATATCAGTTTCCGGCTCGAATTGTAGATGCCGCTCGATCTGGCAGCGCTGCGCGAAGCGCGTCCGCAGAACACATTCCACTATTTCGCGTCCACAACTTCCACCATGACCGAGGCCGCGCATCTGCTCGGCGCGGGCGCAGCGCATGGCACCGTTATTCTCGCCGATGAACAGACCGCCGGCGTAGGGCGCTTCGGCCGGCAGTGGATCTCGGAAGCTGAGGCGGGCATCTACGCTTCCATCCTCCTGCGCTTACCGCTTGCACCCTCCGATCTGCCGGTGGCCAGCCTCCTGATCGGTCTCGCTACAGCCGAAGCCATCCAGAGAGCGAGCCAGCTTGCGTGCGATCTGCGCTGGCCGAACGATGTTCTGATTAATGAGCGGAAAGCAGCCGGCATTCTGCCTCAACTTGTTGCCGAGTTCGTCATCGCCGGAATCGGCATCAACGTCAACAATACGGCGTTTCCGCACGACTTACGAACGCCTGCTACGTCGCTCTTGCTCGCATCCGGTGGCCGCCGCCACTCTCGCGAACAACTGGTGATCGAACTCCTCCGATCGCTCGATAATTTCTCCGAACTGCTCGCCACTGGCGGCCGCGAATCCATTCTCCGAGCCTTCAGTGCTGCTTCGAGCTACGTGCGCAATCGCCGCGTCATCGTGGAAGAGAACGGTATGCGCGCCATTACCTGCGGTCTCGACGAGCATGGCTTTCTTCTCGTAAGGGATGCTTCCGGATCTGTCGTTCGCATCTCTTCGGGCGGCATCCGTCCCGATCGAGGCGAAACCGCGTGAGCAACTCCTCTGCTCCCGGCGCTCCCGAGCCGGACTGGCCGCGCAATTACTTCAACTATTTCACCGAAGCGGAAGAGCACTTCCAGCGCGCGCGCGGCACCGGTCTCTTCCTGCTCTCGCCGCTCGATTGGGCTCTGCTGGAAAACTGGAAGAATGCCGGCGTGCCGCTCGAAGCCGTGCTCAAGGGTATCGATGCCGCTTTTGAGAAATGGCGGAGCCGTAAACAAAAGCGGCGCCACATCAATTCGATCGCTTACTGCACGCAGGCCGTCATGGAAGCCGCACAACGCACTCCGGCTCGCGAGCATCCTTCGCAGGTTGAAGCTCCGTTTGAGGCGGAACAACTGCAGGCTCATCTGCAAACTGCGGCGGCTGCTTTGCGCCAAAGCGATTCGCTCGCAGCCATCGCCGCCTCGCTGGACGAATTGGCCCCAAACGCGGCAGAGTATCTGAACAATCTGGAAGAACTCGAGCGCCGTCTGACAGCTCTGGAAGAAAAAATGGTCGCAATCGTTCGAGCGAGCCAGACCGATGCCGAGCTGTACGCACTGCGTACTTCGCTCGAAGCCGAGCTCAAACCATATCGCGGAAAAATGAGCGCCGATCAGATCTCGATGCTCGAGCGCCGCTATCTTGACTCGGCCCTGCTTGCGCGCGCGAATCTCCCGCGGCTCAGTCTATTCTATTTGCACTGATTCGCTTTTCCAGCCGTCCTCCTGGTCTGATACATTCGCCCATACATGACCCGTATTCGACCCCAGCCGCGCGTGCTCCACTGGATCGCTTTAGCGCTTCTGGTCGTCTCCGTGTGCATCAATTACGCGGACCGCGGCAATCTCGGAGTAGCCGCCAAAAGCATCTCCTCCGAGCTGCGCTTTGGCCCCGAAAAACTCGGCTATCTCTTGGCCGCGTTCTCGCTGACCTACGCCTTTGCGCAGGCATTTTCCGGAAAAATCATCGATCGCTGGAATGTCAACTGGGTCTATGCTTTCGCCTTTCTGCTCTGGTCGTTGGCAACCGGGCTCACCGGCCTCGCCAATGGCTTTGCGGCCATTTTTCTGCTGCGCCTTCTGCTGGGCTTAAGCGAGTCGATCGCCTACCCCGCGTATTCCAAGATGATCGTCATCAGTTTTCCCGAGCAACTGCGCGGGGCTGCCAATGCGCTGATCGACGCCGGTTCAAAGATTGGTCCTGCGCTCGGTGTTCTGCTGGGCGTCGAAATGGTCGAGCGCTTTAGCTGGCGCGGCATGTTCCTTATCATGGGCGGTGCAAGCCTGCTGTGGCTGATTCCGTGGTTCTTTGTCGCCGCTCATCTGCCGAGCCGTCCGTCACGTCAGGAGGACGAAGACGATACTCAACCTGCAATTCCCCAGCTCCTTCGATGCCGTGCTCTATGGGGCAGCGCTCTGGGACTGTTCGGCGGTAATTACGCCTGGTTCTTTTTCCTGAACTGGCTTCCCTACTACTTCGAAACCGAGCGCCACTATAGCCGCGACCGCCTGGCCATCGTTGGCTCCCTGCCCTTCTGGACTTCAGCGCTCTCTTCCCTGCTCTTCGGCTGTCTTGCGGACTGGTTTATCCGCCGCGGCCATGAGCCCGGGCGCGTACGTCAGCTGTTTGTCTCCATCGGTCTTGTCGGTTGCTGTAGTTTCATGCTCCCCGCCGTACTAAGCGCCAGCAATATGCAGGCGAACGTCTTTCTTCTACTCGCCTCTGTCTCTCTTGGTATGTGGTCATCGAACAACTGGGCGCTCACTCAACTGCTTGCCGGGCCGCATGCCGCTGGAAAATGGACCGGCATCCAGAATGGTCTCGGCAATCTCTCCGGGGTCATCGGCCAGATCGTCAGCGGTTATGCGATCCAAACGACACATTCCTTCTTCGCTGCGTTTGCGATTGCTTGTGGCGTGCTCCTGGCCGGCGTTCTTGGTTATTCCATGATCATCGGCAAACCTGAAGAACAATCGTGGACGGCGACAGCCACCGCTTCCGGAAAAACCAGTGGGGCGCAACCGATCCGGTATTAGTACGCCGGCACTGTTGTCAACTGGTCCGAATTCATCGCACTGTGATAATCTAAAGCGCAAATACGTGTGCACCTTCGGGTACACACATCCCCCGGTGGGCATTACCTCCGAGTGCCCACTGGGCTCACTCTCTCCACGAAATCATCCCGATTCGAAAAGCCGGCCGAAAGACGTGCGCCTCGCTGTTCTTAAGACCGGCCGCAAGCCCAAGAGCAACAAGTTCTTGCGCGCGAAACGCCGCACGCACCGACTTCATTCCGTCACCGACAGTAATCTCGTTCCAGCCGAACACCCGCTTCGTCGCGGGCAGAAAGAGATAGGGCAGGATGTGGCGTTCCAGATCGCAAACGATTACCGCGCGCTTTGCCACGTACGCGAAGGCGCGCAGCAGTTCGCGCACTTCGTCGTCGCTGAAGTGATGCAGGAACAACGAGCAGAGCGCATAATCGAAGCTCGCCGGCGCAAATGGAAGCTCGAAGGCATCGGCCAGAATCTTGGGCTGCGGCGCGGTCTCCAGGTTGGTCCAGTTCAGATCGAGCGATGTGACGCGCGCTCGCGGGTATAGTTCCTTGATCAGCAAAGCGGAATCGCCCGAAGCCGCTCCGACATCCAACAGGCTGAACGCGTCATTCGGACTGACCACACGTGCCAGCATCTTCCGCAGCACGGAATGACCGCCAAAGCGCTGGTTGATTCGCACCAGGTCTGCCAGATTCGGCCGCGCCACTTCGGGCGGAGCATGATCCAGTACTTCGGGCTCAATCCGGCGCGCTTTGAAAATCATAGGGGGTAGGCGAACATACTGTATTGGACACTCTGAATCAACAAACGGGCTGGATTGAAGTCATCTGCGGCCCCATGTTCTCGGGCAAAAGCGAAGAACTGATCCGCCGCCTTCGGCGCGCCAAGATCGCGCGGCGTCAGGTGGCCGTTTTCAAACCTTCTCTTGACGACCGCTTCTCCGATACCGAAATTGTGACGCATGCCGCCACGCGCATGACCTCCGACTCGGTCGAATGCGCAGAGGACATCCTGCGCCGCCTCGACTGGACGAGTCATGTGGTCGGGATCGACGAAGCGAATTTTTTCGGCGAAGATCTGATCCGCGTTGCCAACCAGCTGGCCGATGGCGGCAAGCAGGTGATCATCGCGGGTCTCGACACGGACTATCTCGGCCGCCCGTTTCCGCCCATACCGGACTTGCTTGCACTCGCCGAGTCCATCACCAAGACGCTCGCGATTTGTATGCGATGCGGAGCGCCGGCCAAACACACGCAGCGGCTGGTAAGATCGGAGGAACTTATTCTGGTCGGAGCCGTCGATTCCTATGAGGCGCGCTGTCGGGCCTGTTTTGAGCCCGGGTCTCCTCGCCAGGACACGCTCGACTTCGCCGCCGCCTCCAATCCGAACCGTTTTACTCTGGACTGAAACATAATAGAAAGAAGTGAAGCCATGAGCAGCGCACCGCAGCAGCCGACCTATATCATCCCGCCCCCATCGGGTGCCAACTGGAAAACGCCCGTCGTGATTGGCGTACTTGTGCTTTTGGCGGCCGCCAATATCTTTCTGTATGTGCAGATGGACCGCATGAAAACCGATAATCGCAACGAGTTTGCGAAATTATCGGCCGATCTGAACGGCACCATCGAAAAGCTGCGCATTGATTCGAGCGCCGAAGTGCAGCGCTCGCGCCGGAACGTCGAAGATCTCGAGCGCCGGCTCGCCGCCCAACGCCGTGCCGCAGAACTGGCCGTGGGACAAGCGAAAATTGACGCCCAACAGAAGGTGCAGCAGCTGCAGGACAAAGTAGCTCAGGAGCAGGCAGCGCAGCAGGCCGCCATCACGCAGGTCAAGCAGGCCGCCGATACCAACACGCAGCAAATCAGCTCGGTTTCCACCGATCTCGGCAACACGAAGTCTCAGCTCGAGCAAACGGTCGCGAATCTGAAGCGCGCCACGGGCGAACTCGACAACCACACCAGCCTGATTGCTACCAATGCCAAGGAGCTGCAGGCCTTGCGTGAGCTCGGCGAGCGCAACTACACCGAATTCAACATCACCAAATCGAAACAGGCGAGCCGCGTGGCGGACGTCATGGTGGCGCTCAAGAAAGCGGATCCCAAGCACAACCGCTTTACGATTGCGATTACGGCCGACGACAAGACCGTCGAGAAAAAGGACCGCAACATAAACGAGCCGATTCAGTTCTACACTTCAAAGGCTCATCAACCCTACGAAATCGTCGTGAACTCGGTGAGCAAAGACAGGATTTCCGGCTATCTGTCGACGCCGAAAGTCCAGACTCCGAGAGCAGGTTCCTAAAATCACTTATCATGAGATACCCAGAACAACTGATCGCGCGCATGCGCGAGGACTTGACCCAGTATGGAGTGAAAGAGGCGAGAACGGCTGAAGATGTGAATCAGCTACTCGCCCCGAACAGCGGTACGGTGCTGATCGTCACCAATTCGGTGTGCGGCTGCGCAGCGGGCAAAGCGCGCCCGGCAGTCGGGATGGCGCTGCAGCACGAGACGAGGCCCGATCAGGTCGCTACGGTTTTCGCGGGAGCGGATCTCGAAGCCGTCAACCGCGTGCGCGAGTTGTTGCCTGGCGTCCCGCCGTCCTCTCCGTCGATGGCGCTGTTTCGGGACGGCAAGCCCATATTTGTGCTGCATCGCCACGATATCGAAACGAGCGAAGCGCCACAGATTGCCAACAAGCTGACGCGCGCCTTCGATCAGTTCTGCGCAACGGCGAGCCAGCCCAAGTAAACCTTAAGCCGCCGGATCGGCGACCTCCGGCGCAACGATCGACATATCCACGCCTTCTTTCCCTCGATTATCGATGCCGAGCGCGTTCAGGATAGGCGTGGTCAGAATTGTTGTCACCAGCGCCATTACGACCAGCATCGTAAACAGCGTCGGCGAAAACACGCCGGCATTGTAGGCGATGTTCAGCACGATCAATTCCACCAGCCCGCGTGTGTTCAGCAGAGCGCCGAGGGCCACTGCTTCCTTCCAGCTCTGCCCGCTCCAGCGCGCCGCCAGTGCCGCGCCGCCCATCTTGCCGGCGATAGAAGCAATCAGGATAATGCCGGCCCAGAGCCACATACGGCCGCCACTGAGCAGGTCAAGCCGGGTGCGGAGGCCGGTTAACGCGAAGAAGAGCGGCAGCAGCAGCACGGAAACCAGCATGTCGAGCCGCGTGCGCAGTGCTGCGTGCCAGAGCGGAACGCGCGGGAAACACACCCCTGCCAAAAATGCTCCGAATAGCGGATGAACTCCGATGGCATCGGTTGCGGCGGCTGAGAGCAGAATGTAGGCGATCACAATGGCGAGACGTTCAATCGAGAGACCTGCTGTGCTCTGCCGCTTCATGAGCCAGTTCGCCAGTGGCCGGACAATGAACAGCATGAAAATCAGGTAAGCGACCAGGCCGATCATGCGAATCGTGAGACTTGCCGGCCCTTCGGTTTCCCCGATAAACGCCAGCGCAAAGGCGAGCAGCAGCCAGGCGACTACATCATCCACCGCCGCACAGAGCAGCGATGTTGTGCCGAGCGCCGTGCTCTGTATCCCGCGTTCCTCCAGGATGCGCGCCAGTACCGGAAAGGCTGTGATACTCATGGCAATGCCGAGAAAGAGCACGAACGGCGTGCTGCCGATGCCTTGCGGAGCGAAGCGAATCCGAATGGAGTGAGCCAGCAGCACGGCTAACCCAAAGGGCAGAACAATGCTCATGCCGCTGGCCATCAAGGCCATACCGCGCCGCTTGTAGAGCTGTTCGTAATCGAGCTCCATGCCGATCAGGAACAGAAAGATGAGCAATCCGATGGTGCTGAGCGAATCGAAGGTCGCGGCAGTCGCTTTTGTGAAGAGATGGTTGAAGACGCCCGGCGCGAAACGTCCGAGCACCGACGGACCGATTACGATGCCGCCGATAATTTCGCCGATGACTCGAGCCTGGCCAATCCGCCTCGCAATCCAGCCGCATGCTGTGGTTACCAGCAGCACCACTGTCATCTGGAGGAGCAGTAGCGTCATAAGAT
This sequence comes from Terriglobia bacterium, assembly GCA_021325235.1. Taxonomy (GTDB): domain Bacteria; phylum Acidobacteriota; class Terriglobia; order Bryobacterales; family Bryobacteraceae; genus Bog-105. The sequence continues at coordinate 104,697 of JAJPHN010000044.1, read as the reverse complement.
CTAGCTTTCCATATCAAAGTAGCTGTTTTGTTAACGCGGAATTTCCTCGCTGGGAATGCGCGCGAACGCGATGCGGCGGCGCTTCCAGGTATAGGTGAGAAGAAGGTCGCCGCTGCGGGATTCGATCAGACTCGGATAGGAAAATTCGCCCGGTCCGCTTTCGAGTGTGGCGAACTTCTGAAAGTGTTCGCCGTCGCGGCTCAGGGCAAGATTGAGCGGCGTGCGCTGATCCGGGCTGTCGTTGTATGCAAGGACGATACGCCCATCTTTGAGCTTCACGACGTCGATACCCGAGTTCGGATTGGGAACATCGAGCGGACGTGCGCTGCTCCATGTCAGCCCGGCATCGAAGGAATCGGCCATGCAGATGTGTCCGATGTTGCGGGTGGAACGCGCATAGAGGCGGAGATGATTCGGCGCAAGTTCAATCACGGACGGTTGAATGATGCCGTCCCGGTGCGGCACGGTGATGGGGCCGATGCGGTGCCAGCTACGGCCATTGTCGGTGCTGCGCTCGATCCAGCAGGCCCAGGAATGATAGCTCTCGACCGAGGTACCGCTGACGACCGTACCGTCCGCGAGCACGAGCGGTTTCGTGCGAATCGGCCCGTAGAGCCCGGCCGGGAGATGCTCGGTCGCGGACCATGTCTGGCCGTCATCGTCGCTCCAGGCGCGCCCGGCGGTCCACTCGCGCGGCGAGGGGCCGAATTTGTAGTAGAGCCAGAGCCGTCCATCGCGCGTGTAGAACAGCACCGGGTTGTAGCAGGCAATCTCGTGCTCGCGTACCAGCACGCGGGGTTCAGACCAGCGTCCGTCGTGATAGCGCGCGCTCCAGATCGCCACATCCGGCTTCCCTTCCGCCGAACCGCCGAACCAGGCTGCGAGCAAGTCGCCGTTCTTCAGCTCCACGATGCTGGAGGCATGGGCGGAAGCAAATGGCGCGGTCTCGAAAATGAATTGCCTGCTTGTCGCCGCGTCCAGATGGCTGCTCAGGGAAAAGACGAGCGCGAGGAGCAGAACGCGGCTGCGATCAGTCGTTCTCCTTCTCCGCTTTTTCGCCGTGCTGCACGATATCGCCATCCTGGAACAGAATTCCTTTCAGAATGTCGCGCCATTTGGGTGTGCGCCGGAGGAGAAATTCGAGATCCATGCCGAAGTGCTTGAATTCTTCGCCCTGCGCGTCTTCCATGATCGCCTTGGCGCCCTTGTCCTTCTCAACGGACATGCGCTGCTGATACCAGTTGATGGCATCGGCCTCTTCGATCAGCGAAGCGATCATGCGCGCGAATGTGCGCGTCTCCTGCGAAAGCTCGTCGGGTGGTTCGTGATATTGCTGAAAGCCCATTCTCTATTTGTCCCTCGCACTACTTTCTCATGCGTACAGCGCGAACTCGGCGATTTTCGGCGGCGCTTCGGTCTTCAGAATGCGAAGCCGCACGCGTTTTGCCTTTACGGCCTCGATTGGAACGATCCGGCAGATGCCGATACTCGTGCCCTTTCCCATTTCCTGCCAGTCCCCGCCGTTCCATCTGTCGATGGCGAAAGCGCCGATGCGCTGGCCGAGCGCAATTTCTTCGCGCAGGCGCACGTAGCGGACTATAGTTTCGCGCGGCAGGTCCAGAATGATCGCGTTGCCAACGGTGCTGCGCGCGGCCTCGGGAGCAAGATCGCGTCCGAACGTTTCGCGTATGCGCCTGCCGAATTCGCGCAACGAGGCGGCATCGTTCTCATGAATCAAGCCGCGCCGGTCGGGCGGCACATTCAGCAGAAAGCTCGCACCACGGCCGACGGATTTCAGGTACAGATCAAACAGCTCATCCGGCGTTTTCACTTTGTCGTTCTCGCTGGCGTGCCAGAACCAGCCCGGGCGAATGGAGACGTCGCATTCGGCGGGCATCCAGTATTTGCCGTTGCGCGTGCCGGTGTTGTTTTCGGCTTCGATGGTGTCGCCGGGAGAGCCCGGGCCTCCGTTTGGCGAGCGCGGCGTATAGGTTGCCCAACACGTCTGCCCTGCAATTCCTTTTTCATTGCCGACCCAGCGGATGTCCGGGCCCACATCGCTGAACAGACATGCACCGGGCTGCAGCTTGCGTTCGAGCGCCCAGGTGCCGGGCCAGTCGTAATAGTGCAGCTTGTCGATGACGCGCTTTTCACGCGCACCGCCGTAGTATCCATCGCCGCCGTTTGCGCCGTCGTGCCAGATCTCGAAAAGCGGACCGTAGCTGCTGAGCAGCTCGCGGATCTGCTCCCGATAGATGGTGAGGTACTCGGGCCGCCCGTAACTCGCCTGATGGCGGTCCCACGGGGAAACGTAGATGCCGAATCTCAATCCACGGCGCGCCGCAGCTTCTGAAAGTTCGCGCACGATATCGCCTTTACCGTTTTTGTACGGGCTGTTGCGAATGGAATGATCGGTCGTTTTGGTGGGCCAAAGGCAGAAGCCGTCGTGGTGCTTGGCCGTCAGGATCACGCCTTTGCTGCCGGCCTGCTGCAATACCTCTGCGATGGCGTCGGCATCGAAGTGCGTCGGATTGAAGACACGCGGATCTTCGTCGCCGTAGCCCCATTCCTTATCGGTGAAGGTGTTGACGGTGAAGTGCAGGAAGTTACAGAACTCGAGTTTGCTCCAGGCAATCTGGCGCGGGGAAGGCACTGCGCCGAAGGGTTGTTCGGCCCGAAGACCACTCGCGGCAACCGCGGAAAGCAAAAGGGAGCGCCGTGTGAGTTTCACGCGGCCCGGCACAGCCTCACATGATTTCCGCCGGTTCGCAGCATACCCACAGGCTACACTAGCCTTTGGCGCGCCCCATCGCGCCGCATCCATATGAAGATACACGAGTATCAGGCGAAGGCGATCCTCGCCAAATACGGCGTTCCCGTGCCGCGCGGCGAAGTCGCGTACACGGTGGAAGAAGCCGAAGCCGCTGCCAAAAAAATCGGCGGCAGTGTTGTTGTGAAAGCGCAGATTCATGCGGGAGGACGCGGCAAAGGCGGCGGAGTCAAGATCGCGAAAGACGCCAACGAAGCCGCCGAGATCGCGAAGAAGATGCTCGGGATGACGCTCGTGACGCATCAGACCGGTCCCGAGGGCCGGGTGGTGCAGCGTTTGCTGATAGAAGAGACGTTGCCGATCGAGCGCGAGCTCTATCTCGGGCTCGTTCTGGATCGCGCGATTGGGCAGACGGTTTTCATGGCGTCGAAAGAGGGCGGCGTCGAAATCGAAGAGGTCGCGGCGAAGACGCCCGAGCTGATTTTGCGCGAACCGCTCGCGCCTGGTCAGGAACTGCTTCCGTTTCAGGCGCGCAAACTGGCGTTCGGTATCGGCATCCCGCCTGCGAGCGCGAATGCTGCGGCCGCCGCGATGATTGCGCTTTCGAAGGCGTACATCGGTATCGACGGCTCGCTGGCCGAAATCAACCCGTTCATTCTCACCAAAGACGGCAAGGTCTATGCGCTGGACGCCAAGATCAATCTTGACGACAACGCGCTGTATCGCCACAAGGATCTGCTGGAGCTGCGCGATCTGAACGAAGAAGATCCGCTCGAAGTGGAAGCATCGCGGTTCGGGCTGAATTACATCAAGCTGGATGGAACGATTGCCTGCATGGTGAATGGCGCGGGCCTGGCCATGGCGACGATGGACATCATCAAATACGCGGGCGGACAGCCGGCGAACTTCCTCGATGTCGGCGGGGGCGCCAATGCCGAACAGATCAAGAACGCGTTTCGCATTCTGCTTTCCGACCGCAGTGTGAAAGCGGTTCTGATCAATATTTTCGGCGGCATCCTGCGCTGCGACACTCTGGCAAACGGCGTTGTGTCGGCTGCGCGCGAACTCGAGATCAAGATTCCGGTGGTGGTGCGCATGGAAGGAACGAACGTCGAGCTGGGTCAAAAGATTCTGACCGAATCGGGGTTGAATTTTACAGTTGCGGACGGTATGAAGGACGCCGCCGAGAAAGTGGTGAAGCTGGCGAAATGAGCGTACTCATCGACCAAAACACAAAAGTTCTGTTTCAGGGATTCACTGGGCGCGAAGGCACGTTCCACGCCGAGCAGGCGATCAAGTACGGCACGAATGTCGTGGGTGGAACCACGCCAGGCAAGGGTGGACAGACGCATCTTGACCGGCCTGTGTTCAACACGGTGCAGGAAGCGGTGGCAAAGACCGGCGCGAATGCCTCTGTGATTTTCGTGCCGCCTCCGTTTGCGGCGGACGCGATTATGGAAGCGGCCGATGCCGAATTGCCGCTGGTGATCTGCATCACCGAAGGCATTCCGCTGGCGGATATGGAGCGCGTCTGGGCGTATCTCAAAACGAAGCCAAAGACGCGGCTGGTTGGCCCGAATTGCCCGGGTGTGATTACGCCCGGAAAGTGCAAAATCGGCATCATGCCCGGCCACATTCATCTGCCTGGTCACGTCGGCATTGTTTCGCGCTCGGGCACGCTGACGTACGAAGCGGTGGGGCAGTTGACGAAACTGGGCATTGGGCAATCGACCTGTATCGGTATCGGCGGTGATCCGATTATCGGCACCAGTTTTACCGACGCGATCCGGCTCTTTAACGAAGATCCCGACACGCACGCAATCATCATGATCGGCGAAATCGGCGGCAATGCGGAAGAAACGGCCGCGGCTTACGTGAAGGCGCATGTGAAGAAACCGGTGGTCGGGTTCATTGCGGGGCAGACCGCGCCTCCGGGACGGCGGATGGGCCACGCGGGCGCGATTATTTCGGGTGGCTCCGGCAAAGCAGAAGACAAACTGAAGGCGATGTCGGACGCGGGCATTATCGTTTGTCCGAGCCCGGCGATGATGGGCGAGAAGATGCGCGAAGCGTTGCAAGCGAAACACTAAAAGGAATCACGATTTCAGAATGGCTCTCGAACGTACGTTTGGAATGATCAAGCCCGACGCGGTGAAGAACGGGCATCTGGGCAAGATTTTGGCTCTGATTGAAGAGAATGGCTTTCGCGTGGTCGCACTGAAGACGCATCACATTTCGAAGCCGCAGGCCGAGGCTTTCTACGAAGTTCATAAGGCTCGTCCGTTCTTTGGCGGCCTGGTGAATTTCATGACGGAGGGCAAAGCCGTCCTGCTGGTGCTCGAACGCGAAGATGCGATTGCGAAGTGGCGCGAGCTGATGGGCGCAACCGATCCGGCGAAAGCAGCCGAGGGCACGATTCGCAAGAAGTTTGCCGAAAATATTGAACGCAATTCCGTGCACGGCTCGGATTCCAAGGAAACGGCCGCGATCGAAGTGCCGTTTTTCTTCAGCTCCTCGGAACTGCTGTAGAGATTTCGACTCGCTAGGCAATTAGCTGTACGCGAATTTCCGCAATCAGGTACTAGGCGGCGCATTTCGTAACGGGCGGCGCGGGAATCCCGGTTTCGGCGGCCGTTGTAGATGAAATTTGAGGAACGAAGCCAGCGGTCCGAACCGAGCCGCGATCGAGGGCCTGAGTATTTGCAGAAACGAAGCCATTTGCCGGACTTTCTACATCGCTCAGGCTTCGTGGTTCGGTCTCCCTATTGGGTTTAGCAGAAGTGTCGTCGTGCACCGCGGTTTGATTTTGAGGAACGAAGCCACGTTCTTTTTGTAGTTTGTGGAGAGCGGTGAGGGCGCGATGGAAGCCGCGTTCGGAGGAGGCGAGGGCACGCTCGACGACAGCCATCAGTTTGAAATTGTGGCCGCCTTCGCAGTGTGGGGCATCGAGCGCACTGATCTCGAGACGCCGGTAGCGGCGAATCCGCCAGGCGTTGTGGACGAGTTCGTCGACCAGGACATTTTCGGTAGCGGTGGCTGGATTGTGCTCGGCGAAGAGCGCCTCGCGGAGTTCTTTGAATTCCTGCGGATTCTCGGTGGGGAGGATCAAGGACCTGGAGTAAACGCCGTGTTTGAACGAATTCTGGGAGGAACGCTGCTTCCCCTCGTCGGTTTTTGGGCCGGTTGAGTATTGGGCGTTGGCGCGATTTACGGCAGCGCGGTCGATAGCGGAAGCGGACTGATTGGTGAATTCCATGCAAGGTCTCCTGTGTTTACGGGAGCATGGGGGCCGATGGGGCGTAGGGACGATTGAGCGGGAACTGGCTGGTATGGCGGGAGAAAGATACTTTTGGAAATTTGTGAATGGGCGCGAACGAGGGTACGACGCGCGACGCAAGCCGATTGCTGATCTTGTTCCCGCCAAAGAAGCACACCGCGGGACCTGGAGGTCCGCCCCACTATAAACAGCAAAAAGAGCACGACACATTACGATGCGTGCCGTGCTCTTTGATGAACAAACGTGGTATCTGTCTAGGCTACCTTGGCCTCAAGCGTCGCGGGAACCTCGAGTGCACTGGCCAGAGCCTGCTTCGTTTTCGCGGCGAGATCGCGCAGCCGGGCATGCTTGGGCCGGCTGAGTCGTCTCTCCACACTGCGGCGGGCGCGCAGCAGCCGGATGCGAACTGCGGTTTCCGACCATCCATGCTGGCGCGCAATTTCCTGAACCTTGTATCCCTCGATGTAGTGGCCTTCGAGAACCACGCGATCGTTGGGCTTGCATTCTTTCAAAATTCGCTTCACGTCGATGGCCGCCACGTTCATGCGCGGGGGCGCCTGCAGCTCGGGGAGTGTTTGGGTCTGCGGTTCGCGCCGCAGAAACGTTCTGTGGATATTGAGCGCAATACTGTTGGTCCAGGTCAGAACCAGACTCGGGTCACGCAATTGCTCGCGGCGCTCCCAGCCCTTTGCCCAGGCCGCCTGCGCCGTGTCTAATGCCGCATCGTAGGAAAGACCCCGCGAAACGAGAAATCGCACGGTCAGGTTGAAGCCCTTCTGATAGGCTCTGCCGAAATCTTCTGTCGTCATGTTCGCTTCACCGCTCCTGAAATGTTCGTCTGCTTTCAAAACTGTTGTCGTTTTGTTGATCGGAGTTGCCAAAAACTGCTTAGGCTTGGGCCGGTGTCGATATCACCTTGCCGGTTGGGAATAGGGCAGTTTTGGTACCAAGCGTTGGAGAAATAACGCTGGAACCCATAAGCTCCGCTTACACATAGACTTGCCGGGATTTACCGGGCTGATACCAGGGCGCGGGCGAACAGGCGCGCAGCGGAATTTCTTGCCGTGCGGTGAAAAATTTGCTGCGTTACGCGGTCGGGGGAACGGGTGAAAACGGACTGGAGGGATGCAGGCAGGCGCGAGGGATGCACGGCGCGCTGCCCGGATTTAAATTTCTTTTGATCGAAAAAGCCTGGAGCTTACTTCGCTTCGTTGGGTGTCGAGCTGGAGGCCGTGTTGGTCGTAGCCGCGGGGCGATCGATCTTTTCCGGCTCTTCGGTGGCGGCCTTCATGCTGTCTTTGAAGGATCGAATGCCTTTACCGAGACCCTGCCCCAGTTCCGGCAGCTTCTTCGGACCGAACACAAACAGTGCCACTGCCAGGATGATCAGCAAGTGCTGGGGAGAGAATAAACCCTCAAACATGTCGTAGACCTCTTTCGTCTCGCTTCAATTATATATGAGTACGCACGGTCTGCCTGCGGCGGATGAAATCGTTCTGCAACGGAGTTGTGAAATTTCTGTTTGCAGCCGATTCGGGAATCTGGTATTCTGCTTTCACTCCATAACTTCAGCATGAGGCAGGTGGTGCTGTGGCGACTTACTTAACAGATGTCAGAAAGTCACTTCTGGTCTTGCTCATGGGCGCGGTTTGTCTCGTCGCGCAATCCGGGCGGGGGGTGGTTAGCGGAACGATCACCGATCAGTCGGGAGGTTTTGTTCCCAAGGCGAGCGCCACGCTGACCAGCACCAGCACGGGCGCTGTGCGGACGGCCACATCGAACGATTCCGGCATTTATTACTTCGGCAGCCTTCTTGTGGGTCCGTATCATCTGACGGTTACCGCGCCCGGCTTCAGCACCTGGGAGACTGACTTCACGCTCGAGGCCGGCCAGACGCTGACGGTGGATGCGTCGCTGAAAGTCGGCAATGTGCAATCGAAGGTGGAGGTGAGCGACGCGGCGCCCATGGTCTCGACCGAGGGTTCGCAAATCAGCGACATCAAAACGGCGAAAGAGATTCACGATCTGCCGCTCAACGGGCGCCAGATCACGAATCTGTTTTCGCTGACGCCGGGCGTGGAGGGCGGGCAGAATACGCAGGGTGCGTCGAGCCCCCGTACCAACGGCATGATGGTTGGTTCGACTGAGATTCTGCTGGACGGCATGTCGTACGTGGATCGTTTTGGGGGCGGCATGTCGCGGGTACAGCCGGGGCTGGATACGGTTCAGGAGTACCGTGTGGAAACGGCAGGTTCGGGAGCAGCGTTCGACCGGCCCGCGACGATCGAGCTTGTGACCCGCAGCGGGACGAACGAGTTTCACGGCGGGGCGTTTGAGACTTTGCGCGATAACTACGGCGGTCTTGTGGCGCGCGCTATCCAGGACAGCAACACGCCCGCCAAGCTGATTCGCAACGAATTTGGGTGGTTTGTGGGCGGTCCTGTCAAGCGCAACAAGGCATTTTTCTTCTACGATCAGGAGCTACTGAAGCAGCGGCAGCAGGTCTTTTCACAGATTGCGGTGCCCACGGCGGCGATGTGGAACGGCGATTTCAGCAACGCGTATGCGGATGCAGCGGGCGACAAGATAACGCTCTACAATCCGTACACGACCAACCCCACGACGGGCGCGCGCCAGCCATTTCCGGGCAATATCATTCCGCAGAATCTGCTTAACACGCAGGTGCTGAATGGATTCAAGAGTGTTACGCCGCTGCCGAGCGGCCCAACAGCGAACCAGAATCCCTGGCTGGGTCCGAACTGGGAAGGCTACTATCCCCAGAACACCGATACCAACTCGATCACGGGGCGCTTCGATCAGGTCTTCTCAGAGCGCAACAATCTTTCCGTACGCTATACGCAATCGCTGTACGACTATCTGCAGACCGGCGGGCACTACGGTTATCCTCCGCCGGGCGTCAGCAATGCAACCGGCAGCTCCGCACAGAAGTCGAATATCATCAACGTCACCGCGCACTATACGCACACTTTTTCGGCTTCCCTGCTGAACGATTTCCAGGCGAGCGCGCTTCGCTCGGGCAACACCCAGGGCACCGGCGCGGATAACATCAACTGGGACGCGAAACTTGGCCTTCCCAATCCCTTTGGCGCGACCGGCTGGCCCACCGTTTATACCGATGCGTACAGCATGTTCTATGGCGGCGGCTGGGATTCGGACAATCACAAAGCACAGAAGATGACGCAGTATGAGCTCGATGACAACGTCACCTGGATCAAAGGTAAGCACAGCTTCAAATTCGGCTTCAAGGGCCGCAGCGAATACAACAATGTCGAAGAGCTGCAGCAGGCGCAGGGCTCCGACTTTTTCGACGGCAGCTGGACCGGACTTTACAACGCGAGCGCGCAGGCGCAGACGCCCTTTACCGGGTCCGGTCTAGCGAGTCTCGAACTCGGGATTCCCGGCTATCTTTCGAATCAGTTCAATCGCGGGTTCTTCTACTTCAAGCAGAAAGAATTCGGCATTTTCGGAGAAGACACCTGGAAGATTACGCCGAAACTCACGGTCAGCCTTGGGCTGCGCTGGAACGACTGGACGCCCTACAAAGAAAAGTACAATCGCATGGACACGATCGACCTGAACTCGCTGAGCCCGACGTCGATGCAGGTCGTGTTGCCGGGGAACACCACACTGGGCAGCATTCCGGGGCTGCCGCCGGCCGTCATACAGGCGTGGGGCAATCGGGGTCTGACTGCTGTCTCAGCGAATTCGATTCACTATCCGAGCGCGCTGACGCCAAACGTGCTCACCGATTTCGCACCGCACCTTGCGGTGGCATACCGGCTCGGCGAGAAGTGGGTACTTCGCGGCGGTTACTCGACGTTCTACTGGCCGATGCCGCTGTCGCAAATTCTGCAGAGCATGCGTATCAATCCGCCGCTCAACCTGCGCTATGAAAATACACTCGATACGCAAAACGGCAATAACGGCGTGTACTCGCTGACGGCGATTCCCACCTCGGCCGATATGCTGGGCGCGGGCGGTACGGCGACCGTGAGTCCGAGCGCGGTCAGTGTTGCCGCGCAGAGTCTGCTGGTGCTGGACGGCCGCAACTGGAACGACGACAGGATGCAGGAGTGGACGTTCACCATTGAGCGGCAGCTCTCGCCAAGTCTGGTGATGAAGCTTGCTTATATCGGCAATCACGGCAGTAACCTGCAGCAAAGCTGGGATGAGAATGCCCCGCTTACGAAGTACAACTATCAATTACTGAATAATGTGCAGGCTCCTACGCAGGCGTATCAACGGCAGTACGATCCGAACTGGAATCTGACCGGGCAGTTCGGCGTAGTCATGCACAACGGTTACTCGAACAGTAACTCCGCTCAGTTTATTTTGGACAAGCGCTATTCGAACGGCCTGAACTTCACGTTCTCCTACGCCTACACGCACACAATGACCACGAATGACGCGGGCGGCTTCACGTTCGGCGGCAATGGAGGCATCAATGCGGTCGCGACGGGAGGTGGCAATCAGGGCGGCGGGAGCTCGGGTTCGGTACCGGCGGTGAACGAACTGCTCGGTGCGCCGAATATCAGTGATTCCGCGCGTCAGCGGCTGCTCTACACGAATTCGAGCCAGGTTCCTCCGCAGCGGATCACGTGGACCGGCTTATATCAGCTGCCATTTGGCCGGGGCAAAAAATATCTGGCAAACACAAACCGCGCCGTCGATGCGCTCGTAGGCGGATGGCAGATCGGCTTCATTGGCACGTGGGACGGCGGCTTCTGGATGGGAAACAATGCGGGCGAGTATCAATGGCGCAGTCCGGTCATCGGTTCTGGCCGACACATCACCATGAATATCTTCGGCAATAACCAGATGCTCTGGTTCGCCGGGGACTTTGATCCGAGTCAGGCCACCAACGTCAATCTGGCCGCGCTTTATACGTATGTGCCCTTGAATCGTGCCGATCGCGCCATTCATCCGGCCGGGGCGAATTTCGATGGCTATGTGAACCAGGTGCTTTCAAATGGAACCGTAATCCCGACCAACATCGGAGACAACCTGAGTCCCAACGCACGCAACTTTATGCTGGGACCGAAGGCCTGGAACCAGGATCTCAGCGCGTTCAAGTACTTTACCATCACGGAACGCGTGCGGCTGCGCATGAGCGGTGACTTCTTCAATGCCTTCAACCATCCACTGCTCAATAACCCGGATGCAACGACTGGTTTGATCAACCTGAGCTCGCAGCCGAACTCGCCGCGCATTATTCAGGTCGGCGCGCGGCTCGAGTTCTGATGCTGCGGCGAATGGAATAACATAGCGTTTGCGGTTCGTTCCCTTCCGCTTTCTGTACGCCGCCTTCGGGCTGGTCTGGTTCATGACCTTTCCAGTCCGGCTCGAAGCGGCTAACGTCCCGGTTGTCCGTCTGGACGATCAGCTATCACGAGCCATCATTCAGAGCTCGCGGGCGGGAAGCAACACGCAGGCCGCGGATGAAATCGTCTGGCAGAATTTCTTTGCGCCATCCGATGTCAGCTGGCAGCTGATTCGGGGACGGCTGGGCGTTCGCAACGGAGATCTCATCGTGCGCGCGGAAGGTTCAACGCCCGTCATTCTCGCGCCGAAGCAGCCCGCTGTCGACTGGAGTCTGTATCAAGCGGTAGAAATCCGCATGTTGGCGGATGCCGGCAGTGAAATCAAGATCAAGATCGGCGATTTTGAAGGACGGCAGAAGCTCGGTCCGGCGAATCAATATAACGTTTATCGGTTCGAGGTGAACGTCGATGCTCCGAAAGGCAGCCGGCTGCTCGGGATCATGCCGACGGACAGCTTGCATGGGACGGTCGCCATTCACTCGATCAAGCTGATACCCAAGCCGGCCGCCTTTCCGAAAGCAGCCGGCATTCAGGAACTGGGGAAGAACGACGAGTATCGCCGAGCGATTTATGTTCATTCGCCCGCCGGGGTCACGTTTTCGGTGTTGGTGCCTTCCGGGGGTGGTCTGCAATTCGGGTTGGGCGTTATGGCGCGTTCTGAGATGCAATTCCGTGTTGCTGTAAACGATCAGCCGGTTTACAGCGGAGAACTCAGCGACCCGAACAGCTGGCGCGATGGAGAGGTCGACTTGAGCCGCTGGAGCGGACAGAGCGTCAAGCTTCGCTTCGAGACCAAGGCTGCGCGGGAAGGTGATGTTGCGCTCTGGGCAAACCCACTCATAACGAGCGGCGCGGGACACCCGAATGTAGTGATCTACACTGTCGATACGTTACGGGCCGATCACGCCAGCGTTTACGGGTACGCGCGGAATACGACACCGTTCCTGAAGCAGCTTGCCGCGAATTCGGCCGTGTTCAGCGATTGCCAGGCGCAAAGTACCTGGACGAAAACGTCGATCGCTTCGCTGCTTACCTCGCTCTACTCGTTTACGCACGGGATCCGCGCCGATGCGGACACAATTCCGGAAGGCGCGAGCACGCTTGCAAGTGAACTTCGCAAAGCCGGGTATTTTACGGCCAGCATTGTCGCCAGCCCGTTTGTCGGCCGCGCTACCGGGCTCGATCGCGGCTTCGATCAACTGCTCGAATCGCCCGTTATCCAACGGCGCCTTACGCCGGCAGATGGCGCAACGGATTCGGCTGCACTGAACCGGGTGATTTTTCCCTGGCTGGCTCAGCACCGCGGGGCGCCGTTTTTTCTTTACGCACACTCGACGGATCCTCACGCACCCTACGATCCGCCTGCACCGTTCAATTCGCTTTTCGCCAATCCAGCGCAAAATGCGGCTTTTCAGCGCGCCTATCTGGGGCTGCACACGAACCATGAATACGGGGGAGGCGCGGTGGTGAGCCCCGAAATTGTGCGCCGCGCCGGACTGGATCCCGACGCGTTCATCCGGCAGGCTGTCGATCGGTATGACGGCGAAATCGCGCATAATGATCGACAGCTGGCGGCTCTGTTCGCGGAGCTCCGGCGTCTCAACCTGCTCGGCAATACGATCGTCATCGTTCTCTCCGATCATGGCGAAGAATTTTTCGACCATGGCTGGACGGCGCACGGCCACACCGTTTACCAGGAGCTTACGCACGTTGTGCTGATGATGTCGGGACCGGGCATTGCGCCGCGCCGCATTGAGGAACCGGTGCAGCTGATCGATGTGATGCCCACGATTCTCGAGCTTGCGGGTCTTTCCTCGCCTGCTCTGGTGGAGGGGCAGAGCCTTGTTCCGCTGCTGCGAGGAGCGCGATTCGAGCGCCGCGGGCTGGTGGTTTCCTCGCGTTTCGCTGCGGTGCGGCCGGAAGGGCTCATTCCGGAAAATCAGGTCGATGATTTCGCCATTATCAACGCTCGCTGGAAATTCATCTTCCGGAATCATGCCGCTGGAATCGCCGTCAAGCGCGTTGAGCTGTACGATCGAGTGCACGACCGGGTGGAAAAGAACGACGTTGCCGAGCGGCATCCTGAGCAGGTTGAACAGATGATGACTAGCCTGCGCGCGTGGATTGACGCCCAGAACAAGATTCGCGAGCTGGTGGGCAGCCCGGGCAATTCCGAGCTCGACCGGGCCACGATCCAGCGGCTGCGGAGCCTTGGCTATCTCGGAGGGCAGCAGTAATCGCTCGCGGCAACTTCGTTCTCGTGCTTCTGCTTGCGGGAGCGGCTTGTCATCAGCATCCCGCTCACAATGCGCATCTCATCGTGCTGGGGGTTGACGGCATGGATCCTTCCTTTGTAGAACGTCACTGGGATGCACTGCCGAACCTGAGAGCGCTCCGCAACCGTGGTCATTTCGCGCGTCTCGGCACAACGACTCCGCCTCAGAGTCCGGTGGCCTGGTCGAGCTTCATCACGGGACTCGAGCCCGCGGAACACGGCATCTTCGATTTCGTTCATCGGGACCCTGTGACGCTTGCGCCGTACTCGTCGATGACTCGCACGGAAGAACCGCGCTTTGTGCTTCCGCTCGGCCCCTGGCGCATCCCGCTTTCAAAGGCACGCATTATGTCACTGCGGCAAGGCACACCGTTCTGGCAGATGCTCGCGGAGCGCGGGGTGCCGGTAACCGTTGTGCGCATGCCGACAAACTACCCGCCGGTGGAGGCCGGCTTCGCGCTTTCGGGCATGGGCACCCCGGATCTGCGAGGTACGCAGGGCACATTCACCTACTTCACCGACGATCTGGAAGAACTCTCGCGCTCGGTTCCGGGTGGCAGCATTATCTCGATTCATCCCGAACACGGCCACGCCGCGCTTCGGCTGGAGGGACCTCCTGATACCGTACACGCGAATGCACCCGCTACTTACGCAACACTCGACGTCGACATCGATCCTAATCAACCGGTCGCCCGGCTTCAGAGCGGCCGGACACTGGCGATTGTGAAGCAGGGTGAGTGGTCCGATTGGCTTCCGGTTGAGTTTAGTCTGATCCCGCACGCTGCTTCGGTCCACGGAATGTTTCGTGTGTTCGCCAAAGAGCTTCATCCTGGGTTCGAGTTGTACGTTTCAGCGATACAGGCTGATCCGCTCTCCCCTGCGCTGCCGGTTTCTAATCCTAAAAACTGGAGCGCCCGCATCACGGAAGCAACCGGCCGTTTTTTCACCCTGGGGATTCCGGAGGACACAGCCGCTCTGCGCCAGAACGTGCTGACACGCGCGGAATTCGAGCAGCAGCTCCGACTTGTGCTCGCGGACGAGCACAAGCTGCTACGCTATTCGCTCGCTCATTCGCCCGACGGTCTGCTGTTCTTCTACATCTCGGTGATCGATCAGGCCTCGCACATGCTGTGGGGCCGCTACGAGGATGAGCTGCTGGCTGTGTATCGCGCGGTTGATGAGGAGATCGGTGAAGTGGTACGCGCTGCTCCGAAAGCTGAGCTGATGGTGATGTCGGATCACGGATTTGCGGCCTTTGATCGGGCCGTAAATCTGAACGGCTGGCTGCGCAATCGCGGCTTTCTCGCGATGAACGGGAACGCGCGCGACTGGAACGAGACCGAGGCCTACGCGCTCGGGCTCAATGGACTGTATGTGAATCACAAAGTCGTCACAGGCAAGCGCGCGGAGGCGCTGATCGCGAATCTACGCGAGCAGCTGCTTGCCTGGCGCGACCCGGAAAACAATCACACGATTGTCGCCTCTGTCGCGCAGGTGCATCCATCGCCCGCGAATCGCGCCATCGCGCCTGACCTAGTCGTTGGCTACAGCCCGGGATATCGCGCGTCCTGGCAGACAGGGGTCGGCGAGACCGGCGCGGAGGAACTCGAAGACAATCGCGACGCCTGGATGGGAGACCATTGTATTGACCCAGCGTACGTCCCAGGCGTGCTGTTCGCGAATTTCGCTGTGCCGGATCGAGCGCTTAACATTCGCGACCTGCCCGGCATTATCCTGCAACGATTCTCAGAATAGAGGACTTTCATGCTCACCCGCAGAACCTTTCACAAGCTCGCGCTGGCACTGATCCACTCACGTTTCCATGGTGTCCAGCTCGGTGTTCAAAGCTACAGCTTCCGCGATATGCCGCTCGATCGCGCACTGGATGCCATGCGGCAAATCGGTATCGGCGAATGCGAGCTGTACATGGGCCACGCCGAGCCGCAGGATTTGAAAGGCGAAGCGCTCCGGCACTGGCGCCTTACGGTTCCGCTCAGCTACTTCCAGGAGATTCGCGGAAAATTTGACAAGGCTGGCGTCGAGCTCGGCGCGTATTCTCTCAATTTCCGCGACAATTTTTCCGACGATGAACTCTCACGCGGATTTGAGATGACGAAAGCGCTCGGCACCGATATCATCACCACCTCGACCACGCTTACGTGTGCCGAACGTCTGGCGCCGCTGGCCGAAAAATATCGCGTGCGGGTGGCGATGCACGGCCATGACGAAACCGACAAGCCCAACGAGTTTTCCACTCCGGCCAGTTTTGCGCGCGCCCTTGGTATGTCGCCGTTTTTCTATATCAACCTGGATATCGGCCATTTCAGCGCGGCCGGTTTCGATCCGGTGAGCTACATCCGCGCACAACACGCGAAGATTCTGACGCTGCACATTAAAGATCGCCGGAAAAATCATGGGCCCGCTGTGCCCTTCGGACAAGGCGATACGCCGATTCGAGAGGTTCTGCTGTTACTCGAGAAAGAACGCTACCCGATTCCCGCCAACATCGAATACGAGTACAACGACGATCATCCGGACCTGGACACAGTCACGGAAGTGCGACGCTGTTTCAATTACTGCAAACAGATTCTGGCGTAACCGTCATTCCAGGTTGTGACAGGCTGCGCAATTGGTCGTCGCGCCCGTCTGGCGGTGACAGTTGAAGCATCCGCCCATACTCAAATCTGTTTCGCGCCACAGATAATCGCGTGTCGCGACCGGTCCGTGGCACGTCTCGCACTTTGTACCAGCATTGAGATGCGTCTTGTGATCGAAGTTTACGAAGCTTGGAATTTCGTACACGCGCACCCAGGGCACCGGCTGCTTTTCAGCGACGTATTCCTTCAGGTCCTTGATGGCCGGCGAGTCCTTTGCGATCTGCGCATGGCAGGTCATACACGTTGGCCCAGTCGGAATGGAAAAGACTTCGCCCGAGCGCGCCAGCTTGTGGCAGTCTGCGCATTTCAGATGCGCTGTCTCGACGTGTTTCTTATGACTGAAGGGAATGGGCTGGCCGACTGGACTGGTGGTCTGCGCACTGCAACAGCACGCAAGCAGCAGCACGATCCAGAATGGGCGCGTCAGATGTCACCCCGGCGCATCTGCTCGGCAATGAAATCCGATGCCCGCATCGAAATTGCGCAGATGGTCAGGGTTGGATTCTGCGAACCGCCCGAAACGAATGAACTGCCATCTACAACGAAAAGATTCCTGATATCGTGCGTCTGGTTGTACTTGTTCAGCACAGATTTTTTGGGGTCATCGCCCATTCTGCAAGTCCCGAGCTCGTGAATACTTTCGCCGGGCGGTACCATCTGCCAGTGCTTCGCCAGGACTTCAAAACCGGCATCGTGGCAAAGCTCCTCGGCGGTGTTCATTGCGTCGCGCGCCATGGCGAATTCGTTCTCGGTATATTTCGCACGAATGTGCAGGGCCGGAATGCCCCAGGCATCGACAGTCGACTTATCGATTTCGACATAATTCTCGTAGCGCGGCAATACCTCGCCCATGGCGGTCAGGCTGAAGGATGCACCCTGCAGCTCGTTCAGCTCGCGCAAGAGCTCGGCTCCGTAGCAGGGGAGCAGTTCCGGATTGGGCGTGCCGCCGCTGTTGAAGTCCATCGCGTAGCCGCGAAGGAAATCCTTCTCGCGCCGGTCCAGGTTGCGAAAACGCGGGACATAACCGTCGCCGCCGGTAATGCCGGGCCTTGGACGATTGCGCGCCTCGGGAACGATACAGCTGACGACGTCTTTGACATAGAACTGATCGAACAAATAGTGGCCGAGCACGCCGCTTGAATTGGCCAGTCCGGAATTGAGCAGCAGACGCGTGCTTTCCAGACAGGACGCGCCGACCACAACCACACGCGCTTTGGCATGAAATTCCTGCCGGCTGCGGCGATCGATGAAGATCGCTCCGTTTGCCAGACCCGTATTGGGGTCCGTAGTGATCTGGCGCACAACGGCGTTTGAGACGATCTGCAGCTTGCCGGTTTCGAGCGCGTCGGGCAGCATGCGATTGACCGAGCTCGCCAGCTGTCCGGTGGCGACGCGCTCCTTCGTAGTTGGGATGCCACGCTTTCGCGCGGCCGCAATGAAGCGCTGCGAAGCTTCCGAATCGCGCGATTTGTCTTCCATGAAGACGCCATCGGGCAGTTGCGGAAGTCCTTCTTTGCGCCCCTGCACGCGGAGCATTGGTTCGGCCTGATCGTAGTAGGGCGCAAGATCGTTGTATTCAATCGGCCAGTTCTCTCCGAAGCCGTCGTGATCCTTGCACTTGAATTCGTAATTGCTCAGGCGCCAGCTCGCGCGGCCCCAGAAGAGCGTCTTGCCGCCGACGAGGCGCACACGGACCCAGTAATACGGATCGTCTTTGGGATACGTGTAGGGATTCTGTTTTTCATCCGCCCAGACATTCTCGGTGTATTCGTCGGCTTGCGTGACGTGCGGAAAACGGCCCGGCTGGCCGAAACCCCGATATGGCAGTGTGTAGACTTTCTTCAGTTCGCGGTCGCGGGTGAAGTCAACGGCAGGTCCGGCATCGAGCATCAGACAGTGGATGCCCTTGCGCGTCAACTGGCGCGCCGCCGTGCCACCCGAAGCCCCCGAGCCGATGATCAGAACATCGTAATTGCGGTGGAACATTCAGCTGATCGGATACCAGAAGAAATTGGAAGCGTTGCGGGGGCGCCGCTCCTGCGACACGGCATTGATGTACGGCCGCGAATTGACGGTGGCACGCAGCAGATCGCCTTTCGCGGCCAGGAGGAAGGCCTCGAAATCGTTCTTTGCGGCGCGCCCGTAACTCCATTTTTCGCGCAAGGGCGCAAGTAGCGAATCCGCATCGGCCTGCGAAATAGCGGCAAATGGTTTGCCGAACTGCTGTTGGGCGCGTCGATTCAGTTCATCCAGGCCGCTCTTGTAGAGCTCGATGCGGTTCGCCGGCGAAGAGCCAACCAGAAAATCGAGAAACTCCGCAGCACCGGCTTCTGCTGCGCCCGGCTTTCCATCCCAGGCCGGAACGAGGACTTCACCGAGCCGGGCGAGGGCCGCAAGCTGCTGTCCGTCGAAGGTGCGGATGCGCGAATCGGAAGTTTCATCGGCTGGGATGACCGGGATCGTGGGCGTCTCGTTCACGCCGGGCGGAATCAGCGTTGGTCCGGCGGGCAATCCTTTGTCGCGCGCCGCCGTCGTCTCGCGCTGCGGTAGCGTCTGGCCGGCTGCGAGCGAAGGGATTGCCGCTATGGAGCGGAGCAGCGTTCGGCGTTTCATCAATGTGATTGTTTCACACGATCGCTGCCGGAGTGAATCTTCCCAAGCGATCAATCCGTGATACTGTCGTACTTCCGGGAGCAAGGAAATGATTCTCAACAGAAGAGCGGCGCTGGGTGTTTTTGCATCGGGGATTGCGGCGTGGACAACGAGGGGCGCAGAGCCGGTATCGAGCACGCTGAAAAAAGGCGATAAGGCGCCCGATTTCACTCTTCCATCGACGGACGGGGGAACGGTTCATCTGGCCGACTACATCGGGAAGAGCACGGTGGTGCTGGCGTTCTTCCCGGCTGCGTTTACGGGCGGTTGAACGGCGGAGATGAAAGCGTACCAGTCTGGTATGCAGCACTTCCAGGAGACGGGCGCGAAGGTCTTCGGAATCAGTACGGACAACACACCTTCGCAGAAGGCATTCGCCCAGCAGCTCGGGTTGACTTTTCCGCTGCTCAGCGACTTTCTCGATCGTAAGGTTTCGCAGGAATACGGCATTTACATTCCGAAGTACGGAGTGGCGAATCGGGTCACATTTGTGATCGATTCAAACGGCCGAATCGACACCATCGAATCGGGAGGCGATGCGATCAAGATGCTGAAGACGCCCGACGCATGCAGCCGGCTCGCACACCGCAAGCAAAACGCGAAGTAAGCCTCAGACGGCGATTAACGATCTGCGCCCGAGCCGAATGTAAACCACTGGCGAAGCACGCGCCCGTTCGCATCGGTGTAGGCGATGCAGTGGAATGAGCCGGCCCGCGGTGTTCCAAAGCGCAGATCGGTTAGGTCGACGCGTGTTCCGCGATTGTGCTCCTCGACAACGGGCTCGAGAGACCAGACGGGGAAGCGGGCGAAGTAGAGGAAATATCGGAACGGCTCGATCGACTCGGCCGAAGCAAGCGCGGGCGTTACGGCCGGCTTATAGAAAATCTGCGGAGCGCTGGAATTGAAGAGGCCAAAGGGACGTGTCTCAAACCAGCGGTAAGCGTCGTTGGTTTCGACGACCGCAGCCCAGCGGAAGGGATTGAAGGAATCGGGCAGTGCCGCGACTCTGAGCGGAGGCGCACCGTTGTAG
Source organism: Terriglobia bacterium (assembly GCA_021325235.1). Classification (GTDB taxonomy): domain Bacteria; phylum Acidobacteriota; class Terriglobia; order Bryobacterales; family Bryobacteraceae; genus Bog-105. Next base: position 84,694 of record JAJPHN010000044.1, on the reverse strand, counting down.
AGCCGCGATTGAAGCTGCGCAACGACGCGCGCATGGAGAGTGGCTCGAAAAAGATCGAAGCACAGGAAAAAAATCAAGGCCATGATCGCGAGGGCCTGGCCCGCCGGTTTTCTGCGCTCGCCGATTTCGCGCGTAACAAGTCCGGAAAAGAGCGGCCAAACGAGGGCGAAAACAAGAACGGCCCAGATCCAGATATCGTAGAGCCCGTTCAGATCGAGATGAAACCAGGCGGAAGAGAACGGCAGCAAGAAGCGGACGCCGTAGCTGTTGGTCCAATCGAGCAGAAGATGACTGGCCAGGCCGATGACACAGAGGAGCCAGGCTCGCAACCAGGGGAGCTTTTGGCGGGAAACTGCGGCGACGAGCAAAACCACAACAGCGGCCCAAATCGGGATGGCCAGCAGCGAATGAGAATAGCCGCGATGATGTTCGAAGTAAGAGAAGGCTCCGTGCGAGGCGTAGACGATATCGGCATCCGGGGCATTGGCGGAAAGAAGAAGAAGCCAGATGGCGTGCGGCGACCAGCGATTGAGTCCGGCACGCGCGAGCGCAACGCCCGTGAGCGAATGGGTCAGGTTATCCATGGCGCGAGGATGTCAGGCGTAGGCGGGAATTTTGAGACGGGCAGCCTCGCGCGCCAGAAAGGCGGGCGGAACGAGCAGGGTGATCGCGCCGGGCAGAATATCGATGGCAGCGGGCAGCTTGCCGGCGAGTTCTCCGTCGACCTGCACGAGTACGTCTTGGTTTTGCGGAGGGTGCAGGCTAATGGTGCGTCCGTACAACACGGTGCAGCCGCTTGTGCGATGGAGTTGGCGGCCGACAACGGATGCGAGGTAGCTCAGATAGCGAAGGCTGGCGGTTCCGCGAAAGAGGACGATTTCGAAGTCGTCGCGCAAAAGCGAGGCCCCGCGGGCGATCTCGAGATCTCCGCCATAGTTGCGCACACGCGAGACGAGCGCGAAGCTTGCCCGATAGGTGCGGCCGTCCACCAGAACATCAAATTCGGTAAGTCTGCCGAACACCTGCGAAAAGCCAGCGACGTAGTAGGCGAACTTGCCAATGCTCGCTTTGAGTTGAAGATTGAGCCGGGAGACGATCTGCGCATCCAGGCCGGCTCCCGTCATGCAGATGAAATGGCGGTTGCCGCCCTCATTTAGCTTGAGCGCGCCCACGGAAATGCGGCAGGGTTCGAGGTGAGTGATCTGAGCAGCAGCACGGGCGATACCAATCGGCAGCTTTACTTCACGCGCCAGTACATTGGCCGTTCCGCCGGGCAGGATGGCAAGCGGCACGCGCGAGCCGATCATGCCTTCGATCACTTCATTAATCGTGCCATCGCCTCCGGCAGCGATGATCAGTTCGCAGCCGGAAGCGATCTGCTCGCGAGCCTGCTCGCCGGCTGTACCAGCAGCCCGGGTCGGAACCAAGTCCGTCTGTATGCCATTGCGCGACAGGAGAGCGGGTACACGGTGCAGTGCGTCGATGTGGCGCGACAGTCCGCGTGCGATCGGGTTGTAGAGGATGGCGGCGCGCTGGGCGGAAAACGGAGTCAACTTATTTATTGTGACGTATGATTCCTCGGATACTCTGAGACGAGGGGCGAAACGAACGTGTTGGTGGTCATGAAAGCGCTGGCGAATCAGGCCGATATCGTGCGCGTCTGCGACAGGATTGCCGCGCTTGGTTTCAAAGCGCATATCATTCCCGGGGAACAGCGGACGGCAATCGGGATTACGGGTAACAGCGGACCGATCGAGAAGGCAGAGTTTGAAGATCTGCCGGGCGTGGCGGAGGCGATTCCGGTCTCGAAGCCGTATAAGCTGGTGAGCCGCGAAACCAAGCCGGACAACACGATTGTGGAGATCCGCGGCTGCAGAGTGGGCGGGAACGAACTGGCCTTGTGTGCAGGGCCGTGTTCGGTGGAAAGCCGTGAGCAGATACTGGCATCCGCGCGGGCGGTGAAAGCAGCGGGCGCGCAATTGCTGCGCGGAGGCGCGTATAAGCCGCGAACTTCTCCGTACAGTTTCCAGGGCCTTGGCGAAGAGGGGTTGAAGTACCTAGCGGAGGCACGGGCGGAGACGGGGCTCGGTATCGTGACCGAGGCGATGGACACCGAGACGTTTGAACTGGTAGAAGAGTACGCCGACTGCATTCAGATCGGAGCGCGCAACATGCAGAACTTCGCGCTGCTGCGGCGCGCCGGGCGAACGCGGAAACCGGTGCTGCTGAAGCGCGGCATGTCATCGACGCTCGATGAGTTTCTGATGGCGGCCGAGTACATCCTGGCGGAAGGCAATTACAACGTGATTCTCTGCGAGCGCGGCGTGCGTACGTTTGCCGATCACACGCGGAATACGCTCGATCTGAGCGTTGTGCCTGCGGTGCGCACATTGAGTCATCTGCCGATTATCGTGGATCCCAGCCACGGGACGGGCAAACGCGACAAGGTAAAGCCCATGGCCCTTGCGGCGGTGGCGGCGGGAGCAGCAGGGCTGATTGTCGAGGTACATCCGCATCCGGAACTCGCGTTGTCGGATGGATACCAGACGCTTGATCCAGCGCAGTTTGCCTCGCTCGCCGACGATTGCCGCGCGATTCACGAGCTCCTGGCGCAGCGGCTTGAGCCTACCCTAGCGCCCTAGGGGAACTACCAGCCTGCTGCGATTTTCGGGCTACAATGGCGTTTGAATTTCCATTCGAACGTATGACAGACAAATACGTCAGTTTTCAGTGCAGGATTTGCGGTGAACCGGTTTTTGTGCCGCTAGAAGCAAATGGCGGGACCGATTCACCGGACGGCAAGACGATCGAGTTGACGTGTTTGAAAGGGCACACAGACCGTTACGCGATCACGAGCTCTCAGAGGTTGCCGCCTGCTTCGCTGAAACCGCCTAAGGTCCGGCGAGCGGTGGCAGGCATCGGTTAGTTCGCAAATTTTTCGCCGTGGGCCTAAAGGTCCGGGCAGATGGCGCCGAAGAGATGTGTAGCCATGAAATGCCCGGAATGCAAGAGCGAGGATATACGCCGGTCCGCCCGGCGCGGAGTAGTCGATAACTTGCTTGCCTCCATGGGACGATGGCCGTTCTACTGCGGGGACTGCGGGCACCATTTTCGAGCATCTCGCCGATACCCCCCGCCGCGGAACCAGAAGCCCGCGGCAGACCCTCGAAAATCGGGCTCAAACGCCGGACCGGAAATGGCCTTTCGGCGGGATGATCTGCGGCCGACAGCACAGGTGGTTATTCAGGCTGACGATCACGCGCAACTCGACCGCATTCTGCTGGCATTGCATTCGGCAGTGACGTCGTATCAGCCGACAGGAACGCGAGAGACCGCCGGCCGGCGCTAACGGCCCCTCTTGGCAGCGAAAGAGTCTTGCTTAGCGCTTGCGTTGCCCTTTGCTCATGTGCCGCACTTTCTTTTTGTTGGATCCGCGGGCGACACCCGAGGCGCGCTTCGCTTTCGGGGCGGCTTTCTTGCGCGCGGTGCGCTTCAGCTTCTTGCGTTCGGCTTTATCTTCAACGTGCTTCGTATTCATTCGTTAACTATTATGCCTGCGTATTTTTCGACGAGCTTTTTCAGACCGTAACCGGGGAAACTCACCGTTAGTTTCGCATCCTCGCCATCGCCCTCGCGGCGAAGCACGGTGCCACGGCCGTATTTGGGGTGCTGAATTACGGAGCCGGAACGAAACCCCGTGGATTTTGTACCCGGCCGGGTGGGCGGCGGCTTGGGCACAGTGCGCGACGGGGCAGAGCGGGCTGGTCCGGCTGCTGGCGCAGAGGTTGAGCGCTCGGCGGAAGGGGCCGAGGGTTGAACCTGTGCGGCCGCGCGATTCACCTCGGCGCGTCGGGTCAATCCTGAGGGCGGCGGCAGACCACGTTCGGCGAAAAACTGGGCAATGTTCTCGACCGAATTGTACGTGCGGCCCGTGTACAGATTCCGTTTCACCGACTCGCGCACGTCGTGCTGTTCGGAGAACAAGTCCACTTCCTCGCCGCGCGGTTCGCTGTAGGGCGAGAGGCGCTCCCGCAAAGAGACCGGGACTTCGTTGAGAAAACGAGAAGGCAGGGACACTTCCGGCTGGCTCCCGCCGAAACGGCGGCGATAACGGGCCCACGTGAGATAGAGCCGTTTCTCGGCGCGCGTCATTCCGACGTAGCACAGCCGGCGTTCTTCTTCGAGAGCCGCTTCGGAATCGCGCGAGCGGCTGTGCGGGAAAATGCCTTCTTCGAGTCCAGCGAGGAAAACGTTGTCGAACTCGAGACCCTTCGCGTTGTGAATCGTCAAGAGCGAAACCTGTGCCTGGATGTCGACGGAGTCGGCGTCCGCCACCAGCGCGGCATGGTCGAGAAAATCCGATATTGTTTCGCCGCGCTCAGCTGCCTCGGCCGCGGCGTTCACCAGTTCTTCGAGATTGCCAATGCGTGATTCCGATTCGGGCGAGGTATCCGCTTTGAGCATTTCCTCGTATCCGGTTTTTTCCAAGATGGCGCGCAAGGTTTCGTGAATCGGCTTTGCGGCTGCAACTTCAGTGAGTTCGTCGAGTAATCTGGTAAACGATTTAAGAGCCGCTTCGGCGCGCGCGGGAAGACTTTTTTCCTCCAGCATGCGGCTTATCGCATCGCGCAGACTCAGCGAATGCTCAAGCGCGTACTGCTCCAGCTGCTCGGTTGTTCCCTTCCCTATGCCTCGGGCCGGCGTGTTGATGACGCGTAACAGCGCAATGGAATCGCTGGGCGAAACGAGCAGCTTGAGATACGAGAGGATGTCCTTGACTTCGGCGCGCTGATAGAAACTGAAGCCGCCCACGACCAGATACTTGCGGCCATAACGGCGGAGCGCTTCTTCAATCTGGCGAGATTGGAAATTCGTTCGGTAGAGAACCGCGACGCGCTCGCGCGGATTACGGGCTAACAGCTTTTCGATCGTGTCGGCGATGAACAAAGCCTCGTTTTCGCCGTCGGGCGCTTCGTAATAGCCGATCCTGGCGCCCTCGCCGGCTGAGGTCCAAAGCCACTTGCCTTTGCGCTCCTTATTATTTGCGACAACGGCGCTGGCTGCCTCGAGAATATTTTTGGTGGAGCGGTAATTCTGCTCGAGGCGGATTACTACGGCATCCGGATAGTCACGCTCAAAATCGAGAATGTTGCGGATATCGGCGCCGCGCCAGCCATAGATCGACTGATCTTCATCGCCGACGACGCAGACATTATGACGTTTCTCGGTCAGCAGGCGCATGAGCTCGTACTGGCTGCGATTCGTATCCTGATACTCGTCGATCATGACGAATTCAAAGCGCCGGTTATAGAGTTCGCGCAGCACTTCGTCGTGACGTAGCAGCCGCACGGATTCAAGCAGCAGGTCGTCGAAATCGAGCGCGTTCGCCTGCAGTAGCCGTTCCTGGTAGCTTTCGTAGATTTTCGCGAGGCGGGTCAGTTTCGGGTCGGTGGCGGCTTTGTACCAGTCCTGCGGCGTTTCCTGGTTGCTCTTGGCATGACTGATACGCGACAGCGCGCCGCGATAGGGCATGAACTTTTCATCGAGACCCAGATGCTTGTAAATCGATTTGAGCAGCGCGAGCTGGTCGTCGTCGTCGTAGATGGTGAACTGGCGCGTGAAGCCGTTGCGGATATCAGCAAGAGAGCTTCCGTCGCGGCGAAGCATCCGCACACAAAAAGAATGGAAGGTAGAGACGAGCGGAATCTTCGAGGTGGAAGTATCGCTGAGCAGACTGGTGACACGCTGCCGCATCTCATCCGCCGCTTTGTTGGTGAAAGTAACGGCGAGCACGGCCGGTCCTGGGATTGAGTGCGTTTCGATGAGGTGGGCGATGCGATGCGTGATCACGCGCGTCTTGCCGCTGCCCGCGCCGGCGAGCAGCAATAGCGGACCTTCGACGTGGGCAACGGCATCGCGCTGCTGGGGGTTCAAACCTGCGAGGAAATCCATCGAGAACGGCGGGAGCGTCTTCAGAATACCATCGCCTTCGACCTCCCGATACGATGTTTGATGATGTCACAGCCGCTGCCGTTATCGGCACTTCTATCGCAGGTGCTGGTGGCTTTTGTGATCGAATTCGACAACGAATTTGAACGCCAGGTGCCGCATCGGACAACAAATCACGGTGCAACGGGCTATCCGAGCAGGGTGCCATGGCTCGTCTCGATGCCGCTTTGGTTCCGCTTTCTTCGTTTCGTTCCAACGGGCGGCATCTCCGTTGGAGAGCTTCAGCGCACGGCGGGCTTCGACAAACAGCAGATGAAGATGTGGCTGACGCGGGTCAGCAAATGGTGGGGCTATGTTTTTGTCAGTCCGAGCGGACAGGTTCAGCCGACACGCGGCGGCGAGAAAGCGCTTCTGGTCTGGAACAGGCTCAACGACGAGATCGAGCGGCGCTGGGCTGAGCGTTATTCCAGCAGCTATTGCGAGCTGCGGCGGACACTGGAGAACTTCGCGGCAAGTGCCGGAACGGAACCGGCCGATGTCGTGATTTCCAAGCGAGGTCCAGGGACACCGCCGCTCGAAATCGTATGTCGCGACGGCAGCATAAAAATGTTGCCCGTACTGCTCGGCAATGTGCTGGCCCGGTTCCAAGGCGAGTATGAAGGCAGGACAGGACTCTCGCTCGCGTTGCCAGCGAACCTGCTGCGATTGATGGACACGGGTGCCGGTGTGCGAATTCGCGATTTACCTCGCCTCAGCGGCGTGTCGAAAGAAGCAGTCGCGATGCTCGTGAAAATCGCTGAAAAACGCGGGTACGTCACTGTGGATTTGGAGAACCGCGCGCGTGTTCTGCGTCTGACGAACGCTGGGAAGCGCGCGCGCACCGAGTATGAACGAGCGACGGCTGAAATCGAAGAGCGCTGGCGCTCCAGCTTCGGGGCGGGCACTCTCGCTGAACTGCGCGCCGCCCTGGAGCGGCTGACGATTCCGGCTGACGGCCAACGGCCCGCAGTTTTTTCCGCGCTGGATGGTTACCCGGATGGCTGGCGCGCATCGCTTCCTGCCCGCGAAGTGTTGCCGCATTGCCCGATGGTTTCGCATCGGGGCGGTTTTCCTGACGGCAGTTGAGCGCGGAACAACTTACACTCTAGTTATTCATGAACGCAATCCTCGAGGTTGCCAAGAATTGTCTGCTGGTGCTCACCGCGCTCTTTCCGATTGTGGATCCGCTGGGCAATATTCCGATCTTCCTGAGTCTAACGGCCGGCTATTCCAGCGGTGATCGGGCACTCCTCTCGCGCAAAATCGCGCTCAACAGTATGTGGCTGCTGATTGGCTCCATGCTGATCGGAACGCATATTTTGAAATTCTTCGGGATCTCCATTCCGGTAGTCCAGATCGGAGGCGGCATGGTGGTGATGTGGACGGGCTGGACACTGCTGCACCAGAATGTCGAACAGGAACAGGAACACGCGCAAAAGCGAGTCAGCCGCCAGGACATATCGGACAAGGCTTTCTACCCGTTGACGCTTCCGCTCACGGTAGGGCCGGGCTCAATCTCGGTGGCGCTCACGCTGGGCGCCAGTCAGGCGATTCATGTGAACGGCTGGGTGCGCCTGGTGGCCGCGATTGTCGGACCTGCGCTTGTAGCCTTCCTCATTTATGTGAGCTATCGCTTTGCTGAGCGGCTGGCGCGCATGCTGGGGCAAACAGCGATGAACGTGATTGTGCGGCTCGCAGCCTTCATACTGCTTTGTATCGGAGTGCAGGTGTTGACCAACGGTCTGCACAATCTGTTCACGCAGTATCGCCCGATCCATTAGTCTTAAATGAAGGGTTTCGCAGACAACTGGCGGGACTCACGGTTCTCGAATCCACTGCACTCGTTCCCATACATGCGCCGCCGCATCGCTGTTCTGCTCGCCCTGACGCTCGGGCTTTCGCTGCTCGTTGCCGGCCGCAAGCGCGACAAGGATCCGGTCTTTGGCCAGATCCATGCGATTGTAGACTCGCTCGCAAACATCTCGGGCATGACGGCGGAGCACCCGGTTCCCTACGACATGATTTCGAAGCGGCAGCTGCGCCGTTTTCTGAACAAACGCATCAAGAAAACGCTGCGGCCCGAGGACATTCGCGCCGACGAGATCGCGCTGAAGATGTTCGGACTGGTCCCGCAAAATTTTGATCTGAAGAAATCGACGGTTGATCTGCTCACCGAACAGGCGGCCGCCTTTTACGATTACGACGAGAAGAAGCTGTTCCTGCTCCAGGGCGCATCGCTGAGCGAAGAAACCACCACGCTCGCGCATGAACTGGCGCACGCGCTGGCCGATCAGCATTACGATCTCGAGAAGTACATGGATGAGGATCCCTCGGACGATGATGAGAATCTGGCGCATACGGCGGTGGTGGAAGGTCAGGCGTCGTGGCTGATGCTGGCTTACGATCTGGCCGCTGCCGGACAGAATCCGGTTCCGACTCCGGATATGCTGAAATCGCTCGAACAGAGCGAGGGCGATGATTCGGGCGCGGACTTTCCGGTTTTGAAATCTTCGCCCCTGTATATTCAGCAGTCGCTGCTATTTCCATACACCGAAGGGACACGATTCTTCGATGCGGTGTATCGAAAGCTTGGGAAGCGAGCGTTCGCGGACGTATTCGTTCACGCACCGGTAAGCTCATCGCAAATTTTGCATCCGGAGCGGTACCTGGCGCATGAGAAGCCGCTCGTGCCGAAGTTGCCGGACGTGCCCGCAGGGGGCGATCGCGAGGTGAGTGAAGGCTCAATGGGCGAGTTCGACCATCGCATGCTCTTATGGCAATACCTTGGGATCGATCTGGCGAACAGGCTTGCTCCTCATCTTCGGGGAGCACAGTTTCGCGTGACAGCGGACGACAGCGGAAAGCATCCGGTACTCGAATACGTGTGCCTGTGGGACTCGGAAAAAAATGCCGCCGCTTATTTCGACGCATACAAAAAGATACTCAAAGGCAAATGGAAGCATTGCAGGCCCATGACGGACAGTGACACCGTTTTTGCGGGTGACGGCGATACGGGATATTTTCTGTCGCACTTGACCGGCGAACGGATGTTGAGTATCGAAGGCATGGCCGAGCCGGTCACCTTAGCGTCGCTACGGGTACGGAGCACAGGGCGCAAGCGCGCTTTACATCGGGCATGAGCCGGACGCTTACGTTAAACTGGAAACTCTGGAGCGCGTACAGGTGAAACTTCTTGCGGTTCTGGTTGCGACTGCGGCACTGGCTGGGTTTTGCTCGGCGGCCGATCAGTACGAAAGTGTCCGGAAGGCGCCTGAGCTGACCTTCAATATTCCCGGCCAGGGGCAGAAGACACTGAATGAGTATCTCGGGAAGGTAGTCGCGCTTGAATTCATCTGGACAACGTGCCCTCATTGCCAGGCCGCTTCGCGTGTGATGAGCCGGTTTCAAGAGGAGTACGGCAGCCGCGGATTTCAGGCGCTGGATGTGGCGGTAAACCCGAACGCCGATCTGCTGGTTGAAAACTTTGCCAAGGACTACCAGGTGAAATTTCCGGTTGGATGGGTACCGCAGGATGCGATGGTGAAGTTCATGGGCTTCAACTCGGATCGCTATGTTGTGCCACAACTGGCGTTGATCGATCGCAAGGGATATATTCACTATCAGACGTCCCAAAAAGAAGACGAGAAGTGGGATGCGCTGATGAAGGAAGATACGATCCGAGCACACATCGAGCACTTGCTCGGAAATGGAAGTTCGTCGAAGGGTTTATCGGCCAGCGCCAAACGCGGCCATTAGTTTTCGAGCGCCCGTAGCTCAGCCTGGATAGAGCGTTTGCCTCCGGAGCAAAAGGTCAGAGGTTCGAATCCTCTCGGGCGTACCACATCCAGACTTTCCGTAATGAACTGACAGGGCTGAGTAGCCTGGCTCAGACATTCTCCCACCGACGCTCAAACGCAGTACAATCCGATCGCCGCCGGCTGTGGTATAGATATCTATACGTAGTTATCTATGCCAAAGACCGACAATCTGCAGGGCTCCCTCGAAATCCTGATTCTGAAAGTGCTGCGGCGGGGGCCGAACAACGGATATGCCATCGCCACATCCATTGAGCAGGCATCAGACGATGTGCTCGAGGTGGAAGAGGGATCGTTGTATCCGGCGCTGCACCGGCTGACGGAAAAAGGCCTGCTCGAGGCGGAATGGAAGATGTCGGAATCGGGCCGGCGCGCGCGTTTTTACAAGCTGACCGCGAAGGGGCGCAAGCGGCTCGAAACCGAAGAGGCGCGCTGGCACTCGATTCACGCGGCGGTGGCTAAGGTGCTGCGGACGGTGTAGCGGGAGGCAACGTATGAGCCTGTGGTCGCGGCTGCGCAGGACATTTCGACCGGAGCAGCACAGTCGGGAAATCGAAGAGGAGCTTGCCTATCATCTGGCGATGAAGGAGCAGGATGCGGCGGGCGCACGCGCGGCGCGGGTGCGTTTCGGGAATCGCACGAAACTGCGGGAAGAGACGCGGGCGCAGGATGTTTTGATGTGGCTCGAATCGCTGACGCGCGATGTGCGTTATGGGCTGCGGCAGATCGGGCGCAATCGCGGTTTGAGTGCGGTGGTGATTCTGTCGCTGGCGCTGGGGATTGGGGCGAATTCGGCGATTTTCAGCATTGTGGATGCGGCGCTGTTGAAGCCGCTGCCGGTGAAAGATCCGCAGACGCTGCGCGCGATCTGGTGGAAGAACCATGGCTGGCCGGATCCGCTCTGCACGATGATGAACGGCGACAGCGAGGGCGATTTCAATACAGCGATGCGCGGCTCATCGGTTTCAGTGCGGGCATATCACGAGCTGGCCAAGGAGCCGGGCGGGTTCACCGCGATTGTGGGCGCGGGCGATCCGGGGAAAGTATCGGTGACCAGCGGGAGGCGTCCGGCGGAACGGTTCAGCCTTCAGTACGTGAGCGCGAATTTCTTTCGCGAATTAGGAGTCGAGCCGCGGCTAGGAAGATCGTTTCGCGATAGCGAGGATCGTTCGGGAGCTGCGCCGGTGGTGGTGATCAGCGACCGATTCTGGCGCGGTTACTTCGGCGGGCGAACGGATGTTCTGGGGCAGGTGCTGCGGGTGAACAATGTGCCGGTGGAAGTGATCGGAGTTGCACCGGAGCACTTTTTTGGCGTGCAGGTGGGCGAGTGGGTGGATCTATACGCGCCGCTATCGGCGCAGGTGTTACTCGATCCGCGCGACCGGCTCAACGCTGATCTGGGCGAAAAAGATACGTACTGGTGGGTGCGGTTGATCGGGCGGCTGGCGCCGGGGATGAGCGAAGCGCAGGCGGTCGGGATGCTTTCGGCGCGGTTTCAACATGCGGTCGCGCCGGCGGGGATCAGGGTCGATCAAAAGAAGGTGCCGAAATTGTTTTCGCTGCCGGGCGCGCGCGGGTTCGCTGCGTTTGGTGGAGACGATGGCCGTGCGCTGTGGGTGCTGCTGTTGTTGGTCGGGCTCGTACTGCTGATTGTGTGCGCGAATGTGGCGAATCTGCTGCTGTCGCGGGCGGTGGCGCGGCAACGGGAATCGGCGGTGTGCCTGGCGCTGGGCGCGGCGCGGTTTCGCCTGCTGCGGCAATATCTGATCGAGAGCATGCTGCTGGCATTCGCGGGCGGAGCTTTGGGTCTGCTGTTGAGCCGTGTGCTGGCCGACGGCGTCCATTCTTTTATTCGCGCGAATCTGGGCATCGGCGGTTTTGATCTGCATACAGACTGGCGCATTCTGCTGTTCACAATGCTGGTATCGGTTTTGACGGCACTGTTGTTTGGCAGCGCACCCGCGTTGCAGTTGATGCGCGCAAGTATTAACGATGTTCTGAAAGCCGGGAGTCGGACTGTGCTCTCGGGGAGATTGCGGTTGCCGCGAATGCTGGTGGCAATTGAGGTCGCGCTCGGTTTTGTGGTTCTCGCGGGGGCGGGGCTGCTGACGCGCTCACTCGTGAATCTGGAACATGTCGATATCGGCTTCGATCGCCAGAATCTGATCTATGTGTCGATCGATCCGTGGGCAGCGGGTTACCAGAGCGGGCAGGTGAAGCAGTATGTCGAGCGCTTGCGGGCGCAGGTGGCGGAACTGCCAGGAGTGAGGCGCGTGGCGATTATTCAAAGCCGGCCGTTTTCGGGATCAATGAATATGACGACGGTCAATGCGCCCGGCCTGCCTTTTGCGCGGGACCAGGAACATTCAGCGCTCCTGAACATGGTGAGCGACGGGCTTTTCGAGACGATGGGCATTCCGCTCATTGCCGGGACAACGTTTAAACCTGCCGATCTGAAGCCGGACTCGGGGGCGGTGATCGTGGATGAGCAGTTCGCAAAGCATTTCTTTCCGGGGCGGAATCCCATCGGGCAACGTTTTGGCGAGAGCGGACCGGCGCTCGATCCGAAATTTCGAATTGTGGGCGTCGTGAAGAACAACCGGTATAATTCGTTGCGCGAGTCGGCTCGACCTACGTTTTATCAGCCCCTGAGCGTGGGCATGAATCCGGGCGCACAGATCAATCTGGTGCTGCGAACGGGATTGCCGGAATCGAAGATTGCGCCGGAGATTTATCGCGCTGCGGCCCAAGTCGACCGCGCGGTTCCGGTGACCGAGATCAAAACGCAGAATGCCCTGATCGATCATTTGCTGCTGATGGAGCGGCTGCTGAGTATTCTTTCGGCGGCGTTCGGAGCGCTCGCGTTGCTATTGTGCGCGATTGGTCTCGCGGGGCTGCTGGCCTATACGGTGGCGCGGCGCACGAATGAGATCGGCGTGCGGATGGCGCTGGGTGCGTCGGCGCGGCAGGTGATCGGGTTCGTGGTGCGGCAGTGTTTCGGGCTGGTGGTGCTGGGTGTCGTGATTGGCGTACCGGGCGCGTTTTTGCTGGGACGCGCGCTGCGCAACAGCTTATTCGGGTTGACGGCGGCGGATCCGGTCAGTCTGGGTCTTTCGCTCGCGGCGTTGCTGGTGTGCGCGGGATTGGCGGCGTGGCTGCCGAGTCTGCGGGCGGCCCGAATCGATCCGATGTCGGCGCTGCGGGAGGAGTGAGCGGGTCGGCGTGGACGTGGGGATGCGGCTGCTTCGCGCCTCCGGGATGCGTGTGGCGATGCGCGGCAATGAGACGGGCGCGCTGAAGGAGCCCAACGTCGTGCAGGATGTGGAAGGGCGTAGAATCGGCAATGATCCGGCCGTCCTGCAGGATGATGACGCGATCGGCGATGTCTTCGAGATTGTCGAGATCGTGAGTGGCGGTGAGGACGGTCTTCCCTGCCCCGCGCCAGCTTGCGAGCAGCTCGACCATCTCGCTAGCGCTGCGGGGATCGAGTCCGGCCGTCGGTTCATCGAGCAGCAGCACTTCGGGATCGAGCACCAGAATGGAGGCGAGCGCCACGCGTTTTTTCTCGCCGCCGGAAAGCTGATGAGGCGAGCGGAATTTCAGATGTTCGAGCGACATCTGCTGCAGCGTCTGCTGAACGCGTGCGCGGATGTCTGATTTTGGAAGCTGCAGCTGCAGCGGCCCGAAGGCAATTTCATCGAATACGGTCGGATTGAAAAGCTGGACGTCGGCGTTTTGGAAAACGAGGCCGACGCGGCGGCGGAATTCGCGGCTGAATGCGCGATCTTCGAGACGCTCGGCGGTAATGGGTTCGCCGGCGAAGTGAAAGGTGCCGGAGTCGGGGAACTGGAGAGCGTCGAGGACACGCAGAAGCGTGGATTTCCCCGAGCCGTTGGCACCGAGCAGAGCGATGCGTTCGCCGGCTGCGACCGAGACGGAAAGGCCTGTGAGCGCGGGAACGTCGCGGTAATGAACGACGAGATCGCGGGCTTCGAGGAGAGCACTCATGACGGATCGTCGAGCAGATAGGTTTCGCCGTGATAGCCGCGCGAGCGCATCGCGGCGTGGACTTCGGTGGTGAGCTCGAACGTTTTCGAGAGCAGGACACCGGCGGCAGAAGCGGTGAGGCGCACGCGTTCGGCGCGAGGCAGTGTGCCGACAAGGCGGCTCTGACGCGCTTCAAACATATCGCGAGCGGTCCTGAGCAGCAGGAAAAGATAGCGATGCGCCATGCCCAGGATCATCACCGCCGAGACCGGGATGCGGAAGAAGCGGAGTGCGCGCAGGAGACGGCTCCAGCTGGTAGTGAAAATGAGTGCGGCGGAAATGGTGGCGCAGGCTTCGACGCGGAGAAGCAGGAGCGAGGCGGTTTTGAAACCGGGCCGGGTGATGTGAGCATAGAGCAGCGGGCCGGGGGTCAGGAAGAGAGCGGGGATGGCGATGAGGCCGCTGAAGGCGAGCGCCGGGAACCAGACCGTTTTCGAGAGAAGCGAGAGCGGAATGTGCGAAAGAAGAGCGAGCGCGGTGATCAGCCCGAGCAGGATCAGAAGCGGGAGCCATGAGCGAATCGAAATGGCCGCAACAAGAAGCAGGCAGGCGCAGCAGAGTTTGAGGCGCGGATCGACGGGCTGGAGCAGACCGCGGGTGCGAGCGATTTCTTCAGCAAACAGCGAGTGGGCGGCGATTTCGTACAGATGGCCCGTGGTGCGCTCGATAAAGCCGGGGCGGAAGCGGGACAGCAGGAGGAAAACCAGCAGAATAAGAGCGACGCCGATCAGCGCGGCAACGATATAGCCGACGGATGCGCTGCGGATAAATTGCGGCTCGTAGCGGGCGATGGGTGCGTTCCATAGATTCGAGAGGCGGGCGAGACCGGCGGGTGCTTTGGCGAAATCGGACGGGCTCCACTCGCCCCAGGCGGTGCCGACGGCGATGATGCCGAGCGGGGTGAGCAGGACAAGAGCCGCGAGAGTGAGCCAGAGCGGGCGAAGAGCTCGCGGCTGCCCAGCGGCGGAGTCGCCCAAAAGCGCAGGATCGGCGCGCTGGAGGTAGGCGACGACGCCGGCGGTGAGGATGAATTCGGCGAATCCGGCAAAGGTGAGGTGGCCGAGCATCATGGCCGGAACAGAGATGGAGAGCGGATAGGGGCAGTAAAGCGGAGTACCGTGAGCGTCGTGGAAAAAGATCGGCTGAATGCCAAATTCGATCGCGGCAAGCAGTGCGGAGAGATTGATGGCCGCATATCCGGCGAGGCCGGCCGCGATAACGCGGCGACGCGCAGTGTTCGGTGCGTTTCCGGCGAGCAGGTGATACAGACACCAGGCGCTGAGCGAACCGATGATGGCCATGTTGAAGCAGTTTGCGCCAAGTGCGGTGATGCCTCCGTCGCCAAAGAAGAACGCCTGAATGGCGAGCGCGGTTGAGATGGCGAGAATCGAGGCCCAGGGGCCGAGGACGATGGCGGCGATGCCCATGCCGACGGCGTGACCGGTGGTGCCGCCGGGCAGCGGGAGATTGAACATCATCACCACGAATGAAAATGCGGCGAAAAGCGAAATGAGCGGAAGGAAGCGGGTGTGAAGGAGCTTTTTCACGCGTCGCAGTGCGACATACCAGAACGGAGCCGAAGCCGCGTAGAGGACGGCGCAGGTTTCGGGGCTGAGGTAACCGTCAGGTATGTGCATCAAGAGAGGCGGTGCGGGGACGCACCGCCGCGGACATGAACGTCCGCCCCACTTAGCGGGGCAGCGTGAACGCGTATAAAGTGTCGCCTGCTCCCACGATCAAGTACTGATGATTATCGAGCAGGATGGTCATGGGTCCGTTGTCGACGGTCGCGGTCAGGCCGGTGTGCCAGAGCGGTTTGCCATTTTCCGGATCGAAGGCGATCAGGTTGCCGGAGGGATCGCCGGTGAAGAGCAGATGACCGGCCGTGGTCAATATGCCAGAATGTCCGCCGCTATCCGGATAGACGTGATTCCAACGAATTTTCCCGGTCTGATAATCGATCGCGACCAGGCCGGACTGTGACCATAGCCCGGCATCGCGGCCGCCATAGCCTTCCGGATGGGGGCTGGTGTCGGTCAAATAATAGACGCTGTAGGAAGGCGTGGCCGTGACGTAGAACAGACCGGTTTGCGGACTGAAGCTGGGTGGAAACCAATTCGTTCCGCCGCCGGACGCGGGAATCACAAGCGCACCGTCGGTCTTCGGCTCTTTATCCGTGTTCGGGATCGGACGGCCGAGTTTGTCGGTGCCCTTTGACCAGTTCAGCGGAATGTAAGGCGCGCTCACGACGCTCTTGCCGTTGGTGCGGTCGAGCACAAAGAAATAGCCGTTGCGAGCGGCCTGCGCGAGGAGCTTGCGCGGTTTGCCGTCGATGGTGCCGTCGAAGAGGACGGGTGTTTCCACGTTGTCCCAGTCGTGGGTATCGTGCGGGGACGACTGGAACCACCAGACAAGTTTGCCGGTATCGGGATTGAGGGCGACGATCGAGCAGGTCCACAGATTGTCGCCTTTGCGGCCCTGTCCGGCATGCACCGGGTTCGGGTTGCCGGTGCCCCAGTAGAGAAGGTGCAGATCGGCATCGTAGGTGCCGGGGATCCAGGTCATGCCGCCGCCGTGGCTCATCGATTGCTCATCGGGCCAGCTTTCGGAGCCCGGCTCGCCTTTAGCCGGCTCGCTGTTCCAGCGCCATTGCACTTTGCCATCTTCCGGATCGCGCGCTTCGAGAAAGCCGGGAACATCGAGCGAGTCGCCCCCGACTCCGACGATCACGTGGTTACCGACGATGAGCGGCGCGGGGGTTGAGAAATATTCCTGTGCAAGATCGGCGATGACGACGGCCCAGCGGAACTTGCCGGTGTCCTTTTCGAGCGAGATGAGGTGGTTATCGGGTGTTTCAAAGAAGACCCAGTTGCCGTAGATGCCGACGCCGCGATTGCCGGTGTGGATGCCGCCCTGACTTTGCCAGCTGTAGTGCCAGATCTCGCGGCCGGTGCGCGCGTCGACAGCCCAGCAATTATCGGGCATGGTGAAGTACAGAACGCCGTTGAGCTCCAGCGGAGTCGACTTGATCACCATGCCAAACGGGCTGCCGCCGGGTGGAACTTTGGCGCGAAAGGCCCAGGCGAGGGTCAAATTCTTTACGTTCGAGGCGTTGATCTGGTCAAGCGGGCTGAAGCGGCGTCCCGAATAATCGCCGTTGTAGGTGAGCCAGCTTCCGAGCGGCGGATTGGCGATGGTAGCCGGGTTGAGGGCATCATCTGCAGCGAGCAGAGCGGAGGCGCCCAGAAGCGCGAGCGAGAGCAGGGAGCGGAACATTTACTTCAACGTCTCCAGATAAGCAAGGATGTTGTGCATATCGGCATTGGTGTATTCGGTCAGCAGCTTGGCATGCGCAGCGAGAGGATCGTGCACTTCGACCTGAATGCCCGGTGTCTGATCGAGCAGCCAGGAGTGGTGCTGGCCGGAGGCATCCGTGAGCGCGACGCTGAAATCATCGATGTGATCGAGCTTCCCGGTATACGACTGGCCGTCGGGCAGCTTGACGCTAACCGTCCTTTCGGCGCGCGGATCGGGCGGAGGCCCGGGCATACCCGGGTAATGCTCTTCTTTGGGATAAAGGAAGCGCTGCTGGAGTTGCACGGGATCGGAGATCTTCGTGGCAATGTGGGCGAGATCTCCGGTTGCCGAATGGCAGCTGGCGCAATGCGCATTGAAGTACGCTTCGCCCGCTTTGGGATCGCCGGTGACGATGTTCTGAATCTGATAGGCCATGCGATTCGAGGCGGCCTGATGACGCTGCTTCAGGAATTGGGCGATGTCGTGAATCTGCGCGTCGGTCAGCGACGGGAAGGGCGGCATACCTTTGCCGGGGCGGCCGTTGTGGACCACCGGGCCGATCTCTGCGCCGGTACCTTTATCGTGCAGCACCACGAGTGAGCGCACCAGATCGGGTCCGCCGTTGCCGCCATTCGCGTTGGTGCCGTGGCAGAAGGCGCAGTTTGCGACGAAGAGTTTTTGACCGCGGGCAGCGGCTTCGGGATCGGCGGGAGGGCCGATCGCAAGGAAGTCGGCCATTCCGCCGGCGGGCGAGGGTTGCTGGCCATGAACAGCTTCTCCGGTGCGCTGGCCGGGGCCGGGAGCCTTCACAGCAGGGCCGGGCTGCGGGCCGTTGGCTGCGCCTGCGGGAGGCTGCGGCGGGGGCGTAGTAGGCGGATTCTGTGTCTGTTGCGCGGCAGAGAGCGCGAACGCGGCGGTCAATACGAGCAGAGCGCGAAAGTTCATCGGATCAAAGTGCGGAATGTAAATAGAGATTATGACAGGAGGAAGATGAGTTGCTATTACGCGTCCATCTGCACCACGAAAGCTTTGGCGTCCGGGTCTTTGATTCTGACGATGAGCGAATCGTAGACGAAGGCCAACTGCTCCGCTCTGCCTGAACCCAGGTTTCGTGCCCGCTGCACGATCGAGCGGAAACTAGAGGCGACGGCCAGGATGTCGTAGGAGTCCGTAAGGGCGGCACATAGCGCTCGGAATTTCGAAAGATCCTGATCGCACCAGTCGTCGAGGGCTTTCCGATCCTGATCAGAACTGGTATTGGCATCGCCCAAAACGATCGCAAGCCGAATTACCATCGCGCTCGCTTCATCGACTGTAAACTCGAAATCCGTTCGCTGCAGGAGGCTAGCCGCAACCTCCGGGTCGCTCCAACTCAGGAGCGCCGCCGACGTGAGAGGATATTGATCTTTGACGGGAAAGAAAACACCCAGCGCTCTCTGCTTGAAATCTTCACTC
The DNA here is from genome assembly GCA_021325235.1 of Terriglobia bacterium. Classification (GTDB taxonomy): domain Bacteria; phylum Acidobacteriota; class Terriglobia; order Bryobacterales; family Bryobacteraceae; genus Bog-105. The sequence goes on along the minus strand of JAJPHN010000044.1, from coordinate 66,092 downwards.
GCTTCGTGCAGGCCAATCGCTGAGAGCAGGTAGGTATCCTTGACCTTCGATCGGATCGCGCTTTTCAGTAGCCCGATGTGCACGTCGTTGGAGAGCGGCAGCATTGCACCCAGGCCCCATAAGGTAGTGAATATCCGGTCGGGGCTGGCGAGGCGTTCCGTTTCTTCCAAGGCGCTCTTCAATTCACTTTCGGCTCGTTCCAATTCGTTCACCCCGAGCAGAGCGGAAACTTCCACGATGCGGCTGTCGGCATCCAGATGTTTCACGTTCCGCAAGTGGCGCATGGCGAGGGCGAAATCTCCCAGACGATTAGCGGTACTGGCAAGCCAGACATGGTCCTCGTCCTTTCGGATGAATTCGCGACGATGTCTCCAGATTTCGAGAAGAGCAAGATCCAGAAACAGGGCGACAAGTCCCAGGATCACCTCGTGCATATCAAGGTGTCTCGACTTCAACAGAGCCATGGGGGCATCCCAGGGCTCCGCAAGTTGTTTGGTGGTGTTCCAGAAATCAAGGAGGTGAATGTGCGCAGGCGGAATACGGGCTGAACTGAGACACGTCAAAGCGAGAATCAAGGTAGCGAAATCGCAGACGAGAATCGCAATAAATGCGGTGTAGGGGCGATTCGTTACGCGTCGCAGGCTCGTCGGAAGCGGAACCGTTCCGATGGAGTACTGGATATGGCGCAAGGTGGTACCTGCGATGAGCAGTGCCAACGCCGCTTTTCCGTACAGGCCGGGGATGATACCCAGAAGGAGCCCGGCGGTTACGACAGCGGTAATCATCAATGAAAATAGGGCAAAGTTTTGCTCGGGGCGGTCGACGGCGCGAAGGGCAAACTCTTCAAGAGTCATACCGGGCCTGCCATGATGGCGGACAACCTGCCTGCTGTGTAGGAATGTTACGGGCCAGGCGATTGCATTCGCGAGCGTTCGTGCCACCATTGCAATTCGGTCACGCGCTCTCTCCAGCCGCGCCGGGATTGTATTCTTTCTGGCGGCTTTTCCGACTTTCTCCGAGAATGGCTGTTCTTCGCTCCTGCGCTTTTGATCGCGCTTGAGTTCTCGGACGGCAAGACCCAGAACCAGTAACGCAACCAGAACGTACGTGTAGAAGAGAATAGGCGCCCAGAAAGGCAACAGGAAACGGTAGATGCCATAGCCGACGAGCAGAAGCACGCCACAGATGAGCAGTGCCGAAAGTAACTTGCCAACTCCCGACATTGCCTTCTGGGCTGGTTGGGAAGGCCCGACCGAGCTACCGGCGTCGAGCGCGACTGACGGGACGATCTCAGCCTCGATCGGCGCCGGTACCCGGTTTACATTAGCCTCATCCACAAAGCAAGCATACTCGTTTTTTCCCATTCGGGCGAGGTCCGGCGATGGTTGTGAGTGCCCCTCACGTGGGGCAAGCTGAAACCGGGAGTGTAATCGTACAGCGTCCGCAGGCTAGAATAAACGCTGCGGCATGCTGAGTGCGGTAGTGGTTCCCGAGAAGGTCAGTCCGGCGCTGCAGGACGACCTCCGGCAGGAGCATGGAAATCTATTTCACGTCGTTCTGCTCGATGACGATGAACACACCTACGATTACGTGATCGAGATGCTGCAGAAGCTGTTCTTTTTTCCACTCGAGACAGCATTTCAGCACGCCGTCGAGGTCGATACGAAAGGACGCACGATCGTGATCACCTGCGGACTGGAGGAGGCGGAGTTCGGGCGCGATCAGATACAGAGCTATGGAGCCGATCCGCGGATGCCGCAATCGAAAGGCTCGATGTCGGCGATTGTTGAGCCGGCGGGCAACACAGCAACGGTGTAATTCGTTTCGGCGGGAATTTCGAACACCCGCTTGCTTACGCGCGCGGTTCAGTTAGCGCGTCCAAAAAGCCACTTAGTTGCGGCGGTCCGAGAACGTCGGGAAGGTGCCGGACATATGATCGTGCCAGGTGAGGCGCTCTTCGTCGACCAACAGCCAGATCATCCCGATCCCGGCGGCGAGCAGACTGAGAGCGCTGCCGAAGAGCCTTCCGAAGCGCTGATCGCGGCCTGGCTCCTTGCCGTCGAAATCGACGAGCTCGAGCCGGGCAGCGCGCATGCCGGGCGTATCTTTGCCGGCGAGAGCCCATAACAGTTTGTAATAGAGCGGAATGGTGAGCAGCGCCAGGAAAAAGAACGGAAGCACGTGCTTATCGAGCGAAAGCTGGCCGCCGAGATAGAAATAGAGACCGAGCGCGGGCCCGCAGCCGCAGGCCATCACCAGCGCATCAAAGAGCGCGGCCTGCAGACGCGGACCGGCCGTCGCGACCGGCGTCTCGCAGAACATCTTCAGGCGGGCATCGGCCTGGGCAGCTTCCGCGGCGGAAATCTCGGAGGGGAAGTCAAAGCGGCTCTGCTCGACTTCGCTGCGTGTCACGCGAGTACGCTTGCGGTCGGCTTTGGCGGATGTGGCAGCGCGGCGCCGGATGGCAGTGCGTTCGGAAGGTGAGGTGAGCGAAGCGAAGGGGATGACGCGCGGCTCGCCGGCTGTTCCCGAAAACAGCGCGGCCTGCTGGCCGGGTGCTGCTTCGGGGGATATCGGCGCGGTCTCGGGCTCGAAATCGTAGGCGGGCGCGGTGGCGGTAGCAGCAATCGGGTAAGTGGCCGGAGAAATGCGAGCGGGCGTCGCACGCACACGTCTGCCGCAACGCGGACAGCGGTGGTCGTCGTCTAAAATCCAAGTCTGACAATACTGGCAGGTCATTTGGGGTCTCTGGCTGTTATCCTTCTCAACGATGCTCTCGACACACTATTGCTCCGCCGGCGCGCGGCATGCTACGGTTTTCGGTTGAGCCCGTCCGCTGCTCCCGATTCACCGGGAATCGATACTGTTCCAGTTTCTGTATCTAACAGAAGACGCGCATTTTGTCCAGAACAATTTGCAAAACTTCTGTTTTGGGCTGTTTTTTGCACGGTTTTGGCGTGGCCGGGCATGCTGAAAGCGCAGGTCGCCACGCGGCCGCCTGCCGCGGACACACCGAAACAGGACGAGATCTGGACCAGCGCAATCAACCAGGAAAGCAACAGTGAGTGGAGATATCTGCGGGGCGCTTCGCGGGTGCGCACCACGGAGATGTCCATTTCAGCCGATCAGATCGACTTCAACTCCGATACCGACTGGGTCTACGCGCGCGGCCATGTGCGCATGGAGTACTACAAGACGGGCGACATCATCAATGCCGAGAAGGCGGAGTTCAATCTGGCAACGGACGAAGGCCGCTTCTATGGTGTCACCGGAACGGCGCCTCCGAAGCTGATGAGCAACCCGTTTCAGCTCACCACCAGCAATCCGTTTTATTTCCAGGCGCAGTGGGTGGAGCGCATCAAGAACCGCTACATTCTGCACCACGGCTTTGTCACCGACTGTAAGCTGCCCAAGCCCTGGTGGGTGTTCGAGGCGCCGACCTTTGAGATCGTGCCCGGCGATCACGCGATGGCGCGAAGCGCGCTCTTCCGCGTGAAACACATTCCGATACTTTACCTGCCGTACTTCCGGAGACCGCTCGGGCGGAATCCACGCCAGAGCGGTTTTCTCACGCCCAGCATCGGACACACAACGCTCTTCGGCTATGTCTACGGGTTCGGCTATTACTGGGCGATGAGCCGCAGCTACGATATGACCGCCGAAGGACAGTACTTCACCCAGCGCGGCCCGGCGCTGCTATACAATTTCCGCGGTAAGCCAAACGAGGTCAGCGATTTCAACTTCAATCTGTACAGCGTGAAGGACAGCGGTCTGCCGACCACACAATTTTCCAACGGAAGCTGCGACCACGGCTACACACCGGTGAACGGGAGATGCCCGAATACCACGGAAGGCGGCACGCAATTTGAACTCACGGGCCGCACGAATATCTGGGGTTTTACCGGCAAGATCGATTACAACTACCTGAGCTCGTACCTGTTCCGGCAAGCCTTTTCGTACTCGTTTGCCACCGCCATTTCGAGCGAAGTGTATTCGATCGGGTATCTGGAGCGGCGATTCAGGCACGATCTGTACACGCTCGGCATCGTCGGGGAGCGCGACCAGTTTTTCGAAGCGATCACGTATGCGCCGCAAACTCCGCAGCAGGTGGTCTTGCAGAAGCTGCCATCTATCGAATTTTCCGGACGCGACCGCGACCTGGTATCGGGTCCGCTGCCGGTGTGGTTTTCGTTCAATTCGAGCGCCGGCCTGCTCACGCGCAGCGAACCGTATTCGGCAGCTTCGAACGGCATTTTGAGCAGCGGCGGGATGGGACGGCTGGATCTCGAACCACGTGTGGCGACCAACTTTCGCATTGCGGGATTCTCGTTTACGCCGAGCCTGACCCTTGGCGCGACCGCATACAGCGACCGCTATTCGGTGAATCAAACGACCTATTCGTTCTCTTGTCCTCAAGCCCAGCCGAATTGTTCGGCGCCGGGCCTCAATATCGCCACAACTGCCGCATATGGCGGCGGCGTGCTCTTCCGCAAAGATGCGGATTTCGTGCTGGACTTCCGGATTCCCACTCTCGAGCGAGTCTACATGCCGCCGGGCTGGCTGCATCTCGGTCAAAAAGTCAAACACGTGATCGAGGCAGAGGGTCAGTACGAGTACGTAACCGGGGTGAACCAGTTTCAAAAGACGATTCGATTCGACGCGACCGATATCCTCGCGAACACGAACCAACTGACTCTGGCGATTACCAACCGATTGCTTAGAAAAGACAAGAGCGGGCAAGTCAGCGAGTTCTTCAGCTGGCGTGTAACCCAATCGCGCTATTTCGATCCGACTTTCGGCGGCGCGGTACTGGCGGGCACGCCGGGGGGTCCCGGCTATCGAAATGTGGTGCTAGAGGCGGAAGAACTCACGCCTTTCGCGTTTCTGTATGGCCCGCGCGGATATTCGCCGGTGGTCTCGATGCTGAGCGTGAGCCCCTATTCCTTCATTTCATTCAACTGGCGCGCGGATTACGATCCGAAGCGAGGCAAAGTCGTCGCGCAGACATACGGAATTAACGGACGCTACAAGCTCTTTTTTGGAGGCGTGTCGGATAATGCACTCACCGCCAACGCGATACCGTCGGCTCCGCTGCTGCTTCCGCAGGCCAATCAGATGATACTCAGCGGTGGTTACGGCAGCACGAACCGTACCGGCTGGAATGCGGCTTTCGTTGACGATATCAACCGCCTGAACGGGAACCGGCTGTATGATTTCGTGCAGCTTTCGTACAACACGAACTGTTGCGGGTTCAGTTTCCAGATCCGGCAATTCAACCTGGGCATCCGAAACGACAACCAATATCTGTTTTCGTTCTCGGTGGCGAACCTGGGAACGTTTGGAAGTCTGCAGCGGCAGGGGCGAATTTTCTAACCGGTTCTGCGTAAAGCCGGTCCGGGGACGGGCCCATTACCGTCGTACGCGGAGCGGGCTTGCCAGGCGGAACGTCAGCACGGACTCGGACGGAATTTTGACCTGGCTGCCGTGGGTGAAGAACTGGTACCCGACACCAGCGCCGGCGCCAGCGCCGGCACCGATAGCGGCGCCTTTGCCACCACCAGCGAGGCCGCCGATCAGCGCTCCCGCAGCGGCACCGATCCCGCTACGCACGGCGGTTTGTTTACCCTTGCCTTTGCCGACTTCGTCGTAGACATCGCTATCCACGTCATAGGTGCGCCCGTTGGCGGTGAGGCTGGTCACGCGGACAGCCAGTTCGCTGGAGCCTCTGATGCGTCCCGCGCTGCGAGCGTTGGCCAGCGTGATCGTAACCGGCGCGCCGGCGGGGACCACAACGCGGTCGCCGACCACAAGCGGCGCATCGAGAGTGCCGTTAAATGTCTGGCCCACGGAATTCTTACGCGAGTCAATAGCGTCGATGGTGCGGACCTGGAGACGGGTACCAGCCGGGACAGTCACTGTGGGAGGTTCGCGATGAACGGGAGCGGCAGGCGGGGTGGACTCGGCAACCGCAGCGCTAGCTGGCGCAGGAGCAGATGCCGGAGCTGGCGGAGCCGCAGCGGGCGCGGGAGCAGGAGCCGGCGCGTTTGCTGCCGGAGCGGGAGCGCTCGTGGCCGGATATGCAGGCGGCGTGCTAGCGGCATTGACCTTGAGCTGATCGTCCACGCGTGCGACCCCCTGGGTGCCGTTTGCGACTTTCATCGCTTCGAGCTCGACATCGGAGCTGGGCACGTCGCCGGAGAGGGTGACCACGCCTCCTTTGGCATCTACCTTGATGTTGGCTGACTTAGTGGTGTCGTCGGCGGCTAGCTTGGATTGAACGGCAGCGGCCAGGCTCTGATCGGATGCGCCTTTATTGGCACAACCAGGGACGAAGCAGAGGGCGACTGCCAGGCCCATTGCCAAGGTTCGGGTGATAGTCATCGGGATCTCCTATTAGCCCCTCACATTGAAAGATACAATAATTCTTCAGGGCATCGTACGGAAACAGACGGAAATGGCAGAAAGAACGGCGACAATTCCCCCGGATAAGACAGCAGAAGAAAAGAAGAAACGTCCGGCGGGCGTGCGCAACAGTGTGGCGGAATGGGCCGTTACGATTCTGCTGCTGCTATTCGGCACAACCACACTGGTGCAGGCCTTCGTGATTCCGACGGGTTCGATGGAAGACACGTTGCTGATCGGGGACCACCTACTGGTCGACAAGCTGGCCTATGCGCCTTCCGGTCCAATCAGTAAATATGTTCTGCCGTACGAAAATCCGAAGCACGGCGACATTATTGTTTTCCGCTATCCGGCCGACATTACGCAGACGTTTGTGAAGCGCGTGATCGGGGTTCCGGGCGACCACCTGAAAATGGTAAACCGGATCGTGTACCGGAACGGCGTGCAGCTGAACGAGCCGTACACGTATCACAATTTCCCGTACGATGCCGCGCGGGATAACTTCCCGGGCGAGCCTTCGCCCTTTGCGGAGGGACTGCAGGCGCAGTTTCAGCGGGACATGCTCGAGCATCACGTCGTGAACGGCGAAATCGTCGTCCCGCCAGACAGTTATTTTGCGATGGGCGACAATCGCGATAATTCGCTCGATAGCCGCTACTGGGGATTTGTGCCGCGCGATAACATCATCGGCAAACCTTTGCTGATCTACTGGTCGTATCGAGCGTCGACCGAAGACCTGGCGGGAACGAGCGTCGATTCGCTGTTTTCGCACATGACGGATCTGGCCACGCATTTCTTCACGCGCACCCGGTGGTCGCGCACGTTGCGGCTGATTCGCGGCTTTCCGGATTCGAAGCTCTCCGATAAACCGCTGCCCCTGAAACGGGGAGACCCGAACTTATAGGCGGAGCCGCTTCTCAGCGATCGATCATGGCCATCATCTGCGGGTTGTACCGCGGGCCTGCGATGGCTTCAGGAGCCAGCGCGTCGTCAAGCTGCTTCCGCTCGTTCGCAGATAGCTCTAGGGATGCGGCAGCGATGTCTTCTTCCAGATAGCTGCGCCGCTTTGTGCCGGGAATGGGCACGATGTCCTCGCCTTTTGCGAGCAGCCAGGCGAGAGCGATCTGCGCGGGGGTCGCATTCTTCTGTTCTGCGATTTCGCGCACAATTGCGGCCGCGCGCACGTTCGCGTCGTAGTTTGAGCCCTGAAAACGGGGATCGTTCCGTCGATAATCATTCTCCGGATATTCTTCGGCCCGCGGCACAGTTCCGGTCAAAAAGCCGCGGCCCAACGGGCTGAACGGGACAAGTCCGATCTTCAATTGCCGGAGCAGCGGAATGATCTCGGGCTCCAGATTGCGCTCCCAGAGCGAATATTCACTTTGCAGCGCGCTCACCGGGTGCGTTTTGTGAGCGCGGCGAATCGTTTGAGCACCCGCTTCGGAAAGGCCGAAGAAGCGAACCTTGCCGGCTCGAATCAGATCGCCAACGGTTCCGGCTACATCCTCGATCGGAACGGCGGGATCGACACGATGCTGGTAGAGCAGATCGATGTGGTCGGTCTGAAGCCGCGCCAGGGAGGCCTCGACAACTTCGCGAATGTGCTCGGGACGGCTATCCACGCCAACGATCTTTCCATTCTGGTTACGGAAGCCGAACTTTGTAGCGATGATCGCCTGATCGCGCTTGCCTTTGAGTGCGCGGCCGACTAATTGCTCGTTCGTATAAGGGCCGTATTGCTCCGCGGTGTCGAAGAACGTGAGACCGAGTTCGAGGGCGCGATGAATGGTCGCAATGGATTCGGCATCGTCGGGAACGCCATAAGCATGGCTCATCCCCATACAGCCGAGGCCAATCGCGGAAACTTCGAGGCCCTGCGTTCCGAGTTTGCGTTTGGGCAGCATAATTCCTTGATGCTGCAAGGGGCAATCCGGATACTGCGCAGCTAACGCTTCCCGCCGAGCGTCACATTACTGCCCGAAGGACGCACAAAGATTCGCGATTCGAGCGGAACGTTTTCGATAATTTTGGAGATGCGGACCTGCTCGGCGTGGCCGCCGGGCTCATTCGAATCGTGAATGATTCGGAAGGGCTGCTTCAGTCCGTCCTGCTCTTTGTAATCCTCGAAGTCGGTTTCATGTTTGAAATACGCCGAAGTCTCGCCGGACTCTTCGATGTGGACGAGCAGGTGGGTGGCGGAATCAAAGTAGAATTTCGTCTGTCCGCGGTCGTTAGGAGCGACCAGAACGTCCATGAGCCGTTCGTCTAATTTTTCCGGATTGGCAGCGGCCAGATCGGGATAGAGCTGCTTCAGATGGGCGTAGCGCAGCGGATCAGCATCCATCAGCAGCGACTTTTCCTCGCCCCTAGCCAGCCGCGACACTCGCTTTTTTGCCGACAGCATCCAGCCGCTCGCGCCGTCGTAGCCGATTTTTTTCTTGCCATCGACGAGAAGCACTTTGTTCGGCTTCTGCCAGTAATAGACAACTTTGCTGTGGCCCTGGTGTGCGTGGACCTCGCGAGTCTGGATGCGGTCGATGGCACCAGTTCCGCCGATTGCCGCGACGTAGTCGGCGATGACCTGGTCGGGCGGTTTACCAGCGGCGAACAAAGCAGAGGCGGTGAGGAGTGCGAAAGGAAGACGAAACTTCATGCGGGAAGAAAATCTGCTACGTTCGAGATACCGGCACGGGTCTCATTTGTGTGGATTTCATAAAATAGGAGTAGCCCATGACATTGCTCGAATCGTTGAAAAAACACAGCATCGTAGTCGCCGATACCGGCGACTTTCAAGCTATTGAGCGCCTGAAACCACAGGATGCCACGACCAATCCGTCGCTTCTGCTTGCCGCTGCGCAGCGCCCGGAATATCATCACCTGGTTGAAGAGGCGATGGAACACGCCGAAAAGGCGGGCGGCGACGAGAAGCGCCAATCGGAAGCATTCATGGACCGGCTGTTCGTGAGCTTCGGCCGCGAGATTCTGAAGGTGATTCCGGGCCGCGTTTCGACGGAAGTAGACGCGCGGCTTAGTTTTGATACCGAAAGCACCATCGCCAAGGCACGCGAGCTGATCAGCCTGTATGAAAAGGACGGCACGGATCGTAAGCGCGTGCTGATCAAAGTGGCGAGTACCTGGGAGGGTATTCGCGCCGCCGAACAGCTCGAAAAAGAAAACATTCACTGCAACCTGACGCTGCTATTCAGCTTCGCGCAGGCCGTGGCGTGCGCGGAAGCAAAAGTGACGCTGATCTCGCCGTTTGTCGGGCGCATTTACGACTACTACAAGAAAGAGAACGGCGGGAAGGACATCCCGATCGAACAGGATCCCGGCGTGGCGAGCGTCACGCGCATCTACAACTACTACAAGAAGTACGGATACAAGACGCAGGTGATGGGCGCGAGCTTCCGCAAGGTGGAGCAAATCACGCATCTGGCCGGTTGCGACCTGTTGACCATCAGCCCCGACCTGCTCGAGAAAATGCAAGAGACGCAGGGCGAAGTTCCGGCGGCACTGACGCCCGAAGGCGCCAAGGCGAGCAAGGACGAGAAGCTGCATCTCGATGAGAAGAGCTTCCGCTGGATGCACAACGAAGACGCAATGGGCACCGACAAGCTGGCCGAGGGCATTCGCAAATTCAACGCGGATGCGCGCAAGCTCGAGCAGTACGCGCGCAGCCAGGTACGGGAGAAAGTCGGAGCATAACGTTAGGGCAGTTCGGCGGGTGCGCGGCCGAGGGGATCGAGACGCTTCACCTTCTGCTCGCGCACTCGGGCCAGGTACTGCCGCAACGGCTCGTTTGTTGACGGATCGCGCAGATCCGGCGCGATTTCCAGCAAGGGGTCCAGCACAAAGCGGCGCTCACGCATGCGCGGGTGCGGAATCACCAATTCGCCGGTTGCGATCTGCGCGTCCCCGAACAAAAGAATATCGATATCGATGAGCCGAGGACCCCGCGGCGGTTTGCCCTCACGCACGCGCCCGAGGCGGCGCTCAACCTCTTGCGTCAAAGCGAGCAGCTGGGGCGCAGGAACCGACGTTTCGCATTGGACGGCCATATTCAGAAACCAGGGCTGATCGGTGACGTCCTGCGGCTCCGTCTCGTAGACCGAGGAGCAGGAACGAACGTGTACGCCTTCGGCTTCGAGCGCGTCGAGTGCGTTTGCGAGGTTCTGGCGGCGGTCGCCTAGATTCGAGCCCAGTGAAAGATAGACCTGCCGGAGCGGCATTTCCGTTTAAAACAGCGGATGCTGCGAGTTCCCGGCCAGACGCGCGTGCCGCGGCACGTCGAAGTATTCGAAGGCGCGCTCGGTGGCAATACGGCCGCGGGGAGTGCGATCGAGAAAACCGAGCTGCATAAGATAGGGCTCGTAGACTTCTTCGATGGTGTCTGGCTGCTCGTCTATCGAGGCAGCGATCGTGCTCAGGCCTACCGGGCCGCCGCCATATTTCACCATGACGGTCAGCATGATTTTCTGATCCACGGCATCGAGTCCGTAGCGATCCACTTTCAGCAGATCGAGCGCAGCTTGCGCCACACCGGAATCGATCCGGCCGCCCGCGCGGACCTGGGCGTAATCGCGCACACGCCGCAGCAGGCGATTGGCGATGCGCGGAGTTCCCCGCCCCCGGCGCGCGATCTCCTGGGCCGCATCGTGCGTAATCTCCACGCCGAGCAGACGCGCCGAGCGCTCCACAATACTGCTGAGCGTCTGTTCATCGTAGGGCTCCAGACGGAGAACGATGCCGAAACGGCCGAGGAGCGGTGCGCTGAGAAGGCCTTGGCGCGTGGTAGCGCCGACAACTGTGAAACGCGGCAGCGGCAGCGAATGCGTGCGAGCACCGGGTCCGGTGCCGATTAAAATATCGAGACGGAAGTCTTCGAGCGCGCCGTAGAGAATTTCTTCGATTTCGGGCAGCAGACGGTGGATTTCGTCGACGAAGAAGATCTGCCGCTCGCGAATGCTGCTCAAAATGCCCGAGAGATCCAGCTTTTTTTGCAGAATCGGACCGGCGGTTTGATCCATGCCAACGCCGAGTTCATGAGCGATGATGCCGGCCAGAGTGGTTTTGCCGAGACCCGGGGGGCCACAAAGCAGGACGTGATCCATGGCTTCGCCACGCTGTTTGGCCGCCTCGATTGCAATTGAGAGAAGCTCGCGCACATGCGGCTGCCCTGCGAATTCGGCAAGCGTGGTGGGCCGCAGAGCTGCCTCAAATTCGCGCTCGCCTTCCTGCGGTCTGCGCGAGACCAGTCCTTCAGCGCTCATCGGCTTTCACGTTACCGCACCTGCGCCATGGCGGCGCGGAAGTAAGACTCGAAGTCGTCGGGAGCGCCGCGTTCGGCAACTTTGCGGATGGCCTGTTCAGCGGCAGCACGCGAACAGCCGAGGTTCTGCAAAGCCGAGAGAACATCTTCTTCGAGCGCGGAAAAATGGGCCGCAACCGGCGCAGCAGTGGCTGGCGTTTCGGGCGGTCCAATACCGATCAGTTTCTCTTTAAGCTCGAGGACGATGCGTTCGGCAGTCTTCTTACCCACACCTGGAATGCGCACCAGCTTTGCTACGTCCCCCGACCGAATTGCGCCAATGAGGTCGGCCGTCGCCAGTCCGGAGAGGACCGTAATCGCGAGCTTGGGGCCGATTCCGCTGACCGAAATCAACCTTTCGAACACGGTCTGCTCGAGCCGCGTAGCGAAGCCGAATAGCACGAGTGCATCCTCGCGGACGTGGGTATGAACGCGGAGCGCCACACTCGAGCCGGCGTCGGGCAGTGTTGTGTAGGTCGAGATCGGAATCTGAACGGCATACCCGACGCCGCCCGCTTCCACTATGGCTTCGTTTGGATGTTTCTCGAGAATCGTTCCCCGCAGATGACCTATCATTCGGCCGTTGGTACTAGCCCTAGCATAGCGACCGAATGCTAGCCGCTCAGGATTCCGATTCGGCCTTCTGCTCGCGGTAGCTGCCGATGTGTTCGTAGACTTCGTGCGGAAATTCGAAGCTCTTGTAGAGATTGCAGGAATCCGGATCTTCGGGATTCGGACAGATCGGGAACCCCTGTTTTTCCATCCACTCAAGAACACGTTCCCGGCGCGGCGGATTGTAGTTGCGCTGCTCCACCTGCGTGATCAGCAGCCGGGCTTTCTGTTCGTCGCAATCTCTGTCTTTCGTTAGCCACTGGAGCAGTTCATCCGGGCTCATGAAATGGCGTGCGCCGAGCGCGAAGACCAGACGGCCGTAGTGGCCAATGTCCCGGCCCTGCTCCAGCGCGTTCATGAGATGTCGCATCATCTCGTCTTTCTCGAGTTCTTCTACTGCAGGCATTGTCTTTCCTCATTCTCTGGACTCCGCCGGAAGCGGCTTGTTACGCTTTTTCTTCGCCAATTCGTTTGTATGGCGGAAAATGGAGCGAGATGGCCCCGGCGAGAACGCGCCTCCTGCTTACCGCGCTCATTGTGGCGCTTTACATCGGTTTCGCGACCCGCACCTATTACTGGGACGGCGTGCTGTTTTCGCTCTATATCGAGAAAGCTGCAACGGGAGAGTTCTCGAAAGCAGTCCTGTTCCATCCCAACCACCTTTTCTACAACGCGGTTGGATATCTGCTGTTTCGTCTCGCCTCGGTGCTGGGATTTCATGGACGCGCGATCTCGATCCTGCAAGGGTTGAACATAGTGGCCAGCGCCGTGACAGCATCGCTGGTTTTTGTTTTCGCACGCAAGCTAACCGGATCGCGTAGAATCGCAATGTTCTCTTTGGAGCTGTTCGCCTTCGGCGCGACCTGGTGGAAATTTTCAACCGATGCGAACAGCTACATCGTGTCAGTTCTCTTCGCGACGGCAGCGATTTATCTGCTGCTCAAGGATCCGCCCAGAGTCATTGCTTCAGGAATCTGCTTCGTCATCGCCATGATGTTTCACGAACTGGCGGTGTTTATGTGTGTGCCGGCAGTCTGCGCGATCGTGCTTTGTTCCGTATGGCCGAGAGGGAAACGGTTCTGGATGGCCGGCGCTTACGTGACGGCGAGCGCATGCCTGATTCTGATCGCGTATGCGCTCGCATATGCGCAAGTGGATCATACGTCGGCGCCGACGCTGGCGTCCTGGATCTTAACGCAATCCAAGGACTGGCAGCCGGGGCATTCGCTCGTAAGTGTAGTCGGTTCGTATTTTGCGAGTTATCTCAAGTTGTTTCTCGGTGGACGCTTGGCGCTGGTGCGCAGCTTCTTGTCTCTGCCCGTTTATCTTGGCTTTGCACTGTGCCTCGGCGCATTGATTCTGGCGATTTGGCTTTTCCGGCGGCGGCAACCAGAGACGGCAATAAAACCGGAGCGGCGGATCTGGGTCGTACTGCTGGCCTGGATTGGAATCTATGCGCTGTTTCTGGCCTGGTGGGAGCCGGGAGCGGCTTTCCACAAACTCTATCTGTGGCCGCCGCTGGTTTTGATCATCTGTGTATGGATCTCTAAGAGCGAATGGCGTACAACACGAGCAGCCGCCTTCTCGGCCTTGGCAGCGGGCGTTGCAGCGTGGAATTTCTCAGCGTTCATTTTTCCCCATGCCCAGCCGGCAGCCGACCCCGTACTGAATTTCGCGAGAACGCTGGACCGTCAACTGCCGCCCGGTACAAAGGTTTACTACTCAAGCCTCGATTCAGACGACTGGTATCTCGAGTATTTCGCGCCGGGACGTGTGTGGACATCCCTGCCGCCAAAAGCAGGAGCGGAGTGGCTGCAAAACGCCATCAGCAATTCGCACGTGCCGGTCTGTTTCGAGACGAGCGCGCTCGACCACCTCGAATCCGCGGGAGTGCTAAGGAGCGCGGCGTTGTCAACGGGTGCGGTTGAACGCTGGAACCTGGTGAATAGACAGCACCGCATTCGCTTCGAGTGTCTTGCGCCCTGACGAAGATGTTTTCGAAATTCCGCCCCAACCCGATATTCAAGGATCGTCGCGATGCCGGACGAAAACTGGCCGAGTGCGTACGTGAGTACGTGCCTGCGCGGGATGTACTGGTCCTGGCGCTACCGCGTGGAGGCGTGCCGGTCGGATACGAGGTCGCCGAAGCTCTCGCTGCCGAGCTCGATGTGTTTATCGTGCGCAAGATCGGCCTGCCTGGTCAGGAAGAGCTGGCGATTGGAGCCATCGCGAGCGGCGGCATTCGTGTACTGAATGAAGATTTGATACGCGAAGTGGATCTCTCGGAGACCGTACTCGAACAACTCACGGCGCGCGAACGGATCGAACTCCACCGCCGAGAGCAGTTTTATTGCGGCGGCCGTGCGGCAGCGCACCTCACCGATCGAACGATTGTGCTGGTAGATGATGGGCTGGCTACGGGAGCAAGCATGCGGGCAGCGTGCCTGGCCGTGCGCGAGCAACACCCGGCGGTAATCATTGTTGCCGTGCCGGTTGCGGCGCGTGAAACCGGCCGCGAACTCGAACGCTGCGCCGATCGTGTGGTCTGCGTGGCTACGCCCTCTCCATTTTTCGCGGTCGGCAGCTGGTACGAGGATTTTTCACAGACCACCGACGAAGAAGTTCAGCAGCTACTCGCACAGCATTCCGCGTAACGCGGCGGCGGATTCTGCATCCTCCAAATGGGAGGCGATGGCGAGGTGAATCAGCCGGAAGTCGTGATGGTGACGGGCGCGGGAGCCGGTGTGGGGCGCGCAATTGTGCGGGAATTTGCGCGGGGGCGCGCTTCGATCGGGCTGATTTCGCGAGATCGGGCACGCCTTGAAGCAGCCAAAGCGGAAGTGGAGGCCTGCGGAGGACGGGCCCTGGTGCTTCCGCTGGATGTGGCGGATGCGGACGCGGTCGAAAGCGCTGCTCAGCAACTGGAAGATGCATTCGGACCATTGGACGTCTGGATCAATGACGCGATGACCACCATCTTTGCGCCTTTTCACGAGATCACGCCCGCCGAATTCAAACGCGCGACCGAAGTCACGTATCTGGGCTTTGTATATGGCACGATGGCAGCAATCAAACGCATGCTGCCGCGCGATCGTGGCACGATTGTGCAGATCGGATCCGCACTGGCGTATCGTTCGATACCGCTGCAATCGCCGTACTGCGGCGCGAAACATGCGATCGTGGGTTTCACTGATTCGCTGCGCTGCGAGCTGATTCACCAGAAGAGCAAGGTGCATCTCACAGTGGTGCATCTGCCGGCCATGAATACGCCGCAGTTCAGCTGGTGCCGCACGCGGCTGCCGCGTCATCCGCAGCCGGTGCCGCCGATCTTTGAGCCGGAAGTAGCCGCGCGCGCCGTTTACTGGGCAGCCCATCACCGGCGCCGGGAAGTATTCGTCGGCGCTCCAACGGCTGTAGCGATTTACGGACAAGACGTGGCGCCCGGTTTTGCCGATCGTTACCTGGCAAAGAACGGCTACGACGCGCAGCAGACCTCGGACCCGGTTTCGCCGGACCGGCCCGACAACCTGTTCGAGCCGGTTCCGGGCGATTACGCAGCGCATGGTATTTTCACCGCATCGTCCAAGCCATACAGCGTGCAGAACTGGGCTAATCTGCATCGGGCGCCGGTGGCTGCGGTGCTCGCCGGACTGATCGCGGCCGGCACGTTTCTTTGGAAGCGCTATGTCTGAGCCGAATCGCGCGGTGGCCGTGCTGTCGCTTGTTTCGGTGGGTGTGCTCGGGATGGTAACGGCCTTCCAGCTTGGCGCGATCGAGCATTTGCCCGGACCGAAACGAGGGGTTTTCGACGCTGATACAGTGCATGGTTCCCGCGAGGCGTATGCCCTCTTCGGCGTTCCCGATGGACTTCTGGGGATGGCAAGCTACGGCACAACAGCAGCACTTGCCGAACTCGGAGCGCGCCACCTCACGTTTGCCAAAACCGCTCTCGACACTCTGGTGGCAGCGGGCTTCGGCATTTTTGGATGGCGCCGGCTACACGCACTATCCATCTATTCGCTGGCGGCAGGAACGGCTTCGGTTGTATCGCTCGTCCTCGCGGCACGTACTCGGCCGTGACCCCGGCATTTGCGCTGAACGGTATTCTGATTGCAATCGTCGCGCACGGACTTATCGGAATCTCATTGGTCTGGGACAAAGTGCTGCTGCAAAGGCGCGGCACGCAGAATCTTGTCTCGTACGTTTTCTGGCTGGGAGCGATCAGCGTGTTTGGTCTGGTGCTCATTCCCTTCGGCTGCCGCTGGCCCGGCATCCGCGTCGCGAGCCTCGCATTTGCTGCCGGCACGCTCGATCTGGTTGCTTCCTTCTTCTACTACTGGGCGTTGAAGGCAGGCGAGGCCTCCGATGAAGTAGCCGCCATCGGAGGCTTTGCGCCGGTGGCGACCGCGCTCATCGGCATACCGCTGCTGAGAAAGCCGTTGGGCGGACAGCTGCTGGGATTCTCAATTCTGACCGCGGGCGGTTTCGTGATGTTCTTCGCGGATAAGCGCTCCCTGCGCAAGATGCTGCCTAAAATCCTGATCGCTTCGGCGGCTTTTGGGATGACGAACGTGCTCCAGAAGACTGTCTTCAACCAGACAAACTTTGTGAGCGGTTACGTGTTTTTCACGATCGGGACGTTTCTGAGTGCGACGGCGCTGCTGGTTCCCCCGTCGTGGCGGCGTCAGATCGTTCGCAACTCCGGTTCCGATGAGCCGCGGAGCAAAACGCAGTACTTCATCAACCGGTTTATCGCCGGAGTCGGCTCGTTTCTGGTCGTGTTTGCAGTGAGCCGCGCGAATCCGGCGCTAGTGGAGTCGATCTCCGGACTTCGCTATGTGATCGTCTTCCTGGGCGCGTATGCAATTACGCGCTGGCGGCCGGCGTGGTTCCGCGAGGACTTCCGCCCCTGGATACTGGCGACCAAAGCTCTTGCGACTTCGCTGGTCATTGCCGGATTGGTGCTGGTTGGAATGCAGGGCGGCGGCGTGGGCGCGAGCGGTCCGCAGTAGAGGTCCGTAACTTCACGTGTGACACATCGCCGCCCTGTGCATCTAACTGGCGATGGAATGGCCGGTTCTCAAACAGTTGAAGAATGGCGACGTGCTCGGTCTCGGAAGTACAGCCGCTTCGGAGCGAACGGAACAACTCGAAGCGAGGACCACGAAAGCAGATCGGGTCATCGCATCGGTCTGCCCGTATTGCGCGGTCGGTTGTGGCCAGCTTGTTTATCTGAAAAACGGGAAGATCATCGATCTCGAAGGTGATCCTCGCTCCCCGATCTCACATGGATGCCTTTGTCCCAAGGGCGCGGCGACCTTTCAGCTCGTAACGGGCTCGCACCGGGTGAGCGATGTTCTGTACAGGCGTCCGTATGGCACCGAGTGGGAAAAGATTCCGCTCGAGCGCGCTATGGACATGGTGGCCGAACGCATGAAGAAGGCGCGCGACGAGCATTGGGAAGACAAGGACGAAGAGGGCAAGCCGCTCCGGCGCACGATGTCGATGGCTCACCTGGGCGGAGCGACGCTCGACAACGAAGAGAACTATCTCATCAAGAAGCTCTTCACGGCACTGGGGATTGTTCAGATAGAAAATCAGGCCCGTATTTGACACTCTTCAACGGTTCCCAGTTTGGGGACCTCGTTCGGACGCGGCGGCGCCACCGATTTTCCCGGTGACCTCGTCAACTCTGATGTGATTGTGATTCAAGGCTCCAACATGGCGGAGTGCCATCCGGTGGCGTTTCGCTGGGTGATGCAGGCGAGGGAGCGGGGCGCGACGGTCATCCACGTGGATCCGCGATTTACACGGACCAGCGCGGTTGCGAATCTGCACGTGCCGATACGTGCCGGTTCCGACATCGTCTTCCTCGGTGGAATCATCCGGCACATCCTGGAGACCGAGCAGTATTTCAGGGAATACGTCGTCACCTATACGAACGCGGCGGCAATCATCACCGAAGATTTCAGGGACACGGAAGAGCTCGAAGGATTCTTTAGCGGCTGGGACGAAAAGAAAGGCCAGTACAACACGCGTACCTGGATGTACGAAGGCGTAAATCCCGAGCCGGCTGGTGGCGCGCGCGAATCGGAAGCAGGCAAGAAAGCCGAATCCATCCAGCGGCAGCCCATTCAGGCGGAGAAGACAGATCCCACGCTGCAGCATCCGCGCTGTGTCTTCCAGATCCTGAAGCGCCACTATGCGCGCTATACGCCGGAGATGGTGGAAGAGGCCTGCGGTATTTCGAAAGAGCTGTTTCTCAGAGTCGCGGACACGCTTTGCAAAAATTCCGGGCGCGAGCGCACCGGAGCGTTTGTGTATGCAGTGGGCTGGACACAGCACTCGACGGGTGTCCAGTTCATCCGCGCTGCGGCAATTGTGCAGTCGCTGCTCGGCAACATGGGACGGCCGGGCGGCGGAATCCTGGCGCTGCGCGGTCACGCGTCGATTCAGGGATCGACCGACATTCCGACACTCTACAACATCCTTCCTGGCTATCTGCCGATGCCCAAAGCACAGCATGATGTGGATCTCGAAACGTATCTGAAGCTCAACGAATCGCCGTCGGGCTGGTGGGGAGAATATCGGAAATACTTCATCTCGCTGATGAAGGCCTGGTTCGGAGAGGCTGCGACTGAAGAGAACGACTGGTGCTACGACTATCTCCCGACACTAACGGGCGATCACTCGCACATGAACACCGTAGTCGACATGGTGGACGGTTCGGTGAAGGGTTATTTCGTCATGGGCGAGAACCCGAGTGTCGGCTCGATGAATGGCGCGTTGCAGAGGAAGGGTCTGCGAGCGCTCGATTGGCTGGTCGTGCGCGATTTTCAGGTCACCGAAACAGCCGATTTCTGGCGGGATGCGCCTGAGGTTGTGCGCGGCGAGGTGAAACCGGAAGAGATTCCAACCGAGGTGTTCTTCTTCCCGGCTGCCGCCCATACGGAAAAGGACGGCAGCTTCACCAACACCCAGCGCCTATTGCAGTGGCACCACAAAGCGATCGAGCCAAAGGGCGATACCCGCAGCGAGTTGGATTTCATTTTCAAACTCGGTCAACGGCTTAAGAATCTTTACCGGAATGAGTACGATCAGCCGCGCAACTGGCCCATTCGGGATCTGACCTGGGATTATCCGACGGAAGGCATATTGAATGAGCCGAGTGCGGAGGCTGTCCTGCATGAGATAAACGGATACACCGTGGCGGACGGCAAGCCCGTCGAAGGCTTCACTTCGCTCAAGGACGACGGTTCCACCGCTTGCGGTTGCTGGATCTATTCGGGGGCTTACCGGAATGGAGAGAATCAGGCGGCGCGGCGGAAACCGCATTGGGAGCAGAACTGGGTAGCGCCGGAGTGGGGCTGGGCGTGGCCGCACAACCGCCGTGTTCTATACAACCGCGCCTCCGCCGATCCCGATGGCCGGCCATGGTCGGAGCGCAAAAAGCTTGTCTGGTGGGATGCGCAGAAGCAGCGCTGGGAAGGTTACGATATCCCGGACTTCATCGTGGAGCGGCCGCCTTCCTATCGTCCATCGAGGGAAGCACGCGGAAAGGATACGATTTCGGGAGTCGATCCGTTTGTCATGCAGGCGGATGGAAAGGCCTGGATCTTTGCTCCGACGGGCTTGCAGGATGGTCCGCTACCGACGCATTATGAGCCGCAGGAATCGGTAATGCCGAATCCGCTCTATCCGCAGCAATGCAATCCGGAACGCATGGAATGGCTGCGCAAAGATAATCCGTATCACCAGCCCTTCGATGATCCGCGCTTTCCGTATCTGTTGACAACGTACCGGCTCACCGAGCATCATACGGCAGGCGGGATGTCGCGCTGGCTCTCATGGCTATCGGAGTTACAGCCCGAAATGTTCTGTGAGGTCTCGCCGGAGCTGGCAATGGAGCGCAATTTGAAGAACGGCGGCTGGGCAACGATTCGCACTATGCGAGGCGAAATCGAAGCGCGCGTGCTCGTGACCGAGCGCATACGGCCACTACGAATGCGGGGCCGAATTTTCCATCAGATCGGGCTCCCCTATCACTGGTCGACGAAAGGCTTGGTGCGCGGGGATGCGGCGAACGATCTGATCGGTTTCGTCGCAGATCCGAATGTTGCGATCCAGGAGTCGAAGGCCTTTACCGCGATGATTGAGCCGGGCCGTCTCAGCAAAGCTCATTACAAGCTGAAGAAGCTGCCCTCGCGCGAGAAGGATCGCGATCTGCCGCGTGCCCAGAACAAGCCGGAGACCAAGCACGGCTACAAGGCATTCGAAGCTAAGGAAGGCAACGTTTAAAGTGGCTGCGCAGAAAGGATTCTTCACCGACACCACGCTTTGCATTGGCTGTAAGGCTTGCGAGGTGGCCTGCAAGCAATGGAATCAGCTGCCCGACGATGGCTTTCTGTTCACGGGCATGTCGTATGACAACACGGTTCATCTCGGTGCATCCACCTGGCGTCACGTCGCGTTTGTCGAGCGGCCCGTTCCGATGAAACCGGGTAACGACGGCGCGTTCTCCTGGCTGTTTTCGTCCGACGTCTGCAAACACTGTGCGCGCGCGGGGTGTCTCGAAAGCTGTCCGACGGGCGCGATCATTCGGACTGAGTACGGATCGGTCTACGTGCAACCCGATGTCTGCAACGGCTGCGGATACTGCATCGTGAATTGTCCCTTCGGCGTCATCGATCGTCGTGAAGAAGATGGACGCGCCTGGAAATGCACGCTCTGCTACGACCGTCTGCGCGCGGATATGCAGCCGGCCTGCGCCAAATCCTGCCCAACGGAATCGATTCAGTTCGGAGAAATAGCAGAGTTGCGCGAACGGGCTGAGAAGCGCGTCGAGAAGTTGCATGAGCAAGGCTTAAACAGTGCATATCTATACGGCGCGAACGCGGCGCAGCAGCCGGGAACTGAGGGCTTGAACGCCTTTTTCCTGCTGGTGGATAAACCGGAGATGTACAACCTGCCGCCGAACCCAACGGTGCCGACCAAACCGGCGAAAGCTGCATGGGGTTCGATGGCGGTAGGAGTGCTCGGGCTGGCTCTGGCCGCGATTGGCTCGGCTCTGCTGGGCGGCCGCGAGAGAGCAAGCTGAAATGGCTGTTCGATATAGAGATTCGGTGGAACCTGTTGTCACGGATGGGCGCGATATTGATCGCGACATCGGCGAGTTGCTCGGGGAGGGAGCACAGCAGAGGTCGCGCGGTGCCCACGACGAACATATTGCAGAGATGGCCGAGCGCTGGCAGGCGCTGCCTGAAGCTTCGCGTATCGATCCCACCTATTACGATCGGCCGCTGCTGAACGAGTCGGTGTGGCATTGGGCTATTCCGACCTACTATTACGTCGGCGGGGTCACGGGTGCATCGCTCGCTCTCGGTGCGGCGGTCCAGCTATTCGCAGATCGCGATCTGCGCGCGCTCGTTCGACAGTGCCGCTGGATCGGATTCGCCGGCGCGTGCATCAGCGGAGTCCTGCTGGTGGCGGACCTCGGCAGGCCCATGCGCTTTCTCAATATGCTGCGAGTGTTTCGTCCCACATCGCCGATGAACGTGGGCGCATGGATTCTGTCGAAGGTCGGGGCGGCATCTTCGCTCGCTGCCATTTTCGATTTCGAGTTGGCCGGTCTGTCGGCCGGACTTTCGGGACTTGGCCTTGCAACTTACACGGGCGTGCTGGTTGCGAATACGGCCGTTCCGGTATGGCAGGAGTCACGCCGTGTGTTGCCCATCCTGTTTGGATCATCCGCGATGGCGAGCGCCGGCTGCCTCCTCGAAATGGTGGGCGATCAGCGGGGGTTTGCGGTCGCACGCACTTTTCGCATCTCGGGACAGATCGCAGAAATTGCACTCGCTTTTGCCATGGAGAAGCAGGTCGCGCGGATAGAGCGCGTTGCGCGGCCCCTGCGAAGCGGCTTCAGCGGTTTTCTCTGGCGCGCATCGGCAGTTCTGGCCGCTTCCAGCTTACTCGTAACCGTGCTGCCAATCAAAAAGCGAGCGAAGAAATTCGCGGCCGGCATTCTGGGAACGCTTGGCTCGCTCGCATTACGCTTCGCCGTGGACAAGGCTGGGCTCGCTTCGGCCCGCGATCCGCGCGCATCCTTTCATCTTCAACGCGCTCAGCTCAATTTCACGAATATGGGGGCGTGATCGGACGGCTTCTCTTTGCCCCGCGGGCTCCTGTCGATTTCGCAGCGCTCAAGACGCGCACCAAGCGAAGGCGAAAGCAGAATATGGTCGATCCGAATGCCGCGATTGTAATCGAAGGCTTTGCGGAAGTAGTCCCAGAAGGTAAACTGACCTTTTTCATCCGGATGCAGCGAACGAAACGCGTCGATGTAGCCGAGTTCGAGATATGCGCGGTAGAGCGCGCGCGGCTCGGGCTGGAACAGGGCGTCATGCATCCACGAAGACGGCTTATGACAGTCGATGTCTTCCGGAATGACGTTATAATCACCGGCGACAAGTGTCGGAGTGCTCCCTGCGATCCAGCTTTGCATCTGTTTCAGCAGCCGGTTCATCCATGTGATCTTGTAAATGAACTTCTCGCTCCCGACCGGGTTGCCGTTCGGAAGATAGATGTTCACGACACGCATCCCGTCGATCATGGCTTCGAGAAAACGTGCGTGCTCATCGGCGTCATCCCCGGCAAGAGCCGTGCTCACGACTTCTATGGGGCGGCGCGACAGGATCGCCACACCGTTGTAAGCCTTCTGTGTCACCGCGACACTCTCGTACCCGAACTCGCGAAAAACCAGGGACGGAAATTCGCTCGCCTTCAGTTCCTGCAGAAGAAGCACGTCCGGGTTAACCGCATTCAACCACTCTTTCACGTGTTGCGCACGAGCATTGATGGAATTGATATTCCAGGTTGCGACGATCATCTTCAGCCCAGCAACTCGGTCGCTCTTTTGGCGAAATAGGTCAGGATGAAGTCGGCTCCGGCGCGGCGGATGCTCGTGAGTGACTCAAGAATTGTTCGATCGAGATCGAGCCAGCCATTCTGCGCCCCTGCCATAATCATGCTGAACTCGCCCGAGACCTGATAGGCCCCAATCGGGACGTCGAACTCCTGACGCGTCGCGTGGATGATATCGAGATAGGCGAGCGCAGGTTTGACCATGATCATGTCGGCTCCCTCTTCGAGATCGGCCCGGATTTCGCGAAGTGCTTCGCGGCTGTTCGCAGGATCCATTTGATACGAGCGCCGGTCGCCGAACTGGGGCGCCGATTCCGCCGCTTCGCGAAAAGGTCCATAAAACACCGAGGCGTATTTGGCAGCGTAGGAGAGTATCGGAACGTTAGTGAAACCGGCGTCATCGAGAGCTTTCCGCATTGCGCCCACCCGGCCGTCCATCATGTCGCTCGGTGCAACGATATCGGCGCCCGCTGCCGCATGCGACACAGCCGTTTTCGCCAGCCAATCGAGCGTGGCGTCGTTGTCTACGTCGCCGTTCTTGATAAATCCGCAGTGGCCATGGCTGGTGTATTCGCAGTTGCATACGTCGGTAATCACCAGCAGATCCGGAAGCTGCCGCTTAAGAGCGCGAACCGCGCGCTGCGTGATGCCGTCGGGGTCGTAGGCCCCGCTGGCAAATTCGTCCTTCGTATCGGGGATGCCGAACAGAATGATGCCGCCGATACCAAGCGAACGGCACTGTTCGGCTTCTGTGACCAACTGGTCCACCGAAAGCTGCGCATTGCCCGGCATGGAACGAATCTCTTTTCGCACGCCTTCGCCCGGGCAGACAAACAGCGGAAGGATGAACTGTGAAGGCGAAAGTTGTGTTTCGCGCACGAGGCGTCGGATGCGCTCGGAAGAACGCAATCGCCGCGCGCGGTGAATCGGAAATGCCATGGCTTGGTTACTTACTTATTGTCCGATGACGGGCAAAACCAGAGCGGACCGATGCTCGGAATCATGCAGAATCGTATTCTTCGCGCTTACACCGCGCATCGTAAATGCCAACACTTCGCCCGTATTTAGATTGCGATCGAAGCGCGGGAAATTGCTGCTTGAGATTTCCAGCCGCAGCTTGTGCCCGGCGCGAAACACGTTGCTGGTGGCCCAAAGATCGAGTTCGAGCTTATAGATCTGGCCGGGGTTCATCAGCTCGGGCTTCTCATCGGAATTGCGGTAGCGCGCGCGCAAAATCCCTTCCGTGAGATTTTGCGCGAAGCCGTTCGGCCACACATCAACCAGTTTTGCGGTGAAGTCAGTATCAACGGCGGATGACTTGGCGTAGAGCGTTACCGAAACAGGACCGGCGACTTCCAGGTCGCGCGCGAGTGCGGGAGTGGAGTAGACCAGTACGTCGTCGCGTGCCTCAGCCGGGCGCTGATCGCGCGGCCCCGGAGGCAAATGCTTTGAATCGCAGCACAGCGGACCGCCTATCGTGGGCACCGGATTCTCGGGATCGTAGACGAACTCATCTCCGCGCTCGGAAGCAGCAGGAGAATCGACCGAAAGCGCACCGTCTCCTCGCAGAGAATTTGCGCCGGTGCCGGAATGCAGGAAGTATCGCGTCATGTGAGCCGGTGGCGGCCACTGCGCTTCGTCGCGCCATTCGTTCTTGCCCATGACAAAGATGCGTACCGGCTTCTCGGCGAATGAATTGTGCACGCCTTTGAACAGATAGTCGTACCAGGCGAGCGTAAGGGTATCCTCATCGAACTCAGCAGCGGCTTTCCCGAAATCCACCTCGCCGATATGCTCTCCTCCCCCCGCATGCCCGCCGATGGTTACGAGCAGGTGCTGACCCTTACGAGCTTCCTCGGTGGCCGCATGCGCGCGCAAGCCTTCATAGTTGCGCAGCGAGCCGCCAAGAAAAATGTCGTACCACGCAGCGACATGCAGCGCCGGAACGCGAATCTCTGAATAATGATCCTCGATCGACCAGCGCCTCCAGTAATCGTCATAGTCGGGATGCGCGAGCCAGTCGAGGAAGTACGGCGCGAGCGCGGCCGGAGAGTCGAGTTGAGGCACGCCGGTGGGAAACGTAAAGAGTGGATAAGAACCCAGGGGCAATTTCCAGATGCCGTTCAAGGCATTGGTGTTCTGCGCGACGAGACGATTAAGCGTATCCTGCGCGAGCCCGGACGTCCACGATTCGTTGAACCACTGCTCAAAGGCACCGCCCTGATACGTCCAGTTGCGGTGATAGTTGCTGGCCGTGACAACCGGGCAAATACCCGCAAGATGCGGCGGATGCGCGATGGCGGCGAGCATCTGCGTCGCACCAACATAAGAACCGCCCCACATGCCGACTTTGCCGTTCGAATAGGGGAGCGAGGCAACCCACTCAACAGTGTCGTAGCCGTCCTCCGATTCGTGCTTGAACGGGTACCATTCGCCTTCCGATGTATAGCGCCCGCGAACATCCTGCACGATCGCAACGTAACCTGCCGCGGCGGCGCGTTGACCGAAGCTGGCACCACCAGCTTTGTTGTATGGCGTTCGCTGCAGCAATACAGGGAAACGGCCTTCGTGCCTGGGATGATAAATGTCCGCGTACAGAACCGCGCCGTCTCGCATAACAGCCTTTGCATTGTGTTCAACAAACACTTCGCTCTGCTGAGCAAACAACGGGAGTGCCAGAGCAAGCAGGAAGAGACTGCGCCGTTTCATCATCGACGGTTACGATAACACGTGTATGCAGGATGCGAAGGCAAAGCGCTGGATCGTTCGCGGCCGCGTGCAAGGCGTCGGATTCCGCTATTTCGTGCAGAGCGAAGCTAGGGCTCTGGGCTTAAACGGCTGGATCCGTAATCTGGATAGCGGCGAGGTGGAAGTCTATGCCGCGGGAGATGAAAAAAGCCTGACCGAACTCGCGGGAGCTCTTCACAAAGGGCCGCGTATGGCCGAGGTGCGCGGAGTAGACGAGCGCGAGGCGGAAGTTGACCGCGTAGCTGGATTCTCAGTCCGGTAAGTTTCAAGCTCCCGAAAGCGTGTGCCTGCTCAGGCCGCGGAAGCAGCGGCGGCTCGAGTTTCGCTTTCGCATAGCTCGGCTCGCGAGACACCCGCCAGATTTGCACACAGCGTGAGCGCTTGTGCCACAACCTGATCCATGTTGTAGTAGCGGTACGTCGCCAGCCGCCCAACAAAGTGAACATCCGGCGAGCTCCTGGCCAGCTCAGCGTATTTCGCATAGATGGCGGCATTTTCTGCTCGCGGCACAGGGTAGTAAGGATCGCCGTGATCGCACGGATATTCGTAAACGATGCTGGTTCGCGCGTGGATCTGCCCGGTGAGATGCTTGAACTCCGTGATACGGGTGTAGCGATGATCATTCGGATAGTTGACGACCGCGACGGGCTGAAAGCGCTCTTTGCAAATCGTCTTGTGAGCGAAGCGCAAGGAACGGTAGGGCAGCTTCCCAAAGCGATAGCCGAAGTATTCGTCGATCGGACCGGTAAAGACAAGCTCTCGGAACGAAACGCCGCGTACGATTTCGCGGTAGTCCACTCCGAGTTCGACTTTGATGTTGGGATGATCCAGCATGTTCTCGAAGAGATGCGTATAGCCGAGCTTCGGCATCGCCTGGAAGGTATCGGAGAAGTAGCGGTCGTCGCGATCGGTGCGAACGGGAATACGCGCGGTGACCTGAGCATCCAACTGCGATGCATCGATGCCCCACTGTTTGCGCGTGTAGCCTTGAAACAGCTTCGAATATAAGTACCGTCCGACTTTGCTTACGACCACATCCTCCGAGCTCCGAACCGCCTCTTTCGGCTCAGCGACGGAGGCCAGGAACGCCTCGAGTTGCAGAGAATTGAGCTGTTTGCCGTAAAGCGCATTGACGGTATCGAGATTGATCGGAATCGGAACAAGCTTGCCGTCGACAGACGCGAGAACCCGATGTTCATAGGGCCGCCACGATGTAAATCGCGACAAGTATTGAAACACCTGCTCCGAGTTGGTGTGAAAAATGTGCGGACCATACTGATGTACCAGCAGACCATCCGCATTTAAACAATCGTAAGCGTTACCGGCAACGTGCTTTCGCCGGTCAATCAGAAGCACCTTCTTGCCACAAACGGATGCCATGCGCTCGGCGACAACCGATCCGGCAAAGCCGGCGCCGACAATCAGGTAATCAAACATGAGCCACACTCACGCGGCGCTTTGCTATCGGCAGAGGCGCTGTTTGCTCCTGGACAGACTCACGCTGTGAACGGTCGAGATCGCGGCAAATCAGCCGTTCCATCTCTGCCCATGTCTTATCCCACGACAATGCGCGCAGGAAGCTGTCAACCTCCGTCCGCCACTCCGCGGGGCGGCCATCAAGCAACTGTTGTTCTACGGCTTCGAGGAATTCCCGGTGAGTGCGTCCTATGCTGACCAGGCCCAGCTTCCCGTATGGCCTCTCTACGTCGCGAATCGGAGTCGATACCACGGGAAGATCGGCCGCCAGATACTCAGGCGTTTTCGTCGGACTGATAAACCGCGTCGCATCGTTCTGCGCAAAGGGTAAAAGGGCAACATCCCAGCCGGAAAGATATGCGGGCAGCTCTTCGTACGGTTTCTTGCCGAGCAGATGAATATTCGGGCGGGAGGGAATATCGTCAACATTGATCTTGACCACCGGGCCGAGCAGTACAATGTGCCATTCCGGACGGCTATCGGCGAGAAATGCAAGCAGATCCAAATCCATCCGTTCGTCGATCACGCCTGCGTAGCCGATTCGCGGGTGCGGTACGGACGATTGGTCCGGTGGCTCATCGATCGATTCCATTGCCCGCGCGAAGTGCGCCCGATCCACGCTGCTTGGAAACAGATGCACGTCCGGATGCTGCGAACACTTCGCTTCATACAGACTGAGGCCGCCGGTGAAAACGAGGTTGGCCTGCTGGAACAGCTTGTTTTCGTTCGCCAGCATTCCGGTGGGCGCATGAGCAAATGCCGACAACTCATCCATGCAGTCGTACACTGTCAGCGCGGGTGTCAGTTCGTCCGTGAATTCGATCGCCATAGGCGTGTAATACCAGGCAACGAAGTCCTGTATCCGTTCCTGCCGGAACAGATCTTTGAGGCACTCTCGCATGCGAGTGGGAACCGATTCCCGCTCCGTATTCCGAGGGAAAAAAGGCGTGACCACATGAACACCTGTTTGCGAACAGGTGGCGCATTGCAGGCGGGCGGAGTCGCCTTCCATGACTGGTTCTTCGATGAAAAATACCCGGCCGCGCTTTGCGCACCTGCTCATCAAATGCTGGGGCCGCTGAAACACAAAACCCCAGCGGAGGTGCGAAAAGCACACCACATCTTGTCCAAAACTGTTCATAAACCGGCTGTATCTCCTAACGAACCGTGGCCTTTAGAAAAGGCCGAATGCCAAAGGCGAAGTCGGCAGCGCAGTGCTGCACTCTGATCCGAACGCTTTCTGTGCGTTGGCCAACAAGTCGCTAGTTAGAGCATTTCAGTGGCTGTAAGTAACACACGTAAAATCTCGTATAACTAAGGAAGGGTCGCTTGAACGTCTTAACCCAGAGTCCGCCTTCGCTTTAGATGAATGGCGAACGCTGTTTCACGAGGTTCTGGTGGAGAGTAACTGCGATTTTCAGAGTTTTTTTCTGGCGGGATTCGAATGCTCGAGTCATCGAGTAAGCGATACAAAGCGGCTTGATCTTATCGCCGCGACAAAACACGATCAGCATTGCGTCTCTGATTACGCGCGGCTGCGCGATCTGGGAATTGAATCCGTGCGCGATGGCGTTCGCTGGCACCTCATCGAGCGCGCGCCGTATCACTACGATTTCGGCTCGCTGCGCCCGATGCTCAAAGCAGCGAGGACGCTCGGGATGCAGGTCATCTGGGACGTTTTTCATTACGGCTGGCCAGACGATCTCGATCTGTTCAGCACAGAGTTTCTCAGGCGCTTTCGCTCGTTTGCGCGCGAGTTGGCCAGGGTCGTGGCCGGCGAGACAGATCACACACCGTACTTTATTCCGTTGAACGAGATCTCATTCTTCTCGTGGGCTGCTGGCGAAGTCGGAATCTTTTATCCATTTGTGCACTGCCGGGGAAACGAATTAAAAGCGCATCTGGTTCGCGCCTGCATGACCGCGATCGAAGCGATTCGAATGGAGATCCCACACGCGCGTCTCGTGCAAGTGGACCCACTGATCAACATCGTCGCCTCCGACGATATGGACGAAGATCTGAAAGCCGCAGCCAGAGCGCATGAGCGCTCTCAATTCGATGCGTGGGACATGTTGACCGGCCGCTTATGTCCAGAGTTGGGTGGTGCGCCCGAGTATCTCGACATTGTCGGCGCGAACTACTATGTGCATAACCAGTGGGTGTATGGAGGAGCATTCATCGAAGCCTCCGATCCGCGCTACCGGCCCTTGCACGAGATCCTCGGCGAAGTGTACCGGCGATATCGCCGTCCGCTGTTCCTTGCAGAAACGGGGATCGAAGACGACAGGCGGGCGGGATGGCTCCGCTATGTCTGCGATGAAGTGAGCTACGCAATCGAGCGAGGAGTGCCGGTCGAGGGCATTTGCCTGTATCCGATCCTGAACTATCCCGGATGGAGTGACGAACGATGCTGCCACACCGGATTATTCGACTATTGCGATGAGTTCGGAAATCGCTCCATTTACCGGCCTCTCGAAGAAGAGCTCGCCATTCAGCAGAAGAGGATGATCAAGTCGTCTCAAATACTCGCCGCGAGCGGAGTTGCATAAGTAGCTTTGCGAGTGGCTGCGCACCGAGGCACCTGAGTCTCCTAGTCGATGGAAGGCGTAGCGATTCCTGCCGAGCAGGTCATCCCACTCGATGCGATTGCCCAAGGCGTGCGCGGCTTACGCATTGCTTTCGTAAACGTTTTCGCAGTCTCCCAACCAGACGGCTCCTGGACTTTGATCGACGCCGGCCTGCCGTTCACCGCAGGTCACATCCGTAAATGGGCCGAAGAGACGCTGCTTCGACCGCCGCAAGCGATTGTGTTGACCCACGGCCATTTCGACCACGTGAGCGCGGCCCGCGAATTGGCTGATGACTGGAGTGTTCCGATTTACGCGCACCCCGACGAATTTCCGTATCTGACCGGTCAGCAATCGTATCCGGCGCCAAACCTCGGCGCCGGCGGCGGGTTGATGTCGATGCTTTCGCCGCTGTATCCGCGGGGTCCGATCGACCTCGGTGCGCGACTCCAGCCGCTGCCTGACTCTGGCCAACTCCGCGAGCTTTCGCAATGGGACATCGTCCGCACACCAGGCCACACACCGGGACATGCCTCGTTCTTTCGCGCAGCGGACCGCGTGTTATTGCCTGGCGATGCATTTTGCACAACCAAACCGGAATCGTTTTTCGAAGCGGCTCTTGCGCAGGCACCCGAACTACATGGGCCGCCCGCTTATTTTACAAGCGATTGGGATGCCGCCAGGCGCTCCGTTCGGCAGCTTGCAAGTTTAAATGCCACTACGGTTGCACCGGGTCACGGAAAGCCGCTTACCGGGCCTGAGGTTCCCGCCGCCCTGGCACGTCTTGCCGACGAGTTTGAACGGATCGCAGTCCCGGATAACCGGCGCTGACATAATCGCGCGGATTTCAAACCAGGCTTCACGATCTCGCGGCCAGTTCAAAGCGCAGGTTGAAGTGATTCAACATCGCCGGCAGGGGAAGCGCAGCGCTGAGTGCCGCCGGCCTTTTCAGGCGCAGGCGAGTGTTCTCGAGCACGGCAGTAATCATCAGACTTGCCAGAAGCAGCACCAGATTACGTCCAGGACAGATCGCAGGCCCCTCGCTGAAAGGAACAAGAGCAGCGGAATCGCGCGGCTGGTCCGGATTGCTCCACAGCTCAGGCGCGAAACGGTCCGCGTACAGCAAGCGCTCATTGTCGCGATGGAAGAACGGTGTGAAGATGACCATTCCCGTCTGCGCGGGAAGCGTACCCATCTCCCAGACTGTCGGTTCCGTCGTTTCGCGCAGGATCAGCGGCGTAGTGGGCCAAAGGCGGAGCGATTCGAGCACCGCCGCGCGCGTGAATGGCAATTGCTCAGAAATGGCCCCGATTTCTGACCGCACCAGGCGTGCATAATCCGGGTGCGAGCCCAGCAGAGCGAGCGTGCGAAACGTGGCCATGCCCGCCGGATCGAACGCGAATAGCCATTGCGGAACCTGCTGCACGGGCTCGGTGACGGCCGTTGCGTGAATATGCGCCATCACTCCTGCGAGACTTCCCTGCTCGGCGCGGTTCAGATACTTTTCGATGCGAGCGAAGAGGTCCTGTCGCAATTCCGGCCGCCTGGGCGCGAGAAAGGCCCAGTTCGCGCGCTGCCGTAGGCGGGCCATAACGGACGATAGTTCGTGATCGTCTGCTGCCGCTTCTCCAAACACCACGCGTCGCACCAGACGGAACCAAGCATCGGAAAAGAGTTGCCAGTTGAGCTCGCCGCTTTCACGCGCATGCACGCAGAGCCGAGCCGCCTCGGTGTCTGCAATTCGCGCAAAATCGGAAACCAGCGAATGGACAGCACATCCTGACTCGAGCACCTGCTCGTTATAACGCCGCCGGTCGGCCCGTTCCGCACCCGTCGAAATGAGCGCGTTTTTCGGTTCGAAGTGAGCGAGTGCAGCGCGCTTCTCCGGTGTCGCCGTGGCGAATGGTTCAGGCGATTCCTGCAGAATGCGATGCACATGCCGCGGATCGAGCACTACCGCCAATCGCCGCCCCGGAAGTCTCAGCAGTATGGGTCCGGTTCCGTACTTGCTGCGAATCATCTGCATACGGCGGATCGCCCGGCGATCCAGTTGCAGCCGTTCGGCCAGGTTCATGACCGAACGCCGCCGCATGATCACGCCTTTCGCCACCGTCGGCAGGAGGACGTCGGCAAAGATCGCCAGCGTGTCCAGTACGCCCGCGGACGGCACGCACTGTTCCAGCGCCGCAGGGTCCGCGGCGCTCAGCGGAGTATTCAAGACTTCCTGCATCGACACGTTAGATCGTTTCGTCTTCTCACGGTGACACGAGATCATGGCTCCCGGTGGCCGCGCCAAGCTCATGTAAGCGCCTACAAATTTCGCTTGACATGCGCCTCCATCTGACGTATGACTGTTAGCAAGCCACTTGCTGGCCGACTCCCTTGTCTGGAGGCCGTCATGTCCCTCAGAGCTCTTGCACCTGCGCTGGTTTTTCTCTTCCCGCTGTTCGCATCGGCCCAATTCAGCGGAAGCATCCAGGGCACTGTCAATGATCCCAGCGGTGCCTCCGTACCGCGTGCAGCCGTCACTCTGACCAACACCGCCACCGGCATCAAACAGCAGAGCACAACCGATGAACACGGCCAGTACCGGTTCACCAGTATTCCGCCCGGCTCCTACAGACTTTCCGCATCGGCGGCGGGTTTCGCAGCCGCCGAAGTCTCGGCGGACCTCCAAACCGATCAGAATTTGAACGTTGTAATCGCTCTCAGCGTAGCCGGCTCCAGCCAGTCCGTACAAGTCACAGGCGAGGTGCCCATCGTGAACACCGCCGAGACGCGCACGCAGCTCACGCTTGGCACGCAATCCCTCTCGTCTCTGCCGCTCGCCGGCCGCAATATGATTTCGCTCGTCACACTCGCCCCCGGTGTGAGCGGTCTGGGCACCGCGGCTGGAGGCAGCCCCGGATCAGCCGTCGATAATTACTCAACCGAGACGCAGGTCGATGCCAGCGCGAATGGCCAGGGCAGTGTCGGCAACCTGTACGTGGTCGATGGCCTCGATATTACGAGCGCCATTCGTCCCGGCGTGCTAAACCTGACCCCCAATCCCGATTCCATCCAGGAAACGAGCATCCAGACCAACACTTTCACCGTCGACTATGGCCGTGCCAGTTCGCTGCAGATGGTCATGACGACTAAATCGGGCACTGATCATTTTCATGGCGGCGTGAGCGATTACTATTCGACCCAGCAACTCTGGGCCGGCACCGAGTTCGTTCACAACTATTCGCCCTTCCACAGCAACAACATGTCCGCGGATATCGGCGGCCCCATCTGGCCCGGCAAGCAGTTCTTTTTCTTCTTTGCTATCGAACCTTTGTGGTCGTTGAATTCGACCGGCAACAGCCAGACGACCTTCGAGGATCCGGCCTTCACGCAATGGGCCACCCAGCACTTCCCGAACACGTTCGGCACGAATCTGCTGAGCACCTACAAGCCGGCCGGCGGAAGCTCAACGGGTGTCTCACAGACGGCGGCGCAATTGTTTCCGTCCACCTGCGGAACCGCCGCCGCGTCGTACCTGCCCTGCAACCTGCCGCTGATCGACAGCGGCGTCTTCAATAGCACGAGTTATCGAAACGGCCTGCAGTACAACGTGCGCATCGACAAATATTTTCAAAAGGACCGGCTCTACGGCACGTTCTACCGCACAACGCTTGATTACGGGAATTCCACCGTCAGGCCGCAGTTCACGACCACAAACAATACGATCCAGCGCGCGGTACAGGTCAACGAGACCCACACATTTTCGCCCGCTACGCTGAACGAGGCGATCTTCGGCTTTAACAATATCGAAGGCATTACGCCCAAAACGGGCCTCTTCTCGGTTCCGGTCGTGAACGTCACCGGGCTTGGTCAGGGATTTGGTGCAGGATTCGCCGGCGGCGATTTCATCCAGCACAACTACCACTGGCGCGATGTGCTGAGCCACATCCAGGGGTCTCACTCAATCAAGGCCGGCTACGAGGGCTGGTTCGGAGAAGACATCGAGAAGTTCCAGGGCCCGTATTCGCAGCCGACCTTCACTTTCAACAATCTGCTCGATCTGGTCGAGGACAAGCCCTACACCGAAAGCGGCGTCGCCTATAGTCCGATCACGGGTAAGCCGATACTTTACGACTGGAATGCCGCCGAGAGCACCTGGGGAGTCTTCGTCGAGGACACCTGGCAGGCTTCCAAGAAGCTGACCATCAACTACGGCCTGCGCTGGGACGATTTCGGCAATCCGTATTCGCGCAGCGAAAACACCGCTTTCTCGAATTTCTATTTCGGCGTCGGAAATACCTATGGTCAGACGCTGGCCGATGGTTCTCTCATCCGCCGCAATCACGCCCTGCTGAGCTCGATCAAGAATGTCTGGAGCCCGCGCCTCGGCATCGCCTGGGATCCGAGCGGTTCGGGTGCCTGGGCCATTCGTGGCGGTGTGGGCGTGTTTCATAACTGGCCCACGCTGGCCAATGTGCAGGAAGAGTATCGCGGCAACCCGCCCGGAGCGATCTTCCCGACCTTTTACGCCAATACCAGCAATCCGCCCCTGCTCACAATGGGCACAAATAACACCACGCCGCCATACGGCTTCACCTATCCGTATCTCCCGCCCGGACAGATCAATTCACAAGGCGGAATCGTAGGGCTCAACAACGCCGTGGGAGCGATCGATCCCTATCTGTCGGCACCCATCGTTTACAACTGGGCGGGCACGGTAGAACGCAGGCTCGGCGTGAATTACGCGGTCAGCGCAGGCTACTCCGGATCGCGTGGCAACCGGCTGTTATCGGCAGGCGGACAAACCACGGCCGTGAGCTATGGCGCCGATATCAACCGGTTCAACGACGATCTCGTGATTCACAACTCGCTCGTACCCACGCGCATCAACCATAGCTTCGGGCCGATCTACTACACCTCAAACGATCGCGAATCGCGCTACAACGCCTTCATCGCATCGTTCAACGGACGCTTCGGAAAGAACGGCACGCTGTCAATGTCTTACACGCGCTCATCTTCGAAAGACGACACGCAGGTCTATCCGATCGGTGTCGATCCGCAGCTCTGGTATGGTCCTTCCATCTGGGATGTGCCGAATCGCTTTTCGCTGAACGGCACCTATCAGATTCCCGGGTTGGCAGGTGGTCGCGGCTTTGTCGGGCGCGTAACCGGCGGCTGGCAATTGAGCGGCACGACCATCGTTCAGAGCGGATATCCGTTCAACGTCTATACAGACGCTGCCTTCAGTCCGCTACGCAATGCGAGCGGAGCCATCATCGGACTTGCTCCGGGCAGCGGAGACTACAATGCCGATGGTGTGAATTTCGACTTTCCGAACGTCATCAGCTACACGCAATCGAACAGCCGTCAGGCATTTCTCAACGGGCTTTTCACCGCCGCCAATTTCCCTGTCCCGGCGCTCGGAACTCTGGGCAACGAGAAGTACGACCAGTTCCGTAATCCCATGTTCTTCCAGACCGACGTGAGCCTGCTCAAAGATACGCTCATCACCGAACAGGTGCATCTGCAACTGCGCTTCGATATCTTCAACGTCTTCAACCGGGCAAATTTGTACGGCGTCGATGCGGATCTGGCGAGCAGCAGCTTCGGCCGGGCGACCCAGCAGTTTAATCCGCGGTGGATCCAGCTGGGTGCGGCCATTCGATTTTAGAATTGAAGTGCAAGTGAAAGCTATAAACCTCGTGCGAGCGGCGCTCTCGGCGCTGCTCGCCTTCTCTGCCGTTCAGGCCCAGACAACGTCGCATCCAGCCAATCTGGAGCGCGATTATCCGATCAAGCCCGTTCCGTTTACTGCCGTCCACGTGCATGACGAATTCTGGAGCCCGCGCATCGAAATCAATCGCAAGGTTTCGATACCCACGGCGTTCCAGCAATGCGAGCGCACCGGACGAATTGAAAACTTCGTGCGAGCTGCGGAAGTGCTGCGGGGCGAGAATCTGGCCGATAAGCATCCGCCCGGATATCCGTTCGATGACACCGACGCTTACAAGGTCATCGAAGGCGCGTCCTACACGCTGGCGGTTCATCCGGACCCGAAGCTCGAAGCGTACGTCGATGGATTGATCGCGAAGATTGCCGCTGCGCAGGAACCCGACGGTTATCTATACACCACGCGCACCATCGACCCGCAGCATCCGCACCCCTGGGCCGGAACCGCGCGTTGGCAGAACGAAGAAGTGCTCAGCCATGAACTCTATGACCTCGGCCATCTGTACGAAGCCGCGGTGGCCTACTATCAGGCGACCGGCAAACGCTCGCTGCTCGACGTGGCGATCAAGAGCGCGAATTTGCTGGTCCGTACATTCGGTCCCGGCAAGCGGCGCATTTATTCCGGGCATCAGATCGTCGAAATGGGCCTCGCGAAGCTCTATCGCGTCACCGGCAACGAGCAGTATCTCCAACTCGCGAAATTCTTTCTCGATTGCCGCGGCGGAGGCGAATCCTACAACCAGGCCGATATTCCAGTAGTGGATCAAACGGAGCCGGAAGGCCACGCGGTGCGAGCCACCTATATGTACTCCGGCATGGCGGACGTTGCCGCCCTCACCGGCGATAAAGCGTACGTGAAGGCTATCGACACCATCTGGGACAACCTGGTCGAAAGGAAAATCTATGTCACCGGCGGCATCGGTGCGATCGGCAATATCGAGGGCTTCGGCGCGGATTATCAGCTGCCGAACATGTCCGCCTACAACGAAACCTGCGCGGCCGTGGGCGAAGATTTCTGGAATCAGCGTCTTTTCCTGCTACACGGCGATGCGCGCTACGTCGATGTCTTCGAGCGCACCCTCTACAACGGCCTGCTCGATGGCGTTTCGCTCGATGGCGAGACCTATTTCTATCCGAATCCGCTCGAGTCCATTGGCCAGCACCGGCGCAGTCCCTGGTTTGGCGTTGCCTGCTGTCCGGGCAATATCACGCGTTTCATGCCGTCCATTCCCGGCTATGTCTACGCGGAGCGCGGCAGCGAATTGTACGTGAATCTCTTCATGAGCAACGATGCCGAGGTGAAGCTGGACAACGGCCGCGAGATCAAGATTTCCCAGCAGACGCGTTATCCGTGGGACGGCCGGATCACGATTAAACTCGACCCGCAAGGCCACGGCGCATTCACGGTCAAAGTGCGCATCCCGGGCTGGGCTCGCGGTGAGGCGATTCCAGGTGGCCTCTACAAATTTGAAAATGCTGCGCTCGATGCCCCGGTCGAACTTCGCGTGAATGGGCGAGCGGAGAAGATCGAGCTCGATAAAGGATACGCCACGCTGACTCGCGACTGGCACGCTGGCGACAAAATTGAGCTCTCTGTGCCCATGCCCGTGAGGCGAGTCGTGGCGGACCCGCGGGTCGCAGCCGACCGGGATCGTGTGGCGCTCGAACGCGGTCCGATTGTCTATTGCCTCGAATGGCCCGACAGTCCGGACAAGCATGTGCGCAACGTGCTGCTGCCCGAATCGGCCCGGCTGAATGCCGTTTGGAAGCCGGATCTTCTGCGCGGTGTGGAAGCGATCGATACCCAGGTGGTCGCATACCGCTACAACGCAGAAAAACAGATTGAACACTCAGAAGAGAGCATCCGCGCCATTCCGTATTACGCCTGGGCCAATCGCGGACAGGGGCAGATGGAAGTCTGGATCGCGGATCGCCAGGACGCGGTCCATCCCACACCGTATCCGACGCTCGCCAGCACGAGCAAGGTGACAGCCTCCGGCGATCAGACCACCCCGAACGGCGTCAAAGATCCCCACATGGTAGCCGATCTGGAAACTCCGACCTCCTCGGCGGATTCCAGCTCCTCCTACAATTGGTGGCCGCACAAAGGCACCCGCGAATGGATTCAGTACGAGTTTGCCCATCCGGCGCGCATATCGGAGTCGGCCGTCTTCTGGTTCGCAGAAAAGAACGGCGAAGTGAAATCGCCGGCTTCGTGGCGTCTGCTATATCGCGACGGAGATGAGTGGAAACCGGTAATCGCCAGCGATGCGTACGGCCTTTCTCTGGATCAGTTCAATACAGTGCATTTCCAGCCCGTCACCACGGGAGCGCTGCGCCTTGAAGTGCAGCTGCAACCCGGATACTCCGCCGGCCTGGAAGAGTGGACCGTCCAATAGTGTCGGCCGCTCCTATGCCCAGCTTCGAGCCGTTCCACTTCGATGGAACCAACGGCTTCCTGCACCACCCTCAAAATGACGCCGGCTTTTCGCTGGTGCTCACGCATGGCGCAGGTTCAAACTGCCAATCACCTTTGCTCGTGGCCGTGGCTCAAGCCGTTCAATCCGCCGGCTTCCACGTTCTACGCTGCGATCTCGCCTTTCGCCAGGCCAGAAAATCCGGCCCGCCTCATCCGTCCCAGGCTGCGGCAGATCGAGAGGGATTGCGCAGCGCCGTGGAAGCACTGCGCCGAGTGAGCGCAGGGCGCGTTTGCCTGGGCGGGCACTCGTACGGAGGAAGGCAGGCAAGCATGCTCGCAGCCGAGCATCCGGAGCTAGCAGAGCGTCTGCTCCTGCTCTCGTATCCGTTGCACCCGCCGCGAAAGCCTGAACAACTCCGCACGGCACACTTTGCCGCCGTACGGACGCCGGCGCTTTTTGTGCACGGCGACAACGATCCGTTCGGAACACCCGCCGAAATGGAAACCGCTTTAAGCGCGCTTGGCGCTCCGCATCGGCTCAGCATCGTAAACGGTGCCGGTCACGATCTGAACCGCGGCAAATTCGACCTGGCGGCACAGATCGTGTCGCCGTTCCTGAGCCTCGCTGCCATCTAGCGCGGCTGAACCCATTGGGCGGTACCCGCGATTAGATCGATTTCACTCTCCAGCCGCCGCACTCTCTCCGGCATACTAACCAGACCACCCGCCACGTCCATCACCGATTTCGTTCGCCCGTCGAACGCAACCGAAAGGATACAGCCCGGGCGGTCCATCACCGGCCCAAAGTAGAAATCCTGCAGAGTGAAAAATCCCGCACGCGCGAATGCTGCCAT
This sequence comes from Terriglobia bacterium, assembly GCA_021325235.1. Classification (GTDB taxonomy): domain Bacteria; phylum Acidobacteriota; class Terriglobia; order Bryobacterales; family Bryobacteraceae; genus Bog-105. Next base: position 27,068 of record JAJPHN010000044.1, on the reverse strand, counting down.
GAGCTCGCGCACTTGGCCCGGCGAGATCTGTGCGTGATGATGTCCGGGAGAAGCCACGAACGCCTGTCCTTCGAAATCGACGGTTCCGTTTCCGCTGATCGTGACCCTGTACTCGGGGCAGGCGCCGAGGCAACCGGTACGCGTCAGCGCAATTCGCAGCGTGCTCCAGTCGTGAATCGCGGGAATCTCCGCTCTTATTATTTCCTGAGCAGAAGCAACCTGCGCGCCCCCAGCCCCAAACAAGGCGGACACGGCGAAAAGAACGGCAAGAGCGTAGCGGGACATTAGTCTCGCTCTGCTTAGACGGAGTGCGCGCTCCGCGGTGTCTCCCGAATCTGCTTGATTCCGATGCCCGGCGTCGCAATCTGGAATCCCACGCGCTCCATGCCGGACTGGATGTACTGATTCATCATGAACCAGCGCCATACATTGCCAGTGAGCAGATTCTCCATACTCACCAGCGAGATCCCCACATCGATTCCAATCACATCGGGATTGACCCAGAGCTTCTGATCCTGCCAGTTCGGATTAAATGCGTCGGTAAAGCCGTAGCGCTGGTAAATCTTGTCGCCGTAAAGCTTGCGCATCTCGCGCAGGACGGGCAGGCAGATATCCGGCGTAAACATCAGCGAACCGGCCGCCGCGCAGGGCACCAGCGTTCCATCGATCGGCCCTTCATCCGGCGGTCCGCCCCAGTTCACGTAGCCCGTAGCGCTGTCGGAAACGGTGATGCCCCACATATTCGGCCCGTAACTGGCATACCGCGATTGCAGGCTGATGCAGAAATCCCGGTGCGCATAGGTGGCAATCCGCGAATTCTCGAAATAGTTGGTCCCGTTGGCATCCGTCTGGTGGCGGAAATTCACCCAGGCATGCGAATACTGATGCGTGAACAGCGGGCCGCCGCCTATGAATTTCCATTTCTGGTAACGAACTTCGGGACGAACCCATGCATACCAGCTGTCTGCGGTCAGCGGGTTCCGCGCGGCGCCGATCCCCAGCAGATACAGCAGCGACGCCTCGCTGTAAGCATCCCAACGGAATTTGATGAAGCCCGAGCCCGGCCGGACACCATGCGAAAGCAGGTACGGATTGCCGTTCAGCATCCAGACGAAATCGACGCGTTCAAATATCTGCTTCGCCAGCTGGTGAATCTCGTGATCGCTCCAGAAGTATCCCTGCGCTGTCAGAACACCCGCGAGAAGCAGCGCCGTATCCACGCTCGAAATTTCCGAATCCATGCGCCGCTGCCCGGTGCGCGGATCCATGAAATGCAAAAACCAGCCGTGGTCGTGGAACGAGCGCGCCCAGAGGAAGCGAAGTGTCGTAAGAACGCGGGCCCGGGCTCGTTCGCGAGGTACCCAGCCGCGTTCGGCTCCGATGCAATAAGCCGCTAAACCGAAGCCGGTCGCTGCCGAACTTGCCACATGACTGGAAGGCGCGCCGTCCACCCGCGCCCGGTCCATGAAAAGTCCTGTCCGGCTGTCCCATTGCTCCCAGAAATATTGGAAACAGCGTTTCTCGTAATCCTCCAAAAACGCAACGTCTTCCGGCGTCAGTTCGGGAGGAGCATGCAACCCGGGAATCTGCCGTTTGGTTACTGCTTTGGCTGCGGTTCCAGCCCCTGCCAGCCCAACCAGCGCCGCCGCACTCTTGCCCAGAAACCTGCGGCGCGAAATTTCGGGGCTCTCTGGGCGGTACACGACGCGAACCTTTTTACGGTAGTTCTCTTGGCATTTTAAAATCTCAGCATTTCTCGTTCCAGGTCAATACCTCTTCTAAAATGATCGACGTATGGCCTCCGATTTTTCGCTCCAGATCGGTCTCTGCCAGTTGCAGCTGTTAAAAGGCGACATCACTCAGATTCATGTCGACGCGATCGTAAATGCCGCCAACTCGGCACTCGCCGGCGGAGGCGGTGTAGACGGCGCCATTCACCGGGCCGGCGGTCCCGAGATCCTGCAGGAACTCGATACCATCCGCAGCGAGCAGGGCGGCTGCCCCACGGGAAGCGCGGTTGTCACGAGTGCCGGCCGCTTACCAGCTCGCTACGTATTCCATGCCGTGGGACCGAGATATCGCGACGGAAAACACGGCGAGAGCGAGCTGCTTGCCTCCTGCTACACAACCTGCCTGAATCTCGCCGCCGAGCGCGACGTCCAAACCATCAGTTTTCCGTCCATCAGCACCGGCATCTACGGATATCCAATCGAAGACGCCGCACAGATTGCCGTCCGCACCGTTGCCGTGTGGCTTCGCAGCCATACCGGTTCCGTTCGCGTCGTCAAACTCGTGCAGTTCAGCCAGAGCGACCACGAGATTTATCGCAAGCAGGCCCTGCAGTGGCGAGAGTCGGAAGCACGTTAAACAGCGCGTCGCGAGCAGGTGCTTAGGGCTGCAAAGCAAATGGCTGGCAGCGCGGGCACCAGAATGTCAGCCGTGCCTCCGAGCCCTGTCTGCGCGCCAGTATGGCCGTCCCGCAGACACGGCAAGGCCTGCGAGCGCGTCCATAGACCCATAAGCGCGCCGAAGCATCCGCCATCCCCGTGGTCCGGCGGAAACCGGTGTACGTGAGAATCTTGTCTTCCGACGTATCCAGCACGTTCGCTTTCAGCAGCCGGTCGGCTTCGGAAACAATCGTGCCCAGTTCGGAGTCATTGAGCGAGCCCACCTTGCGAAACGGATTCACACGCCCGGCGAAGCACACTTCGCTCTTAAACACATTGCCGATCCCGGCCAGAATCCACTGACGAATCAGCGCGCTGCCAATTTCCATCTCAGGCTGCGCGCGCAGGTTTGCCATCGCCTCCGCGCCGTCGAAATCGGAGCGAAGAAGCGCCGGACCCAGATCCCGGAATCCTGCCCGCCGCCGCAGCGTCTCGGGGCTGTGAAATTCCGCCACCGGAACGCGAAACGCAACGGCGACGAAATCCGCCGTCGCAACCACGATACGCATGTCGTACTGGCTTCGCTTCCAAGCTTCGCCCGCGCGGTAGATATGCCAGCTTCCGCTCATCAGCATGTGCGTGAGCAGGATCAGATCGCCCGAGAACCGCATCTCGATCCACTTGCCGGAAGCTCCGACCGACTCCACAATGCGGCCGGGAACCGGCGTATCTTCGTTCACCCGCGCCAGCTTGGGCAGAACCGTCTGAAATGCCGTGATCGTTTTCCCCGCCAGCGCTGTCTGCAGCGTACGAGCGGCGCGAAAAATCGTATCGCCTTCAGGCATGGAAGGCCGTTTCCTCGGCCTCGTCTTCAAAGGCCGGAGCCGCACGCCGCAGATGATAGCCCGCCACGCTTGCAACGAATCCGGCATCCTCCAGAAAGCGCGCGAGCCTGTGCTGGGAAGCCGGTTCGTCGTTGATCGTTGCGATCAGCAGACCGCTCCGGCGCGCCTGCCTCATGCCTGCAATCTCGGCAAGCTTACGCGCGAGCGCAGCGGCGAAATGCGAACGCTCCGGTTCTTCTGGAGGCAAAAACACGCGAATCGCAGGATTCCGCCGTCGCAGGAACGCAGTCAGTTCGCCATTCACCAGCACGACGCTCGCACCCGCCGCTCGTGCCATGCCGTGCGTTGCCGATTCTGACTCTGTTCCCGAGCGTGGCCACGGAAGTATGGTGCCGTGGGGATTGGCCGGATCGGCCGCCGCCAGATGCAGCGTCTCCGGCTGTTCCGGTGCATGCTTCAGGTTGCGCAGCATATCGATCGCAGCCGTCGTTGCGAACTGCGCCGCCCCCAGTCCGGCCACGAACATCCCGCGCCGGATCCAGCCGCTTTCTTCCATCGTTCGCAATGCGGGATAGACCGCCGCATATCCGCCCGCGATCTCTTCTCCCTGCGCCGCTTCGCGCATCACGATCCCGTAGCGCACCAGCATCTGCTGCGCCACAGCCGCCGCGTGTTCGGTGAACGTGATCGATTCCTTTGGTCTCCGTTGTTCGACCAACGACCAGCGGCCTTCCGGCGCACGCCCCCGCACCCCGCGCGCTCTCAGCGACCGCAGAAATTCCGGCGAACCCGGCCGGCCATCGCCAGGCATACCGCGATGCGATCGGCTGTCACGAGGACGGATCAGATTGCGAAGCGGGTGGAACGTATCGTTGGTGATCAGCCCGCGCCAGACGAGCTGCCAGATCGCATCCTGCGTATCACCCGGATAATTTCCGCCGCAGGCGCGATGCAGTTCGCCAAAAAACGTCGCACCCCGGCGCCGCAGAACATCCAGAATCTTTTCTGCACGCTCGGATAACGGTTGCGCATCTTCCGCAGCCGCTACGTCCGGCGGCAACAGGCGATCGGCGCTGTCCAAAAGATACAGCGCGATCCGCCCATCGCGATCCCCCACCGGCTCGCGGCCAAGCCAGATCACTTCACCCGAAGCGAGCAGCGCATCGAGATCTTCGGGCCGGTAGTCGGCAACTCGCGCCGGCAGAATCTCGCGTTCCAGATCGGAAACGAGCAGCGGAGCGCCCTGCAGAATTTCGATCGCATCGAGCAGCGCATCCAGCCCCCGTCGCGGAGCAGTCACGCCCTGCCAGCGAGCCAGAAAGCGCGCGAACTGCCGCTCTTCCGCCGGCACAACTTCCCGCCGCAATTGCGCGAGCGTGCGCCGCCGCGCCTGCTGCAGCACCTCCGGATCGATCCATTCGCGGTGTACTCCGCCCGGCGTAAATTCTCCCTCATACAGCGCGCCTGCATCGTGCATGGCGGAAAGCGCAGCCTGCACCACTGCCCGCGAAAGACCAAATCGCCGCACGACATCCTGCGTCGTGAATGGTCCATGCGTTCGCGCATATCGCCGGATCAATTCAGCCTCGGCATTGGGCGCCGTTGCGAGGAACACCTCCGGCAATCCCGGCGGCAATGGAATCCCGAGAGCGTCGCGGTACCTTCCGGCGTACTCGACGGGTATGTAGCGCATCTCGCCTGCGATGCGAACCGCCAGAGCGCGCCGCGCCTTCACCAACGTCTCAATCGATCCCGCAACCGCCTGCGACGTTGTGCGCGCGCTGATCTCCGCCTCCGACAAATCGCCCAGCTTCAGCAGCAGATCGTGCAGCCCGTCTGCATGTTTGGCCTGATACTCGGGATCGGTCGCCTGCAGGCGCGCCTCAATCTCATCCAGAATGCGTTTATCGAGCAGTTCGCGAAAATCGGTGCTGCCGAGGATCTCCTCCAACTGCGACTGATCGATCGCAAGCGCCTGCGCGCGCCGCTCGGCCAGTGGAGCATCGCCGTCGTAGATGTAATTGGCAATATAGGAGAACAGCAGCGCCGAGGCGAATGGCGATGGCTTCTGCGACTCCACCCTCGTCACCCGAATCTTGCCCGTTTGAATATCTTTCAAAATACGAACCGCCGCCTCGAGATCGAACACATCCCGCAAACACTCGCGATACGCTTCGAGCAGAATGGGAAACGACGGAAAGCGCGAGGCGACGCTCAACAAATCCGACGCGCGCTTCCGCTGCTGCCAGAGCGCAGCCCGCATGCCGGCGCGCCGTTTGGGAAGCAGCAGCGCGCGTCCCGCTGCCTCGCGAAACTTAGCTGCAAACAGCGGCGTGCTGCTCAGTTGCTGAACAACCAACTGCCGCAGCTCAGCCGCGTCCGGTAGCAGCGTGTCCCCTTCAATCGGGAGATCCATATCGGGCAGCCGGATGACGAAGCCATCCTCCGTCCACATCGACTCCGCCTCCAGATTCCGCTCAGCCCGCAGCCGCGCCGTCGCCGCCATGCACCACGGCGCATGCACCGCACTGCCAAACGGCGTCAGCACACAGATTCTCCAGTCCCCCAGCTCGTCGCGGCAGCGCTCGATGACGATATCGCGATCGCTCGGCACCTTGCCGGTCGCGGCTTTCTGGTCGTCCAGATAGCGCAGCAGATTCTCGGCCGCGAGCTGATCCAGGTTGTGCTGCTCCATCAGCCGAGTAAGCGCCGCCGTGCGCGGCAGTTCCATGAGTTCCCGCGTCATCTGCCCGATGTGCCTGCCAAACTCGGCCGGCCGCGGACTCGTGTCGCCCTTCCAGAACGGCATCTTGCCCGGTTCGCCCGGAGCCGGCGAAACCAGCACGCGATCGTGCGTGATCTCATCGATGCGCCACGTGCTTGCGCCGAGAATGATCGTGTCCCCCGCGCTGCTCTCGAAGATCATCTCTTCGTCCAGTTCGCCCACGCGCGAGCCCTTCGCGCCGCCAGTCACAAACACGCCGTACAACCCGCGATCCGGGATCGTTCCGCCATTCACGATCGCCATCAGCCGCGCTCCCTGCCGCGCCGTGAGTTGATTCGTAATCCGGTCCCAGGTAAGGCGCGGACGCAGGTCCGAAAAATCGTCCGATGGATAGCGCCCGGAAAGCATGTCCAGCACGCCCTCGTACACGCCGCGTGAGAGTTCCGCGTATGGTGCGGCCCGCCGCAAAACTGCCAGCAGCTCGCTGGCGTTCCAGCTGTCCATCGCCACCGCCGCCACGATCTGCTGCGCCAGAACATCCAGTGCATTGCGCGTGTAATCGACCGCTTCCACCTGCCCGTCCGACATGGCTTTACCGATCGCGGCGCAGGCCACCAGATCACCTCGATACTTCGGAAAAACAATGGCGGAACTGACGCCGCCCACGTGATGGCTCGACCGCCCCACCCGCTGCAATCCGCTTGCCACCGACGGGGGCGCTTCGATCTGTATCACCAGATCGATCGCACCCATATCGATGCCAAGTTCCAGAGACGAAGTCGCCACCAGCCCTCGCAGCGTGCCTAGTTTCAGCCGTTCTTCGATATCTTTCCGTTGCTCGGCCGCGACGCTGCCATGATGCGCGCGCACCAGCACCTCGCCCGCCAGTTCATTGATTGCTCCCGAAACACGTTCCGCCAGCCGCCGGCTGTTCACAAAAATGAGCGTCGATTGATGTGCGCGGATCAGTTCGAGCAGTTTCGGATAAATCGCAGTCCAGATCGACGGGCGCGCTGGTCCCTGCGAAGCCGGGCCGCTTGGCAGATATTCGAGTTGATCTACGCGCGCCATGTCTTCGAGCGGCGCTTCCACTTTGAGATCCAGCCGCTTCGGTTCGCTCGCATCCACAACGGTCACGGATCGGAACCGCGCCCGTGAAGCGAACTTTTCAATTTCCGGCAGCACTCCGTCGTTCACCGCCTCCGCTTGCGTACCGGCGACATTTCCCTCCTGCGCACCGCCCAGAAACTGCGCGACAATCTCGAGCGGCCGTTGCGTCGCCGAAAGCCCGATGCGCTGCAGCTTCCGTCTCGCCATCACCTCCAGCCGCTCGAGCGAGAGTGCAAAGTGTGCGCCGCGCTTGGTCGGTGTAAGCGCGTGAATCTCGTCCACGATCACCGTCTCGACCGATCGCAGCGTCTCGCGCGCGTTCGAAGTCAGCATCAGATACAGCGATTCGGGCGTCGTGATCAGGATGTCTGCCGGATTTCGCAGGAAATGCGCTCGCTCCGCAGCCGGCGTGTCGCCAGTGCGTATCGCTACCGCTGGCTCAATTACCGGAATGCCGGCGCGTCTGGCGGCCTGCGTGATGCCAACCAAAGGCGCGCGCAGATTCCGCTCCACATCAACCGCCAGCGCTTTGATCGGCGAAACGTAGAGCACGCGGCAACGCTCGTTCTTCGGCGGTTGCGGCTCGAAGAGTAGCCGGTTCAGGCACCAGAGAAAAGCAGCGAGCGTCTTTCCGCTGCCCGTGGGCGCCAGAATCAGGACCGAGTCGCCCTTCGCAATAGCGGGCCAGCCGGCCTCCTGCGCACGCGTGGGCTTTTCAAATACAGCGCGGAACCAATCGCGAACAGGCTCGTGAAAAAGATCGAGAACGTCGTGGGTTTTGGCTCGCTTGAGCATCGTGCCAGGTGCCCGAATCACTCGGGCACCCAGCTTCGATTATGCCTTCACCGGCCGGTCAGCAGCCTTCCACTTGGCTTCGTCCCAATACTTCACACGTCCATCGCGATACGAATCCACCGCTAGGCTGATCAGCACCTGCGCGTGCGCCGCCGTCTCCACATCGAGGTGCGGCTTCTGCCGCGTGCGCATGCAATCGAGGAAGTTGCCGACGTGAGCTTGCATCATGTCGTACTGCTCAACCGGTATGTGAATTTCGTCCTTGCCAAACTTGTAGCCCGGAAACGGCCCGCGGTCGTCGCTGTTGGGAAGTTCCACAATCTCAGGCTTCACCAGAATTTCAGGAGTGGAACCCTCGAACTCGCCGTGCGGCACCATGATGATCGTGCCTTCGTGCCCGCGAATCAGGCCCGGAATGTGCTGCGAGTTGGCCATCGAGGAGCTGAGCACGAGCGAGTGACCTTCCGGGTATTCGGCAATCAGATGAAACGTGTCGGGCACCTCGCGCCCGTCGTTGAACGCATAAATACCACCCGATGCCGAAACCTTGGTCGGAAACTGCGGCTTGCTCCAGCAGATGTTGAGCGGCGCTACCACGTGGAAGAACAGATCGGTCGCAATGCCGCCCGAATAGTCCCAGTATTTGCGAAACCGAAAGAAACGATCGGCATCGTAAGCGCGCTTCGGCGCGGAGCCAAGCCACATGTTCCAGTCGATGTGATTGTCTCCCGATGCATCCGGCCCCGCCGCTGTGTCGATCGGCCAGTTCCATTCGCCCTCAATCGAGTTGCGATGATACGATCCCTGGCTCATGATCATCTTGCCGATCATCCCGTCGGCGATCGCCTTTTTTGCTTTCCACCACTGATCGGCCGAAGTCGTCTGCGAGCCAACCTGCAGCACACGCTGCGTCTCCCGCGTGGTATCGACCAGCTTCTTCGCTTCGTCGATCGTGTGGCACATCGGCTTTTCCAGATACACATCCTTGCCGGCGTCCATGGCATCGAGCGCAATGCGTGCGTGCCAGTGATCGGGAGTGGCAACGATCAGCGCATCGACATCCGGCCGCGCGATCACTTCCCGGTAATCCGAGTAGCCTTTCGCCTGATGGCGCTCGGCGGTCTCGCGCTTCCGCTTTTCGTAGACGTCGCAAACTGCCACAATCTGGCACGCATTGTTGTGATTCTCCGCGTATTTCGCGAAGGAGCGCGCATCCGATTGCCCGCGTCCGCCGCAGCCAATGAGCGCCACATTGATGCGATCATTTGCGCCGATCACGCGGCTCGGACTCACTTTATTCGCCCTCGAGAACGCCTTCGACGCAACGGCAATTCCCGCGCCCAGCGCTCCCGACCGCTTCAGAAAATCACGCCGGTCCAGCGAAGCAGGATTGGAACCGGTGGGCGAATCAGCAGACATGGCAATCCTCCAAAGCGGCTATTCTATCGAACGTATGCAGGTCGGTATTCCAAGCCGCACAGCATTACGCGTCGCCATGCGTCGTGCCGCCCATCAGTTGCACGATGCATCTCCGCTCGTCTTTGAAGATTCCTACGCCCTGCGACTGCTGCCCGCCGAAGCAGCCGCCGAAGTGCGGGCCAACACCGACGGCGATCACCCGGTTTCGCGTGCAATGCGCTCCTGGATGGTTGTGCGCAGCCGCTTCGCCGAAGACCAACTGGCAGGCGCAGTGGAGCGCGGCGTTCGGCAGTATGTTTTGCTTGGTGCCGGTCTCGACACGTTCGCCTGGCGCAATCCGTTTCACCACAGCGGTCTTCAAATCTTCGAAATTGATCACCCGGCCACACAGGCCTGGAAATGCGAACTCGCCGCCGCGTCGGGCTTAGATAAACCAGACAACACGCGCTATGTACCCGTCGATTTCGAACACGATTCGCTGGCCACATGCTTATCGCGGGCCGGATTCGACCGAACCGTCCCCGTCTTTTTCAGCTGGCTGGGTGTCGTTCCGTATATGACCCTGCAGGCGTTCCGGCAAACGATCGACTTCCTCGGAACCTGCGCCGCACGTAGTGGACTCGTCTTCGATTACGCGCTCCCGGCCGACGCGCTCACAGAAAGAGAGCGAATTCTTCAGCAATATCTGGCCGCCCGCGTGGCTCAAACCGGCGAGCCGTTCCGACTATTCTTCCTGCCGGACGAGGTGCGAGCCGAACTCGCTCGCGCCGGCTGGAACCTTACGGACGATCTGGATGGCGTCGCTCTCCACCGCCGCTATTTCGAAGGCCGTGTCGATGGTCTGGGACTGCGCAGCCGCGCCGGCCGTCTCTTGAGCGCACAAATTCTCGACAACGAGGCGGTGTAATCCGCTCGTTACAATGAGTCGAATGCCCGAGGAGAGCACACCCGCGCCGAATTTCGAAGCGCGCCTCGAAGAGCTCGAGCGAATTGTCAAAGAACTCGAAAAGGGAGATCTTCCGCTTGAGCAATCGCTCGCTCTTTTCGAAAACGGGATGAAACTGAGCGCGGAGTGCAAACGCGAGCTCGACCAAGCCGAGAGTAAAGTCGAAATGCTGATCCGGCGCGGTTCGCAGATGGTCGCGGTGCCCTTCGAACCCGAGAAGAATTCGTAATGACGCAATCGCCGGAGATCGGACTCCAGGAATTCCTCGCCGCCCAAGTCCAGCTGGTTGACAGCGCGTTGCAGCAATGGGTTCCCGAGGAAACTGTCGATCCATCCTCGATACATCGCGCCATGCGGTACAGCCTGTTTGCGGGTGGCAAGCGGATTCGGCCGATCCTCGCCATTGCTGCCGCTACCTCGATAAGCGGCGAGACTAGCGGAGTAGAAAATGCCGCTTGTGCGCTCGAGCTCGTTCACACCTATTCCCTGATCCACGATGACTTGCCCGCGCTCGATAACGACGATCTCCGGCGGGGCCGTCCAACCTGTCATAAAGTTTTTGGCGAGGCGATGGCGATACTCGCCGGCGACGCCCTGCTCACACTGGCCTTTGAAGTTTTGAGCCGTCTGCCTGCGATTTCAGCGGAACAGAAGATCCGCATGGTCGAAGAACTTTCGCGCGCTGCCGGAACGGTGGGCGGCATGATCGGCGGGCAGGTAAACGATATCGAAGGCGAGCGCAAGAAAGCCACCGCCGCGCTGCTCGACAGCATTCATCGCGCCAAGACCGGCGCATTGCTGCGCGCCAGCGTGCGAATCGGAGGAATCTATGCGGGCGCAACTCCGGATCAGCTGGCGGCACTCTCGGCTTACGGCGAGCACATCGGGCTCGCGTTTCAGATCATCGACGACGTGCTGGACATCGAGGAATCTTCCGAAGCGCTGGGCAAGACCGCGGGCAAGGATCAGGCCCAGCAAAAAATCACTTTCCCCGCTGTCTACGGACTCGAGCGCTCGCGCATCATGGCGGAAGAAGAACGGCTGGCCGCTCATGCCGCACTCGCCAGCTTTGGCAATCGCGCCGAACGGCTGCGGCAGATCGCCGATTTCATCGTGCAGCGCAAGGCTTGAAGCAGAGCGGCAAACAGCGCCTCGATGTTGCGCTGGTGGAGCGCGAGCTGGCCGAAACGCGAGCCAGGGCGCAGGCGCTCATTCTGGCCGGCAAGGTGACGCTGGACGGGCAGAAGGCCGATAAGCCAGGACACTTCGTCGCACCCGACGCCCGCATCGAGATCGTTCAACCGCTGCGGTATGTGAGCCGCGGCGGCCTCAAGCTCGAAGCGGCGCTCCAGGCCTTTCAAGTCGGCGTAAGCGGCAGGATTTGCCTCGATGTCGGCACTTCAACCGGTGGTTTCACCGATTGCCTGCTCCAGCACGGAGCCGCACGCGTGCACGCAGTCGATACCGGCGCCGGTCAGATCGACTGGAAGCTGCGCACCGATCCGCGCGTGATCCTGCACGAGAAAACCAATGCGCGCTATCTGCGCCCCGAAGAGATCGGCGAGCCCGTTGATCTGATCGCCTGCGATGTCAGCTTTATCTCCGTTACGCTCCTCTTGCCTGCTCTTGCACCGCTGCTTGCAAGGGGCGGCGACTGGATCATTCTGATCAAACCGCAGTTCGAAGCCGGTCGCGAGTCCATCGGTAAAGGAGGAATCGTGCGCGATCCCCAAGTGCACGAAGCTGTTTGCCGGAAGGTGACCGATGCAATCGAAGCGCTCGGCTTTCGCACCGCGATCGTGCCGAGTCCCATCACCGGCGCGGAAGGCAACCGCGAGTTTTTGCTGCACGCCCGGCGCTAGATTACTCTATCCTTTAACAACTGGCCCTAATACACGACGCATGCCTCCGATCGAGACCGTAGGTATTATTTCGAAGCCGAACATGCCGCATGCCGCCGAGACGGTGTCCGGACTTCTCGCCTGGTTCGAGCAGCGCGGGATCACGTGCCGCCTGGATGAAGAAACCGCGATCCACGCCGGCCGCCAAGACTGGTTCGACCGCAACGACCTACCGGATGGCTGCGACCTCATCGTGGTGCTGGGCGGTGACGGCACTCTCCTTTCGGCGGCACGTGTGGTCGGCGGCCGCGACATTCCGCTGTTTGCCGTGAACATGGGGCATCTCGGATTCCTGACCTCGATACCCCTCGAAGATCTCTATCCGGAGCTCGAGCGCGCGCTCGCCGGACAGCATCGCATCGGGCGCAGGCGCATGCTCGATTGCGAGCTGCGCCGAGGCGGCAAAACCATCGGTTCCTACTCTGCGCTGAACGACATCGTGATCACCAAGAGCGAGCTGGCCCGCATGATCGATCTCGATACCCATGTCGATAATCACTTCGTCGCCGCCTACAAGGCCGATGGTCTGATCATCGCTACGCCTACCGGCTCGACCGCGTATTCGCTTTCGGCGGGCGGTCCGGTAATTTTTCCGTCGGTCGCAGCCTTCTGTATCACGCCGATCTGCCCGCACATGTTGACCAACCGCCCCGTTATCGTGCCCGATACGAGCGTCATTCACATCCTTGTGCACGGCGAAGACGGCACCTACCTGACCATCGACGGCCAAGTCGGCGAGCCGCTGTCCAAAGGCGATCTGGTCGTTTGCCGCTCGTCGCCAAAGACGATTCAGTTGATCCGTCCGCCGAAGCTACTCTTCTTCGACGTGCTGCGTGAAAAGCTGAAGTGGGGCGAACGATAAGCGCCTGCGCATGCATCATCTGAAGCGGCTCTCGCTCACGTCTTGGATCTTTGTCGCGCTCGTTGCGGGCGTCGTTCTGGGAGTCGCTGCGCCGGGTTTTGCAAAAGCGCTGGCACCGGTCAGCAACATCTTTCTGCGGCTGATCAAGTCCATCGTCGGACCGCTGTTGTTCGGCACGCTCGTCGCGGGAATCGCTTCCGCAGGCGAGCTGAAGACCATGGGCCGCATTGCGCTCAAATCGATTGTCTACTTCGAAGTTGCCACCACGATCGCGCTCGCCATCGGACTCGCCGCGGTCAACATACTCAAGCCCGGCGCGGGGTTAACACTCGCGGGCGAGACAGGATCGCCGATCTCCGGACTCGCCCGCCCGGCTTCCTTCAACCAGGTCCTCGAGCACGCCATACCGCAAAACATCTTCGAGTCGCTAGCCCAGAACGACGTGCTGCAGATGGTCATTTTCTTCTTTCTGTTCGGGGCCGCCTGCTCGGCTATCGGGAAAAAGGCAGAACCCGTGGTCACCTTTGCCAACGCGGTGGCCGAAGTGATGTTTCGCTACACCCGCTACGTGATGTATCTGGCGCCCTTTGGAGTGGGTGCCGCGATTGCCGTTACCGTCGGCTCGAAAGGCGTGCGCGTACTACTCGGCTTAGGCAAGCTGGTCGGCAGTTTGTATCTGGCTGAAGCCGTTTTTGTCGTCTGCGTGCTCGGCGGAGCGCTGGCCATTGCACGCGTGCCGTTCGGCCGCTTTTTCCAGGCCGCACGGCAGCCGTTTCTGATTGCCTTTTCGACAGCTTCGAGTGAAGCCGCGCTGCCCATCGCGCTCGAGAACATGAACCTCTTCGGAGTTCCGAAGCATATCGTCGGTTTTGTGCTGCCCACCGGCTACAGCTTCAATCTCGACGGCTCGACCCTCTATCTGGCGCTCGCCTCGATCTTCGTTGCACAAGCGGCGGGTGTCAACATGCCGATTTCAACCCAGCTCACGATGATGCTCACGCTCATGCTGATGAGTAAAGGCGTAGCCGCCGTTCCGAGAGCGAGCTTGGTGATTCTGGCCGGGGCGCTTGGCAGTTTCCATCTGCCGCTCGAGGGCATAACTCTGATCCTCGGCGTCGATGCGCTGATGGATATGTGCCGCACATCGGTGAACATGCTCGGCAACTGCGTGGCCACCGCGGTGGTGGCGCGCTGGGAGGGTGTTGCGCTCGAAAAAGCATCGGCCGCACCCGAACTAATCCCGGCCGAGCCATAATCCCCAGCTTGAAAATATCTTGCAGCGCGCCCAACATTTGGCCCAGCGCCGGCGTCTAAAGCGCGAAACAGAGAATCATTGTGTGGGAGATTGCGTTGCCGCTGCGCTTTCCTGGGGCTCTGCCGGAACATCCGACTGAAGCCCAGCTTGCCGACGAATGCCGGCGCGGCAATCTGCGCGCATTCGAGATGCTCTACCAGCAGCATGCCTCGCGCATGAAGAGCCTGGCCTTCCGGATGCTGGGCAGCCGCGCGGATGCGGAAGACGCCGTTCAGGAAGCCTTTCTCAAGGTACACAAGGCGGTGCGCGGGTTTGAGGGTCAGTCCTCGCTTGCCACCTGGGTCTATCGCATCCTGCTCAACTGCTGCTACGACGCGTTGCGGCGAAGGGAGCGCCTGGCTGAAACCGCGCCTGCGCGCGACTTCCCCGCCCCCGGCAAGCTGCCGCTGAAGCTCGCACTCGAACGCGCTCTGGCGATGCTCAACGACCGGCAGCGTATTGTCTTCCTCATGTTTGAAGTGGAAGGCCTGAAGCATTCCGAGATCGCGGCCATCCTCGAAGTTCCCGAAGGCACCTGCCGCAGCTGGTTATTTGAGGCCAAGAGTCAACTAAAACGCATCCTCACGGAGACTGCACGATGAAGTTTGAATGTGGAGATCTGGAGCAGGCGCTGCGCACGCCAGAGCTGATGCCGGAAGCGCGCGAGCACCTGCGGTTCTGCGCCGAGTGCCGCCGCGAATATCAGTTGTGGTTGCAGATTTCTTCCACCGCGCGTTCGCTGCATGAAGAGTGGGAAACGCCAGAGCTATGGGGGCGAATTCGCAGCACTATCGAGGCGGGGATCCAGCCGGCTCCGCCCGTCTGGAAGCGTTGGCCGGTTCTGGCTATTGCTGCGGCGATCTTGCTGGCTCTTATCGCGACCCCGCTGCTCTGGCAGCGGGCACACACTCCCGCGTCCCATGCACAACCTGGAGCAAACGGCGACGACGATTTCCTGACCGAACAGGCCCTCGCCGAAGTAGAGAAGAACGAGGCAGCGTATCGGCAGTCAATCGATAAGCTGTCGCGGCTGGCCGAAGCGAAACTCAAGAAGCCCGCCTCTCCTTACGTGGCGAACGAGCAGGAGAAGCTGCTCGCCATCGATTCGGCTATCGACGAGACGCGCGCCAACGTGAAACTCAATCGCTTCAACGTGCATCTGCAGACCACGCTGGCCGACCTGTATCGCGAAAAACAGCAGACATTAGAGGAGCTATTGAGCCGTGAACAAAAGAATTAGCCTGGTCGCCTTTGTCCTTGCGGCCGCTCTGCCGGTTTGCGGGCGCGAGGAGTACACGCGCAATTTCGATCGGACTCTGACCGTGCAAAGCGGTAACCCCGTGCGGCTCGAGCATAAGTTCGGCGATCTGATGATTCATTCGCATCCCGAGCAGACGGTCGTCATTCATGCCGAGATCCGCGCATCCGCTTCCGACGCGCAGCAGGCGAAAGATTATGCGAACCGGGTGGACATTCTGGTCGAGCAGAGTTCCGGAGTATCGATTCGGACGCGTTATCCCGAAACGCCGCGCTCCTTTTTCGGCATGAAGAATGTGTCGTATTCCGTGCACTATGAGGTCACGGTTCCGGAGAGTTCGCCGGTATCGATTCGCAATGCTTTTGGCCGGATCGAGGCATCCGGTTTGAAAGCGGGTGCGGATATTACCAACTCCAATGGCGATCTGATCTTCCGTGATGGCCGGGGGACGACGCATCTGCAGAATGGCTTCGCCCGCACCGAAGCGACAAACGTTCAGGGCGACCTGACGATCGAAACGGGTAATGGCGCGGTGCAGGTCAGCGATGTCGGCGGTAAACTCGCCGTCCGCGATCGCTTCGCGAATGTAACGGCAGCGCGCGTGCCGAAAGGCGTGACGATCGACAACAGCAACGGAACTGTCGAGCTGACCGATTCCGGAGGCGGCGGCGAAGTGAAGAACTCATTCGGGAATGTGACCGTCCGAAATTTCCTCGGCTATCTGATCGTGAATGACAGCAATGGTACCGTCGAGGCTGAACATGTAGCCGGCCCGGCTGAACTGAACACCACTTTCGGCGCAGTTCGCTTTTCCGATATCGGCGGCCGTCTCTCCATTCGAGCCAACAATTCACATATCGAAGGAAACATCGTCCGCGGCACGCTCACCGTCATCAATTCCTTCGGACCGGTGATCGCGAACGATGTGCAGGGCGAAGCGCGAGTGGAATCGGGCAACGGCGAAGTACGGCTGCAAAAAATCGCCGGCGCGGCAAACATCCGAACCAGCTTCGGCGCGGTCGAGGCCGATGACGTTAATGGTCTCCTGACCGTTCACAACTCCAACGGTTCGGTGAAAGGCTCGCGCGTGAGGGGCGCGAACGTGAGTACGAGTTTCGGCGGAGTCATTCTGGAAGACGTCGCGGGGCCCATCGATGTTCAGAACCAGAACGGGGCCGTGGACGTGGCCAGCAGCGCGCGCGGATGCCAGCCCATTACGATTCACACGTCTTTCTCCACACTGCGTGTGCACCTGCAGGGCGAGGCCAGTTATCACGTGTCCGCCCATACTTCGTTTGCAAACATCCGCAGCGATTTCCCGCTCAGCGTTTCGGGTTCGCTCTCAAACGACAGCCTGGACGGCACCATCGGCAGCGGTCATTGCGAGATGAAACTCAGCAATGGCAATGGCGCGATTGAAATTCTGCGCGGCGGGATGTAGTTCGCCTTATGCAGCCGGCTTGAGCACCACTTTCATGCAGTCCTGCTGCTTGTGCAGAAACGTCTCGAACCCCTGGGGCGCCTGCTCGAGCGGAAGGCGATGGGTAATGATGAAGCTGGGGTCGATGTCACCCCTCTCGATGCGCTCCAACAGCGGTCGCATGTATTTTTGCATGTGCGTCTGCCCTGCCTTGATTGTCAAGGACCGATTCATCACCGACCCCATCGGGAATTTGTCGATGAATCCGCCGTACACGCCGATCACGGAGACTGTCCCGCCGTTCCGGCAGGCGAGAATGGCCTGGCGCAGGGCGATCGGGCGGTCCGTCTCGAGCATCGCGGCCTGCTTCGCCCGGTCGTATAGAAACGCCGCGCCCGGAGCATGGGCTTCCATCCCGACCGCGTCGATACAGGCATCGGGTCCACGCCCGCCGGTCATTTCCTTGAGAGCGTCGCGCACATCTTCGTGCTCGTAATTGAGCACCGTATCCGCTCCGGCCTTCTCTTTCGCCATGTTCAGCCGGTACGGGAAGCGATCAATCGCAATCACTCGCTCGGCGCCCAGCATGCGCGCGCTCGCAATCGCAAGCTGGCCCACCGGCCCGCAGCCCCAGACCGCGATGGTGTCGCCCGGCTGTATGTTGCACAAATCGGCGCCCATATAGCCGGTCGGGAAAATGTCAGAGAGAAACAGAACCTGATCGTCCGTCAGGCTCTCGGGCACTTTGATTGGCCCGACATCCGCAAAAGGCACGCGCGCATACTCGGCCTGACCACCGGCATACCCGCCGCACATGTGCGAATATCCGAACAATCCGGCGCCCCCATGCCCCCACAGTCTCTCCTGCATCCAGGCATTCGGATTCGAGTTCTCACAGACCGAGTAGAGTTGCCGCTTACACATGAAGCAATCGCCGCAGGCAATTGCGAACGGCACCACCACGCGATCGCCTTTCTGTAGATTCTTGACGCCGCTTCCAACTTCGACGACTTCGCCCATGAATTCGTGGCCAAGAATATCGCCGCTTTCCATGCTCGGGATGTAGCCGTTGTAGAGGTGCAGGTCGGAGCCGCAGATCGCAGTCGACGTGATCTTCACGATGGCATCGCGCGGATTCAATATTTTGGGATCGGGCACCGTTTCCACGCGCACATCTCGCTTGCCCATCCAGCAATTCGCTTTCATGTGATGTCCCTTTTTCTACAAAACAACGGATTCCGGCTCCGGCTGGGCCGGGTGCATTCCTTCGTGAATGCTGGCGTCCGATTTGGCAATTTCGCCCGTTTCGAGGAGTTGCTTCAAGGTGCGCAGGTTCTCCTGAATGAGCAGCCCCGGCGTCTGGCCGAACAGTTTGGCCAGCGTCGAACCGATGACTCCGCCCGGAGGCGTGTAGTTGACCTCCACTTTCACCAGCGTCCCGCGATCGCCGGGAGCACGCTCGAACTGCACCCAACCGGCATGATCGATGTCCGAACCCGGCAGCGAGCGCCAGACAATGCGCCGGTTGGTTTCATCGTGCTCCAGTTCGGCATTCCATTCAATTCGCTTGCCGCCCGGCGCCCGGATGACCCAGTGGGACTGATGCTCTCCGATCGACCGCACCGATTCGAGATGCTTCATAAAGCGCGGTAAATTCTCGAAGTTGCGCCAGTAGCTGTAAACCTCTTCCGGCGGGCGATCGATGATGATCGTCCGCACGACGCGCACGTCCTCCACCACGGCACCGTCGTTTTCGGCAGCCTCGTTGAGCGCTTTCGCGGCCAGGATGTCCAGCGCGGTGACTCCGGCTACGGCGGCGGTGGCCAGCCCGGCCTTCCAACGGTTCGACTCGTCATTCGCCAGCGTCTTGCCGAGGGAAGCGAGGTCGAGCGCATCGCCCGCCACGCGCGCCCACAGCCACGGCGCGGGTTTCGATTGCGACAAGATGCCGATTCCGGCAGCTACTTCGCGCGCGCCATAGAATCGTGTCCAGGCCCGGTTTTTACCCCGATCGGGTAATCCAATGATGCGGGCCAGTGTTCCGGGCGCGATCATCTCGGTGAGTCCCAGTCCTACGCTGAACCAGCCCAACCCGGCTACCAGCCTCGAGATCCCGCCATTCTGTTCTGAAGCCATACGTATCCCCTTCGTGTTCCAACGGCCCTATGACGCCGCCATGCCCAGAGCGTTTCTTACGCAAAACGCCCAGTACCGGGAACAAGCTCAAACGAACTTGCGTATCCTGACAGGGAAATACAAAGAGAGATATGGCGCAAACGACAGCTTCTTTCCTCGGCCAGATTCATGAACTGCTGGCCCGAAAACGATATTCGGTTACAGACGTTGACGAGAACGTGCTCCGGATCCAGGAGGTCGAAAGCGGGATCTCGCTCAGGGCCGTGCTCGAGGGCGACATCGTCTATTTCTCGCTGGTATGCGCGACCGTTCCGGAGGCGCGTATCACGCCCGCCCTGCTGCGCAAGATGCTGGCGGCCGATAACGGCCTGGCGACTTCTTATTTCCGGCTGCATAAGACGAACGACGGCCAGGTCGCGATCACCCTTAACAATTTCTGCAAGCTGCAGGAACTCGGGCCGGATGATGAAGACGACATTCTGTCGTGCGTGAGCTTTCTGCTGGCGGATGTGCTGCACGCGCGCGATCTGATCGGAGCAGATTTACAGTAAAGAGGCGAGAGAGAGCACTGTTATGAGTTTCTTTTCTGATTTGTTCAATCGCACCGGGCGAGTGGCCCGCGGGCAGGCTAACCAGGCCGTGAGCGCCATGGAGGATGCGACCTTTGAGGCGACCGTCCGGCAGACCATCGCCGACATGAAGACGGAGCTGAATAAAGTGGTGCAGTCTTCGGCCATGGCGATGAGCAACTACAACCGCCTGGACGCCGAGTATCAGAAATACGTGCGGCAATCGGCCGAATGGAAAGATCGCGCCGGACTGGCACTCGATGCCGGCAATGAAGATCTGGCCAAGAAGGCACTGGCCAAGAAGGCCGAGAGCGATAAGCAGGTCGCCTCCTTGCAGGCCGCCGTCGAGAGCGCGCGGCAGGCAAGCGAATCGTTGAAGAACCAGGTGGCCGAGCTGAAGCACAAGATCGAGGAAGGCGAACGGACCGCCACCACGCTGGTGGCACGCAAGAACGCCGCCATGGCTCAGCGGAAAGTCTCGGAAGCGCTGGCCGGAGTGGGAAAAGCCGACAACGCCTTTGCGGCTCTCTCGCATTTTGAAGAGACCGTGGCCAAAGAAGAGGCGACGGCGAAAGCATTCGATCAACTCGCCTCAACCGGCAAGGACGCTGGCCTCGAAGCAGAGTTCGCACAGTTGCAGGGCCACACGGTGGACGCTGAGCTGGAAGCACTGAAACGCGAACGCCTCGGGCCTGCCCGGCAAGGCGTGACGATCGATTTACCCAAAGAGCTGCCTTCCGCGACATCGACCAAATAAGTCCTGTATGTTTTTCGATCGCAAACCGGCGGCAGCAGCCGTTCCCGATCTCGCGAATCTGAAAGTCAGCGATGCGCGTATCGGCGATGCGCTTTCGATTGCGGGAGCCGCACCCGATTTCAGCGACATCGACTTCAACGTCGACCGGGTGGAATACTTCGAGGCCGGTGCTCGGCGCTGGTGGGAGCTGAGCGGGATGTGGCGCGATATCCGCGTCGCGCTCGAAGTGCACGCGCAGGAGACGCTCGAAGTTTTCGGGAATTTCGACGGCCGCAGAATCACACTCGACGAGCTTGGCGTTTCCGAAGACGATCTGGCGGAGATCGATCAGCGCCAGAACCAGGCCGATTTCTTCGATTACAACGGGAAGTTCTGGCTCTATCGCTTCAGCCGCGAGATCGGCCTGTTCACGAACCCGAATGCCATCGGACGCGGCTTTTACTGCTGGGAGTTTCAGGAGCAGGATTCGAAGCGATATCTGCAGATCCGGAAGTTTGAAGGCGAGCCGTTTTTCGGATTACTTTGGACCAAGCTCGATCCTGCGGATATCACGGTATATCGCGGTGCGTGATGAAACGTTTTGTTGTAATCGCATGTCTTGCGGCGCTCGTCAGCTGCGGCCTGCCCTCGTCCGTCCGTAAACAGATCGCGGCAGAGCACCGGCATCTTGAAGATGTCCGGCAGAGCGTTTCGGCGGAACAGAGCGAGCTTGGAAAACAGCTTGCGGGGAATTCCGATCTCTTCGCCAACCGGCCGGAACCGGCCAAATGGAACAGCGAGATCGGCGAGGCACAGCAGGAGCTCGCACAGGCCGCACAGCTCGACCGCGAACTGGACCAGATCGCTCGCGCCGACCGCCGGAACGAACGCAACCGCGCGATCGGACTGATCGGTCGCGCGAATCAGCTCGAAGAACAGGCGCGCACGGAGGCGCAAAACGCCGAAACAGCGGCCGGCAAATGGATCGCGTTCAAGAACGATCCGCGGTCGCATGAAGCGGAGCTTAAGACCGCCTACAACCAGCTGCACGGGAGCGACGCCGACGCGCTCTCGAAGAGAATCGAACAGGCCGAGCACGACTGGCCCGCCAAGAAGCAAGCGCTCGAAACGCGCTACAACGGCGTGCTGAACCTTGCGAAAGACGCCAATGGTATCTGGCAGCGCACGGCAGAAGCACGCAGCGATCTCGAGAGCGGCAAACTCACCGGAGCCGAAACAGCCACGCTGATCGAGGCGGATGATTCGCTCGCGGCGGATGCGGCAGCTTTTCATTCACAAGAAAACGAATTGAGCGCACTTTATGATCAGCTCTACACGTCTTGGGACAAGATTCTGGTTGATCTGGACGATCGCGACGATGACTATCGCGAGCGCATCCGCACGGTTCGCACACACATCACCGATCTGGCCGCGCATCAGAGCGAGACCTCCAGCTCGGAGGCGTGGACGTCGGTATCGAAACCGCAGTTTGAATCGGTAAAGAACGACCTCGGGATGGCGATCGCGCACAAAGACGCCGGGCTGTTCGATTCCGAAGCAAACACAACACCAGAACCCGCGGGCTTCGCGTACATTGCGCCGGAGAGCGTGGGCAGCAATCAGTACGGCTACTGGACGCACGACCACGGCGAGAGCGTCTGGAACTGGCTGCCGCAATACCTGATCCTTCGCGAGCTGCTCTGGAATCACGCTTACCGGCCGGTGGTGCTCGATGAATATCGGGGCTACCGGGTCGCGGAGAGCGCGGGAAAGACGTACTACGGCACGAATGCCACAACTGCCGCGCCCAAGTACGGCACACACGGCAGCTTCACCCAGCGCAGCTATGCCAGCAGCCGCTATGTCCAATCGGGCGGGTTCGGCAGCTCCGCATACGCTTCGCATCGTTTCAACTCTTCCTCCTCGCAATCACCACGCGCCACATCTTTCTACAGCGAGCGCGAGGCTGGAAAACGTTTTGGCGGAAATGCCGGGCGCAGTTTCGGCCGCGGCGCGGGAAAGAGTTTCGGGCGCGGGTTCGGCCGGCGCCGTTAACTCGTCACGTCATTTCGCGCGCGCTCTACAGAGTAAAATCCACGTGTGGTTCCGTTGTATCTCCGCGCTCACAGCGATGACAATGTCGCGATCATTGTAGACGCGGAAGGAGTACGGGCCGGGGCTCGCGATGGCGGCGGTCTGACCGTACGCGAGTTCATTCCACAGGCGCAAAAGGTCGCGCTCACAAGCATTTCGGCGGGCGATCCGCTGGTCCGCTATGGACAGACGATCGGCTATGCAAATCGTGTGATCGAGCCGGGGCGCTGGGTGCGGGAGGAGATGATCGATCTGCCCGCGGCGCCTTCGCTTGACGATCTGCCGCTTGCTACGGCGGTGCCCGCACCTTTGCCGCCGGTGGATGGAGACACGTTCGGCTACACGTTCGAGGGCTATCGCAATGCGGAGGGCAGCGCCGGAACGCGCAATCTGCTGGGGATTACGACGACTGTGCAGTGCGTGGCGCCGACGGTGGAGTATGCGGTGCGGCGGATCAAGAGCGAGATACTGCCGCGTTATCCGAACGTGGATGACGTGATTGCGGTGACGCATGGGTATGGCTGCGGGGTGGCGATCGACGCGCCGGATGCAGCCATTCCGATTCGCACGCTGCGGCACATCGCACGGCATGCAAATTTCGGCGGTGAGTCGCTGGTGGTGAGTCTTGGCTGCGAGAAGCTGCAGCCGGGGCGCTTGTTGTCGCCGGACCTGCCGGTACTGGAAGATGTGATTCGTTTGCAGCATGCGCATGGCTTCGCGGAAAGCGTGGCGCAGATTCTGCGCGCTGCCGAACGAAAGCTGGAAATTCTGAACCGGCGACGGCGAGAGCCGTGCCCGGTATCGCAGCTGATTGTGGGATTGCAGTGCGGCGGCAGCGATGCGTTTTCGGGGGTCACCTGCAATCCGGCGGTTGGGCGGGCAGCTGATCTGCTGGTGCGTGCCGGAGCGACCGTGCTGTTTTCCGAAGTGACGGAAGTGCGCGATGCGATTCATCTGCTCACGCCGCGCTGCATCAATGCGGATGTGGCGCGCGCACTGATTCGCGAGATGCGCTGGTATGACCAATACCTGGCGCGCGGCTCGGCGGACCGCAGCGCGAATCCTACGCCGGGCAACAAGCGCGGCGGGCTGGCGAATATTGTCGAAAAGGCGCTGGGCTCCATCGCCAAAGCCGGCTCGAGCGCAATTTGCGGGGTTGTGGGCCACGGCGAACGGGTGCAGGAACGAGGACTGATCTTTGCGGCGACACCGGCGAGCGATTTCATCTGCGGCACCGAGCAACTGGCCTCGATGAATCTGCATATCTTTACGACAGGCGAGGGCAGTCCGTACGGGCTCTCAATGGTTCCGGTGGTGAAGATTTCTTCGCGTACAGCGCTGGCTGAAAAGTGGCACGACCTGATCGACATTGACGCGGGCCGCATCGCAACGGGACGAGCCACGATCGATGACGTGGGCCGCGAGATCTTTGAGTTCGTGCTCGATGTGGCAAGCGGGCGAAAGAAAACCTGGGCCGAGCATTGGGGACTCGGCAATGCTCTGGTTCCGTTCAATCCGGGGCCCGTAACCTGAAGCGCGTGGCACAATCGACTGTAATGGGGTCCACCACAGCTAGGGTTACCGAGTGAGCAGTGATTTTCTGAGCTGGCTGGAAGCGCAGCAGGGCCGGCAGTATGAACTCCATTCGGAGCACATAAACCCGGTGTTCGTGAAGATGCTGCGCACCATCGGCTTCGATAAGCAGTACGTGCGCGGCGAAGGCTGCTACCTCTACGACCGGCATGGCGAGCGGTATCTGGACATGCTGACGGGCTGGGGTGTGTTTGCGCTGGGACGCAATCATCCGCGGGTGCGCGAAATTCTCGAGCATGTGCTGTCGCGCGAGATGCCGAATCTGGTGCGGATGGATTGCTCGCTGCTCTCGGGACTGGTGGCGGAGAAGCTGACGCGGCACACGGAACTAGATGGCGCAAACGGGCTCTCGCGCGTGTTCTTTTGCAATTCGGGGACGGAGACGATCGAGACGGCGATCAAATTCGCGCGCTGCCACACGGGCAAGAGCCGGATTCTGTACTGCGATCATGCGTTTCACGGCTTGACGACGGGCTCGCTCTCGCTGAACGGCGCGGAATTTTTTCGCGAGCGCTTCGGTGAGCTGATGCCGGGCACCTCCGCGGTGCGGTTCAACGATCTGGTGTCGCTCGAGCAGGCGCTGCACCGCAAGGATGTGGCCGCGTTTGTGATCGAGCCGGTACAGGGCAAGAGCTGCGAAGTGGTGAAGGAGGGCTATCTGGCCGAGGCGCAGCGATTGTGCCGGAGGGCCGGGGCGCTGCTGGTGGCCGATGAAGTGCAGTGCGGGCTCGGGCGTACGGGCAAATGGTTTGCGTATCAGCACTGGCCCGAAGTCGAGCCGGATATCGTGTGCACGGCGAAGGCGCTTTCGGGCGGTTATGTGCCGGTGGGCGCAGTGATTACGAATCCGAAGATTATGGATTCGGTGTTCAACAGCATGGAACGCTGCGTGGTGCATTCGAACACGTTCGGGCAGAACGATCTGGCGATGGCGGCGGCACTCGGGACCCTCCATGTGATGGAACAAGAGCGCATCGTGGAGCGGGCGGCGTGCATGGGACGCTATGTGATGGAACGGCTCACGGCGCTGGGTGAAAGCTGCCCGTTCGTTTCGGAGGTGCGCGGGCGCGGGCTGATGTTCGGCATCGATTTCAAGCGCCCGGAGAATTCGCTGCGGCTCAAGGCGGCGTGGGACACGCTGCATACCTTGAATTTCGGCGTGTTCAGCCAGATGCTGGTGATGCCGCTGCTGCACAGGCACCGCATTCTGACGCAGGTAGCCGGTTATCACACCGAAGTGATCAAGTTTCTGCCGCCGCTCATCATCGGAAAAGAGGACCTGGACTGGTTCCTGTCGGCGATGGAACAGGTGCTCGCGGATGTGCAGCGGATCCCGGGGAATGTGTGGTCGACGTTCACGGGACTGGCGAAGGGCGCGCTCCGGGCATAGTTTGTCAGGCGGCGAGACGGGCGGCGCGGAGCTCATTGGCACGCTCTTCGGCGTACTGTTCGGCTTCGCGGCGGCCGACTTTGGCTTTACCTTCCTGGGTCTTGGGACCGGTGGAAAGCTGACTATTGGCCCGGTTTACTTTGATCTGAGCGGGAGTGGACATGCCGAGGATATAGCATGCGGGAACGCGAAAACGAACTATATTCCTTGGCCGGGTTGGTGGAAGTTATTGCAGGCACGGCAATAAACACGAAAAAGTTTTTGCCGATTGGCTATGAACGAAATTGCTAGACTTGGGTTGCGGCGATGGAGTTCGCCATAAACCGCCCGTCCGGGCTGATGACTCCTACCAAATAACATTCGGTTGGAGTCTATGCTGCGAACGGTTCTGCTCATCTCACTCGGCGCGATTCTGGGGGCCAATCTGCGCTATTTCGTGGCGCAGGGCGTTGCGAGGATTGTTCCGTCGAGTTTCCCGTTTGGCACGCTCGTGATCAACATCACCGCGAGCTTTATTCTAGGCTTTTTCGTGATCTGGACGAGCGAGCGGGTGCTGGCCGATCCGCGCTGGCGTATTTTCATCGCGGTCGGTTTTTGTGCGACCTATTCGACATATTCAAGCTACATTTTTGAGACGTTCGCACTGATGGAGAAGGGGCGCTTTTCGCTGGCGGCGCTGAATCTGATTGTGACGAATGTGGTCTGCTTCGTGGCGGTGGTGCTGGGGGCGGGGCTGGCGCGGAAGCTGTAGATTTGGTCCATGTAGATTATGACCATGGATACGGCGGTACAGGTCACGGTTTACCTGAATGAATCGGATAAGTGGAAGCAGATCCTGCATATGCTGCGTCAGGAGAATGTGGCGGGGGCGAGCGCATTCCATGCGGTCGGCGGATTCAATGGCAGGAATCGGGTGCATACGTCGGGCTTGATCGAAGCGGGCGGGAATCTGCCGGTGGTGCTTGTGTTTGTGGATCGGGAGGAGCATGTCAGCCGGGTGCTGCCGAAGCTGCGGGAGCTGGCTCCGGGACGGCTGATTGTGCGGGAGAACGTGGTCATCGAGCAGGATACGTTGTGAGAGGCGGCGCAGCTGAGGCCATGAGCTATCGTTTCGGGAGGCTCTACGCCGGGTTGCATCGGCAAAGTATTGCGCAAAGCGCAGCGGCTGCGATATTCTAGCGGCTTCCTTTATGACAGGACCCGAAGCCATTGAATTCGCCAAGAAGAACGATGCCCGGCAAATCGATCTGCGCTTCACCGATCTGCCTGGCTTGAGCCAGCACATCTCGCATCCGATCAGCATGCTGGAGGAAAGCTCGTTTGAAGACGGCTTCGGCATCGACGGCTCGAGCATTCGCGGCTGGGCGGCGATTAACGAAAGCGACATGCTGATTATTCCGGATCCCTCGACCGCATTCATGGATCCGTTCGCCGAGACGCGCACGCTGGTGATGGTGGGCGACATTCTGGATCCGATCACGCGGCAGCATTACGACCGGGATCCGCGCTGGATTGCCAAGAAAGCCGAACTGCATCTAAAGAACAGCGGAATCGCGGATACGGCTTACTTCGGAGCGGAGGCTGAGTT